>CAVXQI010000015.1:0-87606 GCA_963763725.1 uncultured Acidobacteriaceae bacterium
GGAAAGCGGGTCTCATAAGGCCCATTAGAAAGCAAATCGGTATAATGCTCCATTATGGATTTGCTGGCCGAATTTATAACGAAAGAACGGGAACGCTTTTCGGTTGCTGATGGGAATATCTTCGCGTTTTCTTTCGCGAAGATTCATCGACGATGGACATTTCTCCAAATCATTCGTCAAAGATATGACCAAGCGAGCACGGCCAACGTCTCAAATGCTAATGCCTTCCGGGCAACAATCAAAGAAGGCGAAGGCGCGCAAAAGCTGTCGGCGTCGACTGGTATCGCAAGGAATTGGTGCGCGCGAATATCAGAGTACTGGTGAAGACGATCCTGCGGAGGTTTGGCTATCCGCCGGGTTTGGAGAGCCAGGCCGTCGTCACTGTGTTGCAGCAGGCGTAAGCGCTCGCCGAAATGCGGGCCGTATAATTGCGTTGAATAATTCATAGGGTGCCATCGTGACCGATCCGATTGATAAAGTCGCTGCTGTCGAAGAAGTCGCTGTCTTGGATAAGCTTTCCAAAGGCGTTGGAGCAAAACTCAGGGAATTCCTCTGGGAGTTCGGCCCCATTGGTGGCGATGTTGATGTCGGACTGCTGAATATCCGGCACGAAATGCGCAAGGGGTACGAGGAACTCGCTCATCACGTTTATGGCCGATCCTCGCTCGGAAGGGTCACGGATATAGACGGTAATTTCAAACGGAATTTCGTCTTTCGATTGACCCAGGCGAATGTGAGTTTCCTCGACGATGGCTGTCAGGTCATTCCGCGCAATTCTCCGCGCGCCTCGGAATTGATCACTGCGGAACCGGGCTCAGAGATCGAAATCTCGATTCGAAATGGGTTTGAGTATCTCGAGGTTGATCAAGTGCGCACGTTTGACGGGGCGGTCGGTCTGTTAGTGCCTGGCCGGAAGCCGGACTTCCGCAGAATGACGATTTGTCAGCGTAATCAGGCTAAGCCGGTCGTTGTGGAATATCTCCGTGCCGCCACCCAGGAGAACGCGTGTATCGAGGCAGAAGAGGGGACACAACACCTGCGGGCTGATGGGGATCCTACCTGGCTGACGGATTGGAGCGGAGTTTATTTGGCCTCCGCGGAGATCATGTCGCTTGGGCATGAGTTCTTTACCCGCACGACAAGCGCACAGGAATGTGCGCTCAATGTTCCGCGTGGGCTGACGTTCGTTGAGGGGGTTGCCGGCGCCGGCAAGACGTCGGTTGCTCTCGGACGTTTGAAGTTCTTCGCCAATTTTGCGACGGGTGAACATGTGAATGATTATGGCCTCGGCGCCGCGCCGCTGGAGGATTTCTCGGCGGCCGGTATGATGGGCTATGTTTTGAGTCACAGCCTCAAGCGATACCTGCGCGATACGGCAAACGCGCTGGATCTACAACGGCTGCCAATCAAGGATTTTGATGAGTTTCGCCTGGGTCTTGTCGCGGAGTACGGGCTGAAAACGGCTTTTCGGAGCCGCAAGGCGCCGACGCCGCCAGTACGGACACGCGTGACATGGATATATGCCGTCGACGCGACTGCGGCCTGCGTGGCGGCCGACAGATTTCGGAGCCTTGCGACCCGCGCACCAAACATATCGGAAAACTTGCGCGAACATTTGTTGCGATTTACCGAAAGGCTCAGACTTTCAAAGCCATCCGGAGGCAATTTGCACCTTGACGCGTTGGCGACAAAGGTCGTCCAGTTCGTCAGATCGGTCGAACTCGACGAAATAGAGGCAGAGATCGCGAAGCAATTCGACGTCGCGATGAGGGGCGAAAGCCGCCGCGATGTGGAGCGGCGGGAAAGAGCGATGAGTGCGGCATTGGCGCGTGCTCAGAAAGCCTTCGAAAAGCGGCCATTGTCGCCGTTCATCAATTCGTTGCTGGCGTCGCTACGAGCAGATCAGTTGTACATCGCTGCGGTTTCCACGCCTGACTTTCCGAGTTTTGTCAAAGAGGCCTTCGAGACGAGTTCATCGGTCACAAGTGAGGAGTTGCTCGCGGTCGGCGACGCAGTTTCGAGCCTTCAACTTTTACTGGCAGAAAAGGACGAAGACGGGCGTCCGTCGTTGACGGAAGGCGATCTGCTCACGGTGATTGCTGTCGGGGGTCTGGTTGCGAACGGTTTCGAGCAGACGGGCGTAGCAGGCTCCGGCCTGAAGCACCTCTACGATATGCGTCGCCACACGGCTGTATTCATCGACGAGGTGCAGGATTTTAACGACGTTCAGATTTTCTTGATGGGGATGTCTGCGAACGGTGCCTACAACCAGATCACTTTGTCGGGCGATCGCTTTCAACAGCTCCACGCGACCGGTGCGCAGGAATATGCGCCGCTTTTTCCTTTCGTTCCGCGCGCCCAGATCAACAAGCAAGTTGTTCTTGACGTAAATTTCCGCCAGCGTGAGGCGCTCGCGGCTTTAAGCGAAGGGTTTAGAAAAGAATTGCAAGGAGACGAGCGCGTCAAACCGGCACGTTTTGAGCCTGCCGTTCTTCACACTTTCGAAGATAGGCAACAGATGGCGAAACGGATTTTCAAACGCATCAAGGCAGTTCCGGAACTTGCGACAGCCGCGGTGATTTGCGCGGGCAAAGCTGATGCGCGGCTGTGGTTCGAACTGCTTGAGGAGGACCTTGGTTCCGAGCATCGACCGCCGCTGATTTCAGTACGCGATAGTTTGACGCGACGTTTCGATATCCATTTCACGGATGCGTTGGAGGCAAAGGGTTTGGAGTTCGACGTCGTGGTCGTGCCTGACGTCGGCGCGTTTAAATTGAGTGATGCACTAGGTCGCAATCACTTGTATGTCGCGCTTAGTCGAGCCAAGCACAGCCTCTTTGTCGGGTGCCATGACGCGGCGATCCAATCTGAAGGCGTAGCAAAGTTGATTGCGTCGGGGTTGATGGTAAGCCAGCCGGCCGCCTGAAGGGCAACGTCAGACCTCGGTGATGCCCGCCCCCTCGACAATATCGGCCGCCGTATTTTTTCGCAGCATCCTGCGGAACAACTCAGCACCGCATTACGTCCCCGGAGTTTCGACGCCCGGATTTCAGGGCGGAGGTGGGGGATGGTGGGACACGCCTGCCCCGGCCTCCTGGTGAGAGGGGACGGGGGCCTGATCGAGCGTTACGAGCAAGTGGGGGATTTTTTGGCGCGGCGCCCATGGCGATGCCAGCGTCGGCGCGGGGGTTCCGCTCAGGCTCCTATCAGAGCGTCGAGTATCCGTACTCCGTGATGATGATGTGCTCAAGCACGGATATCCCGAGCAGTCTCCCGGCCTCCTTTAGCCGGTGCGTGACAGCCCACAGCCCTATCCTCGTACGATGGCAGACGATGGCATAGCGTCCCCGCTCGGGTGATTGTGCGCCACGATAGGCGCGACGGCATTGTGTAGGAGCGCGGGCCAGCCCCAATCGCCAAAGATATCGCTTGAAAATACTTATCTTGGGAGTATTTTTCGAAGCGAAACTCACCATGGAGATAACCATGCCGAAACAAACCCATACAGAGGCCGCCGAGCACCATGAAAAGGCGGCGAAAGCCCACCGTGCCGCCGCGGAGACACACGGAAAAGGCGAACACGCCGCCGCGGCTAAACATTCCGCCGAGGCGCATGGCCATTCGACCAAGGCGCATGAGGCGTCCACCAGAGCGCATAGCAAGAGCAAAACCCATAAATAACGCGATTATCACAGCTCCCGTTGTCTGTTAGGGCTGAGTGAAGGAGCTGATAGTCGGTTGGATAAAACGCATCGTGAAGTTCGATGCGCGCGAAGAGCGTTTTTCCCATAGGGATTTGTATCTTCTTATCCTCTCGGCTAGAATTTACTGGCCGAGAGGCATGTTGACATCTGGAATATCTCGAGAAAACTTCAGATGTCACCTTATAATATTTCTGCGAAACACCGGCGGTGCACACCCCGGTGTTTTGCAGTGACGTTTAGACAGCTCGTTGATTGAGTTCAACGACATAGAGATTGCCGAGCTTAGGGTGTTAATTTCTTTTGGATCGTAGCGTCCTGCATAGTTTGCGGGCGATAGGTCGTATTTCTTCAAAAAGGACAGCGTGGAGAGGTAGGCACCACATTTATCGCAATGCGGGCGTCGCCGCGCTTGGTTTGGCTCCGCGCTTGGCACGGCGGCAAAAATCAGGCAGCGAGCAGTGCCTGAATATCCGGCTGCCAGCTTTGATCGAGTACCAGTTTGAAAGTCATAGGCTGGCCTTCGCGAGTAAGAACGCGGCCGGCTTCTTGCGCTTTCGCGAGGTGTGAAGTCAGCAGATCGAACAATCTCTGCTTGTAGGCAGTGTCGTCGTTGCCGATGAGATGGGCGCCTTTGGTCTCGAGTGCAGTCCGCGGCAGCTTGACCTTCAGCTGCGGAAATTGTTCGCGTTGGCCCCGCGGCTCGATAGTCTTTGTAGCTTCGAGGCCCAATGTTAAACCCTGAGGTGCTCTGGGGCCGCGGCAACAGTAGCTGCTACGTCATACGACCGCGCCTCACGATCCCTTGCGCTGCTTCGTGACAGATTGCTTACAGGCAAGCTCCATCAGTTCAACTTTGCGGGCTTCAAGCGCGGCAAGCGTCCTTTTAAGCTCAGTGATCTTCTTGTTGATGGCACGAAGCTCCGACTGGCATTTCTTCACCGATAAATATTCAGTCCCGAGCTCCGATGCTATGTAGGCCTCGATCTGGCTTCTTATTTTGAAGTAGGGATTGCCCCAGCCCGATCCCTCGCGAACCTCAAGGTGGCCGGACCGGATGCCGCGAAGAATGAATTCCCGCGACACACCATACTCGTTTTGAGCCGTCCCTTCGCTCAAGACTGCTCCTTTGCGCGTCCACTCACCATATTCGGCCATACATTGCTCCCTAGTGCAACTGGGCGGATTGAGAGTTGCCGCAGCATTTCTTATACTTCGCCCCACTCCCGCAGGGACAAGGATCATTGCGGCCGACCTTCCGCCGGCTCTCCACGGCCGTCGCATGCAGCAAAGGGCGGTGGCGCACGCGCAGGTTCCCGTGCAGCTTATTGAAGAGACGCGCAAACTCATCGGCCAATGACTTGGGCGAAAGCTCATCAGTGCGGAAGAAGCGCCAATCGTTTTTGGCGTCCAGCATCTGGCAAAGCCTGTCGAACGCCTCGCTCTGCTGTCCGCCGTCAGAAAGAATTTGGGCGAGGCCAAGGCCGGCCTCCATCGAGTTGGGTTCGAGACGCAATGCGGCTTGGTAGCATTCCTCCGCTCGCCCGCGCCGACCGAAGACATATTGCATGCGCCCCAGTCTGAGGTGACTGACAACATTGTCCGGATATTTTTCCGCGGCGGACTTGAGTTCGGCCATTACCTCTGGCGCCGGCCTTGTCTGCCATCTGTATTGGACGTCGATGAGCTGGAATAGCTCTTGGCTGTCCGCGTCGTTGCTCCCGGCCTTCCTCCGAGCGGCGCGGACCAACAGAGCCGCCGACATCTGCATGTACGCTTCACCAGTGAATTCAAAATCCGCCCATTGGCCGCAAGATGCACACCGTATGTCGTCGCGAACAAAGGCGGCGCCCGCGGATGCCTGTTTGCCGTACACCAGGGATTTGACGTCGTATCGGTTGACATCGCCACACTTCTCGCAACGCAATGTCAGGGTCAGCGTGTTGAATAACGCGCCAAAATTGCCGGCTTCGAAATTCGTCCGATGATCGAGGACCTGCCTGCGGAGCCGCCAGACGCGATCGCGCATCTCTTCGAGGCCGGCGGGATCTTCGCCAGCGAGCATGCACAGAAGATAGTAGCATTCATCGATCGCAGGCTGCTTGCGACGCAGTTCAGGCTCAATGAGGCGGATGGCGCGAACATTTGGACAAGCCTCTATGAGGCTGCACCACTCTTGGTGGTCTTGGTGGAAAAGTTCGTCGAAACGATCGAGCGCAAACTGGCAGGCCGTTTCGCCGCCGATCTTCTCAAGCAGACTTCTGCCATAGATCTGCTGAGAGCTGTCGAGGCCGTCCCAACGCTCGACGACGATGGATGCGGCGGTCTCCCCGAGCCGTGCAAGAGCGTCCGACGCCGTCTCGCAGAGATAGTCGCCCGTTTCATTGGAGAGGCAATCGAGCAGCGAGGCGGCCGTGGCGTCAAGGCGCAAATGGCCAGCCATTTTAGCCAGATGCAGACTGCCCCATTTGTCAGCCAGCGCCGGCAACCGGTCGCTTATGGCTTGAGCGACCGCCTGCTTCTCGAAGTCGCCCAAACGCTGCGCCAATTGCTCGAAGTGGCGGCATTCCGGGACATCCAAGCTGAGCAGATCGAACGTCTGCTCGAGGGATAACGAGTTCGGTTGCGATTTTATCGATCTCGTATGCATCGAGCACGGACGCGACGGCGAAGCTTGTCAGCACCGAATGATCAATTTCGGTCTGCTCTTCGAAAAGACGGCAGACAGCGGCAGCCTTGGCGACCGCCGGCGAGGAGACGCTGTGCGTCTCCAGCAAAGCCTTCGCCCGCGGCCAAGAAGCCGACTCGCAGACAAGACTGTCACATTCTTCCAAAGGGGCGTTGGAGCGGAACAGGGCAGCCAGACTTGCGTAGCTAAAATCGCCATCACTCTGGAAAGAACGCTCGGCCAAGGTCATCAATGCGTCGCTTCCCGCCCAGGCCGAGAATATCGCCCTCAGCGTTTGAGGAATACGTCCCTTGTCGAGCGGCGCGATCCGCGCGCAAATCTTAACGAGCTCCCAAAAATACTCCTCGTTGTGGAGAGACGCGGGCTGCAACAGTGTCTGGGTTAAGATTGTCTTTCCAATATCTGCATCATCGAAGCGGGCCATGCTTCGTATCGCCTTATCGAGAAGCTGTCGCGCAGCAGTCGGCGGGAGATCGCCGAGGCAACCAAAAACCGCAAAGGTTTTATCGAGATCGAACGCGCTCTCTTCAATATGGCGGCCGAGCAAGGGGACAGCCTCTTCCGGCGCGCATTTCGCGAGCACGGGTGTGGCGCATGATCCAAGGCTTCCGCTCCACTCCATCCAACGCGAAAAAACTGCTTGTTTCAGATTGACGAAGAGCCGAGCCGGCAAAGTGCGAAACATATTCGCCAGAACGTCGTGGTCATCCGAATCCAACCAGCGGCCCAATATCAGGTCGTGGAACCAGAGCCGCTCCATCTCGCAACATTTGTCCGAGCCGCGCAAATCGGCATGCCGGTAGCGTAAGAGCGCCCACTCCATCACGATCGGATCGTGCAGCTTGTTTTGGGCGCAAGCCAGCAAATCCATCATTGTCAACTCCAAATTCTTCTGCATTGAGCGCGCTCCCATTGCACCCGGCCGCAACACACCGCAAATTCTTGGATGCGCGCGCATGCCAAGCGCAGTGTCGCGGCTACCATAGAAGTTTGGCGTTGAGAATGCGCGCGGGTATTCTATCCTGTGGAGAAGGCGAAGGCACACTCATAAGCGCGGATACCTCGGTTAAGCATATCAAAAATGACACCTGCTGACGGATCACCGAGTTGGGTTGTGGCCGCTTGTGACCCGTCCTGAGATCATGAGGGCCTGCGAGACTTAGCCTGAAGAGTGCAGTTTGCCGCAGGTTTTCACTTCCGCAATACCCCCAGCAAGAGACGGAGCGATTTACAGACCCAAATTTCCGCAACGGCCTGTTGCATCATTGAAGGGCTAGAACAGTGACCACCTGTTCATACAGAGAAGGTAAGACGTTCGCGTAAACACGGAATTTCGTGCCGTGGTTATGGCCGGTGCGAGCATCGAAATCGACGAAACCCGCCCCATTCTCCAAGGCCGTTAATAGCGCCTCAAAATTGAAGCGTGAAAGAATTTGCGCCTTGGAATAGCGATAGAATTCCTCGCCGTCGCGTCGGTCAACCTCGGCCTGCACAAAAAAAGAATTGTGAAGCTTCGCGCCGACATCATGCTCGAGATCGTCAAAACCCCAATAGGGTTGCGGGTTGAGTTCACCAAGACCCACTCGTTGTTTGACCGTCGAAAGCCAAAGTTGATGCCGCGGATCAACGGAAAGCGCATTAAACGAGATCAGCACTTTTCTTGCGTTACGGTCAACCACAACACAAAAACCTCGATCACTTCGTTCCTTTGCACTGATGGTTTGGCGAAAGCTCTTTTCGGTTGCTGGATATCGCTGACCCGCATTTTGATGGGGCCAGCCGTAGAGGGGAAGAAGAACTGATGGTACGAACCGAATGGCGCGCGGAGAGGGTTCGCTATGACACAGCGTGACGAGTGCATTTGATCCAAGTCTTTGAGTTTTGAGCTCCCATTCTGCGGCGTTCGGTATCGGGAGGTTGTTCTCTTCGATGCCAAGCAAGTCCTCGAGAGTATTGCCAATTCCGCCGTCGTTGCCGCTGCGAGCGTTTTTAATCCAACCCATGGCGGCTATATCCTTTAATTTCTCGATCAGACTTTCCTTGGTGAAAACCGGGACATTGCCAGCATCCATACATTAAATGAAATGCTTGGCTGTCCGGTGTAAGCGGATACGCTCATCTGCCTGCTTGCAATAGTCGGGGGAGATATCGATGCCGATGAACTGGCGGTTGCAATTGATGGCAGCGATCGCCGTCGTCCCTGAGCCCATGAAGGGATCGAGAATGATTTCCGCAGTTGTGGCACTGATAATGCGATCGATGAGCGCGACGGGAAATGCTGCCGGATGCGGGTTTGCCATTTCCTGCGTGAATTCCCAAACATCGCCGTGTGCATTCGCTTTCGGCGCGAGTTTGAAGTTGGGTTTTGCAATCAGATAGATGACTTCATATGTGGGAAGGAAGTATCCGGCGTTGAAATTGAGCCCGCCCTTTCGCTTCCAAATAATGATTTGTCGAACAGGAAAGCCGGTCACGATATCTTGGCGATCCTGCAGAAGTCCGTTTTGCACACGCCACTTGTGATTGTAGAAGATCGCGCCGTTGTCGGGGATCAATCGCATCATCTCGGCCAAACAGTGGCGCTGCCAGCGTACATACTCGTCATGCGGCATACAGTCATGGTGATGGGAGTAGCCTTTCTGCAAAGCGGCGTTCGCCCATTTGCCGCCGCGCCCATCCTTCATGCCGTTGCCAGTCGAATTCTTCAGATTATAGGGTGGCGAGGTGATAACGAGATCAACCGCACCCTCAGGTATGCAGGACATAATCTCCACAGCATCGCCGCAGATATTCCTGCCGACTAAGTCATCGGGAAAGCGAAGGGTAGATTTAGGTGCCTTATAAGATTTATTACTTAATGCTTGAGTAGAAAGGCTTTTTATCATATGCGGCACGCCGGAAATTGGCGTGTGTGCCTTAGTCTACCATAAGCCAATCAATTGCTGGAACGGGAGCCCTTCCGATCAGTTAGCCGAGTCTGTCTTTTCGGGTGGATGGAGGGGGATGGTGGGATCACGCCACACCCCTGGCCCCTGGGCAGTGAGGGGCCGGGGTGCCGGTCGAACTTACTAGTATTCTTCCGCGAGCATGATGGTGAGGACGCGGCGCGTCACTTTCGGGTCGGCGGGGTCGGGCTCAGCATCTCCATGTTGAGGTCGTAGTAATCGATCTTGAAGATGACCGTTTCGCCGTCGACGTCGAGCATTGCGCAGTCGTGCTCTTGCCACGGGTCGTTATCGTTGGTGAAGGCGTCGAAGGCCCGAACCGCCGAAACGGCATGCGCGACGAAGTCCGACCCCTTCGAGATAGGCCGCGCGTCAGATACGTTTTGCCGCCGAATGCCGGTCGTGCGAAGCATCGTCGTTTAAGTCGCGGATGCGCTCGGCCGGGGCCATTCCTTGGGCCGCGCCGTCCTTGTCGCTGTCTTCCACATCTGTCTGTGATACGTTAGTCATGGTACTATGTGCATGTTAGGATTAAGAGGCCCTGCCAGACCCCGGCGGGGCTTTTTTTTTAGGCGCGGGCCTTGGTTTTGGCCGTGGCCTTCTGCGCAAAACGCTCCTGCGCGGCCTCCATGTGCTGCACTTCGGCAAGCACGATGTCCGCGGCGCTCTTGAGCTGAAACGCTATCTCTTTCAATTGCGCGGTGCGCTGCGCAAAACTGGGTTGATTGTCCATAGGTTTGAATTGATGAATGCGAGTAAGTTCGACCGGGCCGCGTTTCTCCCCACGGCATACCGGTGGCAGCGCCGACCTGCGGACGCTGGGTCAGAGGCGGGGGACCCAATGAGGACGACACAGACGCCGCGAAGACGCGGATGAGAGATACGCTGAAGAGGTCAGGGGTGCCTTGACGCGGCGGCCGGGTCGGCGATGCTGAAGGTGCCGTGAGGGGGAATGCGGGGGCGTGCGGGAAATGAGATAGCGCCCGCGGGGGCGGGCTCAATTCTCTGAACTGTTAGCTCCGTGGCGCTCTTGCTTTTGGCGCATGAAGCCTACGGTTTAGGTCATGTGAGAAGATGTGCGCTCACCGGATCAGGCATTGGGATGAGTGGGGAGAAATGCCTGACCCGCGACGCGTGAAAAAGAAACGCACAACAAGACACGCACACGAAGTTAGACCTTCAATGTGGCACATCCGTGAACTCCATCGAGGCCTCCCCACGGAACAACTAACCACCTGCTTGGCAACCAAAAACTTCTACCAGATTATTTCCCAGGCGAGATTACTTTTCGCTTTTGATGTAATGGTCAGCGTGGGCTTTCGCGGCTTCGTCAGTGTGGTGCTCGGCCTGCCTGGCACAGCCGCGCGCTATCATCCCATGGTATGCAGCTTTTTCAGTCGCTCCGGCTTCATAATGTTTGGCCGCTTCGCGGTGATGTTGCGCAGCCGCCTCGAGATGCTCGGCAGCGCTCTTGTGGTGCTCTGCAATTTTGGATGCGGAAGAAGCCATAAACTTTTCCTCCTTAACTTACCCACCTGTAGGACAGCTTGGCTCTAAGACGTGACGTTCACGTGACACATTTGCAACATTGCGTGAGTTCACCGAAATGGATGACGCGTCGAAGCGGCCCTCTGATCGACGGACGGGGGGCGTGCGGGAAATACAAAAGCGCCCGCGGAGGCGAGCACAATTTGCAGAACTGTTGGCCCCGTGGCGCCTAAAAGCAAGAGCCCCTAGCGATGGGGCGCTAGGGGCGTTGGATAGGGAAGTATATCCGGGCAACACGTCTTGAGAAGAAACGGCAGTGGGCGATCCTGCCGCAGGTAAAGCTATTATCTGCATAGCTGGCATGCAATGGCTTTTGGGTGCAAAGCCTGACATGGCAGGGAATAGGTGCAGAAAACACCAGTGGGCGGATGATGGCGAGAGTGGAGTTTTGCGGCTTTTTGGCCGTCCAGTTTGCGTGACCTAGTCGTACAAAATTCGTGGCCTGGTGCCGATGACACTCAACCGGCGAGCATGCCTGGCGATCAGTGAGTGCGGCCGCAAGGCCGATTTCCATTATAAACAATCGACGCATTGTGAGGTACGCGAGCCCGTTTCGCATATGCTCGCATTATCGCACGCCGAATGGCGGTAGGGAATTCGGGGCGTGAGTGCGCTGGGAAAAGTGGTGATATACTTTCAAAAAAGATTTATAAGCTTCATTTCCAAATTGTATGTCTTTAGCTTCGCTTGTTATTCTCCTACAAACCGCTCTCTCATTACTTACCCTTGTTAACGCCAACCCCTCGCTCCCGCAGTCGATGCGCGACAATGCGCAACAGGTGGCGCAGCAGGCGATCACGCAGGCGACGACGGCACTTGCGGCGCGGACGACGGTATCTCCAGGCGGGTTAGTGAGCGTGCCGACCTCTACACCTACACCGGTTTCTCCTGTCACATCGACACCTGCCCCAACACCTCCACCCGTCACAACGGTCGCATCCTGCACGTTCAATGGTCAAACTATCGCGAGCGGCCAATCCATCACTGCCTACCAGGCGGCATCCGTGAATTCTGGCAATCAGTGTGTTTCGCAAACCCGCACATGCACCAATGGCGCGCTTTCTGGTAGTTACACGAGCGCTTTGTGCAGCGTGGGTACACAGGCTTGCACTAATCCCGCACCCGTTACTGTCATCGAGACCTGCCAGCAGGCGGGATATCCAAGCGACTATACAGGATCGTACAGTGCGGTGTTCCAGTATATGTGCGCAACGGCCACGACAACCAAGGTATCTGAAAACAATACGTGCACCGCACCACCTCCCCCTGTTTCAATACTGAACAACGTTGGTACCTTTAAAATGGCGGACTATTGGCCGTTGCCGGATACGGGGGCCAACAAAATCTATGTCTATGCCGGCCACACCGCGATCATAAAAAGGACGCCGCCTGCCACGATATCCATGACCGACTATGTAAACAATACATTCACCGATGTATGGTATGTCACTCTGGATCGAGCTTCGGGAAACGTGAGTGAATACGCCGATTACGTGGACGGGAAGCTCTATACATATGATCCAGGCAAAGCAATACCATGGGGTGTCGTTATGTCGGTAGGAGATTCACTGAATGGCCAATGGGGCAGTGCTTCGTTTGGCTTTGGTTCGGAGTCGATCAACCTTAATGCGCATTATGATACCTATGTGGTGCCGACTTCCGGTACAGTATTTAAGGATGTTTTGCAAATATCAGTGTTGCAAATAGCCCATGATGGTTCGTCCACACACGCGATCTATTACCTCGCCAAGGGATTTGGATTCGTGAACATCGGGTATTACGACTCCACATGGAAAACGCTCCAGGGCAACGATTACCTCATGAAATCTTGCACCGCGACGAGCGATAGTCAGACATCTTGCTAAGAAAGACCGAGCGGACGAGGCGGTGTATGTATTAGTAAATGAAAAAGTCGTTTATGAATTACGCAGCGTAACCGGCGTATGTTTGCGTTGATTGCGCAACGAGGAGCGATCATGTGAGAACGGCGGACGGTCATGTGCGTTCCCCTGGCGACTATGTTGTAGATAACTTTGTTTGCTCCGCTCATAACTGCGTGATTTACTGAAGGGGAGATCTGGTGCTGGATCTTTGTTTATTACTCATTACTCATTGATCGCTACGTTATGGATAAAAAGATCATCGGCGCCCTTATACTCTCTTGCGCCATCATGGTCGCACCCCTTATCTCCTCGGCCGATACCATGAGCGACCTGCAAGCGCAGATCAACTCGCTATTGCAGCAGCTCCATAGCAATCCGTTATGTTCCTGCCGCTACCTGAGCGTACGTATTGCTGAGGAGAAGGCCGCGGCGCTCAAGTTCCTGGGCCGTATTATGCGGCCGCAAAGCGATCACGCCTTCGTGATGGGGTTCGGCGGAGACCTCCAGATGTGGCAGACTTCTACTGCCGACCGTGCGCAATTGATGGACGCATTAAATCGCCTGCATCAGGCGGGATGGGGCACGCGTTTCTATGACGCGCTGTACTCCGCGTGCAATGAATATCTGTCGCATCCCGACGGCGGCAGCTTAGTGCATCGCGCCGTTGTGGTTCTGAGCGATGGCGACGATACCCAGAGCTTCCGCGAGCTGCGCGATGTCTTGGCCATTGCGCTGCGTGGCGAGATCCAGATCTATGCGCTGACTCTTCATCGCAAGAAACAGGCGCCTCGCAGTGACGCGGTGTTACAAAGTCTGGCTGACGAGACCGGCGGCCGGTTCTACGTGGCGCAATCCAGCAAAGACCTGGATGGCGCCTTCGCCCAGATCGAACAGGACCTGCGTACACAGTACTATGTATCTTTCCCGCCGCAACAGGTGACGCCCGGATTCCACGCTTTGCACCTGGAAGTGCGCTCTCCGCGCAAATTGCAGGTCCATGCCCGCCAGGGATACTACGTTTCAGCGCAATAAGAATTACAGGTGGGCGCTGCGCTTCGTAATAACAACTAGTGGTTTAGCTTGCGGCGCAAAATGCCAGCGATGCCGAGAATGCCCGAACCGAAAAGCAGAATGCTGCTGGGCTCAGGAACCGGCGGGCCGCAGCAGGGGATCGTGAAGGATTCCCCACCGACTCCGCAATCGCCAAAATTGGTGCCACTCTGCCGGAAGTTGCAAGTTGCAGGACCGCCCAGACCGCCGTTCGGGGTGTCCCACGCTTGCGTACCATCGTTGGCGGCGTCGGTGGCGTTGCTGATGGAGACCCAGTAAGTGCCGCCAGCTGTCATGGTTGAGCCGCTAACTGGAACGGTAACGTCGTAAACGCCATAACCCAACCCGTTGGTAAAGAGAAGGTGGCTGTTACTGGCATTTTGTGCAACGGTTCCGCTGCCGATATCGGTGCCGAACGCTGAACTGCCGATTTCATAGCTAAAGCTCGTCGGCGCGCCGACTGACCACTCACCCCACTCCAGGGTGTTGGGGGCAGCGGTATTTGCCGCAACGAACCCGTTCGAAAGATCTTCGAAATTCCCACCTAAATCCGGGTTGTTGGGGCCGGTGATAGTGAGCGCATTGCCGTTGCCATCAATCGGACCCTCGCTATCGATGATTACTTGAAAGCAAGACACAGAATTGTAAACAGTGAAAAGAATGTATTCGCGCGATCGCCAAGTTTAGAACCGCCTGCCTGCTCTCCGCCCGCCCTGATGACCCCTAATCCGCTATACTCTCGGCAATATATGGGCAGCATGACTTCCGTTACCTCATCGGCTGACAAGCAAGAGCAGTCCAAGCCCGCTGCGCACTGGTCCATGCGGCCACTTTTTCTCGGGCTTCTGCTGGTGGTCGCCACCGTCGCGCTTTACTATCCGGTCTACCAGCATCCGTTCGTCAACTACGATGACACGGTTTACGTAACGCACAATTCGCACGTGCAGCAGGGTTTGGACTGGGACACGGTGCAGTGGGCGTTCACCACCTTCGATCTGGCCAACTGGCATCCTTTGACCTGGCTCTCGCACGCTTTGGATTACCAGCTTTTCGAGTTGCATCCGGCAGGGCACCACCTGACGAACCTGCTCCTGCATGTAGTGAACGTCCTGCTTTTGTTCTGGGTGCTATACCGGGCGACCGGCTTTGCGGGCCGCAGTTTCATGGTGGCTGCGTTATTTGCGTTGCATCCCATCAATGTTCAGAGTGTGGCCTGGGTGGCCGAACGCAAGAACGTGCTGAGCATGCTGTTTTTTTTGCTGGCGCTGGGCGCTTACCGATGGTATGTACGCCAGCCTCGCGCCGCACGCTACGCCGTGGTAGCGTTGCTGTTTGCGCTGGGATTGATGGCCAAGCCGCAAGTGATAACCCTGCCTTGCGTTCTGTTGCTGTGGGATTACTGGCCCTTGCGACGCATGTTTGCGTCCGCCTCGGGGCCTTCCTGCGACGGGGTTCCACCAATTATTCCAACAAGGAACCTCTACCATTTGGTTGAGGAAAAGTTCCCCCTGTTTGCCATTGCCGGCATCGACTCTTTCATTACCATGTACGCGCAAGGTGCAGGGGGCGCCAGAAATTGGTTTCCCCGTCACATCCGGCTGGAGAACGCGATTGTCAGCTATGCCCAATACGTGAGACAAGCGTTGTGGCCGTCGCGGCTGGCACTGTTCTATCCCCATCCCGACTCGTTCAACACAGGGGCGGTATTGGCGGCGCTTGTTTTCCTGCTGGCGATCACCGCGTTCGTCGTCGTGCAAAGGCGCCGCCGCTATCTCGTGGTAGGTTGGTTTTGGTTTCTGGGGACCTTGGTTCCCATGATCGGCTTGATCCAGGTGGGGGTTCAGGCGATGGCTGATCGCTACGCCTATCTTCCCCTCATCGGTTTGTTCATCATGATTTGCTGGGGCGTAGCCGATTGGTCAGAGCAACGGCGCATTTCCCCCGCTTGGCTGGCCAGTGTCAGCCTGGCAGCGCTATTGGCGCTAACCGTGGTGGCTCGTATCCAGCTCAACCACTGGGCTGACAATGTGACGCTTGTGGTCCCACACGTTGCAGGTCACGGGCCCGAATTTCATCGCCGAGAACAGCCTTGGGGTGGCGCTGCAGCGCGAGGGCAAGATAGATGAAGCCATCCCACATTTCCTGGCGGCTTTGGCAATCAATCCCAACGATGCTTCCAGCAACCTGAACCTCGCGGAGTATGATCGGCAGAATGGGAGACTGCTTGCCTGCATCGAGCGATGCCAAAGAATACCAGCCATGACCCAGCTGACCATACAAAAGGTGCAAGCCTACGAAACCATGGCTTTGGCCTATCGGGAACTCGGAGATCCCGCTCGCGCCCGGGAATGTGAGCAAGCGGCGCAAAAAATCCAGAGCGGCCGATAGCGCTGCCCTGGCTCAAGAATTGTCCGGACATAAATGAGCGATCACCTTCAGCCATCCAAAGGTAAACCTGAGCCCGTCCGTGATGATCTTTAAGACCCTATTACTGCGGCGCAGCGACCGAGGGTCCTGGCCGACTACGGATTTTGCCCCTCCGTCAAATCTACCTCAACTGAGCTGCGCCATCTTTTGCGGCCTGGAGGTTTTCCCAATAACGTGGAGAATCCCCGAGAGCGAGATAGGCATAGGCCATCTCCCTAAAGGTGTAAACCCGGAGCGAAGCGTTCAGAATGTCACCCTGTGTCATGCTTATCACTTTCTTGTACTGCTGAATCGCCTCTGGCAAGTTTCCGCGCTGTTGCTCGCCTTGCCCGATGTAGTAATAAGTCATGGGATTCATCGGATAGATTGCCGCCGAAGCCCGGAGGTGCGGCAGCGCCCGTTCCGGGGCTTTCCTGTCCAGTAGAACCGTGCCTAGCACAAGTTCGGCGATGTCATTACCGCTTGTGACCTGCGAAGCGTGCGACCAGAGCGTTACATCATCGGTCCAGTAGCTAAGCTGCCGATGAGTAGCCGCCATCAGCACCAGTAACACCGCGACGCCGAGGCCCGCCTGCCAAGCGGTGGGAACGTGCAGCGAGTCGGCCCAGTCTGCCACGCCCCAGCAGATCAGGAGGAACAGGCCGAGGAAGGGCAGATACGCATATCGATCAGCCATCCCCTGGTTACCCACCTGGACGAGGCCAATCATCGGCACCATGGTTCCCAGGAACCACAACCACCCTACCACGGGATACCGGCGACGCCAGGTTGCGGTGACCAGCGCGCTAATGGCAAGCACGACTAGAAATGCGGCTAATAGGTGCCACCTATTGAGGGGAGTCCATGGAGTCCAGGGATGAGGGTAGAAAACTGCCAGGTGCGACGGCCAAAACGCCTTTTCCAGGTATCGGGGATAGGAGAGGATAGCGTTCCCTACTCGAATGGAAAGCGGATACGAATCCATCGGTCCGCCCATAGCCCCGCCTGCCCCCTGTGCTCGCATGGTGATGACGGCGCTAGCTGCGGAAAGAGCCAGCAACGGGAGCTTCTCCAACACCAACCAGGCGAGACTCCTTGGGGGGATGATCGCCGCTGGTGCTGTCCGAGAGGAAGGCTCATCAGCTTCAGGAAACATACGCCGCAAGGGCCAGTAATCCCACAGCAGCAGAACGAATGGAAAGGTAATCACCTGTGGCTTAGACATCAAGCCGCACGCGTAGAGAAATGCAACTACTGCGTATCGGGCTACCCGCGGCTCCCGCGCATACCAGCGATATGCGCCCAAGGCGAGCAGAAAAAACAACATGCTCAGCAGGTTCTTGCGCTCGGCGACCCATGCCACGGTCTCGACATTGATGGGATGCAGCGCAAACAGCGCAGCTACCATCGCACTGCGGCCCGCAAAACCCGTCGCCTGCAACAGTACCCAGAACAGAAGCACCACATTCAATACATGCAGTAATAGATTGGTCTCGTGATGCCCCGCAGAATTGAGGAGAAAAAACCGATAATCCAAAGCGTGAGAAAGCCAGGTCAACGGATGCCAATTGGCTTCACGGAAGGTCATGAACGCCCACTTCACAGTGTAGGAGCTAAGGCCGTATCTGATGTTGAGATTCTCAGTTACGTAGCCTCGGTCATCGACCGACATGAAGGGAAGCCGCTTCACGGGGTAATAAAGTGCAACTGTTGCGACCACGAGCAGAATGCCAAGAAGAAATATCCGTCGGTTTGCCGAAGTACGCAGGCCCTGATCGGGCTGGAAGTGGATTACCGGCCTCCGTGTCGCGAGGATTTCCATTTTGTACCGTGGCTATCGATTATCAGGTTCTTCACCTTAGCAAACAAGTGATTTGTTCCTATTTCTCCGCTCACGTGTGACCCTTGGACGGCGCGGTGCGGCGCCCCCCATTGCTGTCCAGTTTCCTTCAAAAGCGAGCCGAATCCAAGCGCTTGGGCGTACCCTCGTTCCCGCATCGCCGTTCCTTACACTCCATCAACCATGATTTGAGCCGTCATTTACTCTCTTGCCGATCGGGCAGCGCTAAAAGAGAATTGCGCGGTCTTATCCGCATTGCGTCGCCGAGTTTGGATGAAGGGGAATAGAGGTCCCACCTTGAAGGATGATTCGTCCCAGCCGAATCAGTGACTCTGATTTCCTGCCAAAGCGGTTGCGCGCTCATCGGCCCGAAACTCATCGGTGAAGCGGCCTTGCCGTTGATACAGTTTTGCCAGACGAGACCAGGCGGCCGCGTCATTCGGCGCAAGCTGAGTCGCCTCTTCCTGAAAGGAAACGGCTCGTGCAAGATCGCCGCTTGCGTCCCAGGCGGCTGAACGGCCGCGTGCTACGTCAAATCTGAGGGATTTCTGACCCGTTTCCGCCAGGGCCTCGGCAGGAGCAATGCGAACCGCCTCATCAAGTGCCTGCAAGGTCGCCTGGGGTTGCCGAATCTGTAGATAGAGGTGGGCCAGTTTAACCTGCGTCAGATATGGTTTCGATGACAGCCCGCTCGCTTGTTGCCACGCGTCAATGGCCTCGGGGACTCGCCCCTCTTGTTGGTAAAAGGTGGCGAGCGCAGACCAGGTAACTTCGCTGGGGTCAAGCGAGACAGCAAGAACGTACTCTTGTTCCGCCTCGGATCGGCGTCCCTGCGCATAGAGCAGCGTCCCACGAAGCCACCGTACGAAGGCGCTGTCAGGAAAAATCGAGATCGCTTCGTCCGTTGCCGAAAGTGCTTCTGAAGTGCGGCCAAGAGCAGCGAGAAGACTGGCTGCGTTGGCCTGTTGATTGAACGATCCGGCGGGCGTATAGATCAACGGGGGGGCGGGCAGAGGTGCGGTTGCGCAGTCCACGTGCGTACGTTGAATCAGAGCTTCCGTCTCCGGCGTGCGACGCACGAATACCGCTGAAATCTCGTCCAGGTAAACCGGGCGCCAGTCACGGCTATTGCAGAACTCCCCGATGTTCACTAACTGAACTCCATCAAAACGAGCGAGCGGAAGGATGATGGTGTTGATGTTGTAACGTTCTGCTTCCTGCCGCCAAGTCTCCGAATCGGGCGAGAGCTGGAGCAACTGACGGGCTCTTTGAATTCGCGGTATTCCAAACGGTATGGCACGGCCGTCAATATAATCGCGATATTTCGGGCCCAGCTTCCAGGTTAAGTATCCGCCTTCGTCGTAGGCGTTGAAGATTTCTCCCGTCAGATTTCTCGCCCGATGAACTCCGCCGCGCGTTCCGGAAACCACCAGCCCCGTCCGGCGCCAAATGTCGACTCGTCCACGGCCCGAACGTAGTGACGGTTGGTAACTAAGTCGAAAGAGCGCAGCAGAGCGAGCACTGCAAGCAAGCAAACCGCGGCCCATGGCAGCGGTTGAACGCATTCGTGGCCGCCGCACCCTGGAGCCAAAATCAACTAGTACCGGAGCCAGAACAGACCCGCCGACCACCACTACCACGCAGGCAAAGACAGCCGCCATGCGAACATGGCGCACAGTTGAGTAGGTTGCGACCAGCAGCAGGATGGCCGCTCCCCATTGGCGCTTGAGCAAAGCCGACACAGCAGCAATCACGGCGATGATCAGCAGCAGATAAATTGACGCCTTGGGTTTCTCTCAACGAGAGAGCAGAGCTGAATGCGGTCCAAGTGGTTGGTACGCCGCTCCACTCCGTGATATTTAACTGGTGCTGCCCCAGGGCTCGCTCTTGCAGAATGAGCGCCCGATAGATCTTCCAGCCCCAGGGATTTGCCAACGTTACGAGAACGGTGCAAGCCAGCCATCCTGATGCATGCCGGAGCCTTTGAGCAGCCGCGCGGCGGCGCACGTCATCGACAATCATCTCCAACAGCTCAATCCCCACGTAGGCGACAAGCAGAGCCAGGCCCGCCACAAAGCCGAGGTGAAGATTAACCCACGCCAACATCAGCAATGGCATCAACCAGAGGCGCGCGCGCCCGGTCTGATAGTTCTCCCAAAGCAGGGAAAGAAATGCCGCGAACAGCACAACCGTAAACATGTCGGCCCGCGGCGCCGTGCGCCAGGCTATGAGAGGCACCGCGACTATGGCGATTCCAGCTCCGACCGCCGAGCCTCGGCGCAGCAGCAACGCGACTGTGCCGACGCAAGCTGCGGCGCCAATCCATGAAATCAGGCCGTAGCCGCCGAGCAGATAGGCGAGATAGAACGCCAGTCCCCCGCCGACAGGATAAATCCAAGGTTCTCCCTGCGCGGTGTAGGAGAAGACGTCGATCGAGGGGATGTGATGATGTTGGACAACCCAACGTCCCGTGGCCATTTGCCAGCCAAGGTCGAAATCCGAAACGGTGCGCAGGCCGGCTAAGAATGCGTAGATGAGGGCAATTGCGGCGAGAACCAGGAACAAGCGTTTGTCGAGCTGAGAAGTGCCCGTCGCCGGCGTATCTCCCGTAGTCAAGTTCACCGGTGTGACTGGTGTAGGCATGGCTTAGTTGGCAGTCATCGTAGCATAGAGAAGATTTCAAGATACTGCCACCAGCCCACGGTTCCGTCAGCGACTAATTGCCAGGCGAGATCCTATCCCGAAACCGTTCGTAGGCCAGCGGGGAGTGCGGGAAGCAGCTCGCGGTAGTCAGCGGTTATTCACAACCTGATTGATCATATGCAGACCGCGGTTCAGTAACAGGAATTGCGCCAGGTCAGTTCGGTGCAGACTCACGTTAACGTGGTGCCCTTTAAAGCTCCCATCGAGGAGCATGTGATCGGGTTCTGGGTATTCATAAGCGAAGCTCCCTTTTATATCAGTCGCATCTCCCGGAAGTAGCCAGAGTGAAACTCTTTCGGGCGGGATCAGGTGCAGATCGTAGTTCACGATCTCGCTATCCATCAGTTGGAAGAAAAAAGTCTCGGGCGCATCAAAGATCACGCGTTGCCACCGCTCCGAATTGGTAAGCAGGGGTGGTTGCGGCACGCCATCAAGGGTGAATTCATCCACCGACCAGATTCCACGAATGGGCGGCGGCAGGTGGGTATTACTCTTGATGGCATTGAGGTGTGCTTGATTCAAACAGAACCACCAGAGCAACTGCGCCAATACCGAACTGTCCGAAAAGTAAAGCCCAGCGGTTGAGCTGCGGGTCTTTCAGCAGCGGGACGTCTGGCGTCGGTTCCGTCCGGCGATTGCGCAGGAAGAAATCCAGCAACCGCCGCACGTCGGGAAGGAGCAGGAAAAGGCTCATCAGCACCAGATGTACCGAGTAGATCTTCCTGGGTACGTCGTAGCAGAAGTTGAGCATCAACACGTTGCTCATGACCCCGAAGGTCACAAGCGATCCGAGGGTCGTAAAGCGAGGCACGATGAGAAGCAGGCCACCCGCCATCTCGGCAATTCCGGCGAAAGTGCTGTAGGCCCTGGACATTCCCATGAAAGTCCACAACAGACCCATGCGGTGAGGAGTTGCCGTAATAGTCCACGATGCGATACAAAGGGGGCGGCGCAAACTGCATGCGGAATAGCTTGTTAGCGCCGTAGCTGATCATCGCTACCGCCAGCGTCAGGCGGACAAATACCCGCAGCCATTGGTAGAGTTGGTCATAATTGGTTCCGTTTCCTGTCAATCCATGACCAGACTGCCGTGGCAATAATCGCTACTACAAACAGGCAGAGCAACAGGATGTAGTCGTATAGCTGGTCGCCGCTGCCATTGGCGACTTCCGTCATATCGCCGTGCAGATGAAGCAGATTTTCTCCGACCCAAGGCACAATGACATGCCACATCCGCCGATAGGCATCATTGTTAGGCATGCCGGAGCCCAGGGCTCCGACGGCGCCGGGAAATATGTAGAGGATGAAATAAGAGAAGACGAATCGGAAGGCAATGCGAGTAGAAGATCGCCAGCTGCTGCCTTCGGCAGTCGCACGTGGCTCTGCTTCCCGCTGCATTTGCGGTTCCATGTGCTCCTCTTAATGGCAGTGATTGTATCGTCGAGGTGGTTCCGGCGCCGCCATTGCAGAGCCGGAAGCTGACGTATTCTCTCGCGAAGGAAAGGCTTGGCGCAACCACTTTTTTCAGCTGAGTGCGCAAAGAAGCTGTCGCGACTTTTCGCAAAAAAGCCGGAGCACTAGGCTCCGGCTTCTGATAAGACCTGGGGGAAGGGTCGGTTTGAACTAGCGGGTCAGCTTGCGGCGCAGTACGCCGGCCAAGCCGAGGATGCCAGAACCGAGCAACATGATGCTGCTGGGCTCAGGGGTCGTCGAGGTGGTGGTGGTGCCGCAATTGGATCACTGGTCTTCCTCCCCACGTTAGCTGAACTCAACCGCAAAAACAACGTTCGTAGTAGCGTATTACCCATTTGCAAACGCCAACTTGCTGATCGATGGTGATTACTTTTGCACCGGAAGTGGGCTAGCCGGGATGATTGACCTAGGGACCCAGAAGGGCGTAGGTTTTGTATGTTTACCCCGCCCGAATTACCGTTGCAAAAACCAAAAAAACGTACTACGTTTCCTTCTCTGGAATTTGGGGTGCGGTCCAGCATTCGCTGCGATCGCGACTTTTCTTTACTTCAGACAAACCGTATTTCCTGACGAGGCGATTGAATATGAACCTTCCCGTGATTCCCTTTTCTCTCACGCTGTTCACGATTATGCTTGAATGTTTGTGCCGCGACAATCGTGGTGGTGACTTGGCTCTTGTGCCGACGGAGCGACGCACGGTTGCTCCTTGCGGGCTGCACCGCGCTGGCGATCTTCTTGCTGACAATCCCCTCTGCCGGCGCTACTGACCGCGTGATCATCAACGGCAATGGCTGCCAGGTGACGGAAGAAGATGCCTCTGACGGTGGCATATTCTTGCATAAACGATCTGTATCTGCGCATCGATTTCCCCGATTCCCATTGGCGGTTCGGCTTGCGTCAACAAGGGCATGAAGGGCCTCAACTTGTCGGATGTTACGATGCAGGCGGCGCAATTCACCTCGAAGCAGTACATCATCAAGCGCGCCGGGCTGGCGGAGATGTTTGTTCCCTACGACGATCGCAGCCATACGTACTACGACATGTCATTCGGCAACGACCGCATGGACCAGATCGATGCCGCCGATCTGCCATCGCAGAATGCCGCGCTGGTTTATCTCCGGAACCAGACGGGCGACTCACTACGTGCGCGATAGCGTGCCCAAGGTCGCGGTGGAATGCCGCGAAGTAGGACTGGGATGGCTGTGCAAGGAGCCCGGTAGCCACGTGCGCCGGCGCATCCACGACGTTGTGGTGTGGGGCGTTTTCGACGCCTACAACTATGACTACATCATCGAATACACCTTCCACGAGGACGGCGGCATCAGCTTCCGTGATGGCGCCACCGGCTACAACCTTCCCGGCGGTCAATCGAAGCCTCACGTTCACAACCCATTCTGGCGGGTGAGTACCAAGCTCTTTAATCGGACCGACAATCAGGCGTTCGAGTTCGTTCACGTCGAGGATTCCAACGGTTATATCGCTACCGATTCCGAGCAGCCGATTCCCACCGAGACAAAGCGTGGACTGGGATCCGCTGAAATTCAGCAGCATGATGATCCAGAGTGCAACCCAGACGAACGATTATGGACACCTGATGGGCTATGAGTTCCTGCCCGGCGATCGCACCGGGACCGGCAGGTTTTCGCAGCGTCCTCAGGACCAGGAGATCTGGACGCAACACGACGAATATCTGACTAACGATAATCCCGGCGAAGATGGCAGCGGCTCCGGCACCAACAACTGGCGCTACAACTGGTATTCGACCCGACATTTATCTGCTGGACTATCTGAACGGCGAACCGATAGGCGGGACCGGCGACGGAATCGTGCTGTGGTACATCTCCTCGGTACACCACGAGCCGACCGACTGCAGACAATCAGATGGGTAATGGCAGGCCGCACCGGGATTACCCTGATCCACTGGAGCGGTTTCGATATGGAGCCGCACAATTTGTTTGACTACAACCCGTTGGGCGGTCCACCCGCCTGTAATCGGTTCCTAATCGCTCCGGGGAGTTGGTGCAAGTGCCTCCCGCTTGTCACGGGCAGGGCTAAGAAAGTGCGCGGTTCGAGTTACAGTACCAAGTAGATATACCCGAAGCTGAACAATCCGGAGTAAGGTGCAAATGGCGAGATTCTCCGCGGCAAATAGGAATGGCACGAGCGTTTACCGACGATTTGCGTTGCCGGATTCTGCGGGCCTACGAGGACGGCGAGGTGAGTCTAGCAGAGTTGGCGCGGCGGTTTGGGGTAAGTCACCACTATGTAAAGAAAATCCGGAAACATCAGTTGCGCTACGGCAAATGGAGCGGGTGCCGCAGTCGCGGCATGGCCCGATCAGCAGGGTTACGACGGCGGTCCAACAACAGTTGCGGGTCGAACTGCGGGCCCAGCCCGATCTGACCTTGTGGGAGTTAGGACAGCGGCTGCAGAAAGTAGCTAGCTAAGTACTCTACTACATAAATAAGATGACGTATTTATCGCTTGGAAATTGACGCAGACATCGACTAGGCTTGTCCTTGGGGACATGCCTTGCCACGTTCAAGCCCTTTTCGTATCGTTCTTACGCCCCAGGAGCGCGAAGAACTGGAGGCCCGAACTCGAAAATATACGTCACCGTATCGAGATGTCATTCGAGCGAAGATTGTACTCCTGGCGGCGCAAGGTCTGCCCAACGATAGCATCGCCGCGCGCTTGGACACGCCCCGGCAGATCGTCAGCAAGTGGCGCAAACGATTTGCATTAGCCCGTCTGCCCGGCCTCGACGAACAACCTCGGGGCGGGCGTCCCGCGCTTTTTTCCCCCCAGCGTCGTCGTGCAAATAAAAGCCCTGGCCTGTGAGCTTCCGCATCGCCTCGGACTGCCGCTCTCACGACTGTCGCTGTCCGATATCCAGCGAGAGGTAACCGCCCAAGGCATAGTCGCCCAGGTCAGTGGTACTACCCTCTGGCGCTGGTTGAACGCCGATGCCCTGCGTCCCTGGCAGCACCGTAGTTGGATCTTTCCCCGCGATCCGGATTTCGCTCGGAAAGCGGGGCGCATTCTCGATCTCTATGCCCGCCTGTGGCAGGGAGCGCCCCTACAAACCAATGACTTCGTAATCTCCGCTGACGAAAAAACCAGCGTGCAAGCGCGCCGCCGCAAACAACCTACCGTACCGCCCGCTGCCGGCCGCCCAATGCGGATAGAACACGAGTATTTCCGCAAAGGGGCCTGGACCTATTTGGCAGCCTGGGACGTCCATCGCGCCAAGCTCTTCGGTCGCTGTGAGAAGAAAAGCGGTATCGCTCCCACCGATCGTCTCATGGCTGAGGTCATGAGTCAGGAACCCTATAAGTCGGCTCACCGCGTCTTCTGGATCATGGACAACTGCTCAGCTCATCGCGGCCAAAGGGCGGTTGAACGCATCCGATCCCGTTGGCCCAATGCCATCCTCGTGCACACACCAATTCATGCCAGTTGGCTCAATCAAGTCGAGATTTATTTCTCCATCGTCCAAAGGAAAGTGCTCACTCCTAATGATTTCTCCTCGCTGGCCCAACTCGAGCAGTGCCTTCTCGACTTTCAAAAACACTACGAGCAAACGGCTACCCCATTCCAATGGACCTTCACTCGCAACGACCTTTCTGCCCTACTGGCAAAGCTGCAACCTCAAGCGATCGCCGCTGCCGCCTGAGACTGCCCACAAATACGTCACCATAATTCCGAACCAGAGTACTAAGCTAGCTGTAGACTAGGTACAGCTGAACAAGTCGCGGCTGTTGCTTAGCCTGCCGGCGGATGGGATTGCGACCGAAAAAAAGTCGCCCCACGCCCAAGAGCAGAAGCACGGAAATCGGGCAGCGGCGCCGGCAAGCGTGGTGTGAGCAGATGGTCGGCGATCACCCCGGCGGCTGGTATTTCCGGACGAGAGCGGCGTGACTACGGAAATGACAAGGCGTTATGGCCGCGCCCCACGCGGCCCACGCGGCCAGCGTGTGGCGGGAGCCACCCCGGAGGGACGCTGGCGAACTTTGACCGTGCTGGGGGCTCTGACGGTGGAAGGCATGCTGGCCAGTATTACCATCGAGTCGCCTATGGGCGGCGAGGTTTTTATGGCCTATCTGCAGCAGGTCTTGGGCCCCCTGCTGCAGCCGGACACGTGGTGGTCATGGACAACTTGGCGGCGCACAAGGTGTAACCGGAGTGCGCCAGTTGATCGAGATGCCTGCGCGCAACTGCTCTAGCTGCATTGCGCCGCGGAGTTGGAGGAAACCGCCTTCAGCGCACAACCACCGGATTTACCACCAGGCGCTTCGCTATCACTTCTCCCCATCAGGATGGGAAGAGGACTTTCACCCGCAAGCTGTTGAACATGCTCGGCACACAAAGAGAAAGCCGGAGCACTAGGCTCCGGCTTTCGATAAGACCTGGGGGAAGGGTCGGATTTGAATTAGCGGGTCAGCTTGCGGCGCAGTACGCCAGCCAAGCCGAGGATGCCAGAACCGAGCAACATGATGCTGCTGGGCTCAGGGGTCGTCCCGGTGGTGGTGGTGTTGCGCTGAGCGTGAAGGATTCGCCGCCGAGTCCGCAGTTGCCAAAGTTGGTGCCGCTCTGCCGGAAGTTGCAAGTTGCCGGGCCGCCGCTACCGCCGTTCGGGATGTCCCACCCTTGCGTACCATCGTTGCTGGCATCGGTGGCATTGCTGATGGAGACCCAGTAAGTGCTGCCGGCTGTCATGGTTGAGCCGCTAACTGGAACGGTGACGTCGTAAACGCCATAACCCAAGCCATTGGTGAAGAGCAAGACGCTGTTACCGGCATTTTGCGCAACGGTTCCGCTGCCGATATCGGTGCCGAACGCCGAGGTGCCGATCTCATAGCTAAAACTCGTCGGCGCGCCGGCAGACCACTCACCCCACTCGAGCTGGTTGGGGGCAGCCGGTATTTGCCGCAACAAACCCGTTCGAAATGTCCTGGACAGATCCAAGGAAATTCGGGTTGTTGGGGCCGGTGACAAAGAACGCATTGTCGTTGCCATCAATCGGACCTTCGCTATAAATTATTTGAGCGGAGGCGGTCAAGGCAAGACACAGAACGAGCAGTGACAGAGTAGCGATACGCATTTTCAAGGATCGAACCCTCCTTTAGGTTCAAATCAGAAATGTTCCCACTGGATACGCCCCTAGCGAGAGGGGCTACCTGTGAAATAGCAATTCTGCTGCCATCGTAAATCCCTTAAATCCGTCGCTTGGGAGGTTGTGGTGTGCAGGGGTTTGCGACATTGTTCTAGGGAATTTCCCTCCAACTTCCCTTTCCCGGCTGCACGGTAGCCCATGTTCTTTCAATAGTTTGGCCGAATCTGCCCTGTCAATTTTGTGCCCAATCTGTGCCGAAAGCATGCTCTTGCCCTCGCCAGTTAGGCCACACTGCCAGCAGCGCGATCTAAACGCAATGCGAACCCCACGGTAGTTCGAAAGTGCGTGCGCCCCTCCGCCGCGGGGCGATCAAGCAAGAGAAGGAGCTTCTTGGGAGGGATTTTGCCGCCTCTTCGAAGTAATGCTGGGAGCGCTCAGTGTCCCCAAGCCTGCGATAGACATAACCCAGGTTAGTTAAGACCTGACGGAGCCGGTCGTCGTCGCCCGCTTTCGCCAGATACTTCTCGTAATAAGGGATGGACTCCCGAAGGTGGCCGGTTTCATGCTCATATAGGGCTACGCCCAGGATGGCGTCGATGTTAGGGTCGATGGCTAGTATCCTTGAGTAATGCGACATCGCCTCTTGTCGGTGTCCTGAATTCCTCAGCGTGTCTCCCAGACTCGACTCGGCAAACAAATTTCGCTCCGTGACCTGTACCGTGTGTGACCAGAGTGTCAAATCATTGGCCCAATAGCCGACCTGACGATAGGTGAGCACCGCCAAGGCCAGCACAGCGAGACTGACCACCGGCAGCAATGCTGCAGGAAGCTGCCGGGCTTGGGCCCAATCGGCCACGCCCCAGCACAGCATGATGAACAGTCCTAAAAGGGGCACGTAAGCATATCGGTCGGCCATGGATTGTCTCCCCACCTGCATGAGGCCGACCATGGGCACCATCGTTCCCAGAAACCATAACCAGCCCACGGTTAGGTAACGGCGACGCCAGCAAACCGCCACCAGCGTTGTAACCGCCAGCAGGAAAACCGACGCCAGCAAAACCTGCGACCACCTTATGCTGTTGCCCGGATGCAGATACATGGGCGCCAGCTTTGCCGGCCAGAACATCTTCTGCACATATCGTGCATAAGACACAATGGCATTTTCCAGACGAACTGAGAAGGTGTAGGGCCAATACTGCGGGTGCCCCACTTTCTGCGCTTTCATCGTCAGATAAGAGTCGATCAGGCAAATAACGAAAAGAGGAATCTTCTCTTTGATCAGCGCAAACCAGCTTCTGGTGGAATACCTGTTTCCGTAGCGGAGTCGGATCGCTCGGTACCGAAACGAAGTCGACGCAGGGGCCAGTAGTCCCACAGCAGCAGAACACAGGGGAAGGTAATCACCTGGGGCTTGGACATCAAGCCTAGTACGAATAGAAGCGTAAACCCGATGTAGCGGCCCACGCGCGGTTTACAGGCATACCAGCGGTAAGCGCCCAACGCGAGCAGGAAAAACAACATGCTCAGCATGGTCTTGCGCTCGGCGATCCAGGCCACCGATTCGACATTGATGGGATGCAGCGCAAACAACGCAGCCACCATCAGGCTTCGGCCGGCATAACCCGTGGCTTTCCACAGCACCCAGAAAAGCAGCACGACATTGATCATGTGCAGTAAGACATTCTCATCATGCATGCCCGCCGGGTTCACGCCGAAGAGCTGGCAATCGAGAGCATGAGAGATCCATGTCAGAGGGTGCCAGTTGGACGCGTAGTAGCTGGTGAGTGCCCACGGAACCGTATCCCAATGCAATCCTGAGTTGACGTGGACGTTCTTGCTCACGTAACCCTCGTCGTCGAGGCTGAAGTATGGGTGCCGATGTACCTGCAGATAAACCGCCGCCGTGACGACCAGCAGAAGAAGTCCAAGAGCTAGCATCGACTTCTGCGGTAAAGCAAAGACATGCGCCTTTGGCTGGGATTCAACGCGTTCCGGAATCGCGACGCTAGTGGAAGCCACAAACCCTCCTACGATCCGAGCGATTATAGTATGTCTCGTCCGGACTGCGCAGTGACATTCTTTTTCGGCGAACACGTCGTAACCACGAGTACGGTTCTTGAATTCGCCGGTCGCGAAATCCGTTTCTGAAATTCCCTGATCCGGATAATCCGCGGTTCAATGCTTTCTGACGCGAACCACAATCCAATTAACCTGCTTCATCTGCGGGTGGAGTGGCTGGAACCGGGGAACATCGATCAACCGAGCGAAGGAACTAAGGAGCGATCTTCGCCGCCTCCTCGAAATACTCCTGGGAATGCTGGGCATCCCCAAGTCTACGATAGACATGGCCTAAGTTGATGAGCACCCGGTAGCGAAGCTCGCCACCCACCCCTCCCGCCAGATACTTGTCGTAGTAAGGGATAGACTCCCGCAGGTGGCCGGTTTCATGTTCGTACAGCGCCAAGCCTAAAATGGCGTCGAGGTTGGTAGGATTGATCGCCATCGACTTGAAGTAGTGCGGTAGCGCCTCATCTTGGCGTCCTGCATTTCTCAACGCGTCGCCTAAGTAGGATTCGGCAAACCAATTTCGATCAGTGACCTGCAACGTGTGTGACCATAGCGTCACGTTATCGGCCCAATCGCCGACCTGACGATACGTGAGCACCGCTAGCACGGCCAACACAGCGAGACTGACGACCGGCAGCAATGCTGCAGGAAGCTGCCGGGCTTGCGGCCCAATCGGCCACGCCCCAGCAGAGCATGATGAACAGCCCTAAAAAGGGGCACGTAAGCATAGCGGTCGGCCATGGATTGTCTTCCCACCTGCATGAGGCCGACCATGGGCACCATCGTTCCCAGAAACCATAACCAGCCGACGGTAAGGTAACGGCGACGCCAGCAAACCGCCACCAGCGCTGTAACCGCCAGCAGGACAACCAAAGCCAGCACTACATGCGATAACCGTATGCTGCTGCCCGGATGGAGGTACATGGGGGCCAGACGTGAAGGCCAGAACATCTTCTGCACATATCGTGCATAAGACACAATGGCATTTTCCAGAGCGAACTCGGAACGTGTAGGGCCAATACTGGGGATGGCCCACTTTCTGCGCTTTCATCGTCAGATAAGAGTCGATCAGGCAAATAACGAAAAGAGGAATCTTCTCTTTGATCAGCGCAAACCAGCTTCTCGGTTGGAATATCTGTTTCCGTAGCGGAGCCGAGACTTGCTCGGTACCGAAGCGAAGTCGACGCAGGGGCCAGTAGTCCCACAGCAGCAGAACACAGGGGAAGGTAATCACCTGGGGCTTGGACATCAAGCCTAGCATGAATAGAAGCGTCAACCCGATGTAGCGGCCCACGCGCGGTTTACAGGCATACCAGCGGTAAGCGCCCAACGCGAGCAGGAAAAACAACATGCTCAGCATGGTCTTGCGCTCGGCGATCCAGGCCACCGATTCGACATTGATGGGATGCAGCGCAAACAACGCAGCCACCATCAGGCTTCGGCCGGCATAACCCGTGGCTTTCCACAGCACCCAGAAAAGCAGCACGACATTGATCATGTGCAGTAAGACATTCTCATCATGCATGCCCGCCGGGTTCACGCCGAAGAGCTGGCAATCGAGAGCATGAGAGATCCATGTCAGAGGGTGCCAGTTGGACGCGTAGTAGGTGGTGAGTGCCCACCCGAAGGTGCTCCAATGCAATCCGGTATTGACGTGAGCGTTCTGAGTTACATATCCGTCATCGTCCAGATTGACGAACGGGTGCCGATGTACCTGCAGATAAACCGCCGCCGTGACGACCAGCAGCAGAAGTCCGAGAGCCAGCATCGACTTCTCCGGTAAAACGGAATTGCCCGACTTTAGCCGGGATTCGACGCTTTCCGGAATCTGGACCCCAGTGGAAGCCACAAACCCTCCTACGATCCGAGCGATTATAGTATGTCTCGTCCGGACTTCTCGGTGGCACTCCTTTTCGGTGAACGTGTAGTAACAACAAGCTCAGTTCCTAAAATTCGCCGATCCGTGGTCCAATGCCTTTCTGACGCGTGACGAAAAGCCCATCTCAACCCGCACCCATCTCCCACAGCGCCGCAGTGCTCATCATCGCCACAGTGGCGACGGTGTGGGGATTCGGTTTTCCCGCGACCCGCATCGTGCTCGACGGCGGTCTCTCAGTGGGCGCGCTGATGGGGCTTCGCTTTCCTCTTGCCAGCCTGGTCATGTTTGCCATCATTCGCGCCAAAGGAATTCCCATCACCCGGCGCGGCGTGGTGGACGGCATCTGGCTCGGCTTAGTGTTGGTCTTTGTCTTCTGGCTGCAGACCGACGGCATGCGCTTCACCACGACCGCCAAGGCTGGCTTCATCACTGGGTTGTACGTGCTGTTCACGCCGCTGGTGGCGGTTGTAATCGGCCAGAAAGTTAAGCTGGCCTCGGCGCTGGGCGCGTTGATAGCGGCTTACGGGATGTATCTGCTGGTCCATCTGCGAGGCGCCTGGTGGAGTGGCTGGAACCGGGGTGACATCGAGATCGTGCTCTGCGCTTTCCTGTGCGCCGTCCACCTGGTGATGATGGGCGTCTTCACCCGCCGCTCCGAAGCGTGGCTGCTGGCGGGCTCGCAGGTGACGGTCTGCGGCGTCGTGTCGATCGCGGTTACCGCGTTCTTGCCGTCGCCCTACGGGTTTCAGAATGCCTTCGCGGCGCTGTCGCACTGGCCGGTGGCGTTAGCCGCGCTCTACCTGGCGCTTGGCTCCACGGTCTTCGCCTTCTGGGGACAGGCGATCGCGCAGAGGCGACTCGGTCCGACCGAGTCGGCGGTGCTGTTCAGTTTGGAGCCGGTGGTGGCCGCGGTGCTCAGCGTGGTTTGGCTCAAGGAGCCGATGTCGGCGCGTCAAGCCTGGGGCGGCGCGTTGATCGTGATGGCCATGATCGTCGCCGAAGCGCTGCCGTACATGTTCCGCGCGATTACCGTGCCGGACACCAGGCCGTGAGAAGCTGTCAGCCGCCAGCTATCAGCCGTCAGCCTTGCCTATGAGCCGAATCCCTGGTGACTTCAGAATGACAGCAGACAAGCCCATGGTCGTGGATAAAGGCTGAGAGCTGACGCCGATGGCTGAAAGCTCCCACCTGCATTACCATCTCTTGGTGCGCGAAAAGGTGCTTCGCTACATAGGGGAACGAAAGCTGACGCGCGCGGGCGATCGCGTCTGCGTTGCCGTGTCTGGTGGCGCGGATTCAGTCGCCCTGCTGCGCATCTTGCTCGAGCTTCGCGCCGAACTGGGTATCGTCCTCTCGGTTGCGCACTTCAATCACGGACTTCGCGGCGATGCTTCGGATGCTGACGAAGCCTTTGTCGCTGGAATTAGCCAGACAACGTGACTTGGCGTTTTTCTCCGGCATTGGCGACGTGCGCGATCACGCGCTCACCAATAAGTTGAGCATGGAGGCGGCGGGGCGGGAGCTCCGCTATCGCTGGTTCGGTTGGTTGGCGACGCAGCAGCGGCTGGATGCGATTGCGACCGGACATACGCTCGACGATCAAGCCGAGACCGTGCTGCTGAAATTTTTGCGCGGCGCCGGCACCCGTGGGTTGGCGGGAATCTATCCGGAGATCACCCTTGCGGGTAAAGAGGCCGTCGAAGGCCGAAGAGCAAGTGTGTCGTCGGCGGAAGCCGACTCGTTCTCTAAAACAAATGGCGTGGACGCGGGCCTGAAGGTCCGCACTACCCGAACGTCGCTGTCGTCAGCAACTGCGGAAAGCAAAGAAGCGGACAAAAACCAGCCCCGAAAGGGGCGAAAGAGTTTAGCCCAGCACGAAGCCGCAGGCGGAGTGCTGGGTAAGCTGGGTAATAGATCCGAGTCCCATAGGGACGACAGGGGTTACGGCATCGTCGCTGAAGCCTTTCTCCGCAGGGCAACGCCGATCGCTCACCGGATATCCGCATCATCCGTCCCTTGCTCGCTGTCACGCGCCAGGAGCTCGAGTCGTATCTCACTGCTCTCGACCAGACTTGGCGCGAAGACGAGAGCAACCTTGAGCGTCGTTTCGCGCGCAATCGAGTGCGACACGAACTGCTGCCGCTGCTGGAGCGCGAATACAACCCCAGCATCCGGCAGGTGCTCAGCGACGCTGCGGAGGTTGCACGGGCGGAAGAGGAATATTGGCAGGCGCTGGTGGGACGGGAACTAGAGGAGCGTCTTCAACCGCGCGATCGAAAGATCGAATACCCTCAGGGGCTAAAGCCCAGTTCACTGATAGCTGGCAGCGGCCCGGCTGAAGCCGTGCCCCTTCTAACAGTGGGGCCGCGCCGTGTCCCACTGTTTCCAAGCTCGACCTCAGGGGCTGCTGGAAGATCGGAACGCTCGGGTAGCGCGGACCTTCAGGTCCGCAGCCCCACTCCTCATATTCGTCATCCCGAGTCGGCTACAGCCGGCGAGGGATCTGCTTTTCAGACCTTATCGGCGAGTGGTGAAGGCAAGGCGCGACCGAACTGCGCCTCTGCGCGCATGAATCTCGATAATTTTCCACAGTTGCCACTTGCCCTGCAGCGACGCTTGCTGAAGCGATTGCTCGAAAAGCAACGAATCCCTGCTGACTTCGAACACATTGAAAGCCTGCTGCGCTGCGCCCTTGGGGAGTCGCCAAGGGCAGAGTTTCCTGGCGGATGGATAGCCTCGCGCACCGGCGAGCGCCTGCAATTACTTCCACCTCAGCCGCCTCGTTGCTATACAGATTACTCGTACACCTTGCCGGTTCCCGGCGAGGTTTACATCGCGGAGACGGGCCTCACAGCGCGCTGCTTCCCCGTGTCGCAGGAGTTCGCGAAGGAGGAATCACCCGGTAGCCTGCTTAGCGTAGCGTTGCTTGGCCGGGAGTTGACAGTCCGCAACTGGCGCGCGGGCGATCGCTTCTGGCCCGTACACACTAAGTCGGAAGAAAAGGTCAAGCGCCTGTTCTCCGAGCGACATATTCCCGCGGAACGGCGGCAGAGTTGGCCGTTAGTGTTATGCAACTCCCAAATCGTTTGGGTGCACGGATTTCCGGTGGCGCAAGCCTTCGCGTGGAGCGGCAGTGGGCGACGCGGCGAAAATCGAGGTGCTCGGATAAGATCGCGGCTCCGTGCTAATTCTTCCTTGCCAATCCTGAAGGATCTTTGAATCCATTTGCTTTTCGCCCGCCGCTCACCCGCATAATGTTTCGCAGCTTGACCATAAACGGCACTTCCAAATTGGAATTGGACCCAAAACTCTTCCCCAATTTTGTTCAAGTCTTACGTGCGGTTCCGTTTAGACGCAGTTACAATCGAGAGAACGCCGAATTTCTACATCCGGCGTCTAAGGGTAGCATCTAAAGTGTTGGGAGTGGTCTTTGTGCCTGCCCCATTACACAGGAGTTTTCAGTGAATTCGACCGTCAAAACAGTCGTGTTCTGGTTGGCTCATCGTGTTGTCGGGCGTTCTGCTATGGCAGGTCGTCAAAGCTGGCAGCTCGGGAACCAAGGAACGCGAGATTAACTTCTCCGAATTCCTCTCGCAAGTGGATCAGAGCAACGTCACCGAAGTGACGCTGATCGGCCAAGAGGTGCGCGGCAAGTTCAAGAACGAGAAGGCTGGGTTCCACACCACGGTTCCGGCGAACTATCCGGACATGTACAAGATCCTTCAGGACAAGAAGGTCAACATCACGGTGAAGGACCCGGCATCGGGAGGCTGGCCCTCCTGGCTGCTCAACCTGGCGCCATTCATCCTGCTGGGTGCGCTGTGGTTCATCATGATCCGCCAGATGCAGAGTGGCGGCAACAAGGCGCTCTCGTTTGGCAAGAGCAAGGCGCGATTGCTCTCCATGCAGCAGAAGAAGGTGACGTTCAAAGACGTCGCCGGCGTGGATGAAGCCAAGGAAGAGCTGAAAGAAATTATCGAGTTCCTGCGCGAGGCGCAGAAGTTCCAGAAGCTCGGCGGACGCATTCCGAAAGGCGTGCTGCTGGTCGGGCCTCCGGGAACCGGCAAGACCTTGCTGGCGCGCGCGGTGGCGGGCGAAGCCAACGTGCCGTTCTTCAGCATCTCGGGCTCCGACTTCGTGGAGATGTTCGTCGGCGTCGGCGCAAGCCGCGTCCGTGACCTCTTCGAGCAGGGCAAGAAGAACGCTCCGTGCATCATCTTCATCGACGAAATTGACGCCGTGGGCCGCCATCGTGGCGCAGGCCTCGGCGGCGGACACGACGAGCGCGAGCAGACCCTGAACCAGTTGCTGGTCGAGATGGATGGCTTCGAGTCTAACGATGGCGTCATTCTGATCGCAGCTACCAACCGTCCTGACGTGCTCGATCCTGCGCTGCTGCGTCCCGGCCGCTTCGATCGCCGCGTGGTGGTCTCGCGTCCCGATGTCCGCGGCCGCGAAGAAATCCTGCGCGTACATACTCGCAAGATTCCGCTTAACGATGACGTTGATCTTCCTGTGCTGGCCCGCGGTACGCCGGGATTTTCCGGCGCTGACCTGGCCAACATGGTGAATGAGGCTGCCTTGGTTGCCGCCCGCCAGAACCGGAAGACGGTGCTGATGTGGGACTTCGAGCAGGCCAAGGACAAAGTTCTGATGGGTGCCGAGCGCAAGTCGATGCTGCTCTCGGACGAAGAGAAGAAGGTGACCGCGTATCACGAGGCTGGCCACGCGCTGGTCGCGGCCATGCGCGAGCACTCCGACCCGCTGCACAAGGTGACCATCATCCCGCGCGGCATGGCGCTGGGCGTGACCATGCAGCTACCGGTTGACGATAAGCACACCTACACTCGCGATTACCTGGAAACGCGACTGGCCATCATGATGGGCGGACGCGTGGCCGAGGAGCTGTTCCTGCACACCATGACCACCGGCGCCGGTAACGACATCGAGCAGGCGTCGGACTTGGCGCGCAAGATGGTTTGCGAATTCGGCATGTCCACGCTGGGGCCGATGACCTTCGGCAAGAAGGAAGAGCAGATCTTCCTGGGCCGCGAGATCAGCCAGCACCGCGACTTCAGCGAGGAGACGGCGCAGAAGATCGACCAGGAAGTTCGCCGCTTCGTGGATGAAGGTTACCAGTCGGCAACCAACATCCTGAAGAACAATGGACCGATTCTGGAAAAGGTTGCCGCCGCGCTGTTGGAGCGCGAGGTGATCGATGCCGGCGAAATCCAGTTGCTCATCGAAGGCAAGGAACTTCCGGAGCGCGTCAATCCCAACGCTCAACCGCCGAAGGAAGACGTGCAGCAGGTGCTGAAACCAGCCCCCGGCGCGCAACCCAACGTCGCCCCGGAGCGTCCGGCACAGGCGTAAGAAATATAGCTGCCAGCTTTCGGCTGTCAGCTCGTTAGTTAAAGCGAAGGGCAGGCCACGAGGTCCTGCCCTTTTGTCGTGGTTGACATCCTCCAAGTTGAGCGGCCGCACGGTCGGTATTAATCGGCTGTGCGCAGGAACCCGTGCTCCACGCCGGAACCGTCGAAGTAATACCCCGTAATCGCTCCCGCCGGATTGTTGCAAAAAGGGACGGTGCCCTGACCTGGCCCTGTGCCGGCGCCGGGAACGTCGAATGTCGTGATCGTGCCATCGCGCGTTCGCACGTACCCGTGACTCACATTGCTCGGGTCAACGTACGAGCCGACAATGACCCCTGCCGGGTTGATGTTCGCGGAGAAAGTGCCTTGGCCGGAGCCTGTGCCGGCACCCGGAATGTCAAAGGTAGTGATGGTGCCGTCAGCGGCCCTCAGATAGCCGTGTGCGACACCGTCGGCGTCAGCATACCACCCTTGAATCGTTCCTGCTGGATTGATTCCGGCAAGATTTGTGCCTTGGCCGGGACCGGTGCCCGCCCCCGGAACATCGAACTCGGTGATGCTGCCGTCACGATCACGCACGAAGCCGTGAAAGACCTGCGTGCCGTCTAATACACTGCCACTGTTAACGTAGCCTCCGGAAATAGCCCCTTCAGGGTTGAGGCCGTCAGTAGTTGAGGGGAAGGTGCCTTGGCCCGGCCCCGTGCCCGCGTCGGGGGCGTCGAAGCTCGTGATGATACCGTCGCCGGCACGGACGAAGCTGTGATACACGCTGCTGGCATCGGCGTATTGTCCCGCGACTACCCCTGCTGGGTTGATGTCAAGTGCCTGGGTACCCTGGCCGACGCCTGTGCCCGCGCCGGGTGCGTCGAAGGTGGTAATGCTGCCGTCCGACGCGCGCAAATAACCGCGAAAGTAAAGGGCGGGGACGCGGTATTGGCCCGCGATGTCTCCCCTGGGTTGATGCTCCACGGCTGATTGCCCGGGCCCTCGCCGGGAACATCAATGGTGGTGATTGTGCCATCGGCGGCGCGCACAAAGCCGTGCCCGTGATGAGTGGCATCGACGTACGGTCCCGTGATCACTCCCGAATTGTTGATACCGTGAGGTTCGGTGCGTATCGAGCCGGGAGCGTCGAAGGTGATGATGGTCTGCGCCGTTGCGGGCACGCCCAGTGCCAGCGCGCCGAGGGCCAGACAAACCACGAGCCTTCTCCGTGGACCCCTTGGAATCGCTCTATCCTGCATACTTGCGCGGCCTTGCCTATCTGAAGCTCGGCCAAGGACGCGAAGCCGCTGCCGAGTTTCACAAGATGATTGACCATCCTGACATTCTGCAAGACTTCATAACCTTGCCGTTGGCGCACTTGCAGCTAGGCCGCGCGCAGGTAATGATGGGCGACAAGGCAGCCGCGCGCAAGTCGTATCAGGATTTCCTCACCCTCTGGAAAGACGCCGACCCCGACATTCCCATCTACCAGCAAGCCAAAGCCGAATACGCGCGGTTGCGGTAGCCGGACTGCTTCAGAGAGGATCAGATTTGTCCTAGCTGTGATATGCTGAAGCGGTGGGCTCACGGCGACGAAACCAGCCAGCCAGACTGGAGAAGAAGATCGATCAGACCTTCTATCTCACCGGCAAGAGACGCGGCGCGGTTCTTAAAGAAAAAGCTTGGTTTGCCGGGGACAAAGTAGTCAAGTACAGCTTGGCCTACATTAACCCTCGGATTTGCGCTACCGATAATGGCCGTGTGCTCGGCTACGATAACAGCCACAATCGGCATCATCGCCATTATCTGGGCAGGACCCGAGCAATAGAGTTTTCCGATTATGAATCGCTGGTTGAGCAATTTGAGAAAGTAAAAGACCTCTGGAGACGCGAAGATGAAGAGAAACACTAAAGTATGGGTGACCGCCGACGGCGCAGAAGGATTCTTTCGCCGGACCCGAGAACACGCTCGCAAACTCGATCGTGGCGAACCGATCGCGCCCCAGATTACCGTGACGTTCGATGACGTTAGAGACATGTTGCGAGTGTTGTCGGCAGAGCGCGTCCGCCTGCTACGCGTTGCCAGGGAAAAGGCACTTCCTGTTTCTGACCTTGCGAGTGGATTGAGACGAGATACGCGGGCGGTCAGCCGCGATGTCGATTTGCTGGAGTCGTTCGGCTTGCTGCGAACGCGTTATGAGAAGAATCCGGGGCACGGCAGACGCCGAATCGTCGAGCCTTGTGCAGCGAACTACCAACTTCTGGCTGCAATCTGAAACATCGGCCGTTGTCCTGCGGTTCGGTGCCCTTTCGCGAACCGCGCCGACTAACTGTTTGGATAGTTTGGCTATCCAATCGGATAGGGTTAAAGCCACAGTAGTGAATAGTGGCCATTACGCCAGGAGCTGGCGATCTTTGCTTTCTATAACAGGTGCAGCCACTTAGGACGCGAAGCGATATCGGGAAGGGATCTCCACGCTTTGGTATGCCGCTTGCTTACCTATAGATAGTCGCATGAGTGCCACCGGGTTGTAGGGGGAGACGAAGGAAGAGTGCCCAGTGGAAAACTCTTCCCAGCGCGGCGAGAGAGTCCGGGGCAAAGACCGCGAGCCGCGCTGGGAGCTTGTGCATCCAAGCAACGTCGGTCAGCACCAACCCAATGCTTGCAGCATGGGATCACTTCACCGCGCGCTTGCGACCTCTCTGTTGCTTATACTTCAGCAAACTTACCCATTGCCGCGACACGCCAAATTCGCGCGCTATGTCTGACTGGGAGCGAGTTCCCTTCCGCAGTGCTTGTAGAATCTTCCTGGTGGTTTCACTAATTGGCTGATCGCCCATGCCCCTGCCTGCCTGATAGTTCGCTACGAGGGCGCTCCGGAAGTCTGTGCAATTCGACATACCGGCGGCGCTAATGCAAATTACTCACAGCTTCTCATGGCGAGCTTCGGCGACGCAAAACCTAATTTCTCCGAATAACTGACAGGCGGCCTCTCTTACCTGCATCATTCGTGAGTACATCGCGGCTTTGAAAGACAGGATTTAAGAAGTGCGCTCTGATACGAACCGATTTATGAGCTGGCGGACGTCTTCCGGCTAAATCGAAAAAAGCTATTGGCGGGTTCTCCGCGGGTGTAGAATTCAGCCAGTACAGGCGGTATCCCCAGATCGGGGAACTGCACTGGAGGACATCGTGAGCGTCACCACCGGCGACTTCCGTTCGAAGATCACCTCTTCCACTCTTCTGGAAAAAAAACAACGTAAGGAAACCATCACTTGTCTGACCGCCTACGACTACCCCAGCGCGCGGCTGGTGGATGAGGCTGGCATTGACATGGTCCTGGTCGGCGACTCCCTCGGAATGGTGATGCTGGGCTATGAAAATACCCTGCCCGTTACCATGCAGGAGATGCTGCACCATACCCGTGCGGTGCGGCGCGGCGTGAAACGGGCATTTCTGGTGGCTGACATGCCTTTCGCTTCCTATCACGTCACGACGCGCGACGCTCTGCGCAACGCCGCTCGCTTTATCAAGGAGGCTGGCGCCGAGGCGGTGAAAATCGAAGGCGGCGAGAAACGCTCTCGCCTGGTCGAACGCATGGTTGAGGCGGAGATTCCCGTGGTTGGCCACATCGGGCTTACCCCGCAATCGCTGCACGCGATGGGTGGATACAAGGTGCAAGGCAAGACCCTGAATGCCATCGAGCAGCTCATGCACGATGCAATTGCCTTGGAACGCGCCGGCGCTTGTTGCATCGTGCTCGAAGGTATCCCGCGCGAGGTCGCAGCCATGATCACGGGCGAGTTGGAGATCCCGACCATCGGCATCGGAGCCGGCCCCGGGTGCGACGGCCAAGTACTGGTCTTCCACGATCTTCTGGGACTGACACTTTCTCCGCCCGCCAAGTTCGTCCGGCGTTACGCGGACGTGGCATCGGTAATCAGCAACGCGGTGATTGCTTTCAAGGACGACGTGAAGTCTGGAGATTATCCTTCAGACGCCGAGTCTTATCACTTGCCCAAGGAGACGCTCTCAGCGATGCAGGGAATTGCGGAACGCAAGCGGACTGTGCAACTGTAGGAGCCATGCGGCTGTCCTTGCGCGTTGTCATTGTGTTAACCGTGGCGCTGCACCTGGCCGTGGTGGCGGTAGGCCAGAAGCCCCATGCAGCTCCAGCTCCACCCCATAAGCCTGTTCCCCGGAAACATTACTGCCAGCCTGAGGGTGGGTTCTGCTTCAAGTATCCGGGCCCGTGGAGCGTGCTGGGCGAAGTTTTCGATGGCAACGGTGTGGTGATTGCGCCGGCTCAGAAGCTGGATCGCGCGCTGTGGGACGAAATTACCGTTGCGCTGATTCTGCCGCCGTCGGGAGGGGATGAAGACCCGGTAAGCCTGGACGGCATTATCGAGCAGGCGTCCAACAGCATGCGCGAAGCTGGGCAGAATTTCGAAACCTTACAACGCCAGCAGCGCACCGTCGACCATAAACCGGCGCAGATGTTGAAGGTCCGCTATCACCAAACAACCACCGATCGCGACTGGATCGAGCAGATGGTTTTTATTCAGGGCCCGGATGGCGAGATGTATTCCATCGCCCTGAAATGTTCCCCGGAAAATCTGGCGCGCCTGGAGCCGGTATTTGCGGGAGTCGTGGACAGCTGGGTGTTGCCCGAACCTGAACCTTCGGCAGGGGCGGATGATACGCCTCCGTAGGTGAATCGACCTTCGAAATCGCCACCGAGTCACTAAAGCAGCTTTTTACTTGGTGTAGGGTGGCGGCACCCTTCAGCTGAATTATTCATAAGATTTCATGCTTTGAAGGGGCACGGGTGGGGGTTTGTTTTCCGGCGAGTTGTTCGGCCACGCTCCAGTGGGCATCATTGCGCTGGAAGATGGAGTGGTGGTCGCGATAGAGACTGAGCGGGACGCCGCTGCACCTGTCGTTTACTCAGTTTATTTGACACGTAAGTGTCTTTCCTTTAATATCTTAGCTACAGACGGTTGCCGAAGCTTCACTGAAGCTTCACTAATGAAACCTCCGCATCTACCCGATCATCACATACGGTAATAGTGTCGTGTGGTAGTATTCCCCCGTCTGAGGAATCAGTATGTCTGAAAAGCTAAAATCCGATTTCCTCGTCGCTTCCCCATCCTTTGCGTCTGGTGTCGGTCGCCTACTCGACTGGTACGGGCTTTACGACCTGTACAACATTAGCCGAAGCCCGCAAGAGGCTGACGCTAAGGCGATGTTTGTCGATTGGCGTCTCGTTGGTCAAGATATTAACGATGCAATGCTGGAGTTCGAGGAACAGCAACCTGTAAGATAGTGGCTCATTCTCCATGGGCCGACGGAATCGCAACCGCAATAGAAATCTGCAACTAGCAGCTCCCGCTATTGAACGCGTGGAGCGAGCCGAGTTGCGCATCCAGGCAGCGATGCGGCATTTCTCTGGCCCTCTTCCGCCTCCAGAAATCCTAGCTCGTTACAACGAACTCCTCCCCGGAGCGGCAGAACGTATCATCGCAATGGCAGAGAATCAGCACTCTCATCGACAACAATTAGAAAAAACAGTAATTAACTCGAATGTCAATGCCCAAAACCTCGGCACCAAGCTGGGGTTCGTCGTTGCAATGACAGTAATTCTAGGCGGCATAGTCCTGATTTATGCGGGCAAGCAAACCAGCGGCCTTACAGCACTGCTCGTTGCATTAGCGTCGCTAGTGGGAGTATTCGTTTATTCAAAGCGTGAGCAGCAACAGGAGCTGAGGCGCAAGGCTGAGGCCATAGCCGAGGCCGCCGAAGATCGTTGATCTCCCATAGATTTCAAACTGCACCACTACCGCAGCTTCTTGTGTTTGACCTGTCGCACCCAAACACGCTACACTTTTATGGTTTGCCTGTACTAGCAGCACCCGTCAGGGACAATCCCCGCCTTTCCGTGAAGGTTTCCTTCCTGGCCCGGGGAAGTGCAAGCGCACAAAGAGTTTAACGGCTGTTCGCGCTACAGGTATGGGCGGCGCATGAAGCCGAGGACGCTCGCTGACTCGCGAGCCGCCCGAGATGAGGCTGTAACAGCCACGCGCTGCGTAGCCTTTATCGGAAAAGTTCATTGGAGGCATTGCCATGTACGCGGTGATCCGCGCCGGGGGAAAGCAGTATCGCGTCGCACCCGGAGACGTAATCAAGATCGAGAAGCTGCCGCAGACCAGCGGTGAAAACATTCAGTTCGACGAAGTGCTGGCGGTCAGCGGCTCCGAGGGCGAACTCGGCAAGCCGGACAAGGCTTTTGTCAGCGGCCAGGTCGTTGAGCAGGGCCGCGCCGATAAGATCCTGGTTTTCCACTTCAAGCGCAAGAAGCAATACAAGAAGCTGAACGGACATCGCCAGCCGTACACCGCCGTGAAGATTACCGGCATCAACGTGGACGGACAGGATCTGAAGGCTTAGCCTCCAATGTTGACCTGCCAGTTGATCGTGGCATTCATCGCCGCAGTGAAGCGCTTTGATGCGGTTATGATGCATCTTCCTGCGGCAGTCCGCCGGCTGGTGTCGCGGGCGCGCGGCAGGCGACTCTGATTTGCAGGAAACGTAGGCGAGGATTACAAGAGGCAACATTGGGTTTTCCGGGGTTTTCCGGGACTAAAGCCCTGGCTATTTTGATAGCTTGCACGCTGGCCTGAAGGCCAGCTCTACCCGAGGTTTCTGGGTGGAAGCTTCTTCACAAAAAATTTTGAGGATATTGCAATGGCACATAAAAAAGGTTTAGGTAGCTCTCGCAACGGCCGCGACTCGAACGCACAGCGGCTGGGCGTGAAATCGTTCGGAGGCCAGCTGGTTTCGGGCGGCTCCATCATCGTGCGGCAACGTGGCACCCGCATCAAGCCGGGTGTCAACGTGGGCCGTGGCAAAGACGATACCCTGTTCGCGAAGGTGACGGGCGTGGTGGAGTTCAAGGACCGCGGTCAGATGGGCAAATTCGTGTCGGTCACTCCGCAACCGGCAACTAGCAACTAGCAACTGGCAATCAGTTATGACGACAGGCCTCACTGCGAGGCCTTTTTCGTTGCAGGGCCTGTCAGCCGTCAGCTATCAGCTCTCGGCTAGCCTGCGGAATAGCAGGGAGCTGCGAGGTCGGTACGCCGATTCATCAGGAGAACGTTCCGACCGTCCGCGCGTTTACTCGAAACTGAGAGCCGATGGCTGACGGCTTTTTCACTAGCCCCTAACCACTATTCACTGACCCTGTTTTCCCATGTTCGTTGACGAAGCAAAAATCCGAGTGAAGGCAGGCGATGGCGGCAACGGCTGCATGGCCTTCCGGCGCGAGAAGTTCGTGCCGCGCGGAGGTCCGTCGGGCGGCGATGGCGGTCACGGTGGCGACGTTGTAATGGAGTCCAGCGAACGCCACAACACTCTCGTACACTTCCGCTTCAATCCCGAATACAAGGCTGAGCGCGGACGCCATGGCGAAGGCTCCAACAAAACCGGTCGCGAAGGCGAAAGCATCATCCTGAAAGTGCCCGTTGGAACCATGGTGTATGACGAGATGACCGGCGAGGTGGTGCATGACTTCTCGCACCCCGATGAGAGCGTCGTGGTGGCACGCGGTGGTCGCGGTGGCCGCGGCAATGCTCGCTTCGCGACATCAACTCATCAGGCCCCGCGCGAGCACGAGGAGGGACGTCCCGGAGAAGAGCGCGCGCTACGGCTTGAACTGAAGCTGCTCGCTGATGTCGGGCTGGTCGGCTATCCCAACGCCGGCAAGAGCACGCTGATCTCGCGCATCTCGGCGGCGCGCCCCAAGATCGCCGATTATCCCTTCACGACGTTGCAGCCGAACCTTGGAGTGGTAGCCGTCGGAGAAGCGCCGGAAGAGGTCAGCTTTGTGGTCGCCGACATTCCTGGACTAATTGAGGGCGCCAGCCAGGGCGCGGGACTGGGCACGCAATTTCTGCGGCACATCGAGCGCACTCGCTTGCTCGCGCATCTGGTGGATGTGTCCGATGCCAGCGGCCGCCCTGACCCGGTAGAGGATTACGAAGTGATCACCCGCGAGCTGGCGACCTTTGGCGCGGGACTGGACTCGAAACCAACGATCGTTATAGCGTCGAAAATGGATGTGGCGAATAAAGACAAGCTGGCCAAGCTGAAGCGCTACTGCAAACGCAAGAAGCTGGAGCTGTTTCCCATCTCAGCGGTCACGGGGGAAGGGATTGACGACTTGAAGTGGGCAATGGCTGAGCGGGTGGAGAAGTTGCGGAAGTCAGGTGCGAGGGACTAGGGATCAGGGGTTAGTGGTCGGGGTCGGCCGCCAGGTGAAACCATAGTCGTTGTCCGCAGTCTCCGTCAGCGCACTCTTGCAATTCTCACACTTCGGGAGCTTCAACCGCCGAGCCTGCGTACGAAGTGGTAAATCCTGGAGGACATCCTGAGCAAGAAATGGAAAGAAGTCGGCCTTGGACTCTTAAACCTGGTGGCCGTAGCTCTGGTTATCGCGCTGTTCCAGCCGGTGGTGCGAAAGTACATGTTCTCGGCGGGAGCGGCCGCGCTGGCAGTGCTTGTCCTCGGCACTTACATTTTGGCTTCGAGATTGATCGAGCGGCGCATCCCGGCCGAGCTTGCCGCCAATCGCGCTTTGCCGGAATGCGCAACGGGAATCGCTCTTGGATTTCTACTGTTCGCAACCGTGATGGCCATCCTGCTCGCGGCGGGCGTCTATCATCCCGCAGGCTGGGGCACGACCAGCGGGCTGGCCAATGGACTCTTCTTTGCCGTGCTGGCGGGCATCATGGAAGAGATCCTATTTCGTGGACTTCTCTTCCGGCTGAGTTCGAAAATTGTGGGCACGTGGGGCGCCTTGATCTTTACGGCAGGGCTCTTCGGCCTGGCGCATTTCGCTAACCGGGGAGCCACTGTCCGCAGTTCGGTAGCGATTGCGCTGGAGGCTGGCGTCTTGCTGGGCGCTGCCTATGCCGCGACGCAACGACTGTGGCTGCCCATCGGGTTGCACGCCGGCTGGAATTTTACCGAAGGCTCGCTATTCGGGATGACGCTCTCGGGCAACACTATGGGAGTGGGCCTGCTGCGCGGATCGCTGAGCGGGCCGCAAATTCTTACCGGCGGTGAGTTCGGCCCCGAAGCCTCGATTGTCGCCGTCATCGTCTGCCTGGTCGCGGCGCTCTTCTTCCTGTGGAGGATTGTGAAGTTGCACCGCGTCGAACCGGCCATGTGGAGCAAATCATCTGACCACATGCCAGGCATAGAGCGCTCTTCCGTCGTGAAGTGATACGCTGTTTCCGCCATGACTGCGGATGAAGTCAAACAACTGCTCCAACTACAGCCGCTCGCAATTGAAGGCGGCTTCTTTCGTGAAACCTATCGCTCACGCTGGAACGTCTCGGCGGAATATTTGCCCGAGGGCGTTCATGGTTCGCGCTCCATCGGTACTGCAATCTACTACATGATCACGCCGGAGACGTTCTCGGCATTGCATCGACTACCGGGCTCGGAGGTGTTTCACTTCTATCTTGGCGATCCCGCCATCATGCTGCAGTTGCTGCCGGACGGGAACTCGCAGACAATGACGCTGGGCAGCGATCTGGCCGGCGGACAGCAACCGCAAGCGGTGGTTCGTGGGAATGTGTGGCAGGGGTGCAAACTCGCGCCCGGTGGCAAGTTCGCGCTGATGGGAACGACCATGTCTCCCGGTTTCGATTACGCCGATTACGAGAATGCCAACCGCGATGAGCTGATTGCACAGTATCCCGGCGCGGCAGAGTTGATTCGTCAATACACGCGGTAGGAAAGCGGACCACGAATCGGCACCGGGTCAATACGGATTCGGTTTCCTCAGTTCAACTTATTATCGTGGCCTCCCGCGGCCGCTTCTCCTTGGCGTCATTTCGCAGCTTGGATTTTCTCCAGGACGATGGCGTGCGATCCGCCGCGAACATAGGCCTTGCCGGTTGCGGTAACGCGTTCGCCGGCAAATTTCAGCAAACGATCGTTTTGTCCTGACGAGGGGGTCTTGTCGGAGATCGGCCAGTAGATATTTCCGTCGTCGGCCAGGATGACCAGCGGCGACCCCGCCTTGGCGCACTTGAGCGCGCAATCGCGGCTGATTGGCTTGTCCAGTCCCTTGGTGATCGCGCAGGCTGAATCCAGCACCCAGCCGTTGATGGAAACCTGCTCGGGCTTAGTGTTTAAGGCCAAGGACAAGCAAACGATTGTCAGGACGGTCAGTAGCAGCGCTGCAGAACGGAATTTCATTATGATCTACCTCGTTTTACGCCGGCGGATGCGACCGCAAAATTTCCCCTGCCAGAAACCTCGTTCTTGAGTACTCAATCGGCGTTCATCCGCGCCATCCGCGGTTAGGTCTTCTCGCACTTTCCGGTCCCGTGGCAAGCGCGGACCTTCGACGAGCAGTTTCCCGGCTCGGCCAATTCCCCATCGGGCCCGATGCAAGTCTGGGTGTGCATGCACCAGAATAGGCCATCATTCGTCGGAGGCACGGTGGGATCGCGCTCCGCTTCGATGAATTGTCCCTTCCAGCGCAGCGCCGGACAAAGTGCCTTCGCGTTTCGTATCAAAGCGATCAGCATCGAGATTCAGCATCATGCGGCACCTCCGGAGCTCTGGCCCGCGGCGCTCAGGATGGCGCGCTTCACGGCCGCTTTCGCCAGCGTGATTTTGTACTTGTTGTGGCTGAGCGGCTGGGCTTGCGCGACTGCAGCGTTCGCGGCAGCCATTGCGATGTCGGGCAGAGATGCTCTTGCCCACCAGGGCCTGCGCCGCTTCGGGCGAGATCCACGGGATGGGCGCAACCTGTCCGAGCACGACGCGCGCGCTCTTCACGGTCGTGCCATCCATCTCGAGTGCAACACTCGCCTGCGCCAGCGGCCAATCAAACGCCGCGCGTTGGCGCACCTCGTAGCTGGCGGCTTTCAGGTTCTGCGATGGCGGGGGCACAACCGAACTCAATCACCATCTCGCCTGGTTTCAGGTCGTGCTCGAGTTCGTTCTCGGACTTCGGAATGACGAAGAACTTTTCCAGCGGCAACTCGCGCACGCCGCTGCCCGCGGCCTTCGCAGAGTACAGACGGATCTTCGCGCCCAGGGCGATGAGCACCGGCGCAAGCGTTGACGGGCTGACAAAGTAGGCTGGCCCGCCGTTGCCAAGAATCGCGGCATATCGATTGTCGCCCGCGACGCACCATGGATTTGCCATCCGGCGTTTTCGCCATTAGTCCCATGCCGTTGCGAAAATACCAGCAGCGCGGACGCTGACACATGTTGCCGCCGATGGTTGCGAGGTTACGAATCTGCGGGCTGGCGGCCTCGTTCGCGGCGTCCGTCAAAACGGGGTAATAACGCTGCACATTCGCATCTTCTGAGACCTCGGCGATTGTGGTGAGAGCGCCGATGCGCAGCCCGTTGCCAGGTTGATAGCTGATGCCGCGCAACTGGTCGATCTGCTTGATGTTCACCAGCCGTTGAGGCGCGACCACGTCATCCTTCATCAGCGCCAGCAGGTCGGTGCCGCCGGCGAGAATCGAGCCGCGTTCGCCAAGCAGGGTGGCAACTTGTTCTTTGTTCGTCGGGCTGAGGTATTCAAACGCTCGCATTGCTGCCTCCATTCTCCAGCGCCTCCAGCACGCGGGCTGGAGTGAGCGGCAGGAATGGCACGCGCACCCCGATCGCATTGGCGACCGCGTTCGAGATGGCCGCCCCAGGCGAGACCACTGGCGGCTCCGCTAATCCGATGACGCCGCGCTCGTCATAACCTTTGCCGGTCATCATGTGTACCTTCAGTTCGCCAACATCGGCGATGCCCGCCAGGCGATAGAACTCCATGTTCGGATTCAACATGCGCCCGGTGACGGGATCGAGAATTTTCTCCTCGTAGAGCGCGTAGCTGATGCCCATGATGAGCGCGCCCAGCACCTGGCTCTCGGCAGTCTTCACGTCCACCACCAGTCCGCAATCCTGCACCGCGACCATCTTGTTCACGCGCACGATGCCGGTTTCGGTGTCCACGGAGACATCGGCCATCTGCACGCCGCCGACGCCGCTGTTGGTCAAGTCGGGCGGCTTCGACTTGTCGGGATTCTTGCCGCGAATCGTCATCGGCATGGCGCCAATCTTCGCGCACGCTTCCTTCCACCGAGAGGCTGCGACTGGGATCGCTCTTCACCCGAACGGTTGCATTCACGGCTTCTAATTCTTCCGGCTGCGCCTTCAATGCAGGAGCAACTTTGGCGAAGAGCTGCATCGCGAGCATCTACCGCAGCGCGCCGGGTAGAAGAGGTAACGCCGCCCGAGGTCGTGCTGCCACCGCTCGCGCCTGACACGGGATAGCGGCTGTCGCCGATCAGCAGCTTGATGTTGTCGAGGGGAATGCCGAGCGTGTCAGCGGCGACGATCATGATGATGGTGCGGCACCCGGTGCCGAGGTCCTGGGTCGCCATCTTGATTTCGACCGACCCATCGGGATGAATGGTGAGATCGCAATCGCTGTTGTGTCCGCGGCCTCCCCAGGTGTGCAGCGAGAGTCCGAGACCGCGCTTGATCGGCCCGGCGGCTTTATCGCCGCGCGGATGCCAATTCTTTTTCCAATCCATCAGCTCCGCCGCAATGGGAAGTTCATCGCGATAGATTTTTTCGCGCGTTCCGGTCAGCTCCAGATTGCGAGTAATGAAGTCCACCGGGTCCATGTTCAGCTTGGCCGCGAGATCTTCGATCGCGCCCATGCTGATGACCGCAGCCTGCGGATGATTCGGCGCTCGCCACGCGCGGGCGCTTCCCTGGTTGGTGGCGATGGCAATGTTCTGCTTGCGCTGGTTGGGAATTTCGAAGATGTACGGAAGTGGAGGCGTGCCTCCACCGCCAACTCCGCCAGTTCCCCACGAGCGCGATTCCCATGCCACTAGTTTGCCGTCTTTGTCGGCGGCGACCTTGACGCGCGCGAAGCCCGACGGACGCATGCCCGCGACTTCCTGCTCCGAGTCGCGCTCCAGCATGATCTTCACCGGCTTGCCGCCAGCGGCTTTCGAGAGTTGCGCCGTGGCGATGCCCCAGCGATCCGGGCTAAACTTGCTGCCGAATCCGCCGCCGATGTACTGCTGCAGCACTTGAATATTTCCCGCTGGGATGCCGAGCGGTTCCGAGACTTGGGAGGCAATGCCGGAAAGGTTTTGCGTGGAAACGTGCACCACAAGGTCCTTGTCGGTAGGCCATTCCGATGCCATGCCGTGAGTTTCAAGGCAGCAGTGCGTGATGCAGGAAGCCCCGTAGAGCCCTTCGGAAACGGCTGCCGCCGAAGCGAAGGCTTTGTCGGGATCGCCTTGCGTCTGCACCGCCGTTTTCTTGTAAGGCGAGCGCGAAGTTTTTGCCTCCGCGTACTTGGCGGAACGCAATGCCTCCACAACTTTGGAATCGACGCCCGATGCCTGCGCGTCCTTCAGATACTTGTCATCGGGTTTGAAGCTGATGCCATTCGCCTTGATGGCCGCGATTACCTGCTCGTCGGGGACCTGATTGTCTTCCATGTCTTCAAAGTCGTCGCGGCTGATCGGTCCGTTATTGACGGCGATGTTCTTCGGGCGGCTCGGCGTCGGAGACAAAGTGAGGTAGCACCTCGTATTGCACCTTAATGGCGCGAATCGCATCCTCGGCGGTTGATTCATCCACCGCCGCAACCGCGACTACTTCATCGCCCGCCCAGAAAATCTCCGTTCCCGGCGACTGCAATATTTTGACCGCTTTCACGCCAGCCATCTTCTCGGCGGCGCTGCTGTCAATGCTGGTGATGCGCGCGTGCGCGTACGGACAGCGAAGAATCTTTCCCGCCAGCAAGCCATCGGGGTTGTAGTCGTAGGTGTATTTCGCGCGCCCGGAGGCTTTCACCGGACCGTCAACTCGCGAAATGCGCTTGCCCAGCAACGGACGGGTTGCGGGGTTGGGCCACTGATACTCGCTCATGATGTTCTCCCTTCCGGCTTGGCCAAAGCGACAGCGCGAATTCCGTCGTAGGTGCCACAGCGGCAGTAATTGCCGCTGAGTCCGCGGCGGATGTCTTCTTGATTAGGGATTCGGGTGCTGCTCGAGGAAATGGGTGGTGGCGACAATGAATCCCGGGGTGCAGAAGCCACACTGCTGGGCATCGTGCGCCACGAACGCCTGCATCACCGGGGTCAGCGCGTCACCTTCGGCGAGACCCTCGATGGTGGTGATGTTTTTCCCTTGCGCATCAATCGCCAGCACAGAGCACGCGTAGACGGTCTTGCCGTCCATCAATACCGTGCAGGCTCCGCAGACACCGCGGTCGCAGACCCGCTTTGCACCGGTCAAATCGAAGTTGTCGCGTAGCGCATCCAGCAGCGTGACCCGCGGCTCCAGCTGTGCGCTCAGCTTCTTGCCGTTGACGGTGAGCGCGATAGCGACCTTGCCGGGTCCGTGAACAGCAACTTCTTCCCCGGCGGCTTCGACCATCTTCGGGCCCAGCACCAACGGAAGGGCAACGCCAACCCCCGAGATCTTCATGAAATCGCGACGCGAAACACCCGAAACATTTTCAGGTTTATCAGTAGGATTGTCTTTCATGGCGCCTCCATCGCGTTTGGTGTTTTTCCGGGTAGATGATTTTGCTCGTAGTTTGCGAGTATAACTCCGGGATAGACGATAGAGCGGCGATCGCGGTGGTGGATGTCATAAGCGTGGCGTCTAATGCCACAAAGTGACACAAAGGCTCTGCGGCAATTTCGCCGGGCCGTGCCAACCGAGATCCTTCACCGGCGCCTCTTGAGGATGCCCAGAATCTCCTGCAGGCCCTGCCGAACTTTCTTGAGGCTGTCGGTGGAACGCTGCTTGGGAAAGGGTAAGCCATCCTGGCGTTGCGAGGGTTTAAGCTCGGCCTTGAGCTGCTGGCGAGCTCCGGCGATGGTGAAGCCCTCATCGTAGAGCAGCTTCTTGATGCGCAGGACATTCTCCACGTCACGCTGGCGATACATTCGCTGCCCGGTGCTGCTCTTGACTGGCTTGAGTTGAGGAAACTCGGTCTCCCAGAAGCGCAACACGTAGGCTGGCAGACGGCAGAGGCTGGCTACTTCACCGATGCGGAAGTAGAGCTTGTCCGGGATAATCGGATCGGCGCCGCTGCGCTTTTTCTTCTCAGCCGTCATCGAAATGTCGCTAAGCCGCCCTATGACTCGGATTTCAATTCTAGCTGGTGTCGCCAATTTGCGGCGCCCTTATGAGGAGCGCCTTCGGGCGCGCGACCCCAGTCAACACCCATCCCACCACGGGCGATAGTGCTTAGTAATGTACACCACCACGCGAGTCCCGCTGGCGGTCACGAGACTTGCCGGTGGTAGTCCAGCGTTCCTTTACGCTTGGGACAACCTCCTAACCAACCTCCTAACCGGACACCCTGATAAACTCGTCTGTTTACGCCACAAGCCGGCAAGCGAAGAGGGCATCGCGAAAGGCGAATAGCGAACCATGTCCCGCAGTCTTAACACCTCCCGCGCCCTGCAAGCCCGCGCTGAGCGGCTCATTCCCGGTGGAGTCAATTCGCCGGTGCGTGCCTTTCGTTCGGTAGGCGGCACGCCGCCATTTTTGGTTCGCGGCCTGGGTGCGCATGTGTGGGACGCCGACGGCAACCGCTACATCGACTACGTGGGCTCGTGGGGACCGCTGATTCTCGGCCACTCGCAACCCGAGGTGCTCGAGGCCATCGTGCAGGCTGCGCGCAACGGTACCAGTTTCGGCGCTTCCACTCCAACCGAAGCCGATCTGGCCGAATTGGTGATTGAAGCCTTTCCGGCCATCGAGAAGGTCCGCTTCGTCAGTTCGGGAACGGAAGCGACGATGTCGGCGATCCGGCTGGCCCGCGCCCACACCCAACGCAAGTTCATTGTAAAGTTCGAAGGCTGCTATCACGGACACAGCGACGCGCTGCTGGTAAAGGCCGGCTCCGGCGTGGCGACGCTCGGCATTCCTGGCTCGGCGGGGGTGCCGGAAGAGTTTGTCGAGTTCACCCTGGCGCTGCGTTACAACAACATGCAGGCTGTCGAGGCGGCATTCGCCAAATTCAAAGGCCAGATTGCCTGCGTGATCGTTGAGCCGGTAGTCGGCAACATGGGATGCGTTCCGCCCCAGCCGGGCTACCTCGAAGCCCTGCGCGAGATCACCAGGCGCGAAGGCACCCTGCTCATCTTCGACGAGGTGATGACGGGATTTCGCGTGGCCTTCGGCGGCGCGTCGGAGCTGTACAAAATCAAGCCTGACCTCACGACGCTAGGCAAGATCATCGGCGGCGGGTTGCCCGTAGGTGCGTACGGCGGACCCGCGAAGATCATGGACCTGGTCGCTCCGGTGGGTCCCGTTTATCAAGCGGGAACGCTGAGCGGCAATCCACTGGCGATGGCGGCGGGTATCGCCACTCTGTGCCAGCTAAAGGCCAACCGGCAGCAGTTCTACAAGCAGCTTGATGACACGTCGGGCAAGCTGGTGGCGGGCGTCATGGCAGCGGCAAAGGAATCGGGCGTGCCGATGACCGCCAACCGCGTGGGATCGATGTTCACCTTCTTCTTCGCCGACAAGCAGGTCACCGATTGGGAGAGCGCGGCCACCTGCGACACCGCCAAGTTTGGCCGCTTCCACGGCGCGTTGCTCGACGCGGGCGTGTGGCTGCCGCCCTCGCAGTTCGAAGCCGCGTTCCTCAGCATCGCGCACACGCAGGGCGATATCGACGACACCATCGCGGCGGCAAGAGAGGCGTTGGCGCTGGTGTAGCCAAAAAACGTCTTTCCAGTATTCGCATTAGTTATGTGAGGTGCTATAGATGAACGACCCTATGTTCGCCGAGCTTGTATTCGGCTTCGTTTATCCGGTTGGTACCGACGCCGACCCAGTGGTCACCGTACTAAAGAACTACCTTCAGCAATATCAATACACGACAGACGAGTTCCGGGTGAGCAAACAGCTTCGATCCTTGAATCTTGGCATATTGATCGATCCCACTTCCAAATTCGCCGAGATGACGGCTCTCATGGATGCTGGGAATGAGGCTCGAATACAAGCGGAAGACAACGGTGTCCTGGCCATGATGGCAATAAACGATATCGCGTCTAACAGAACCGAGGATGAGCAACAAAGACCGACAGCTATGCACCGGACTGCTCACCTCATCCGCTCCCTGAAGACGCAGACGAAGTAATGCTACTGAGAGGGATCTACAGGCCAGGATTTTTCCTCGTCGGTATAGCCGAGGACGATGACGCCCAATTGCGTTACCTAAAGGATGAACTTGGTCTCACTGACGACGAGGCACAAAAGCTCATAAGCCGCGACCAAGACGAGCATTTGCATTGTGGGCAGCGCACGCGCGACACATTCTACCTTGCAGATGTTTTCATTCAACGTAGCGATGACTTATACAAAATAAGTTGGAACATTTTTGGACATCGTTTTCGGCCATCCGTTTCGGACTCCAAGGAGGGAAGAACATGCGATGTTTATGGCGTACGCGTCTGCGGCCAGGTCTGCTATCAGCGTGAAAGGCAAGTTCCTCTATGCAACGACATTTCCGTGTCACAATTGCACTCGCCACATAATCGCGTCAGGAATCAAAAAAGTTTACTACATTGAGCCTTATCCAAAGAGCAAGGCTCGCGATCTTCACCCAGACGAGATATGCTTCGACGAGAAGGAAGCAGAACGTAGCGGGAAAATCCCGTTTTTCCTTTGTGGGAATCGGACCTCGTCGATACTTGGACCTGTTCTCACTTGAACTCAGCAGCGGGCGTAAAATTCGTCCGTAAGGACAAGTCTGGAGTGCCTCTTGTGCTTCCCTAAAGGTGATAGACCTCCGCGCGTGCCTATGATACCTCTGAGTTATTTGGAGCGAGAAGACAAATTGCTGGATGAGTTCAAAGACGTTCTTCGAAAATTACAACAGGGAACGGAGAACCAGGATGACGACCCTAAAGAACCATAGTTCTTGGAATCACATCAAAACGATCGAAAGAGCGAGTGAGCGAGTCAGTAATTGGCCGCAGTGGAAAAAGAACTCCGCCTTTTACAGAGATGCTGATCCGACTCAGCGCAAGAAGCTCAGCTGTAACTCTGAAACAGGCACAAAACAGGAATCTAAGTGATTTGCCTGCCAAGGGTATTCCTCGGCTCTGGCCGTCTTTCCATCATCTCCGGAATCGTCACGAACTCATAGCCCTCGCCGAGATAGCGACCGAGGATACGGTCGCTGGCTTCGACGCTGCGGCTGCGGTCGGTGCCCATCCGCACATGCGAGCCGTCGTGCAGCAGGATGACATCGCCGCCGCGAATCTGGCGCTCAGCGTGGGCGACGATTTCTTCAGCCGACTTCGCCTTCCAGTCGTAACAGGTGACGTTCCACATCACCGTCTGCAACCCGAAGGCTCGCACCGTGCGCAGCGTCGCTGGGCGGCGTCCACCGAACGGAGGCCGAAAGATTTTCGTCTCGACGCCGGTAGCATCGAGGATAGCTTGCCGCGTCTGCACCAGCTGGCGGCGCAACTCGGTGACTTGCTGAAAGATCAGGTTGGGATGGCCCCAGGTATGACTGCCGACCGCGTGACCGGCAGCCACCACCGCGCGCGCGATCTCGGGCTTTTGCTGGACGTATTGTCCCATGAGGAAAAATGTTGCCTTCACCTGATGGCGTTCCAGGACTTCGAGCATGCGCCAGGTGTAAGGGTCGTTGGGCCCGTCATCGTAGGTAAGGGCCAGCAGACGCGAGCCGGGCCCGAGGCCGATGAATGTCCGGCCGTAGAGCTGCGAGGTGGGCGACATGGTGTGGTAGCCGGCCCAACAGGCCAGTCCCGCAGCCCCTACACCGCCGATGAGCCCTGCAATCATGGAATTGGCTTGATTGTAATTGCGGTGGCGCTGATCGGTGGAAAACTAGGACCAACATTTACCATCACGACAATTGCGCGCGAACGGCGAGCAAGATATTCTGCGGATCGTAACGTTTTAATCCCATGGCAAACCTTTTCGAACCACCCCGCTATATCGCCGTCGAAGGCCCCATCCGAGTCGGCAAGAGCACGCTCTGTCAGGTCATCGCGGAAACCCTGCACGCGCAGCGCATCACCGAACCTGAGCACAATCCGTTCCTCGACCGTTTTACAAGGGCGAGCATGGGGCGGCCTTCCAGGCGCAGTTCGCCTTCCTCATCGCGCGCTACGAACAATTGGGCAGTCTCGACGTCAAGCGCAATCCCAACAAGACCTACGTTGCCGATTACATTTTCGAAAAGGACAAGCTCTTCGCCTGCCTCAACCTGGGCGATGCGGAGCTAGACGTTTACAACCGCTACTACGAGCTATTCCGGCAGAACGTGCCCACACCCGATCTCGTCATTTACCTGCAGGCCACACCCGAAGTGCTGAAGAAGCGGCTCAAGAAGAAGAACGCCCCCGGCGAGAAGGCCATCAGCGACGACTATCTGGAAGAGGTGATCAAGGCCTACGAGCATTTTTTCTTCCACTACACCTCGTCGGACTTGCTGATCGTGAACACCTCGGAGATTGACTTCGTGGAGCGCAGCGAAGATTTGCAGGCACTGCTGCGGCGGGTGAGCGAGCCCATCCGCGGCACGCAGTACTTCCTACCGCTGGGGCCGGACGAGCAATCAGTAAGGGCGTGACGGAAGGCAAGACCTATCCGGTTGGCGGGACTCTCTGATGGCGAACCTTCAGCCATAAACCACGAATCCAGCAGCAGGCACAGTCAACAACACCGCTCTACCGTTACGAGGCTCCACGGCGAGCGTTCGCCCGATTTCCGCCGAGTTCGTCGAATAGAGACACGTGACCCGGTTGCCCGGATCGCCGTGCAGGTCATTGTCGATGGTGACGTACGCCGTGGTCTGGTGGTCGGGATCAGTGTTGATCGCGCACAGAAGCTCGCTGTCGTTGAAGATACGCGACCACGCCACGATGGAGAGCATTCGGCCGCCCATCATTTCGGGGAATCCAAAGTTTGCACCGTCTCCGGGTCCGGAAATCTCCCGCAGAAACTGCCGGCCGCGGCGCAGGGGCAGTTGATTACCGCGTAACTTGTGAACCTTCCCGAGCTGCTGATAGACGGGCTGGTCTTCGCTGAAGAAGTGACGGCCGCGGGAGCGGAATGCGCCGAACTCGCCTCCGAACATGGCTTCACGAATGTAGCGGTCGGAACCGTCGCCTCCACCTGCGCCGTCAAATAACTGTTCGGTGCCGTAATAGACACACGGGATGCCGATGGTGGTGGCGTTGAGTGCCATGACCGGCAAGGCGAGTTTCGCGAAGCCATCGGCACAGAAGCGATGCTTCTGTTGACCCTGGTCAACATGGTCATGATCATCAACTGAGGTCACTATCTTGTCGCGGAACCAGACGTGGGAATCCTTGTGGACGAGCAGTGAATTGCGAAATAGATCGAAGTATTCAGCCGGACTGACTTGCCCCTTAACCAGTCCGTTCATCTTCGCACGCTCATCGGAGATGCCGAGGGCAGCGTCGAGACCGGTGACCTCCAGGCGATCGAAGGCAAACTCGCGTCCCCCGGTAATCTCGCCGATGATGTAAAAGTCATCTTTGCCGATGGCCTCGGTGAATTCATGGATTACACCGGCAAATAAACGCGCCGCGCCAGGATCAATGTGTTTCACCGTGTCGAGGCGAAAGCCGTCGAGATCGGCGAAGGCAATCCAAAATTTGTAGACTTCACAAAGTTGGAGCAAGGTGGGAGAGACGGCGTAGTTGTCGATCTGATCGACCCCGTTCACGAAGCTCCGTTCGCCATGGTGGAGGTCCTTGAGGCTGAAAAAATCGCCATCCGCGTACTCAGGGAAATAGTCGAAGTTGTTGATATGGCCCTCGCGCGTAAATGTATCCGAGGCTTGAAACTCGGCGGGCCAGATGGCGGCGTCGGGGAAGGCTTCAGGATGAATCCCAATATCTAGCGGGGCAAACGGAAGGGTGGGCGCTCCCTGGGCATCGCGGAATCCGCGGACGTCAAATGTCTGTCCATTCCAGGAAGGGTTGTCGGCCTGGTAGCGGAAGACATCGCCTGTGTGATTCAGGATGATATCAAGGATGACGCGAATTCCAAGCGTGTGGGCCGTTTGTACCAGCTGCCGGAGATCGTCACGACTACCGAAGTGGGGGTCGACATCGAGGAAATGCTGAATGCCGTATCCGTGATAGGTATTGTCAGCATTGACTTGCTTGAAGACCGGGCTCAGCCAGACAGCCGTGACGCCCAGCCGCTGCAGGTAGCCCAGCTTGGATTCGATTCCCGCGAGCGTGCCTCCGGTGAATCGAGCACCTGCGTCTCGCCAGCGCGCGGCATCTTGCTCGGTACTAACAGCATTGCCGTTCGCCGAAGCATCGAATGGCGCGGTAGACCCCGTGGTAACCAGGTTACCTTGATTGTCGCGGAAGAGATTCTCTTTTCCGTCCGAGAACCGGTCCACCATAAGGAAATAAATCACCTGGTCTTCCCAGTGATCGGGTGAGGGAAAGTAATTACGGTTCTTCGTCAGGGACGCCAGATCAAGTTCGCGGAGAGATTTTTCAGCCATAACAGATACAACGATACGCCACCTTGGCGATCTCGATTCGCCCCACTAATCTGCATTAGGCACTTAGGCTGAGGTCCCTGACCTGCTCGGAAGTTAAACCATATAAAGGCGGGGTCGGAACGCCCAGCATCGCAAGGCAACTGGCAGGTTCACTCCTTCGGCGGCACGTATTCCTTCGGTTTCTCCGCGCCTTCGCCGAAAAAGTAGGCATCCATCTGCTGCACGATGAATTCCTGGTGCTCCTTCTTCCAGGGTTGCAGGCGATATTCGTTGAGCAGCATCTTCATGTGCTCCTGCCACTGTTCCCACGCGAGCTTGGAAACGTTGTCGTAGAGGCGCTGTCCGAGCTCGCCATCGAATGGCGGTTCGTCCAGACCTTCCATTTCGCGGCCCATCTTAACGCACTTCACCATGTGTGCCATCAAGAACTCCTTTTGTCCGCCAACCGGCGGCATAAATGCCAACCTTTGATTCTAACGGCGGCGGCCACAGAACCCAAATGGCAGGAACGCACAGTCCGGGCTTCTCTGGGGCACTTCGCTACGAGCCTTTGCAAAGTTGATGTGACCTATCGCACCATAACTTACATTTTGCAGCGATTGTTTCCGCGACAACATCGTGGGAAGAGCGCCTCGGGGACATTGGTGGCCAGGGATTTGGCGCCGCTGAGGCGGTGATTGGGGACAGATTTCGGCTGCGGTGTGAGCACCAACTTGTTTACTTCTGGCGAGAAATCCGGCCTAGCTGCGAGATTTTGCGTACTCCGCTGGAGACGGCAACTCTTCCAGCCCGCGCCCGGCGAAGATTTCCTCGAAGTTCGTGATCAGTTCCTGATGAATGAGTCCATTCGTCGCCAGCACTTCGCGGCTGTCGAGGCGAAACGGTGATCCGTCAAAGCGCGTCACGCGACCGCCCGCCTCTTGCACCAAGAGCACGCCCGCCGCGGTGTCCCAGGGATTCAGATTGAACTCCCAGAAGCCGTCGTAGCGCCCGCTGGCGACGTTGGCAAGGTCGAGCGCCGCCGATCCGGCGCGCCGCAGCCCATGCGAGCGCAGCGTGATCTGGTGATAGAAGTGAATATTGGGATTCTTGTGCCGCTTGTGACTGGGGAAGCCGGTGCCGAGGATCGATTCCGCCAAGCGTTCGGTCTTGGATACCTGAATCGGCTTGCCGTTTAGCCTCGCGCCTCGGCCACGCTCCGCGGAGAACATCTCGTCACGTGTCGGGTCGTAGAGAACCCCGACCTCAAGCGGCTCATCTTTTTCACCTGGGCTGTTGCGCACCAGCGCGATCGAAATGCAGAACACCGGATAGCCGTGGGCAAAATTAGTGGTCCCATCCAGGGGATCGACGTACCAGCGATAGTCGGCGCCGGGATCGCTGCGAGCGCCCTCTTCGCCAATAATGCCATGTTCCGGCCAGCGCGCGCGTAAGCGCTCGACGATCATCTTCTCCGAGGCGCGGTCAGCCTCGGTCACCAGGTCGACATCGCCTTTGTATTCGATGGTGACATGGCTGGCGAAATACTTCATGACCAGGGTCCCCGCCTCTCGGGCGATCGACTCCACCTCGGGCAGGTACTGCATCATTCTGAGCCACTTGCGGGGTTGCCGTTCTTGGCCTGGGCAGAGCTGTTTGGACGCGGCTTGCGTCCAGTGTCCTCGGCGATATACGCAATCTCGTGCTTGAAGATGAACAGGTTGGGCGCGTCCTCGCGAGTCAGTCGCACCATGCGCCGGTCATAATACTCAATCCAGCCGCGGACAATGTCGCCGTCCATTAACTTGATGCGGACCGGCCGCTGCTTCTCGCCCAGCATCTTGAGGTACGCCGCCTCTTCGTGAGTGTCGTCGGGCGGTGGAGACTTCCCTCTGCGTGAGTTGGCGTCGTTGCTGGATCCTCGAAAAGCCATGGCTCGATTCTACACGCAGGTGAATAATGCAGGTGAACCGCCGCTCTACCCGTACCTGGGACAACACGCCAATTTATACACTGATACCAAGGTGCGTAGCTTTTTCAAAGTTTCAAGCAGCGCTGCCCGGACTTTCCCCGGGCAGCGACTGAGGGTGCGATGTTGTACGCCTGAGTGCGCCTAACTTCCAATATAGAATGAGGCGTTCTTGCTGTAGGGAGCGTGGCCGGGCTCGCCGCGGCGGAAGTGGCCGCTGGGAACTGATTTTCCATCGCGCTCGAAGGCCAGCAGTTCGATGAACCACGCCTCGTGTTCGATCTCTTCATTCAGGATGCGCGCCGCCAAATCGTAGGTGCGCGGGTCCTTACCGAAGGTCATGTCGCAAATCGCAATCCAGCTACGAATCGCGCAACGTTCCGACTCCAACAACAAGGTAAGGATGTTCGTGGCCGTGGGCGGGTCGGGCAACTTGGCCGCGCGGCAGCCAGCTTGGTTGTGGAAGGCCACAAGGTCGTTCGGCAGCTCTCCCCCGAGTTCGTAAATGCGAGGCACGATCAGCTCGAAATGCGCCCGGTCTTCCAGACGCGCGTCCTCGCAGATTTCCTTGTAGTCCTCGTGGCCGGCCAGGTGCATACGCAGGATGGTGTAGTAGTAATAGGTGCTGGCAAATTCCGCCCCTGCGTTGGCGATCAGCATTTGAATCAGCTTGTCGACATCGACGCCACGCGCGCGAATCACTTCGACGCCTACGCGCTGGGTAACATCGCCCGGTTTTACTACGCGCTCTTCAGGCATTTGTCTCCTCCAAAATTGATGACTAGAAGGTTGGTGACGGATAGAGGTCGCTGATTACGAGCTACGGAGAGCGGATTACTACGACATTTCCAGCTGGCCCTGGTTGCGACCGTAACGACTCGGACTCAGCGGCCAAACACCGTCCTCTGAACGCAAAAGAAAATTTAGGCCAGGGCCCGGCTGACAAAATTTACTATCCGATAAAAGTTATCAACCACGACCATGCCTGTCAAGCCCTAGCCGTGTAGGTCGCTAGGATTTCAGTCTAGACCTTATTTGCAATAGGTGCAGGTAGAGCGGTCCACCAGAGTGTGTGACCATCGCTGCGCGGCTCAGAGAATCTTCCCGCTTCGCCCGGCGCGCCGGGCTAACATCATACCGCCGCTTGGCGGCTAGTATTTCATGGCTCCCTAACACTTCGCGGAGCCGGTTATTCGTCGCGACACAGCCTCTTTAGCCCTGAAAAAAACAGGGTCCCACAGGATCTGAAGCCAAGTCGCTATTGACCGTTGCGGCATGTCTGAAGCGATGCCCCGATACAAAGTGACTATGAGATGGCTGACCCCTTCTACTACCGATGGTAGTACCTAGCGCGTCAGGGTAGCCTTGGAGGGCTTGACCGTGTCCTCCACTAAATCTCGCCGGACGCATACTCCGTGCAATAGAGGAAAGCTCACCGATGCTGCTGAAATTGAATGGACGGTTACTTAGAGGCGCTCTGCTGACAATCTGTGTTCTTACTCTTGCGCTTGCCCTGCGGGCGCAAAATGCTACCGGCTCGTTGCTCGGCGAGGTGCAGGACGCTAGCGGAGCACGAATTAAGTCTGCTAACGTCACGGCGACCGATACGGGCTCCGGTGTCACGCGCAAGGCAACCACCGACAGTCGCGGACAATTCCGATTTCCCGACTTGCTGCCTGGGGACTACCACATTGTCGCCAACGCGAAAGGCTTTGCCGAGGCCAGCTCCGATGTGACCGTGCAGGTGAGTAACGTGCGCGACATTCTGGTGACTTTGCGTCCGCAGGCGATCCAGCAGACCGTCAGTGTGAAGGCGCAACCTTCTTCAATCACCACCGAAGAGCTCGACACCACGGACGCCGTCAATGGTGGCGTGGTGACGGGCAAGGACTTGGAGACTATTCCTCTGGCAGCCCGGAGCTTTGCCAACATCGCCTACATGGTGGCGGGCACGGAACCGGTCGAGCCTTCCGATCCTACCAAGGCGCGCATTACGGCGGTGTCCACGGGTGGAAGTTCAGGGCTGAACAACCAGCTTACGGTAGACGGCGCCGACAACTCGGACGACTACATCGGCGGCTTCCTGCAAAATTTTTCTCCCGATGTGATTCGCGAATTTGCGGTGCAAACCTCGCAACAAAACGCCGACATTGGGCGCACGACAGCAGGTTCCGTAGTCATCAGCACCAGAAGCGGCACCAACGATTGGCATGGTGACCTTGCGTTTTATGAGCGCGCGTCTGCGCTAAACGCGCGATTTCCCATTGAAAACCCAGCCCCTGAGCCGAAGCAGCCCTTTTCGCGGCAGAACTATGTGGGAACGATTGGCGGACCCGTGATTAAGGATAAAGCATGGGTCTATTCGGGGTTCGAGATGGTAAACGAACATGCGAGCATCAATTACAGCCCCGATAGCCTGACGCAGTTCAACGCCCTCTCGCAGCTCGCGCAAGCAGGGTTGATTCCCAACACGACCTCAATCGCGGTGCCCCCGTACACTCGAGTCCCATTCGTGTCTTACCTGGGCATGCTGCGCTTCGACTGGGCCCAATCACAGCGTTCGCAATGGTTCATCCGCTGGGCCCTGGACAACAACACCACCAACAACGCCCTGGTGCAACAGGCGACGCTGCCATCCACCGGTGCGACCACGCACGGCAATTATCAGAATGGGGTCATCAGCAACACCTTCACCTTCAGCCCGACATGGGTGGGCAACTTTACTTTTGGAGCAAGTTATCTGCACGGCACGGCTGAGCGCAACGGATACCTCGGTTTTGCGCTGGCGTTTCCGTTCAGCTCTACCTCCAAGACGATCTCCGGTTTCGAAACCTACGGCGACAACCAATTTGTCACCGCCATTACCGCATTCCCCGTCGTCCGCAACCAGGAGAAATATCAGTTCCGCTACGATGTGAGCGGCTCTGTCGGCCGCCACGCTCCCAAATTTGGTATCGACTTCATTCATGAACCAGTCTTGAGCGGCGCTTTCCCTGGCCAGGCGGAAACTCTGTACACTCTCACTCAGAACCCGACGTTCTACCTGAGCAACCCCGGACAGCTGACGGCGGAGTTGAACTGCCTACCGCCTTTCGACGGCACGAACTGTCAGACCACTTTCACTCCACCTGGTAACGGCAATTTTTCCCAGAATGTGCAGCGGCTCGGGCTGTATGCCATGGACACCTGGCGGGTGACGCCGGAGGTGACCGTCAACTACGGTCTTCGTTATGACACGACCTTTGGATTGTTCCAGGCTTCGAATGTCAATCAGGTGGCTAATCCTGGAGTGCAGACCATTCGGGGATTGCAACTGCCGCTCCCCACAGGCGTGCCTCAGGATTACCGCAAGGCTTTTGCGCCGCGTCTGGGGATTGCCTACAATCCCGACCGGATTGAAGACCTGGTAATCCGCGCCGGCATTGGCATGTATTACGACGATCTGGCGCAGAACGGCTGGGCCACAGCGTTCCAGGCTGTGAATACGCCCCAGTTATTCCAGCCCTGTACCGGCCCGGGCGCTCCCGGGTGCCTCCCTGCGGCCGCTGACGGGGGCGCCGGAGTGGTGATTGATCCTCACTACCACACGCCTTACTCGCTGACGGTCAGCGGCGGCGTGCAGTACTTATGGCGCAAAAACTGGACACTCAGCGCCGACTATGTGCACGAACAGGGCGTCCATGGCTACCGGCGCTACGAATACACCGCAGGCACTACGCTTTTCTCGCCGCTGTTCCCGCAAGACCCCAACAGCCAGATGGCCAACGTGCCGAACCTGTCTGTCTTCAAGGCCGACAACCGGTCCAGCTACAGCGCCATGATGTTGCACCTGCAAGGCAACGTCAGCAAGCGCTTCAATCTCACCGCCAACTACGTACTGTCGCGAGCCAATACTTGGGGTTGCGTGCTGGGAGAACTTTGGGACTACGTGAACGGCGTCTGCAATCCGCTGAACCCGTTTGGGCCGGGCGACTACGGTCCGTCGGGAGAAGACGTAATCAGCCGCTTCACCCTTGCCGGGATCGTGTATGTTCCGGGAGGCTTTCAAGTGTCGACGATCATTCAGGCCGAGACCGCCCGCCCCCTTACGCTGACCACGCCGGTCGACGTCAACGGTCTTGGCGATCCAACCAATGATCGCGCCGTAGTCAACGGTGTGCAGACCACGATGGACCAGCTCCGCGGGACCCCATACGTCCAGGTTGATCTACGGGTGACTCGTCCGTTCAAGGTGGGAGAGCGCTGGCAAATCCTGCCGTTCATCGAGTTCTTCAACCTGTTCAACCGGAATAATCCAGGCGCAAACTACGTCACCGACATCTCCGCTCTGCCGACGCCGGTGAACAATTTGTACAACGCGACGCATCTGTGCCCGACTCCGGCGTGCAGCGTGCCGATAACGAACCCGAACCAACTGCTGGTGCCTGCAGGCGCGCTGGGTGATTTCTTTGGCCCTGGAACTACGGTGGGAATTCCATTTGCGGCGCAGTTGGGACTGCGGGTTTTGTTCTAGGGCAGTCCCCGGATCACTGTACGCGCCCGTTACTGTGACTGCGGCCTTCAGGTCGGGTATAGGGGCATGAAGTTTGGCGGCGACGAAGGGCAAGGGCAAATTTGGCGAAATATGAGGTTCCCTGTAGAGGAGCCGGGATTGCGCATAAGACGAAGCCGACCGAAGACCGGTCGGCTTCTATGCGTGCGCTATGCCGCAGACTCTTACTTTTTGAGGGTGCCGACGTAAGTAGCAATTTCGCCAGCCTGGGCGGCTGTCAAGCCCGACACTGCTTTGCTGTGGGGCGCCTTCTTGCCCGCTGCCCCGCTGCTGAGTAACTCAGTGATTTGCTGCTGAGTCAACGCTGTCTTCTGCAGGGATGGTCCAACTTTTCCTTCGCCCATCGTCCCGTGACACATGGCACATTTCGACTTGTAGAGGGCGGCTCCGTCTTGGGCCCACGCCATGCTCGACACCAGTGTTACTGCCGCCAACATCATCAAATAACGCTTCATAGAAACATGATCTCCTTAGTTTTGGAATGAACAAATTCCGGAGCCGAATCAGCCTCCGGGTACCTACACGAACTGCTCGCGCTATAACTTTTGATGTGAGGATGGCCCCACTTCTCACATTCGCTCGTATTGTAGAGCGGATTCGGTCACTTGCAATCACTTAATTACGGCTGACCAGCGTGTAGTGACGCAGGTCATAGTCAAATTCCTAAACTAAGGATTGCTTTCACGGGTCAAGTGATAGAAGACTTGGTAGTGGTGCAGTTTGATTTCCACAGGCTACTTTTCTTCTCTGCGGTCTCCCTGCGGCGCGCATGTAGCGGTGACCACAAAAGCCAAAGCCGACAACTGTGAGATCCGTGATCGCCGTGACGCATGACCTGAAGGAAAGTGATAGCTCCGAACATCACGGAGCCACATGCGATAATTCCGCCGATGGCGAGAAATTTACGATCAAACAGCGACTCCACTTTCTCAGTACGTCTTCGATCATTGACTTTTTTTGGAAGGTTCTTTGCTTCGGTTGCATTGTTTCCTTCAAAAGAGAAACGTCATCGATACGTTTTGCATTCAATAAGTTCAGTAGATATAGCTGAATGGCATGTGGTTTGAGTTGTTTGAGGGGTCTATTTTTTTTTGAGTTTAACAATTAGTCGCTGGAATGTCGGCAGGAATAAGACGGGCAGATTTTATTTAGTGTGTCTTGGTAGCGGTCGTCACTGCTTTCGCTATAGAACTTGTCTGGCATCTCGCTTTCGCACAGCTCTAGGAGTGTCAACTTCTCTAACAGCGCTCTCTTGTTGGAGCTTTACTGTCTTGATGGAACTATTGCGTATGCCAATTGAGGTTTCTTTGTAGCGCGTCTACTTAGTAGAGCGAAGAGAAATCCTTCGCTCATCGTAGTCGTGGGCGTAATGAAGGCGAATACGCTACATTCTTTCTGCGGCTTTCATTGTGGCTAAGCTTAAATCCAGCTTTCCAGGCTCTCACAGAGACGAAATCGCTAGGTTCAATTTGGAGGAAATGCCATCGGGAATTCGAGAGTTCTTCCCGGTCGAATCGAACTTCGCTTGTGCCAAGGACGTTGTAACTGTCGACCGGACACAGTCCGGGGAGCCATTGATGATAGCGGTCCCAAGCAAGGCGCGAATCTCACGATCTGGAAGAATGTTGGCCACTAGTGGCGACTCCACAAATTGGTTTTGCATCGGGCACACTCCAAGTGATACGCTTTGCGAAGCGTTGCCCGACGAGATTATCTGAAACGACAAGAGGCCCCACGGTGATGGGGCGTTCTTGTTCTGCGGATATTACTCTCCGGCGAGTGCTTTCAGTAGTAGATTTTTGTCAATCCGCTTTGTGGCTCGATTCCGCTCTGGGAAGTAACGAGCACAGTTCCTCGATACTCCAGACGTGATCGCTGATTCCGGCTTCCATCGCTGGCGTGACCCGCAGCGTCTGATGAACGCGGCAGAAGTTGTAATGCATGAAGTACAGCGCGACCGCGTGACCGTGGTTCTCGAGCTTCTTGCTGAATCCGTTCGTCAGCCGCGTGAAGCGCCGCATGGACATCCGCATCGTGAGATTCTGACGCTCCACGAATGACGTGCTGACATGCTTGGGGTCGGGATCGCCCGTCACGGTTTTCATGTCGCAACCGATGCAGGTTGCAGGACTGTAGCGCGATGCATCGGGCTCGTTGGAGCGCCATAAATCTTGTGCAATTGCGCGTAATCCACTTCCGCCCCGAACGCATCTTCGATGGCCTGTAGATAGGGCCTGTGGGCGTCTGTGGTGATCTGTGGACGGCCAACGATGCGTTCTGCAGCAATCGTGCATGAACTCGTAGGCCGAATGCTTCGCTCCGGTCGCCAACGTAGTACGTGACGCAGAGTTTCGTGTCGGCATCAAGCGCAGTCCACGTCCAAACGTCGCCCCAGCCTTCGCCTCTTTCTCTGGGCGTGACGTTCTTTCTCTTAGCTCCGCACGAACGCCCAGATTTCATCACATTGCAAGCGGCGAACCGCAGGTTGCGCACATTGCGGTGATGATATGTCAGCAGCAGCGCAACCGAGATCGCGGAGCAGATTCAGAACGGTATGCTTCGCAACGCCAGTCATGCGAACGATTGCGTTAATGGAGTTACCCTCGACTAGCGCCGAAACCACTTGAACCCGCTTGTCGTGCTCAGGCGATTCATGGAGATTGAGAGAGAGGTGGTTATGCGCTATTGGATGCAGCTGAGCGTGAGCAAGGTAGAGCAAGGTGGTTGGTAGAGCGGGTGCTAGAGAGCGGAGCGAGATGCGAGGGGCAGAGAGGTGGAGCGAATGCTTGCTGGAGGGTGTTTAGATAGGGACACCATCGCGCGTCGGGGGAGCGGCGCGTGGTCCGAAGTACTTATGGGCCGGCTGTTCGCGCGGCGCTCTTCGTCCGTCGCAAGGACCAAGATGGCGGTGCACAGACACCCCTGTTTCTTGCTACAGAATTGAAGCCGTATATGAAAAGCACTTGGGTCGGTGCACTACAAGCCGGAGAGGTACAAAACGTTGAGGGGGAACGGCTATCGCGATCACGGGCGAAATCATTCCCAAGATTTGCGAGATTTGGATGGAGCGGACAGGGATGGAGTTCTGGCACAGACAGAGGTACGGCGGCCAAAGCTGAGATCATGTCGGGCTTAGCGCATGTCGGCATTCTGTCGCGCTGATAGAGAGGCACGGGTACAAGCGATCGCCCGCAGCAGGCATTACAAGCATATCTAGAGAAAATTATCGCGAAGGAATTGGCCGCATGGGCGAAGAAGTTCCCCGATGAGTTTACGAAAACATTTACAAACTGAAGGGTTGGCCCTGGCCGGGAATGCAGAAGAACCGTTACAGTGTGGTCGCCTACTACACGCGCGATTTGGTGTATGAACGCATCGCGGACGGACTGCTGGAAGAAGTTGGTCAAGAAAAGCCCGCCGAACGAGAAGGGGCAGCGCTCCAACAAGCTACATCAATGGCTTACGGAAGATGTAGGCAATCCACTACTCGCTCAGCACCTGCATTCAGTAATCATGTTTCAGAGGCTTGCGATTAGTAGCGGGTTGGTTGGAACAGGTTTGTGAAGATGGTGGACAGAGTAATGCCGAAACGCGGCACCACGCGCGAGCTCCTTTCCATGATGAGTTTGGGGAGCTTGACTGATTCAATCCTTCGTCGCTTCCTTGATGATCCGCGCGGCGTTCTGAGCGAAGTCTTGGAGTTTGCACTTGTGCGCGTCAAACTGCATTTGCACGTTGCCCTTCTCTGTCGCAATTGCATGTTGCAGCGCTCGCAGACGCCGAGTTGTGGCGTTTCTTGCACGATCCGAAGCTTTCGTTTTTCCATGGGGGTTACCTTTTCTGCTGCTTCGGTGATCTGCGAGACATGAATTTGAAATGCCTCAATCAGATCGACCGCCCAGCCTTCGGCTTCAAAAGCCCCGCTATGCTCGTCACAGGCTGAACACTGAAATGTGTTGGAACGGGAGAGTTTGAAACAAGGCTTGGTTCGTTGGCCAGCGTAAGTTTACGCGTTCGCGCAGCGTTCAAGCGTGGAAACAAACGCAATAAGACCTTCGCCCCCTCCTGAATTCGTGCTACTCTGCTTATCCTCAGGACTCCTCCTAATGATCCGACGTTTTCCCGCTGCTGTAATTATTTCTGCGATGCTATCGCTCCCCATCCAAGCCTTCAGCGCAGGCCAGGCGTCCGCACCGCAGAGCACCGACATGAGCACCGCTGACATGCTTTACCGCTCAGGCAAGTTCGCCGAAGCGGCCACCAAGCTCCAAGCCATCGTGAAAGCCGATCCGACCAATGTGTCGGCACAGGTCGGATTGGTCCAGTCCTTGTTGCACGCGCAAGAAATTGATGAAGCCCAAGCCGCCGCCGCTAAGGCGCTTACCTTGCATCCGAGTTCTGCCTCCCTGGTGACGGCCATGGGCGACGTTCAATTTCGCCTTGGGGAGATGCCCGAGGCGGAAAGATCGTATCTAAAGGCGGAGGGTATGGACCCCAACAATCCCTTGCCCTACATCGGTGCGGCCCGCGTGTATCGTGCTTACTCTCTCTACCGCCGCGCCTACGATCAACTGAACCGCGCGCATCAGATCGCTCCCAACAACCCAGGCGTGCAACTCATGTGGCTTGGCCAACTTGCCCCACGAGAGCGAATCGCCACGATTGAAGCCTATCTCGCGAGTGAGCCTTCCGGGAACCAGGCAGAAACCGCTTTGCTGCGTCGCTATCTCGAATTCCTCAATGCCACCGTAAACAAGCCCGTCCACCCCTGCCGCCTGGTCAGCAAGGTTGCGCAGACCAATACCAAGCTGCTGGCAATGAAATCGAACACATCGCACCTGGCTGCCACCGGCCTTGAAGTGAAGCTCAACGGCCACGGCAGTCGCCTGGCGTTGGATACCGGCACCAACGGGATCCTGATGCGAAGCGACTCGGCGGAAAAGGCCGGACTTACCCGCATCGCCGAACAGAGTATCGGCGGACTGGGCGACAAGGGCAAGCAGAGTGGCTACGTCGCCCTGGCCAGCCGCATCCGCATCGGCGAACTCGAATTTGAAGACTGCCTGGTGCGCGTGTTTGACGCGGCGGGTCCCAGCGAGAACGATGGCATGATCGGTACCGATGTCTTTGGCGCGTATTTGATTGATATCGACATTCCCGGAGGGAAACTCAGACTCTCGCCACTGCCGAAGCGACCCGATGAGGCCGCAGCCCCTACCGCCCTAAACAGTGCGGGCGAAACCGGCGCCGCGCCTGAGGACAATGTGGAGAATGGAGGCCAACAGAGGATGGCGCCGCCAGCGAACCAGGGGAAAAGCGCAAACCCTGCCGCTAGCTTTACTTTGCCGAAGGACGCCTACGTCGCTCCCGCGATGGCCCGCTGGACCAAGGTCTTCCGCTTTGGCCACATACTCCTGATTCCAACTCTGGTGGATCGCTCCAAGCCGATGCTGTTTATGATTGATACGGGCTCGTTCACCAACATCCTCTCTACCAGGGCGGCGCACGAAGTAACCAAAGTCAGGTCGGATTCGCGCCTGCAGGTGAAAGGCCTGAGCGGCTCGGTGAATAACGTCTACCGTGCCGACAAAGCCACGCTCCAGTTCGGCCATTACTACCAGGAGAATCAGGATATCGTGACGTTGGACCTATCTGCGATCAGCAAGTCTAGCGGCACCGAGGTATCGGGCATTCTCGGTTTCGCGCTGTTGCGGATTCTGCAGGTCAAGATCGATTATCGCGACGGTTTGGTGGACTTTGTCTACGACCCCAAGCATCTGCCAAAAGGAATCAGCATTCGGTAGGCGGCTACGGGCTGGTTTGCGACCGGCCCGGCTTGCATTCCTTCTTGCACCTCATACAATAGTTGCGGAATCCGTTCGTCCGTGTTCGTTCCCGATATCGGCTTAGAAAAACGAGGAGATAAGCATGGCAGTTTCAATTCCCGAAGGTTATCTCGACTTATTCAGAAAGAAGGCATTCGGTAGCCTCAGCACGCTCATGCCAGATGGAAGTCCGCAAACCAACCCGGTATGGGTTGACTACCAGAACGGCGAACTGTGGGTTAACTCCGCCGCGGGCCGTTTGAAAGACAAGAACATGAAACGCGACCCCCGCGTGTCCGTCGCCGTCATCGATCCAGACAACCCATACCGCTTCGTAGAAGTGCGTGGGAAGGTGCGCGAGATTACCCAGGAAGGCGCTCCGCAGCACATCGACAAGATGGCCAAGAAGTATCTCGACAAGGACAAATATCCATTTGCTCAACCCGGAGAGCAGCGCGTGCTCTACAAGATCACGCCCGAGCACGTCCATACCATGGGATAGCTGGAGACTGTCAATTCCGAGCGGAGTACCGGGTGGAGCATGGCTTTATGGGCTGCGGGAAAACTCTGAAAAGCAAATCTCTCGCCCGGCTGAAGCCGGCTCGGGATGACAGAGCTAAAGGGCTTTCGACAGCGCACCTAAAGGTATGCCCCTTCAAAGCAAGGTACGGTCGACGTTTTCCGCGGCCTGTTGAGCAGTGCACTTGAGAGTTGCTTCTAGGTGCGGCTGGCAGGCAGCGGAATGGCGTTCTTGGCGCGGCGAATTTCCAGGTGCCTCTGCCGGAAGTGTGCGAGGGCGCGCTCGCCCCAGACCTTCACAAAGTAATGGTTCAGCCCGGCCCCAATCACTGAACTGAGTATGGGGATGAGGCGCGCCGTCCATTTTTCCACGATCTCCGCGCTGGCGCTTACCGCAATGCGTTGAATCACGCGCGGCACGAATTTGGACACCAACTGCTTCTCCAACAACTCGCGGCTAATGTCTACGCCTGCTGCACTGGCAGCAGCAACCCACAGTTCGGCTTCTTCTTCCTCGGTGTTGTAGGGGAAGCCGTAAATCAGGCTGAGCTTCTGGATCATGCGCAAAGTGATGGCCGCCAGGATGCCGAGATCGGGCACCATAGTGAACATGCCACCCAGACCGAGACCGGCGCCTTCGACCGTCGCCATACGCATGTGAGCGCGAATGGTCTGTTCCGCAATGCGGTCCAGCGCTCCGGGATTGATCGAATACACGCCCTCATACGTCAACGCAGGCAGGTTATAAGCCATGCGCAGATGTTCGAGGTACTTTTCCGGATTAACCTTGACGGTGGAGTATGCCTTCATGAATGCGCGGCGCACCGCACTCTCCACGCCCCGCCTCATCCACGATTTTCTTGTATGCTCTGCCATCGTTGCACTTAAGTATATGCGCTCCGCTCTTCGCGGCCCTCGTAGCGTCTCAGGATACCCTGTTACGCCCGGGCCTAGAGCCGTTTAAGAATTGGTGTCGGTGCTAGGGAAGCGGCAGTGTCGCCGGCTGAGGCCGGCTCTTGCTGGAAGACCGGCGCGAACGCGGCGCTGAAGCTGGATTATTCATCCGTTCTCCAGCAGAAGGCAGCAACCTTTGAAGGGACACGGCTTCGGAGGCTGCTGAAAAAGTCGGCTTCGGCGGATTTTTTTAAGGGGCGCACCTTTAGGTGCGCCGTTAAGCTCTGTATTTTGTCACTCCGAGCGGGCTTCAGCTCGCGAGGGATCTCCTGTTTCGACTATTCAGCAGCCTCTTCAGCCGTGTCGTAAGCTGCTCTCATTATTAAATTTTGCGTGGTCGTTCCGTCGTGACAATTCACAGCGAGCTCTCAAATGGGTCCCTTTTTGGGATTGGTGGCGAGAAAATCCTGTTTCAGCCGCCAACCAGTCGAGCCTGAGCGGTATAGTGCTCTCGGTGATGAAAATGCATAGAAATCTCCAGGAGACGTGCCATGATGAAATCTGTGATTGCAGCTCTGATATTGCTTACTCTTGCTGCGCCGGTGTTCGGCAAAACCCACAATGAAACCTATCCCGTTCCTTGCAGCGAGCTGTGGAACGCGGTTCAGGACACTGTTAAGAATTCGGGGAACTACAGCCTGGTAGTGGCTGACAACACGCAGATGACCCTTCCTACAACATTAACGGTGCGGTACGGTCGCGAACCAACTCCGTCCACTTAAACCCCCAGGGCACCAGCTGTGAGATGCAAGTGCAGTCAAGCTACAGCGGTTGGGCGCACGACGACGCGGGCGATTTCAAGACGCGCGTGAACCAGTCGTTGGCCAAGCTAAAGGGTTCGACGCCTTCCGAGTCCGCACCCGCTAAGCCGAAAGACGCTGCCAACTGACAGGGCGAGAAACTACGCGGCCCTCGCCTTGAAACCTCCCTGGCGCTCCTGTGCTAGCATCAAAAGCTGCAGATGCCCATAGGAAAACTCCAGGTTGTACCCCTCGGTGGACTCGGCGAATTCGGCATGAATTGCATGGCCATTCGCTGGGGCGACGACATTATCGTCATTGACGCCGGGCTTATGTTCCCCGAAGCCGAGCTGCTGGGCGTAGACATTGTTGTTCCCGATATCGCCTACCTGATCGAGAATCGTGCCCACGTGCGCGCGATTGTTCTTACGCACGGCCACGAAGATCACATTGGAGCGCTGCCTTGGATTCTGTCGGAGCTCAACGTTCCGGTCTATGGCACCGAATTCACTCTGGCCTACGTGGAAGGCAAACTGGAAGAGCATGCCCTGCTGGACGATGCCGTGCTCAACGAGATCAGGCCGGGCGAGCGCTTCAAGGTCGGGACCGTTCACAATCAATCCCATCCAGGTTACGCACAGCCTGGTGGACTGCGTCGCGCTGGCCATTCATACGCCGCTCGGTACCATAATCCACACCGGCGACTTCAAGGTCGATCCCACGCCGACGGACAATCGCCTTTTCGATCTTCATTCCTTCGCGGAATATGGCAAGGAAGGGGTGCTGGCGCTCTTCCAGGATTCAACCAACGTTGAGCGCCGTGGCTACACGCCCAGCGAACGTGCCGTGCGGGCGCGATTCCAGGAGATCTTCTCGCGCGCCGAACGGCGCCTGTTCATCACCTGTTTCTCGTCCTCCATCCATCGCATCAAGCTGACCATGGAGCAGGCCTTCGAAAATGATCGCAAGGTTGCGCTGGTGGGCCGTTCCATGATGGAGTCGGCGGAGATCGCGCAGGACCTCGGCTATATTGACGCGCCCGAGGGATTGCTGATTCATCCCGCCCAGATTCGCGACTTTCCGCCGGAGAAAGTTTGCGTTCTCATCAGCGGCACGCAGGGCGAACCCATGTCGGCCTTGTCGCGGGCCGCGGTTGACAATCACAAGCACGCCCGCATCCAGGCGGGTGACACCGTAGTGCTCTCGTCGCGCATCATCCCCGGCAATGAAAAAGCGATCTACCGCGTGGTGGACCATCTATTCCGCCGCGATGCTCACGTCATCTACGACGATGGTTCTACACCGCCGGTGCATGTTAGCGGGCACGCCAGCCAGGAGGAGCTGAAGCTCATCATCAACCTGGTTAAGCCGCAATATTTTATTCCCATCCATGGCGAGTATCGCCAACTCAAATTCCACGCGGAAATGGCCGGCGCCATGCACAACTCGGTCGGCAAAGTCATCATGATCGAGAGCGGCGACATTCTGGAATTCGACGAGATGGGCGCGCGCAAGGCGGGACGCATTGCCGTGGGCCGCGTCTGCATCGATTCCAATTCCATGGGCGATGTGGTGGAAGACCTGGTCATTCGCGATCGCCGTCACCTCAGCGAAGACGGCATTGTGCTGCCCATCATCGCCATCAACAAGCTGACCGGCAAGGTCGAGACTCCGCCCGAAATCGTGATGCGCGGCTTCTCTGGCAATATCAACGAAGACGGATTCATGGACCAGGCGCGGCAGACGGTCATGAACACCCTCGAGTCGTCGAGCGATGAAGAGAAGGGCGACTATGGCATGATCAAGGAAAAAATTCGCCAGGACCTGAAGCGCTTCATCGTAAAAAACACTTCGCGGCGGCCGTTGATTATGCCGGTGATACTGGAGATTTGACAGACACCCGCGATACGGGACCGTCTCTGGCCGATCTATTCCACGGGTTTGACCCGGTAAGCGGGAATCCGAACAAAGTACTCACGGTTCGCTACTCGTTCGACGGCAAAGAGGCTACGATTACTAGACCTGAATACGCTTGGCTAATCCTTCCGGAGGATAAATATCTTAGAGACAAAGTAGAGGCATGTCGCCTAGAACTAGAGGGATTCAAATCGAACATACCCAAGCTAAAACTAGATTTAGGTGTAGCAGAGCGCGGCTTTCGGTCGGAACGAGACAGCAGGCAAGACTGTGAACGGCAATTGGCGCAATATGAAGAGTTGTTCACACCACTTCAGCTTGAGGCATTTCAACTGGCGCGAGAGCTGCGCGAGTTTCTAAAGAATATGGGGCCGCGACCAGTCGTGGACATAAGCGGCGACAAGGACGCTGATACGCTGGAAAAGATCAGAAAAATAAATGCAGTTGTCCAGCCGTGGCTTGCGCGGCTCATAAACACCTATAGAGCAGACTTCGAGGATAGAGTTAACAAAATAGTTGTTCGTTTGGCGGCGGAAAACCTGAGAGATTTTGCATTGGATGCGGCAACCACAATGCCGAATAACGAAAAGACTATTCTCGACATAGTTGAACTATTGCCACTACTGGCGGTTAAGCTGGATTTCGCCGATGGCCGAAAGGCGTTGAAACGTGAAACATGAATACAGAGAAGGACAGCAGGCTGGCGAAGATTTTAGAAAGCTGGCGACTGCTCTATTTCAAGCGCCGAAGAATGGCAGGAAGCAGAAGAGGCAGCCTAAGAAAGCTACCTCCCGCAAATCTCACGGCAGTGACAAGGGCTAGAAGGGTTCCTCTGTCCCCTGTGCTGCCGCCGAATGGTGGAGCGCGTCTACCTCTTTGCCAGTTAGCTGCGCGTAAGTAAGGCGCTTCCCGGCAACTTGGGACATAAGGAAAGCGAAGCGGTCGGAATCGTTTAACGGGTTGTCTTTCGTCGCACGATTATTAAAACGAAACATTTGTTCGTCAAGGTAACGGTCAAGATGGAATGGCTCAACAGCAACGTAAGTTCCACGCAGAGTGCGCTTCAACAGCGACCAGAAGTTATCTATTCCCTGCGTGTGAACTTGCCCCTTGACGTATTCCACAGCATGGTTAACAACTTCGTGAACGTAGGTTTTCTGCAACTGGTCGTAGCCAGCCGCAGCATCCGTGTAGACCTTACTGCCGTATTCGATGTTCTTGAGAATCTCGTTTTGCAACGTCTTTCGCTGGACGTTGGGAATGACATTGGTGCGAACCTGTCGCAATTCTCGGTCGAGTACCCCGAATACCGCCGTTTTGCCAATGTAACGATCCCCGCGCATTCCCTGTCCGCGAGTCTGCTGCAATTTAAGCTTGCGGCTCTTGTGCATCTTGGTTGGGTTAGGGCCAATAAAGGTTTCGTCACTCTCAACAGGACCGCCATCTTCGCCGCCAAATTTTATGATGGAGTTATTCTTCATGGCTTCGCGAATACGATGGAGCATGAACCATGCACTCTTTTGCGTAACTCCCAATAGCACGGTGAAGCTCCCAAGAGCTAACACCATTCTTGCAGTTGCAGAGCATCCAGATCGCAACGAGCCATTTATCCAGACCAAGGGCAGAATCCTCAAAGATCGTGCCAACCTTGAGGGTAAACTGCTTCTGGCATACATAGCAGAACCAGAGCTTGCGCGTCTTGATAAACGAGTGCTTAGCCTGCCCGCATCGTGGACACGTGACATTCCCGCCCGGCCAGCGCAACTGCTTGGCATACTCAAAAGCGCGTTCTTTGTCAGAAAACTGAGCGATGGCCGCTTGCAATGTCTTTGGATCGTTCATGTAAATAATCCTATACTAAAACCACATGTGCGTCAAGTATTTTATTGCCTCTCTACCTGATTGACTTATAAGAGAGTTATTCGACTCTCCAAGCCTTCTCGCAGCTAGCCTATAGCAAGGAACCGGCATTCCGAAATCTGCCACTATTTTTGTGATCGTAGAAGAACACATATTTCGATGTTAATATTGATAGCGAACCTTGATTCCGCATCAAACGATTGCGTATGTTTAGCTACCTGCGCCACACAGGTTCACCTCCGGAGGAGGCAATATGACGTTGACGCCGAAGAAAGAGACTCGAACCACCACGGTGCGCCTGCCTCGATCTATTTACGACCAGGTAAGGTGTGTCGTTGAGAGGGAAAAGGAAGTATCTGGCTCCGCAAGTCTGAATGATTTTTTTGTTGCCGCGATTAGAACCTATTTGCGGATATGCCGACGTCATCAAATCGATGCTGCGTTCGCGGGGATGGTTGAAGATACTGACTACCAAAAAGAGGCAGAGCTGATCGCAAAGGAATTTGAGCATAGCGATTGGGAAGCTCTCAGGTTGGAAGAGGAAGACCTAGGAGGAGAGCCGGCCCATGCCACAAGCTCTACGCGGTGATGTGTTCAGAGCTAACCTCGATCCCGCGGAGGGTTCCGAACAGGGTGGGAGCCGTCCAGTGGTTGTGGTCAGCAGGGACGCTCTCAACAAATTCAGCCCGATCGTAATCGTCTGCTCAGTCACAGGGGCTGAAAATAAAACCAAGGTATACCCCTCGCACGTTAAGGTCTCAGCGGGCACGGGAGGGCTTTCCAAGGATTCGATTGTCCTCTGCGAGCAGGTACGAGCCATCAGTAAGACTCGACTGAAAGAACACCTTGGCTCCTTTGATAAGCCGATCATGACCGGCGTCGAAGCCGCCCTGAAGATTGCTCTCGATTTACCTTAAGGGACCTACCGCGTAGTTCTCCTCATGACCACCGTCCCCTGGCAAGGTCGCAATCCATCGCACAACGCGCGCCTCCTCGCTGCGACTCTGCTGCTGCTTCCTATCGCCGTGGTTCTCCTGTATCCGCTAGCGCAAGACTATCTGCAGGCGGCTTCTGTTCTGCAACGCATCTCCGATGCTCATGCCACCGGCTGGCTGGCGAACTACGAAGTGCGTCCGGTTGAGGTGCGCGACACTACCTTCAACTTTCGCGGCAAGCCGGTTCCGGCGCGTCTGTACATGCCGCGCGGAGTTGGTTTCGCGCCGGGCATCGTCATTGTTCACGGCATGCATCGGTTGGGGATCGACGAGCCTCGGCTGGTGAGTTTGGCACGCGCGATGGCCTCGAGCGGGTTCTTCGTGATGACGCCGTTGGTTCCCGGCATCGCTGACTATCGCGTGGAACGGGAGTCCGCCGACCTCATCGGCAACGCCGCACGTAGCTTGGCGCAAGAGCTCAACGTGGAAAGAGTGGGCATACTGGCCATCAGCTTCTCCGGAGGCTTGTCCCTGTTGGCTGCGAGCGATCCCGAGTACTCGCCATCGATCGCATGGGTGGCTTCGGTGGGCGGATACTACGATCTCGCCCATGTTCTGCGTTTCTTTGCCACCGGCGAGGCGGCTCGTCCGGATGGGTCAATCGAGCACCTGCAGCCGCATGAGTACGGTCCCCTGATCGTGGTCTATGACGAGCCGCAGGATTTCTTTGCGCCGCAGGATATCCAAACAGGACACGAGGCCCTGAAGTTGCTGCTCGCCGAAGAAGGTAAAGCTTCCGAAGCGCTGACCAAGACCATGACCCCGGCTGATCAGGAGATCATGCAGCGCATCTATCACAAACAGCGTGCGAGCTTCGCGCCTGCGATTCTTGCCGAAATCGACAAGCGTCGCGAGGAGTTGGCGGCCGCCTCTCCGGCCCGTCACCTGCAGTCCCTGCGCGTCCCCGTGCTCTTGTTGCATGGCAGCGACGACACCATCATCCCGCCGACTGAGATGTTGTGGTTGCAACGTGACATCCCGAAGAAGTATTTGCGGGACGCTCTGATCAGTCCGGCGATCGGTCATGTTAACTTCGGCGGCAAAGTTACGCTGCGCGATCGGCTGGCGCTTGTACACTGGATGGCATTGATGATCCACGAGGCGCGATCTGCCGGCGATGGTCAGGACTCGATGCACCTGCCAGCTGGTCTGTGGCTTGCCGCGGCGGTGAAGAATTCCGCTTGCGAAACGTTCCGAAGGGGCGCGCGTTTACGGGCTGCGGAAACAAGAGATGTCCGGGTAGTGCGACGCTTCAGCGCCGCGTCAGCCCGGTGATGAAAATTGGCCCTTAGTTAAGTTAGGTCCCGGGGATGCGATACTGCTAACACATGCGTGTTTCGCGTTTTCGAGAGGAAATTACCTGGGCGCTAAAAGCCGCCCGAGACCAACATTCGAGGAGTTGGAAGAAAGAGAATTCGAAGCTATATTCACCGAAGTCTGGCGAACAAGCAGGAAGCAAAAGCGGAACGATTCAATAGCGTCCATCTATCGCTGGGAAGCCGTCCCAGGTGACATTCAAGATGACGGCGACAACCGCTGCAGACGAAAAATCGGCGACCCTTGAGGGAGTCGCCGGCAACTCGAGCATCCAAGAGGTGAAATTACTTCTTCAGGGTGCGAATATAGGTGACCAGATCTTTGACCTGCGCATCGGACAGGGTGCCTTTGAAACCCTTCATCTTCCCCTTGCCATTTTCGATGGTAGCCGTCAGGTCCGCATCGGACATGGCCTGAACGTCAGACTCGCCCAGAGGTTTCATCCCCATGGACTTTGCCATGCCCGCGTTGGGTACGCCGCCAGGGCCATGGCATCCCTGGCATTTCGACTTGTAAAGGTCCGCACCCGACTCTGCCGCAGCCATTGGAGGCAGGGCCAAAGCGAGGGCAAAGCTGAACAACGCAACAAGTTGCAGGACTCTCTTCATCGTTTTTTTCCTCTCTTCACTAAATCCGGTCGGGATTGTCTATGACGCCAACACCACAAAAGGCGGCGAAAAGTACTGTACTCCTCTACAAACCCAATTTGCCAGTCAACTTCTCCATACTGGGTGAAAAACACTTCCGGCGGGTCATATGCCGCAAAGCGTCGGCTTCGACAAATACCGCCATCCCAGTTGACCACCGATCTATTTGTCTGTTTCTAAAGCACTTAACAGTTTATTGCGGGGCATTTCTGGTTTGGCATGGCGTGTGCCTTTGATACAGGGAGAACGACTTTCCGAGAGAGGTACCCCATGGAACCGACGTTGGCAGTGATTGGCCTGAACTACCGAACCTCACCGGTCGCCGTTCGCGAGCGTTTCTGGATCAGTGAAGCCCGCCGCTACGAGGCACTCCATCAATTGGTGCGCTCGGAAGGCGTCGAAGAGGTAATCGTTGTAACCACCTGCAATCGCACCGAGTTCATTCTGTGGGCCAGCGACGTCCCCACGGCAGCCAATTCCGTGTTGCGCTTTCTGACTCAGGAATACCAAATCAAGCTGTGCGAGTGGTCGCACTTTTATCGCCTCATGGATGACGTGGCACTTACGCATATCTTTCGTGTGACTTCGGGGCTCGATTCCATGGTGCTGGGCGAACCAGAAATCACCGGACAGGTGAAGCAAGCCTGGGCGCTGGCGCAGGAGGCGGGCACTACTGGACGATTCCTCGACGCGGTCATGCAGAAGGCGCTCACGGTCTCCAAGCGAGCGCGGACGGAGACTGCGATCGGATCATCGGCGGTTTCGGTGCCCTACGCTACCGTGGAACTTTCCAGAGGCGTCCTCGGAGAGCTCGCGGGCTGCGAAGTGTTGCTGATCGGCGCGGGCAAGATGAGCGAACTCGCCGCGCACTATCTGACGAAGGCCGGCGCCAGCCAGGTGAAGGTGATGAACCGCACCTTCGCCCACGCTGAGGGGTTGGCGCAAAAGATAGGCGCTACGCCGGTTCCATTTGACGATCGCTTACAGCACCTGAAGACGGCTGACATTGTTGTCAGTTCGACGGCCTGTCCGCACTATATCCTAAGCCGTCAGGAAGCCGAGGAGATTGCCCGGCAACGGCACCATGCCCCGATGGTCATGATTGATGTCGCCGTTCCGCGCGACATCGATCCCAGCGTACGTACAGTGGAGGGCATTCATCTTTTTGACATCGACGACCTGGAACACGTGGTGAAGCGTAACGCGGTGGGCCGACAAGCTGCCGCCGAAGCCGCGGAAAAGATTGTGCAGGCGGAAGTGCAGGGTTTCCGTCGCAAACTGATGGCGGAACGGTGGTGCCCACAATCGTCGCCCTGCGTCAACATCTCGATGAACTTTGCCGGCAGGAATTGGAAACCCTTCGCGAGGAATTTGGACCCTTCACGGAAGACCAGGACCAGGCACTTACAACGCTTACAATTCATATTACGCAACGAATTGCCAGTTCCCTGGCCCGTGAATTGAAGGAGCTGCCAGAGCGGAATGAACAGGACGTGCTGACCGCAGCGGTGGGCCGCCTGTTTCACCTTGAACAACCTTCTTTGCAGGTTGCCGCCGGCGCCAAGAACTAGAAGGCAGCACTTAGCAATCAGCACTTAGCACTTAGCACTTAGCATCAGCCTTAACTTAGCACTTAGCATTTAGCATTAGCACTTAGCAAAAGCGCTCGTTAAGGAACACTCTTCGTGAAGGACTTTCGGGACTTGCAGGTTTGGCAACGCGCTCACGATATAACTCTAGCGGTGTATCGGTGCACGAAAGACTTTCCACGCGAAGAAGCCTATGGGATGGTCAGCCAATTGCGCCGTTGTAGTTCGTCGGTGGCGGCAAACATCGCTGAAGGGTGCGGACGGTCTGGCAATCCTGAGTTCGGTCGGTTTCTAGGCATTGCTATGGGATCTGCTAGTGAACTGGAGTATTTTCTCCTGCTCGCGCGGGACTTAGACTACATTGGCCGAGAAACCCACGACTCGATCGCTAACAATGTGGCGGAAATGAGACGCATGCTGAACCGGCTGATATTGAAGGTGCAAACAGAGGCACGGAAGGATCCACGCAAGGTGGCCAAAGCCCAGGCTGTGTAGCCAACATTCATAATTCATGGAAGCCGAAGTGGCTAAATGCCAAGTGCCAAGTGCCAAGTGCTAAATGCTAGCTGCTACAAGGAGTATGCAACATGTCTCAAGCTGTACCAAACAACAACGCCAAGACCAACCTGGCCTTCAGCAACGTGCAGGCTTACACGCTGGCGGTGATCACGCTGGCCATCGGAATTGCGGTAGGCTACTTTGCCCGCGGATCGGCGCCGGTTTCAACTGCCGGCGAAAGCGCGCAAACTGCTTCTGCTCCCGCCGGAATGGGGAACGCTCCCCTGGGCTCGGCACAGTTGCCCGGGATAGGCAGCACGCAACAGCAGCAGGCCCCATCACCAGAAATGGTGGCGAAGGCAGCCGAGCCGTTGCTGGCTCAACTGAAGACCAACCCGAATAACTTTGACACGATTGTAAAGCTGGGAAATCTGTATTATGACAGCCAGGCTTATCCGCAAGCGATCGAGTACTACGAAAAAGCCATTGGCCTTCAACCTGAGAACGCCGATGTCCGCACTGACCTCGGCACCGCTTACTGGTACACCGGCAACGCTGACAAAGCCATCGCCAGCTTCGAAAAAGTCCTGACCATTAGGCCAAATCACGCCGCAACGCTGTTTAACCTTGGAATCGTGAGATGGCAAGGCAAGAAAGATCCCAAAGGCGCAATCGTAGCTTGGGAAAAACTCTTGCAGACCAACCCGGACTATCCGCAGAAGGACCAGGTGCAGATGTTGATTGAGCGCGCTAAGATGCACGGGGCGAGCGGCAACAAAGGTTAGTTAGCAACTGGCAACGAGCAACTAGTGTCCTGAGTCGGAAGTTCTTTCCATAAACAAGAGCTTTGTGTCAGGGCACGGCTTCAGAGTCTGCGTGAGGACTCATTTCAAGTTAGCTCGGTGGAACGAATTACTCACGAACGAGCCCCGCAGGGGCGAAAGAGTCTAGCCCAGCATGGAGCCGCAGGCGGAATGCTGGGTAACGTGTGGAACTTAATCCGAGTTCCGTAGGGACGACAGATGTTCTCACGCAGACTCTTAAGCCGTGCCGTAAACGGCCCCTTTAAGGACTCGGCTTTTAGCCCCTGAGGCCCACGCTTGGACCGCATCGACATTTATGAGATGGTCTCCAGCAAACTAACCAGTCGCATTTGCAAAATGTAAATTGTTCACCGCGGATGGACATAGCCGAAGCTGTCAAGAGCACGACTGACCCCGATTCATGTCGGGTTTTTCTATTCGGCTGCAGTCAGGAATCAATTGCGATGTGTCCTCGTGCGCCTATTAAGTCAGTCGACGAGTCCTGTCGTGTTCCATGGATTCCAGACCGGTGGCTCCGCCCCAGATCATGGCCCTACTCAGCCGCCGAAAACCTTGACCCACCGGACGATCGCATAGGCTCCCGTATAATCCCAGTAAAACTAAAAAGCCATCTCATAAATCGGTTTTGAAGGGGCACGGCTTCAGCCGTGCCGGTAAACGGCCCTTTAAGGACTGGGCTTCAGCCCCCGAGGCCCCGCACTTTGGACCCGCATCGGCACTTATAAGATGGGCTAAACTGGCTCGTGCGTATATGGTCATTCCCGACTACAAGAACTTTTTGCAGCTCAGCCGCGAGGCGTCGCTGATCCCCGTCGCAAAAACGCTGAGCGCCGACTTGCTGACGCCAGTCGGAGCTTTTTTAAGCTTAGCGGCAAAGCAAAAATACGCATTTCTCCTCGAGTCGGTCGAAGGCGGCGAGAAGATCGGCCGCTACACTTTTCTGGGCACGCAGCCGCGAATGGTCGTCACCGCGCGCGGCGCCTCTGTGGAGATTCGGCGGGGCTCTTCGGTGGAACGCCGGCAAGGCAGCGTAATTGAATTGTTGCGCAGCTACCTGCGGCAATATCGCCCCGCGACGCTGCCCAACTTGCCGCCATTCAGCTCCGGTTGTGTCGGATATTTTGCCTACGACATGGTGCGTCAGTTCGAGCGCCTGCCCGAACATGCCAAGGACGACGTCGGCTTGCCGGATTGTGTGTTCACTTTCTACGATCGACTGCTGGCATTCGATCATCTGCGGCATCAATTGCAGATTATCGCGGCTGCCGACGTAAGGGCTGAAACGCCGCGGAAAGCCTATGATCGCGCCCTTGGCGACATTGCCGCGATCGAGGCCAAACTTGCCCGCGGAGTGCGGCCGCACAATTTTGACTGGTCAACCAACGACCGCAAGAAGGCAATCAAGGTCCACAACTCGACTTCGCACGATAAGTTCGTGGCCAGCGTGCGCCGCGCCAAGGAGTACATTGCGGCCGGCGATGTTTTCCAGGTCGTGCTCTCTCAGCGCCTGGACTTCAAACTGCCAGCCGAGCCCTTCCAGATTTATCGCGCCTTGCGCACGGTGAATCCATCGCCGTATATGTTTTACCTGAAGCTGGACGAGATGCAGGTGGTGGGCGCGTCGCCGGAGATGCTGGTGCGCGTCTCCGGACGAAAGCTGGAATATCGCCCTATCGCCGGCACCCACAAGCGAGGAGCGACCCCCGCCGAAGACGAACAACTTATTGCGAAGCTACGCAGCGATGAAAAAGAGCGTGCCGAGCACGTGATGCTGGTCGATCTGGGTCGCAACGACTTGGGCCGGGTCAGCGAGTACGGCAGCGTGAAGGTGCGCGACCTGATGTACGTGGAGAAGTACTCGCACGTCATGCACCTGGTCTCGGCGCTGGAGGGGGAGTTGCGCGGCGATCTTGATGCGCTAGACGCGTTGGCTGCTTGCTTCCCTGCGGGCACGCTCAGCGGCGCGCCCAAAGTTCGCGCCATGGAAATCATCGAAGAGTTGGAGCCGGTGCGTCGCGGCGTCTATGGAGGCTCTGTTCTGTACGCCGATTACGCGGGCAATCTGGATTCCTGTATCGCGATTCGCACCATGGTCCTGCATCGCAATCGCGCCTACCTTCAGGCTGGCGCGGGTATCGTCGCCGATTCCGATCCCGAAAGCGAGTACCAGGAGTGTATGAACAAGGCGAGCGCGTTGCTTAGGGCTTGCGAGAGTGTTAGCAGTTGAAGGATAGTTTCAAGTTTCGAGTTTCAAGTTTCGAGTAAAACAGGGTTGCGTACGTGTAAGAGTAGTCAGCGACTGAGAGATAGTTTCAAGCTTTAAGAAGGAATCGTGTCTCATTCCTATAAAGATCTGATTGCGTGGCAGAAGTCGATGGCGCTGGTGAAAAACGTCTATCTGCACACTCGTGGATTTCCGAAGGAAGAAGTGTACGGATTGGCCGCGCAGTTGCGCCGCGCGGCTGTATCTGTGCCAAGTAACATAGCGGAAGGACAGGGCCGATTGTCAGAGAAGGAATTCAAACACTTCCTTTCCTTATCGCGAGGATCGCTTCTCGAAGTCGAGACGCAGGTGCTGATCGCTGCGGACCTTCATTATCTAAGCTCCGACATAGCGCACGATCTTGAAACGCAAGCGCAAGAGGTGCTACGAATCATCAACGCGTTGATGAAATCACTCGCCTGCTGAGAGATGTGGGTGTGCGTCTTTGCTTGAAACTTGAAACTCGAAACTGACTCATGATTTTCGTCCTCGACAATTACGACTCGTTCACCTACAACCTGGTGCAGTACTTCGGCGAACTGGGTGAGCAGGTAACTGTCCGCCGCAACGACCAGATTACCGTCGACGAAATTGATCAGCTTCGTCCCCAGCGCATCGTCATCTCTCCCGGCCCGTGCACGCCACAAGATGCGGGGATCAGCATCGAGCTCATCCGCCATTTCGCGGGGCGAGTGCCGCTGCTCGGCGTGTGCCTTGGCCACCAAGCGATTGGCGCAGCTTTCGGCGGCAAAGTCGTTCGCGCCGCCAACCTCATGCACGGCAAGACCAGCTCCGTTGAACATGACGGTAAATCAATCTTCCGCGGCATCCCTTCTCCGATGACGGCCACACGCTATCATTCCCTGATTGTCCAGGAAAAAGATCTGCCCGGTGAATTGGAAATTTCAGCCACCTGCACGGACCGCGACGGGCAACGCGTAATCATGGGGCTGCGTCACCGCAAGTTCCCGGTGGAAGGCGTGCAATTTCATCCGGAGAGCGTACTCACCGCCCATGGCCGGCAAATCGTTCGCAACTTTATGGACCTGTGAACCGCTGGCTGAGGTATGCGTCTTAGAGCAATTCCAAAGTTCCTGTATCGAGAGCAGTTTCAGGGTTGGTGTAGTCGGGCGAGCCTGAAGGCGCGCTCCACCCGTTGCCAATACACCACGAGTGAATCTGCTCTAAAATTCTCGCGTGCCCAGTCCAGCTAGAGCAGCCGCCGAGCAAGTCCACCCGCTCCGTCTCACCCTGCCGCAGCGGATACAGCTCGCGCTGCTTTCGTGGATCGCCTCCACAGTAGTTGGCCTCATCGGCCGCACCCTGCGTATGACCATCACCTACGAAGAGGGCTCTATTCATGGCCTCGATAACATTGCTCCCGGTATTTACCCCTTCTGGCACCGTTGCGTCCTGCCGGCAACCTGGCTTTTCCGTAATCGCGATATCGGGGTACTCACCAGCCTCAGCCGCGACGGCGAATACATCGCACGCGTGATTCGCCACTTCGGGTTCGTGCCGGTTCGCGGCTCCAGTTCGCGCGGCGGCCAGCGCGGCCTGCTCGAAATGGAGACCATGGTCAAAGCCGGCGGTGCCGTAGCTTTCACGATTGATGGCCCTCGCGGTCCGCGCTACCTCGCCAAGAAGGGCCCGGTGATGCTGGCGCGACTGACCGGCATCCCGATCACGGCGTTCTACGTGGCCGTGGAGAAGGCCTGGGTCCTGAAGACGTGGGACGCCATGCTTATTCCTAAACCTTTTTCGCGCGCCTATGTGCGCGTGGCGAAAAACATCTTCGTTCCGCCCGATGCCGACGATGCGGCAATGGATCGCTATCACGCCGAAATGCAAACTTCGCTGGAGCGCATCACCGCCTTCGCGGAGGCGCAGTTTACCGGACAGCAAGGAATGGGACAGTAGAATGTATTGCGTGACTTATTTCTGCGAACATCTTCGGACCTTGCTTGTGTCCTGCAGAAAACTGATGACGACCCGCTTCCTGCTTTTGTTCATAGCCATTTTCGTGAATGTCAGCGGTGGCTACTCGCAGACCAACAACAATCTGCCGGATTATCCGGACGCCAAGAAAACCTGGACGGGAATCGTTCTGGTAAGTGATTGGAGATGCGAAGAGCAGAGCCGTAAGCTTCAGATGGCTTGCCCGGCAAACTCTTCGGAGTGGGGATTGCTTGCTGGAGCCGACGTTTACTTGCTTCAAGGCGATCCAACCAATTTTAAGAAATATGAACGCACCAGAGTAACGATAGCCGGAACAGCTAAGGGAAAGGTGATTGCCGTTGATTCCATCGTTCCGAGTCAACTCACGCAAGAGGAGATTCGAGCCCTAATTGAGCAATTGAAATTCCACCAATGGATTGGGCCTGAGAATTACACGAGCCCGACTCACTGGATCTTCAATTTCACGGATCCAATGCTTAGGATTCTGCAAGCCGGACCAGTTGCGCAGGACCCACTGCTGCAATACCTCGATGATCGCGACATCAAAGACCAGATCATCATCCTGTTGGGCGGGGTGGGTGATGAGAAAGCTGTCGAGGCAATTATTCGGGCGATGCCCGACACTGAGGAAATGCGTTCCAGTGTTGGTGCGAAAAGGATCAACCTCGCAGCGAATCTCGCCCTTACCAACATCACCGTTAGCGACGTCATTTGGCATCACGGCGGTGGGATCAGCATCGATGCGTGTCCAGAAGCTCCGAAGTCCTGTTGGGATGCTTGGTGGAGTCAAAACGGAGATAACTTCAAGGCCTTAACGTCAACCACGAATCGCAACTATTCAAACTATCCAAATTATGGCATCTATCAACAGCCGTAGCGGCGTTTTGTTCAACTACGTCTCCCAGGAACCCGATTGACTTCGCCGTCCG
>CAVXQI010000016.1:0-61509 GCA_963763725.1 uncultured Acidobacteriaceae bacterium
CCACAGCCAGCCCTCTGCGGGCCTTCCAGCGCGTTCCCAGCGCATTTCTAGGACGGCCCGCACCCTCGGAGTCATCGGCAGCACGCGGCGGGCTGCTGCCGTCTTTCCGTGGCGGACCAGCAAAGAGCCATTGCGACCGTTTGCCCAGGTCAAATCTTCCCAGCACAGCCGATAGCACTCATCCGGGCGCATCCCCGTGTCGGCCAGAATCGTGGCAACATCGGCAAGCAGAGGCGAAGCAGCCGCCAGATACCTGCTCTCTTCCTCCGGGCTAACAACCCGCTCCCGATGGTTCTCGCCCGGCAGCAAGGCCAGCTTGGGCGCGGACTCAATCACGCCCCATTCAGCAGCGAGATTCAGTATCCGGCGGAGCACGCGGATCGAACTGTTGATCGAACTCACGGCCAGCCCGCACTTTTCCTCGTCCTCATCCCGTCCGCGATTCTGCAAGCGAGTCTGCTCGTAAACGGCGAAGCCCGCCACTTTCTCATTCGTGATTTCATCCAGCTTGCGTATTCGCCAGTGTCTCGTATCTGGTGAGGCGACCCATTCCAGCGCGAAACCAGAACCAATTGTTGCGGCAAGTGTTTTCGAATGTCGCCTTCGCCCAAGGTTTGAATCGCCGCTCACAAAACTCTTTCAGCGTGGGAACAGTCCGCTTCTCACGGATCCCGACCTCAGCCCTTCGCCAGCGACGTGCGGTGCGCCGCTTCCATCTGCCGCGCAGTTTTGTCGTTTCCCTGCTTTGTGGATTCGCGTATTGTCTCACCGTTCCACACGAACTTGTACCAGTAAATTCGACCGCGCTTGTAGATTGCCACTTTTTCACCGTCCTTTCGTTATTGCTATTTGCTTTGCTCGTTGATCCCGTGCTCTCTCACTTCTCCGGTAGTCACGCATGAACAGCCGTCGTTTCTCTTTGAAGCCTTCGTTGTGTGAGGCGTACCGCTTGCGGCAGTTGGCTCCGCAGTATCTTTGGTGCTCCGTCACAGCAAAGAACCACTTGTGACACTCCAGACACCGGCGAATGCGATGAACCAAGTCGATATTGTCAAGAAGCCACTGGATTGCGGTATTCTCCGCGCTTCGTTTTCGGTCTTAGCTTTGCATTCATATGAGATAAACAAATGGTAACCAGGGCCGTGAAAAGCTCGCACTACCGGGTATCGCCTGTATTGCGACATGCGGGCGTTGAGGTCAGCCATAACGCGATTCAACTCCTGCCACCGTGCCCTTATGGTGTCTTGATCGTCGAGTGACGTCTTTACGTACTCGGTCAAGTCGCAGGCTTTCCGGCACAACTCAACGGCTTTTGTGACGCGCTGCCCAACGGCAGAGGCCGGCCTCAGATTTAGCAGGCCGATCAGTTGTCCGTTGGCCCATTGCGACATTTGCCGCGGCGTAAGCTCCGACGCCTGTATGTGTCGCTTCGCGATCGCTGTGAGCGCGGTCTTTGTCAGTAACGGACGCGTTTGTATTGTCATACACACGTTACTTTACTCTTGCACCGGTTTCGCGTCAAGTGCATCCTGTTGCTGCGGAATACCGCAGGAGAAAGCATGTGGAAACGGAAAAACTGTACTCGGTACCGGACGCGGCAAAGTTCTTGGGCGGGATCAGCAAATGGACGGTTCACGCCTGGCTCTCGCAAGGCCGTTTGCGGCGCGTGAAGGTTGGCTCTCGAACGATGATCCGCGAGAGTGAGCTACTGAAGGTGATCGAGGATGGAGGCAAATCGCCAGCACCGCGCCGAAGAGAGGCCGATGACGTGTCAGACGACTAACTGGTGCAGCAAAGGGCCGCAGAGCCGCCCAGAGCGATTCTAGGGGTATTGTTGTGACGGTGATGCTTGATTCATTCTTCGGTGTCCATCCCTTCGTCTTCCGGTCTGGGTTGTGGGCAAAGATGAAGCCGACCGAACAGAATCTCTACTTCACCTGATGGAGCGGAGCGAGTTCTATCGCACCCGCGAATTTCAGGTGAAGGATTGTAATCTGAAGGCGAGTGTCGGAGTATCTCCTCGGGCCGCTTGCAACGCGCGCAAGAAGCTTCAGGAGTACGGCCTGATCCAGTACAAAGCCGGACGCGGGAAATCGATACACATACACGATCTGCGACCCGAAAACCAAACACCCGTACCCCGGTGACCCAAAGACACCGATGGTAATGCCCAAACGATCCCGCAGCAAAACCGAAGAAGCTCCGAACGCTTCGCCCGGCCAAGAACCACAAAAGGCAGCAGCAGCGGCACCGCAGTCTTATGGCGTACCGCTGAACTTCGACTAGCCAGAGTAGCAACTTTTGCTGAGCTGAACTGAGTGAGAGGCCGAAGTCAGATCGGCAAGTTTTGCTACTCTCATTGCAAGTTTTGCTACTCAGATCGGCAAGTTTTGCAATCACATTCGCCGCAACTGGGTTCTTGTTATTGGGTTACAGTCACGGCCATCATTCCTAAAAGACATTCCTACTAAGAGGGATTCCTACTCTTTTCTCCCAGCAGCTATAATCCCGCTTCAGAACAAAAGCCAAGGTTGGGCGTTATGAACATGAACCTTTTCCGAATCGCTGTTGCCATGGTCCTGCTATTGGGCATTGGATGTTCAGGTGACCATCCGGTAACTTCAATGCGGGCGTCCATCTCAGATTCTTCGGAACTGTTCCATAGAAAAGTCGAGTGCGAGAAATATGCAAGTAAGGTCGAGGAGCAATACCGGGATATCCAACGATTGGGGAAAAAGGCGGACCTCCATTCTCAGGAGGAATGGCTCCAACAGTTCGTAGTCGACCGAATCTTCTATAGCCTCAAGAGAAACTCGTGTGTGTGCGTGGTGTCGTCCAGCGCCGCCACCACGAAAGGCTTTGACTGGGTAGTGGTACTTGACGTATTGACGAAGGAAGAGCTGTTTAATGAGACGTACGCTCCCTCTTCTGATGGGCACGCCAAAGAGGCGAAAGATATCGAGGAGCAAGTAAAAAGGTTTGAATAGGCAATTCGAGATGGCCTTCCGACAACCTATTGGTCGCTGGTACTCCCACATTCTTTGCTCATGCTGTCAGAGGCAAATTGCTCTCCCGCAGCAAAGCCAATTAGGACGAAACGAAGGTCAACAGTATCGCACCACGGGTAGCTGGCCATTACCGATTCTATGCATTGAGCGCGTGCAGTGGTGCGAAGGCTTTGTTGGGGAATTCCCTGAATTTTTCCCAGCGGGCCCAAGCGGACCGCAATCGGATCTTTGGGTGATTGATTGTAAATGTGCCCACGAAGACTGCGGAATGTCGCACCGAGTATACGCGCACAGTTTAGTAAATATCGACGCTGATGCAGTAGCGGATGTCGCATCGCGCGCCAGCCAAGCGCCCGCCTGTACGGGAACACATAATCTAGAACTGAGTCCAGAATTAATGCGGCTGGAACGACTGACCCTACTTTAGGAAATTGGATGGACACCAGCGCCAGCTCCGTGCGAAAATTCACGTGGAGCGCAATTCGCTCTCCTGACTGGGCGTCAGGGTTCTTAGAATTCCTCTTGCTAGGCTAATCCGCTCGCACCTTGGCCGGCCTTGAGCGCATCTAGCCTTTCTAGTCCGAAGTGTATCACGCGGGCGGAAAGGCGGACGTGTCCCCATCTCCAGAATACTTGCGGATTCTTGATGAACTTCTCGAATGCAGGGACGATGACTCTCTCCGCAACATTCAAACAACGCTGCAAGATGTCATCGACTCCGAATGTAGACGGGCCGAGTCCGATTGCCGATTCATCGGAACGATACAAAAGGCGTGAAGCTACAGGCCGCCGAATGCTGGAAGAAGATCCCTTCGTCATCCCGCGCCATTGGCAGAACTGGCGGTACTGGTTTGCTTTCGATTTCCACAGGCGGAATAAACCGCGCCGATCAGAGTACAAGCAAGGTAACCTCCGTTCCAGATTACCGACGTGCCCACATGTCCGGAAATCAGGTGACCCCATCCCCCTCGAAAGCCGATACTGATTTTGGAAAGCCACGGTGTTGACGCACAGATGAGTGCTACTATTGCGTATCCCGAAAACGCGGTTACGCCAATCGCGAAACCGGACGATCTAGCAGTAGGTTTTTCATTTGCGTCGATCCCAATGAGTGTCAAGCGCATGTATTCATTTCTGAAGAAGTGGACTGGACTGGTGGCGAGTGTCATCGTCATATTCGGCGCGCTATTTGCTGGGGTTCGGTACATCATCGACTCCGAGATGTCCGACCTGACAAGCGATGTCAGGACACTCAAGACGGATGTCAATATATTGCAATCGGACCTAAGGGCCAGGTGTTGAGAGTCGTGGAATGGCACAAAAGATGGAAAACCTAAAGCAAAGGCGGGCGTAAGTGTCGGATAACAAAACCATTTTCGTGGCGGTGCGGAACATCGTGATGCGCTGGCAGGAAGTTCATCGGTTCCGTTCACGAAACATTGCAAACGTTTTCGGATCTCCTGCAAGCGGGAGTGGGGAAACGTGTCCTAGATTTTGAGGCACCCCTCCCCTGGACAACGTAGGCTGCGAAACATGGCATGAGTCGTCGTCACTCCGCAACGCGGTAACGTGATGATCGGCGCGAAACGTTGTCCTAGATTTTGAGGCACCCTCCCCTGGACAACGTAGGCTGCGAAACATGGCATGAGTCGTCGTCACTCCGCAACGCGGTAACGTGATGATCGGGCGCGAAACGTTGTCCTAGATTTTGAGGCACCCTCCCCTGGACAACGTAGGCTGCGAAACATGGCATGAGTCGTCACTCCGCAACGCGGTAACGTGATGATCGGGCGCGAAACGGCTTTTTGCCTTAGGGTGTGTTTGTTTTCGGGGTCCCGACACCCGCGCGGTAACTGTGCCCAATTTTGTGCCCAGTGGCTGTTTAGTTACGCTTGTATCTGAAAGGGCAGCGGAGCGGGAAACCCGCATAAATACTAGGGAATCTCACTCCGCACAAACCGCGCTAAACCGTTGATTTATCGTGCGGCGAGTCCTCCGGAGCAATAGGTCGGGAGTTCGAATCTCTCCGGGCGCGCCAGTGTACTTCATTCCATCGGCACGTCGCGCTGGTCTGCCTGTCGCTTTTCTCAGTTCTGGCAGAAAAATCACTGCAGTAACTACCGACTGGTCTGCGAGAGGCGCAACCTCTAAAATTCCTTGCCTAATCGTGTTCGGACGGGTGTAGAATCGCGCCCATCAGAGGATGCGGATTGTGGGGCGTAGCAGCTGTGTCCATCCTCACCCTGCGATTTGCCGTTTCATGCGGGTCTCTCGAGGAGTTCGACCGCCGAGTTCGACCCGATGCTCTTGGGATTGCCGGTCTCCTGCGATCTCAGGGAGGCAGTTATGCGGTATCGACGCTGGATAGCTCCCGTTATCTTCACGTTTCTTCTCACGTCTGCGCAGGCCCAGTTAAGAGGGGGTGTGGGCGGCTCTTCAGCAGGAAGCGTCCACCTGCACGTTGTTTTTGACAATGATCGTGCCGCCGGTCCCAATCTGTTTGTGCAGTTGATGGAGGGTTCCAGTAGCACTCCGGTTGCAAATACCTACACGAACTCCAATGGGCGAGCAGATTTCAGAGCAGTTCGGGTGGGCAATTACCATGTCGTCGTGAGTGGGGATGGAATCCAGACTACTGAGAGCCCAGTATTCGAGGTGGATGAACGCAAGGTTACGCAGGCGCAATATATCAGCGTGCGCCGTAATGACGATTCCGGTGAATCCGGCGCTGAGCCGACTGGATCGCGGTCCTCGATGGTTTCAGCCGCCGAGCTGAACGTTTCTCCGAAGGCGCGGAAGGAACTTGACAAAGCCAATGAAGCAATGGCCCAGCAGCAGTGGAAAAAGGCGCTGGAACACTTGCATAAGGCCATCGCCACAGCTCCCCACTATGCCGCGGCCTATAACAATCTGGGCGTGCTTTATGCGCGGATGAACGACAACGCCCATGAGCAGGAAGCACTGGAAAAGGCCATTAGCCTAGATGACCACTTTGCTGCCCCCAACGTTAACCTCGCTAAACTTTGCCTGCGAGAAAAGAACTTTCCCAAAGCCGAAACTCTCCTGGACAAGGCGGTGAGCCTGGATCCAGCAACACCGAGAGCCTGATGCTGCTGGCGGATGCTCAGTACATGAATCGCCACTACGATGCTGCCATCGCCAGTGCCCATCAAGCCCATGCTTCGTCGAAGCCACACCCGGCCTTTGTGCATTACATTGCGGGCCGCGCCTACGACAAGGAAAACCGGCGGGCTGAGGCACTCGCCGAATTGCAAATATTCTTAACAGAGGAACCAACTGGTCCGCGCGCCGACTATGTGCGTGCCGCCATTCATTCCCAGCAACGGCAGGGGCAATAGATCGGCTGCGCCAGTTGCGAGGGCGTCACTTTACCGAGGGGCACTGATCAAAACTTGTTCTCACTCCGTGTGTTTCAATTTCATGCCAGTCTTATTCGCCTCCAGAAACTCGCGAATCGGTTCGGTCTGATCCAGTAGCCGGATCCACTGCTCGTAATAGAGGGTGACCGGAAATCGTCCCAGGCCATACACGCTCATACCGCCCTTTTCGCTGACTTTAAATTCCAGACTGCCTCGCTTACGCCCTTGAGACTTTTCCAACTCCTGGACTCTGGCTTTCAATTCTTCGTAACTTGGTTCGGCCATATTGATTTCCCCTTCGAAATAATTAAGCGCGAATCACTGCTGCCCTCATCGCCGGACAAATCACCAGCTAATCCAGCCGCGGGTGCCGTCACTCCATCGTACCTGTTTTGTACCAGTGTTGAATGTGAGCTACTACTCAAGTTGACCGTCCTCGATCGTTTTCTTGTTGATATAACCCTCACCCAAATCTCCGTAGCTGACTCGGATCTTCCACCGCTTACGGGCTCTCTCCAAAACGCGCAGACTTGGAATGGACTGGCCTTGTTTTCTCGTGTATTTGTGCAAGGCGGCCCGAGTTATGCCTAGTGTTTCTGCGAACTTATCGACGGTATAGCCCATCTCTTGCGCACGATGTAACGCTCGCAGGAACTCATCTCTAACGGCACTCTTAAAGGCTTCGTCTTGAGGCGTATCTCGCTTCATTGCACCAAAACCGGGCACTCAACGATAAAAGATTTCGTTGCATCTTGTCAACCGAAGTTGACGTAAACTGTAGTTGACGATCAGAGTCGATATAGGACGGTTCAATGCTGCAGCAGACCTTCATTCACATCCCAGGGATCGGCCGAGAAACCGAACGCGCGATGTGGGCGAATGGGATCCGCGACTGGGATGATGCGGATCGATTCGAGAAGAGATTCGGGTTGCTTGGTGCTCGATTGCAGCAGAGGCTCGACGATTACATCCCTCGCTCCCGCCAGGCCATCAAGAACAAAGATGCCGCCTTCTTTCAACGGTTGAGCGATCTGGGTGAGGCTTGGCGCGTTTTCCCCGAGTTTTCCGATCAATGCGTCTACCTGGACATTGAGACGACGGGGCTGTCAACCGTGTTCGACTCCGTCACAGTGGTGGGTCTCTACGACGGAAGGCGCTATAGCGTCTATGTTCAGAACGACAATCTTGACAAGTTGCAGGAACAGCTGAAGAAGTACTCGGTTGTCGTGACATTCAATGGCGCCGGGTTTGATTTGCGATTCTTGCGGTCTGCTTTTCCGGGGATCACACTCCCTCCTGTGCATATCGACCTTCGCTGGGTTTCTCGACGGCTTGGCTTTAGCGGAGGATTGAAAGAAGTTGAGAAAGCCCTCGGAATTTGCCGCAGCTCATCCATAGCCGACGTCTCGGGATACGAAGCAACTGTCCTGTGGGCGCAGTATCTGCGAGGAGACAAGGCCGCTCTGGGCAAATTGATCGAGTACAACACTGCCGACGTCGTGCATCTGAAGGCGATGATGGAGATCTGCTACGACCGCTTGTCGCAGCAGACGGCTTCCTTCGTGCAGGATTCTATTGCCCCCATCTTTACGGGTATCGCTGAAATCCCGAAGCAGCCGAAGCTGTCGACCGCGAGGAAGGCGCTGCCGCAGATTTCCGGCAGTGAAATTGTTGGAAATCTCCTGACGAAAGTTGTTTCGCAGTCGGGGTCACCGAGAATCGTCGGGATCGATCTCACTGGTAGCGAACGCCGCGCAACCGGGTGGGCGCTGATGGATGGGTGTGACGCGACGACCAAGTCGTTGCGCACCGACGAAGAACTTATCCACGAGACTTTCGCCGCGGCGCCTGACATTGTCTCGATCGATTCTCCGCTGTCCTTTCCTGAAGGGGTAACCGATCCCGACAACCTTGGGGATTCGCTGATCTACCGAAAGTGCGAACTCGCGCTGAAGAGGATGGGTATTTCGGTCTTCTGGGCTCTCTTGCCGAGCATGAAGTCGCTCACAGTACGTGGGATGCGGATGGCAACGGAACTTAGGAAAAAGGGGCTGACGGTGATTGAAAGCTACCCCGGCGCGGCACAGGATCTGCTTGGGATCCCACGCAAGGGTGCGAGCCTCGAAGAACTGAAACGTGGCATGGGGCGAATCGGCATCACTGGAGCTTACCTGACCGATCGAGTGACCCACGACGAGGTCGATGCGATAACATCGGCACTGGTCGGCCTGTTCTATTTGGCGGATGATTACATCGCCCTGGGCACGCCGACTGAGGATTACCTGATCGTGCCGCGCTCACCAAGCATCAATTATGCGAAGCTTGCCGAGATTCTCCAGGCGTCCGGGCTGGACAAAGTGTAGGCGTTTACAATGCTCCGCATGGGCGAATCACGAATCGTGATCGGAGTTGCGGGGCGGATCGGATCCGGCAAGAGCTTCGCTGCCCACCACTTAGAACGGCACTTCGGGTTCCAGTATCTACGATACAGTCTGGTTCTTGCTGATTGGTTCAAGGCTGATCCGGCCGCCAAGTCTTATCTGCAAGACGTCGGATGGGGCGTCATGTCGGGTGATCGCCAACGCGAACTCAATCGTTGCTTGGTCCCGTCGGTTGATCCCAAGAGGGACTGCGCAGTGGACGGACTGCGCCACCCGATTGACTACGAATCCCTGAAAAATGAATTTGCATCTCAGTTCGCATTGATTTACATAGATACTCCTCCTGAGATCCGTTTCGGACGGCTGCGTGGGCGGTATCGAACGTATGATGAGTTCCTGGCCGCAGATTCGCATCCGGTGGAGTCAAATATTGATGCGCTCGTCCCACTAGCTTCGGCGGTGATGTCAGGAGTGCCGCCCGTTGAAAAGCTAGGTGTTGAAATCGACGGGTTCGTAACGATGTTTCGGTCTGGGGAGGGCATGTGAGCGTTTGGGTGGTTGTTGGCGGTCAATACGGCTCGGAGGGCAAGGGCAAGATTTCTGCCTTCATCGTGCTGCGTGAACAGATCGACATCGTTGTCCGGTGCGGCGGGCCCAATTCCGGGCATTGCTTTGTGGGGGAGGACGGCGAATTAAAAGTATTGCGGCAAATCCCTACCGGGTACATCCGCCCCGAGGCGCGGCTATTGATTCCCTCCGGTGGGCTCCTCGATCTTGAAGTACTGAAGAAGGAACTGCAGCTTCTGGGGCTCGGCCCCGATCGGGTAGGCGTGGATCATCGGGCAATGATTATCGAAGATCGCGATCGCGAAGCCGAAGAACGATTGGGACTGAGAGAGCGGCTCAGCTCGACTCTTTGCGGTGTCGGGTCGGTGTGTCGCGTAGGGTGCTTCGCGGCGACGACGTGGTTCTGGCCGAGCGCGCTGCAAAGGAACTTACCTGGCTAGCACCGTATCTCGTTGATGCAACCTACGAGATCAACCGCGGCATTGACCAGCGCAAGAAGATTCTTGTGGAAGGGACGCAGGGTTTTGGCCTCTCCCTCTATCACTCAGATTTCTACCCGAAGACCACTTCGCGTGACACTTCTGCAGCCGGCTGTATCAGCGAATGTGGGATTAGCCCCATCGCCGTAACCAACGTCGTCCTGGTTCTCCGTACGTTTCCGATTCGTGTCGCGGGGCCTCAGGCTGGTCCGATGTTCCAAGAAGTCGACTGGGCGACAGTGCAGCGCGAGAGTGGCTATCCGTGCCCGATTACCGAATACACTACGGTCACTGGAAAACTCCGCCGCGTGGGTCGTTTCGACGTCGAAGTTGCCCGGCGCGCGGCGGAGATCAACCGACCCACGTCGATCGCTGTGAACTTCTTGGACTATATCTCACATGACAATCGGAATGCCCGTGGCCATTCTGGTCTTTCGAAGCCGACGGTATCGTTCCTCTCGCATGTCGAGCGATCGCTCGGCGCCCAGGTTAATTACCTCGGTGTTGGGCCTTCCTTAGACGGAGCGGCACGCTCCGACAGTTGGACATCGGCAGAGGGTGGAGGTCTACTTGAAAGAAAACGCGATCAAGCCGAAGTCGCCTAGAGAGATCGAAATCGAGCGGCTGGAACATTTTCCAGAAATCCCGGCATCCCTTCGTGACGAGCGGAAGCTCTCGGGAGTGCTGCTCGGTGATCAAATCGAATTCTTGTGCGGTGATGAATACAGGTTGCTTTACCCCTACGCTCGCAAGAACATCAAAGCAGCGAGTTACGAATTGCGCGTGGGGCACAAGTATTCGACCGGAGGAGTTAAGTACGACATCCAGGACGGTGCAGAACTAACGATTAAGAAGTTCGAGGTCGCTGTTGTAGAAATTCTCGAAACCGTAAACATGCCATCGTTCCTTATCGGGCGCTGGAATATCCGAACTCGATGGGCATACCGGGGATTGATATGGGTCGGTGGGCCACAGGTCGACCCTGGGTATCGCGGCCGACTTATGTGTCCGTTATGGAACTTGTCAAATAAGGACTTCGTGATTAAATGTGGTGAGCACGGGGAACCGATTGCTGTAATCGACTTTGTTACGACATCCCACGGAACGTCGCAATCTGCTCACTTCGCATACCCGTGGAAAGAAAGGACGAGATTCGTCTTTGAAGACTATATTTACGATGACAAGGGCGAGGTCACACTCCGAAGCGGTCTCGTTGAGGATGCGGTTCAAGCGATAGAGAACCTGAGGAAGGAAGCGGACAAGGCGATAGCGAGCCGCGACGAAGTCGAAAGAGCAGTCCACCAGAACCGGGACCGTATAGATAACGTCACATCGGTCATGTTCGCCGCACTGGGCGTACTTATCGCAGCGATAGCGATTTTTGCAACAAAGGCGCCAAACGATTCCGCACAGCACTGGTGGGATCCCACAGTGTTTTTTCTCTGTTGGTCTACGACAATTCTGGCGTTGTTCGCGTGGGTAAGGTCCGCTTCTGAAGGCAAATGGTGGAGGGTCGTGCGACTCGCGATCGGCGGAGTGGCGATTCTCGTAATACTGTTACAAATTAGGTATCAGACGCGCCAGTTGCGGGATTCTCAGGCAACCATCGAGCGAGTTGACAAGCGCCTCGATTCAGTCGAAAAGTCCAACGCCCATTTACAGGAGTTGCTAGGACAAAAGTAGCTTCTCGCCTTGTGCACTCGCCCCGGGACGGGGTATTCGTGTCCACCCATGTGTCCACGCGAACTCACGCGCCCCGACCAAACCTTTATTTTCATGGTGTTTGCGATCTCAATCACCTTCTGCATCGGAAAGTAACATGGCGTCCTACGAACTCACCGGCGGAACTGCTTGAGCAGCGCAGACAATATGTCTACGGTGTAGTCGATATCGTCTTACAGGCCGGGAAGATGGGCAGAGAGAGGATTCTCTGGTGCGCAGCGGCAGCGGACGGAAGGTCCCCCGGCCGATACCCGAAAGTTTCGCGCTAGGAAGGGTGCATGTGCAAGGCTAAGTAATGGACACTGGTCCCGATGCCGGGTGTTGTTATCCCCGCAGACCACCGCGATGAAGATCATGAAGTTGCCGCGAGCGGAGGCGATTCTCGCGCATTCCCAGCGTGACAAGCTTAGCTTCTTCCCAGGCTTGCCTAGGACGTCCCCCTCTGTGCTGTTGTCTCTAATAATTCACAGCGTTGTCACCTTCCCCTGACAACCGCCTAATCCCATAATCGTACCCTCGCATGCAGGTACACGACTTGTCTGCAAGTGAGGGCGTAATGAATCGATTTTTAACGACAAAATGCCTCGCCATCACGGCGCTGCTGTTGACTGGCTGCGGTAGTTTTGGGGAAGCGAACATAGTCACGAACGATAAGTCTCAGGTCCAGGCAGGCTCTATGAATCCGGTAGTAACGCCGGTGACCGGAGAAAGCTGGCTTACTCATTTGAACAGACCATTTGGCGAAACCAGCATGGGGAAAACTGGGCACTTAGGGCCAGCGCCAGATGACAAGATCATGCCGCACCCGGTCGACGTTATAGAAGCTCCCGCGAAAGCCGCCCTGAAAGGATCGGACCTGTATCGGCTGAATTGCCAGGGATGCCACGGCGAATCTGGCTTGGGGGCTCCGCCGGAAATCAACTCGGTGATCAACCCAGTTCGGTCGACCTCCGTGGCGCTAGTAATGGAGCGAATGAAGAATACCGGCATGGACATCAGCCGGGGCGATGCTGCCAAACTCGCACTGCAGTCGAATCAGGCTCTGCTGCAGAGACTGCACCACGGGGGAGAAAACATGCCGTCGTTTTCCCACCTGAACGAACCGGAAGTCCGCTCGCTGGTCGCGTATCTGAAACAACTAGCTGGTGTCCCGGGCGCGGTGCAGGAGCAGTCGATAGTAAAAGAATCCGCAACTCGCGTTGGGGAACTGATTGTGAAATCCACGTGCCACACATGCCACAGCGCGGTGGGTACAGATCCCGGTCCGCAGCAACTCCTGGACGGCGCGATCCCACCGCTCAACACCCTCACCACACGCAAGCGTCAACCCCAGTTCATCCAAAAGGTGACCGTGGGAGCTCCCATTTTGATGGGTACACCACCACTGCTGTGCCGTGGCAGAATGCCCGTCTTCTACTACCTGAGCGAGGAAGAAGCCGCAGACGTTTATCTCTACTTGACACGCTATCCACCTTCTGCCGAAGCACGTTCTGAATCAATCGTCGCGCTGTTGCAACAGGAGCAGGGCGGCCGATCCGCCGGAGGCAGCGGTTGGACACGTGCATCGCTGTTGGCGAAAAACATCTCGGCAGAGCCTGGGCAGCCCGAAGATAGCCCTGAGCTGAGGGCGGTGGTCTTGTCGCTGGTGGTAGCGATCGTCGTTGGGTTACTGGCAGGTGGATGGGGGTTCACCTGGCGGGAGTTTAATCGGCTGTCAGCGGCAGCCGCGCGCACAAGTAAAACGCTCCACGCCGACCCGGCAAGGCTCGACGCCTCGCGCGGCAATCAAATCCCTGGGCCTGCTCCACTGCGCCCGCCGCTTCCTTCTGACCGCTTTATCGAACGCACGCCCAGACGCTCTGTTCCTCTGCACCCTCTCGGAAAGGCAGGCCTCCGATAAAGCCCTAGCGTAAATCCATGCCTGATCGGGACCGTCGGAAGTGACTGAGCGCACAATCCAACGGTAGACAGAGACCCGTCTACGCCTCAGTAGGATCGCTTGTAGCACCGAGATAGAAGGAAACTATGTGTTCTTCGCCGATGTTTTAAAGTATAGGGTTGGTGTTGTGCCGAGCGTTTTCCTGAACATGGAAATGAATGCACTCGGTGTGCTATAGCCCGCTTCCAGAGCGGCGTGGGTGACCTTCGATCCTTCTCCCAAGAGCCTCATCGCCTGCATAAGGCGAAGTTGCTGTCGCCACTTACCGAATGACATTCCCACCTCTTCATGAAAGAGCCTTTCCACCGTCCTCTTGCTGGCGCCGCCCACTTTGCAGATTTGCGCCAGCGTTCGGCGGTCGCCTGGCTCGGCAATGAGTATTTCCGCGATTCGTAGCGCCCTGGTGTCGGATGGATTGGGAAGTTGCAAAGGAAGCACCGGAATGGCTCGAACTGGTCGAGGATTACTTCTATCAAGTGACGCTGCACCTTAATGCTGACTTTTCAGGCCCGGGAATGTGCAGGCATGCAGAATCAGTTCCCTCAACAATGGCGGCACATTTACTACACAACAATCTGGCGGTAGGGTCATTGCCAGCCCCGGCTTAAGGTAGAGAGTTCGCATGGCTACCGTGCCGGACATCGTGATGGTATGGGGGACCGCCGCAGGTATCCAAACCGCCCGATGGGCAGGAACGACCCAAGTGCCGGCGCTGCTGCGCACCGTCATCACTCCGCGCGAGGCGTAGACCAGTTGGTCGCGATCATGGAAGTGTGAGGGGACGACATAGCCGGCGGGATAGTCGTGCGTGAGGGTGGCGATCTGGGAGCGGCCATCGCGCAGAGGATCAAAAATCGCACTTTGACGCTGTTGCGACATTCATTGTCACAATAGCGGAAGTACGCAATTCCGGCAATCGCTAGACTGGGCCCATCTGAATTGGTTGTGGGGAACACATGAATCGCTTGCACCATTGGTTATGCCGCTCCGCGCGATGGCGAAAGACCGTCCAGCAGCAAATGGCCTGGGTCCTGGCCGGCGCCGACCTCGGTCCGAATGTTCTCGAGCTGGGGCCGGGACCTGGCCTCACTACAGATCTGTTGCGTCGCTCGGTGCACCACCTCACCGCGATCGAGATCGACTCCAAGGCGGCGGAGTCGCTGGGTTCGCGTTTGCACGGCAGCAACGTTGAAGTAGTCGCCGGTGATGCGACAGCGATGCCGTTTAGAGACGCACTATTCTCGGCAGGGGTTTCGTTCACCATGCTGCATCATGTGCCCTCGGCTGAATTGCAGGACAAACTTCTGCGCGAAGTATGGCGCGTGTTGCAGCCAGGAGGAGTGTTCGTGGGGAGTGACAGCCTGCAAAGCTGGCTCATGCGATTGATCCATATCGGCGACACGCTGGTGCCGGTTGATCCGGAAGCAATTGGGGCACGACTGGAGGCGGCTGGGTTCGAGGTTCTGGAAGTGGAAACGGACGCTCGTGCCTTTCGGTTCCGCGCGCGCCGACCACCCTTAATGGTTTGAGATCGGGAGTTGAACAATGAAGAAAAACGAAGGCGTTCGAAGGTTGACCTGGCTTAGAAGCTTTCTGTTGCTGGTAACTGTAGGAACGCGGGCTGGATTGACCGTCCCTGCATTTGCCGCGACCGATCCGGCGCGGTGCTCCGCAAACCCGGAGAGCCGGCAACTTGGTCCAAGTGGCTCCCTTGTCGGTTGATTTTTCCCAGGTGTGCTCAACTAAAGCAATAGGCCGGCGGGAACCTCACCCCGGCGCAGTTTCCCCTGGCTGCCTGCCAACGCATATCCCAGAACTCACCAGCCGTACATGGAGAGCGGCACTTTTTGATTGGGCTTTAGCTAGCGTTTGGGCACATAGATTTCCTTTACCTCAGCGCTGAAGGCGGTTGCCAAAGAGAATGCAAAAAGCAATACCGTAGCACTGTTCCGCCCTAACATCTAAAGAGAGAAACCTGCCTTATCTTTTGACTGACGCCTGACAACCCGAGGTATGCTTCTTACAATGTTTGATTCACACGCAGGCCGGCGCCGGACCACGAGACTATGTGCTCCGCCGGACTGCTGAACTTGAGCCGCCGAACGTCATGCAAACCACGGAGTGTAGTTCCACATTTACGGCTGTCCCTGGCTGCAGCTTGTGTGCCGCGGGCGCTACCGCGCTCATCGCCGCGGCGGTCGCCATGCGGCAACCCACCATAGATGGCTGGCTGGCCGTCTGGCTGGCAGAGGGGCTGGTGGCGTTCACCATCGCGTTGTTCAGCATGCAGCGGAAGGCTTCCCGGCAGGGAGCCGACGCGCTGTCCGCGGCGGGACGACGGCTACTGATGGGACTGCTGCCGGGGCTGGCTGCCGGTGGCATACTTACCGTTGCCATAGGGTGGGATGGCTCCACGCGTCTGATTCCCGGCGTGTGGTTGTTGCTCTACGGAATTGGCGTGGTGCAAGCCGGTGCGTTTTCCGTGCGCGTCGTGCCGACGATGGGCATGGTGTTTGTGATTCTCGGCGCGGTCGCCCTGCCTATGCCTTGGTTGTGGGCCAACATCCTGCTGGCTGCCGGTTTCGGACTGGCGCACATCGGATTTGGAGCTGTGATCGCCAGGAGACATGGTGGCTAGGCGGGCAATCACGCCGCGGCAGTCAGGATGGGGGCAACTCCTCGTCGTATAATGTTGCAATGCTTTCGGGTGGTGTCTAGACGCCCGCCCGAACCCATCAAACCCGAAGTATGCCTGAACACATCAAGAAGAAGCTGTCGGAAGAGATTGCGGTTCTCGAGCACGAGCTCACACACGAGCTGCCCAAAGAGCTGAAGAAAGCGGTGGCCATGGGCGATCTCAGCGAGAACGCCGAGTATCACATGGCCAAACAGCGGCAGGAGTTTGTCCGCGCTCGCCTGGGTCAACTGAAGCAACGGATGGCTGACCTCTCGATGATCAACATGGCGAACATTCCTCGCGACCGCGCCGCGATCGGCTCGACGGTGGTGGTTTATGACTCCACCAAAGAGGAAGAAATCGAGTACAAGCTGGTGACCAGCGAAGAATCGGACGTCACCAAGGGACTGATCTCCACCAGCTCCCCGATCGGTCGCGCCCTCATGGGTAAGAAGGTAGGCGATGTCAGCGAAGTGGTTACTCCTGCCGGCAAGCGTGAGCTAGAGGTGCTGAAGCTAACGACGATTCACGATGAAGGATAATGGCGCGCAATGACCTGGACGAGCGCAGTCGGGCGGTCCTGCAAGTGGCTTCTGTACAAGATTGTCCACGGCCTTGCGCTCACCCGGATCTCGCCTAACGCGCTGACCTTCATTGGTCTGCTGATCAACGTGGTAGCCGGTGTTCTGTTCGGTTATGCCCATGCCGAAAACCAGCGCCGCATGTTCCTTTACGCCGGACTGGTAATTATTGGCGCCGGCATTTTCGATATGGTGGACGGCCGGGTGGCCCGCGCCACCAATCAGGTGACGCAGTTCGGCGGCTTCTTCGATTCCATCATCGATCGCTATAGCGATGTGGCCCTGTTCTTCGGCCTGCTGGTGTATTACGCTCGCGCCAATCGCTTCTTCTACGTGGTGATGGCCGCCTTTGTCATGATCAGCTCGGTGATGGTGAGCTACGCCCGCGCGCGCGCCGAATCGCTCATTCCCAGCTGCAAGGTCGGCTTCATGGAGCGGCCGGAGCGCATTGTGCTCATCATCATCGGAGCACTGTTCAATCGCATGGGGCCGGTGCTATGGGTGATTGCCGTGCTCAGCACGATCACGGTGATTCACCGTATCAGCCACACCTATCAGGTATTGAAGGTGATTGAACCTCCATCCAATCCAGTGCCGCCCGATCCGCTGAAGTTCGAAGAGATGGTGGGATGAATCGCAACTCGCCAACCGGTGGTTAGCCAAAAAACAGTCTTGCATCGCACGTAATGACAACACTTAAAACGAATAGCTATGGCGCCTACTCATTCGCTCTGCGTCGGTACCGCAGAGGCGCGCGAAGCAATATTTTGGTTTCTCTTCGGACTGCCGCTCCCGGCCTTCTTAGCTGGAGGCTTTGCGGCCGGTGGCTTCTTGGGCGGCGCTGGCTGCTCATCTTTGCTGCCATCGTAGGCGGTTGAGCGAAAGCGCTCTAGTCCAGGGTCCCAGCTCCAGTAGCGGTATAGCGTCAGGCTGGTCTTGTTTTCCTTCAGCACTTCTTTTTCCAGGATGCGCGTTCCCGGACCCACCTTCACGTCCCCTTTCACCACCGTGAAGGTCGATTGCTGTGACTGCTCGACATTGTCGGAGTCGTTCTCCGGGCGATTCGGCATGACGAGGTCATAGCGCTCCACGGTGTCGAGCACCGGGACCAGACGGTTGTGCAGCAACTTCAGGACCACGAAGTTTTCCTGCTGCGCGCTGCCGCTGTCGCGCGTGGTCTCGCGATGGACCACAATCTCGGAGATGCCGGGCTGCACCAACTCGGCGAAGGTCACCTCCGGAGGCTGCACGTGCGCGGACAGGCGCAGCGTTTGCACATGCCGCCACTCCGACTTTTTTTCTTTCTCGAACACGATGAGATAGGTGGAATCGCACTCGCCAGAATCGGCTACGATCACCGCGTTGTCGGCATCGGCGCGCAGGCGGACCTGGCGTTCGTCCACTCGATCGAAGCTGACGCAGGGAGCGTTGGACTTGGCCGCCGGATTGGAAAAGTTTGGCGCCATGATGTCCAGTTCAGTCGCCAACTGGCTGCGCTGCGTAGGATTGCCGCTACGCAACGTGCCGGCGACCACGTCGGGCTCATGCGTCTGAAATTCTTTGTCCTTTTTGCCGAAAGGAAATTGAGCGGATGAAGGAAGTGCGAACGACAAGAGCAACAGGGCGGTAAGAAAACTACGAGAGCACTTCATAGGGAATACACTCAATTCTATTCGAGTGGGCTGTCCACCAGTCCCGACGCGTGACATTTTCGTAATGTGCAATTTTGACCATGCACGAACATCCCAACTACGGTAGAGTTCTGTAATCCACACGCTATCGCGCTGAGATATTTTCCGCCGTCGCGGGTGAGAAGCTAGACCTCCGGTCAAAGGCGGCATTCAATGTCCAGCGTGTATCTCCACAAAATAGCGGCTCACATCCTGCTCACTATGTTTCTGCTGCCTGGTATTTGGGCCCAGGATAGGAGCGCGATTTCTGACAGAGTGATCATCCCTGACGGCACGCCCATCAAACTTCGACTCGCGGAGAACGTTTCTTCCGCTCACTCCGTGGTGGGAGACAATCTGAATTTTATCGTGGTGAGAGATGTGAACATCGGAGGGTTCACCGTGATTCCGGCGGGAACTATAGCCCATGGCTCCGTTACCGGAGTTAAGGGCAAGCGGTTCGTGGGAATTGGCGGCAAGGTGACGCTGAAGCTCGATTCCGTGGATTTGGTCAACGGCGATCAAGTCCCATTGCGCGCGCACATGGAGGTAAAGGGCGGCTCCCGCACCAAGCTGATGGCTGCGGCGATGATCGCCACCGGCGTCATCTTCCTGCCCGCAGCACCAGTTTTCTTGCTCACACGGGGCCACGACAGCACGGTGGTGAAAAGTACCGAGATCACGGCTGAAGTCGATGGTTCTGCCTCGCTTCTATCGGCTGGGTTACAGCGTTCGCCAGACCATCCCTCCGAACTGAACGAGATGATGGATTATCTGCCGCCGCGCGTCTTCACTGGTGAGGGTCGCGAGGGTGACATGCTGAACCTGGTTTTTGTCGGTCAACAGGAGGACCTGCAAAAAGCCTTTGAGCGCGCCGGTTGGGTCAAAACCGACAAATGGAAGCCGGTGTTTGTCTGGCATTTGTTATGTCGGCGGACGAACGATGCCCAGTTGCCGATGGCACGGTTTTACCTGTTTGGCAGAGTGCAGGACTACTCGTATGCCCTGCCTGATCCGCACGCGATCATGTCGAGCCGCCACCATCTTCGAATCTGGAAAACCCAGTACACGATGGATGGAACCCCCATCTGGGCGGCTGCCGCTACCCACGACGTTGCGATTGAAATCGCCAAACGAGGCCGTTTGATCAACCACCGGATCGATCCCGCAGTGGACGCAGAGCGCGATTTCGTTGGCAGTGACCTCACGAGTACATCGTCGGTCAGCCGGCAGGAATATCTACATTCCGCTGATCCAGTGTTCCAGGCGCAAACAGCCTCTGGCGAGAGCTATCACTCCGACAGTAGGATTCTCCTGCTGGATCTTCATCAGAACACCCCTAGTGTAGCCGGCGTGTCCGCTCGATCGTCCACCGTAGTTCGGGCTACCGCACTGCCTAACGCAATTCCGGCGGATTCTTTCCAGAGCAACCTGATGTCGCCTCGCTGACAGGCCGGATAGGTGTCACTCGGGGTGTATTGGCAAAAGGGTAGAGCAGCTTTCGGGCGTGCACAACTTTGACCCATTCTTGATTGCGCTTTAGCGTTTGAGGTAATGTTTGTTACCTCCGCGACTGAAAGCCGATTCAGCCCGAACCCTAGTCTGCACCGTTGAAAGCGGTGCGGTACGCTATACACGAAATGCGAAAGCGGTCTCGATGGCGCAGCGCCGATTGTCGTCGGCCTGATTAGGCGTCCACAGCTCAGGTCGGTCATTTGAGGTGTACCTCCGCCTCGACGTTCTTTGAGTTGGCTGGTCCCTGCTCTCGTGGTTTTGCAACTACCGAACCATATTTTGGTTTGATCTGGTGGCACGATGGATCGCAGTAAACGCCTTGATGCGTCTTGTCGGTCTCGGGATCGGGCATGGGCGAGGCGACAGCGGCTTCACGATCGGCCTCCAGTTCACGCTCCACGTCTTCAATCAACTTGTGGTTGTCCTCAGCCGTGAGCCAGTGCTTTTCGTTGATCAGGTAATTCTCGAATCGTGCTATGGGATCGCGGTTGCGCCAATACTCGAAGAGCTGCGGCCGGCACGTACTGCGCGGCATCATGGATGGCGTGCCCCTTCATGCGCATCATCTTGGCTTCGATCAGGGTCGGGCCCTTCGCCGCGACGGGCACGTTCGCACGCCTCATAGGTCGCGTCGTACACCTGGCAGGGATCGGTGCCATCCACGATGACTCCGGGAATGCCGTACGCGATGGCACGTTCGGCCAGGTCCTTCACGCAAAACTGCATGTCGCTGGGCGTGGAGTAACCCCACAGGTTGTTCTCGACCACCAGCACCAAGCCCAGCTTCTGCACCGCAGCGAAGTTCAAGCTCTCGTAGGTGACGCCGGTGGACTGCCCGCCATCGCCGACGTAAGTGAGGCCTGCGACATTCTTCCCCTGCAATCGCGCGCCCAGACACACGCCTGCCATTACCCCAATCAACTCGCCCAGCATGGAAATCGGCGCGCACACATTGCGTTGCTGCCAGTCACCGAAGTGTGAAGAGGCATCGCGGCCCCAGGTGGGAGAATCGCCTTTGGCCATGTACTGCCGCATGATGTCGCGCGCGCTGAAGCCGCGCACCAGCATCGCTCCCTGGTTGCGGATCATCGGTCCCAGCCAGTCATCGGGACCAAGCGCGAGCGCCGAAGCGCAGGAGCAGCCCTCCTGGCCCAGTCCGAAATAAACGCCGCCCACAACTTTGCCTTGTTTGTACAGATTTTCCAGCGCGACTTCCATGCGGCGGTTAAGCAGCATCCAGCGATAGAGGGCGATGCACTGCTCACGCGACAAGTACTTGGAATCGCGAATCGGAGGCACCCCGGCGCTCAAGTCGCCTTCGATGCGGTACTCGAGGTTCGACCCCTGTGCCGACATAACGATGCGGAACTCGGGCTGCTCGAGGCGGTAGTCGGGAATGTTGTAGCAGCGCAGCGTGGAGGAGGCAGAATCGTCGTCGATCTTAGCGGCTGCGGACGCCTCGGTTTTGGTCGGCTTGGGCGAGCCGTCAGCCTGCTCGATAGGCGTCGGCGTCTTCGGCGTTTTCTTCGATGGCGCCAGTGGAACCTTGCTCGATTTCTTCTGGGGACTGCTGGGGGATTGGCGCTTCTTGTGAGCCATAGGGAGGCCGCTATTCGCTATTCGCTGTTCGCTCGGTACCCGAATGATCGACTCTACTCGATCCTCTCAAGGATACCTTAATGATCATTCGATATTGACTCAGAATCGAGGGCTCAATCAATAGCGAACAGCGAAAGGCGAAGAGCGGACCTTATGCCATCTCGCTGCCATCGCCGTGCAGGTCTCGCAGCTGGTTCGGAGGCCGCGCGGGTGTGTCCTGATTGGCAGGGGATTCCGCCGATCCAGGCTTTGGCGCTACCGCGGCCTGCGCCAGCAGGTCGTCAAGCGACTCCAGCCACAGCATCTGCGAATGGAAGACTCGCCCGAAGTTGCGCGATACAGCTGTCGTCACCTCTTCCAGAGGTAACGTCTTTTGCAACTCTCGCTCCATAGAGGTCACGCTCTTGGCGGTAATGCCGCAAGGCACAATGAGGGTGAAGAAATCCAGGTCGGTGCTGACGTTCAGAGCGAAGCCATGCGTTGTGACACCTCGCGAGATGTGAACGCCGAGCGCTGCAATCTTGGCCTCCGGCTTGTTGCGCAGCCCGTAAGTCCACACCCCGGTCAGTCCCTTGATTCGCTGCGTAGCAATGCCGAAATCGCCGCAGCTGCGGATGAGCACTTCTTCCAGCCGCCGGACGAATTCCACCGCGCCGATTTTGGGCTCAAAGCTGCGCAAATCGAAGATGGGATAGGCCACCAGTTGTCCGGGCCCGTGGAAGGTCACGTCGCCGCCGCGGTCGATGTCGAACAACTCCACGCCATGCTGGGCCAGGAACTCGGGCGACGCAAGCACATTGGACACCTGCGCATTGCGGCCCAACGTGATGACCGGAGGATGCTGGAGCAGCAACAGAGTGTTTTCGACACGGTTGGCTTTGCGCAGATCCATCAGGGTGCGCTGCAGTTGCAGAGCGGTTTCGTAGGGAACCAGGCCGAGATTGAGAACGTTGAGGACCATCGCTATCAGCTATCAGCCGTCAGCTCTCAGTTTACGGCATTTCGGGATTCGTCATTGCGCTCCCCGAGACGGCGGCGGTTCCAGAGTTGTTGTATCAGGCTTGTGCAGGTAGAGCGGGCACTCACCTGGATTATTCACCAGGATTTTATGGTTTGAACGGGCGCGGCTTCAGCCGCGCCGTAACCTGCTGTCATTTCTGGTGGCTTTTCGCGACCGAGGAACATTGGTGCTGAAACGAAGTGCTAGTTCCCTTACGGGCTGAAGCCCAAACTGCCTACGCTTTGGTTTGAATCAGAGGAGTGCATCCAGCCATGCGTCCAAGGTGCTCCACAATGCTATTCTGGGTCTTAACGGGCCGACGAAAATGAAAATCATTAACCAAGGCAGGAAGGTCACGGAGGAAACACCGTAGAAAGACAAGGCTCCGCACCCTCCGTGTCTCAGTGGTGAATTTTTCGATGGAACTCAGCTCCCACAGCCATGAAGCGCGACGTTGAAGAGCCCTCGGTCACCAGCACGCCTCCAGCGGAAGCGCGCAATGGCGGACGCAAGTTTGTTGGCAACGCTCTTTTCACCCTCTTGATCGCAGTGGCAGCCGTGGCGGGAGCGCTTTCTGGCTTGGTGTTCGTTTACTCCACCGATCTGCCGCAGGTAACTGAGCTCGAACAGTTTCGGCCCAGCACCATCACGCAACTTTATGACGATCAGGACCGCGTAATCGGGCAGTTTGCGTTGCAGCGGCGCGTCATCGACACCTACAACGACTTCCCCAAAGTGCTGCGCGATGCGCTGGTCTCGACCGAAGACAAGGAATTCGAGCAACACTGGGGGGTTGATGTCTGGCGCGTATTCGGCGCGGCCTGGCGCGACATCCTGCTCGACAGCCGCGCCCAGGGCGCCTCGACGCTGACCATGCAGCTCTCGCGCAACCTGTTTCTTTCTCCCGACCGCAATTTCCGGCGCAAGATGCAGGAAGTAATGTTGGCCATCCAGATTGAGCGGCGCTTCACCAAGCAGCAAATCTTTACTTTGTACGCCAACCAGATTTACCTCGGCCACGGGGTTTACGGCTTCGAGGCGGGTGCGAACTTCTACTTCAGCAAGAAGGCAAAGGACCTCACTCTGGAAGAAGCGGCGGTCTTGGCGGGGCTTCCCAAGGCTCCCAACGCCTATTCGCCAATCAATAATCCCGAGCGTGCGTTGCGTCGCCGCAACCTGGTGATCAACAACATGCTGGAGGACGGCAAGATCACCACAGCCGAGGCCCAGCGCGCCAAGAATGCGCCCCTGGGACTTAACGTTCAAAGTGAAACCAACGACCTCGCCCCTTATTTCGTCGAAGAAATCCGCCAGTACCTGGAGAAAAAGTACGGCGCCGAAGAGGTGCACGAAGCTGGGCTGCGGGTTTACACCTCACTGAACCTGGAGATGCAGAAGGCCGCCCAGCAGGCGGTGCGCGATGGCCTCGCTGCTTATGAGCGGCGCCACGGGTGGAAGGGCAACCTGCTGAACGTGATCGCGAACGGCGATTCGCTCGCGACGTATCATCACGTGGATTGGGACGGAACCATCGCACCCGACACTTATGTTCACGCCCTGGTTACCGAGGTTGACCCGCAATCGGCAACGGTGAGTTTTGGCAATTACCAGAGCCACCTGGGACCGCTTGAGATCAAGTGGACGCGCTACACCTCGCCGCAACAGTTTTTGACCCGTGGCGACCTGGTATATGTAAAAGTCGTTGCGCTGAATGGCCGCGACAGCCGGGTATCGCTGGAACAGGAGTCGGGAGTGCAGGGCGCGCTGCTCGCGCTCGATAACTCTACCGGCGACGTAAAGGCTATGGTCGGCGGGCGCGACTTCGAGCAGTCGAAGTTTAACCGCGCGGTGCAGGCCGAGCGCCAGGTGGGCTCGTCGTTCAAGCCGTACATCTACACCGCAGCGATCGATCAGGGACTAACGCCCGACGACACCGTGCTCGACGCGCCGATCACCTTCAATACTCCGTCGGGTCCGTACACGCCGCACAATTACGATGGCAAGTTCGAGGGCGTGATCACTTTTCGCCACGCGCTTGCAGAGTCGCGCAACATTCCTGCACTGAAGGTGACAGAGCGCGTTGGCGGCATCAAGACGGTCATTGAATACGCACGCAAGTTTGGCATCACTTCGCCCATGCCGGCGTACTTGCCAATTGCGCTGGGCGCCGCCGACATAACGCTGGCCGAACAGACTGCCGCATTCACCACTTTTCCCAACGATGGCGTGCGCGTGATGCCTCGCTACATCCGCAAGGTCACCGACTACGACGGACGGGTGCTGGAGGAGAATTATCCCGAAGTCAAAGACGTTGTGAGCGCGCGCACCGCCCGCATCATGACCTACATGTTGCGCGAGGTGGTGCTGCATGGAACCGGCTACGCCGCCAGCAAGCTCAAACATCCGCTGGGAGGCAAAACCGGAACCACAAATGATTTCACCGACGCGTGGTTTGTGGGCTTCTCGCCATCGCTGACGTGTGGTGTGTGGGTTGGTTTCGATGAGAAGAAAACTCTCGGCAACAAGGAAACAGGCGCGGCTGCTGCCTTGCCGATCTGGATGGACTTTATGCAGGTGGCGCTGCAGGGCCGTGAGTCGGAAGATTTCCCCGCCCCACCCCCGACCGTGACCAGCGCTGCAGCTCGGAAGGCGGAACAGTCCGAACCTGCCACGAGCGACACCGAGGACCACTGATGCGCCGCTTCTTCCGCTATCTGGTGCGGGTGCTGGTGTTGGCCGTCGTGTTCATGGCGTCAGCGCTGACCGCAATGCGCTTTGCCATTCATGGCCGCCAGACCACCATCCCCAAACTGGTTGGCATGGCTCCTCTTCAGGCGGAGCGTTTGCTTGCTGGCCAGGGGCTGGTGCTCGAGCGGGGTGAACGCTACTTCAGCTCCGATGTCCCTGAAGGCCGGATCATGTCGCAAGCCCCTCCGCCCGGATTAACGGTGCGACGAGGTTGGCGAGTGCGCGTAGCCGAAAGCATGGGACCGCAGCGTGTCGTCATCCCCGACCTCGTCGGAGGCAGTGAGAGAGCCGCCGAAATCAACATCCGCCGCCGTGGCCTGGAGCTTGGAAGCATTGCATCCGCAGACATTCCGGGTGGCCCGACCGATCAGATCGTGGCGCAGAGTCCACCAGCCAATGCGGCAAACGTATCCGCGCCCAAGATCAGCGTCCTGCTGGCCGCGCCGGAGGAGCGCAATTCCTTTGTTATGCCCGACCTTGTGGGACGCAGTGAAGACGACGCGATTAACGCGATTGTTGGCGCAGGGTTTCACGTGGGTACTATCGCGAGCCAACCACCTCCGGCCGGTGATAACACCTCCGCGGAGGCTCCTGCTTCCCCTAGTCGCATGGTGGTGCGCAGCACTCCGGCAGCAGGCCAGAGGGTATATGAGGGTCAGGGGATTGGACTGGAAGTGACGAGGTAACCGCTATTCGCTGTTAGTCCTTAGCCGGTAGCTCTTAGCAAAAGGGATCAGCAGCGAACCTATTTAAGGAGCCTATGATGACTCACATCGGAAGGATTTCGGGGTGGCTCGTCGTACTTGTAATCGCAAATGCTCTCGCACAAGCCCCTTCGGCTCCAAAGCAAGCGGCGGTCTGCACAGAGGAAGACTACGCTATTCTCGCAGTCGCCCTTAACCATTGGCTTGAGAAAAAGCCGCACAGGGTGCTGCTTCGGGACCACACATGGGCTGGAATGGATGATGGGCAGGTGCAGCGTATGGAAGACCTCGGTCCACTCGGTCCAGATGTTCCCCGGGAGGCGAAACGCGACTTCGATTCCCGCAACAGGACCCCGGCAAAGATCGAGGCGGACAAGATCAAAATACCCTTTGAGGTCAGACTGCTGAGCGAGGAGGAGGTCAGGAAGCAAGTCGAAGACGGGGGTGAGATTACGTTCGTTTCCCGGCCTGGCGTGAGCGCCGGGCATGATCGGGCTTTGCTGTACGTTGGGAGTTCCCGCTACCGCCAAGAGTCGGAGGTTCTTATACTTCTTAGAAAAGACGGCGCTGACTGGAAGGTGCTGGCCGAATTGTCCAGTTACTCCATGATCGAATGAACTCGCTCCGAATATCAGTGCTCCTAATCCGCGTTCACCGGACTGGCACTTACCGAGTCAACCTGCATTTGGACGACAAACCACGGGATACTGTCCGACTACTCTGAATGTGGAGACTGTCTAATGCCGACGAAAGCTCGGAGCTAAGAGCTAAAGGCTAAAAACTATTCTCGAACACCTTCCCATTGTGCATCACGAATTTCACCCGCTCTAGCTCGGTAATATCCTTCAGCGGATCGCCTGCACCGCGATCACATCAGCGTAGGCTCCGGGCGCAATGACGCCAATCTGTCCGGACATGCCTAGCATCTCTGCCGGACTGACGGTCGCGGCGCGGATCGCCTCCATCGGCGACATCCCGAACTTCACCATGTACGGGAATTCCTGGGCGATCGGCTCCGTCCACGAGAAGCCGCCCACATCCGTGCCGAAGACAATCTTGATCCCCGCCTGCAGTGCCTTCTTGAACGACTGCTCGTGCTCGGCAGCGCGCGCGCGGTCGCGCTGGCCGGCGGGCGTGTTCTCCGGCGACCATTCCTTGTAGTAAATCGCGATGGTCGGACAGTACCAAGTGCTTTGCCGCTTCATCTGCGCGATGGCAGCATCGTCGAGCCCGAGTCCGTGCTCGATAGAGTCACATCCGCCGTCGAGCGCGCGGTGCAGTCCCTCGCCGTTGTAAGCGTGGCAGGCGACCTTGCGCCCCCAACTATGCGCCTCGTCCACGATGGCCTTCAGTTCCTCGACCGTGAGCGTCGGCTGCGAGACCAGATGGCCTTCTTTGTCGGCCCACGAACGATGCGTCATGTAGACCTTGATCCAGTCGGCGCCGTGGTCCATCTGTTCGCGCGCCGCCTTGCGCGCCTCCACCGGACCGTCGATGATCTGGACGCCCTTGGGAACCTGGATCTCCGGCGCATAACCTTCCAGGGGATAGCCGCCGGTCGTCGAAATGCCGCGCGTGGTGGTAATGATCCGCGGACCGGGAATGTAGCCTTGGTCAACCGCCATCTTGATTCCGACATCGCCATATCCGGCGCCCTCGGTTTCCATGTCGCGGATGGTGGTGAAGCCCTGCTCCAGAGCGCGCCGCGCCGAAACCGTGGCGCGTGCCGCACGGTAAGCCAGAGGAAATTTCAGCAACTGAATGTCGTAGCCGCCGAGTGCGGGGTCTTCTCCCTGGAGAAAGATGTGCGTGTGCGACTCGATTAGTCCGGGCAGCACGGTGGCGTTCGACAAGTCAATGACCTTCGCGCCGGCCGGGACCTGCGCCGAGGCGGCGTCGCCGACGCTCTCAATCTTGTCGCCGCGAATCACGATCACCTGATTATGCTTCGCTCGCTGGCACGCGGATCAATGAGTGTTCCGGCGCGAATCACGGTGACTTGCGCCGGAGGAGCGGCAGGATTCGATTGGCCGATTGCGGATACTGAGAGCAGCAGGACAACGATGCTACAGATGGAACTCTTCATTGTGCTCCTCTGCTAAGAGCTAGTTGCTAATTGCTAGTTGCTCACTTGAACTCCGACACAATGATGGCGTCCACTTCGATCTCCACCAGCATTTCGGGGTCGATCAGCGATGAGACCTCCACCATCGTGGCCGCTGGTCGAATGTCACGGAACACCTCGCCATGCGCCTTGGCGGCCTGCTCCCACTGGATGATGTCGGTTACGAAGGTGCGCGTGCGAACCACATCGCGGAAGCTGGCGCCTGCCTGCTCCAGCGCGCGGCCGATGTTCTTCAGCGTCTGCACCGCTTGCGCGTACATGTCGCCGCCTCCGACGATCTTACCGTCGGGGCCGGTTGCGACCGTGCCGGCAACCGAGACGAAGGGGCCCACTTTCACCGCGCGCGAGAAGCCGACGATCGGCTCGTAAGGAGAGTTACCCGAGATATTCTGCCGTTCCATGACTGTCCTCCCTGGAAGCGGCATTGTGCCATAAGAACGTCTCCTCCGGCACCTCAGCGGGTTGCCTCGAATTTTGGCATCCACGGAGCCATCTGCTAACAGCACGCCTCGGACTGTAAGCGTTTCCGCCGGAGATGAGCAACCAAACCCGCATAAACAGTACTCAAATTCAACGTATTCCCCCTGGAAGAGATCGCTGGCAAAGCGCGGAAGCGGTGACGCAGGAAGCGTATCCGGGAAGTCACGGTGCATGCGAAGAAACACTTGCGCTGAACAGAGAAGTGCGCTATGAACTCGCATCACATCTATATGTGAGCGGCGCAACCGGAGGGGATGAATCCAAGGTCATGATTCCAGAATCGCATTCGCTGCAGCAGTTGTTCACAGAATTGATCGACCAACACTTCGACCGCGACATCGGGCTGCGCGATCCCGAGGTGAAGGATTACGTGGTCAACGTTCTCGCGGAGTTCTGCCAATGCGAGCAACTCTACAAGATTTGCGATGCGGGAGGCCGTCCGCTGCATGATGTTGGCGAGATGCTGCTGGAGGCCGACCCCATCTACGGGCCGGCGCCGTCGTTTGACCGCGAGCGCCAGGTCCGCAAGCACATTGGCGATTACACCTTGTTCTTCTCCGGGATGTTTCCCGAGAGCGTCAACCACTACCGCTTACGGCGGCAGCGGCTGGAAAACTTCATCGACTTCATCCGGGCGGGGAAGGAGAGCTATTACATCGTCTCCAAGTTCGACCAGTTCGAATATGCCCGGCTGTCGCCACTCTTCGCCAAACTGGCGCAGCGAGTTCGAATCCTGCGTCTATGGCCTGAATCTGGTGAAGAGCGATCTCGAGGAAATGCAGCATCCCATCACGCGCAAGGTAAAAGAGATCGTGATGTAGGGAGTGCATCTGATTCTCAACCCGGGTGGAGAAGATCTTCGGAATGTCCAACTCGCTTGGCTTCCGGCGCGGCATTAGTGGCCACGTAGAGGGTTTAGCTTCAGCGTAACAAATGACTATGTTCGGCAAGCAGACAATGCGGCGAATGTAATTCAGGTGATTCCGGCGTGCTCGCGTACTTTCTTCGACCACAATCGTGCAGTTGGCGGGCTAATGTTGATTCCAGTGGGCGCATCACCGTTCGCTTCTGATCGCGCATCAAGCGCTTCGATTAGCTCAATATAAAAATTGTGAAAGGACTGGTCTGCAGGCACCCGCAGAATCAGGTCCATAATCCGCAGCCAATTGTGAAATTGATGACGTCCTTTGCTGTCTGTTTCCAGCAACAAATATACGGCCTGATTTGTCAGCGCAGGAATAATTGCGCGGTGGTTCGGATGGCCTTTGTACCACAAGCCTTCAATGGGCGCGATGCCGATGCTTCGTTTTTGTGAGCCGCCAGTCAGGTATTCAAGAGCGTGAATTAAAGTCTGTTGCCTTTCGCGCCAGTAACGTTCATAAACATTGGCAACGGCGAGAACGATTGCGACGGCGGAACTTGAAATGGCGACAATGACCGATACGGAAGTTGAACTGACCATAGGCTCTGGATCGCCTGATTATATTCGACTCCGTTAGTGAGCGTGTAGAGTCGGGCTTTAGCCCCTGCGGGAAGTCGCACTTCGTTTCAACCCCGAAGTCCCTCGGTGGCTAAAGCCATCCTAGTGGCGTCAGCTTACGGCACGGCTGAAGCCGTGCCCCTTCAAAGCGTACGAGGCCTGATGAATGGTTTAGGTAAAGCCCCGCTCGCAGATTACATAATCTTGGAATTGCATCCGCCGTTTAAGCTTCCCTTCAGTTTTCTGCGTACATTTTTCCGCTTCGCTGTGTAAATCACTCCACTTTCCGCAAATTGTTCCCGCGCTCTGTTAAGAAGAGTGAACTCGGGCATTCGCCGTCAACTTCTCATCGCACCCAGTGTTTGCAAGTACGAAAGCGAATTACAGAGCGCCCCCTCGAAAAGGGAATGAAAGGGACCGGAGGCTACCAATGAAAAAGCAACTGAATTACGTGCTACTCCTGGCCCTGAGCGCAGGAACTCTTGCGACGACCTCAGCGGCACAGACACCCACCGCAGTCAACGATCGGCAGAACACCAGGATCACCCAGGCAACGTTCGATCCGAGCCAAACCGGCCTGCTCCGACTGGCTGACTGGGACGATCATCGTCGCTGCGATGGAGATCGTGACCGCGACGACCGCAACTGCCGTAATCGCGATGACGACAGATATCGCAATCAGTATTACGACGGCAATGCCTATTACGGCAATGGATACTACGCAACTCCGTATCGCGGCCGGAGCCGATGGATGGTATGACCGCAACGGCTACTGGCACGCTTATGACAGGGATCGCGACAGCGACCGCCGTCGTCACGAGGATGACGATCGCCGGTAAAGTCCCGTCCCATGCTTAAGCGCCCATTAGAGCACTGGCAAAACTGCCAGGATCGACGGAGGTGATGCACAAGGCCCGGAAAACAATCCGGGCCTTGTTGCGTGCGCTTTTTCTGCGATACTAGAGAGTGCTCTCGCAGGCCGCGAGCCAGACATCATCATGGACCCAGTCGCAAATCCGAAATCGTGTAAAGTCAACGTCACCACCGGCACCGGCATGGACATCGAGTGGAAGGACGGGCATCGCAGCGTCTACAGCTTTCCGTTCCTGCGCGATGCCTGCCCGTGTGCGCTGTGCGAGGAAGAACGCACCAAGGATGGCCGCCAGCCCGGCGATCCGCTTAAGCCCATCGCGGGGCAGTTGCCCATGTTCAAGGCGGCGGCGCGGCCGACAGAGGTTGAGCCGGTGGGCAAGTACGCCATTCGTTTCTCGTGGAACGATGGCCACCAGCACGGCATCTATTCATGGCAGTTTCTGCGCGAGCATTGTCCCTGCGCCGAATGCAAGGCGCGCCGCGCCATGGATGCTCCCGTCGCCAGCAGCAAACCGAATTAATTTTGAGTGTTCCCTACATTGCCGTCGTATCTCAATAATCTGAATCCGCAGCAGCGCGAAGCCGTCGAGGCGGTCACCGGGCCGGTGCTGATCCTGGCGGGAGCGGGCAGCGGCAAGACGCGCGTCATCACCTATCGCATCGCCCACCTGATTGACGGTGTCGGCGTGCCGCCCGACTCCATTCTGGCGGTCACCTTCACCAACAAGGCCGCTTCTGAAATGGCCAGCCGCGTGGAGTCGCTGGTGGGCGGCCGCTCGCTGGCCAAGCCGCTGATCTCCACCTTCCACTCGTTTTGCGTGCGCCTGCTGCGTCGCGACATCGACGCGCTGCAGATCGGCGGCAAAGGCTATCGCAAAGATTTCGTCATCTATGACGAGGCCGACCAGCAGAACGTGGTGAAGGCCGCCATGCGCCGCCTCGGCATCGATGACAAGCAGTTGACGCCGCGCAACGTGCTGGGGCGCATATCGTGGGCCAAGAACCACATGCTCGATCCGCAGGAGGTTTACCTGCAATCGGGCGATCCCAAGACCGAGCGCGTGGCCCATATTTACGAGGTCTATAGGCAGGAGCTGGCGAAGTCGAATGCTCTCGACTTTGACGACCTGCTGCTGTATGCCGTGCGCGTGCTGAAAGCGTCGGGCGAGACCCGCGAGCGTTACAACCGCCGCTATCGCTACATCCAGGTGGACGAATACCAGGACACCAACCGTCCGCAATACGAATTGATGCGCATGCTCGCCGGCAGCGAGCACAATGTCTGCGCCGTGGGCGACGAGGACCAGAGCATCTACTCCTGGCGCGGCGCCGACATTCGCAACATTCTGGAGTTTGAGCAGGACTTTCCCGAGGCGCGCATCATTCGCCTGGAGCAGAACTACCGCTCCACCCAGAACATTCTGGAGGCGGCCTCGGTCGGTGGTATCCCACAATGTCAGACGCAAAGGGCAAGAACTCTGTGGACCGACCGCAGCGGCGGCGCGCAGATCGGATACTACGAGGCCCCGGACGGCGAGAATGAAGCCCTTTTTGCGGCAGATTACATTGCCAAGTATCTTCGGCAGGCGGGAAGCGAAGGCCGGGAGACGCCGCGGGCCGCGGTTCTGTACCGCACCAACTCGCAATCGCGCCTGGTGGAAGAGGCGATGCGCCGCTATCAGCTGAACTACCACGTTGTGGGAGGCTTCAGCTTTTACGAGCGCGCCGAGATCAAGGACATGATCTCGTACCTCAAGGTCATCCAAAATCCCGACGATTCCATCGCCGTGCAACGCGTGATCAACACGCCGACGCGCGGCATCGGCAAGAACACCCTGGAAACCATCGAGAGCATTGCGCTGGAGACCGGGACTTCCATGTGGGGCGCGATCAACGAGGTGCTTCGGCGAAGACTTCTTCCCCTGCGGGCTTTGACGGCGCTCAAGAGTTTTAGGGAGCTGATCGACGATGCCCGGGCCATGCACCTGGGCACCTTCCGCGAACGGGTAAGCGAAACCGCCGAACCCACTGCCAGCCGAGACTGTTCCCGTCGCGGACGAAGAAGAAGATCTGCAGCACGACATCGATTTCTCGCCTGCGGAGTTCGAGGCGGCGGAAGCCACGGAGTTTGCGCCCGAGACATTCGCGGACGCGGGCGCCGCGAGAGCGCAACTGCTGAGGCAGGCGAGGAGCGGGTCGAAGGATTCCGCGCGCCGGGCGATCCGGCATCCACGGCGGAGCTGCTGAAGTTCCTGATCGACCGCACGGGCTACATCAAGCAGCTTGAGCAGGAGGACACGCCCGAGGCGCTGGCCCGCATCGAGAACCTGCACGAACTGGTGAATGCGGCCATGGACTCACGCGATCGTGGCGAGACGCTGAACGAGTTTCTCGACCATGCCGCGCTGGTCAGCGATGCCGACGATTACGACGAGAACTCGCGCGTCACCTTGATGACCCTGCACGCGGCCAAGGGGCTGGAGTTTCCGCTGGTCTTTCTGATTGGGCTGGAGGAGGGACTGTTCCCTCATTCGCGCACGCTGCTCACCCCCGACGACATCGAAGAGGAGCGGCGGCTGTGCTACGTCGGCATGACCCGCGCCATGGACACGCTGATCCTTTCCCGCGCGCGCTATCGCCGCCGCTACGGGACCGACATGCCCGAACCCAGCGTGGCCTCGCGGTTTCTGGAGGAAATTCCCCAAGGCGCTGCTCCAGGACCTGGGATCGCCGCGGCGGCCCGCGCATGCGCCGAGCAGCGATTACTCGACCGGCAGGCATTACGCCTACGAAGATGAAGATCAACGTCCGGCGCACGAGCGTCGCGACAAGCCGCAACGCAGCCAATATAGCGGGCCAGCCTACAACTCCATCGATAACATTGCGGAGTTCTTCGCCTCGCGCGGGAAGAAGTTTTCGCGGCCCAAGGTCGAGATTTCCCAGCCCACCGGGCGCACTGGATTCCGGCCCGGACAACGCGTCCGTCATCCAAAATACGGCGAAGGCACGGTGTATAAACGCGAGGGTGACGGGGAAGATGCGAAGATTACGGTACAATTTCCTAGATTCGGTTTGAAAAAGCTGGTCGAGAAATACGCCCAATTGGAAAAGGCGTAAGCCCGTCAATTAAAGGAACGCAGAATTCATGGCAAATACCAAGAGCATTACCGACAAAGTAGAACGCAAGAAGGTGAAGCGCACCGCGCGCAAGAAAGCCGCCCCGAAAGCGCCCCGCACCTATGCCCGCGGCTCGGCCAAGCGCAAGGTGAAGAAGCTGGCACGCGGTCAGTCGAAGCGCTAATTCGCGCGCGCTGCTGTCAGAAACGAAGGCTCCAGCCGTTCAGCCGGGCTGGAGCTTATTTTTGTTGCGGCGAAACAGGGAGTAGGACTGAAGTCGCCCTTATCGAATACGAAAGGGGCCGCCATACCTGCCTGGAATGGCGGTCCCCCTCCGGCGAAATATTCACCCTCCCCCATACAACAGGGGAATACTCGCATTTCTTCTTATCGGCATTCTGTCATCGCGCCTTAAGCGTGTCGGTCATCATGGTCGCGTGCTAGTCTGTGCTAGTCTTGCCGGAACAGGAGATCTGAATCTACGTGACTCTAAGCTGGCGTGAACCATACTTGCGATTCCTTGTACTGATGATGGCGGTCCTGACCGTTTTGCCGCTCAACGTCGCTCGCGCCCAGGAAATCGACAGCCGCCAATTCTCCGCCATGCAGTGGCGGCTGATCGGCCCCTTTCGAGCCGGTCGAGTCACGGCCGTCGCCGGGTGTAGCCAGGCCATCCGGATACCTATTATTTCGGTACGCCGGGAGGCGGAGTCTGGAAGACCACCAATAGCGGACAGGTTTGGCGTCCTATCTTCGATAGCGAACGAGTCGCTTCCATTGGAGCTCTTGCCGTGGCGCCATCCGACCCCAACGTGATTTACGCGGGAACGGGCGAGCAGACGGCCGGTAATGGACTTTACAGGTCGGCGGACGGTGGCGAAACCTGGAAGAACGTAGGTTTGCAGGATGTTCCGTTTTATTCAGGCGGTGGTTGTCGATCCGCAAAATCCGGACATCGTTGTCGTGGGCGGTAATTCTATCGGGTTCGGAATCCTGTGGCGGCCGTTGCCGGCATCCGCGCGCACAGCCAACCGTGGAATCTTCAAGACCACCGATGGCGGAAAAACCTGGAACAAGGTGCTCACAAACGACGATACGCTGGGCGTCGTCGATCTCTGTTCCGATCCCGGCGATCCTCGCACGCTTTATGCGGCTCTTTACCGGCCGGCTTCCGGGATCTGGCGACTCCGAGGTGCCCGCCACCTCCGAGATCGTCAAGTCGGTAGACGCGGGCTCAACCTGGAATCCTCTCGTGACCAAGGGACTGCCGGAGAAGGGCTGGGGAAGATTGGGCATTGCGGTTGCTCCCGGAACCAATGGCCGCCGTCTGTACGCGATTGTGGAGCAAGGGTTCTTTCGTTCCGACGATGGCGGAGCCACATGGCAGCAGTCCACGAAGGACCCGCGGGTGCTCGGCAGTCCATACTTCAGCCGCATCTTTGTTGACCCGCAGAATCCCGACGTTCTCTACGTCGCGCAGACCTCGCTCTATCGCTCCACCGATGGCGGGCAAACCTTCGAAGCCTATGTCGGAGCGCCCAGCGGCGATGACTTCCACGTCCTCTGGATCGATCCGCAAAATTCGGCGCGCATGATTCTAGGAGTGGACCAGGGCGCCATTATCAGCGTGGACGGCGGCAAGAGTTGGAGTTCCTGGTACAACCAGCCGACCGGGCAGTTCTATCACGTCTCCACAGACAACGCGTTCCCCTATCGCGTCTATGGGGCGCAGCAGGATAGCGGGACCGCGGGTGTTCTGAGTCGCAGCGATTACGGCGAGATCCTGGCTCAGGATTGGTTTTCCATCGGCGGTTTTGAATATGCCTTCATCACCCCCGATCCGCTTAATCCAAATTGGGTTTACAGCGACGGATGGTACGGCTCCGTCGTTCGATTCGATAAGGCCACCGGTCAAATCGCGACCGTTTTCGAGCGCGGGCGAGAAGTATCGAACCACCGCATATGCCGCCTCTGGTGTTTTCGCCGCAGGACCCGTCCACGCTTTATCTGGGAACGCAGTTCGTGCTCAAGACTTCGGACCACGGCGTGAGCTGGCAGCCGATCAGCCCTGACTTGACCGGCTACAAGGAGAAAGAAAACGAAGAAGAGCCTAAGCGGGACTCCGGACAAGCCGCGTCCACCCGCGATCACGACGCTGGCGCCTTCCGAAGTGCAGCCGGGGGTGATCTGGGCCGGCACCAGCAACCGAATCGTGCAGCTCACCCGCGACGCGCGGCGCGAGCTGGCAAAATGTCTCGCCGCCCGGATTGGCTGAGCCTACGCAAATTCTTGCGGTCGAAGCTTCGCACCATGACGCCGCCACTGCCTACGTCGCGGTAGGCGCTACTCGCGAGTCCACTCCCCCGTACGTCGCCCGCACCCACGATTACGGCCGCACCTGGCAGAAGATCGTCAACGGCTTTCCTGAACGCGAGATGGTTCGCGTGGTGCGCGAAGATCCAAAGCGCAAAGGCCTGCTTTATGCGGGAACCGATAGCGGCGTCTTCGTTTCGTGGGACGACGGCGACCACTGGCAATCTCTACAGCTCAATCTGCCGCCGACACCGGTGACCGATCTCCAGGTACATGCCAACGATCTGGTCATCTCAACCTTCGGACGTGCGTTGTGGATCCTGGACGACGTGACGCCGCTGCGCGAGATCAGCCCGCAGATCACCGCGAGCGAAGTCATCTGTTTCGTCCCGCCACCGGCATGCGCGTGCGATGGGACAACTATCAGGACACGCCGTACCCAGTCGAAACTCCAGCCGGGCGAGAATCCACCCGATGGGGCCATCCTCGACTACTTTCTGAAATCGGCGCCGACGGGCGAAGTCACGCTGACGATTTACGACGACAAGGGCGGCGAGGTTAATCAGTACTCGAGTGAGGCGAAGCCTCCGGACCTGGCTCCCGCGAACGCTCCCAATTACTGGTTTGCGCCCGCGGTAGCTTTGCCGAAAGCGGCCGGGGTAAATCGCTTCGCCTGGAATCTTCGTTATCCGGCGCCGCTCTCGCTTCCCTATGGTTACAACGGCGAACCTGCTGGACTACACCGAATACACCACGGCTGACCACGCGATCGCTGGGGAGACTCCGCGTGTGCAGCCCCAGGGACCGCTGGTTGTGCCGGGGAAGTACACGTTGGAGCTGCGCGCTGCCGGGCAGATACTCCGGCAGCCGTTGACCATAGAACTTGATCCTCGTGTTCATGCTTCGCAATCGGATCTTGGTGGAACAGCTCGATCTGGCGCAAGAGATTACCCGCGGCATGAAGGCGAGCCACGATGCCTACCTTCAGGTTGCGGCATTGCGCAGGGCTTTAGACGAGCGGCAAAAGGCTCTGAGCGGCGACGAGTTGAAGCAGACAAAAGACGCGGCCACGTCGTTCGACAAGAAGATCGACGCCGTCCAGAAAGGCTCCCGGACCGCGCCTGGCTTCGGGCCGGTTAACCGCGATTTGACCAGACTGATTTACAGCGCGGAGAGCGCGGACATTCGTCCCGCCGATGCGGTCCGGTCGGCGGTGCAACAAAGCTGCGATGCGCTCGACAAGGATCTGGCGAGTTGGCGGCAACTGACGGAGCAAGACCTGGCATCATTCAACGCCATGCTGACGGCGGCAAACTTGTCGCCGCTGCCGACAGTTGCTGTAGTTGCCAGCCCAGGGTGCAAGAAATAGATGCGGCCGCAAGGTGTCGATCATTGCGGGTCGTAACTGCCGGCTTCGCAACCCTTACAATCGTTTCATGCGGCCTTATTTTCGCTGGCAACTGCGATCTCGAGCGCTGGAGTTGGGCCGGCGAACTCTAATCATGGGAGTGCTTAACATCACTCCAGATTCGTTCTCTGACGGAGGAGAGTTCCTCCAGCCAGATCGAGCGATCGAACATGCGCTGCAGATGCTCGACGAGGGTGCCGACATTCTGGATCTGGGTGGCGAGTCCACCCGTCCGGGAGCACGAATTGCCGGCGATGCGGCAAGCGCCAGGTCAAAGTCAAAGCCAAATGTCGCGGTCAGCGAGGAGGAAGAGTTGCGGCGCGTGATGCCGGTCTTGCAGGGCATCTTACAAGCGCGACCGGGGGTGGTCATTTCGATAGACACTTACAAGTCGACTGTCGCCCGTGCGGCCGTCAACGCGGGAGCGGAGATCGTGAACGATGTCAGCGGCTTTCAGTGGGAGCCGGCAATGGTACGAACATGTGCCGAATCGGGCTGCGGAGTGGTGCTGATGCACACCCGGGGGCAGCCCGGAGAGTGGCGCAGTCTTCCCCGCGATCCTGATATCACAGTCGCGGTTGGGCATGACCTCGCCAACCGCGTGCAGGTGGCCGTGGAGCGAGGCGTGAAGCGGGAGCACATCGTGCTCGATCCTGGCTTTGGCTTCGGCAAGAACTTCGAGGAGAACTATCCCCTGTTGGCTCACTTCGATCAATTACATCAATTGGGGTTTCCGCTGTTGGCGGGAACCTCGCGCAAGTCGTTCGTGGGGCGCACCGTCGGCAAGCGGGCCGGCAAGGATGCGCCGCCATCAGATCGTCTGTCTGGATCGCTCGCAGCTATGGTCGCCAGCATCCTGCGCGGGGTTCACATTGTGCGGGTTCACGATGTGCAGCCGGCGGTAGAAGCCGCAGCCGTGGCGGATGAAGTGCTCGCGGCCGGGGGAGAGGGCTGATCGGCCCTGCTCGATGGCCTTACCAATGACCGACGTGCATCAGCTTTCGTCTGATCCGCGAGTGACTGTGCGCCGCCCCGGTACGCCCGGCCCAACGGGACGCTGCGTAGTGTACTGGATGCAACGGGCCCAGCGGGCGCTCGACAATCCCGCGCTCGATGTGGCGGTGGATGCCGCGAATGCACTGCATCAGCCGGTGGTGATCTTCTTTGCGCCGGTGCCGTTTTATCCGCACGCCAACCTGCGACACTATACGTTCCTGGTGCAAGCCATTCCCGGTACCGCGGAGCACGCCCGCAAGCGTGGCATTGGATATGTACTACGGCGCTATCCAGATCATTCGCTGCTGAAGTTCTGCGATGAAGTGAAGGCATCGCTGGTCATTGGCGACGAGAACCCGATGCGCGAGCCCAATCATTGGCGCGCGCTCGCCGCCAAGAAACTGACCGTGCCGCTGTGGACGGTGGACGCCGACGTCCTCATTCCCTCGAAATTGTTGGAGAAGGAGCAATACGCGGCACGCATTATCCGGCCGCGACTGAAGCTTAGGCTGAAACAGTTCCTCACCGCGCTGGCCAATCCGCAGGCAAAGATCGAATGGGAAAAGCCGCGCGGGCTGCGCGCATTGGCGGATGACGGCTGCTTCGACATTACCGATGACTGGAAGGGCCTTGATCGCTCGGTCGCCCCCGTGAATTTTTTTCGTGGCGGCACTGACGAGGCGCTTCGCCTGTTGCACGAGTTCGTAACTCATAAACTGGACCATTACCCTCAGCGCCACGGTAAGCCCGAATTAGACGGCACCAGCCGGCTGTCGCCATATCTGCACTTCGGACACATCGGACCGCACACGATTGCGCTGGCTGTCGAAAAATCGAAGGCACCGCGCGCGGCGAAAGACGATTTCCTCGAGCAGCTGATCACCTGGCGCGAGCTGTCCATTAACTTTGTGCATTTCAATCCGCTGTATGACTCGATTGAGAGCGCGCCGGACTGGGCGCATCGCACGCTTGCCCAGCACGCGCATGATATGCGGCCCGTCACCTACTCCCGGCAGCAACTGGAGGGGGGCGAGACTCACGACGAGCTGTGGAACGCCGCCCAACGTCAGATGCTTCATGCCGGCTGGATGCATAACTACATGCGCATGTACTGGGCAAAGAAGATCTTGGAGTGGAGCTCGTCTCCCGCAGTGGCGTATCAGACGGCGGTGTATCTCAACGACAAGTACTTCCTCGACGGCCGCGACCCCAATGGCTACGCCGGACTCGCATGGTCTATCGCCGGCAAGTTCGATCGCCCGTGGTTCGAGCGCCCGATATTCGGGACCATACGCTACATGTCAGGGAAGGCTGCGGCCAAGAAATTCGACGCGGCGCAATACGTCCAGCAGATGGCCGAGTTGGCGGGCGTAAGTCGGCAGACGCAGCTGTTCAAACACTGAGGGACTACGGCGCGATCTTCAAGCTAAACAGGAAGGCACTTACCCACACCAAAAACCCCCCGGTTCCGACAAAGATATACAGGCGTCGCTCGAAAGGGTTGTGAATTGTCGGAAGCGGCAAAGGAGTTCCCAAGGCGCGGTGAAACGAGGCTGCAAGCAGACCCCCAAATCCGATAAGCGCGGTGGCGCCGCCGAAGGAGAGGCCCGCAATAATTAGGATAAAACTGAGGCTGAACACACCCACCCGCTCTTCGCCCATAGCGTAGACCTATTACCGAAGTTCCGCAACCCTTCCGGAAGGTCCTGCCGTAACCCGACGCATATCGAGAAAGCTGTCTCGCTTTCTCACATACCCGGCTTTGCGTGGTTCGTCTAATCGAACGTGCGAGGCTCACAATCCCGGGTGGCGGGGTTGACAGAGGAAACGACTAGGACTTTGCGACACGGGCTTCGCCGCCTTCGGGCCCGTAGAAGAATACCCATACCGCAAAATCGTCGGTAAACTCCACGAAGCGATGCTGCTCGCCGGCCGCCACGAACAACACGTCACCCGGTCCAAACGAAACCTCTTCCGCCTCACGCTTAAAGCGCCCGGCGCCCGAGGCGATCACGTAAATCTCATCGCGAGTGTGGGGATGCTGTTTATCGGTGCCACGCGGCGCGTACAACTTTACCGTGAGCGTACCGTGCCGAAACAATTCCACCGAGCGCTCCCCGTTCGGGCCAGGAAGCTGCTCCAGGCCGCTTAGCGCTTTCAGGTAACCGGGGACGATTCTCCCCTCGATTTTCATTGTGCCACCGGCGTCGAACTCGGTTCAGCCCTTACTTTTGGTTTCCACGCTCCCACCACCGCTCCCATCAGAATGCACCCTAGCAGTGGATAGGCGGCGGAGATCATGATGAACGAAGCCGCTCGCAGTTCAAATACCATTTCCGTAATCATCGCCATCGCGGCTGCCAATCCAATCAGAATGCCGATTCCGATGCCGTGAATTAACGTGAATGCCCAGCTACTTAGTACCCGGGCAATGACATAGGCGATCACGATGCTGCAAACCAGCGAGACGATGTACGGCCAGAAATCCGGATGGGCCATGTAAACCTGCAACTCCTCCGGAGGTATGCGCGTGCCCGCCTGCCAGGGCGCCTTAAAAGCAGTGAACCACACCGCGCCCAATATCCAGTCCGCCACGCCCGCCAAAACAATGGCGCCCCAATTCAATCGCATCGTTTGTCCTCCGGAGTGTGCGCGGAGACAATATCCTGTTCTGCGGTTTGACGCAACCAGCGGCCTGGGGTTATCGGCTCCGTACACCTGTCGAGAACCTGCTTGGGTGTAAGCCCGTGATCGCGCAATGTGCGCAGGCTGAGGGCATGGTGGCGCTTGGCCAAACGGACTCCCGCTTCGTCGCGCACCAGATCGCAGTGGTAGTAGGCGGGAGCCGGTAAAGCCAGCGCGCGTAGCAGGAGCAATTGACGCGCTGTGGATTTCAGCAGGTCGGCGCCGCGCACGACTTCGGTAATTGCCATGGCAGCGTCGTCGGCCACGACCGCCAGTTGATAAGCCGGTACGTCGTCACGCCGCCAAATCACGAAGTCGCCGAAGTCTGTGCCTGCCAGGAAACGCTGTGGTCCCTGGCGGCGATCGTCGAAGGCCACCACTTCCCCATCGGGCACGTGAAATCGCCAGTTCACGCCTGCGGGTACTGCGTATTTACCGGCCTCGCTGACCTTTGCTCGGCAGCGTCCCGGATATACCGGCTCATCATCGCTTTCGTTCGGTGCGGCCGCCGATAACGCCAGGTCTTTGCGCGAGCAATCGCAGGGATAAATGAAACCTCCGTCGCGCAGCGTGCGCCACGCGTCCAAATAGAACTTGCGCCGCCGGCTTTGCTCGTACGGTGCGAATGGCCCGCCGATGTCCGGGCCTTCCAGCCAGCGGACGCTAAGCCACTTCAGGTCTTCCAGCATCGCCCGGGCAAACCCCTGCCGGGAGCGTTGCGGGTCAAGATCTTCGTTGCGCAGGATCAACGTCCCGCCGTGTTCGACGGCGCGCCGGTAGGCTGTCCAGAAGGTGCAGGCATGGCCGATGTGCAGCAGCCCGGTCGGCGAAGGCGCTAGCCGTCCGCGGTAAGGTGCAGCATGCGCATTGGAGCTTGCGTTCACATGTTTATTCTAGAGTCATGGGCGGTTTGCCGTTCAGGAATGTTGGCCTGCAGGTGCTCATCTTAACGAGTGTGTAGAGAAATAGAGAAGTTCCTTACGACTGTCGAAAAGGGAAATCTGGGCTCTGAAAGTGCTACATGTCCAACTCAAAAACCTGTTGCGGCCTGAGGCGCCTCGTTCTAGACCGCTTGTCCGGCGCAGAATCCTGAAGCCCAAGCCCATTGGAAGTTATGACCGCCGAGATGACCGGTCACATCGACCACCTCGCCAATAAAGAACAACCCCGCTATTTTGCGGCTCTCCATGGTTCTTGCAGAGAGCTCATCGGTGTCAATCCCACCGGCGGTCACCTCGGCTTTTTCGTAGCCTTCGGTTCCGTCGGGCCAGACTTCCCAGCGATGAATCTGGCGTTCCATTTCGTCGAGAGCGGCATTCGTCCAGCGCTGAGGTGGATGGAGTTCGAGCCAGCGCTCCGCCAGTCGAATGGGCAACGCAGCGTGCAATGCGGATTTGGCCGACGGAAGGTCGCGACGTGTGCCGTCTTGCCGCAACGCAGCGGTGATCTTTAGTCCAGGAGCCAAGTCAATCGCGATCGGCTGCGCACAATTCCAATAGGAAGAGATCTGCAGGATGGCGGGCCCGCTCAAGCCGCGATGGGTGATCAACAACTTCTCGCGAAACTGCTGCCGCCCGGCCGACGCGATTACCTCCGTCGCAACCCCCGCCAGTTCGCAATAGCTTTGCTTATCTTGCGCATTGAGGATCAGGGGAACTAAGGCCGGCCGGCATTCGCGAATTCTGATGCCAAACTGCCGTGCGATTTCATATCCGAAAGGAGTCGCGCCGATCTTCGGTATCGACAATCCGCCAGTCGCGACCACCACAGCAGGGGCGCGGAACTCATCAGTTTCGGTTCGCACGACAAATCCGTCACCATGCTGAACTTCCAGCGGCCGCGTCTTCACGAGAATTTGCACGCCCGTTGCGCGGCATTCGGATTCAAGCATTCCCACGATGTCGTGCGCCGACCGATCACAGAAGAGTTGACCTAGCTTTTTCTCGTGATAAGGAATTTTGTGCTTCTCGACGAGTCGGAGGAAATCCGGGGCTGTATACCGGGCCAGGGCCGATTTGCAAAAGTGTGGGTTCTCCGACAGGAAGTTGTCCGGCCGGCAATTCAGATTAGTGAAATTGCAACGCCCGCCACCCGAGATGAGAATCTTTTTGCCGATGCCGTCGGCATGCTCCAGCACGGCGACCCGGCGGCCACGTTTACCGGCTTCGATGGCACACATCAACCCGGCAGCGCCGCCGCCGAGAATAACGACGTCGAAGGTTTGCTTGATCAAGCCACGAGTTTCCGGTTTCGAGTTACAAGTTTCAAGTCAAAACTTCTCACTAGGCGCGGCTCTCTTATAATGGAGTTCTGTCGAACGAAGAATGTACTCTCCTCAAGTCCGAAACGCAGTTGGCGATCCCAATTTGAACGAAGCCCCGGCTGACTCTCCCGTTGCACGACGCCAGTGGATCTGGATCGTGCTGCTTTGGGCCATCGTCTACATCCCCGGTGTGCTTTCGCCCCCGCTACTGGACGATGCTGATTCGATCCACGCCGAAGCCGCGCGCGAGTTGGTCGTTCGCCACGACTGGACCACGCTCTATATTGACGGCGTCCGCTACTTGGAAAAAGCGCCACTGATGTATTGGGGGATGGCAGCCAGCTACTCGATTTTTGGGGCCGAGGATTGGGCCGCCAGACTGCCGCTTGCCCTTGGCGTATTGGCACTGTTGTTGACAACGTACTCCCTGGGAAAACGAACCATGGGGGAACGCGCCGGTTTCTGGGCGGCAGTCGTGCTCGCCGTTTCGATCGGGCCATACATCTTCACTCGCTTCATCATTCCCGACCTGCTGGTTGGACTGTGGCTCACGCTCGGTCTCGATTTCTTCCTGCGAACTTTGGACGAAGAGCGTCCCTCGATTCTTTCGTGTTGGGGACTGGCGGCGACCGTGGCCCTGAATGTACTCACCAAAGGGTTGATCGGTCTGGTATTTCCGGCGGCAATTATCGGTCTATATTTAATTTTTACCGGAAATCTCAAGCACCTGCTACGCATGCGGCTGCTATCGAGCATTGCCGTCCTGCTGATCATTGCGGCGCCCTGGCATGTCGCGGCCGCGCTGGAGAACCCACCGGCGGGACAGTCGCGAGGTTTTCTGTGGTTCTATTTCGTCAATGAGCAGTTCCTCCGCTACCTTGGCAAGCGCATTCCACCCGATTACGACACGGTGCCTCTCATAGTCTTCTGGGGACTGATGTTGCTCTGGCTGTTTCCCTGGTCAGCATTCGTCATCCAGTCGCTGCGGCAGGTCCCACATCGCTGGAGTGAGTGGCGTAGCGGCATGAACCAGCGACAACGCGCAATGCTGCTCTACGCCGTCTGGGCAGCAGTGATCCTGATGTTCTTTAGCTTCTCGACTCGCCAAGAGTACTACTCCATCCCTGCTCTACCAGGGCTCGCGTTGCTGATCGGCGGTTGGCTGCAAAAGGAAGACGCATCGCCCGCAACTTCCAACTTGCGGCGTAGTGGCCGAATTGGCTCAATGGTATTGCTTGTCCTCGCGGGTGTCGTCTTCGCAACTGCAATGTTCCTGCTGGTCCAGAGCAGGAGCATGCCAGCGGATAGCGACCTCGCTGACCTCCTCAAGAAGAACCCGAACGAATATGCGCTCGCGCTTGGGCATGTCTTCGATCTCACTCCGCGGGCGCTGGGACTCTTTCGGGAGCCGCTGGCCACGTTCGCGATTGCATTATTGGTAGGCACTTTGCTGAACGTGTCGTACCGGCGGCGCAACTTTGCCCAGGCGGGCAACTGGGTGTTGACCATCATGATGGTATTCGTGCTTTTCGCCGTGCATCAGGGATTGGTAATTTTCTCTCCCATCCTTTCCTCGAAGAAATTGGCGGATGCGATCGAGCAAGAGTGCCGGCCGGGCGACGTGCTAGTCGTCAATGGAACTTACGAGGACGCCTCCACCTTAAACTTTTACACGCGCCAGCCGATCCACATTGTGAACTCACGCGAAGAAGGCAACATGTATTATGGAGCGCTCTTTCCGGATGCGCCGGCCATCTTCGAAGATGACGCATCGCTGCAAGGCCTCTGGAAGGGCCCGAAGCGCGTTTTCCTATGGGTGGAAGAAGATAATGTGCCGCCGTTCATTAAGCAGAGCGGCAGCTACCAGCTGGCACGCAGCGGCGGAAAGCTGATTGTGATGAACCGGGCCTTGTCGCAAAATCAGTAGCCATAGCCGGCAAATTGAGCGATACTGGCAAATCATTACACAAGCATACTCTGGCGGAAACGCCGCCCCGGGGTTTGAGCCGGGCAGGAATCGGCTTTCGTCCCTGCGGGGCCGCTTGGGAGATATAGCTGCCTGAGACAGCACACTTGATACCTGTAAATCCAGCCTTATTGGCAATGGCGGGCGCCGCTTCCACGTGGCACCTGTTGCGACAATTGCTGTGGTGCGTCGCTTTGATGGGGTCGCTGACCTCGACCATTTTTCTTGGCATGGTCTTAGTCGCCACCCTCCGTTACGTCGTGACTCGCCGGACCCTTCGGAAACGGGCACTGAGCGTGGGGCTGCCGGAGCTGCCTCCGGTGACCATTCTAAAGCCGCTTCACGGCATGGAACCGAGGCTGGAGGAGAACCTGGAGAGCTTCTTCCGCCAGGACTATCCCGATTTTGCGCTCGTCTTCGGGGTTCGCAACTGCGAGGACCAGGCGCTCAACGTGGTCGATAAGCTACAGGCCAAGTACCCGCAGGTGCAGACCCGAATCGTCATCTCGGGTGAGCCGTCGTGGCCCAATGCCAAGGTGTACTCACTAAGCAAGATGATCGCCTCTTCTGTCGATGAGTTCCTTGTTATCAGCGACAGCGATGTGCTAGTCCGCTCCGACTTTTTGCGCAACGTGATACCGCCCTTGTTGAATCCGAAAGTGGGCTTGGTGACCTGCCTCTACGAGGGCATTCCCACTCGTGGTCTCTGGTCGCAGCTCGAGGCCCTGGGAATGTCGATCGAGATGCCGTCCGGCGTCCTGGTGGCTGAGATGGTGGATGGCATGAAGTTTGCTTTGGGCGCCGTGATGGCGGTCCGGCGGGACGCGATAGAAGCTGTGGGTGGCGTTCGCGAGACTGCCCATTTTTACTCCGATGACTTCGTGCTCGGTAGCCGCATAGCGGAGGCCGGATATGAAGTCGTGTTATCGCATTACAAAGTAGGGCACGTGCTAGCAAGCCGCTCGTTGCTGAGGACGCTCGGCGATCAATTGCGCTGGATGAAGAGCACGCGCTTCTCACGCCCCTTGGGACATGTTGGGTCGGGTCTCACGTATTCGGTGCCCTTCGGCCTGCTGGCGCTGCTGTTGGGCTTGAGTGCCGGCGATCATGTGCGTGCCGGTTTCGAACTATTCCTCATAGCGTGGCTGAATCGCGTGGTGCTGGCCCTGGCCGTGGGATGGGGCATCATGCGGGATCGCCGGGCGTTATGGCTGTGCTGGTTATACCCTCTGCGCGACTTGCTCGGGTTCGGGATATGGGCAGCCAGTTTTTCCGGCAAGACGTTTTTCTGGCGCGGCGAAACCTACCAGTTTGGCGATAAAGGAAGAATCACGCCCGAGCAGCGTCCCATCAGCTTGCTGAGTCACAGCTTGCCGCAGGGACACGACTAGCAGAGCTTGTGTCCGGCATAGCTGAGAACGCCCTTCCTTGTTTTATAAAGGCAATTGTCACTACGAGTTAGCTAGGATACCGATAAGATCCGACGCTTATTCCCGATTTGGCACTTAAATGCTAACTAGATATGATGCTTTAATGCCATACTTATCCTCCACTAGAATGGCATCTGCAGGCCCTCAGGAGGCCGCTGTGACCGGTTCTTGCCATCGGACAACCTTGAGGGGTCATTAGAGTGATGGCGAGCCTCTAATGACCGCTAACGGCCAAATCCAGCGGTTTCCCCTTTTTGTAAAGCGCCGCGAGAGTCCACCCTCGGAATAGCACTTATGGGTCATGGGTGTTTTCGTGGCTGCCCCAAATTTATTGGGGCCGAGACTGCAACGCCTACAGCCGCTCCAGTCTTCCGTCGCGCAGTCGGAACCGCAAGCCTCGCCACTCCACTTCATTGCCGAGGTAGCTGGTGATCCAGACTGCCAAGGCAAGTAAGTCGCGCAGCGGTAGAAGCCAGAGGTCCCTCAGAACTTGCGGATCCGCGAGCACCCCACGGCCGATAACGACAGCTGACATGAAGCGAAGAGCTGTTGTGACGGCCAGGACCAGCCACGTCCACCATGTGCGAGGCGCAGCCGCCGCGGCGAGCACAGACCAAACCAGTCCGAAGCTGACGATCAATCCAAAATACTGCGCGCTGCGGCGGTCTTTGACATTACGTGCCCAACGCAACTGGTGGACCCAGAAGTCGCGAAAGCTGTAGTCGGGTAGAGCCGTCTCGACGGTGATGTCAGCCAGCTCCACTTTGTATCCGGCAGCGGCCGTCCGCGCTCCCAGTTCGTAGTCGTCGCCGAGGTAGTCGACCAGCGGCTCCAGGCCGCCGATCTCGCGCAGCACCGTCTTGGTGGTCGCGATGGTCGCGCCCAGGCCGAAGCGAATGCCACCTTCCATGAGGCGGGCCACCAGCACGCCGCCGCTGAAGTCGGTGCTGAGCCCCAGCGCTTCCAGCTTCGAGCCCAGCGTCGTGCCGGCCAGTCCGCGATAGAGCGGTGGTGACCATGCCAACTTTCGGCTGCGCCAACGGCGCAAGCACGCGCAGCAGATAGTCACGCGGGGCCAGAATGTCGCTGTCGTTGATGATGATGTACTCGTAGCTGGCCTCCGGCAGCATCTGCGCAAGATTGCTGACCTTGCCATTGAGGCCGAGCACATGCCGGACAATGCACGACGCGCAACTTCGCTTGCGGAAATTCCTCGCGCAGTTTCTCGACCAACGCCAACGCCGGCTCGTCAGGGTCGCTCACGCCGAACAACACTTCATATTCTGGATGGTCGAGCAGGCAATGGCTGCGAAAAGCAGCATACATGTGGGGATCGAGCCCCTTGAGCGACCTGAGGATGCTGACTGGAGGAGTGAAGCGGGCTTCGCGGGAGTGGGATATTTCGCGCCGGAAGCTTTTGGCTGCGAGAATGCACATCGCAAAATAAGCCGCGCCAGCCACGGCCAGCAAATCGCACAGCACGGCAACGGCAGTGAGCACGGGGTGCATGGAGAGCTTTTCAGATTAGCAGAAGCGCAATGTCCACTCAGACATCGGCGAGGCTGGCCGTCACTAATTGTGAATTGTCATTACGAGCGCCCTGGGTTTGGGCGCGAGGAATCTGCTTTTCGGCCCGCTCGTAAATGTTGCACGCAGACAAAGGGTATCGCCTACAATACGGCAACATGGCTGACAACTCCGGCGCTTATAGATCTCCGTCACTGCGCGAGTTCATTCGCGCGGGACGTGCCCTCTGGTGGACCAGCGGTCTGATCATCGTGGCAGTTCTAGTCATTCTGATTCTCTGGAAGGTCCCGCAACTGCAAGTCAGATATGCGCAGGACATCCTGCCAAAGGACCGATTCAGCAGCGAAAATGAGGCGCGAAAAACCCTAGCGACAATAATAGGCGGAATCGTGGTACTCGCGGGCGGCCTACTTTACTTGGCGAAACATCAAGATTGCGACAAGAAGGACAAATCACCGACAGATTCACCAAAGCCATCGAGCAGCTTGGAGCAGTTGACGGCAGCGGGAAGAAAAAGCTGGAAGTCCGATTAGGAGGAATCTACGCCCTGGAGCGCATCGCTGGTCAATCGGAGAGAGACCACTGGCCAATCATGGAGGTGTTAAGCACGTACGTTCGGGAGAACGCTCCCCTCAAACCGTCGGAATCGACGCAGGAGAATCCAGCTTCAAGCCTGCCCCCACACCCAGCCGCCGATATTCAGGCCATCCTAACGGTTCTCGGCAGGCGAGATCTCAAATACGAATCGGCAACCGGCGCTTTGATCTCAGTAACACAGATATCCGAGGAGCGAAACTCGGGCTATGCGCACCTGAGCAGGACGAACCTCCGCGAAGTGGACCTCAGCGGGGCTAACCTCAGTCGGGCGGTTCTGTGCGGGGCCGACCTCAGCTGGGGCAATCCTCGCTGAGGCAAAACTCCGCACGGGGCGACCTCATGGGGCAAACCTCCAAGGAGCGAACCTCTTTCGCGCAGATCTTGGTGAGGCTCATCTAACCGGGGCGGATTTCACCCGTACAGTCCTGGACGGGGCGGACCTCAGCGGGGCTGATTTCGATGGGGCGATTCCGTGGTGATGGGGGTCGACGGGAACCTGTCACTCGCGGGCTCACTCAAAGCAAATCGACGCAGCGGAGGGAGATAGCGCGACCCGGTTACCCAAGGCCTCCATATGCCGGAAAGTTGGAAGAAGTAGCTTGGTACTACTGCGCACAAGAACGCCAACCGGCGCCGAGCCGCGACTCCCTAGCCATCCACCCAGCGCGGTATGATGTACAAGGGCTGCCCAGCAGCCCCTTCAAGAGACATCCTCATGATCAACGGTAAACGCGTCGCGGTCGTAATGCCCGCCTACAACGCTGAGCAGACGTTGGAGGCCACGGTGCGGGAGATTCCCGACCTGGTGGACATCCGCATCCTTGTGGACGATTACAGCAAAGACAAGACTGTCGAACTGGCGCATAGCCTGGGGCTACAAGTGTTCGTGCATGACCGGAACTACGGCTATGGCCGCAACCAGCAGACATGTTATCGGGAGGCGCTCGCCGCCGGGGCCGATGTGGTCATCATGGTGCATCCCGATTACCAGTACACTCCGTTGCTGACCACGGCCATGGCAAGTATGGTGGCTTACGATGTGTACGATGTGGTACTAGGGTCGCGAATCATTGGCGGCCAAGCTTTACATGGTGGCATGCCGCTCTACAAGTACATCTCCAACCGTTTTCTGACGGCATTCGAGAATCTGTTCTTGCGAGTAAAGCTGTCTGAGTACCATACCGGCTACCGCGCCTTCAGCCGCAAAGTCTTAACCCAGTTGCCGCTGCTAGAGAATTCCTCCGACTTTGTGTTCGACAACCAGATGCTTGCACAGTGTGTGCACTTCGGATTTCGCATCGGCGAGGTCTCGTGCCCGACGAAGTATTTTGAGGAGGCATCTTCCATCAATTTTCGCCGTAGCTTGACTTACGGCCTGGGAGTTATGGGTACCACTCTTCAGTTCGCGTTCCACAATTGGGGACTGATCCGCCTTCCCCGGTTTAGCCCGGAGGGAAAAAGGCTGGAGAGCTCACAGGAGGTTGCGCCGGCGCCAGCGGCCGAAGAACAACTTGGCGCAGCCAACCGGAATTAGCATCTGCGAGTCGGCGGTCATCCCGGGCCTAACGGCTGCTCCTTATTGGACTAAACTACGCCCATTGAAACAAGTTGCTGGGATTTTGCGTATTACCCATAGTCGGGGTTGACCGGAGACGTAATAATGCTGGAACTTATCGGTTCAGTGCATGGATTCTTCAATATCTAAACGCTCACTTCGACACGGCAGTTTCTTCGGCGAGCCGGCGCTGATCGCGCTGCAAACCATGCGCGCGCACAAACTGCGTTCATTCCTCATGTTGCTTGGCATTATTCTGTCGGTCTCCACGCTCATTCTGGTGGTGGCCCTCGTCAGCGGCATGAACGGCTATTTCGCCAGCCGCGTCGCCAACTTGGGGTCGAACGTTTTCCTGATCCACAAGTTTCCGATCATCAGCGATTCCAAGGATCTGCTCAAGGCTACTCGTCGCAATCGAGACATCACATGGGAAGACTATGAGGCCCTTCGTGACAATCTCAAGCTCGCGCAAGCCGTAGGGGTGGAAGTGCGGCGCACCGCGAAAGTCCGCGCCGAACGGCAAAATCTCGAGGATGTCGATATCCGGGGAGTAACGGCCAACATTGGGGACATGGACGTGGAAGAGGTCGCAACCGGACGGTACATTACAGACAGCGATAACGAGCATCGCGCCATGGTTTGCATGATCGGCGCCGATGTGGCCGACAAGCTCTTTGCCAATACCGATCCTATCGGCAAAACCATCGCCGTCGATGGGGAAGAGTTCCAGGTGGTCGGTGTCGCCAAAAAAATCGGCAATACCTTCGGACAATCGCAGGACAACTTCGTCTATATACCCATCGAGACCTGGCTGAAGATGTATGGGCGTAACAATACGTTGAGCGTCAACGTTCAGGCCCGCGGGGCGGAGTGGATGGCGCGCACCAAAGAGGAAGCCCGGGTGTTGATGCGGGCCCGCCGCCATCTCGCCCCCAACGACGATGACAACTTCGGTATCCTCGCCAGCGACAGCCTGATGGGTCTATGGCAGAGCCTCACGGGCACGCTTGCTTCTGGGATGGTAGGACTAGTCTCAATTTTCCTGGTGATTGGCGGCGTGGTGATCATGAACGTGATGCTGGCATCGGTCACCGAACGGACCCGCGAGATCGGCATACGCAAGTCGCTGGGAGCGAGGCAGCGCGACATTTTGCTGCAGTTCCTGGTTGAATCCACCGTAATGGCAGTGGTGGGCGGCGCCATGGGCGTGCTGATCGCCTGGATTCTGTCGGTCATCGTGCGCAGCACAACCCCAGTGCCGATGCAGGTGCCCATCTCGGCGGTGGTCCTGGCGATCGTGATTTCGTCGGCGGTGGGGATATTCTTTGGCGTCTATCCCGCGCGCAAGGCGGCGCGACTGGACCCAATCGAGGCGTTGCGGTATGAGAATTAGGGGCTAGGTGACTAGGGGTTAGGGACTAGGAAAGCGATGATGATCCGACCAGAGCCACAGTCCATCCAGCTACCCGCTAGCCCCTAATCCCCCTAGCCCCTGGCCCCTGTTTTTTATGTTGCACTTTGGTGAAAACTCGCGGATGGCGTTGGAGACGGTGCGCGAGCACAAAACCCGCTCCTTCCTCACCGTGCTGGGGGTGGTGATCGGCGTGGCCGCCATGATCTTTGTCGCCTCCATCCTGGTCGGCGTCAGCCGCGACGTGTCGGGCTACCTCGACGATTACGGCACCAACACGCTCTTCATCTTTCGCTTCGACATGGGCATTTCTTTCGGACGCATGACCGCGGAACAGCGCGCCCGCAAGCCGCTGACGCTGGAAGATGCCAAGGCCATCCAGGACGAGTGCCCGCATGTCAAGTACGTAACTGCGGAAATTTTTCCCCGCTTCGATCCCGACCAACGGGGAGGGCCAGGAGCTTTATTGGTCGCGCGCTACGGCTCGAAGGAAATCTCCAATCTCGATTACAGCGGCGCCACCACTTCCTACCCCGATGTGTACAACGCGCACGTGTCGCAGGGCCGCTTCTTTACCGAGTTTGAAGACTCCCACAGCATGGATGTCGCGGTCATCGGCGACGAAATCGACAAGAACTTTTTCCCCGCTCACGACGGCCTCGGCAAAACCATTTTGGTTGACGGCGTCGCTTATCGGGTGATCGGCGTGCTGGAGAAGCGCAAAGGCCAGCTCTTCAAGGATGAGACCGCCGATCGCGTAGTCAAAGTTCCTTACAACGCCTATCGCAAGCATTACCCGGCAGCTGACGAGCACTTCCTGGGAGCGGAGGCCTATTCCGGCCACAAGGATGAAGCGGAAGACGAGGTCCGTGGCTTGCTGCGACGGCGGCGCAACGTCCCCTTCGATAAGCCGGACAATTTCGGCCTGAGCAGCGCCGAAGCCATCGCCGACAACTTCCGCCAGATCATGAGCACAGTAGCGCTGATGACAATTGTTGTCAGTTCCATTGGCTTGCTGGTGGGCGGCGTTGGCGTGATGAACATCATGCTGATGTCGGTAACCGAACGCACGCACGAGATCGGAATACGCAAAGCAATTGGGGCACGGCGCGGCGACGTAATCCGTCAGTTCCTGACCGAAGCCGTGGTGCTGACCGGTCTGGGTGGGTTGGTGGGAGTGTTGCTGGGAGTGGGAGCCTCAGCCGTCCTGCCTCTGCTTTTTCCTTCGATGCCTACCTCGGTCCCCATTTGGGCCGTATTTGCCGCAGTGTTGATGGCAATGAGCGTTGGCTTGTTCTTCGGGATCTATCCTGCGGTGAAAGCCTCGCGCCTCGATCCGGTCGAAGCCTTGCGCTACGAGTAGTGCCCATCCGCTCGCCTGTGTATAGGAGCGTTTACGTGACCGCGACCAGACCTGCGATGCTCATGTGATCTAATACTTCGTCCGCAACGGTATCGGGTTTACCAATAGCGATCGCACAGGTAAGCTCAGAACACAAATGACGACACACACGAAAGACCCGAAGCCGACGGAATTTCGTAAGCGGGGACAAGAAGTAACAAGAATCGAGGCTTTCAGCGATGTTGTCTTTGGCTTCGCGTTGACCCTTCTGGTGGTTTCGCTCGAGGTACCGCACACCTTTACCGAACTCTTGGCCGACATGCGAGGGTTCCTGCCATTTGCAGTCTGCTTCGGCATCTTCGCCCAGGTGTGGTGGCTGCACCACAACTTCTTTCGACGCTACGGTCTCGACGATGGCATCACGGCTACGCTGAACTTCGTTTTGCTGTTTGTCATGCTCTTCTATACCTATCCGCTGAAGTTCGTGTTCACAGGCTTGTTCAATCAGATTGTCCATCAGCCCTTCCATGGCTCAGGCGGCGAACCCTGGCTTGAGCCCCGGCAAGGAGCTACGATGATGATTGTGTATGGTTTGGGCTATGCGACCGTTTTCCTGGTGTTTGTGCTGCTGCACTGGCACGCGCTGAGAAAGAGACAGGAACTGGAACTGAACCGGTTCGAACTCTTCGACACCTACACCAGTATGATCGAGGATGGCTTTCTGGCGTCGGTGGGCATCGTTTGTGCCGCGACTGCGCCCCTGTTGCCTACCAGCGCCGGAGGGCTGGCGGGATTTATTTTCTTCCTGATTCCCATCGGGATGGCGATCATCGGCTCGCGCCGGCGTGCCGCGCGTGAGAGGCTGGAAGCCGCCAGGACGGATAGGAACACCGCTAGTTAGACACAGGGCTGTCAGGCAGTGGTGTGAGCTGCATCTCGGAAGGAGTGCTATGAAGTCATGGTCCCCAAGGCATATTAGGTCGCGCTTCACGCAATTATCTTTGTTGATCTGCATCCTGAGTTTCAGCGCGCAGGCGCAGAAAATCAAGGTCGAATACGACAAGGCCCTCGACTTCTCTAAGTTCAAGACCTTCGCGTGGGGCCATCATGACGCGGTCTCCCGTCCCACACTTGCCCTTGCCATCGCTGGCGCTATCGAAGAGGAACTGACCAAACGCGGACTGCGCAAGGTGGAGACCGATCCCGATGTCTTTATTCAGATGTACGGCTCGGTTGATTCAGACATGAGCGTGAGTTACTCCGATCCGCTGTATATCGGCATGGGAGGCATTCCCTCCTTCGACTCAGGTTTCGTGATGTGGGGGTTCATGCCGGGAGGGACGACTGCGGTCACCATCCACAAAGGCCAACTGGTGGTTGACGTTATCGATGCCAGCCAGAAGAAGCTGGCGTGGCGTGGCCTGGCGACGGAGAAGCTCAGCGACAAAAAAGAAAAACTGGTGAAGCAGGTCAACACCGCCGTCGAAAAAATGTTCCAGCAGTATCCCGCGGCGAAATAATAGCGTCAAACTTTCTGCGGACGCGTTCTCGTCCCACTCTGAATCAACATGCCTGCTCTCATCGAGGACTACGCCCTAATCGGAGACTGTGAAACTGCCGCGCTGGTCAGCCGTCACGGCTCAATTGACTGGCTCTGCTTGCCACACTTCGCCTCACCGGCGTGTTTCGCAGCTCTGGTAGGCACAGAAGACGACGGGCACTGGTCAATTGCCCCGAAAGAGAAGGCACGCTGCACCCGGCGCTATCTCGATCACACGCTGGTCGTCGAAACCTCCTTTGAGACAGATGCAGGGCGCGCGATCCTGCTCGACTTCATGCCACTGCGTGGACCGCAATTCGCAACCTCGTCCGCATCGTTCGCGGCATTCGCGGAAGCGTTGCCATGTGCATGGAACTGGTCTCTGCGCTTCGACTATGGGCGCTCTGTTCCCTGGGTGACTCGCTTGCAGGATGGCACGCTTCGGGCGATTGCCGGTCCTGACATGGCTGTGCTGCACGCTAGCGCGCCCTTGCGGGGCGAGAACTTGAAGACTCTGAGCGAATTCATCATTAGCGCGGGAGAGTCGGCGAGCTTCGTGCTCACTTACGGGGCTTCATATGACGAGCTTCCCGGGCCGGTCGATCCCGAACAGGCGCTGCACGAGACGATCAGTTTTTGGGAAGAGTGGGCTGGCCGCGCCAAGCTGCACGGCGAGTACGCCGAGGTGGTGGAACGATCGTTGATCACGCTGAAGGCGCTCACTTATCGGCACACGGGAGGAATCGTGGCTGCGCCTACCACCTCGCTGCCGGAGCAAATAGGCGGCCCACGAAATTGGGACTACCGCTACTGCTGGCTGCGTGACGCCACCTCTACTTTACTCGCCTTGATGAATGCCGGTTACTTCGAAGAGGCCTGCGGCTGGCGCGATTGGCTGCTGCGGGCGGCGGCGGGAAGTCCCGATCAAGTGCAGATCATGTACGGCATTCGGGGCGAGCGAAATTTGCTGGAGTGGGAAGTAAGCTGGCTGCGCGGATATGAGGACTCCAAGCCGGTTCGCGTTGGCAATGCGGCTGCCGAACAACTGCAGTTGGACGTTTATGGCGAGGTCGCCGACGCGCTACTGCACGCCCACATGGGCGGCATACCTGCCAGCGAAACCGACATGGCGTTACAGACAGCCTTCACCGATCATCTGGCAACCATCTGGGAGCAGCCGGATCGGGGAATCTGGGAGGTGCGTGGCGAACCAAAGCACTTCACTTATTCGAAGGTCATGGCCTGGGTGGCCTTCGACCGCGCGATTCAGGCGGCGGAAAACTTCGGTCTGCAAGGCGCGGTGGAGCAGTGGCGTTCGGTGCGTGACAAGATCCATGAAGACGTGTGTCAGAAATCGTACAACTCCCAACTCGGCTGCTTTACCCAGGCATACGATTCCAAGGAACTCGACGCGTCTCTGTTGCTGATTCCGCAGGTTGGCTTCCTGCCCGCTACGGATCCACGCGTCCGGGGCACAATTGAAGCCATCGAAAAACATCTGATGGCTGACGGCTTCGTTCTGCGCTACCGGACCCAGAGAGTGGACGACGGCCTACCCGCCGGGGAAGGCGCCTTCCTCGCCTGCAGCTTCTGGATGGTGACCGCCTTGAGCATGCTCGGGCGGAACGACGATGCCAGGAATTTGTTTGAGCGGCTGCTGAACTTGCGCAACGACGTTGGTCTACTTGCCGAGGAATATGATCCCAAGGCAAAACGTCAGTTAGGAAATTTTCCCCAGGCCCTCTCCCATATCGCTCTCGTTAATGCTGCGTTCGGGTTCACCCGCTCCGGCGGTCCCAGACAGCGGCGGGCGGAATCCTCTCCTGGGCCGCCGACAAAAACCGTCTCGAAGGAATAACGCCGCAAGGCGCAAGGTCGCTGATCGTTTCCGTGGAAGCATGCCGTCAGCCGGGCGCGAAAACAGGTTTTTCAGCTGGCAGCGGCGCTAGGTTGGGGCATTACGCTTCCACTCCGGCAGGTTGGCTGTTGCGCTTCGGACGCCGGTTCTCCTGGAGAATTTTCTTGCGCAGACGCAACGACTTCGGCGTAACCTCCACCAGTTCATCGTCGGCAATGAACTCGATCGCCTGCTCCAGATTCAGGTTCTTGAACGGCACCAGGCGGATGGCATCATCAGCGGTGGAAGAACGCATGTTGGTCAGCTTTTTTTCGCGGACAATATTCACCACCAGATCGTTGTCGCGGGAGTTCTCGCCCACGACCATGCCTTCGTAAACTTCCACGCCGGGGCCAACGAACATTTCGCCGCGCTCCTGCAGACCCCACAGGGCGTATGCAGTCGTGTGTCCGCCCCGATCAGCCACCAGAGCGCCGGTCACACGATGTGGGATATCGCCTTGCCACTCGGTGTAGCCGTCGAAGAGGGAATTCATGACGATGGTGCCACGCGTATCGGTTAGCAACTCGCTGCGCAGACCAATCAGTCCGCGGCTAGGGATGACGAATTCCATGCGGACCCGGCCATACCCGTGATTGTGCATCTTCTGCATCTGGGCTTTACGCGCACCCAGCTTCTCAATCACCACGCCGACAAACGATTCCGGAACGTCAATCGTTAACCTCTCAACCGGCTCCATCAGCTTGCCGTCAACGTGCCTGGTTACGATCTCGGGCTTACCAACCGCCAGTTCGAAACCTTCACGCCGCATCATCTCAATCAGGATTGCCAGTTGCAGCTCGCCGCGGCCCATCACCTTGAACGAATCCGTGCTATCGGAGTCTTCTACACGAAGCGAGACGTTGGTCAGCAGCTCTTTTTCCAGGCGATCGCGCAGATTGCGCGAGGTAACGTACTGTCCTTCGCGTCCCGCAAACGGCGAGGTGTTCACCATGAACTGGATCGCGATAGTCGGCTCGTCGATGGTTGTAACCGGCAACGGCGATGGATTCTCGATGTCGGTAATGGTCTCGCCGATGTTGATGCCGGTGACTCCGGCGACCGCCACAATGTCGCCCAGTTCGGTGGCGACGATGTCCGTCCGCTTCAGACCGGAGAAGGAGAACAACTTGGTAATCTTGGTCTTCTCCATCGACCCATCGCGCTTGGCGATGGCGACATCTTCGCCGGTGCGCAAGGTGCCATTGAAGACGCGCGCGATGGCCAGCCGGCCCAGATAGTCGCTGTAGTCGAGATTGGCGACCAAGACTTGCAGCGGCCCATCAGTGTCGCCTGTCGGCAAGGGAATAGTGTCTACGATGGCGTCAAACAACGGACGAAGATTTTCGCCGGGACGATCTACGTCGGTCGTCGCCGTACCAACTCTGGCATTGGTGTATAGCACAGGAAAGTCGAGCTGGTCTTCGGCGGCGTCCAAGTCAATAAACAGGTCGTACACCTCATTGAGCACTTCCTGGGGACGCGCGTCGGGACGGTCGATCTTGTTGATCACCAGGATCGGCGGCAACTTCGCTTCCAACGCCTTGCTTAGGACGTAACGGGTCTGCGGCAGAGGCCCCTCGCTGGCGTCCACCAGTAGCATCACGCCGTCCACCATCTTCAGTGCGCGCTCGACTTCGCCGCCGAAATCACTGTGGCCGGGCGTGTCCACTATGTTGATTTTGATGTCGTGGTAAAAGATGGCCGTGTTCTTGGCGAGAATGGTGATGCCGCGCTCGCGCTCCAGTTCGTTGGAGTCCATCACGCGCTCCACGTGGGTCTCGTTGGCACGGAAGGTGCCGCTCTGGTTCAGCATGGCGTCAACCAGGGTGGTCTTTCCGTGGTCCACGTGCGCGATGATGGCGATGTTGCGAAGACTCTTGCTCAAAACCTAATGTCCTTCCTGCTGGGGAAAACCGCGTGCGATCAGGCAAACGGAGGGCTTCGGAACCGGTATCTTCAGTTTACAATACCCGCGTGAATAACGGTTCGCCGCGGAGATGCGGAGCACAAGGAAGAGAAGTGCCGTGACAGGAATTAGCAGGTGCAGGATTGTTATTTGGTTGGCTTCTGCGCTGCTGCTGCTCGGTGCCGCGCCAGAGCGCCAGAGCTCTGTCAGCTCTGAAGGTCAAACATCCCGGCAGTCGTCAAGCTCCAATCACCCGACTGCGCCGTGCCACCCCCAACGGCCAACTGCGATGACACCATTTGATATCTGCAAATACTGGCCAGTCGCACTCGGGCCTGGAGTTCACGCGCCACGCCCCCTGTCTGCTCCCGATCCCCAGTACTCGGAGGCGGCGCGGAAGGCCAAGGTAAACGGCAGCGTCGTGCTGGCGTTGGCGATCAACGACAAGGGCGACGTTGACGACGTTAGGGTGGCTCGCTCCACAGATCGGCGATTCGAGCAGAATGCAATGGATGCGGCCAAACAATGGAAATTCGCGCCCGCGACTAAAGACGGCAAACCGGTGGCGGTGCAGGAAAACATTGAGATGACGTTCAGGCTGTACTAGACGACCGCCGGACCTTGATCCGCTTAGTTGGAGGCACATCGCCCAGCGGCGCGTGTCGGGTTAAGATAGCATACCTTTTGCACGACTCAGGGAACCGGATGCGCACTCTCACGCTGATCGCCTTGTCGATCTGTTTGTCATTTCTCACCGCCACCGCTCGGGCGCAGACCGGCAACGCGCCGCCCGAATCCTCATCTACACTCTCCACTTCACCAACCGATGTTTCTGACGACCAGACTTTCTCGCAGTTTCAACGCATCACCAAAGGCATGAGGCCGCCGAAGGCCACCCATGCGCCCGATCCAACGTTTCCTGACTTGCCTCCCGACGCGGAGCAGCGCGGCACGGTCGTCATGCTAATCGGCATCAATACAAAAGGGCATGTCGAGGCGGTTCGGGTGCTTCGCAGCGACGAACATGCGTTTGAGGCCAGCGCCGTGAGCACGGTGAAGAAATGGAAGTTTCGTCCGGCCCAGAAAGATGGACAGAGCGTGCCCGTGCAGGTGACGGTAGAGATGAAGTTCGAAAGGTGATGAGGAGCAGGGACTAGGTGCCAGGCGTCAGGGATTAGCGATACTCGTCGCTTGTTGAAGCCCTGGTCCTAATCTATGCCCCTAATTCCTAGCCCCTGCCTTTCTGCGCGATAATAGAATCACATGCTGAACCAAATTTCCTCTCTCAGTTCCACCCAGAAATCCGAGACCGAAGATGCCGTCGATTTGCTCGTCGGCTGTCATCAGCGCATTCGTCATTTCACCGGCGTGGCCGTCAAACTGGCGCATGCACACGGCGCTGCCGCAGACGAAATTACCCAGGCCGCAGGGAACGTCCATCGCTATTACAGTGTCTCGCTGCCATTGCACGAAGCGGATGAGGACCAGACGCTCCAACCTCGTCTTGTCGCGGTTGCGGACGAGCAGGTTCGCCATGCCCTGCTGGCGATGGGCGAGCAGCATCAAGCAATTGACGAACTGCTGGAACGCTTGCTCCCCTTGCTTATGCTGGTAAGAGACAATCCCGACACCTTGCCCCAAATTGGCGGCGAAATGTGCTCGGTCACAAAAGTGCTGGAAGAAATATTTGGCGCTCACCTGCAGATGGAAGAAGAAGTGATTTTCCCGGCTATTCGCAACGTTTTGCCGGAGAGCACGCGGGCGGAGATATTGCACGAAATGCAGGAGCGGAGGAAAACAGGGTCTAGCTAGCTAGTTGTGCCGAAAATCTAAAGTATCTGCGGTTTGATGGCGAGTTGTAAGGATCAATTCCCAACCAGCCTTCGCGCGAGGCGCATTCGACTTCATCCAAGAAGTCGGGAAACCTTCTATTGAATCGGTCATCGGGTTGATCAGCTGTTGCTTCGAGTCCGAAAAACTCATGCAGGCAATGGTTATCGGGGGAAGGTACACCATCCGCATAGAGGAACAAATCGGGCAGGCGTAGCTGGTGCGCCGCAAAAGTGCCGTCGCTCATCAATGTCCGGCGAAGGCGATGCTCCACATCTGAGAGACTTAAGTTGCTTGCCTCTGCGAAAACCACCGCTCCTCTTTGTGAATAATTAGAAGCGTCACGATATAGGTAGTTAAAGCGAACATTGTTCATCACACACTCCTTGCGTCTCGGAATACGTGCCTGTTGTGATATTCAAGGAAACCCCCGTCCGGAACAAGACGATTAGGAAGTGCGATTCTCTGGCCTTCATATCTGAGCAGTAAGTAGCGGTGTAATTCATCGTTCAAGTTACTGTCCCTCTTCAAGGCGTTCGACAATCGAATGCGGTAGTCCGGTCCGACAGTGATAAGTCCGGAATCAAACGCTTTGTCGTGGACAGCATTGAGACAAAGGCCGTTTCGGGGATTGGTGCGATTTTTGATATCAGACCGCCATGGAACAATATGGCTCGCGGTCAATAACTCTGGAATTGACAAGCCAGTCACGCAACACTTGCAGTCATACGCGGCAAGAATCGCCGAACGAAAGAAGGCCTGATTTACTCGGGTCTTTACTATGGCTTCACGAGT
>CAVXQI010000017.1:0-116241 GCA_963763725.1 uncultured Acidobacteriaceae bacterium
CATGCCTGGTTCCCAAACAACTCGGGACGAGCAACTCATGTCAGAAGCGCTGGAACTCGCCAGCAAAGGCGTCGCCCTCGCCTCTCCGAATCCTTGCGTTGGCGCGGTGCTCGTCGACGCCAAGGGCAAGGTTGTCGGTCGAGGCACGCATACCTACGAGGGCCGCAAACACGCCGAAGTGCTGGCGATGGAAGAAGCCGGAGACCGAGCCCGAGGCGCCACCCTCTACGTGAGTCTCGAACCCTGCTCCCATGTGGGGCGCACCGGTCCCTGCGCCGATGCCTTGATCGCCGCGGGCGTGAAGCGGGTTGTCGTGTCCATGCGAGATCCTAATCCGGCGGTCAGCGGGCGAGGACTGGCCCGATTGCGCGACGCCGGCATTGAGGTGCAGGAAGGCCTTGGCGAAACCGCGGCTAAGAAGCTGAATGAGTCCTTCGCGAAATATATCCGGAAGAGGACCCCGTTCGTCACCCTCAAAACGGCGATGACGCTCGACGGTAAGATTGCTCCACCCCCGGGAGAAGCTGCAACTCCAGGCTCTCTGACGGCGAGCGGCGGCTGGATCACCAGCGAAGAAGCACGCGCCCATGTGCACGAGCTGCGCCATGCCAACGATGCCATCATGGTCGGTGTGGGCACCGTCATTGCGGACGATCCGCTGCTCACCGACCGTACTGGCCTTCCCCACCGCCGGCCATTGCTGCGCGTGATCCTCGATTCGCGCTTGCGTTTGCCGCTCGACTCGCGCGTGGTCAGGACGGCCCGTGAAGATCTCATCGTCTTCTGCTGTTTCGCGGAGGAGAACAAGCGGCGCGAACTGGAATCGCGCGGCGTTATGGTGGAGCAGGTCCCGATGCGCCGTCCGGTGGAAGATGGCACCATCCCGTTTCCCGGCAGTTCCCCGACCATTGACGGACGGCCTGATCTGGAGGGAGTGTTAACAGATCTCGGCGAGCGTGAAATCACCAGCCTGATTATCGAAGGCGGGGCCATGGTGAACTGGGCTGCTCTGTCCGCGGGCGTGGTCGACAAGATTTTCTTTTACTACGCTCCGAAGATTCTCGCGGGCACGGGCTCCATTCCGTTTGCGCTGGGCGCCGGATATCGCCGCATCAGCGAAGCGGCTTACGTAAAGTCGCTGGTGCTGCATCGCTTCGGAGAAGACTTTGCCGTGGAGGGCTATCTGCGCGATCCTTACACGGACGACATTCACCTGGTGCAGGAGACGTAGCTCTTAGCTCTTAGCTTTAGCTTAGCTTCTGTTCGAGGTTATAAAGTGTGAAGAGTCAGTAGTTTTCCAAATACTTAGCAGGTGTCAGCTGGACGATTAGCTAAAAGCTAAGGGCTAAAGCCAACTAACCGAGGTCATCATCATGTTTACCGGACTCGTTGAAGAAGTAGGAACCATTGCCAGCATCGTCGAGAGCGGTGGCAATCACCGCATCACCATCAACGCTCCCGCCACGGCGAAAGAGTTGCGGGAGGGAAACAGTGTGGCCGTCAGCGGTGTCTGTTTGACTGCGCTTGATATCACGCCGCAATCCTTCTGCGCCGACCTGGCCGCCGAAACCTGGAGGCTAACCTCCCTCTCGCGCGTCACAAAAGGGGCGCTGGTGAACCTGGAGCTGCCCTTGAAGGCGGATGGCCGCATGGGCGGTCACATGGTGCAAGGGCACGTGGATGGCACGGGCCGTTTCGTGGGTCTGGAGCCGATCGCCAATGCAGACGACTTCTGGCTGCTCATCGACATCCCAGAAGAGCTTGAGAAGTACGTCGTGTTCAAGGGCTCCATCGCCATCGAAGGCATCAGTCTCACGGTGGCGAAGCTGGAAGGCCTACGCCTGACCATCGCCATCATTCCGCACACCGTGAAGATGACCAACCTGGGTTCGCTGAAGCCGGGCGACCCGGTGAATATCGAGACCGACATCGTCGCCAAGTACCTGGAGAAATGGACGAGGCGCGATGAGCAAAGCGGAGCGCTCACGGTGGAGCGGTTGGTGGCGCAGGGCTTCTGAGGCGGTCCGCGAGTGGATAGACCGACGCTCCCGCCAGATTGTGGACGCCGAAAGAAAAGTATTCACCACGGAGACACGGAGAGCACGGAGAGCACGGAGAAGACGTCGTTAGAAAAACTCCGTGACCTCCGTGTCTCCGTGGTGAATCTTCATCCCTATGAGTGTGTAGCCAGCCACAAGACCGCCTAGCTATACCCGCGGTTCGTGCGCCGGGCGTCGCGCGCCGAAGTAGCGCTCGAAATCCATGGAGTCGAGCTCGAGGAATTCCTGCACGATCGGTTCCTGGCAGTTGGCCATTTCGGCAAAAGTCCCAAAGAAGATGGCCCGCGCCTCGTGCAGAAACAGCAGGCGGTCGGCCAGCTTCTTGGCGAGGGCCATGTCGTGGGTAACCACGATGCTGGTGAGCTTCAACTGCTTCTTCAGCTTTTTGATTAGGTCGCCCAGCAGGTGCGCCATCAACGGATCGACCATCGTGGTCGGCTCATCGTAAAGCACCGCGTCTGGCTGCGCGGCCAGAGCGCGAGCAATGGCAACGGAACGCTTCATGCCGGTTGACAGGTCGGACGGCAGCAGATCGCGGAACTCGCGCACTCCCACCATGTCAAGCAGCCCGTCGATGATCTGGTAGATCTGCTCTTCCTGCAAGCCACCGCGCTCGCGCAGAGGAAACGCAACATTTTCGCCAATCGTCAGCGAATCGAAGAGCGCGCCATTCTGAAACACCATAGTGACTTTCTTGCGAATGCGCTCCAGGTCCTCTTCGCCATAGTCGGTGATGTCCTCGTAGGCGACCCAAACCCGCCCTTTGTCTGGCTTGAGGAAGCCCATGATCTCGTGCAGCGAAACGGATTTGCCGACCCCGCTTCGCCCCAGGATGCAAACCGTCTCGCCGGGCATGACGTCGAAGCTCACGCCGTTGAGCACGACATTGCTGCCGAATGCCTTGTGCACATCCTGAAACTCGATATAGGGCTTTCGCTCGTTCATTCGCCGTTGCCTCTCACTCCCAAGGCATCTTCCTTCTGTATCAGATCTTCATATTCTTCGGAAGTATTCACATTGCGAAAGATCATCGGCGAGAAACCTGCCGCACGGATTGCAGCCTCGGAAATATAGCGCGTCGGCGCGAGCGGGAACAAGTGTCCGATTTTATAGTCGCCATTCTTGAGCGCCTGTTCCGCCATAGCTCGCAACGAACGACGGTAGACAGCGGCGAGCGGTTGCGGCCCGCCCAGCGCCTCGGGAACCACGATCAACTCACTGCTCGCACGCGCCTGGTCCAGCAGCCAGGCGAGAAAATCTGAACTCATTAACGGCGTATCCACCGAAAGCATCAGGTTTAGCTCCGTCAGCGTGCTACGCAGGGCAGCATGGATTCCACCCAGCGGACCGCAATCGGGGAAGACGTCCTCAACCACATCGCCGTATTGCGCATAGCGCTCACGTGGGCCCACGATGAACACTGTGTCTGCAACGGCCCCAGCGGTGCGCAACGCCCGCTCCAGCAGCGTCTCCTTGCCAAAAGAGAGCAGAGCTTTGTCTGTGCCCATACGTGAGCTGCGACCGCCCGCAAGGATAAATGCAGTTACATCGTTCACGCCGACATCATACCCGACTGGGCTCGCTGTTCGCTCTTCGCTATTCGCCAGAGTCGCAAATCGGCGGATTGAGAACTTGACGATTTGGAGGGGCACAGCCGACGAGACTCAGACCAGCCACGAGGTCACATCCGAGTTTTCTTGCGAAAAGCGAAAAGCGAAAAGCGAAAGCGAAGGCTTGCGTGCCCGGGACGAAATGTGCTGGTCTTGGGAATGCAGCCGTTGATTTCGATGGCTACAATGCGGCCGGCATGGTCCAGTTCGAGCGTCGCTGGAGCGTTGAACACAGCATCGCCATTCAGTCCGGGCAATGCGATGAACACCCGGTTTTCGACGCATGCTGCCGTCGGATCACGTTTCAGGAAGGAAAGGGCGTGATCGTTGCGGCACATCTTGGGCAGCATAAAGCTGAGGTCGGCCACGTCTCCCGTTTCCGACACGGAGAGCGCCGCCTCGACGGAAATCCGCGACTCTACTTCGTCCCCCTCGACCTCGGTCGGAGGTTTGAAGCAAATGTAATACTCGAATCCCGACTCCGGATCGAACGGACTCCGATCAACCTGAAACGCCATACGCGCGCCTCCTGGCGTGCCGCGGCAACCGCTAGGCATTGGATAGTAAATCAAGCCGGTCTTGCGCGCAAAGTGGCGAATTGAGTCCCCGCCAGTCTGCCGCTGAGTTTTCCCTTAAACGAACGCCACAAGACACTCATCGACCCCGAAAACCCGGTCCGCTCATGCCGCTCTGATATATTTTCGTTCGTACCGCTTTTTCGGAACCAAGCATGCCAATTTTCTCGCCGATAGAGATCGCTAAGGAAAACGTCGAGGCGGTACAGGATTACTCCCTGCTCGCCGGACGCTCCCTCAGCAACATTTTCGCGCACCCTCGCTACTTTGCCGACACCCTGTTGCAGGCCGATTCCATCGGGGTCGGTTCCCTGCCCATCGTGGTGCTGACCGGCTTCTTCACGGGTGCGGTGCTCGCTTTGCAAACCTCCAGCACGTTGCAGCAGTTCGGTTCATTGTCGCTGACCGGCAAACTGGTGTCGCTATCCATGGTGCGCGAGCTTGGGCCGGTGCTGACGGGACTGATGGTGGCTGGCCGTAACTCCAGCGGCATGGCAAGCGAGCTGGGCTCGATGAAAGTCACCGAGCAGATCGACGCCATGCGCGCCATGGGAGTTGATCCTTCCAAGAAACTGGTTACACCGCGCGTCATCGCCAGCATGGTTATGCTGTTCTTCCTCAGCATCATCTCTAACCTGGTGGGCCTGACCGGTGGATTCATGATCTCGTACCTCCTGCTGGGGCTGGATGCCAACCAGTACTGGACCACCGCTTACCAGGCGCTGCGCTTTGGCGACGTGTTCATGGGATTGTGCAAGCCGGTGTTCTTCGGCTTTATCATCGCCAGCATTGGCTGTTACTACGGCCTCTCCGCCAAGGGCGGCACGCAAGGTGTCGGGCGCGCTACGACGCAAGCCGTGGTTGCAGCATCAGTTCTGATCCTGGTCAGCGATTTCTTCATTACGCGGCTGCTTATGGGGATTTTTCAGTACTAATGATGGCGAGCCTCGCACCGCCGGCTGAGCAGCGCCAACCGACCTCTCCGTCCACGGTCGATCCCGTTATTCGCTTCGAAAAAGTTGAAATCGCTTTCGAGCAGCCGGTGCTGGAGGGGGTTTCCTTTCAACTGCCCCGTGGCGAGACCAAGATCCTGATGGGCGCGGCGGGCACAGGGAAAACTCTGATCCTGAAAATGGCACTCGGGTTACTGAAGCCTGACGCCGGACGCATTACAGTCCTCGGCGAAGAAATTACGCAGATGCGTGAGGAGGACCTGTTCGACCTGCGCCGCAAGATTGGCATGGTCTTCCAGGAGGGCGCGCTTTTTGATTCGCTCACGGTAGAGGAGAACGTAGCTTATCGCCTGATGGAAGAGACGGGAAAGCTGACCGATGAAATCCACGGGCGGGTGCTCGAGGCTTTGCGTTTCGTCGAACTGGAGCACACGTTCGCTCTGTTCCCAGCAGAACTTTCCGGGGGTATGCGGCGCCGGGTGGCAATTGCTCGCGCCATTATCACCCAGCCGGAGGTCATCCTTTACGATTCTCCCACCGGCGGCCTTGACCCGGTGACTTCGAACACCATCATCGAGCTCATCGTCAAACAGCGCGACGTGTACGGGACAAGTTCTTTGCTGGTGACACATCGTTTGCAGGACTCATTCACGATGGCCAGCCACTACTTCGATCGTCAGCAGAACAAGATGGTGCCGGTCACCGACGCCAGCGCCCGCGACCTACACACTAAGTTCCTGATGTTGCGGGATGGAAAGATCATTTTCGAAGGGACCGCCGCCGAGCTGCTGCGCTGCAACGATCCCTACATTCGCGAATACCTAAGCTAAACGCTGTTTCAGCGTTGTTGGAGACAGGTAGGAGCCAGCCTTCAGTCGGCGCGCCAGATCGCCCCACACTAAGCGGTTTCGAGGTAGGAGTATCCGGGTAGAGCGGACCTTCAGGTCCGCGTTCAGGCTGCGCCTCCGAAGTTTAGGCTTTCAGTCCACTGCGATGCACCGGGCTGAAAGCCTCGTAAATAGAGCGGCGTTGACGCGGCGCTGAGGCGCCGCTCTACCCGAGCTTGGCGGATACAGCAATTCGAAAATCGCTCTAAGGCTTGGGCCGCTGAGGTCCTCGACCTCGGCGGCCCAAGCGGTTTCGTTCCGCACCCGACGCGGGCCTGAAGGCCCACACTACCCGCACGGCCCGGTATTCCTATAACCGTTCGCTACCGGGCGGCTGCGGTTGCCATCTCCGCCTGCCTTTTCTTCACGCGCGCCAGGCGCTCGCGGCCCTCAGCCGAACCCTCCACGACCTTCTGAACGTTGGAAAGGAATTCGGGCATTCCCGACTTCTGCCGGAACTCTCCCAGGAACGGCTGGACTTTGGCGTACACAAAGTACATTTCGTGGCAGGTGTCATAGACCAGCAACGCATTCAGCGTTCCGTGAACCACCAGAGCAGCGGCCATGTCCCAGTAACCGTACACCTGCCGGACATATGCATTTTCCTTAGTGCCAAACGCATTGGCGACAGCGAGAAGGTCGTCCACTGACTGGGGGGCAAAGCCAAACACGAAATTCCGGGCTTCGCGCATTACCGGTTCACGGCGTAGATCGTAAAGCTTCAGAACGCGGGCAGGGCCAACCATACAATCCCTAATACGAGCAGAATAGGTACGGATCTCTTGGCTAAAATTTCCATTTTGTTCTCCTAGTTGCTTAATTGTCCAGAATGCTCTTCGGCATGTCCTGCTTACCGAGGATGGTTTTCAGAACGGTGGTCGACTCGGACAAACGTTTCGACATTTTGTTCTGGGCGAAAAGGGGCAGCGCAACTGCGAAGCACACCATCAGTAAAACAATCTTCTTTCAGTGAGACAATCTCCTTTGTCATGGGAATCCTTTCATTGACCCGCCCTAGAACTTTAAAGCAGCAGCACGATTTGCACAACCCCGTAAGCGAGAGACTACCTGCCGGACAGCCGTGGAGCGGATCAGGAAACAAGTTTTGCATCCATGGTAATCTCGGCGTTGAGTACCCGGGAAACGGGACACCCCTTCTTGGCAGCTAGAGCGGCTTGGTCAAATTTCGCCTGGTCTGCCCCAGGAATTTTTACCTCTACGTTGAGGTGCACCTTGGTGATGGTAAAGCCGGCATCGGTCTTGTCCAGCGTCAAAGTGGCCTTAGTATCGATGCTGTCTGCGGTCATTCCCGCGTTTCCCAGCTCCGCCGATAACGCCATGGAAAAACAACCGGCGTGCGCGGCAGCTATCAGTTCTTCCGGATTAGTTCCGACCCCGTTTTCAAAACGGGTGCTGAAGGAATACTGCGTTTGGTTCAAAACGCCGCTCTGTGTCGAAACGGTACCCTTCCCGTCTTTCAAACCACCCGACCAACGGGCAGTGGCTGTGCGTTGCATTCGGTCCTCCTTAGAAGCCAGTCAATTGTATCTCCAGTCCCCACGACCGTGGACACTAACTTAAACGGGTGGATAGCGGAGGCGGCATTACCAGTTTAAGATTAGCACCCTCCAAGAGACTGTGGAGGTCAGCTTGCAACCGGTTCAGTAGAAGTCGGAGCAACTGAGGAAGTATCCGCACTTCGGACAAACCGATTTGCAGTGATTTTGCCGCAGGGCGGTAGAGCAGTTGGGACAAACCTCAGATGGCTGCAGCGGCGGATTCTGCGCAGTTTTTACTGTGGATTCGGAGTGCGCCATGGAATTCGGATTTTGGCGTGTGCCAGTCGTCATGTTATCCGGTTGAGGTTAGGTGGATTTCGGCATAAAGGCAAATCTCACCCTTCCGCAGTATAAATTGCGCCAGCCCTCGCACTTCCATATACTAAGTGCCCCGTTAGTACATGTACCTCGGTCATTGCGAGGTCGCCGCGAATTCTGTGGGATTTTGGATCGTGGTCTCTATAATGCGAAGCGTGGCGATAGGTCGACGGAGCTTCACACGCGCGACCGAAAAAAGCCCCACAAAAACTAGAAAGATGCGCGTGCGGACGGAGGAAGATGTTGGATAACTGTATTAACTATAACGGTAATACATAACTCGTTATCCCACATTGACTAGATCGGGCTGAGGTTTCGCCGAGCCAGAGTTGGCCAAACTAGACTGAACATTGAAGCGCAGAAACACATTCGATTCCGGAGGTCGTAACCAACCATGAAGCAAGCAATGATCGCTGCCCTAGCCGCCTTGATGTTAGCCGGAGCTCTTAGTGCCGTAAGCGGCGCGACCTCCGTAGGTTCCCTGAGCACCATCGTTGTCATGGGGGAAGGTTCTTCCCCCATGCCTACGACTTTGCCCCCTGCGATGAACGAGAGTAACTCGATATCGCGCCCCGATACTTTTTAAGGAAACTGAGGTCGAGAAAGACCTAAGGAGAAATTGTATGAAAAATATTCTGACCATAGTTGTTTGTACGCTGCTGTCCGTCGGCGTTCTGTCGGCCGCCACGAATCGCAATTCCGTCAATGCCTCGGCTCAACCGACTGTTGCGAGTGAAGGTGCTTGGTCGATGTCATCCTGTATTGCAGGCGGATTCTGCCGTAGCAATCAAGCCTTATTGGTGCCAAGCGAAGGCTCGCCGATGCCCAGCTGCCGTCCGGGCACGCAGGGTTGCAATGACACCCAGTTGAAGCTGCAGGCAGGCGAAGGTTCGCCGATGCCCAGCTGCCGTCCGGGTACGCAGGGCTGCAATGACACTCAGTTGAAGCTGCAGGCAGGCGAAGGTTCGCCGATGCCCAGCTGCCGTCCGGGCACGCAGGGTTGCCATGACACTCAGTTGAAGCTACAGGCAGGCGAAGGCTCGCCGATGCCCAGCTGCCGTCCGGGCACGCAGGGTTGCAATGACACCCAGTTGAAGCTACAGGCAGGCGAAGGTTCACCAATGCCCAGCTGCCGTCCGGGCACGCAGGGTTGCAATGACACTCAGTTGAAGCTGCAGGCAGGTGAAGGCTCGCCGATGCCCAGCTGCCGTCCGGGAACGCAGGGCTGCAATGACACCCAGTTGAAGCTGCAGGCAGGCGAAGGTTCACCAATGCCCAGCTGCCGTCCGGGCACGCAGGGCTGCAATGACACTCAGTTGAAGCTGCAGGCAGGCGAAGGTTCACCAATGCCCAGCTGCCGTCCGGGTACGCAGGGCTGCAATGACACCCAGTTGAAGCTACAGGCAGGCGAAGGTTCGCCGATGCCCAGCTGCCGTCCGGGTACGCAGGGTTGCAATGACACCCAGTTGAAGCTGCAAGCAGGCGAAGGCTCGCCGATGCCCAGCTGCCGTCCGGGTACGCAGGGTTGCCATGACACCCAGTTGAAGCTGCAGGCAGGTGAAGGCTCGCCGATGCCCAGCTGCCGTCCGGGCACGCAGGGCTGCAATGACACCCAGTTGAAGCTACAGGCAGGTGAAGGTTCGCCGATGCCCAGCTGCCGTCCGGGTACGCAGGGTTGCAATGACACCCAGTTGAAGCTGCAGGCAGGCGAAGGCTCGCCGATGCCCAGCTGCCGTCCGGGCACGCAGGGCTGCAATGACACTCAGTTGAAGCTGCAGGCAGGCGAAGGTTCACCAATGCCCAGCTGCCGTCCGGGTACGCAGGGCTGCAATGACACCCAGTTGAAGCTACAGGCAGGCGAAGGTTCGCCGATGCCCAGCTGCCGTCCGGGTACGCAGGGCTGCAATGACGACCAGGAAAGAGAGACAATTATTGGCATGTAACTTACGTTCCCGAAGTGGGAGTTTAGCCCTAGCGGCAACCAAAGGCGGGTTTAACTTGGGCCAAAATCCAACTTGTTTATAATGGCATTCAGCGATATGCTTCTGAAGTTGCCATGCGCTTCAGCTTGATCGACTACCTGCTCTGGTTGCCGTCCGCCCTTTTCCAGGTTGGGGTGGTGGTGTCTTTGTTGAGGCGTGGCTTGCACCGAGAATACCCGTATTTCTTTAATTACACGATTCTCCAGGTGCTCACGGTAGTCCTTCTGTTGTGTGTCAAGAGGTCGCCGTACCTTTACTACTATGGCTATTGGTCTATCACTGCCATCAGTGTGATAATCTCGTTCGCGGTCTTGCAGGAAATCTTCAAGGAGGCGTTTCGCCCCTACGAAGCCCTGCGAGATCTGAGTGTCATCCTCTTCCGTTGGTCTATTTTGGTGCTTCTCCTTGTCGGTGGGATGTGGGCGATTAACACCGTCCGTTCGGACCAGCCTGACTTAATCAACGCGGTGATTCTGCTGGCCGACCGCAGCGTACGCTTGATGCAGTGCGGCCTGGTATTTTTTTTATTATTCTTCAGTGAATATCTGGGCATCTCGCGGCGTCATGTGTTGTTCGGTATCGCTTTGGGATTTGGTTTGTACGCCTCCGTAAACATGCTGACCGCGACTGGCATGTCGCATTCGGCTTTCCATGGCTTGGTTTTGCGCCGGATCAATTGCGCTGCCTACGACTTGGCGGCCCTCCTCTGGCTGGGCTATACCGCGCTGGCGCCGGTGCGAAGCAGCGCTCTGAGTGCAATTCGGTCTCCAGAATGGAATTCGGCCCTGGAGGATGCCAAGTTTCAGCCTGCAACCGAGAGCCTGCTGGACACGATGGATCGGACGGTCGAGCGTCTGCTGTATCCCACCAGTGAAGTCAAAGTGAACGCTTCCGCCGGCACCAGACCATAGTCTGACCTTGCGCTGTAGTAACCGGATCGGCTGCAGCTGCGGCGGCTTTTTTGCCTGCGTGGTTGCAAATGGCATGAGCCAAACAGACCTTACACCGGTGTTTTGGTTTTGCGGGGTGGATTAAAGAACGGCAAGGAACGGACAGTGGCTGAGACCTTGTGCCGAACCGCCTCCACGGTCATTTCCATCTGCAGCCTGGCGCCAGGGGTCGCATGCTGAGGTTCCAGGCTAGCCAACGCAATCAGTTGTTTCAATAAGGGCGACCACGTAGTCGAAGTTGCTTTGCCGACTTGATCGCGCCCCTTGTACACGGGTACATGTACGCGCGAAGCGGTAACGGGCGTTTGTGGCGCGAGTCCCATCCGGTCGAATAACGCCTCGACTTCATTCCAGTCGATTTCCAATCCCATCAGCAGCCGCCGAGGTCCGGTCTGCCTTTCTCCGAGGAGCGCCTGGCGCCCAATGAAATTTTGCTTATCGTAGTGGACGAGCTTGCCCAGACCGACTTCGGCGGGAGTGTATTTCTGCGATGCGATAAGCGCCTTCTTGCTGCTGATGTAATCGACATCGGCTAGGATGAGCCCGGCTTCGATTCGGGCTACATCCAGCGCCAGCATGCCCGTGGGGTGGATATCGAATCCTCGACCTGCCGCCATGAGCGCGTCCCACACCTTGACGGCATCTTGCCATGGCATCCAGATCTCATATCCCAGATCGCCGGTGTAACCCGTACGCGAGATATCCACTGACACGCCGCCGATTTTGCCGCTCGTCTTGCGAAAGTATTTCAGGTCCTCGATGTCGGCTTCGGCGACGCTCTTCAACAGTTTGCCCGAGGTCGGTCCCTGCAATGCAAGTGCCGCGACGCTTTCCGTGATGTCCTCGACTTGGACGTCCAGTCCGATCGTGTTCTGACGGAACCAGCGCAGATTGGGATCGGCGGCCGTCCAGCGGTAGCGGTTCTCCTCTAACCGCGTGATGGTGCCATCGTCGATGATTTTGCCTTCTTCATCGCACCAGCAGCAGTAGATCACCTGGTCGACGACGACTTTGTTGATGTCGCGGGCGATTACGCGATTAACGAAGCGGGTGGCGTCGGGTCCGCAGATCATGTACTTGAACAACGGGGTCACGTCGATAAGCGCAGCCGCGTTCCGAATGGCGTTGTATTCGTGCTCGTGATGAGTTTCGTAAACGCTGACCGCATAAAATCCCGACCATTCGCGGTAATTCAAGCTCTGGCAGAGCGCCAAGGTTCGCTCGTGAACTGCCGTTCCTATGGGCACGCGGGCTCCTGGTTCGCTTCGACGTGCGCGGATTATAGCTATCGCGAACGCCGCGCTGCAAACGCCTTACTGGTTCCTTACTGGTTCCACCGGCTCCAGTAGATGGGCGACACTTTCATTTCTTTCGAGATAAGAGTAGGAGGAGAAACTGCTACGCAGTCAAGTAGCCCACGAACTGCTTACGACCGGCCATTTAAGGCAGTCAGTACACGCCGCCGTGTCCGGTGGCATGGTCAGCGTTAACTCGCGAGGTTATCTGATTGCGCACGTCCCAGAGTGCGCGATACAACGGATACTCCATTCTCTGCTTAAGCACTTCCACCGGCGTTCCCATAGTGCCCACTACACCGCCGCCGATGATTCGCTGGGCCAGTTTGAGGTGGGCATAGCGGAAGAGCTGCATGTGTTCGTCGTAGTCCATCAACTCCTCGGCGATACCGTGGAGCTCGAAGAACTCCGCGTGCCGGCGATACAGCTCTTCCAGAGTCAGTCCCCCATTTTTCACTTGCTCGAAGAAAGCATCGCCGAGCCGGGGGGCGATGTGCAGCAGCGCGAGAAATCCCGGCGAGTCCAGGCCGCTGCCGTGGCCAAGTCCGGCGCGGATGATGTGATACTCGTAGGGCGTGATGGTCTCGAGCAAGCTGAGCATGCGCAGGGGATGATCGAGCATCTTGTTGGCCCGTCGTAGCAAGCGCGCTGCATTCCTGAAATCTCCCTCGTGGATACACTGCCGGGCGCGATCTAGTTCCCACGCTGCTCCCTTCATCAGCAATTCCGACGCTTGGTGCGTAACCTGAAAGGTCAGCTCGTCAGGATGCAGCATTTCCCGCGGCGACTTCTGTAGCGAGAGCAACTCATCAGTGCGAAGGTAGCGTTCGTAGTCGGAGGCAGCGGTTCCGGGCAGGATGGGAGAGCGAAGATCTTCAGTCATGCGCGTGGCTCCATTGCGGGTCCTTCTCGGGAGGCACGATGGCACCATCGCGCATATGAATGATGCGGTCGCCATAGCACGCGGCTTCGGGATTGTGTGTGATCATCAAGACGGTTTGTCCCAGCTCCTGGTTCGATTGCCGCAGCATCTTCAGAACAATTTCGGAATTCTGCGAATCGAGATTGCCGGTAGGCTCGTCGGCCAGCACGATAGCGGGCTGATTCACCAGCGCGCGCGCCAACGCAACTCGTTGTTGCTCGCCGCCGCTCAGCTCGGAAGGGCGATGGTCGAGACGCTTGTCAATCCCCAGCAGGCGCGTGATTCGATCGATATATTCGTGGTTGCCGTTGCTTTTGCCGGCGATATCCTGGGCAATCTCGATATTGTCTTGTGCGGTCAGCGTGGGCAGCAGGTTGAACTTCTGGAAAACGAAGCCAATCTTTGATTTGCGCATTCGCGTGCGTGCCGAGTCTGACAAAGCGGTGAAATTTATGTTGTCGATAAGAACCCGTCCGGAGTCGGCGTGGGTCAGTCCGCCCAGGATGTAGAAGAGGGTAGACTTCCCGCTTCCCGACGGACCGACAATGCTGACGAATTCGCCCTGCTCAACCTGCAAGGAAACGCCACGCAACGCGGGCACATCCACTTTGCCAATGTGGTAAGTTTTGCAAACCTCCTCAGCTTGGATCATCCACGCCATGCGAATCCTTGATATTACACGAAACCATTAGGGGTTCGGTGCGAGTGAGCAGTGGCGACTTTGCCTGCACGCCACTCTTCGGATACTTCCCAAGCCTCGGAATTCGGGTTACAACAGCAGCATGCCGAGAGCATCTTTCGAGGCGAAGCATGCGCAGTTGGTGAAGCGAGCTGTAGAGTGGCTGCGCTATACATACAGATGCGGCATCATCCTGTCGGAGCAGTATTGCGCCACCGGCGAGGTCCCTGACGTGATCGGCTGGAAAGGCTCCTGTCAGTCCGTAATTGTGGAATGCAAAGTGTCGCGCAGCGACTTTCTTGCCGACGCGAACAAGCCGTTTCGCCTGAAGCCTGAGGACGGCCTGGGAAGCCGGCGGTTTTATATGGCCCCCGCGGGCTTGATTGCGCATGAAGAATTACCCAAGCATTGGGGCCTGCTCGAATGCAAGGGCCGGGATGTGCAAGTATCAGTAAAACCGGGGAAGCGTGATCTCAGAAGCGCGGTGGGTTTGATGAAAGAAATGAACCTTTTGCTGGCGAGCCTGCGGCGGGTGGAAGTACGTATCGAGCCGCAGACAATCACGGACTTCCTGAAGTGGAAGAACCGGCTGGCGGAATACAACGGTGGCCACTTGCCGGAAGGGGTGCTTGCGCCAGATGAGGAGCGCAACCATTATCTGGAACTCATCTCATAAATCGTTCCGGGTTGTGTCAGGGAACGGAACGACTTCAGTCGTGCCAAACGAAACGCGGAAAAGGGCCGGGCTTTTAGAGCGTGCGTCAGAACATCTGTCGTCCCTATGAGACTCGGATTCATTTCCGACTCTACCCAGCACTCCGCCTGCGGCTCCGTGCTGCGCTAAACTCTTTCGCGCCTACGGCGCTGGATTCTTGCGCAACCGTTCCACCGTGCCAACTCGGAACTAGTTCTCACACATGGTCTTTGAGCCCCTGCCAAAACAGGCCTCAGGGCTGAAGCCCAAGCGATGGTTGGATCCGTTGCGGCACGTCTGAAGCCGTGCCCCCTTCAAAGCGTGAGTTTCTCGTGAACAGTCCAGATGAAGCCGTGTCCTGACAAAACGATTTATCAGATAAGTTTTAGTGGCCGTCCTATCGCTATGCGAGCCGACATGCGCCGGGCCATAAAACAGGGGTAGCGGACGGCGCCATCGGTTCGCGCCCGCTTCGATTTTTGTTTCCTACGCTATCGCAGTGGCTAACCGCATTCCAACCACTTAGGCGGCGGCCTTCCGCGATCCCGCTATCAGCAGCACGACTCCCACGGCACACAGCACGCCTCCGACTACAGGCGAGAGCTTTTCATCCTGATGGGTGGTGATGCCCACGGAAGTATCCCCGACTTTGACGCCATGGGAATGGCTGGTGGGAAATGGCACCACGAATGAGAGAATTCCCAGCACCAGCACGACAATTCCGATCCAAGCTAAAGGACGCATCATTCCTCCCTCGATCTTAATTAAGATGCTTTTTTACTGCTTCGGAATATCCGCGGACGGATGGGGCGGCGCATGCTCTTTGGAGCCGACCTCCAGCAGCCGCTTGGTCATCAGGACCAGCCCCAGGATCTGCGTCCACTCCGAAACAAGGTTGCTCACCACTTGCCCCCAGCGGCTGTTCGGGCGCATGGCTCGGAACGCGATCACCCAGCCGACTCCCGTCACCAGCAGAAACAACGTCAGCGAATGCTCACGCACGAATTCCGTTATAGGCGATGGCAACTTGCCTTTGGGCTGCTTGCTCTCGGCGGAGCCCTTCTCGTACAAATACTTGGTCATGACGACGGTCACCACCACACCCGTCCAGTCCGCGATGGCGTTGCCGAAAAACGAGCCTAGATGCGTGTCTGGGTTCGACAGGCAATATAGCACAATCAACAAGATCACCACTCCCAGCGCGGCCAGGCTCAGTGAGTGCTTTTGCAGAAGTTGTTTGGGGGTGCGTGGTCGCTTCATGCAAGTACTGTACTAGCCTGGATTATTCATAAGTAGCCTGACAATTGGAATGAAGGGGCACTGCTTTAGCCATCGAGGGACTTCGGGATTGACACGAACTGCGAATTCCACCTGTGGCTGAAGCCCAAACCTCCACGCCGATGTAACCGCACGGCTGAAAGGCGTGCCCTTCAAAGCGTGAATTGCTGGTGAATAATTCAGACTAGAGCTGTTCACCAATCTGTATCCTGATGCAATCGCTCTCAACGCTGGCATTCTCGAGCGAGCTCAGCGAGTCGAAGAACCCCATAGGAGGAGTTAACTCCGACTCTGCTGCTAGACCCCGCAATAAGCTATCCTTCGGAGATGGACGTCTTCGCTCTCACCCGCAAGCTGATTGACATGGAGTCAACTACTGGACAAGAAGCCGCGGTTGCTGAGGAACTGGCGAGCGAACTGACTCAGCTTGGCTATGAGGTCGAGGGCATGCCGGTAGAAGGCGATCGCTTCAATGTTTGGGCGACCCATCCCGGCCATCCCCAGCCAGAACTTGCGCTTTCCACTCACATGGACACAGTACCGCCCTTCGTACCTTCCTCCGAGAGCGCTGGCCGCATCTACGGACGCGGCTCCTGCGATGCCAAGGGCATCATCGTGGCACAGATCGCAGCCGCCGAAAAGCTGAAGGCGGAAGACATCCACGTGGGCCTACTCTTTCTGGTCGGGGAGGAGCGCGACAGCCAGGGCGCGCAGACCGCCAACCAGCAGCCGCGCGGGGCGAGGTTCCTCATCAATGGCGAGCCTACGGAGAACAAGCTGGCGGTGGCGTCGAAGGGGACTCTTCGCGTCGAGCTGGTGGCGCGCGGCAAGATGGCGCACTCGGCCTATCCCGAGCTTGGGGAATCGGCCATCGAGAAGCTACTGGATGCTCTGGACAATATTCGCCGGTTCGATCTGCCTGATAATCCCAAGGCCGGCCGGTGCACCATGAACATCGGTCTGATTGAGGGCGGCCGGGCGCCCAACGTAATTCCTGATTATGCGGTTGCACAGTTGCTCTTTCGACTCGTCGGACCGGCGCAGCAGTTGCGCCAACAAATAACAAACGCCGTTGCCGGCAAAGCCGAAGCCGAGTTTAAGCTCGAGATCCCCTATATGGAGTTCACCACTGTGCCCGGAATCGAGACCATGATTGCCGCCTTCACCACCGACATTCCCGCCCTCACGAATTGGGGCGAGCCGCTGCTCATCGGTCCCGGCTCAATTCACGTCGCCCACACCGAAGGCGAATACATCGAGAAGCAACAGTTGCTCGACGCCATTGACTTGTACGCGCGGATCTCTCGTGAGCTGCTTTCGCGCAACTGAAACCCTCGTCAGTCTGCCGATGAATCTCAGTTCTCTCATTAGCATCCAACACAAAACCGAATGCAGTACGAAGTCATTTACGAGAATTCGAGAGGAAGATATGAAGATCGCAGTTATTGGCAGTGGCAATGTAGGAACAGCGCTGGGAGATGGTTGGAGTAGTAAAGGCCACGCTGTAGTTTATGGCTCGCGCTCGCCTGAAAAAGAGTCCGGAAAGGACCGCAGATTCGCCTCCATCGCCGACGCTATTGCGCAGAGCGAAGTGGTGGCGCTGGCAGTGCCTTGGGACGCCGTTGGGCCGGTGCTCAGCTCCAACAACCTTTCCGGCAAACTCGTGATCGATTGCACCAATCCGATCTCTCCGAGTTTCGATCTCGCAGTCGGGACGAACACCTCGGGCGGTGAAACGGTTGCCCGCCTGGCGAAAGGTGCTCGCGTGGTGAAAGCTTTCAACACCACCGGATTCGGCAACATGCGCAACCCAAAGTTCGGCGCCGTCAATCTAACTATGTTTTACGTCGGCGACGATGAATCCGCCAAAGCGATAGCCAACCAACTGATTAACGATATCGGCTTCGATCCGGTCGATGCTGGCCCGCTCAAGATCGCACGTTATCTGGAGCCATTGGCCATGCTCTGGATCAACCTCTCGATGACGATGGGCCGCGACATCGCGTTCCAGCTTATCAAGCGTTAATGCAACTCCACCAGGTTTCGCCCGAACCTATGGTCATCCTGAGCGCAACACGAGTCCGCCGATGCGGACGTGTGCGAAATCGAAGGGCCTTGATCGCGGTCCTTGTCGCTTTTCCTTGCCGTTCGTCGCGCTTTCTGCTATCCATCCCTTGGCCCGTGCTTTGGGTCCACCACACATGCCGACCAAACCGCTTACCCGAAGTCAGCCTAAGAAGTCTTCCACCACTGCAGTCGCTGGCTATCGCGTCAACCGTGGAGTTGCTCTTCCGCTGGGCGCAACGCTGCGCCGCACTGGAGTCAACTTAGCCGTTTTTTCGAAATACGCGACGTCATGCACCCTGGTTCTGTTGCAGCCGGCAGCTGAGCATCCTTTTGTCGAGTATCCTCTCGATCCCCACTCCAATCGCACGGGGCAAGTGTGGCATGCATTTATTCAGGGCCTCGACGCCGGCATGCAGTATGGATTCCGCTTCGACATGCAGCCCAATCCGAACCCCGTAGTGCACCGCTTCGATCCGTCGCACGTGCTCCTTGATCCTTACGCGCGGGTGCTGTCCAATGGCGGAGCGTGGGGACAGTATCCCCCAGGGAAGCGGCCTTATCGCAACAGTGTGGTAGTGGAGAACGATTTTGATTGGGGCGACGATCAGCCACTCAACATTCCACTGGTGGAAAGTATCATCTATGAAGCGCACGTCCGCAGCTTTACCGAACATCCGTCTTCCGGGGTCGCGCATCGCGGGACCTACGCGGGACTAATCGAGAAGATACCCTACCTAAGCAATTGGGAGTGACAGCGGTCGAACTTCTTCCGGTCAACGAGTTCGAGGAAGGCGACACCGAATCGCGTCAATCCATTTACCGGCGAGCGTCTGCTGAATCTCTGGGGATATCAGCCGACCGCACTTTTTCGCGCCTAACACCGCCTACTCATCCAACCGTGCCGATGGCGAGCAGGTTCGCGAGTTCAAGCAAATGGTGCGCGACTCTGCATAAAGCCGGCATCGAGGTCATTCTCGACATAGTGTTCAACCACACGGCGGAAGGCGACGAGACACGGGCCCACGTGGTCGTTCCGCGGCATCGACAACTCCACCTACTACATCCTCGATCCGGAGACCGGCAAGTACGTGAATTTCACCGGTTGCGGCAACACCGTGAACTGCAACAATCCCGTGGTGCGCGACTTCATCGTCGATTGCCTGCGCTACTGGGTCATGGAAATGCACGTGGACGGCTTCCGCTTCGATCTCGCTTCCGTTCTCGGCCGCGGCATGGATGGCCGGGTGCTGAAGAATCCACCGCTGCTTGGAGAGCCTGGCCTACGATCCGGTGCTGGCCAATACCAAGCTCATCGCCGAAGCTTGGGATGCCGCCGGACTGTACCAGGTCGGCACGCTTCCTTCCTGGGGACGATGGGCGGAGTGGAACGGCATCTTTCGCGACGACGTGCGCAAGTTCGTGAAGGGTGATGCCGGCATGACCTCGGCCTTCGCGACCCGTCTGCTGGGGAGTCCGGACCTCTACGAGACGAGCGCTCGCGAACCTTACCACAGCATTAACTTCGTCACCTGCCACGATGGCTTCACGCTCAACGACCTGGTTTCCTACAACGAGAAGCACAATCTGGCCAATGGCGACAACAACGCCGATGGATCCGATGCCAACTATAGTTGGAATTGCGGCGTTGAAGGTCCGACCGACGATCCCGCCATCAACGAGTTGCGCAACCGTCAACGCAAAAACTTTGCCGCCATTCTGCTGTTCTCGCACGGCGTTCCCATGATTCTGGCGGGCGACGAAATGGCACGCACGCAGCAGGGCAACAACAACGCCTATTGTCAGGACAACGAAGTCAGCTGGCTGGACTGGCGCATGGCCCAGAGCCACGCCGATCTGCTGCGCTTCTTCCAGCAGATGATTGCCTTTCGCAAGCGCTGCCCGTTACTGCGTCGCGACAGCTTTCAGCTTCATGGTGAAGGCGGCTTTCACATTAGCTGGCATGGCGTGAAATGTTTGCGACCGGACTGGGACCATGTATCACGCACGATTGCGATGCAGTTGACGCAATTGCACGCAGACGGTTCGCGCGACGACGTACATTTCATCGCCAACGCGTATTCCAGCGATCTCGAGTTCGAACTGCCGACAGATCGGCCAGCATGAATGGTTCCGTTTTGCCGACACCTCCCTGGCTTCTCCGCAAGACATTGCCGAAGAGGGTTTGGAGTTTCCGCTCTTGTCGCAGGAGAAATATCTCGTACGCGCTCACAGCGTAGCGATTTTCGTGTCTAAGTAGGGGAAGTTGGCCGGTCCGCCTTTGTTCTCCCATCTACCCGGCACACAGCAATGACCGGGGCCTTTTGAGCCCAGAGAACCGCGGCAACGAACTATTCGTAGCGCAGGCTTTCCACTGGATCCAGATTGGCGGCCCGGGCGGCGGGTGCGGTGCCGAATATCACGCCTACCAAACTCGAGACCACCACCGCGATAATGACTGACCAACCCGAGATCGGCACGCGGTAGTTGGTAATGAATCGGATCGAGAAAGGCAGCGCCAGGCCGATAAAAGTTCCGACGAACCCGCCTGCCAACGATATGAGTACGGCCTCAGTCAAGAATTGGGCACGAATTTCCGAGTTGGTGGCCCCTACGGCCTTGCGCACACCAATTTCGCGAATGCGGGAATTCACCGTGGCCAGCATAATATTCATAATGCCTACTCCACTGACCAGCAGCGTGAATACGGAAATGAGCAGCAATACGGTGGTCAAGGTGTTCGCGGTTTTAGCGGCGACGGATAGAAGCTGGGTCAGGTTATAAACCTTGTACACCGATTCGGGGCGATGGCGTGACTGCAGCACCTCCTGAATCTCTTCCGTCGCCCGGGGGACCTCTGCCGAGTCCGACACCGAAAAGAACAATTGTTTCACCTTATCGGTGGCGGTAAAGAACTGCGCTACTGTGTAGGGAATTAGAATGGTGTTGTCCGAAATTTCTGATTCGCCAAAGGTGTCAACCCGTTCCCGGAAGGTCCCAATCACCGTAAAGGGCAAGCCGTTCAGCTTGATCTGCTGCCCGATCGCCGCATCTTCTGAGCCATACAGGGTGTTGGCAAGAGTCTGGGTGACGATCCCGACTTTATTGCGAGCCCGAGTGTCGCCATCGTCAAAAAAGCGGCCTGCCAGGAGGTTCAGGTTCCGGACATACCGGTACTGCCACGACACACCCAGCACCAGGATGTCGCGTTCCACGCCACCCGGAACCAGAACACGGTCGTGAAACTCGATCATCGGCGAGGACGCACTGATGCCCGGTACCCGGACCCGCACCGCATCCCAGTCGCTCAGCGTGAGCAAATCGCTCGAAGTCTGGCTGCCATACTTGTCGCCGCCCTGGTACTCGGCTGCCATCATGTTCGAGCCGATATTCTGGATCTGCTGGATTATGTACTGCTTGCCGGTGAGCCCGATAGTGACCACCAGGATGAGCGAGGCCGTCCCGATAACCATGCCCAACGCGGTCAAAATGAATCGGAGCTTGTTGGTGCGAAAGGTCAGAATGGCGACGCTGAGGGTTTCGCCGAAAACCAGTTTCGGATATGGACGCCCGTTATTTCGGCCGGTTGCCATGCAGACGCTTTAAGAGTAACCGTTCATCGGCGGGGCTTCAAACTAGGCCGCGCCTCAGCGGTGGTCGTTTCAGGAACCGGCGTGGTCTCGCATTGTTGAATCGTCCGTCAAGGTGCTATCGTCAACATTACCCGATTTTTTTACACTCAGTGACTCATGCCGTTGTCCCTCCATCGCTTTCTCCTGCCGGCTGCGCTTCTCCTAGGTGTTTGCTGCGAAGTTGAGGCGCAGCAACCCTTGGGCGAGCTGTACGCCACGGACGCTCGAGTGAAAGGAGCGGTCATTCTAGCCGGCTCCGGCACCAGCGTTCTAAGTGGCTCCTCGATTGCCGCTGGAGCGCAAACTGCGACTCTCAAGCTGGAACGAGGCGGTAGCCTGCTGGTTTGTTCAGGGACAAGTCTCTCGGTCAATGCGTCGCAGAACGGGCGAGAGCTGCTGTTCAGTATGAACAGCGGCAATCTGGAGATGAATTATCCGCTGGGTGCTGCTGCGGACGCGCTCCTAACCCCCGATTTGCGACTGCTGCTGCCCGGTCCGGGCACGATACATATCGCGGTGAAGGTGACTCCACAAGGTGACACCTGCGTGCAATCCTTGCCGTGGAACGTAGCCTCGATCGTGGTTTCCGAGACCATGGGCGACGCCACGTACCAGGTGAAACCAAACGAAGCCGTGCTATTCAAGGGGGGACACCTCAGCGAGGCTGCGGCGACGAAGCAAAATTGCGGATGCCCGAGATCACAGCCGATTCCCCCGACGCAGGTCGCAAAAGCGCCCCTGCCGGCGGCGGAATCCAAGCCGACACCGCCCGCTCCCAAGCCGCCGCCGGCGGACCAAGACGTGCACCTTGCGGTTAGCGCGCCGCTGGTCTTCCGTGCCGACGATTCCCCGCTCGAAGTGAGTGAGATGGTGGCCACCCTGAAGCTGGAGCACAACCAGGTCATGCAGCCTGATCCAGTGGTGCTGCCTCCGCCGGAGGCCAAGAAAACGCACGCCGAGCGGCCCACGCCAGTGGTTGCCCAGAAGGTACAAAGGCGCGGATTTTTTAGTAAGGTGGGCGCCTTCTTCGCGACCCTCTTCCACTGACCAAAGAAATCATCGAACCTTCGGGGTGCGGACCTTCAGGGACTGTGTCGCGAGCTCTGCCGTCCCGACGGGACTCGGTTTTGTTTCCCACTATTACCCAGCGCTCAACCTGGATTATTCACCAGCAATTCACGCTTTGAAGGGACATGGCTTTCAGCCGTGCCGTTACCTGGGCGTGGAGGTTTGGGCGTCAGCCCCTGGGGTGATTCGCAGTCCGTGTCAGCCCCTCGTCCCTCCGTGGTAAAGCCACTGTCAATAAGGGCCGTATAAGGCGCGGCTGAAGCCGCGCGCCCCTTTATTCCAATTGTCAGGCTACATGAATAATCCTGCCGAAGCGCCGCTCTACCCGAACGCGGGCACTCCAACTCAGAACGTGAGCAACGAGGTTCGCGATAAAATAAATCTTCATTGGAGGGGGATTCATGTCGGCCATCATTCTTGACGGCACACAGATCGCGGCGCAGATCAAACGCGAAGTCGGCGAGGAAGTGAAAGAGTTGGCTGCGGCTGGACTTCGTCCTGGTTTGGCGGTGGTGCTTGCGGGCCACAATCCGGCGTCGGAGATTTACGTTCGCAATAAGGTGAAGAGCTGTGAGCAGCTTGGCATCTACAGCGAGAAGCACACGCCGCCGGATAGTGTCACCACCGAGGCGCTGTTAGCGCTGATCGACGACCTGAACCACCGCGACGAGATCGACGGCATCCTCGTGCAGTTGCCTCTGCCTCCGCAGGTTGACGCCAAGAAGGTGCTGCTCGCGGTATCGCCGGAGAAGGACGTGGACGGGTTTCATCCGATGAACGTGGGCTATCTCTCGACCCAGCGGCCGGGACTGGTGCCGTGTACGCCGACTGGCATCATCGAAATTCTAAAACGCAGCGGGATTGCGATCTCCGGGGCTGAAGCCGTTGTGGTAGGTCGCAGCGACATCGTCGGCAAGCCAGTCGCAATGCTGCTGCTCAACGGCAATGCCACGGTCACCGTCTGCCACTCCAAAACGCGGGACCTGCCGGCCGTCTGCCGGCGCGCCGACATTCTGGTCGCTGCTATCGGTAAGGCCGGGATGATTACGCCTGACTTCGTGAAACCGGGCGCAACTGTAGTTGATGTCGGCATGAACACCATTACCGATCCCGCCGAGTTCAAGCAGTTCTTCGCCGGAAACGAGAAGCGTGAGCGTGATTTCGCCGCGAAAGGCTCAACCCTGATGGGGGATGTTCATCCCAAAGTCGCCGGGATTGCTGGAGCAATCACGCCTGTGCCGGGCGGCGTAGGCCCACTCACGATTGCCCTGTTGATGAGCAACACGGTGAAAGCGGCCAAGCTGCGGCGAGGACACGTGGTGGGGGTGCTGGCCACCCGTTAGATAAACGAAAATCTGGTCAGGCGGTTCATGGCGAAGGAGGTGGCAGCGACATGTATATACTGCATCAGAACTAACGGACTTATGCCAGTTCCCCGTTTTCCGACTTCTCGATGATGCATATATACCCATGCTGCGCGTAGGACTTACTGGCGGAATCGCCTGTGGCAAGTCGTCCATTGCGGCCATGCTGGAGAAACGTGGTGCCCATTTTCTTCAGGCCGACGCACTCGCCCATCAGGTTTACGCACCCGGCACTTCCACCTACGCCGAACTGGTTCAGACCTTCGGTCGTGAAATCCTCAATGAAGATGGCATCATCAATCGCAGTAAGCTGGCGAACCTGGTTTTTCCCGGACGCATTCGCGAGTTGAACGCTATCGTGCATCCCGAGGTCGTGAAGCGCCAGAATCGCTGGATGTCGGAGGTCGAGCAGAGCGATCCCCATGGCATTGCGGTGGTCGAGGCCGCGCTGCTCATCGAGGCCGGCGCGGACGAGGACTTCGACAAAGTCATTGTCGTGACCTGCGACTTCGAGCAGAAAGTCGAGCGCTATGCCAGGCGAACCAATCTGCCTCCGCAGCTTGCGCGCGCTGAGGTAGAGCGCCGTAGCGCCGCACAGTTCTCCGACGAAGAGAAGGCGAGTCTCGCCGATTACATCGTGGACAACTCCGGTTCGGCCGAAGATGCTGAGCGGCAGGTGGAGCAGATCTGGCACGAATTACGGCAGAGTGAAAGATAAGGAAAGTTCTTTTCGTGACCTAAATTTCGAAAGCTCGGTTCAAGGAAGGGCTTGCACCAAGAATACTCCTACAGCTACAGGTAACAACGGCACTCATTCAAAATCCTTAAGCCAAAACTCCAGCGGATCGCGTTGCTCGTCTTTCACGCGTTGGGCCTCCATTTTGCGTAGCTGGGCCCGGCGTATCTTTCCCGAGATTGTCTTGGGCAGTTCATGGAATTCGAGCTTTCGTACCCGTTCGTACGGAGCCAGCTTCTCCTTGGCGAAAAGCAAGATCTCGCGGGCAATCTCTTCGGACGGACGCGCGTCAGCTACAACGGCAACGAAGGCTTTTGGCACGTTGGTACGTAATGGGTCTGGACTGGGAACGATAGCTACTTCGGCGACCAGGGGATGTTCCATCAGAACGCTCTCCAACTGAAACGGGCTGATGCGATAGTCGGAGCTTTTGAACACGTCGTCTGCTCGTCCCACGAAGAAGAAATAGCCCTGCTCGTCGATTGCGGCCTGATCTCCCGTATGGTACAGAGCGTTTTGCATCGCCGCCCGCGTCAGCTCGGGATCGTCCGTATAGCCAGTCATCAGGCCCGTGGGCCGGGGATCAAGCTTCACCGCGACTTCGCCTTCCGGGCACTGCTTGTCCTGCGGATCGACCAAGCTGATCTGAAATCCGGGAAGCGGCCGGCCCATACTGCCCAGTTTCAGATGCTGTCCCGGCGAATTGCCGATGAGTGCCGATGTCTCGGTCTGGCCGTAGCCATCGCGAATGACCAGTCCCCAAGCCTTCTCGACGTGCTCGATCACCTCGGGATTCAGAGGCTCACCGGCGCTGGCCAATTCGCGCAGTGCAGAGGGCTTCGCTCCCAGTTTCTCGAGAATAACCATGCGCCACACCGTAGGAGGAGCGCATAGCGTGGTAACCCCGACTTCTTCCAGCATGCGCAGCGCATTCGCGGCGCGAAATCGAGGAGCGTCGTAAACGAAATTCGTTGCGCCAGCATTCCACGGGGCGAAGAAGGAACTCCAGGCATGCTTGGCCCACCCGGGCGAGCTGATGTTCTGGTGAATATCGTGTTCCTGAATGCCGATCCAGTACATGGTCGAGAGGTGACCCACCGGATAACTCTGGTGAGTGTGGAGCACGAGTTTAGCTTTGGCCGTGGTTCCCGACGTGAAATACAACAGGAATGGATCATCGGCCTGCGTGGGAATCCTGCGATAATCTCGAGTTTCCTCCAGGGCGGCGTCGTAAGGCATCCATCCGGCCGTCTGGCCACCCACGATAATCCGCTTTGACGTCGGCATCGGGAGGAATGCGATCGATTGCGCTTTCGTCGGTCACCACAACGCGTGCGCCGCTGCGCGCGAGGCGGTCGCGAATTTCACTTTCCGTCGCCAGCGTTGTGGTTGGGACGATGACCGCCCCGATCTTGATCGCCGCTAGCATCAGATCCCAAATGGCGGCGACGTTCGGAAGACACAGGACAATGCGGTCGCCAGGCCCGACCCCCTGGCGTTGCAGAAAGTGCGCCACCCGATCGGAGCGCTGGGCTAGTTCCTGGTAACTGAACTGGACTTCGTCGTTGCCCTCACGCCGGAGCCACAAGGCGGTCTTGGTATTGCCCTGTGCATAGAGGTCGAACCAGTCGCGCGCCCAATTGAAGTCCGTAAGATCGGGCCAGCGAAATTCCCTGTAGGCCTTCTCATAGTCGGCCCGGTTGTCGAGCAGAAACCTGCGGGCAGCAACGAATTTCTCGGTGGCTGACATCGGTTTTCCAATCGGACGCAGGCGCGAGATGAGTAGCCGGAACTGCCGTTCTTAGCTCCGACAGTCCCAAACTATATACCCCGCCAGGGACTTCAGCGCACTATTTTCTGTGGCTGGGCCAGGGTTCGGGTGGGTCCCCGGCGTCGGCGTGCGAGGGTACTTTCCTAACTCTATTTCCCAGGCATGGTGTAATAACCGGTCCGGTGTCGCACTTGCAACCCGGCGGGATCGGGATAATCTTTGGTTGCGGGATCGATTTTGATATCAATGCGACGAAAGTCCGAGTCGGAGAGTCGCGTGCTGGGATAGTAGGCGATCAGATATTGCGTACGCAGTTCGTCGCTAATTTGCTGGAAGGCTGCGTCTAATTGCGCCAATCCGCTGGCGTAAAAATGTTTCCCTCCGGTGTCACGCGAAAGCTGAATGAGCGCGTGTTCACCACCGATGTCGCGTCCGGCGCTATTTTCAATTGGCACAATAATGATGCTATAAAGAATGACCTCCGCTTCCTGCGCTGCGCGAACCGCCTGCTGGTAGCTAATCTGGCTGACGGTGTCGCCGCCATCGGTGATCACGACCATGACCTTGCGGCCGCGGCGTTGTTGCAACGCCTCCGACCCCAGATAAAGAGTATCGTAGAGGGCCGTCGCCGCCCCAGGCCGGATGTGGTTGATGCCGCGGTCGATTACTCGAACATCGGCAGTGAAGGGCGTTACCTGGTCAACGATCTCGCTGAACTGAAACAGGGAGAGCCCGTCGATAGGACGCAGTATGGCATGGGCAAAGCGGCGAGCGGATTCCAATTCCAGTTTCTGATCGCCGCGAGTACTGAGGCTGGTGTCCACAGCCACGACGATGGAAAGCGGCAGCTCCGACTCCCGATGAAACACCGCAATCTTCTGCAGCTTGCCGTCCTCGAAGACCTGGAAATCTTCCTGCTTCAATGTCGACACCGGTGCTCCTCCGCCATTGGTGACCGTAGTAAACACGTTGACCAGCTTCACACTCACTTTGAAGGTAGTGTTGGGTTGGTCGTCGCCGTCGGTCGCCGGACGCTTCGGTGTCTCGGGAGGACGTGGAATACTCTGTGTCTGTTGTTTCTGCCAGTCGGGCGGACGGGGGACACTGCTCGGTGCGGTGGCCTCTTGACTTACGCCGGCGCAACTCAAGGCAGTAATCACCGCTAGCGCGCGCATCCCGAGGATTGCCCGAGCGGAAATCCGACAGGTTAAGAACATTTGTTGGCTTAAACCCCAGTTCAACTACTTTGACGCGCTACCGCCCGCAAGCGGAACCTCGGGCGGAAAGGGCTCGCCATCCGCCCAAATAGCGCCGTCCTCAAAGTACTCTTTCTTCCAGATGGGTACCGTCTTTTTCAGCGTATCAATCAGCCAGCGGCACGCGTCGAAGGCAGCTGCACGATGGGCGGACGCAACCACAATATAGACGCTGGTTTCGCCAATCTGTAACCGTCCCAGGCGATGTACGATCCGAACATCACGCACGGCGTAGCTGGTTAGGGCCTGCTGGGCCAACTGCTCCATCTGCCGCAACGCCATGGGCTCGTAAGCAGTGTAGTCGAGGCAGAGGGTCCGGCGTCCGCGCGAATTACTGCGAACAATCCCATCGAAGACGGCAACCGCTCCGTCTTCGGGACGCTTGATCGCGGCATGGATGGCAGCCGTCTTGATCTGCTCGCCGACCAGTCTGCAGTGCTCGGAAATCAGCGGCAAAGGGATTTCGGCCGTCGAATCTTCCTCGACCTCCCCTCCGCTTACCGGCGGAATCAACGCTACCTCATCGTTGTCTTGCAAGACAGTCACGCCGTCGGAATATTCGTAATTGATCGAGAGAGCGATGGCGTTGCGAAAATCCTGCAGCTGGGGCAAGCGCTGCTGCAGCTGGTCGTAGAGATCGGACAAGCGCGCCCCGTCGGACAGCTGCACAACCTCACGCTCGCGTCCGGCAAGGTCTTTCAGCATCCCCAGGTAAAGCACGCGCACCTGCATGGCTAAAGCATAACCCAGGCGGGTTTCGGAGTGTTGTAAGCGTCTGCGGAAGGGCCCAGCCGAAGTTGGAGTTTGGAAGATGACTGCTCTGCCCTGGACCTCTTCGGTTCATTTTATCTCGTATTACGATATGATGTTATCTGCGGGGTATTTCCTTTATTGCTCCACCTGCTCGGATCGGGTTTCCGGCCTGGCTGGCGCTTCATGATGTCTTTCAAGACTCAAACCCGGTTAGCTTTATTGTCGATCACTTCGCCCCATTCCGCATCCCGTGAACTTTCCGGTGTACCCACACAGGTCAGGCACGCGGATAACTTTGGCCCCATAGGGGCACATTGCCGAATGGCGCTGTCCGTCGCGCGCAGACCGGTGGAAACTCGTCGCAAACTGGCTACGGGCGTGGGTTCCCGCACTGCAATGCGTCCAGCACGCCGGCCCAGGATGCTGGGGAGTTGCGAAGCATGACGGAGTTCACCGAGACTCTCGGAACCGATGGTATCAATCCCATGCATCCGGAGGAGCCAACCTCCGGTACTTCGGTCGCGCAGAGGGCAGAGTTCCGCACCGGGCTAGTGTCGCTGTTGGCGGCATTAATCGGGGTTTTGGCGGGGCTGATCGCCTATCTTTTGTACAACCTAATCGGCCTGTTCACCAATGTCTTCTTCTACCACCGCATATCCTTCGCGTTTGTAAGCGCGCGCAACAATCATCTTGGACTGCTGGTCATTGTCACGCCGGTCATTGGCGGCATCGTGGTTGGCATCATGGCGCGCTACGGCTCCGACAAGATACGCGGCCATGGTATTCCCGAAGCCATGGAAGCGGTCCTGGTCAATCGCAGCCGCATTGAGCCCAAGGTTGCAATCCTGAAACCTATTTCGGCGGCATTTGCCATCGGCACCGGTGGCCCGTTCGGCGCAGAGGGTCCCATCATTCAGACAGGGGGTGCGGTCGGTTCCCTGGTGGGCCAACTGCTGCACATGACCGCAGCCGAGCGCAAAGTGCTGCTGGCTTGCGGAGCGGCAGCCGGTATGGCGGCCACATTCAGTACTCCCATCGCCGGAGTGATTCTCGCCATCGAACTGTTACTCTTCGAGTTCAAGTCACGTTCGTTCATCCCGCTGGTGGTCGCCAGTACTCTGGCCACCAGTGTCCACTCCCAACTCATGGGCCCCGGCCCCATGTTCCAGGTGGGCGCGCTTGATTTTGGTCTTCCACGCGCCCTGCCGTTCTACCTGGTGCTGGGGGTGCTCTGCGGCATAGCGGCGCTCGGGTTCAGCAAGACACTTTACTGGGTCGAAGACCAATTCGAAAAACTGCCGATCCATGACATGTGGTGGCCGGCTATCGGCGCGCTTGGGCTGGGTATTATCGGGTATTTCGTTCCACGCGTGCTGGGTGTAGGCTACGACACCATTTCCGACATTCTGAACGCCCGATTGGTGCTGGGCGCGCTGCTTGCGGTGATGGTTTTTAAGTCGGCGGCACTGGTGATTTCGTTGGGTTCCGGCACCTCGGGCGGTTTGCTGGCGCCTATGTTCATGGCCAGCGCCGCTATGGGTTCGGTGTTCGCCATCGTCGTGGACAAGCTCTGGCCGGCCGCCGGACTTTCTCCTGGGGCCTTTGCCCTGGTGGCCATGGGTGCGGTTTTCGGAGCGGCCTCGCGCGCAGCTTTCACCTTCATCATCTTCGCCTTCGAGATCACGCGTGACTACAACTCCGTCCTGCCTTTGATGTTGGTTACGGTGATTGCCGATGCCATCGCGGTCCGCTACGCCAAGAACTCCATCATGACCGAAAAGCTGGCGCGGCGAGGACTGCACATTCATACCGACTATGAACCCGACGTTCTACAATCGGTGACCGTGGGCGAGACCATGTCGAAGGAATTTGATACGGTGCCCGCCACTATGCGGGTCTCGGAATTGGCCGACAGAATCGCGAAACATGATCCGGCGGTGACGAAACATCATGGCCTTTTCATCGTCGATGCCAGCAATAAGTTAACCGGGATTATCACCCGTGGCGACATGGTGCGATCGCTGGAAAAAGATCCGTCGGGAAACACGAGTGTGCTGGATGCGGGCTCGCGCCAGCTCTTAGTGTGCCATCCTGACGAGGTATTGTACGATGCCGCCGCTCGCATGCTGCGCGCAGATGTCGGCCGGATGCCGGTGGTGAGTCGCGAAGATGCTAAAGTAGCGGTCGGCTATCTAGGTCGCTCGCGGGATTTTGGCGGCGCGGTTACGCCGTCTGGAAGAAGAGCACGTGCGGGAGCCCGGCTGGAGTTTCCGGTCGCAACTGCGGCGAAAAATGTTATCCACGCCATCTGCGGAAGAAGCCAGCTAGCGGTGATCGCTAAGTTCCTTACCGGAGCGAAGAGTCGCTCGAGAAATCGGACGATCGATGGTGGGACTTTGGGAAAAGATCGCGAGCGTCCGATCAACCGGCTGTGAAGATTTCGAGTTCAGCTTCCAACTTCTTCAGTGATGGAATCACGATCGTTCGATTGTCGTTGCCTTAACTCCGCGTTCAAGCATTCGTGCACTCCGCGACGACCTGTAGACTTGGGCTCGCACACAGGCAAGCCGGACTGAAGCGTCCGGCTTGCTGGTTGTTTTGGTTGGGTGAGGGTTGTAGGGAGCGTAATTCACAGCCGGGGAAGCTGTGAATCAATAAAGAATCCCGAGGACGCTGTTGGGCTGTCCTTCCCGACCAGTGACTTGCATTAAGTTCCTGCTGGACTGTGCGACTGGTACTAGCGTACGCAGGGCGTGTTCAGCGTGAATTTGGGCTCGCCACCAACCGGAATAACCGCTCAACGCCTCGGGATTCCGTCTTGCCCTTGACTCATTTCGCGTCTTCCGTCGCCAACTTTCCACCTGCTGTCGTGGTTCTTCTGCGTCTGCACCCGAAAGCACAGACGCAGTGAACTCGCTTCAGCCCGTAGTCTCTGCCGACTTGGAACAAGCGCGAAACCTGTCAAAGAACGAGTCTGTTTTTACTCCTGCCAGGGCAGAAGTCAACATTTTTCTCGCGACTTTATCTTCCCTGTTTTCAATCGAGTGCAGCCCATCCACAGAGGCATGCCGCATTTTTGTGCAACTGCAAACGCCCAAGTTGCAAAGCTTTCCGTGAGGCGCTGATTTCGCAGACCTCGCCAAGTCTAAGGTTCAACTAAACGCTGTGACGGCTCCCCCTACATTGTGAAAAATCTGGCAAGAACCGCTTCCTGCGCGGGATTCACGCACTCCGGATTTTTTCCCAACCAAAATCAAGTCACCACCCTGCGGCTTCGCTCAGCGCAAGTTCCGACACGGAGGACGCGGAGTTTTTTGATTTCGCCCCATTTTTCCTCCGGGATCTCCGTGGCCTCCGCGGTGAATTTCGTTTCTATGAGCGGGCGCACGGCCATGCGACGCTAAGGGATGATAGACGTTGATGCGGCGAACCCTCGCTCAGCACGACACCACCTTTGCCGCCATTTGTTACCATCGCCAGCATGCCCCTGCTGGAAGCCCGCCACCTGAGCAAGACGTTCAGCTCCGGTCAGAGCATGTTTGGCAGCGCGAAGTCCGGACAACTGCGCGCCGTGAGCGACGTATCCCTGTCGATTGAGGCCGGAGAAACGCTGGGTTTGGTCGGCGAATCCGGCTCCGGCAAAAGCACGTTAGGACGGCTGCTGCTGCGGCTCATCGAGCCGAATTCCGGCGAGGTGTTCTTCGATGGTCACGACGTGTTGCGCGCTGGCGGAACCGAGTTACGTCGCTTGCGTCGCGACATGCAGATCATTTTTCAGGACCCATTTGGCTCCCTCGATCCTCGCATGACCGTAGAGCAGATTGTTTGCGAACCCATGGCAATTCACGGAGCCGACAGCCGCGGGGAGCGTCGGCAACGCGCAGCCGAGGCGATGCGTGCTGTGGGAATGGATGCCTCCGCTTTCCAACGCTACCCACATGAATTCAGCGGGGGCCAGCGCCAACGCGTCGGAATCGCGCGGGCCCTGGTGTTGCGGCCGCGATTCATCGTCGCCGACGAACCGGTGTCGGCACTGGATGTGAGTGTCGGTTCGCAGATCGTAAATCTGCTAAAGCAACTGCAACGCGATTTCTCGCTGACCTATCTATTTATCTCGCACTCGATGCCCATCGTGCGCTATCTGGCGAACCGCATCGCGGTCATGCAGCGCGGAGAACTGGTCGAGGTGGGCGCCACCGAGCAGATCACAACTGCGCCTCGGCATCCCTACACGCGCAGTCTGCTGGCAGCTACGCCGGAGATCGAATTCAGCTCGCGCTGAACTTGGATTACCCGCGAGTATCTTGCGTTTTGGAGGGGCACGGCTTTAGGTGTGCCGTTAGGCTCTTACCTTTTGTCACTCCGAGCGGGCTTCAGCCCGCGAGAAATCTTTCTCGACTTTTTCAGCAGCCTCTTCAGCCGCACCGCAAACTGCCAGTATAGGAACGCCACCAGGCGGCACCTCAACGTTTCAATAAATCCACCGGCTCACGGACGTCGGTAACCCGGAAATATTTCGCCAGCGTGGGATAACGTTGCGTCACCGCCTCGTACATCGCATAAGCGACGTTGCGATAGGAGAAGTGGCCGGCGACGCCGGTGCGCAGCTCACTGATGTAGATCGCTTCGGAAAGATCCATCTTGAACAGCGTGCGCTTGCGGAAAGCCAGCGGAATGACGTATTGCGACTGCTCCTCCGCTTCCACCGCATCGCGCGCGGCCAACTCAGCGGCAACATCACGCGCACGCTCCATCACGGAATCGTAGCGGTCGGTCAGTCCCGCCGAATCGATCTCCGGCGGCGCGTCGTAGCCGTGTGCGGCGGTGTAGCCCTGCACGATCTGCACGCAGCGGCGGTGGCGATGCATGTCGCGGAAGCCGCCAATGTCCATCAGGATGTCGAAGCGGAATTGCTGACCGGCGCAGTAGGCGCGCGAAACCTCGTCATGGCGGCCGCGATGGCGCAGACCGAGATCGATCACCTCGCGGCGTTGCGATTCCGGAAGAGCTTCCACGACCTCGCGAATCTGCCGATACGAATGATGCGAGTATTGGTAGAGCAAGGTCGTAGCCAGCTCGACCTCCAGCGGATCGTTGTCCAGTAGATCAACCAAAGGTGCGGGCTGGATGGGAATCGTTGCCAGCAACTCCGCCGCCGCGGCGGTCAAGTCGCGACGAGTCTCGATCTCGTACGGGCTGGGCTCGGCATACTTCATCAACGTCGGCGCTACCCGGACATCGCGCAGAAGAAATTCACTGGCGCGCTCGGCAACCGCTGGACACTCGCGCTGAATCTCCTGCACTAGTTCGTGCGCGCTGGCGTGGTTGACGTTGTAAGAAGCATCGCGCGCCGCCTGCTTCAGCAACTCGCCCAGCCTTCGGACCTCGGCATGGGTGTCTGACAACAATCGCGACACCTGCGTCTCCAAAGTGCGCGCGCTGACGATCTGGCCGAGCGAAGTATTGGTCGCCAGCGGCAGCAGGTATCGCGAAATATCGAAAGCGCGAGCCCGCAAGGTGCGATCATAAGCGTCTTGCTTCATTTCGTCAGGCTTGGGCGTGCGGTCCCGCAGATAACGGAACATCTCGTCGGAGAAGTGACGATATTCGGCGAAGAGCAGGTCCACGGTCTCGCGGTAGAGGGCGCGCGCGCCGGCATCCTCCGCAAAATCGGGAACAAAGTATCCGCTTTTCTGGAAGTCCTGATAGCGGGTGGAACGTTCTTGTCCGTCCCAGCGTGGTTCGTCGACGGCTATGGTCGCGGCAAGAATCGACAATCGCTCGACGGCAAAAGCCAGGTGCGCCAAGTCCGCAATGCTGCGATGTCCATACTGAAAATAGAAAGTGTTGAGGAACTTTTCGGCTTTTTGCTCATTCAGTTCGGCCAGCGATTCGCGCATGGAAAGTGCCGAGCGCGAATACTTTGCCATGCCATAGGCCAGCACTTCGGGGTCGGCCCCGTGAACGGCATAGACCTCAGTGCTGGGCTCGTGGTGGTGGGGGACGTGGCTCAGTATCTTGGTTGGGTTTGGAACTTGATGACATTGCCGTGAATCATATGCGGTATGGAATTTGTGGGCAACCGGGATACCTGTGGGAATCGCAGAAAAATCCGGGGCGACCGATGATTGCCGGCGAGGGCATGCCGACAGATGCTCCTTCGTCTACCACCCACGGCCGCTCCGGACAGGAGGAGAGCCGGACGCAGTGGGTGGGCGCCGATTCCATTCTGTTTGCCACCGCGCATCGTCCCTGGCCCGCGCCCATGGCGCCGTGGATCATGACGCAGCGCTGGAATGACTTGCTTTTTCTGCATTATCCGGTGGCGCCGGAAGCGCTCCGTCCGCTGGTCCCGGATGTCCTAACTCTCGACACCTACAAGCAGCGCGCGTGGGTCACCGTCACGCCCTTCTGGATCAATCATCTGCGCCCGCCGGGAGTTCCATCGCTGCCGTGGCTCTCACATTTTTCCGAGATCAACGTGCGAACCTACGTCACTTACGATGGCAAGCCGGGTGTGTATTTCTTCAGCCTCGATGCCAGCAATTTGTCGGCGGTCTGGGGTGCACGCGTGTTCTATCGTCTGCCATATTGGCAGGCCTCCATGAAGGTAAAAGGGCGAGGCGGGCCGAAGCTCGAATACGTTTCCAAGCGGCAGCACGGACCCAAGCCCGCGGAACTCCGCTGCTCCTACGGCCCGGCATCGGAGAGGTTCCACGCGCGGCCGGGCTCGATTGAGCACTTCCTCACCGAGCGTTATTGCCTTTATGCGTTCAGCCGCAAACGGCTCTACCGGGGCGAAATTCACCATCTGCCATGGGACTTGCAGCAAGCTACGTTTGAAGTGGAGCAGAACACCATGGCCCAACCAGCGGGCATCCAGCTTCCTCCGCAGCCCGAGCTTGTCTATTTTTCGCGCGAGCTGAAGGTTTTATTCTGGGCGCCGGAGCGGCTGCTGTGACGTGCTGCGAATCGTCAGTCTCAGCGTCAGCACTCAGCACGCAGCCCATATCTTCTTTGTTTGCACGAAAGCGCTGCGTATTGCGGCTGGACGAGAACAGAGGCGCTCATGGCAACCGCTCTGGGTTGCGTGATACAACTTCACACCATGCGCATCGCTTGAGTTGTCCAGAGCACTCCGCGAATCGCGAAGCCGCTAACCTCTTGCAGAGGCCTTCAGAGTAACGGCTGAATGCTGACGGCCGATTGCAGCATGGTGAGTTATAATCCTGCTTTGCCTCAACAGGGAGGCTTCATGGCAGGAGTGGAAGGCCGGGTCGCGCTGGTCACCGGTGCATCGCAGGGGATCGGACGCGCCTGCGCGCTGGTTCTGGCAGAGGCGGGGGCCAAGGTCGCGCTGTGCGCGCGCAATCAGGAAAAGCTGGAGCAACTGGCCAAGGAGATCGGCGACAAGGGCGGCGAGGCTGCGGTCTTTAAGATGGACGTCATCAAGGAAGAGGAGATCAAGGCCGGAGTGAAGGCCGCCATCGCGCGCTTCGGCAAGATCGACATCCTGGTGAACAACGCCGGGGTCACGCGCGATCAGTTGATCATGCGCATGAAGCGCGCCGACTGGGACGACGTCATCAACACCAACCTGACCGCGCCGTTCCTGCTGATCCAGGCGGTGATCGGCTCCATGCTGAAGCAGCGCTGGGGACGCATCATCAACGTCACCAGCATCTTCGGCCAGATTGGCCAGGTGGGGCAGGCCAACTACTCCTCCTCGAAGGCGGGACTGATTGGCTTGACGATGGCGGTGGCGCGCGAGGTGGGTTCGCGCAACATCACCGTCAACGCCGTTGCGCCGGGATTCATCGAGACCGCCATGACCGCCGTACTTTCCCCCGAATTGAAAGAGAACATCCTGAAGAACATTCCGCTGGGACATGGTGGAACCGATCTCGATGTGGCGCACGCGGTGAAGTTCCTGGCCTCGGAAGAGGCCGGCTACATCACCGGCGAGGTGTTGAAGGTCAACGGCGGCATCCTGATGGGATGAATGTCCGAAATAGTCCCTGGGCGTGCTGTGAGCGAGATTGTAGAAGCGACCACTGCGGAGCAAATCGAGCAAGTGCGACAACTGTTTCGGCAGTATCAGGCCGAGTTGCCGTCGCAATACCGTTCCGTTTGATTCGGAATTGGCGAGCGCTGCCCGGGAGTGTACGGCCCTCCACTCGGCAAGCTGCTCTTGGCGACGGTCTCAGGGCAGCCGGTTGGCTGTGTCGGGTTGCGTCCGTTTCCGCTGGAAGCCACGTGTGAAATGAAGCGGCTCTACGTGCGGCCTCGCTTCCGCGGCAGCAAATTAGGAAAAGAGCTGGCGGAGCGCGTCCTGCATGAGGCGCGTGCTCTCGGTTATCGGCGGCTTCGGCTCGACACTCACCCTCCGACCATGCAAGCCGCAGTCAGGATGTACCGCAACCTCGGTTTCCAGGAGATCTCTCCCGCAGGATCCGGTCGAGGGACTCTCTGTACATGGAACTCGGGTTGTAGAGGCGCTGTAAGGCTTTCTAAGGCTCGACGTCACTGCCCGGGGACAACCATTTCGCCTGCAATTCGCATCGCGCATGAAAGAATTCACTTGCCAGCAGCTGTTCCCACTGATTACTATGCAGTTAACACCATGGCCGCTTCCTTCCAGGACGTGAACCCCTCATGAATATCGGCGAAACCATCCGCAATTTCCGGCTGCAGAAGAGCATGTCTCAGGGCGACATCGAGAAGCGAACTGGTTTGTTGCGCTGCTACCTGTCTCGGGTCGAGAACGGCCACACCATTCCTTCGCTGGAAACACTGGCAAAAATTGCGACGGCGATGGAAATCCCGCTGGCCCAATTCTTCAGCGGCGGGTCCGGTGAGAACGGCAACAAAAACACACCCCAGTTGGCCGAAGATGAGGTCCGTTTTCTGACCCAGATTCGCCGCTACTCACCCAACTTGAACGACAGCGATCGCAAGCTGGTGATCGCGATGGTCAAGAAGATGGCGTCGGGCGCGGGCAAGTAAGCAGGCTGACTGCAAGATCGCAACCGCGGCATTTCTGTGTTTTTAAGCAGCCTGGTGCTCGATCTCGCCCAGGGTCGAGAATCGCCAATTCCAAACGGTCGCGCGAACCGGTTTTCAAGAAAATACTCTGCAAGTGCCGTTTTACGGTGTTTTCGCTGATTTTCAGGTCCGCCGCGATGTCACGATTTTTCATGCCGCGCGCCACCAGGTAAGAGATTTGGCGCTCGCGTTCGGAGAGGCGGTCCATTGAACTGGGGACCGGCGGGTTTATCTGAGGCCATGGCGTTTAGCACGCTCTCCGCCACTTCATTCGAGAAAGCGAGTTCTCCATCGGCTACCATTCGAATCGCAGCAAATAATTTTTGCGGATCGTCGCCCTTCAGGACCAGGCCACGAGCCCCTAGCCGCACTACCCGCACGTAATCGTTATGGCTGTCCGATCCCGTCAGCACCACGGAAGCCACGCGATTGCCCGCGCGGTCCAGCGTGCGCAGCACTTCGAAGCCGTCGCTCTGAGGCATGAAGAGGTCGAGCACGAGCACATTGGGACGGTGCTCCTGCACCAGCCGCAGAGCCTGCTCGCCGTCGGCGGCCGCGCCCACTACGTCAAAGTCGTCCTGCGATTGCAGCAGCGCGGCCAGCGACTCGCGTAGCACGGCATGGTCATCGGCAATCACGATGGAGATAGGCGTCGGCATGGCTTAAGAGGTTCGATGAATCGCGAGCCGCTCCGGGTTGCGCTATTCTGGATGGGTGGCAGCAATATCTGCGCACAAAATCAGGGAAGCTGCGCTTCGGAGTCTGATTTCCGATGCATCAGCAAGCTTCCCCTGAAAGTGGCGTCAGGCTGGTGTCCACGACCGCGTAAAGGCATCAATTCCATTTCTTATCGCGTTCCGCCGGCGCGATTCGGCGGACATACCAAGAGGCATTCATGGCAAGAATTCAGCGAGCAATCCTAAGCGTGACCGACAAGACCGGACTGGTCGACTTTGCACGCAAACTCTCAGCGCTGCACGTGGAACTGATTTCAACCGGAGGCACGGCCAAGCTGCTGCGCGATTCCGGTATCGCGGTCAAGGACATTTCGGAGCTTACCGGCTTTCCGGAAATGCTCGATGGCCGAGTCAAGACGCTTCATCCCAAGGTGCACGGCGGCATTCTGCACGTCCGTAAGAATGAAAAGCATGTCGCCGCGGTGAAGCAGCACGGCATTCAACCCATCGACATGGTGGTGGTGAATCTCTACGCGTTCGAGAAGACCGCCGCGAAAGCCGGCGTCGAGTTCGAGGACGTGATCGAAAACATCGACATCGGCGGCCCGTCGATGGTGCGTTCGGCAGCCAAGAATTTTCAGGACGTCGCCATCGTTACCTCGCCGGCCGATTACGAAGCCATTGCGCAAGAGATGGCGAGTCAGCGGCGGATCGCTGTCACTGCAAGACCAAGTGGCGCCTGGCGCAAAAAGCATTCGCCACCACTGCGGCCTATGACTCCGCGATCGCCTCGACGCTTGAGCGCATTGCTGCTCCCGAGAGCGACAGCGGAAAGTTTGAACTCGCTGGCAGCAGCGGTTTTCCCGAAACTCTGCGACTCACCTTCCATAAGGCCTTCGATCTGCGCTACGGCGAAAATCCGCATCAGCAGGCGGCGCTGTACTCCGACGGCTCGGGCAAGGGCATTGCGAACGGCAAGCAGTTGCAGGGCAAGGAACTCAGCTACAACAACATCGTTGACTTGCAGGCAGCGTGGGACCTGGCGCAGGAATTCGACGAGCCGGTGTGCGCCATCATCAAGCACACCAATCCCTGCGGAACCGCGGTGGGCGCCACGTTGGCGGAGGCTTACAAGCGCGCCCTGGAGTGCGATCCGGTGTCGGCGTTCGGCGGCGTGATTGGGGTGAATCGGCCGGTCGATCGCGAGACGGCAACTGAGATGGCAAAGCTGTTTGTGGAGGCGATTGCTGCTGAACGGTTCGATCCTGCCGCGCGTGAGATCTTCGCCGCCAAGAAGAATCTCCGCTTGGTCGAGGTCGTCCCTGTGGAGCAGAAGTGGGTGCTCAAGAACGTCTCCGGCGGCGTGCTGCTACAGGACAATGACATGCGTCCATTGACCGACGCGGATCTCAAAGTGGTTAGCGAACGCAAGGCCACCGAGCAGGAGATGCGCGACCTGCTGTTCGCGTGGAAGGTGTGCAAGCACGTCAAGTCCAACGCGATTCTCTATGCGCGCAACGGCCAGACTACCGGTGTCGGCGCAGGCCAGATGAGCCGTGTGGATTCGGCGAAGATCGGCGCCATGAAGTCTGTGCTCGGAATCAAGGGATCGGTGGCCGCCTCCGACGCCTTCTTCCCATTCCCTGACGGCGTCGAGGAGATCGCCAAGGCGGGCGCGACCGCGATCATTCAGCCTGGCGGCTCGGTGCGTGATCAGGAAGTGATTGACGCGGCGAACCGGCTGGGACTGGCGATGGTGCTCACCGGGGTAAGACACTTCCGGCACTAGATGGACATCCAAACGCTATATCGAAAACTAGGCGGTGCATGATGAATGGTCCTGTAGAAATTTTGCGTACCCTGGGTGACAGGTTCCAGACCAGCGCTAGCGTGAAAAGCGTCTTTGGCGATCCCATTACGGTTGGTGACAAGACAGTGATTCCGGTTGCTCGCATTCGCTATGGACTGGGAGCGGGTGGCGGTTCGTTCTCTCGCGACGATTCCTCCGGGTCGGCTACGCCGAGCGGGAAGAGCGGAGGTGGTGGTGGAGGTGGCATCATCGCCAGTCCCAAGGGTGTGCTGGAGATCCGCCCCGACGGAAACTCGCTTTATTCCCTTTGCGGATCGCAAACGATTGTCGATTGCGCTGATGGGTGGATTTCTGTTCGGGATGGTCTTTGGTTGGCGGCGGAGCAGACGGCCATCTTAATCGGGGGCAAATAGAAGAACTCCAGAGTGCTTGCACCTTGAGTCGTCCGGGCTTCGGAGGGGGTGAGCGTTTTAGAGTTGGCAGGATTGAACGATTGGCAAAGTCGAGCCCCAGAGGGCGATTCCCGTCGTTGCTCTAGTCTATACTCATAATATATACTCTCCTTGGAAACAGCCCTATGACGAAAATCGCCAAGTTATTTCGCAACGGCAACAGTCAGGCCGTTCGTCTGCCTCAGGAGATGCGGTTCAAAGGTGACCGCGTGCGCGTTCGAAAGGTTGGCGATACTGTGGTTTTGGAGCCAGTCATCACCAACGTTGAGGAATGGTTTGCGGAAATGGATCGGCACGGAGCCGCCGATGCCTTCGAGGGAGATTGGCGGAATCAGCCGAAGGCACCTAAACGCAAGATCTTCGAATGAATTACTTCCTCGACACGAGCGCATGCGTAGCTATTCTGCGTCGAAAGCCAGATAGTGTCCGCATCCAGGCCGAAAAGGCGATACGTCAGGGTTCAACCCTTTTGATTTCCTCGGTTGTGCTCCACGAACTCTGGTACGGAGTATTCAAGGGCTCGAGGGTTCAGGAAAACGTCTGGCAAATGCAGGCATTCCTAGCCTGGGGAGTCGAGGTCCTCCATTTTGATGAAGAGGATGCTCGGGTCTCCGGCGAAATTAGGGCCGACCTCGAAGCACGTGGAACCCGAATCGGCGCTTATGACACGCTCATCGGTGGTCAGTGCCTCCGTCACGAGTTAACCTTAGTAACGAACAATCTCTCTGAATTCTCTCGAATACGCGGCCTCACGTGCGTCGATTGGGCAAAATAACCCTATCGCCTCTTCGCCGCCACCACCCGGGGAATGCCTTGCAAGTCGGGCACGACGCGGATGTCCTCCCACATTGTGGAACTCAGTAAATTCACCACCTCATCCCGCATGGAATAGCCGATCTCCAGCGCTAACCAGCCGCCAGGTTTCAGCGCGGCGTGCGCCTGCTCGATCAGCGGGCGATCACATCGGTCCGTTGCAAGCCGGCGAAGACCGCCATCCTCGGCTCGAACTCCTGCACCGACTTCTGCACCTTGTCGGCTTCGCTGAAAGCAACGTATGGCGGATTGCTGACCACGAAATCGAAGTCGCTCAATAGAGCCGTGTCATTAATAGCGATCCCTCGACTCGGACTGAAGTCCTCGTTCGGGATGACAGCTAAGGGGTTCGGAATGATAGTGGAGTTTTGGTTTGGAATCGGACTGAGAACATCGCACTGCAGGAACCGTACCCGCTGATCGAGTTGCAGCCGGGCGGCATTGGCGCGCGCGATTTCCAGCGCTTCAGCCGAGAGATCGACGGCATAGACTTCGGCGTCCCGCAACTCGTGTGCGAGCGCCAGCGCGATACATCCCGAACCGGTGCCCACATCCACCAGCTTGGGACGCTGGACTCCACGCGCCAACTCCAGCACAGCCTCGACCAGATGCTCAGTCTCGGGACGCGGAATCAGCACCGCCGGCGAGACTACGAAATCCAAGCCCCAGAATTCCTGGTGCCCGGTGATGTACTGCGACGGCATGCCGGTCGCGCGCTGGGCAAGCACTTCCTCGTAGCGCGCCGCTTCTTCGGGAGTGAGTTCGCGCTCGGGATGCGCGTAGAGGTAGGCACGATCGGCGCCAAGGACGAACATCAGCAGCACCTCGGCGTTCATGCGGGGAGAGCCCACGTCGGCAGCGTCGAGACGTTCGACCGCGGACGCGAGCGCTTGCTTTAGTTGCACGGGATCAGGCCGTGACCTCCATCTCCTGCTTCATCTTCTCGGCCTGGAAGTGGGTGATCAGCGCGTCGATCATGGGCTGAATGCGGCCATCCATAAACTCCGGCAACTGGTGCGCGGTGAAACCGATGCGGTGATCGGTGACGCGATTTTGCGGAAAGTTGTAGGTGCGGATCTTCTCGCTGCGATCGCCACTGCCCACCATCGCCTTGCGCTCCTTGGCCAGCGCGTCCTGCTGCTTCTGCTGCTCCATCTCGTACAGGCGGGCGCGCAGCACGCGCATGCCCTTCTCGCGATTCTTGATCTGCGACTTCTCGTCCTGGCAGCTCACGACCGTGTTGGTCGGCAGGTGCGTAATGCGGACCGCCGAGTAGGTGGTGTTCACCGATTGACCGCCCGGCCCGGAGGAGCAGAAGGTGTCGATGCGGATGTCCTTGGCTTCGATCTTGATGTCCACGTCTTCGGCTTCGGGCAGCACGGCGACGGTCACGGCGGAAGTGTGTACGCGGCCCTGCGTCTCGGTCTGCGGCACTCGCTGCACGCGATGCACGCCACTCTCATATTTCATGCGCGAGTACACGCCCTGGCCTTCGATGATGGCGATCACTTCCTTCAGCCCGCCGACGGTCGACTCCGAGGTCGAAAGCACCTCCACCTTCCAGCGCTGGCTTTCGGCGTAGCGGGTGTACATGCGAAAGATCTCGGCAGCGAATAATGTGGCCTCGTCGCCGCCCGTACCGGCGCGGATTTCGAGAATCACGTTCTTCTCGTCATTCGGGTCTTTGGGAAGCAGCAGCACCTTCAAGTCAGCTTCTACCTGCAGAACACGTTCCTCGAGTTGGGTCAGTTCATCCTGCGCGTAGGCGCGCATTTCGGGATCGCTCTCGTCAGCCAACATGGCCTTGCTCTCCTGGATGCCGCGGGTCAGATCTTTGTACTCGCGATACTTCTCCACGATGGGCTGTAGTTCGCTGTGGGCCTTGGCAGTCTTCTGAAAGCGCGCCGAGTCGGAGACGATGTCCGGCGAAGACAGGGCTTTGTTGAGCTCTTCGTATTTCAGTTCAGTTTGGTCTAAGCGTTCAAACATGGAGCAATTCCTATTCTACCCAATTTCAGACAGCTGCCTTGTGTCAGGGCACGCCTTCATAGGCCGCTAAAAAGCTCGGATTCGGAGCGCTTTGGAGGGGCGCACCTTCAGGTGCGCCGATGTAAATTCTTTATTTTTGTCATCCCGAGGGAGCTTCAGCCCGCGAGGGATCTGCTTTTCGACTCTTTCAGCAGCCTCTGAAGCCGTGCCCCTTGATAGAGTGGGAAAGAAGCTACCTAATTCGCGGCGGGCGCCGCTAGGCAATCACCAGTTCGCCGCCACGCTGTTTTTCCAACTCCATGGCCTCATTCAAGGCGGCGATGGCGGTCTCAACCTGGTCATCCGCGGGAGGCTGGGTGGTGATGCGCTGCAGCCACAGTCCGGGCTTGGTCAGCACCGCGAACAACGACGACCCATGCTTGGCGGCAAAGCGAATCAGTTCGTACGACACCCCCGCTATAACCGGTAGCAGCGCGATTCGGACAGCGAAGCGGGCCCAGAACGTGGTGGCAGGCACCAGCATGTAAATGACCATCGCAATCAGCATCACGGTCATCAGGAAGCTGGTGCCGCAGCGCGGATGAAAAGTCGAATAGGACTGCGCGTTCTGGATGGTCAGCGGATCGCGCGACTCGAAGGCGAAGACCGTCTTATGCTCGGCTCCGTGATACTGGAAAACCCGGCGAATATCAGGCATGCGCGAGATGCCCCAGATGAAGAGCAGGAAAAGTGCGATGCGGATGACGCCGTCCACCATGTTGAAGGCGATTTGATTGCCGAAAGCCGGGTATGCATTCTTCAGCTTAGTGGCGGCCAGCAGCGGCACAAACTTGTACATGAAGATGAAGAATCCGACCGACAGCACGACGTTGAGGGCAAGCGCCCAGCTCGACACCTCGGTTTTTTTCTCGTCTTCGGCAGTCAGTCCACCCATAGCCACATTGGCCGAATAGCGCAGGGCGCGGAAGCCCAGGCCCATCGCCTGGCCGAGCGTCATGACGCCACGGACCACCGGCCAGCCCATCCATTTGTGCCGCTCCGAGGCGCGTTCGAGCGGTTCCGAGTGCGTCGCCAGGGTGCCGTCGGGCCTGCGAATGCAGATGCCCCAGGCATGCGGCGACCGCATCATGACGCCTTCCAGCACGGCTTGGCCGCCGACCAGGGTTTCCTCACCGCTTTCCAAAGCGGGCAAGAGTTGGACGGCCGCTAAAAAACGTAGACGCTGACGCAAAGACTGCATGGTGATTGGATGTTCCTCAAAAGGGGTAAGACGCACAATTGCGCTAGCTTAGAGTAAGCAGGTTGGCGGGAGATGTCAATCTGAGACTGGCGGACAGGCGGGACGGTTTCCAACCCCTGGGTCGTCAGAAAGACGGATTGCAAACGCCATGAGCGAGCTACTTCTGGCCAGAGAGTTCCGCAGCAAGCGCGACGCCCTGCACCGCTCCACGCCGGCCGGGAGCGTTGGCGAGCGCTGTCTTAAATTCTTTCAGCGCCAGCTCCGGGTGATTCTGCTCCAGCAGCAGGTAACCGAGTTGTTCACGGGCCGGAACAATTGGCCCGGGTGTTACGGGAAGCTTTTCAATTGCATCCTCCTCATCGGCCGAAGCGCGCATCAGGGCTGCGGCATCATCCGGTTTCCTCTCCCCCTCGACTGACCAGGCCATGACTTCGCGCCTCAGAATCTCCACCTGAGTGGCCCAATAGTCGTTACCAGACGTGCGAAGCTGCTCTTCGATCTGCCGCAGTCGATCAACTTCCATCCGCGCTTCGGGTACTCGTCCACTGCGAGCGAGTCCCAGGCCGCGGGCCCAAACCGCTATTGCGACGACATGAGGCGGGGCCTCTGTCGGCGGAACGATAGCAGCAGCCTCGGTCCATTGGCCCCTCTCGACCGCGTAGCGGACCGGCATTGCAGTGCTGGCGTACCCTATCTTGAAATCACCCGCCTTAAGCTCCTGCATGTTCTTAAGTTGCTGAACGACCCCAGCTGCCTCGTCGTTACGTCCACTCTGCAAATAGGCGTATACCAGATAATCCATGGCGTGCAGTTCTTCTCCTGTGTCGCCCTGCTGGTGGGCCGCTTCCTGTGCGGCCAAATTGCTAACAATCGAGTCTTGCCATAAGCCAAGCCGGGTGAAGATATGCGATGGCATGTGCAAGGCATGCGGCGCTGAAGGTGCAATCTGGGAGTAGGCTTTTGCCGCCTGCAGACCTTTTGGTGCGAGTTCCGCATTATCGTAAGCATGGATGAGGTAGTGAGGAATCCCCGGGTGCTCCGGGTAGGTGCGGTCAAGCGGCTCAAGCAGCTCAGCCGCCTGTTTCTGCTTCGTATGCGACTTGTCGGCAGGGGAGGCGTTGGCCAGGAGTGCGAGAGCGTAAAACACCTGCGCTTCGACGTCTTTCCGGTTCTCGGAAGCAAGCTCGCTCATCGCGTGCTCGTAGTTCAATGCGCGGGTGCGGTACGGAACGGTGGCGGCGTCCTGGTAAATCAAGGTCAGCGCATTAATGAACTGGCGCTCGCGTTTCGAGCCGGCCCCGATCTGCTGCGCCTGTTGGATTTCCTTTTGCCCAATCGACACGGTAGAGGGAACAATGGGTGGGTCCCAAAGCTGGCGAAAGTGCGACATGGCCATTCCCCAATACGCCATCGCACACTTCGGATCCAGCTTGGCCACAGCCCCAAATGTATCGTCCGCGGCGGAGTAAGCGAACGAATGAAGCAGAGCCACGCCCCGGTCGAATTGCTGCTGGGCCGCTGGTGTGCACGAAACCGGAAACGATACCTTGCCCAATTTCTCAGGTACGCCGTGGCTATGGGTTTCCTGTCCTGACGAGAACGGAGAGAAGAAGAGCAGGACGAGCAATATTCGCCATAGGTCGGGCATCTCATGTCTCCATCGGCACGCGGCGTTCTAGTGACCCTCGAATTCTACATTGAGGCTGGCGACTACGGAGATCAAGTCTGCGCCCTGCTCCTGGCCTGCCGCATCCAAGTCCGCTGCGAACCTTATGCTGCGCCTGGCTGAAATCTGCGAGCGAATTGCCGCTACCACCAAGAAGCTGGAGAAGACCGCGATCGTGGCAGAGTACTTCCGCTCGCGGGAGTTACAAGATGCGGCGATCTCGGCTGTCTTCCTGTCCGGCCGCGCCTTCCCGGCGTTCGACGAGAGGACCTTGCAGATTGGCGGCTCGCTGCTGTGGAAGTTGGTAATCGAGCTTGCCGGCGGAGGTGAAGCCGCCTTGCGCGCCGCTTACCGCAAGCGTGGCGATCTCGGCGCAGCGGCCTACGACGTGCGCTTAGCAAAAGCGCCGACCTCCGCGACGATTACGTTGCAAGATGTCCGCGCCACCTTCGACCAAATCGCCGATACCCGCACGGCCACGGCGAAAGCCGCGATCCTGAAGTCCCTGCTCGAACGCGCCACGGCACTCGAAGCAAAGTACATCCTGAAGATCATCACCGGCGAACTTCGTATCGGCCTGAAGGAGAGCCTGGTCGAGGAAGCGATTGCTAAGGCCTACGATGAACCGCTGGCGCAGGTGCAACGCGCCAACATGCTGCTGGGCGATATCGGCGCGACCTTGCAACTCGCCGCGGAGCACCGCCTCGACCAGGCGCGGATGCGGCTGTTTCATCCCATCGGCTTCATGCTCGCCAGCCCGACGGTTGACGCAGCCGAAGCCTTCCAGTACTTCGAACACGCGCAGGTGGAGGACAAATATGACGGCATCCGCGCCCAGGCACATTGCGGAGGAGGGCAGGTGCGCATCTTCTCACGCACCCTCGATGAACTGACGCCGTCATTTCCGGAACTGATTAGGGGTCTGAGCGAATTGCCGGGCGAAGTTATCCTCGACGGGGAGATCGTAGCTTGGCGCCACAGTGAAGAGGGTGGTCACGCCATGCCCTTCTCCGAGATCCAAAAACGTCTGGGCCGCAAACAGGTAAGCCAGAAAATGATCGCCGCAGTCCCGGTGGCGTATGTGGTCTTCGATGTGATCTATGCCGAAGGTGAGCTGACGCTCGACAAGCCGCTGTCCGAGCGCGCGCAGATTCTGGAGCGCGCATTTGCAGGCGCGAAGAGGGTCTCCCCACGTCCAATATTGAATGCCCAAGGCAACTTGCTGTTCGAACCAGAGATTGAGGAAGAGGGCGCGATTTCGGGGTGGATCCTGCGTGCTCCTGCCCTGCGCGCCGACTCTCCCCAGCAGCTCGAACAGTACTTCGACGAAGCCATGGCAAGGGGCAATGAGGGGCTGATGATCAAAGACCTGCAATCGCCTTACATGCCGGGACGCCGCGGCCGCTGGTGGCTCAAGCTGAAGCGCGAGCTGGCCACGCTCGACGTGGTGGTGACCGCGGCGGAGTTTGGACACGGCAAACGCATCCACGTGCTGAGCGATTACACTTTCGCGGTGCGCAAAGGCGAAGAGCTGGTAAACATCGGCAAGGCGTATTCAGGACTTACCGACAAGGAGATTGCCGAGTTGACCGAGTGGTTTCTGGCGCACACCACCGCCGATCACGGTCACACGCGTGAGGTCGAGCCAAAGATTATGCTGGAGGTGGCGTTTAATGCCATTATGCGTTCCGGCCGTCACGACAGCGGGTTCGCGCTGCGCTTTCCAAGAATCGTGCGCGTGCGCCAGGACAAGTTGCCGAAGGACATCGACACCATCGAGACGGTGGAGAAGATCTACGCGCGGCAACATGGACGAACTTAACTTAACGGCGCATCTAACTGAAGGTGCGCCCCTTCAAAACGCCTACTCAAACCGATTTTTTAGCAGCCTCTTTAGCCCACGAGGCCACCAACTGGCTTTCAGCAGACCGCCCTAGTCGTACACCGTGAACTCAAAGCTCCTCTTCGTATGAACCGGGCCTTGCCAGGCGTCCACGGCGAGGTTCCAGTGCCCAGACATATCCATGCTCGTCATTGAAGCTTCATAGTTGCCGTTGCCCTTAGGCGCGAACTTTATCTGGGCTGTGCCCATATCCATCTCCTTCATGGTAAGAGCGCCATTTACCTGCGCATCGGTGACCGGCTGAGCATGGTCATCGGTGATATGTAGCGCGAAGGTCACCGGCTTAATCATGCGGGGATGCTCCGGAGAAATCTTCAAGTCCAGGTGCCAGGGGCCAGGCTCGCTGGAAGCAGTCGAGGCAGTAGCTTGCCGCTGCTTTTCCGGCTCGCTCGTTTGCCGGGCACATCCCACGGCGAAGGCCAGACTCACAGCGAGGACCGCAAGGATCACGCGACTTTTGCCATCGGACAAACAGATTCTCCGGTTCATCTTCAATGCGAGTGGCCGTGTTCGTGTGCCGGGCTGATGGGAATAACGCAGCCGTCCGCGACCTCGCAGACCGCCAACTCAAACTGGATGGTGGTGTGATGGATGTGAAAGCGTTCGCCCATTTGTTCGCGAATCAGGCGCAGAATCCCTTCGCTCTCGGAAGCCGGCATGTCGGCGATGGCCACATGGCAGGAGAGGGAATGAGTATCGCTGCCGATGCTCCACACATGCAGATCGTGTACATCGTTTACTCCCGGAATGGCGCGAATGATCTCCTCAATCCGCCGCAACTCCATCCCGCTGGGCGTGCCTTCCAACAATATGTTGAGGCTCTCGCGGATGATCCCGATGGACGACCAGAGAATCATGACCCCGATGCCCACCGAAAGTGCAGGATCGATCCAGCGCTCCCCGGTCAGTGCAATCATGATGCCGCCCGCAATCACGGCGGCCGTGGACAAGGTATCGCCGATCTCGTGCAGCACCGCGCTGCGCAGGTTGATGTCACGATGGCCGCGCATCAGCAGCAGCGCGATGGCGCCGTTCATGACGACCCCCGCCGCTGCCACCCAGATCATGATGCCGGCGTGCACTTCCATGGGCGTCTGCAGGCGACGGAAGGATTCGTAGAGGATGTAGAAGGCAATCAGTACCAAGGAGAGGCCGTTGACGAACGCCACCAGCACTCCGGCGCGGTTGTACCCGAAGGTTTTTCGGGCGCTGGGCGGCTTGCCTTGCAAATAGACGGCGCCCCACGACATCAGCAAAGCGACAAAATCGGAGAGATTGTGTCCGGCTTCCGAGAGCAGCGCCAGGCTGTGCGCACGTAACCCGGCAGTTACCAGCAGCACGATGTAGGCCAGCGTGACGATCAGCGAAATCCGCAGTACACGTGAGGTCCTCGCATTCCTCCCATCACCGGCGTGCAAGTGCATGTATCCAGTTTAAGAGCGGGATTGCACTCTGTTCAACCGGGGGAGTTCGCCAGCGTGGGGCGCCAAAGCGCGCGTTTATGGACGTTCGCTTGTAATGCGAGTGAATTCGGTGCTCAATTCCTGCTCAACCTTCTCTGAGTGCCTTTCCCCGCGTGCCACTCGACTAACGTAGGACCGGTTAACTCTGAGTCGACTCGCCACTCGGCTGTAGAGACCGCATAGCGATTGCACATAGTGGTTCAGCAACGGCATCATCATTCTGGGAGTGTCTTCTTTTTTCATCACACTTTCTCTTATCTGACCATTCGATGCGGCAGTTTGGCGCCATGTTGCGTTGTGAAGTGGACCACCAACCCGGCCCTCCGCTCCAACGAGAGTTAAATAGGGCATGGCAATTAGGCATGTTGGACAACGGCCCGCAGGTTTTGGCAACGTTGGTGACAACCCCTCGAACCTCCATGCTCATCTGTATAAGTTCCGAATGTTGGCGCGCGAAGGCGGGATCCTGCTCCCGGTGAAAAACCTGCGATGATGGCTGGCGGCGAAGGTCACGCATGGCAGCCCGAAATGGAAGGAAACGATGGCTCCTCTGGTTGATCGATCCGAGTTTCGTGCGGTCCTGAAAGAAGTGGTGAAGTGCATCCGCAGCAATCTTGATTCACCAGGGCTCACGCCTCTCACTGCAGAGCAAATTATGTTGTGGCTTGAGAGTGTTACGTCGGAAGATATTCAGATCGTATTGCAAGCGATCCATGCAGACGAAGCGAATCGGCATTGACCAGACGAGTCGAGTGAAAACGATATCGTTCGGGTCCAACCGGCGGCGGAACCCAGCGACAAGCGAGAACTTACAGGATGTGAACTCCCGATACTTTGGAAGTCATGGTACGAACCTGCGTTAAAGCAGCGCCACTGTGGCCGTAGCCAAGACAGTTCAACCTGATCAAGCCTCGCTAAAGGCTACCTAATGGCGACTGCATTAAGGCGCGACGCTCATGCCTACAAACCGGGACAGCTGGTCTTGATCTCCGGTATTTACACCGTCGTACACATTGCTCATCGGCCGGACCACGAGGTGGCAGCGATTCGAGGGGAGGAGTTTCCGCCTTGCCGTGTTTGCCGGGCTAATGTGACGTTCTATCCGACCCAGCCCATCACTCACATGACTCATGATTTCGATTTAGCAGGTCCCTGCCTCCAAATGCCGAAAGGCCGCGCCAAGGCCGCCAAGCGGGGCGCTGGCTAAGGCGGCGCCGCATTTTGTTCCACGCTCGGCAGCGCGCCGCGCGCATCCCGCATCCAACTTGCGGAGCCTACCTATGAAGGCGCATATTGCTTTGCTCGCGTTCGTTCTTTCGGCGTTTGTAGGAGCTGTGGCGCAAGCCCCCAGCGGGAATCCATCAGCAACCCCTGCGAGCGCGCAGGCCTCCCCTAACTCTGGTGATGCCAGTGCAACGCTGTCTCCATCGGGGAATCAAAACGACGTCTCGCTGCAATCGCAAATCGACAACGCCCTCCGTAACCAGCCGACACTCGGCAACAGCCACATAGTGGTCAGCGTCACGGCCGAAGCCATCGATTTGAGTGGCGCCGTCGGTTCCAGCAAAGATAGACAGGCTGCAGAGCGCATTGCCCAGTCGTTTGACGGCAATCGAAAGCTGAATGACAATTTGATGATCATGCAGCGGGGGGATTCCTACCTGGCGCCCGGCCATTCTGCAACTAACAACCGTGCCGCCGGCAATGCGCAGAATCCCGCGACCCGCCCAGACAGCACCGGGAAGAACAATTCACAGAGCACGCCACCGCCGAAGTAAGATTTTCCTGTGCCCTGCTGGCGCGTTGGGGTCAGGCGTCCAAGCTCGCGCTTTTTACCCAGGCCCCCGCCTTTCCGGTGGTACAATCTCGCCGAATTCTGGTTTGATTTAACCCTGATCGTCGTCTGCGTTCGCAGCGGCGGACCTGCATCTTCGTCCGATGCAAAGGAGACTTCATGAGTTCTGCCACTTCAGCCGCGCCGTCGGAGCAAGCATCCCTTTCCCAGACCGAACGTGTCGTGGACACCTTCGTCGCGCCCAGCAAGACTTTCACTGACATCCGCCGTAACGCCAGTTGGTGGGTGCCCTGGATACTGATGGCCATCGCCAGCCTGGCCATGGTGACGGTGGTGGACAAGAAGCTTGGGATGGAGAAGGTGGTCGAGAATCAGATGGCCCTTTCTCCGAAGCAGGCGGAGAAGCTTGATCAGTTGCCGCCCGAGCAGCGCGCGGCGCAAATGGAGACGATCGTCAAATTCAATCGAGCAATTGCTTACGCTTATCCCGTGATCCTGTTGATCATTGTCGCAGTTATGGCCGCTGTGCTGCTGGGTACATTCAACCTCGGCTTCGGTGCTCACCTCAGGTTCAACCAGTGCATGGCCATCACCATGTACGCGTCGCTGCCGGGAATCATTAAGGCGCTAATTGCCATACTGGCGATCATTGTGGGAGGCGGTGCAGGCTTTACCTTTCAGAACCCGGTTGCCAGCAATCTAGGCGCCCTGGTTGACCCTAGCTCCCATTTTCTTTACTCCATAGCAACGTCTTTGGATGTGTTTACGATCTGGATCATTTTCCTGACGGGGCTGGGATATGCCTGCGTGACCAAACTAAAGCAAGGGACCTGTATGGCCGTGGTTTTCGGATGGTGGGCCGTAGTGGTGCTGGCAGGAGCGGGATTGTCGGCATTGTTCGCCTAAGTGCCACTGTGATCCGGAGTCGAAGCCCCGCAGCGGCAACGTCCATTCAGCTTGAGCATCACTCCCACATTGTGGGACTTTAGAGCATGTGTGAGAACTGGTCGCGAGTTGGGCACCGTGGAACGGTTGCGCAAGAACCCAGCGCCGTAGGCGCGGAAGAGTTTAGCCCGGCACGGAGCCGCAGGCGGGAGTGCTGGGTAGAGTGGGAAATAGATCCGAGTCCCGTAGGGACGACAGATGTTCTCACACACCCTCTTTAGCCAAGGCAAATAGCAAGCGCGGACTTCGAGCGCCCTTGGTGGACTCCGATTGCGGCCCTAAATCGTGCCCTCTAGCGCTCTTACTCTCCCCCGTGGTGCATAGCTGGTTCTTGCGCTGCCGCAGCGGTGACACCGCCTTCGCTGAAGCTGCCGATGTAGGCGCTGCGCCGTCCATGGGTGCTCCATTGCGAGCCCAGTCCATCCCCGTCGAACTCGTCAGTCAACGCGACTGCCGAAATCGCATGTTCTACCTTGGCCAGGGGAGGATAGTAGTCGGTCTCGTTACCGCAGATGTGATCGTGGTGGTTGAGGGGGCGCGTCACAATGGTGGCCAGCCGCCCGGCGCGCAGCACCGCATGTCCCATGTGCGCGTCGTCCGGCACGTCGAGAATGACCGGCACGTATTCCACGCGTTCAACGTTGTCCAGGAGCTTTCCGCCCTCATGTTTGGCGAGCGCGATTAGCGCCTTCCGTTGCCCGGCGGTGGCCGCATCGTCAACCATCAATACCGACCGTGCGGGATAAGGCTCACCGTATGGATCGCCCAACGTGGCCCGGGCGCGGACCGCAGCCGCGACAGTCAAGCCGTCGAGCTTTACGCCATTCCATGAACCTTCCTGCACGTGCCAGGCCAGCAGGGCTTGGTTGCCGGTAAGACCGGTCTCGCCATTGGCGAAGCATTGCGCGACATAAACATCGGTGGAGCGCGATTCGATATAATCGCCCCGAATCTGTTGGGCTTCAACCGTAGCCGCAACCACCAGAAAAACAGCCAGCAGCAGAATAAGTTTGCGCATGGGCGTGGGACTCCTCGACCCCGGTGCTTGATATTTTAGATGAGTATTGCGCGGTCAGGGTTTCGGAAACGATGGCTTTCCTGCTTGCGGGTTTCCGCTATCCGTTCGGCCTGATCACTTTGGTATGGCCTGTGGTCTTTAACTTGAAAACATCGCCTGCCATCTTGCGATTGATTTCAATATTGCTGTACTTGGCTACCCGGTAGTCGCCCGAGGGTTCCGAAAACTCTTGCTGCACGCTAACCCCACGCGCCGGGTCAATCCACAGTGTGATCGTCTGGAACATGCCCTTTACTCTTTGCGACTTCGGCGTCAGTTCCAGCTTGGCGGCATTCACGCCCTGCACTTGTTCCATGCCGGCGTAGCTCACCTCGAACGATTTCTCCAGGTCGTGTCCGCGCCCACCGAAGCCGAGCACCAGGAAGCTTTCGAAATCGGCCTTGTTCTTGCCGGGGTTATATTCGGTCACCTGATCGATCGACGGTTGGTACATGCTGACCAGGTTTCCCGTAAAAAGCACGTACTTTTTGTCGGGAGATGTGATGTCGGCCGCCATTTGCACGTCGTTGCTCTGGCGACGGAAGTACATTGTGCCCTTCTGGAAGTCGTGCTCGTCAACCACCTTCTGATATTGGTCCCATATGAAATCGCACTGGGCGGTGCGAAACTTGGCCGCCGCCTGGTCCATGGCGTTCAGCGCCGTTTCCAGATTTTGCGCTTGCGCAATCGTTCCACCGACACTGCAGAGGGCGACGGCGGTCAGGATAGTATTGAGGATCGATCTCATAGTTAGCATGCAGCCCTCAGCATTCGGCACTCAGAAAATCAAGAGGCGCAACGTCTAGGACTGAATGCTGATGGCTGACTGCTGCTTCAGCGATGTCCCCAGACTTTGTACGCGACTACAGTGTGTTTACCGTCGCGTATGGCCTCGTAGCGGTCGATGGTCACATAACCCGCGACCGGCTCAATAATGCGGGCCAGCGAGTCCCTGATATCGGCATCGCTGTCCGCCTTAACCGCTGCGGCATCCACCTTGTAGAGGAAACCATCTCCCTCTTGTTGAACGACGATTTCAGTTTGATGCGGAGAGCGCTCTACCGGTTTGTCGCGGAAGTTGACCCAGTGCGGCGTCACGAAGATGAAGGCGAGGATGAGCGTGACCATGACATCATAACGCACGCTGCCGCGCGGCGACGTCCACCAGAAGTAACCTTTCAAGCTTTGGCCAATCTTGCTCATCCTTGCGTTTAGTCTAGAGAGGCGCAGGGGGAAGTGCAAGGAAACCGCGAGCTTCGCTTTTCGCTCTTGGTGGTGCGCTCCACTTCTGTGAACCCTGGCTGGAGATTCAAAACGTCCGATTGCCGCCGGCACTAGTTCCCCGGCAATGTTCGTTGGCTACACGCGAAAAGCGGCCAATAGCGAAGAGCCAAGTGCGAATAGCGAATAGCGAAAAGCTGCCGTCTACGTCCTCAACTCCACCACCGTCGCGCCCCCGCCGCCTTCGTTCTGCGGAGGTTCGCTCACGCTGGCGACGTGCGGATGGCTTTGCAGAAACTGGCGAAGGGCCTTGCGCAGAATTCCCATGCCGCTGCCATGCACCACGCGGACACGCACCGCGCCGGCCAGGAAAGCGCGGTCCACGAACTTCTCCACCGCGCGAGTGGCTTCGTCAACGTTTTGCCCGATCACGTTGATCTCGGTAGCCACATTGTCATCCTCGCGCGTCAGGGTGACGTTGATTCCGCGGGCGCGGGCCGATTCCACCGGATTGATTCCAGCCCGCGCGATTACGCTGGCAAAATCGTCGCGCCCCACTTTCATCTTCATGGGTCCAACCGCCACTTCGAAGCTGTCATCATCGAAATAGCGCAGCACCCTGGCATCGCGTCCCAACGACTTCAGCCGCACGGTATCGCCAATGCCCACCTGCTTGACCACATGCTGTTGTGCGTGCGGATCGCCGGCGTCGGCCCCAGTGGTGTGCGCTACTACCGTGGAATCGAACTGCTCGCGGAATTCCCGGCGCATCTTGGCGATGACGACGCTCAGCATCTTTCGACAAGCTTCAGCGCCTGCGCGCGATCTTGAACGGCATTGACGGTTTCGCGCGCGCGATATTCAAAGTCGCGCAGCACGCTTTCCAGCTTCTTCTCCATCTCACGCAACTTCTCCCGCTGTTCCTTGCGGCCTTCAACGGCAAGATGCTGACGCTCGCGTGCCAGCTCTTGCTCCCGCGCTCTAAGTGCGGCACGCTCCACGTCGATTTGTCGCAGCTCCGAGTGCAGGCGGTCGAGAAAGCGCGCCACGTCCTGGGCTTGCGAGGTCATTCGCTGCCGCGCCTGGGCGACGATCTCCGGATTCAGCCCGAGCTTCTGCGCGATGTTGATGCCCGCCGATGCGCCCGGCACTCCTATACGCAGATCGAACGTGGGAGCGAAGGTGTGCTCATCGAAGCCGACGGCGCGCGTTGAGTACTCCGGTCGTATTTGCCGCGTAAACCTTAAGGGCGGTGTGATGCGTAGAGACGATGCTGATGCATGCAGTGCGCCGAAAGTGTTCGGCAATGGCCACCGCAAGCGCGGCGCCCTCTTCTGGATCGGTTGCGGAGCCTAATTCATCGAGCAGAACCAATGAGTGCGCCGTGGCCTGGTGAGAGATGAGATCGATATTGGTAACGTGCGCCGAAAAGGTCGAGAGGTTCTGCTCGATGGATTGGTAATCGCCAATGTCGGCGAATACCGAATCGAATATGGGCAACTCGGCGCGCTCCGCCGGGACCGGAATACCCGATTGCGCCATCAGCGCTAGCAGTCCGATAGTTTTGAGCGCCACGGTTTTCCCGCCAGTATTGGGACCGCTGATGATCAGCTGACAATGCTGGCGGTCAAGTTCGACGGTGAGCGGAACCACGGCAACGTTTCTGGCCTTCAGCGTCCGCTCCAACAGCGGATGCCGCGCGTTGCGCAGTACGAACGCGTCACCTGGGCCTGTAACCTGCAGCCCATCGACCGGTGATTCGGTGACCGGGGACACGCCGGGTTGTGACGATTCAGGTTCGGCTGCGCCATCGGCCAGCAGCTTTACGGCTACGCAATCATAGTCCTCGGCAAAGCGCGCCTTGGCGAATTGCAACTCGAGCTCGGAAAGAACATACACCGCATTGCTGAGGTCGTCAGCATGTTCGCCTAGCCGCGCGGTCATCTCCAGCAGGATGCGATGGATCTCCGTTTGTTCGTCTTCCAGCAGCCGCACCAGGTCATTGTTCTGTTCGATGGTTTCCAGCGGCTCGATGAACACCGTTTGTCCGCTCGAAGAGGCGCCGTGCGCGACCCCTTGCACCCGGCGGCGTTGCTCCACCTTCACCGGAATCACGAAGCGTTCGCCGCGAATGGTGACCAGTTCTTCCTGCACCGCGCCGTCCTCGGAAAGCCGCCGCAGATAGGAGCGCAGCGAATCTTGGATAGCCCGTTTCTGCTTCTCTATGTCTCGGCGAATTCGCGCTAGCTCCGGCGAAGCCTTATCGTCGAGCGTGCCGTCGGGCAGGATTTTGTTGCGAAAATAACGCAGCATGATCGTGAAGTCCGCCAGCGTCTGGGAAAGCTCCAGGATTGCCTGCCATTTGTCCTGCACTTCGACCGCCGGATGCAGAGCGATCTCCCGCCACTCGGCGGCGCGGTCGGCCACCAGCAACAAGTCGCGGATTTCAACGATCTCCAGGGCAGCGCCGCGGATGCGCGACTTGTCAATCAAAGTCGTGGGGTCAAGCAGGCCATGAAAATCGAAGTGACCGCCGGCTCGGAGATATCCGCGCAGCTCGGCGGCCAGCCGCTGCTGGCGGTCGATCCATTGCTGGTCACGCGACGGCGTGAGCTGCATCACGCGTTCATGTCCGAGAGGCGAGCCGGTGTAAATGGCCAGCAGTTGACGCAGCTGATCGAATTCGAGCACGCGCTCGTTGGAGTGATGGATTGGACTGGGAGAATTCATGAGTGCTGGCTCCATGGTACAGCAGCCAAACGGGCTATCGGCTACGCAATACGGCAAGCGTATTTCCCTTGAGGAGAGGTTTTCGACTCAGATAAACTAAAGAAGTTTCAGCGCGGTTAGCGCGGGCCCGCAGGCCTGACATCCAGGGGGTGGCCGGAATTGGCTGAAGTGGTTTCTTCTAGGCCCTGGACGCGAACCTGAAGGTCCGCTCTACTGGTGCAAATCGGGCTCACCCGGATACTGCAACGAATGGCGATGGAGTTCGCCGTTAACCGCCCGCGGGCTGATAACTCCTACCAGCAAGCTGGAGAACTCCATCGTGAACTATCTGTGGATCGCCTTAGGTGCGGTTGTAGGCGCGAGCGCGCGCTACTTCCTCAGCGGATATGTCGCCCGCGTTTTCTCAACCACTTTCCCGTACGGCACGCTTCTCATCAACGTTACTGGCAGCCTGGTGCTGGGCTTCTTCCTCGTTCTTGCCGGAGAACGCATGCTGCTCGATCCTCGCTGGCGCCTGCTGGTCGCCATCGGATTTTGCGGCTCCTACACAACATTTTCCAGCTATGCCTTCGAGACATTCGCCTACTTCGAGCAGGGACAGTGGATGCTGATGGCGATCAATATTCTGGCCAGCAATGCGCTTTGCCTGGCCGCGGTGGTGGCTGGCGCTGCAGTAGCTCGGGGATTGTAAAATGGCAGCTTCTATGGCTGTGCAGGTAACCATGTATCTCACCGAGGGCGATTCCTGGCATCATCGCCCGCTTCACCTGGAAGTGCTGAAGTATTTGCGTCAGGAAAACGTTGCTGGCGCCGTGGCCTTCCATTCGGTGGCGGGCTTCCAAGGCCGGGGCGGCATCCAAACCGCCCATCTGGTTGAGGCGGGAGGGAACCTTCCGGTGGTGATCACCTTCGTCGATACCGGCGAGCACATCGCTCGCGTTCTTCCCAAGCTGCGAGAGATGGCGGCGCATCGTCTTATCGTCCGCGAAAATGTTGTGATCGAGCAGGGCAACCTGGATTGATGGCTACATTTATGGTTTGCTCACCCCGCTAAGTGTGACCCAACTACCGCTCCCGTCGCTTGCCAGATAAACTGTTGCGGGTGGATTCATGCCTTCGTACGCCGTTCAAGGCAATCCCGATTCATCCGACTTTTGTTCACCCGGCGAGAGGAGCCTTATGGCACCGTTAACTTCCGACGCGTTCGTCTTTTTCGGCGCCACCGGCGATTTGGCCCACAAGAAAATCTTCCCTGCGCTACAGAGCATGGTGAAACACCGCACCCTCAACGTGCCGGTCATCGGCGTGGCCAAGTCGGGCTGGACCCTCGATCAACTGCGCGACCGGGCCGAAGATAGCCTGATCAAGTTCGGTGGAGGTGTGGACGACGCAGCTTTTCAAAAGCTTTGCGAGTTGATGAGCTACATCGATGGCGACTATGCCGACGATAAGACTTACGCCACCCTGCGCTCCAAGCTGGGCAACGCGCAATCGCCTACTCACTACCTGGCGATTCCGCCCAGCATGTTTCCCGTTGTCGTCAAGGGGCTGGCGAGTTCCGGATGCGCGGAGAACGCGAGGGTAATCCTGGAGAAGCCCTTCGGCCGCGACCTGGTCTCGGCGCGCAAGCTGAACGAGACGTTGCATATAGCTTTTCCCGAAGAGCGCATCTTCCGCATCGATCACTACCTCGGCAAGGAGGCCGTCGAGAACCTGCTGATCTTCCGCTTCGCCAACAGTTTCCTGGAGCCCATCTGGAACCGCAACTACGTACACAGCGTGCAGATCACCATGGCCGAATCGTTCGGCGTGGAAGGCCGCGGAAAGTTCTACGAAGAAGCGGGCGCTATTCGTGACGTAGTGCAGAACCACATGCTGCAGGTGGTCGCATTCCTCGCCATGGAGCCGCCCACGATGATGTACGTGGACTCCGTGCGCGATGAGCAAGTGAAAATTTTCCGCACGATTCCCCCTCTCAACCCGGCCAACATCGTTCGCGGACAGTTTCGCGGATATCGCGACGAGCCGGGCGTCTCGCCCCACTCCGACGTGGAAACCTTCGCCGCCTTGCGGCTCGAGGTTGATTCGTGGCGCTGGGCGGGAGTTCCATTTCTGATCCGCGCGGGCAAGCGCCTGCCCACCACCGCGACCGAAGTGTTGGTGAAGTTGCGCAAGCCCCCACTGGCGAAGATGGGGGTCGATGGGCGCAACTATTATCGTTTCCGTTTGGGACCCGATATCGAATTGAGTCTTGGCGGACGCGTTAAGCGCCCTGGGCCGCTAATGGTGCCCATGCCGGTGGAGCTGTCAGCAGTAAAGTACACCACCAGCGACGAGATGGATGCCTATGAGCGCCTGCTTACCGACGCCATGAAGGGCGACCAGTTGCTGTTTGTGCGGCAGGATGCAGTCGAGGCGGCCTGGGCGATCGTCGATCCTATCCTGGGCGACTGCTGCCCCACCGATCTGTATGAGCCGGGCACCTGGGGTCCGCCTGATTCGCGCGAACTAGCCGCCGACATCGGTGGGTGGCACGATCCGGAATAGCTGCTCTCCGCCGAAAAATTCACCACCAACGCCAGAGGACACCGAGTTTTTGTGTCAAGAGATTTCTTTTCGTGACTAGTGTAAGTCTAGCGTCCCCTTCTAGCATTCACCAAAACAACGGCTAATCGCAAGGGCGTTCGGCTTGCAGGTGACCCAAGCATGCTATGTCCGGTTCTAACTTTTCTTTGAGGAGCACTCGATTGTAAGTGTGTGAGCTTCTAACTTCAGTTGTTCTTGAAACCTGTTGCCAAAGCGTTGTTCAGCAGCGGCTGGGAAACGAAACCCGACAAGGATCACTGCGGCCAGCGCCGGAAGAAGATGGTAGGCCCGGCTGGAATCGAACCAGCAACCCTCAGCTTAGAAGGCTGATGCTCTATCCGATTGAGCTACGGGCCCACAGGCGGCCGCGTCGTTTGGCATGAGCGGCGACTCGGTAACTCATTATCGCAAATCAGGGCACTGGTTGGGCAGGCAGAAGCGGCGCTCGTCGTTCCACGCGCTGCAGAAACGCGACGGCCTGGCGCTCGGCCCAGCGGCCGTCGTAGCCATTGGTTTCGGCGAGGAAGGCGCAGTGTCCGCCGTGCTCGGTCTCAAAGTACGTAATGTTTGGGTTCTGCCGAAGCTTCGCGCGGGTAACCGGCAGGATGCGAATGAAGGGATCGTCCTCGGCGTGCAAGATCAGGGTCGGAACCGCGATGCGGTCAACTACATTGGAAGCCGACGCGCGGGTGTAGTAATCCTCGGAATCAAGAAAGCCGCAGTAGCGTGCCGTAATCTGGTCGTCGAAATCGCGCAAGCTGCGCAACCCGCGCAAATAACGCAGGTCGTATACGCCGGGATACAAGGCCGCCTTGCGCTGCATTCGCCGTCGCAAGCCCCACATAAATTTCAATTCATAGATGCGATTGGCGCGATGGTGCAGCGCATCGGCCGACGGCGCCAGATCCATCGAAGGCGACACGCCAATGCCCGCCACTACTGCCGGCGGCGCATTCTCGGCCCATTCGCCAAGAAGTTTGAGCACCAGGTTCCCGCCCATGGAAAAGCCCGCCAAAGCCACTTTCTGCAGACCCTCCCCCAGGATAAGCGCCTTCGCCACAGCTCCCACATCGTCAGACATGCTGGAGTTGTAGAGCGTCGGTCCCAGCGCCTCGGTATTGCCGCAGTTCCGCATGTTCATGCGGACCACATTCATGCCGGCGCACCAGGCCTTGCTGCCGGTGCCAATCACGTAGCCGGATTCGCTGGAGCCTTCGAGGCCGTGCACGATGACCAGCGTCATGGCCCGGCTTCGGTTCGGCTGCCAGTGGCAGTAACAAAGGACTTGGACCCCAGGTTCCACGTGGAACAATCGCTTTTCGGGCGCAGGCAACTGGTTACGGCGAGGCAGGAAATTGCCTGCGATGGTCTGAGCGTGGCCTCCGCGAAAAGCGCGCCGTGGCCGGAATGGTTCGCCGAAAAAATCTGGTCCACCCGCGGTTGCGGTGGGACGCAAGGCGGCATCATTCTCGAATGATTGCTGCCCTGGTTGTGCTTCCTGCGAGGGGGGTTTACGCTCCTGCATCTATAATGGTTTTATCATCCCCAGCGGTTCCCGTGGGCGAGAGTTTTTCGCTTACGCAAGCTGGCCTTTCGCAAAATTGATTGGAGTCGCAATGCCGATTTTCGAATATCGCTGTGAACAGTGTGGACAGAAGTTTGAGGCCATCCTCTTCGGCGAACAAAAAGCCGAGTGCCCCAACTGCCACACCCGTAAACTCGAGCCCCAGCTCTCCACGTTTTCCGTGAGTACGAAGAGCAATGCGCCAGCAGCGTCGGCTGGTTGTGGACAGGGCAACTGCTGCATGATGGGCGGCTGCTCAGAAAACTGAAGCGCAAGAACTTTCGAACTTTGTCTCAGCGCCGCGCAGCCAGCATAATCCCGCCTTGCGCCCATAAAGTGTGCATTGTCGGATGCTATAATTTTTCGATACGGTGGGTGTAGTTCAGTGGTAGAACTCCGGACTGTGGCTCCGGCTGTCGAGGGTTCGAATCCCTCCACCCACCCCAAAAGTTCTCCTATTCTCCGCGATTCATCCGTCCTTTTCGTCTTCCTTGCAGTTATTCATCAAACTGCAACAATACCCGCCGTTACGGACTTGCTGCCAAGAGCGCATGACCTCTAGAATCGCTGTTTGCATCGAACAAGGATCTGGAGGCGAGGAAATGGCAACCCTGAACGTTGGCGATGAAGTACCGGATTTCGAACTCCCGGCGGTCGTAGGAAATATCAAGCAGCAATTCAAGCTCAGCGATTACCGGGGAAAGAAGAATGTGGTCCTGGCTTTCTATCCGGCCGACTGGACGCCGGTTTGCGCCTCTCAATTGCCTGCCCTGAGTTCTGAAACGGAGAGGCTTGCCGGCTACGATGCCCAGGTCGTGGCCATCAGCGCAGACTCCATCCCCAGCCATACAGCCTGGCAGAAGAAAGAGATCGGCACGCTGAGCTTTCCCCTGGCCAGCGATTTTTATCCGCATGGAGCAGTAGCCAGGATTTTCGGGATTCAGCGCGAGGGAGATCCGCTGCCCGGGGTCAATGAGCGGGCCGTATTTATCGTGGACAAGAACGGCAAGCTGGCGTTCGCGAAGATTTATCCCCTCGGCCAGGTACCCAGCAATGATGACATATTTGAGGTGTTGCGGAAGCTGTAGCCGCTGCGCGGGAAGGATGGACTCGGCAAGTGTATTGCTCCGGCGACGGTCGCCTACTCGTTAACCGCTTTCAACGACTGGGCCTGCTCCCCGCGGAAGGCTGGAACCAGGACTTCCAGGACCTTTCTGACATCGTCAAAATTGTAATTGGCGATAAACTCAGAGCGTTTCGCCACCACCTGGTCGCGCAACAGGCCTTCCGTCATCCCCATGTAAGCGGCGCGCACTGCTTGAAGGTTCACATCCGAGCGGATTTGGCCGCGGTCCCTCATCTCGCTCAGGATTCCGTCCACCACATCGGCAAATCCGCTGAAATCCCTGGCTCAGCAGCACGTCTCGGTTGTCTTTGCGCACGCGCCAAGCCTCGAGCAGCATGATTTCCTTCAGATCAGAATCGTTGTCCAGCTCGATAGCAATGGCCTCCAAAACTCCGAAGAGCCTTTCCGTAAGCGAGGCACTCTTCTGAGCCATTTGCACCCGTTCGGCGATGGCCGCCCAACCGCGGTCAAAAATAGCAGCCAACAGACCTTGCTTGCTGCCGAAATGCTTCATCATCTGCGACTCGCTGGTGCCGGCTTCGCGGGAAATCGCCACCGTGCTGGTATTTTCGTAGCCGTTGAGTGCGAACAAGCGCTTGCCCGCCATCAGGATACGGTCGTGAGAGGAGAGCGGAGGCATGGACTGTACGGTAGTTTTGTCGGGCATATCGGATTCGATCATAGCAACCCGACGGGGCATTGAAAGTTTCGTGGACTTCGCGGAATAGCCGGGATTTGCGACCACCAAATGGAAAAGCTCGCCGTCGTGGCGAGCTTTCTGGCAGCAGCTCCTTTGCTTTATTGGGCGTGCGCAGCTTTATGGGCGTTGGCCGTCTTGCTTGCCGGCGGATTGCTGCCCGCCTCCTTCATCACCTGCTCAATCAACTGGTAGAGCTTGGTCCGATCGACGACCTCGACGAAGGGTTGCCCGCGCACGGTATCGCTGACGACGTAGATGGTGGGGGTGTGATCAAGAGGAATGCGCTGCCCAAGTTGATAGTCAGCCTTGACTTTGGCGGCGAGATCTCCATTCGGATCGACCACAAACGGCAGCGCGACTTTGTGCTCGTCGGCAAATCGCTCCGTCATGCCGCGCAGATTCTGCTTGGTAATCTGCGTGTTGGTTCTGAAAGATGTAGAGGCGATACTCGTCACCCAACTTCTGCGATTTGGTGTCGAAGTAGCGGGCATTTACCGCCGCCTCAAACGACCAGGGGTGCATGGGCAGAGGGAAAATCATGCTGCACCAGCGGAATGTTGTATTGCTTGGCGGCTTCATGCAGCAGCGGCGCCGCGCGCGCGCAGTCGGGACATTCGAGATCTTCAAACACGATGATGGCGACCTTCGATCCTTTGGGAGGCCGCAGCATTGAGGTATCGGCGCCCCACGCTGCCATGCTGCCGAGCAGCACAGTCGCAGCCAGGGCGAACTGCCGAATTACGAGTAAGTTTCATTCCAGGTTTTTCCTCATCTTGCGCCGAAGCGGCGGCGAGCTTTAGACGATTTACTGTCGATATAGTAACGGATAGCACGACTCGCGAGTCTCGCCAGCGCTACCGCGCAACAGGCTTCCATTTGTTCAGGAATTGCAGCACGTCTTCCGGCGCCAGGGCCCGGGCTTTCTCGAATTCGCCGCCCTTCTGGCTGTAAAGCAGCTTCCCATTGCTATCCAGGACGGCGATCGCCGGAATTCCGCGCTTCATCGGGACCTGATATTCCTGCATGAGGTCCTGATTCTTGTCGCCTTCACCCACATCGACGTGCACCACTTCAAAGTTCTGCTGCAGCACGCCAGCGACGTCGGGCCGATGAAAAGCCAGGTCGAGCACGTGGCAGTCGTAACACCAGTTCGCGCCGAAGACCACCAGCACCCGCTTGTGTCCTTTGGCGGCGAGTTGCAGAGCGTGCTTGATCTCGGCGTGGGCATCGACGCCGGGAGCGTAGATAATCTTGCTGGTCGAGAGCCGGCTGTTGCAGTTTCGTAGCATCGGAGCGTTTCGTGCCCGCCATCCGCCACTGCTCACCCTTGCTTCTGCCATAGCTGTCCCTCGGTTACGTAGAGCGTTTGGCCTCCCGGGCCTGCGCTGGTGTGGACCTCAGCCTGAAAGACCACCTGCTGCACGCCCGCCTGAGGCGATTCCGACTGAATGACATTCAGCTTCATGCGACGCGCTTTGAGGCCGGTCCAGAAGGCGACTTCCGAGGTAACGGTGGACGCGCCCGCGGCGGTGGCGATCTGGGCCGGGGGATTGCTGCTGTAAAGCGCCTGCAGTGCCGCGACGTTTCCGCTGATCACTGCGGCCTTCCATTGCTCCAGCGGCGGGAATCGCCGCCGGTTTGCGCTGGCTGGGCAGGCGCCTGTCCCGCGCAGTACGACGAGAAGAGTGTCATCGCAAATATTAGCGGAACGCGGGCGACGCACCGCCGCTGAAACCTCATGTTGCTCCTTCCAGAGCAGTCCCATGGTGTATAGAGTGGAGCACCGCTTTTGGCGGTGCGGTTAAGCTTCGGGCCTAATCCGGCCGCTGAGGTGACGGAAAAAATTACCTCAGGCGCTAAAGCACGATCCCACAACCGAGGCGAGTTGCACGCCTGAAAGGCGTGTTCCACCCCTCGCCTATACACCAGAAGAGAAACTCCCTCTAGTGTCCTCCATGATACGGATGACCCTTGAGGATGGTGAATCCCCGATAGAGCTGCTCCAACAGCACGACGCGCGCCAGTTCATGCGGCAGCGTTACCTTCCCGAAGGACAGAACGTTAGACGCGACGGCGCGCGTGGGGTCACTCCAGCCATCGGCAGGCCCAACCGCAAACAGCAACTCCTGGGTGTCGTGCCCCTGGTGATATTCCAGAAAGTTGGCGATCTCTTCCGAGGTAAGCTGCTGGCCCCGAGCATCCAGCAGCACCAGCACCGGCGGCTTACGGCTGGTGCTTTTTTCCACCAGCTTGAGCAGCGCAGCTTCGGATGTCAGCTCTTGCGCATCGCAGGCGGCGTAGCGCGAGAGCCGTTTCAGGTATTCCGCGGTCAGAGATTGAATGGGCGAGCTGCGGGTCCTGACCAATCCATGCGATGCGAAGCTTCACGGCTCAGGAACTCTTGCGCGAGCGCGCGGTCGGGACGCGCTTGCGAGAAGCCTTCTTGGCTGCGGACTTCGCTGCCGATTTTGCCGTCTTGGCCGCGCTTGGCGCCGGCTGCGGTCTTCTTGGCTGCGGGTTTGCGGGCAGGCTTCTCCAGATCGGCGAGTTGCAGCCGCGTAGCCGTCTTCCACAGCCGCTCCAAGTCGTAGAACTTGCGCGCGCTCTCGGAGAAGATGTGCACCACGAAGTCCACGTAGTCCAGCAGGACCCAATCGGCCTGGTTGTACCCTCGCGGTGCGAGGGTTCCACTCCGGTGGCGCTAAGCTTCTCGTCCACCTCGTCGGCGATGGCTTGAACCTGCCGCGGATTGGCGCCTGAACAGACCACGAAATAGTCGGTGAACCCGCTGGCCTGCTCGTCGAGCCGCAGGATGCTGATGTCCGCTGCCTTCTTCTCCTGGCAAGCGCGCACCGCAATGGCGACTTGCGCCCTCGATTCATTTCTCTTCATGTTTCTGCTCGGTTTGTCTCGAGTTACTTCTGTTCTTCGTTCCTGGGTTTCGATACAACTGCTCCTTCTGGATGTATTCCGCTACGGCGTCGGGGACCAGCCGCTTCAGCGCGCCGCCGCGTTCCACCGCCGCGCGGATCTGAGTGGCCGAAACATTTTCGTGCGTCTCCGGCAGCATGTGCAGGGTAGCGCCCGGCAACACCAGCGGTCCTTCCATCTTCTGCTTGCGGAACAACTTTGTCACGGCCGCCCCCGGCCGCAAGCTCGCCGGCAACGACGAAGCAACATCGGCCAGCGAGTATCCCGGACGCGCGGCCACAATGAAATCGCATTCGCCCAGCAGGGCCTCGGCCTCGTGCCACTTGGCGATGTCCTTGAACGCATCCATGCCTATCAGAAAGTATAGGTGATCGCTCTTGCCCAGCATCGCTTTCACGCGACGGACGGTGTCAATCGAGTAGCTCGGCTTGCGCCGCGCTATCGGCGGTCGCCGGATCGGGAGCTTCTAACAGCGAAGGCACGAACGCCTTCTCTCCCGCGAGCGCGAGCGCAACCATAGCGTAACGATGATAGAACGACAGGATCGGCGTCTTCTGCTTGTGCGGCGGTATGTCGGCGGGAACAAACCACACTTGTTTCAACTCGAACTTCGCGGCGGCAGCGCGCGCCACGATCACGTGTCCGCGATGAATGGGATCGAAGGTTCCGCCAAACAGTGCGATGTTCATTCCATAGCGGTAAAGCAGTCAGCAATCAGCCAGAAATCGACAAAGCGAAGCCTACTTCGGCGGCTGCTTGGAATTGTCCATATGCTGCAGTTCTGCGGGTTCTGCTGCTGCGAATTGTCCTTCATCTGGTTGGAATTCTTGATGAAGAGCACGGTCTTCCAGATGTCGTCATCCGACAGCACGCCGTCCCAGCCCGGCATGGCGGTGTAGCGAATCCCGTACTTGACTGACATAAAAAAGATTGCCGTCCGGATCGTCGGGAGTGTGGCTCATGAGTTGCGGCACCGGAGGGATAAAAATTGTTGCGCAGTGGCGAGATAGGCTGTTTCAGACTGCCGTGGCACAAGGCGCAATTCTTGTCGTAAGTCATGGAGCCGTCCATGATGTTGTCCGTGGTCGGCTGGAAGGGGTTGGGCTGCTTGGGGGCGTGACCATCCACCCAGGCATCCAGCGACTTCATGGCAGAACTGCGCTCCAAGGTACTGGGGGTATTGCCCACCGCCCGGGTATCGAAGTGTCCCGTGGTCGCGTAGTAATAGGCCCCGCCGAAAACGACGAGCAGCGTAACGATGACTCCCACGATGAATCCGCGCATGCTTCTCCTCTGAGCTGGTTGTTCCGCTCCGTCGCCGGAGGATTCATTATCGTACTATGATTCGTCTCGATTCCTTTTGCGCAGGCAGAACATCACACGAAATGTCATCCAGCGTGAGCGCACTTCCCAACCGAAGCCGGGGTGCTCAGTAGCTTCGCAACCGCCGCGCTTCGCGCACTACGTCTTCCACTTTGGGGAGAAAGGCTTCTTCCAGCGGCGGCGAAAACGGTACTGGGCTGTCGGCAGAGGCGATCCGCACGATGGGCGCATCCAGCGAGTCGAAACACTCTTCGTTGATGATGGCCGCTACCTCTCCGGCAATCCCGCCAGTTTTGGTGTCTTCGTGCAGCACGATTACGCGATTGGTCTTTTCCACCGTCTGACGAATGGCGTCGCGGTCCAGCGGCAGCACCGTCCGCAAATCCACCACTTCCAGCTCGATGCCTTCTTTCGCCAGGATTTCCGCGGCTTCCAGCGCCACATACACCATGGCGGCGTAGGTAATGACGCTGACGTCGCGACCTTCGCGCACCACCCGCGCTTTGCCAATCGGCACGGTGTAATCGCCGGTGGGCAGCTCTTCCTTGATGCGGCGATAAAGAAACTTGTGCTCGAAGAACAGCACCGGGTTGTTGTCGCGGATCGCCGACTTGATAAGCCCCTTGGCGTCGTAGGCGCTTGCCGGGCAGATGACTTTCAGTCCCGGCGTGTGCGCGAAGTAGGTCTCGGGATTCTGCGAGTGAAATGGACCTCCGTGGACGCCGCCCCCCGAAGGGCCGCGCAGCACCACCGGAACCGGCGCGCCCCAGCGGAAATGGGCCTTGGCCAGCATGTTGGTGATTTGATTGAAGGCGCAACTGATGAAGTCCATGAACTGGAACTCGGCCACCGGCCGCATGCCGGTGAGGGCCGCGCCGAAGCTGGCATTGACGATGGCCATCTCCGAGATCGGCGTGTCCACCACGCGTTCGGGGCCAAACCGGTCGATTAGTCCTTCGGTAACTTTGAACGCGCCGCCGTAAATGCCGATGTCTTCGCCGATGCAGAAGACCGCGGGATCGCGCTCCATCTCTTCCCAGATTCCCTGGCGAATGGCTTCCAGATAGGTGACTACTGCCATGGGAAGGAATTCTAAATCAATCGCGAGTTCACCACGATTAATGACACAGAGCCACAGTGACACCGAGTGTTCAGAGAAGTTATGTTGCTACCACGGAGAACATGGCGTGCTCGATGAACTATGATAAAATCCGTAATCTTTGTGACCTCATGGTGAACAAGAACTCTCTGTGTCTCTTGGTGATTCGGTGCATCAATGGTTCCGCTGAGCCTAGGAGGTCGCCGTTGCTCCCACCGGTTTTGCCGCAATAAGGACAGCACACGTAGTCGCCGCTGATGGAGCGGCCGCAGTGACTACAGGTCGGGGTCAAAGCATGGCCGCACTTCGGGCAATATCGAAAATCCGATCCGACCGCGGTACCACAGTTGGGGCACGGTATCAGCAGAGGCTTGCGCAGCAGGAAGTACGCAATAAAGCCCAGGGCCTTGGGAACGAAAATCACCAGCAGCGTCCACAGCAGCGAATTCATGCCGCGACGCTTGGAGTCCGCATTCACGTAGCCGATCATCAGGATGATGATGGCCAACGACGATGCCACCAACATATGCTGATCAGCACCAAAAACGGCATCGGGGGTATGTCTTTTTCAAAGTGAGGCAGGAGCCCCAGCAGGCAGATCTGCATGACGCAAGAACACCAACACCGCAATTACTCTTGCGACGGGCGGAATAATGGCGAGTTCGCTGCGAAAGTGAGATTTTGGCTGGTTCATCGCTTTTCTCCTTCATGCTCCCTCGCCAACGCCAGCATGAGTGAGCCTTCGAATATGGGATGAGGAAACGCCAGCAGCAAGCCGGCGATCACGATTGCCGGCAACAGCAGAAACAGCAGGATTCCCGGTTCGACGATCGCCGCTGAGAGTCCCACATGTCGCGCCACCCAGCCGCCGAATCGCCACCACAGCCACGCTGAAAGCGCCGAAGACATGGCTCCGATACAAAATGAAATCGCGATCAGGACCATGCGCGACCGCTGCTCTCGCAGATACGTCGCGCGCGCGCGCAGCCGTGCCTGGGTGGTGCATCACCAGCGCCGGACTGGCGGTGATCGCAACCGACCGCAGAAGCCGGCCAGTGCTCTCCGCCAGCGCAGCGTATTCGGCACATTCGGCGCACGTGGCCAGGTGCGACTCCAGCCAGGCCGCATCCGGGAGCGGCGATGTCTTCCACGCCGCGACGGGTGATGAGATCAATGGCGCGCTCATGCTCGTGGTTGGTCATTGGGCGCCTCCCTTCAGCGCGGGACGCAATGCCATCACGCCGCGATAAATTCTGGTCTTTACGGTGGCAAGGGGAATGTGAATCAATTGCGCGATCTCCTCCAGCTTCATCTGTTCCTGAAAGCGAAGCACCAGGACTTCGCGGAAAATTGCCGGCACCTGTCCCAAGCGCCGCGTCGAACATTTCATGCTGCTGCTGCGCCAAGGCCAGGTCGAACGGTGATGGGCCGGTCGCCGGAGGTTCAAAGGGTGCGCCATCTTCCGGGTCCTTCAGTTCGTCCAGGCTGCGAGGATTTTTCTTGCGCAGGTAGTCGATCGCGACGTTGTGTCCGATGGACATCAGCCAGGTCACGAAGCGATTGCGGCCGTCGTACTGATGGCCCTTTTCCAGCACGCGCAGCCAGGTTTCCTGGAACAGGTCCTCGGCGACGGCGCGATTGCCGGTCAGGTGCAGCAGGTAGCGCAGCAGCCGGTGCTGATACTGCTCGATCAAGCGCGTCGAGCAGGTCAGGATCGCGACGCCGGAGCCCACGCGCGATTTGCGACTCTTCGGTTTCCATCGGAACCAGCGAACTGAAAGCGGTGGCGACCATACTAACGGGATATACGAGGCAGGGGGAGAAAAAGACTCAAGGGCGGGTAATCGCGGATTTACGGATCTTGTTGAGGTTCATGTCCAGGCTTATCCATTGAACTCACTTCACCTTGACCACGTCAGTATCTCTCACGAACAGGTTCGGTAATAGGGGCTCCGGCGCTAATTGAAGTTCAAGCCATTCCTCGCCGTTGATTTTCGCCTTTCCGGCGATTGGATACCCAAAATCTTTCGGCAAGGTGCTGGCCACTTGGGATCGTTCGTCAGGCATGGCATAGAGTTTCACGCCGTTCATCTTCGCCCCCGCACGTTTACCCGTTGGCTTAAAGTCATATTGAGCAGGCATGAGTTTGCGGCTCATGGGATCGACGCTCATCGCGTCTGGCCGTGCAATGATCGAAGCCACAATGGGGGCGAGATCGGCCGGTCGCATCGAGGCCTCCATTCCGCGAGCGGACACCCAAAGGAGAGTCGGATATTGAAGAGGCGCACCGTAGTGGTTGAGCATGTAACGCAGGATAGGCGACACTGCGTTTTCCACTCCCGTGCTCCATCGCACCGCGTTTTCTTCAAAGACAGGGGAAACGGGTCCGGGTTGAATCCCCATCTCGTACGCCTGTTCAAGAAGGCCCGAATCCCCTCTCGCAAGCATACCCAGGAAGGGCCGACACTCTTTTTCACTCGGAGGCACCATTTCGATCCAACGGATCTGAACGTCGGAGGTAAAAGGTCTCGAGGCTGCATAAAGCTGTCTGCTGTAATAATCGCAGGGGCTTGCGATGACATAGAGTTGTCGCTCGCTCGGCTTGCCGTCGGCGATCCAGAGGCTATTGTCTAAAGCCCACAATAGCTCGGTCCCGCTCTTTACTCCTGGTCCTATCTGATTGATGGAGGTTCTTAAGACGGGCATGGAATTGAGTGGCACAACACTTCGAAAGGCAGCCGCGGGTAGCGGCGTGGTTGGAGCGGAGGGAGTTCTGTAGGCCGTTTCGTTGTTGCGCGCCTCAGGATGCGAGGCCGCATAATCGTCGAAAAGCTGCGTTCCAATCGCTGCAACCAACTCACTCACGAGGAACGGCGGGATGAAGCCATTGTTCTGCCCCAAATGAAAGCCCTGATACTGATTGTTCCGAAACGAAAAAACCAGATCCAGCCACAGATCGCTTCCGCCGTACGAATTGAACCCAGAGCCGTTTAACCTGACAGCAACATCCAATCCATGCTCGACCGGCGTCAGTTGTCCCAAGGACAAACCGCGGTATGTCGCCGTGGGCCATGCCGCCAGGAATACGATCTTCCCCGCGGAGTGAATGAAAGATTGGATATCTTCGGCAAGAGATGTACTGTTTTCCTGGTCAGCAGTGGTGTTCTGAGGAGCGGCCGCCCAGCCAGTCTGAAGAAGCAAAATGAGGGGAAGCAGCAGCCTGACAATTGTGAGTCTGAGACCGGAGGGCATTGTTTTCCCTTTCTTAGTGGGGTCGGATGGCCCTCGATGAAGGGGCTTCCTTGCTGCCACGCAGGAGTTTCATCGAGTGGCCGAATGAGAAAGGCGGTGCGATCAAACCCTTATACACCGAATCAGTTGGATTGCATACATATTGGATAACTCCATGATCTGGGTACGTTAAAGTCGGAGTAGACGGAGCCTAGCCTAACCAGGCATTTGATTAAATTTGATTCTCGCTCATCCTCATAAATCCACCGTTTAATAGTTTCTGTGAGACAGGAGGTTAGGCCGGTCCCCGATCCTGCTTCTTCCCGTGATTTACAATCATCTATTCGCCTGTCGCCATTATTCCGACAAGCCGGCTACATCCCGGCGCTCATAACCCTTCTAGAACTGGAGCACGAACTTGCCAGAGACAATTTATGACGTAGCCATCATCGGCAGCGGACCTGCGGGATACACTGCGGCCATTCGCGCCGGGCAGCTTGGACTGAAGGCCGCCCTCATCGAGAAAGATCCGTACCTGGGTGGCACCTGTCTGCATGTCGGTTGCATTCCAACCAAGGCGTTGCTGTTCAACGCCGAAGTCTTCGACCACGTGAAGGAAGGCGTGGAACTCGGACTGGAAAACACGGCTGGCGTCTCGCTGAACTGGGGTGCGATCCAGAAGCGCAAACAGGGCATCGTGGACAAGCACGCCAAGGGCCTGCAGTTCCTGATGAAGAAGAACAAGGTGGACGTGGTCCGCGGATGGGGCAAGCTGACCGGCCCCGCGAAGGACGGCATCCACACGGTCGCGCTGGAAGGCGGCGAACTGAAGTCGATCAAGGCGAAGAACGTCATACTTTCCACCGGTTCGTCGGCCCGCATGTTGCCCGGCCTGCAACCGGATATGCAGGTCCTGAGCAATATCGAGGTGCTGAGCCTGGACCAGATTCCCAAGTCGCTGATCGTGATCGGCTCGGGCGCGGTGGGCGTCGAGTTCGCCAGCATCTACAAGTCGTTCGGCACGGACGTGACCATCCTGGAGATGCTGCCGCGCTACGTTCCGATCGAAGACGAAGAAGTGTCGAAGGAGTTGATGCGCGTCTATCGGAAGCGCGGCATCAACGGCTTTGTGAATGCCAAGGTCGAGAAGGTGGAGAAGACCAAGACGGGCGTCGCCGTCACCTTTACCGTCGATGGCAAGCCGCAGAAGCTGGAGGCCGAGAAGGTGCTGGTCGCGGTGGGCCGCGCACCGATGACTGAGAACGTCGGCATCGAGAAGACAAAGATCGAGCTTGAGCGCGGGTTCGTAAAGGTCGACCAGTTCATGCGTACCGCCGAGCCGGGGGTTTACGCGATTGGAGACATTGCGCTGGGCTACCCGCTGCTGGCGCACGCCGGCGCCATGGAAGGTATTGTCGCGGTCACGCACATCGCTGGCAAGCCGGCCAAGCCAATCAATCTGCTGCGCATTCCCAACGCGACCTATTGCCATCCCGAGATCGGAAGCGTGGGCCTCACCGAAGCCAAGGCGAAGGAGGAGGGTTACACCGTGAAGGTTGGCAAGTTCCCTTTCACCGCGAACTCGCGCGCCAGCATCGTGGGGCAGCACGAAGGCTTCGTCAAGATCGTTACCGATGCCAAGTACGGCGAGATCCTGGGCGTGCACATCATCGGGCCGAACGCGACCGAACTGATCGCCGAATCCGTCCTGGCGCTGGAGATGGAATGCACCGCGGAGGAGCTGGCGAACATTATCCATGCGCATCCCACATTGTCAGAGGCGATGCTGGATGCGTCGAATGCGGTGTTTGGCATGGCGATTAATGCGTAAAGAGCGCGATTCGCCTTCGCTTTCGCCTTTCGCTACTGCGCTGTTGGCCCTCAACTGTGACTTTGCTCGCCTGGCCTGCGTTCGCCCGAGGTGAAAAGCGAAGGGCGAAAAGCGACAAGCTGACGGCGAGTAGTGTAAAGGGGAAGGAACCCAAATATCATGAGTCTCCTAAAGTGGTGTGACGAAGGCCCGGCGACGGTGTCTTTGCAGGCGACGGTGGAAGATGCCATCCACACGATGCTGGAAAAACAGGTGGGCGCGGTGGCCGTCATCGACGAGCAAGGAGTGGTGGCGGGCATGTTTACCGAGCGCGACGTGCTGGCGAAGTTCGCCCTCAGCCGGCGCGATCCCAAGCGCACCCCGGTGCACGAGCTCATGAGCCCGATGGTCGAGATGGCAACCGAGGAGACCACCCCCAGCGAGGCGCTTCAGGTCATGCTGGAACGGCACTACCGCCATATGCCGATTGTGGACGATCACGGGAAAGTGTTGGGCATCTGCTCCATCCGTAACATCCTGGAGGCGCGGGTGGACAACCTGCTGGCAGAACTCGACAGCAACACGCAGAAAACTGAAGCGTGATTCCAGCCGAGTCTTTGCTCGGAGATTATCATGGATGCGATTGCCGTCACGGTAAACGGAAAGCGGCACGAGGTTACAGCCCCTCCGGACCAGCCCTTGTTGTGGGTCTTGCGTGACCAACTGCAACTAACCGGAACCAAGTATGGTTGCGGCGAAGGACAGTGTGGCGCCTGCACAGTCCTGCTAGACGGGAGGCCGGTGAGATCTTGCTTGACGCCGCTTTCCGCTACTGCAGGGAAACATGTCGTTACCATCGAGGGTCTGGAGCAGAATGGCGCACTGCATCCGGTACAGCAGGCGTTCCTTCGCGAAGAGGCATTCCAGTGCGGTTACTGCACCTCAGGAATGGTTCTTTCCGCCGTCGCCCTGCTGAGCAGCAACAGAAATCCTACAAGCGAGGAGATTGTTCATGCGATGAATGGCAACATCTGCCGCTGTGGAACTTACCCGCGCATCGTGGCTGCGGTGCGCCAAGCCGCCCAGGCCGTGCAGAAAGGGTGAGGCTCCGTGGGCGCAACTCTTGATCGAGAACTCGCAGGCGAATTAAAGCAGCACGAGGTGGGTGGCGAACTGCATTGCTTCGAGCTCGACCGACGCGACTTCCTGAAGCTCTTTGGCAGCGGCATTTTGATCTGTGCCTGCGCGCCGAAAATCGGGGCGCAGGAATCGGGACGCACGCGCGGTGGTCACGAGTTGCCGAAGGATATCGCCGCATGGCTGCGCATTGCGGAAGATGGGCAGATTACGGTTTTCACCGGAAAGGTCGAGGTTGGCCAGAACATTCGAACGTCATTGGCCCAGCAGGTCGCCGAGGAACTGCGCGTTTCTATCGCGTCCATCTCCCTAACCATGGGAGACACCAATTTGGTGCCGTGGGATGCGGGTACTTTCGGCAGCCGCACCACGCCGACGATGGGTCCACAGTTGCGCAGCATGGCGGCGGCCGCACGCGAGATGCTGCTCAATCTTGCAGCGAAGGATTGGCATGTGGAGCCTTCGACGCTGGTCGCGGCCGAAGGCAAGATCGCCAACCCTGAGACCAAGCAGTCGCGCAGCTATGGTGAGTTGACCCATGGCCAGAAGCTGGTAAAGATCATCGAAGTGAATCCTCCTTTAACGCCAGCGAACCAGTGGAAGATTGCCGGGACTCCCGTTCCCAAGGTTGACGGCTCGGCATTCGTCAGCGGAAAACATCAGTACCCCTCCGATATGAGCCGGCCCGGCATGTTCTACGGCAAGGTTCTTCGTCCATCCGGATTCAAAGCGAACCTTGCCTCGCTCGATGATCAGGCGGCAAAGAAACTCGCAAAGGTTACGGTCGTGCGCGACGGCGATTTCGTTGGAGTAGCCGCGCCCGACCTGTGGTCGGCTGAACAGGCTTTGACCGCGCTAAAGGCGCAATGGAAAGTGCCACCGCAGATCTCCAATCGCGAGTTATTTCCCTATCTCAGGGCGAACGCCGACAACCATGACAGCGAACCTCCGGATGTGACTGGATCGATTGCGAAGGCAATGGCCGCTGCCGAGATCAAGCTTTCGCAGAGCTACACGGTCGACTACATCCAGCACGCTCCCCTGGAACCACGCGCGGCCGTGGCGGAATGGCAAGGCGACAAGCTTACGGTGTGGACAGGTACGCAGCGCCCCTTCGCAGTGCGCGACGAACTAGCTGCCGCGTTTCACATTCCGTCGCAGAATGTTCGCGTGCTGATGCCCGATATGGGCTCGGGTTACGGCGGCAAGCACACCGGGGACGCTGCGATCGAAGCCGCGCGCCTCGCCAAGGCAGCGGGCAAGCCCGTCAAAATAATTTGGACGCGCGAGGAAGAATTCACCTGGGCGTACTTTCGTCCCGCAGGCGTTATCGAAATCAAGAGCGGAGCCCGTCGTGACGGAACCATCACCGCGTGGGAATACCACAACTACAACTCCGGACCGGCCGCAATCGGCGTTCCCTACAACATTCCCAATCAGCTGATTCAGTTTCATCCCGTCGATGGACCATTGCGGCAAGGATCGTATCGCGGACTTGCTGCGACCGCCAATCATTTCGCGCGCGAGTCGCACATGGACGAATTGGCGCACGCCGCTGCCATGGATCCCTTGCAGTTCCGGCTGAAGAATACAACCGACGACCGGCTGCGCGCGGTGTTTGAAGCAGTCGCAGAGAAGGCCGCATGGGGCAAACAGAAATCCACTCCGGAGCGCGGCTTCGGCATGGCCGGCGGCTTCGAGAAAGGCGGCCACGTCGCCACCATTGCCGAAGTCGAGATCGGTGCCGCTAAGACCGTGCGGATTCGACGCGTGGTGGAGGCCTTCGAGTGCGGCGCAGTCGTGAATCCCAACGGGCTGCGCAACCAGATCGAGGGAGCGATCATGATGGGGGTTGGCGGCGCATTGTTCGAGGCGGTGCGTTTCGCGGATGGGCGAATCCTGAATCCGCATTTCTCCGAATATCGCGTGCCTCGGTTTAAGGACATGCCGCAGATCGACGTCGTGACTGATTGATCGCAAAGACCTGCCCTCGGCTGGCGCGGGCGAAACGCCTATTGTCGGCGTGGCTCCCGCAGTCGCGAATGCCATCTTCGCTGCCACCGGCGAGCGCTTGCGAGCGATGCCGTTGAAAGCGAGCTAAGACGCCGAAAATTGTCTTCCTTTCGCCCGTCCATCAAGCAATCATGGGAATGCAGTCGTCTTATTGTTGTTGGTCATCGAGAGCCGGGAGTTAAATGGAACTCGCATTTGTCGATCGCGCTTGCGTGCGCAGATCGGGGAGATAGTCGATGCCGGACAACATCCAACACATCGTCGTGCTGATGATGGAGAACCGCTCCTTCGATCAGATGCTGGGCTGCCTGCATAGCGTCAACCCGCAGATCGACGGCATCGATCCCAACCACCCTGGCCAGAACAGCTTCCAAATGTCGGGAACCCCTCCGCCTCCGCCCGTCCCATTTACGCAGAAGCCTGGCTCCGACGACACCAAGCTTGGCAGCGACGATCCCAAGCATGACAACAGCGACGTTCTCAACCAGATGGACAATAACAATTCTGGTTTCGTTAACAGCTTTGGGCATGCCTACCCTCATGCCACCGCCGACGCGCTGCAGCAGATCATGAATTACTTCCCGCTGGGCAGCTTGAATTCGCTGCACACACTGGCGCAGAATTTTCTGGTCTGTGATCGATGGTTCTCATCGCTGCCCGGCCCCACCTGGCCCAACCGCTTGTTCGCACATAGCGGGACGTCCAAGGGCCACGTGGACATGAGATTTCTGCCCGCGCTGTTACACGCTTACGACCAAACCACGCTGTACGATCTGCTATCGAGGACCAACGTCAGCTGGAGGATCTATTACGGCGACATTGCCCAGAGCCTGCTGCTAACCCATCAGCTGCAGCATCCCGGCCACTACCATCATTTCGACGACGACTTCCTGAACGACGCCGCCGGACCAGCAAGCCAGTTCCCCGCCTACACCTTCATTGAACCGCATTACTTTGCCCCCAGCGAGAGCGATCAACATCCCGTCCATGGCGTGCAAAACGGCGAGGTCCTAATCGCGAAGGTCTACAATGCCATACGGGGTAACGCCGATCTTTGGAGCAGTACGCTGCTCATTGTCGTCTACGACGAGCATGGCGGATTTTACGATCATGTTTGGCCAGACCCGAATGACGCTACTCTGGGTGCGACCGTGGCTCCGGATGGAAACACTGGTAAGTTTGGGTTCAAACAACTTGGCATTCGCGTTCCAGCCATCCTCGTTTCGCCTTGGGTCGTGGCAGGGGTGACGCATACCAAGTACGACCACACCAGCATCCTTCATTACGCCGCAAGCAAGTTCGGACTCAACCTTGGCGCGCTGGGCGCCCGAGTGCCGCAAGCCAACAGCTTCGACAGCGAATTTCTTGCCCAGCCTCGGGACGATACACCCGCGCCCTTTTCGCGGATCGCGCCCCTTACCGTCACGCCGCAGACCACCCCCCTTACCGAGCATCAGCAAGCGCTCCTGTCGTTGAGCCAGTTCCTCGAGACCCAGATGGCGGCTTCGCAGCCAGCGGAGGCCGTGAAGGATCGACTAGTGCGCGCAGCAACCCTGAACCCCATGGATGTAGCCAGTGTTGTCCGCGAGCGAACCGGGGCATTCTTGACCCACCAGCGAGCCGCGTTAGGCAAACTGCTGAAGTAACGGTGTCTGCAAGACGCCACTTAATAGACCCCCAACACGCAATTTGTCTTAGGATCGCGTGGCTAGCTATAGCTAATCAATCGCCAAGGACTTGACGCACAAGCTTGCCACTATCCGCTGTGCCGTATATGCATCACATCGCCATCCTTCACGATGTATTCCTTGCCTTCCAGACGTAGCGTGCCGCGGGCGCGTGCTTCGGCTTCCGAGCCGGCATCGAGCAGTTGGTCCCAGTGAATGGTCTCGGCGCGGATGAAGTGATGTTCCAGGTCAGTGTGAATAGCGCCGGCGGCATGTACCGCCTTCGATCCGCGTTCCACGGTCCAGGCGCGGCACTCGTCTTCGCCGACAGTGAAGAAGGAAATCAACCCCAGCAATTCGTAGGTTTTGCGGATCAGCCGCACCAGTCCGCTCTCTTTCAGCCCGTAACTGGAGAGAAATTCGGCGGCATCTTCGTCGCTCATTTCGGCAAGTTCGGCTTCGACCTTGGCGCACACCGCGAGTGCGCCTGTATTGGGCCGCGCCGCTACTTCTGTCACCCCGTATTTCGCAACCGCTTCTTCCAGGTCCTTTCCCAGCGTCGGGCTTTCGCCAATGTTCAGCACGTAGAGGATCGGCTTCTCGCTGAGGAACATGAAGCCGCGCACGCGCTTTTTGTCCTCGGGCGTCATCTCCATCTCGCGCAGCGGGCGCTCGGTTTCCAGATGGACTTTGGCGCGTTTCAGCAAATCGTGCTCGCGCTCCAGTTCCGCGGTCTTCATCTTCTTCAGGTCTTTCTCCACCCGCTCCAGCCGCTTTTCCACCTGGCCGAGATCGTTGACGATCAGGTCGAAATCAATGTTCTTGATATCGCGCAGGGGATCGATGGGCCCAACGTGCGGAATGGAGTCATCTTCGAAGGCGCGCACCACATGGGCCAGGGCGTCCACATTGCGCAGATTCGCGGCGAAGGCGGTTTCGTTAAGCGCCTCCTGGCTCAGCGCCGCCACGTCGACAAACTCGACGCTGGCATGCACCAGCTTCTTAGGGTTATAGAGCGCGGCCAGGCGGTCGAGGCGATCATCGGGGACCTTGGTCACTCCCAGATGCGCCTCGCGCGGATTGCCGGTGCGCTGCGCTACCTGCTGCTTGGTCAACATCACGAACAGTGAGGTCTTGCCCACTTGTGGCAGGCCAATGATTCCGGTTTTCATGATGGTTAGCTTTCGGCCGTCAGCTATCAGCCCTTAGCTCGGACTGCCGGTAGAAGCTGCTCCTTTAGGTAAACATGAAACACAGTAAGAGAACTTTTGAACAAGCGCATCAGGCTGTCAGCGCAGGCCAATAACAAATTCAAGCTGACAGCTGACGACTGACGGCTTCTACGTCATCCGTCGCGCGGTTAGATACAGCAGCGCCAGTCCGAGCACCAGCACCGCTCCTTCGATGCGCGTCGACCAGACGTGCAGGCGGTTGAACTCGACCCGGCGAGCGTCATCCTGCGGCACGTTGTCGATGACGCCCATCTGCTGACGCAGGACCAGCATCCGCGACGCAATGCCAAACATGCCGACCAGCGTCAGGATGATCATCGCGTAGATCAGCAAGTTGCGCAGCCGCAAAAGGATGGGCGACGCCATTTACGATCCGCGAATCGATCATAGACGTCACGGCAAAAACGACCCCACAAGAAATCGCCATCCAGTGCATGACGCCTAAGCTGCGATTGACCACATTGCCGGCTAGTTGACGGGTGGGCAAGACGGCAAAGACCGTCGGCGCCAGCACAAACGCAAAGAAAATCAGCCCGCCAATCCAGATCACAATGGACAACAGCATCAGAAAACGAATGAACGACATCAGCACCTCGGGAGTAAGGGCCATTGTAAATGGCAGCTGCTAAGAGGAGGCCAGCCTTAGGCGTCAGCCGATCACAACCGGGCAGCACTCAATTCTGCATTGCCGGCAGGCATCTCGGGTTTTGTACTTCCCATCGCAATACAGGTGGCCATTTCGATTTCTACAAAAGGTGAGGAACATGAAGCGGAGAGTACTTCTTTTGGCAAGCACAATACTGCTGTGCGGCTGCTGGGTATACGCGCAGTCAGGCACAGGCTCGAGCACCGGCACATCGGTACAGGGACAGCCCAGTCCAACAGCCCCAGTTCGCAGAGCACGATGGGGTCACAGAGCTCACAGAGCACGACGCCGAGGGCTACGAATCCCCCAGCCGCAACCAACCCTAACTCTTCAACCATGCAAACTGAGCCGGGAGCGACCCCCGACGTAACCCCGAGCACACCGAGTTCGCCTCCCGATAAGCGGCGCCGAACACGCCGTCCGCTACACCCAGCACTGTGCCGAACTCCGGCACGAGCCCAGACACAACCACGCCTCCGGCGTCAGCTAATCCAGGGACGACCAGCCCGGATACAAACGCAACTCCTCCTCCGACCAGCACGACACCCGCCACCGCAACTGTAGGTCCAGGGCCAGGGAGACAGTACACGGGGGGCCGTAGTTGGCTCCCTTTTGCTGCGTCCGGGGAATGTGACTTAGTGTGGGGCTGTTTCGGTTTGCAGTTTTGCCTTCGCCCGCTCCTGGCGCGCGCGTAGCCATTCCATCCAGCGATCCAGGCCTTCCCCTGTAGTGCTGGAAACATCAATGATTTCCATCTGGGGATGGACGCGCCTGCGTTTTCGCGGGCCACGTCTGCCTTGAAGGGGACATAGGGGAGCAGATCGATCTTAGTCAGCAACATCAGCTCCGACTTGAAGAAGATGGAAGGATATTTAAGGGGCTTGTCTTCGCCTTCGGTCGTGCTCAGCAGCACGATCTTCGCGTCTTCTCCAAGATCGTAGCTGGAGGGACAAACCAGATTGCCCACGTTCTCCACAATCAGCAATTCAAGCTCCTCCAGTTTCCAGTCTTCCAGATGCTTTCCAATCATCTTGGCATCGAGATGGCAGGTTCCGCCGGTCGTGATCTGCTTGACCGGAAAGCCGAACTTCGCCAGCCGCTGCGCATCATTTTCGGTTTGCAGATCGCCAGTCAGCACGGCAACCCGCGAGTCCTTGTCCATGCGCTGCAGCGTTCGCTCCAGCAAGGCTGTTTTGCCTGAGCCCGGTGCGCTGATCAGGTTGATGCACAGGATTCCGAGTTGCCGATAGCGTTCGCGCAACTGTTCGGCGAGAATCTGGTTCTCGTTCAGGACTTTCTTTTCCACTTCTATGCGATTCATTCATCCACTTCCATATAGGCGATGTCGAGCTCTTCTCCGCTGATGCAATCGGTCGTGAACTCGCCGCATTGCGGGCACTGCGGGTCGAATTCAGTCATGCGAAATTCATGCGCGCATTTCGAGCAGCGTTGCACGCGCGGAATATATTCCAAGTCCAGCACGACTGGTTCCCATTCCGTGTCTTTCACCAGCACCTCGAAGCCAAACTGCAGCGCATCCCGGTCAACGCCCGACAGTTCGCCGATTTTAACTCCTACTTTGGTGATGCGACCGTCAGGGTGACGGAGGGCTTCGGCCTGAACGGATTCGAGAATAGAAGCAGCGATACCAAGTTCATGCACGACGTAACCTTAATACCTCACTGCAAATTGCGAAGCTGCTCTTAACGAGGCGTGCGTCTCGAATGTCCGCAAACGGACAATGCACGGGCGGAGAAGCACAATGATCATAGCTCTTTCGTGCTGTCACGCGGAACTCTGTCATTTTTTGGAAACATCTGCCGCTGGATTTCGTCTATCACTCCGTGGGTGCAGCGCGTCTCGAATTGTCTTGGGTTCATTGCAGAGTAGGTAGCTCACCATGCTGAAACAGTGGGGCCGTGTCTGGGCCATTGGCTTTGTGCTGTGGACGGTGCTGGCTTTCCTGAGTGCCGCCGGGGCGCATGTTTATACCGCGTCAATGGGCAGCCCGGAGAGCTGGGCGCAGTTGCTCGCCTGGAACGTGACTATCTCGTTTGTCTGGTCGTTGCTGACGCCGCCGGTGTACGCACTGGCTCGCCGATTCACCTTCGACCGCAGCAGTTGGAAGGTGACGCTTCCGCTGCATCTGATTGCCAGCGCGGTGCTTACGGTGGCTGGAGCAGCCCTGATCGTATCCTTGTATCCGCTGGTGACTTGGACTCCAGAGACCCACGCGCCCTTTCTCGCGCACACGTTTTCACGCGCCCTGATGGATTTCCAGCGCTACTGGTATGTCCTGCTAATTACCCAGGCGATCGGGTATTACGGCAAGTACCGGGAGCGCGAATTGCAATCGTCTCAGTTGGAAGCGCAACTGGCCTATGCGCAACTCGAGGTCCTGAAGATCCAGCTCGAACCGCACTTCCTGTTCAATACCTTGAATTCCATAGCCGCCCTAGCCAGAAACGATGGTCCTGCCGCCGAGCACATGACATTGCAACTGGCGGACCTGCTGCGCCTATCGCTCGACGCGGTCGGAGTCCACGAAGTGCAGCTCAGTCGTGAACTGACCTTCCTGCAGAAGTACATCGACATCCAGCAGACACGGTTCCAGGACCGCCTGCGAGTGGAAATGGATATCCAACCGCACACCCGGTCGGCGTTGGTCCCGAACCTTGCTTCTGCAGCCGCTAGTGGAGAATGCGATTCGCCACGGCATAGGCCCGCGCCGCGCCCCGGGATGGATCCGCATATCGACCCGCCAAGTCTTTGATGAGCTGTGGATGGAGATTGGCGACAACGGCCAGGGGCTGACCCGCTACCGAGGCGCGCTTCCAACGGAGGGCGTCGGACTGCGGAACACCCGCGCCCGCCTGCAACAACTGTACAACCACGATCACACGATGACCCTGGAGGATCGGCCCGGCGGAGGGTGTCTTGTCAAGATCCACATACCATTTCGCGAAAGTTCCGAGGAGGTCGTGATCACCGATGTCCATTCGAGTGTTGCTTAGTGACGATGAATCGCTGGCGCGCGAGCGCTTGCGCAGATTGCTGGAAGATGAAACCGATCTGCAGATTGTGGCCGAGTGTGGCGACGGCAAGTCGGCCATCGCGCTGATCAAGCAGGAAAAGCCTGACCTCGTCTTTCTCGATGTGCAGATGCCGGAGGTGGACGGCTTCGGCGTGATCGCGGCTCTGCAAGAGGAGCATCTACCCCTCACCATCTTTGTCACCGCCTACGACAAGTATGCGATGAAGGCCTTCGAGGTGCACGCGCTTGACTACCTGCTGAAGCCGGTGGGAAAGGACCGCCTTTCGGAGGCCTTGGGCCACGCGCGCAAGCAATTGTCGCATCCTTCGGAGGCGACTTTTCAGCGCAAGCTGCTCGATCTTTTGGCCGACCTGGAATCGCGCCAGCAAACCCCGCAGCGCATTGTGATCAAGGCGGACGGAGAAATTGTTTGCCTCAAACCTAACGAGATTGATTGGGCCGAATCGGCCGGCAATTACGTCTGCCTCCACGTGGGGGGCAACACGCATATTCTGCGGGAGACGATCACCTCTCTGGAATCGCGATTGGGACACCGGCAATTCCTGCGCGTGCACCGGTCCACGCTGGTGAATGTTGACCGCATCAAGACTTTGCGGCCTTCCCTGTACGGCGACTATTCCATTCTGCTGCGCGACGGCACCAAGCTAACGCTCAGCCGCGGCTTCCGCGAGAATGTTTTGAAGCGATTGGGAACGGCATAGGAAAGGCAATCACCCGCGATTTTCCGCGAGTGCTTCTAAATCTGGTTGCATCGCGGGAACGCTTGAGGCTTCCGGCTCTTCGCCGGCGACCATCACCCGGTCGCGGCCGGACGCTTTTGCCGTGTACAAAGCACGGTCCGCTGCTGTCACAATTTGACTGACCGTCGATCCGTGCCGGGGGAACCCAGATACTCCGATCGACAGCGTGACCTGGCGGAGGGTCTCGCCGCGATGGCGAACCCGCATGTTTCGGATCTGTTCCCGAACCCTCTCTGCGCGTTCGCAGGCCGTCGGCAAATCGGTGTCGGTCAGAATCAGGAGGAATTCTTCGCCTCCGTAGCGACAGGCGATGTCGCCTCCACGTATCTCGGCGGCAAGTAACGAGCTAAGGTCCCGCAGCAGTACATCACCGGCTTCATGCCCGAAGGCATCGTTAAACTGTTTGAAGTGGTCGACATCGGCCATCAGGATGGCCACGGGATTACCGTTTCTCTCCGACCGGCGTAGTTCACGTTGCAGGGCTTCTTCCATATGCCGGCGGTTGAACAAATTGGTCAGCGGGTCCCGTACGGACTGGTATTTCAAGGTGTCGCGCAGCATTAAGTTAGCGAACGCCAGCGAGACCTGCTCGGCCACGCTGGTGGCCAGTTCCCCCATACGCTGAAGTTTCCGAGAGTCCGCTGTACCGTCGTGCAAAGCCGAATCAGCGACGCTCAATACCCCGAGCGATTCGCCCTGAGCCACCATAGGAACACAGATATGACAGGCCGTCGAAGCCGGATCGACATGGTTGCAGAGCAGACTGAGATTGCCCGGTTCCACGATGTGGGTCCTACCTTTGCGTAACGCCCAGCAGCTTTCTGGAGAAAACGGGCCTTGGCGGGATGGCCCTCCCCAAATGGCAGCCGCATCGAGGAGGTTACGCGAGGGGTTTAGCATCAACAGCATTCCTTCGGGAAACAAATGCTCCAGTGCTCGCGAGGCTTGTTGGTAGGCTTCATTCAGTGTAAGGCACGATTGCAACAGTTCCACTAACTGGTTGACTGTCTCCACACTCCCGGTGTACTCCTGCAGCTCCGCCAGAGAGCCGCGCAGCTGGTCCTCGGTGCGTTGCAGTTCCAGGGTGCGCCGGGCTACTCGCTGCTCAAGCTCGGCGTTGAGCTTGCAGACCTCCTCCTGGACGCGGATGCGCGAGGTCACCACTCGTGCCACCTTACGGATGGCAATCCAGCCGATAACCCCCGCCAGCATGCCCATAATCATGATAAAGACGAGCATAAGGCGGCGAGCGGTGGTGTAGTGTTGCTCGCTCTGCTCGCTGGCCACCCTGACCTGTTCCTTCTGGAACTGCAAAAACTCGTCCCAGGCAGCGTGATACCGGAACAGAGCAGGGGTGGTATCCTGGACCATCACCTCCACCGCGGCGGCCTTGTTCTTTTCTTTAAGCAGCAAATGAAGCGCTCGCAGGTAACTGTTAACGTAGGGGGTTCGCGTTTGTTTCAGAGTTTCCAGCAGCTGCTTCTCCTCGCCCGCTTGACACTTGGCCTCGAGGGCCGCGACGAGAGCGGATATCTTGCGCGTATTTTCCGCTCGGCGGGCCAATAGCTCGTCAATGATCTCTTGCCGCTGCACCAGGAAAACCTGCATAGTGATGCGGCTGTTCTCACTGGAGTAGCGCAGGGCTTCTTGCCCCAGTTGCAGCTCGAGCAGGCTTTCGTTGAGCGTGCCTTCCACGCTCACATTCATGCGATGCATGCGGTCCAAGGTCAGATAAGCGGTTCCCAACAGGATGGCGATAAGAAAGCCGAACGAGAGTCCCAGTCTCATTCCCAACTGACGGCCATCTTGCAGGCCCCGATCCGATCGCGGGATTTGTCTCTCCGCTCTCCGCCCGCCGCTGCCGACTTCGGGTAAGGCGCGGGTTATCGGATCGCCATCTTGCCCAAGGGCGAGGATAGGCTCCCTCTTGGGTAGCTCTTTGAGTTCGGACGAGCAAGACATCGGTTCGTCACGCTTGGCCCACAAGAATGCCGGCCACTAAGCGCATGGTCTCCTCTCAACCATATCGGCTCAGAAGAAAGCTGTAAGGTTAGCGAAAGATTATTCCGAGAATAGGGCCAGCGGCAAGGCACCGGCTTAGCGGACGATTTGAGCTCGTACCATTCTGGAAAGAGAGTGGCGATATCCACTCGCGACATAGCCTCTATCGCCCCGCGGCCTGCCTCTGCTCTCGCCGCGGTTTCGCCGGATGTTGCTGAGCAGTTTGCGTGGCAGGCCGCTGGCCTTCTGCCTCTTCCAACTCTGTGCGATGGAATCCACCAGGCTGGCTTCGTTCATCAGCACCTGGCCAACGATGACGGCGCCGTCATCGGCATCTTTCCATTTTTTCTCTTCCATGGCTTCGCGCACTGCGGGAATGGTCTTGGCTCCGTAACCCGTGTACGCGCCGGGAGCATAGATCTGGTGCTTGAACCAGGGACGCTCCTTGAGACCCTGGCCTACGGTGAAGGTCCTCTCGGTCAACAGGAGCTTGGCATTGATGGCCTGCAACGCAGGAGACTGCCATGCGGTCCCGTCGTTGTCGTTCAGTTTCGCAACCGCCTGCCGGTAGCGCTGCGCCGCGCGAGCATACGCTTCCACACCATTTTCCAGTGGGGCGAAGTTCAGATACGGCGGCACCGGTTGCTTCGCAGGAGGAACATATTGCTTCTCTGGATCGGCGGTTGCGGTGAAGACTCCTTCCTCCACCTCGCGGTTGCGCTCGCGCGCCTGGTCCTGTTGTTGCTTCAGCTCTTTCTTCAGTTCGGCAACGTAGCGCTTTATGGTATCGGCTGAGCCTGTAGGATCGAAGGGTAGCAGGTCAGCATCGGCAAAGCGCATTACGGTGCTCCCGGCCATCTGCGACAACGCCGCTCATAAACGAACTTCGTGTCGCCGAAATGCGTGTACCAGTAGAAGTCATCGTAGATGGAGTGATAGACTCCACCGCCGCTTTCGCCACCGAATCCCATGTTCAGGGCGGCCACGCCGGCATAGTCGAGGAAGGCCGTGTAGTCGGAACCGTCGCCCAGCGCTCCCAGGCGCAAGTCGGCGCGATCGCGTAGCTCCTCGCGATCCTCGGGACTACTGGCGCGTCCGACCCGCCGCAGATAGGCGCGCTTCCACACGGTGACGTGCTTCTCCGGATCCTGGATTTCACGCTCGATCTGATTGACCGGCCGTTCCAGCAGGTGCGAGCCTGAAATATTCAGGTAGCCACGGGCGCTGGAATCGGAGTTCAAATAGATCACCGCGTGTTGCCGCAACTCATCCTGGTGCTGCTCGACCCATTCGGTGGACCCCAGCAGACCGGGCTCTTCGCCGTCCCACGCGCAGTAAAGGATGGTCCGCTTCGGACGCCAACCCTGCTTCACTAACTCGCCCAGCGCTCTAGCCTCTTCCAATTCGACCACCATGCCGGAAATTGGGTCGTCCGCTCCATTGACCCAGGCGTCGTGATGATTGCCCCGAATCACCCATTGATCGGGCGTTTCGCTGCCCGGAATTTTGGCGATCACGTCGTAGATGGTCTTCAAGTCCCAGTTCGACTTCATCACCAGATGAACTTTGGCGGGACCGGGGCCGATCCGATAGGTAATGGGAAGCGCTCCCCGCCAGGTATCAGGGGCAGTCGGCCCAGAGACGGCCGCCAGCAAGGGCTGCGCATCGGCGTACGAAATCGGCAGCACCGGAATCGAGGTGATGGTTTTGGCTTCTTTCAGACTCAGCCGCTTCGCGTTCTTCGTTGCGCCTACTCCGGGAGTCAGCGGATCGCCGGGATATTGAGTGTCCATCACGCTACCCCGCTGCACTCCTTCTTCGGGACGATAGGGTCCGGCCGGATAATTCTGTCCTTGAAAGTAGCCGTCATCTCGGGGATCGGAATAGATAATGCATCCCACGGCGCCGTGCTCGGCGGCGACTTTGGGTTTAATTCCCCGCCAGCCGCCTCCATAACGCGCAATCACGATCGCGCCCTTCACCGAAACTCCCAGCCGCTCCAGCTGCTCATAGTCATCGCGCATCCCGTAGTTCACATACACGAGTGGCGCGGTGACGTCTCCATCGACGGAGTAGGCATTGTAGGTGGGTAGTTGCTCGGAGGTTTGTTGCGAAGTCGGATCAATGCTGAGCGGCGGCTCTTGCAGTTTCGCTACAAAATGCGTAGGCGATACCAACTCCACGAGACGCTCCTTGGGTGTAGGAAATAGCACATCGAAGGTTTCGATGTGTGCGTCGAAGCCATACTGCTGGAACTTCGACAGGATCCACTCCGCATTTTCCTTGTCATAAGGGGAGCCAACATTGTGAGGCCGCGCGCTCAAGTGCTGCATCGATTCCCGCATCGCGTCAGGATTGGGGAGGTTGCGGAACTTCGCTTCCCACTCGCGCTCGACGTTCGCATGCGCTGGCGAGTAGCCGTCCATGGGCTCGGGATTGTTGGCCGCATTCCCAAGCTGAAGTAACGCAAACAGCAAAATGGCCACACCGACACGGGTTTGTCACTTACCTACCTCCTGCCCGCGTACTCTGCGGGTGATGCAAGACAGTTTTCACAGGGTTGGAGACTATGCCGGTATGTTTTGGTTTTAAGCGGTTTTTCTGGGATTCAATGCTACGCAGCAGTGCCACGATACGCGGCGAAAATCTGCATAGGCGGATTGTCGGGAGCATATGCGCATCTGGTAGGAGACCTGCCACGCGGTCGAGCAAAATGAGATAGGCGTTGCCGGCTCACTGAAAATCCCAGATTCGGCAGCTCTGGACTCGCTATGTAGCACGGGAACGAGTAGCTGCGCCGATCTTCGGGCACGCCTTTCTTCATGCCGGCATCACCATTCCGCGAATGACTCCGAACGTCTTCCAGCACAGGTTCATAAGGTCAAAGTCCGGAGTACGGCAAATCCGTTCGTCATCTCGCCCCGCGGACGTAGCGTTTTCGAAGCTTCAGAATCCCAGAACCAGGACTGCATACTTTTCCGCCACCGCGTCCGGCAAGACAACATGGTGGCCAGCGAGGTATCGCCCTCGATCTTGGGCAAATCCTGCGCCACCACCGTGGCAATAAGGATTAGAACCACCCTCGGCAGGCAGGACATGATTCTCGCTTCAAACACGGCTTATTGTGACTTCTTCGGCGCCGCCTTGGGCCTTGGCCGGTGCTGGCTTGCGATGCGCCGCGCGTGCGGCTTCGATGTCGCTCAAGCGCAGAACCGCGCCTGCCGCCGAGTATTCCACTTCTTCCTGCTTGTCTTGCAGACCGTCCACAGCAACGTGCAGCAGGGATGGATCACCGCGTTTGGCAATCGCGTCGAAGGCGGCCGCCCGAACCAGCCACTTTTCCTGCTGCGCCGCGGCCGTTGCTAATGCCTGGCCGCTCTTGGGGTCAGGATCTTTTGCCAGAGTTAGCGCCGCGGCGGCCAGCACCGGAGAGGTGTCGTCCTTGGTCAATAGTTTGAAGCCACTCACGGCCATTCCGCCGAACGGCACAAAGCCCATTCCCACCTGGAAGCCCAATCCCGCCATTTTCTTGGGGTCTTTCAGCATTTTCTTCTGTTGATCGGTCAGGCTGGTACCTGTCTTTCTCTCTCCGGTCAAAACCGCGTAATAGACATTGTAGCCGCGGTTGTCGCCCAGTACGATGAGCGAGTGTGCCGCCGCCAAGATGACCGACGGCTCGGTATCATTGATCATTTCGGTCAAGTTGCGGAATGGCGCTCTTGTCGCCCATGTCCCCCAGCGCCTGGGCGGCGGCTCCGCGCACGTCTTCCTTGTCATCCTTTAGTGCCGTGAGTCGCGGCCTCTTGCGCTTTTCTTGTCCCCGGTCAACTCGCCCAGGACGCGCACCGCTCTTACCCGCTTTTCCCAGGATTTGTTCGTAAGTCCGTCGTTCAGGATCGTCCACGCATTCTCTGGCGGCGTCTGCGCAACCGAGAATATCGCAAGCATGCAACCGGCCAGGGCCACACTAATAGCGCGAAGTGGTGTCTTCAACATCGCATTCCTCACGTCTTGAGTTAGGCATTAAAAAACTGCTGTTCAACGGGACCTAGAGCATCCCGCCAGTTTTGGTGGTGAGAATACTGAGCGCCATCTCCAGCTTGGCGATGGCTTCATCCAAGTCAGGATGTTTGTCGAGTTGCTGTCTTAGTCCGCTCAGAATGCGGTGGGCCTCGGCAACGTGCTCGGCGGCGCCGGGGTCTTGGGTTGGGATGGAACGTTGTTCTGGAGACTCGAGGCTCATGGGATCACCTTCGCAACATCTTACCCGCTGGCCACGCAGTTGAAAACCGCGAACCTTGAGTAGTCTTGGATTGGCTCCATTCCCGCCCGTTTCGACTTGCGCTGCAAGGCCGGTTCCGGTGCAAACTCGGCGGACGCACTCTCTGGACTGCCTCGTGGAATCCAAGAAAAAATCCAATGCGGTTGCCATCGCAATTTTTTACGGTATTGCCACCGTCACCATCGCCGCTTATGGCTATGGGATCGGGGGCATGGAGTCGCTGCGGGCAGGGGCGATCTACGCCGTCTCCGGCCTGGTTCTCGCCTTCGCCTGCGTAGGCTTCGCGCCCCGCTTCATCGTGGTGGTGGCGCTTGCCACCGGCATGCTCGGCAGCATGATGCGAGCTTCCATGGCTCCCGAGATGACGTCGCTGATCCCCAGGCAAAGCACCATCGATTACTTGCAGAAAATGATGGCGGTGTGCGGCGCCATCGGTTTCGCCGGCGGGCTTTACGGTGGATTTCGCTTCACCGGCAAGGGCATTTTCAACTGGTTTAGCAAGGCGCTCCTGGCTCGCCTGCCAGCCAATCACGAGAAATCGGTCCCCTTGCGCTATCACGCAATGCGAGCGTTGACCCACCACTTCTACGCCTCCGAGCGAATGTACTTCTCGATACTGGCGGCCGTGGGTAGCGTGCTGATAACGGAGATCGAGGCCCACCCGCTTCCCCGTTCGCTGCCCATCATCCTGCTGGCGATCCTGATCTCCACAAATCTTGCGTGGTTCCTGGGAGAATGGCTGAAGCCACGACTGCGCGTGCTGGTGGGCGTCTTCCGCATATTGCAGCAGATGTGGGAAGCGCTTCTGGCTTTCCTGTTGGGCTATGCTGCCATTATCTTCATTTTTGCTTGCTTCTACGCGGCGGCCTGGCAGCATAACCGCGCTTCCGCTTTCCAAGGCATCAATCTGATTTCGGTGGTCCCACCTAGTTTTGGTCAGTTTGTGTACTTCTCCGTGGTCACTATGGCCACGCTGGGATACGGCGACGTCATCCCGGCGGATGCTCTCACCCGGACCCTCGCTTGTGTCGAGGTGGTGATCGGCGTCGGGTGGGTGACCGTGGTCCTGAGCGCTGCCTCAGCGCTGGCCCGTCCGCGGGTGAACCAGATGCTGAAGGAAGTTTGGCAGGAGGAGGGCGAGACCGATCCGGAAGAGGGCTCGGCCGGCAAGGCAAGGGCGAAGTCGGCTCGCCAAGCGACTAGCTGAGTGCTTGAGATCCTATGTCACAGCGCAAGCGGGGCGATTCGTTTATCGTAGAGTCTGGTTCCGGCCGTTGCTGACCAAGCTTGCATAGCGATCAGCTTTCCCGGGCCGGACAATCTCATGGGTCAAAGATCGTTATTCCCAACCTTGGCGCTCGCGCGGTGCGGTCGCCGCTGCGGCTCGACGCTCGCGGATCCGTCGAAAGCACCTTCGTTCACGACGAAATGTATTATCGCGATCCGGTTGAGGTAGGGCCGCAGTCGGAAGATTCCGTCCAGCTATTTGAGAGGGCCGGACCGCGCGAGCAACTTTATTTTGAGCCTTCCAAGACCAAGGTCGCCATTGTGACTTGCGGCGGTTTATGCCCCGGCCTGAACAATGTCATCCGGTCGGTTTATGTGCAACTGCATTATCACTACGGAGTGCCGGCGGTGCTAGGAGTTCGCTACGGTTTCTCCGGATTCTCCGCCGAAGCTTCCAGTCCGCCCATGTGGTTGAACTCGGAGATGGTGAACAACATTCACCAGCTCGGCGGTACGCTTTTGGGTACTTCACGCGGGACCGGTTAGCGCCGACATCATCGTTGATTTTCTGGAGCAGCGCGGCATCAATATCCTTTTCACGGTTGGCGGCGACGGGACGCAGCGCGGAGCCCACAGCGTGGTAGAGGAAATCCAGCGTCGCAAACTCAAGATTTCCGTGATCGGAATTCCCAAGACCATCGATGATGACGTGCAGTACGTGAATCGCTCCTTCGGCTACTTCACTGCGATCCAGAAGGCCAAGGAAGTTATCGACTCAGCTCATGTGGAAGCCCATTGCGTGCTGAACGGTATCAGCATCGTGAAGGTCATGGGGCGCGACTCTGGTTTTATTGCCGCGGGCGCGACCTTGGCCAGCCAGGAAGTTAATTTCACGCTGGTGCCGGAGGTGCCGTTCAAACTCGAAGGCGAGTGTGGATTGCTGTCTGTGCTCCATCGCCGACTGCTGGAAAGGCGTCACGCGGTCATCGTCGTCGCCGAAGGTGCGGGACAACACCTGATGCCGCCCTCCGAGGAGCGCGATGCCTCAGGGAAATTTGCTGCACCGCGACATCGGGGTCTTCCTGCGGCACAAGATTCAGCGAACACTTTGCCGCCCAGCGGTTGCCGGTGGTGATTCGCTACCTGGATCCGAGCTACTACATCCGCAGCGTGGCCGCCTCCACCGTCGATTCGGTGCTCTGCGATTCCTTCGCCCGCCATGCCGTGCATGCCGCCATGGCCGGTAAGACTGACATGATCGTCGGCCTGCAACATGGAGTGTTCATCCATGTCCCCATCCCGATGGCGACTACGCAGCGCAAGCGGCTTTCGAACGAGGAATGGGCCATGGTGGTGATGGCTACCGGGCAGGGGAACCTCGAATAAGTCTTTGGGGAAAGCGAAGGGGCGCGCTTCAGGCGTCGCCATTGTAAATTCTTTAGAGGGTGTGTGAGAACATCTGTCGTCCCTACGGGACTCGGGTCCATTTTCCACTCTACCCAGCACTCCGCCTGCGGCTCTGTGCTGGGCTAAACTGTTCCGCGCCTACGGCGCTGGATTCTTGCGCAACCTTCCCACGGTGCCAACTCTGAACCAGTTCTGACACATGCTCTCCAGCCCGCGAGGAATCTGCCGTTCCTCTCCATTGCAACGACCTTTCAGTCGCTTCTTGGACCTAACCCAGAGCCTCGTCCAGCGGGACATTGGTCGTCACCAGATGCCGTTTGGCCTTATCCTGCAGCTCCACGGTCATCGGCACACTCTTGCCAGACTCCAGGCTGGCCTGCACGGCCACGCTATCGCACGTCGCCACCATCTTCCCGGTTTCGTCGTTGTACATCTGGTGGATGAAGCGGAAATACTTTTCGCCGACGGCCAGGAAGCCGCTCTTGATTTCCACCAGTTCGCCACCGCGCAACTCTTCCAGAAATTGATAGTTCTGGCGAACGATCGCCACCCGCAGATTTTTCTGTTTCATCGAAGCCGGCGTCATGCCGATCGCGTGCAGTAAAAACCAGGTGGCTTGGTCGAAGCGCGAGACATACATGTGCGAGTTCATGTGACTCGCGAAATCGTACTCCGAGGCCAGGACAGCCCCTTTGAAGGTGTGCACCCAGTCAGCCATGTTGTCGCCTTTCGCGATTCGCTAACAACCGTTAGCCTCCAGCTCTTAGCTACCCGCCCTTACCGACCAGTTCGGGCGCTGCTCCGTAGCGTCCTCTTGGAGGTTATGGGTAGGTTCTTAGTCGCACCTCTCTGAGGTCTGTCATCCCAGCGAGCGCAGCGAGTCGAAGGACCCCTATTCTGGCAACGCCGACTGTCCCTCCACCGCGCCATGCATCGTTGGCAACGATTGGTCACCAGCAACTACCTCTGCTACAAACTCCGCCATCCGCTCCAGCGTGGCTTCCGGCTGATCGCGGTGTGGAGAGTGCTTGCAATTCGGCAACATCAAAATCTCTGTCGCCGGCACCCTCGCCTGGATCGCCTTTACTTGCGCTATGGTCCCGTATTCATCCTCTTCGCCCTGAATGCACAGAATAGGACAGCGTATTGCCGGCAAATACTCTTCGATGTTCCACAAGCGAAATTGGGGATCGAGCCAGATGTCGTTCCAGCCCCAAAACGTCGCATCCACGTGACCGTGATAGCGCCCAAGCCTTTGCGGCAGATCGCTCGTCAAGTAGGACACTTTGGCCTCTGTGATGCTCGCGACGCTCAGGTCCTCGACAAAAACATGCGGCGCTTCAAGGATCAACGCACCCGGCCGCTCCGGATATTTTCCGGCGAAGATCAGAGAGATCGATCCGCCATCGCTATGCCCGAGCAAGATCGGCCGAGCGATGTGCAGCTTGTCGAGCAACTCCGGCAACACCACTTCGCCTTCGTGATGCATGAATTCCACCGGCCGCTTTTCCAGCAGCTTGGGGGAGTTTCCGTGTCCATACCGCGAATAGGCAAGCACGGCGCAGCCCGTGCGCGGCGCGAGACGCTGCGGAAAGTCCTTCCACAGCGCGACTGAGCCCAAGCCTTCGTGCAGCATAACGATCGTAGGGCGGTTCTCTTCCGCCCGTTCGATCCATAGCGTCTCGAGCCGCTTGCCATCAACCAGAACTTCGCCGCGTTGTTGACGAGTGTCCAAGGCTATTCCGCTGACGGGTCCGCCGCCTGTGCCGCGAGCGCGGACAGCGTTGCCGCCGACCCTTCCATGGCAACCCGCTGGTGATAGAACCACAGCCCATGCAACCCGCCGAGTTCTTCACCGCCGCCGGCGCGTCCAGGCCCGCCATGCATGAGGGACGGTAGAACGATGCCGTGCCCAGTATGGCTGTCGCCAATCGTAGGATCCACCAGCAGCAAGCGACCGTGAGTTGTACCCAGCGCAACCGCTGCCTCGGCGAGAAATCCATTGTCGCCGCTGAACACCGAAGCGGCCAGCGAACCGCCGCCGCGGCGTGCAACCGCGAAAGCATCCGCTTTGTCGCGATAGGGAACGACCGTGGCCACCGGCCCGAAGATTTCCATCTCATGGACCAGTTCTCCGTCCACGCTATTGTTAACCTTCAAAAGCGTGGAAGGAACAAACGCTCCCTTGGTGGGGTCCCCATCGACCAGCGCGAAAGGATCGGGCGAATAGGCAATCTTCGCCTGTGCGCTTAACTTGCGAATTCCTTCTTCCACGGATTTGCGCTGCGCCATGTTCACGACTGGACCCATGTTGACCGACGGATTGGCCGGATCGCCAACTACCACCTTCGCCAGCGCTGCCGCGATGGCGTCGGTCGCGGCCGCCGCGTGTTCAGCAGCAACCAGAACCCGCCGAATGGCTGTACACTTCTGCCCGGTCTTCGATGTCATCTCGCGAACCACTTCGCGGACGAAGAAGTCAAACGATGGCGAGCCGGGCGCCGCGTCCGGACCGAGCAGCGCAGCATTCAGACTGTCGGCTTCGATATTCACCCGCACACCGTGCTGGCGAACGCGTGGGTGCTGACGGATTCCGTCCCCGGTGTCCGCCGAGCCGGTAAAGGCAACTACGTCACCCAGCCGCAGATGGTCTAGCAGATCGTTTGGAGAGCCGCACAGGATGGATAGCGCACCCGGCGGAAGCACACCGGCCTCGACCACCGCATGCACCATCTCCTGCGCCAGCCATGCGGTCGAGGTCGCGGGCTTGCTAAGAACAGGCACCCCTGCCAGCAGGCTGACCGCCGCCTTCTCCCACAGACCCCACGCGGGAAAGTTGAAGGCGTTGATATGGACGGCCACTCCGTCGAGCGAAACTCCGACATGCAGGCCTTGGAAATTCTGGTCGCGCGCCAGGCGCATCGGGACGCCATCGCGCAGCAGGTGAGCATCACTGAGCTTCGCGCCGATTTTGGCGAAATACTTCAGGGTGCCGATCGAGCCGTCTACGTCGATGGCGGCATCAGCCTTGGTATTTCCCGAGTTCTTACGCCCAATCTCGTACCACTCATCGCGACACATCGCGAGCACGTCCGCAATTTTGCCCAGCAGTTCCGCGCGCTGCGCATAGCTAAGCTTCCGCAGTTCCGGACCTCCCACATTGCGGGAGTAATCGAGCGCCGCCTTGAGGTCCAGGCCCTTCGAACTCGCCGAGGCGAGCACGGCGCCGTCGCAGGGGTTGACCAGTGGCGTGCCGTTTCCGGCGCCAGCTTGCCACTTGCCGCCGAGGTAGCTCTCGAGCACCTTGATTTCCGAGGCAATTCGATCTTCTAGTGTAGTAGGCACGATTTATTTCTTCTCCGATGAAGACGCTAGATGCTGCTCGACCCAAGGCACGACCCACTGCGCCGCTACTTCCTCCGGAAGGATACCCGAACTCGCATCGTGCGTCAGAATTTCGCCGGCGCGTTTGGCGCCGAGTTGGGCGAGCAGTTTGTCAAAGCGAATTCCGCCATGACAGTACGTATCCTTGTACGTGCGATCACCGAGCGCGATCACCCCGTAGGCCACGCCGGTCAGGTCGGGCTTCGCACTTTCCAGGCTGGTGAGGAATGCCTGTGCGTTGTCTGGGACATCGCCCTGTCCGTAGGTGGAAGTGCAAATCAGAAAGATGCCGCCGCCCTGAAAGACGCTGGCGTCAAGGCCGTCCATCACTCGAATGGTCGCCTGATGGCCTGCCGATTCCAAGGCTTGCTGCACTTCCTGGGCCACCATCTCGGCGGTGCCGGTCATGGTACCCACCAAGACCGTGATGTCGAGTCCCATGCTTGCGTTTCTCACTCCCGGCACTATTATACGTGCGGCTACGGAAGTATAATGCATCCACGGTGAGTCGAAAGCGCGCCATAGTGCATGTAGAGGAAAACGATACCGCGGAGAGCTCCGTCACCGCGATTTCTGCCAACGCCGAAGGTTCCCTGGAATCCGGTTACCTGCGGCTGCTAGGAGAGCGGGTGCGGGAGACGCGAGCGCGGCGGGGTATGACGCGCAAGATCCTGGCTCGCGATTCGGGAGTTTCCGAACGTTACCTGGCGCAACTCGAAACCGGTCAAGGCAATGTTTCGATTTTACTGCTGCGACAGATTGCGCACGCCCTCGACACGCCTTTACAGGCTCTGGTACTCGACGGGCCCGAACCGCCTGTGGATTTGGTGCACACCACTGAGTTCTTGCGGCGATTGCCGGCGACGGAATTGGTGGAAGCCCGCCGCCTCCTGGTGGAACACTTTGGTGGAGTTGACCTGGACGCAAGACGGGGACGTATCGCTTTGATTGGCCTGCGCGGCGCCGGCAAGTCCACTCTGGGAGCCATGCTCGCGGATCGTTTGGAGGCGCCATTTCTCGAGCTAGATCGACTGATCGAACAGGAGAGCGGCGTCAGTCTGAGCGTCATCTTTGACCTTTATGGACAGAGCGGCTTTCGCCGACTGGAGCGCCGCGTCTTAGACCAGGTCATCGAACGCTATCCACGATTCGTCCTGGCGACCGGCGGCAGTTTGGTTTCCGAGCCCGCGACCTTCGAGCGCCTGCTCACCATGTGTTTCACGGTCTGGCTGCGGGCCGCGCCCGAGGAGCACATGCAGCGTGTCATGGCACAGGGCGATATGCGTCCCATGGCCGACAATCGAGAATCCATGTCGGACCTGCGACGCATTCTTGATGTGCGGGAGCCGCTGTATCGCAAGGCCGACGCGACCATCGATACCAGCGAGTGTTCGGTGGAAGAGAGTGTAGAGAGACTGGCCCTGGCATGTTCTTCTAGTCGCTAATCCTGAATCTGCATCATATTTCCTCTCCGCGCTTCACGCTAATGCACTATAATGCATCTATCCACGTGGGGGATTGCTCGCGCCTGCTCGGCGCTGCATCGAGGAGAGTTCGACCTGTTATGCCAACCGTAAATGAGAAGGAACTGGTCACGTTTGAAGTGGCTTCGGGAGAATATCGCCACTGGCGGCTCACGATTGACGGCCGCGTCGCCAAGCTTGCCATGGACGTCAATGAGGATTGCGGACTGAAGCCGGGCTACAAGCTCAAGCTCAACTCTTACGATCTCGGCGTTGACATTGAGTTGCACGACATCCTGCAACGGATTCGCTTCGAGCATCCCGAGGTGGGGTGCGTGGCGCTCACCAGCGCGCGCGAGCGCATGTTCTGCGCCGGCGCCAACATCTACATGCTGGGCACCTCGAGTCATGCCTGGAAGGTAAACTTCTGCAAATTCACCAACGAGACGCGTAATGGGATGGAGGACTCCAGCCGTCATGACGGCCTGAAGTTTCTTGCTGCATTAAACGGCACCACCGCCGGCGGCGGCTACGAACTGGCTCTCGCCTGCGACGAGATTCTGCTGGTCGATGACCGTTCCAGCGCCGTGAGCTTGCCGGAGGTTCCGCTGCTGGGCGTGCTGCCAGGCACCGGCGGTCTCACCCGCGTGGTGGACAAGCGCAAAGTTCGTCGCGACCTCGCCGACATGTTCTGCACCAATCCTGACGGCGTCAAGGGCGAGCGCGCGAAAGAGTGGGGTCTGGTCGATGACATCGCTGTCCCGGGGAAATTCCAAGAGCTGGTGCAAACCCGCGCCGCCGCGTTAGTGGCCGACTCAACTCGTCCCGCGGCTGCCAACGGCATCAAACTGACTCCGCTGCAGCGCACAGTCGACGACAATGGCTACCACTACAAATACGTTGACGTCACCTTCGATCGCCTGGCGCGAACTGCAACGCTGACGGTTCGCGCACCAGAAGGAACACAGCCGCTCGATCGCGATGCGATTCACGCCGCAGGCGACCAGTGGTGGCCGCTGGCGATGGCGCGCGAGCTGGACGACGCCATCCTTATGTTGCGCATCAACGAATTAGAAGTGGGACTTTTGCTGCTGAAGACCGCGGGCAGTGCTGAAGCGGTCCTTGCGAGCGATGCCGTCATGCTCGAGTATCGCAATGATTGGTTAGTGCGCGAAACCATCGGCATGTTGCGCCGAACACTAGCGCGGCTCGATGTTTCGTCGCGCAGCATGTACGCCATCATCGAGCCGGGTTCGTGTTTTGTTGGCGTGCTCTTCGAGCTGGCACTGGCCGCGGATCGTAGCTACATGCTCGCCCTCCCGGAAGAGGAAGGCGATGCGCCGAAGATCGCGGTGAACGAAATGAATTTCGGTCTGCTGCCCGCGGTCAACGCTCGCGGCCGTCTCGAGACTCGATTCAGTGGCAATGCACCATGCATGGCTGGAGCGCTGGAAGCCAAGGGCAAGCTCCTGGGCCCCAAGGATGCTCTCGAACTCGGCCTCATAACCGTGGCGCCAGACGATCTCGACTGGGAAGACGAAGTCCGCATGGCGATCGAAGAGCGAGCGGCACTCTCGCCGGACGCGCTCACCGGCATGGAAGCCAACCTGCGCTTTCCGGGCGCCGAAACCACCGAGACGAAGGTGTTCGCTCGCCTCTCCGCCTGGCAGAACTGGGTATTTATCCGGCCGAACTCGACCGGTGAACATGGCGCGCTCAAACTGTTCGGAACGGGCTCGAAGGCGCGCTTCAACTGGGAGCGAGTGTAGGTAGAGGAGCGCTTTTCCTGCATTCTTGATGTTTTTGTTAGCAGAAGAAAGCAAAGTTTGAAGGGGCACGGCTTCAGCCGTGCCGTTACGTGCGCGTGGAAGTCGGGCTTCAGCCCCTGAGGGAATTCGCAGTTCGTGTCAACACACCGAGCTCCCTCGGTGGCTAAAGCCATCTCAAATTGCGCCAGCTTATGGCACGGCTAAAGCCGTGCCCCTTCAAAGCGTAGACCTTCATGAATGATCCGGGTGAAGCATGACTAGTCCCGGGTGAAGGCCACGGCAACTAGGTAGAATTTTTTAGGAGTATTCAATGGCAATTAATTATCAAGACCGCATTCCTAACAACGTGGATCTCGGCTCCAACCGCACGTTGCAGCGCGCACTGGAACACTGGCAGCCGGAATTTCTGAAGTGGTGGCAGGATCTGGGACCGCGTGACTTTCAGGTGGCGGACGTTTATCTTCGCACCGCGACCTCGGTGGATGCGAAGGGTTGGGCCACGTATGGGTTCGTCCACATGCCGGAGTACCGGTGGGGAATTTTCCTTGCCGACCGGGATCCCGAGCGCAAGATCGGCTTCGGCGACTTCTACGGCCAGGAAGTCTGGCAGCAAATTCCCGGTGAATACCGCTCCATACTGCGTCGTCTGATCGTCACTCAGGGCGACACCGAGCCTGCATCAGTCGAGCAGCAGCGCATGCTTGGTCACACCGCTCCGTCACTTTACGACCTGCGCAATCTGTTCCAGGTGAACGTCGAGGAAGGCCGCCATCTGTGGGCGATGGTTTATCTGCTGCATGCATATTTTGGGCGCGATGGCCGCGAAGAAGCCGAAGAGTTGCTCGAACGCCACTCCGGCGACGCTAACAAGCCGCGCATCCTGGGTACTTTCAACGAGCCCATCAGCGACTGGCTGAGTTTCTTCATGTTCACCTACTTCACCGATCGCGATGGCAAGTTCCAGTTGAAGTCGCTGGCCGAATCGAGCTTCGATCCGCTGGCCCGCACCTGCTCTTTCATGCTGACGGAGGAAGCGCATCACATGTTCGTAGGCGACACCGGCATCAACCGCGTAGTAAGACGGACGCTGGAAGTGATGAAGGAGTTAGGCACGGAGGATCCGCTGGCCGTTCGCAACGCCGGCGCCATCGATTTGCCAACCGTGCAGAAGTATCTAAACTTCTGGTTCAGTTCGTCGCTCGACCTGTTCGGGTCGGAGACTTCTTCCAATGCCGCCTCTTACTTTGCAAATGGCCTGAAGGGACGGCCGGACGAGGCGCAATACGAAGATCACATCGCTGCCGAGCAAGCGTTTACGTTGGAATTGCCGGACGGCAATGGCAGCACGAAGGCCGAGCAAATTCCGATGCGCAACGCCATGAACGAAGTCACGCGCGGCTCTTATGTCCGCGACTGCGAACTGGGAGTGAAGCGCTGGAACCGGCTGATCGAGAAGGCAGGTTATTCGTTCCGCTTGTCGCTGCCTAGCACGCGTTTCCGCCGCAACATCGGAAGCTGGGCCGGAGTTCCGACTGATCTAACCGGTCAGCCGATCGGGCAGGAACAATTCAACGCCCAGATCGGCAATTCGCTACCAAGCGAGGGCGACCGGGCATACATCATGAGCCTCATGCACGGCGTACATGAGCAGGGCAAAATGGCGGCGTGGATTGCGCCTCCCGATCGGGGCATCAACAACAATCCCGTGGACTATGAGTACGTAAAACTGCACTAGCAGGAGATCTCGGATTTGGCTTGACGCTCCCAGCCTTTCGCTCTTGGCTCTTCGCAATGAAGAAGGCGTCAACTTCGACGCCATTGATCTTTTTTCTTCTGCGAAGAGCGAACGGCGAAAAGCGAAGAGCGTCGCGCGCTAAAACCCGAAATAGCTGGATGCGACACATCGCCATCATCGGCAGCGGTCCGGCGGGTTGTTACCTGGCCGACAATCTGCTTCGCCTGATTCCGGATGCTTCCATCGACATCTTCGAGCGGCTGCCTGTGCCCTTCGGATTAGTCCGCTATGGAGTTGCTCCGGACCATCAAGGCACGAAGGCGGTGGCGCGCGTGCTCGATCGCGTGCTCGGCCGCGATCGCGTAGGGTTTTTCGGCAATGTCGAAGTTGGCCGCGACATTCGGCTTGAGGAGTTGATGTCGCTCTACGATGCGGTGGTGCTGGCAACTGGCGCCTCGCGCGATCGTCGTCTCAACATTCCGGGCGAAGAGCTTCCTGGCGTCCTCGGCTCGGGAGAATTCACCGGCTGGTACAACGGCCATCCGGATTATCGTCCGCCAGCGGTCGAAGGTGTGCGCTCGGCCGTAGTTATCGGAAACGGGAATGTAGCGATTGATGTGGCGCGCGTTCTTGCCAAGAGCTCGGCCGAGTTGGCCGGATCTGATCTCTCGCCCGAGGTGATGGCATGGCTGGAAGCGCAACCGATCGAAACCATCCACATCGTCGGCCGGCGCGGTTCTGCCGATGCGAAGTTCACACCGCACGAACTCGCCGAGCTCGGCACCCTGCAACGCGCAGTTCCTATCGTGGCGGAGCCGGCCAGCGTGCTCGGGAATGGCGCTATCGTCGATAGCTTGCGCAATTTCGTCGCACACCAATCGCGCAGCGCCCCAGTCACGATTAATTTTCATTTCAACTTAACTCCGACCGCTTTCCTCGGAGAAAACTGTCTCAGCGCCGCACAATTCCGTTCCGCCGACGGAATGCTCCGCAACATTCCCGCACAGCTAGCTGTCACCTGCATCGGATACGAGATGCGCGCTTGCTGTTCTGCCGTTCCCGCCAACGGAGTCTTCACCAATGAAGAAGGAAAGATCAAAGACCGGCTTTACGTGGTTGGGTGGGCGAAGCGAGGGCCTTCGGGAACCATTCCAACCAATCGCGTCGAAGCCCAGCAACTAGCCCAAAAGATTGCACAAGAAACGCCGGAGGGTGGGCGATCGGGAAGAGCAGGCGCCCGGCAGCTGCTCGGCCAACGGCAGATTTGCTGGGTGGATTACGCTGCATGGCGACGAATCGATGCAGCCGAAGTGGCCCGCGCCCGCGGCGAGCATTGCCGGTTTAAATTTGCCACCCTCGCCGAGATGCTGGATGCGGCGCAGGCATACGAAGCCAGGTCTGCGTCCACTGGCGACTTCGAAACAAATACTGGTACGCCGCTTGAATCTTCGAAAACCCGCTGACGGGATCGGGCTTCCAATCCGGAGTGGGTCAAAGTCGACAACTCCAAGATGGAACCGCGTCGTTTGGTAATGTACGCTGTGCAGGACACTCTTCAGGCCAAACCATGAGCACCAACCTCGCCGCCCCCACAAAACGTACTCGTCGGCATACGCACCGGGGAGGCTTGCGGACGGTGGCGGTTGTGGAAGCCCTCAAGGGTGTCTTAGCGCTGCTGGTGGCCTACATAGTCATCACTATGATTCATCGCGATTTCGATTTCGAGAGCGCGGCCGAAAGTATTCTTTTCTTCTTTCACATTGACCCAGGTCGCCGTATATCGCAGGCGTTTCTGAACATTGCCGACAAATTGTCGGACGTGAACGTCATGCTGTTTGCTGCCCTCGCGCTCACATACGCCGGCCTGCGCTTACTCGAGGGGTACGGCTTGTGGAGACAGCGGGCATGGGGGGAATGGCTCGCGATTATCTCAGGCTGCGTGTACATCCCCTTCGAAGTGTACAAAATAGTGCGTCACCCCAATGAATTTCATTGGGCCCTGCTCGGCATCAACATCATCGTTGTTCTCTATATTGCCTGGGTGCGATGGGACGAAATCAGGGCCGCCCACCTACGAAGGTCAGAAGTGCCCGTCGAAAAAGAATAGACTCTTTCCAGAACGGCTGTGGCTCGGGTGGTGTGCGGTCCTCAGCTCCCCGTGCAGGACAGGGTGGATAACCATTGAAGAACGCTGGTGCAACAAACTTGGTATTTGCCTCCGCACTTTGCTAATAGGGAAGACCAGCGCCGTAGGCGCGGCAGAGCTTATATCCTTTTAGAAATTGCTACAGTCGTGCCGGGCGGTGCTTCAGGGCCACGTTGCTGATGCTTAAACTGCTCTAACTAAACCTCATTCGGGGAGCGCAGCGCCTCTTCCATTAGTATTTCCACTACGCCTCGCCGCACTCTGTCGTCTTCAATTCCGAAGCCCGGTGGCTCAATCTCTTCAAGGTATCGCCAGGCGCTGTGCGCCCGCACGGTGTTGCCGCTGCGCTGGGCGTTGTTGGCCGCTTCGCACAGTAGGGCAAATGCGAGACTCTGGCTCAAGCGGTGCAATAATTTTCTCGCATGACGTTGTGCACTTTGCTCATCGCCTATTGCGAGCGCAACCGCCCGGCGGTCGCCATCAAGTCTGGATTGCAGAGCTTGGTGTAGTTTGGCGAGCGCCGCCGGAAGCTTCTGGTCGATGCCTTGCATTCGCGACTGATATTGCTCCCAGCCGCGATAGCGAGGGGCCAGCAAGCGTAGCAGCTCCAGCGCCTGGATGTTGGCGGGCCCCTCCCACACGGTGAGCACTTGCGCATCGCGGAGTAGCCGCGCTATCGGATAATCGCTGGTGTAGCCGTTGCCGCCGACCAACTCCAGCGCAGCCCGCGCCGCGGCGATGGCATACTCTGCCGTCAGGTATTTTGCCAGTGCGGTGACCATTCGCAACCAGGTGCGGCACTCCTGGTTTCCTTGCGCTTCGTCGAAAGCTAAAGCGGCCTCGAAGGCAAGCAACGCGCCTGCCTCGAACTGCACCCGCATGCGCAACAGTTCGTCCTGCACCATGGGGTAATCGAGCAGCACGTGGCCGAAAGCATGGCGCGATTTCGCCCAGGCAAGCGCCTCGCGCAGTGCCCTGCGTTGCATTCCTACGGATCCGACGGCGTTGTGGACCCGGCTGTACTCCAGCGCCTCCATCATCAACCGGAAGCCATTGGGCGGCGCAGCCACCTCGACCGCTTCCGCGCCCAGCAAATCGATCTCCGCGGTCGGAAGTCCCTTGGTGCCGAGCTTGTCTTTCAAGCGGCGAATGCGATAGTGGTTGGGCTCACCGTTTTGCAGATGGCTCGGCACCAGGTAGAGGCCGAGTCCAGCGGTGCCGCTGGGGGCGCCCTCCGGCCGCGCCGTCGCTAAGGCAAGGCCGCTATTGGCATTGCTGGTGAACCACTTCAATCCGTGCAGCGCAAAGCGATCGCCGTGAGGAACTGCCGTTGTCGTGGTCGCTCCCACGTCGCTGCCGCCGTGTTGTTCGGTCGCCCATGTGCCGCCGGTCTTAGCCAGACCGTCCATGCGCACAACATCGTAGAGGAATTGCTGCCGCACGGCGTCCGGCGCATGCGAGCTGAGGACGTGTGCGACCGCTCCCGTGAGCGTAACGGGACAATGCAAGCTAATGTCGGCTTGCGACAGCAGGTAGCCCATGGCAAAGGTCAGCAGGTGAGGTGCCTTCTCCGCATAGGGCAATCCGATGATGCCGCGACGATAGAGCTCCCGATGTTGCTCGTCGTACCACCGGTTAAGCACTACCCGATTCACAACCTCGCCATTGCGGTCGTAGGTCTCCAATGCCGGAGGCGCGTAGCGGTCGGTATAGTTCGCTTGCGCGTCCACTTCCGTGCGCACCCAGTCATGAAATTCGGCGAGCGGTCGAGAATAGGCAGCCAGGTCAGGCGCGCGCGCCGTTAGCCAAGGTTCGAGATAGAGGTCGAAGCTGGTGGAATGGGTCGTAGTCACCTCCGCGATGTGGCGAGGAGCCAACTACACCGAGCTTAAACCTTTGTGAAAATCTGGCACAGCAGGATTTCGTCAGGCCGTGTTGTAAATGCGAGACCCGTCCACGGGCTTTCAAGCAGTAATCACCGTGATCAGATCGCTTAAGGTTGGCAGTCGAAACTGCCAACCGATAGAATTCCACCCGAAGACTTTCTGCTGGGACTACTCTTCATGTCTGAAATCTTGTTGGAAATATGTTGCGGCTCAACCGAAGATGCGGTGGAAGCCGAACGCGGAGATGCGGACCGCGTGGAATTGTGTTCGGCATTGTTCCTCGGCGGACTCACTCCCTCCCTGGGGTCGCTCATAGAGGCCAACCAGCGCAGGAAGATTCCTCTGATCGCAATGGACCGTCCACGACCGGCCGGCTTCTGTTATTCGCCTGTGGAATTCGCGGTGATGGAGCGCGACGCTGATCTGCTGCTGCAGCACGGCGTTGACGGAATCGTCTTCGGCATTCTTAACGCGGATGGCTCTATCGATACCCGGCGCAGTAGCATAATGCGCCGCCGCATTGGAACCCGGCAGGCGGTTTTTCATCGCGCCTTTGACGTAACCCCCGATCCTTTCCGTGCCTTGGAAGAGTTGGTTGATCTCGGAATAACCCGGGTGCTCACCAGCGGTCAGCGCAGTGGCGCGCCAGAAGGCAGCCCGCTCATTCGGCAACTGATCGAGCGCGCGGCCGGCAGGATCGAGATATTGCCGGGCGCCGGCATCAACCTCACCAATGTGCGCAACCTGATAGCCGCGACGGGATGTACGCAGATTCACATGACCGCGTTTTCGGAATGGCCCGAGACCTCGACACAATCGAACCCGCAGATCAAGTTCGGAGATCCGTCTAGCCGATCGGAATCAACATACGAGGTGACTGACTCGGTTCTGGTTCAGCGGATGAAGAATCAGCTGCGTGACCACTAGCGAAGCCCTTATTGAGGCTGCGGCGGGCTCAACATTTTCGTCAGCTTAGTCGCCACCTGTTCCAGTTTGCAGCGTGCGAACGCAGCGCCAACGTCAACGGTTGGTCGTGAATTCCGTGCTGTTGGTTATATAGAGTTCATGCACTTTTTGGTTGACCTCGTCGGGCGTGAGGCCGGTCGAAACCATGTAGTTGCGCAATTCATTTCTCTGATTCGCGTCAACTGTAACCTTGGGTACGCCATCCACGAAGACCTGTACAGCGGAGCGATCTCTTACCAGACGATAGTTGTGCATAGCTCATTGTAGCTGGTCGTGGTTGCCGCGGTCGTTAGGCAACCGATATGTGCTACGCCACAGGAGTTGCCTGGCGCAACCGACAAATAAGCGCGGGAATTACGTGGCAAAGACATCTTGCGCTGTAGCTGATCCATCAAAGTAGAGGTAAGCCTAATTGAAGGAGAATAAAACATGTCAGACGAGCAGACGGGCAAGCAGAATCAGGGAATGCAGCAGGACGACTGGAAGAAGAACAACCCTAACCAACAGAACCTGAATCAGCAGCAGAGCGGCCAGCGCAGGGGGCAGCAGGGTGGCCAGCAGCAGACTGGCCAGCAGAAGAATCCGCAGTCGGATCGCGACCAGTTCAACAAGGACCAGCAGAAGAAACCGGCATAATCAGACGCCTTCTTCAATGATTGAAGGCGATTGCGTCGCGGCGCGTTAAACGGATGTGATTAGTAAGCCGTGGCGCATTCTCGGTGAAGATGTTTACAGCCGAGCTCTAATTTCATACCGGTCGAACCTGGCTGGCTTGGGGGTTAGAGCAAACGCAAATACTGGCGGCTTCGGTGACCCATATGGGGGCCTCTGAAGCCGTTTGTATTTGCGCTCGCAGAGAAGATTCGAGTCCGCTACAACGGTGGTGCTCCAGCAAAACTTGAGGCACCCGTTACGGATGCCTTGCAAGCACGACCAGCAAAAAGTTTCAGTCGAAGTTTGACGTCTAACGATTCGCCGTCTAACGACCCGCCTGGAACTTCCTGCGAACGACTCCACCCACAGCCAGCAAACCACTACCCAGCAACAGCCAGCTGCTCGGCTCGGGGGTCGTACCGGTTGCTGGTGTCACCGAAACGTTGTCGAGACTTATGAACCCAGGGTCATCACGGAAACTGAACAATATGGTGTCGTTGCCGGTTCCCGTCTCGGTGAACGAGAACTCCTGCCAAACGCCCCCCGTATTGGGGTCGGCCTGGGAGTACACTACGGTGCCATCCCAGGACGCGCTAAAATTACTGGGGTCATCGCCGATGGCGTTCAGCCAGAAGCTGAAGGTGTACTGGGTACCAGCGCTTGTGCCAAAGGTCTGGCTAAGGGTCCCTTGGTCCCCAACCGGGCCCATGGTAGCGTAGCAGTTGCCGTCTTCGGCGCCACCACCACACACTACTGAGGTGAAGCCGGTGTCGCCGCCTTGAGTCCAGCCACTAAAATCGCCAGTTTCAAAGCTGCCGTTCATCAACAAATTGGGGTTTGCGTGGGCTGGCGTGGTCGCGAAGGCTGGCACTCCCACAGCAAGAAAGAGAGCAACCATGGCCAGCAGGGCTATTTGTCGCATATTTCCTCCAGGGCAGTCTTAAAGGGTTCCTATTTTGGGACAAACCCTTGCGCCTTTCAATGCAATTAGCATTCCGTTATCAAAGCAATAGATTCATGAAGTTAGCCAACTGAGTGACCTTAGGGTTGCAGATTGTTGCAGTGTATAGAGAAACCGACTACAGACAGGGGTACTGTTTGTAGAAATAAATTGAGGCACCGCTGACCGGTGCCTCAGGTGCCGATTGCCGCGGAACGGTTTCCGCAGAGGTTTTCGGCGATACGTCGTTTATCTAGCGGTTCGCGTGGAATTTCCTGCGAACAACTCCACCCACGGCCAGCAGGCCGCTTCCCAGCAATAACAAACTGCTCGGTTCAGGCGTCGTGCCGGTGCTCTGGGTAACCGAAATGTTGTCGAGGGCCATCCACGCCGGATCGTCTCTGCCGTTGAAGGTAATGGTGTCGAAACCACTTCCCGTCACAGCGAACGAGAACTCCGTGTAATTGACACCAGTGTTGGGGTTGGTCAGGCTAAGCAACGTAGTGCCGTTCCACATAGCGCTGAAATCACTCGGGTTGTCCCCTACTGAGGCGAACCAGAAGCTGAAGGTGTATTGGGCGCCAGCGGTGTCGCTGAACGACTGGCTGATTTGTCCGTCACCGCCGATATTACCCCAAACGGAGTAAAAGGTGCCATCTTGGGCGCCGGAATAGGCCGAAAAGGCGCCAGAGACCACTTCCTCTAAGCCGCTTTGACTCCAGCCAGTGAAGTCGCCAGTTTCAAAGCTGCCGTTGGTGACCAGGTTAGGGCTAGCAAAGGCTGTCGGTGCTGCCACAAGCAAAACCACTACGAGAGCAGAGACGGCCAGCAGGACTTTTTGTCGCATGTTTCCTCCGGGGCTGAGTTTGGGGGTTCCGTTTCGGAACACCCCTGCGGCTTTACGCGCAATTTATGTTCCATTATTCGTGCAATAGATTCATGGAGTTAGCAGACAGTGGCGACACGAAAGTTGCATAATATTGCGATGATGTGAGAAGCGAACTACAGTCGTCAAAAGTGCCGCTCAGAGACGAACCCGGAATCGAGCAGCTTCGCTCTTTTGGAAACTTGGCATTTTGGGACTGGGCCGTGATAAAGTTCCGGACCGGCGGAAATGTGGGCCACCAAGCCGCGAAGAAGCGTTTTCCAAAAATGCCTTACGTAAAAGTGAAAGGCGCGGGCACCCACTCATCCCTTAATCAACTCCCAAGCAATCGCCTCCAGTTCTTCTAACCGACTGCCTCACAATAAGTTAGCTCGATATTTTTTGCCCCAATGTTTTCCCAACAAATTCCTCACCTGTTTTTAACTCCCTCTTTAGGACTTGTGAAGCTCAGCGGCGCTACTTTGCACTCGCAGCCGGTGATTGGCTCAGAGCCCGGAAGCAGATGAAAGTTGACTGGCTCCATTCAGGCCACATCGGCGGCAAATCAGTTCCGGCCACCGCCGCGAACATTTTAAAAAAGAGGAGAAACACCATGAAACGCTTTGCCTTCAGCCTGACCTTGGCCCTGCTGCTGTCCACCTCGATGTGGGCGCAGTCGTACAGCTTCCAGACCGTCAACTACCCTGGCGACACTTTCACCCAGTTGTTGGGCATCAACAACAGCCTGCTGATCGCGGGCTACCACAATGTGAACCAGAACTCGGGATTCAGTCTCCGTTTACCTTCCACCTTCTCCACCGAGAACTACCCTAACTCGATGATGACCCAGGTCATCGGCATCAACAACAATGGTTACACGGATGGTTTCTACGTCGATAACGACGGCCGGACCCACGGCTTCTATAACAAGAAGGGTGGAACCATCGTTGGTACCTTTACCACGGTCGATTACCCTGGCACGCCCTTTAACCAATTGCTCGGCCAGAACGATATGGGCCAGGCGGCGGGTTACTACAGCCTGAGCCCCGACAACACCACTCCCGACTTTCCTTACGTCTACAACGAACTAGGAGGAGGGGTTTTTCAGGTCATCACCATCCCGGCCGCCGTGGGAGGCGCACAGGCCACCGGCGTCAACAACTCGCAGCAAATTTCCGGATTCTACATCGACGCTGGCGGAGTAAACCACGGTTTCCTGCTGAACTTCGGGCTGTTGGTGACGCTCGATGCCCCTGGTAGCACCTTCACCCAGGCCCTGGGTCTGAATAACCGGGGACAAGTCGTGGGTGACTATGTTGACGCGGGTGGCAATACCCACGGCTTCGTGTGGACTAGCGCCAGCGGTTTCACCACGGTCGACGACCCCAACGGCGTCGGCACGACCATCGTCAACGGCATCAATGACGCAGGCGATCTTGTCGGGTTCTACGGCGCGTCTCCGATAAACAGCGGATTTGTCGCCACCCCGCGATAAGGCCTGACCCTCGTAGCAAGCACACTTACCCCGTCCCCAGAAGTGGGACGGGGATTTTTTGGGCCGAGGTCAATGGCGTAATGACTGCGACAGGCTTACCAGGTTTTGCGGAACAACATGGATGAAGCCGCCACGCGGGCTGTCGATGTCGGCTATGAGAAGGAACGAGATGGAGACGATCAGGGGCAGAACAAAAAGTATGTCGATTTTGCTTTAGCGACTACGCGTGCCATAGCCGACCAACAGGTTACAGCAGATGGCGATCGCTATCATTAACGCCCAGGCCGACGATGGAATGCGGTTCCACCATGCCGCCTGGGTGTATCCCTGCGAGTTCAACACATCGTTCATGCCGGCAACTGCGAGGGCCATCACAGGGCGTTGGTTGCGCCAGGGCTGGAGCCTGAACCGCAGACCACATCTCCGTCCTGAAGTTTCGCGGTGTCGGCATTGATCTGCTGCATTTCGCCGTGATCGCGGGTGCGGTAGAACACAATACGCAGCTCGAGATACTTTCGAAGCTGGGCGCGCACCGTCGCGTGCATCGGCGGCGGGCAACAGTCCTGCTCGGACATATTCCGTGCCAATCGCATTGGCCTCGGCTTCCTCGTAATTCTTGCGTTGGTCGTAGCGGCTGATGGCCATCGAGAAACTGAAGCCGATGATGAGGCCGAGCAGCGTCAGGGTAGCGGTCTGGATAACGCCAAAATCTTCCCGCTCGTCGTCTTTCAGGGGCCGGCGCCGGCGCAAGGCATGCTCCGTACTGCGCCGCCAGCCACAGTATCAACAACGAGGGAAAGAACATCAGGATAGGAAAGTTCATCATCGGTCGCGCTCCTGGTGTTTCACCTGATCAGTCAATAGTGGTGGCAGGGATTTCGCGATCTTCATTGTTTCCAAGCTGACGGTGATCACCTGGCCGATGAGGCGGACGATGTAGTCCAGATCGCCGGCGCGGTTGGGATCGTTGACGATGCCGCTGCGCTTGTCGGTCGAGACCTGATATTGGTCGATGACCCATTCCAGCGCGGAGCGGTTTCCCAGGCGGTATTCGTAAGTCTCGGGCGGGATACCGCGCAGGGTGAGGAAGTCGTTATAGACCAGCGAAGTCTTGTCTTTGCTGAGGCGCATCTTTTCCACACGCCGGCGGCCCGGAGGGATTGTCCCCCAGCGGCTAAAGCCGGGCCCTGTGGTTGGTTCAACGGCACGCCTGAAGGCGCGCCCCTGCAAAGCAGGACTACACCCACTGTAGTGGTGCCCTGCTCAGGCGGAGTGGCGTAGATCCGCAGTTTGGTCATGCGCCGCATCAGCAAATCGTAGAGCCCCGCCGAGTGCGTAACTTACTGCTTCATACAGCTGCCATAGCCTACTTCGAAACAGGCGTCCTCTTTTAATGCGTGCCCCATCCTTTGTCGGCTTTCTTGGGCGACAGAGCGCGGCCCAGCGAACCGCTATCCGCTCCCTTATTCGACAGGACCTTTGTCCAGCAGCGGGACGTAGGAAGCCGACGGCACCAGATCACCACCCAGGGAACACTGAGCGCCGCTGGGGACGAGTTGGAACTTGCCATAGAACACGGGACACTTGCAGGTGGCGGTGGAACCGTCGGCGCTCAGCGTGCATGGCGCGGTCATACAGGCGGCGTACGGCGCTTTCGGGCACTGAGTAACCGGCGGATTAGCTTGCGACAGCGCCTTCAAGATCTGCTGGTGCGAGGTGGGATCGTAGGTAGAGATCACGGTTGCACCCGGAATCAGAGATCCACCGTTGAGATAGCCACACACCGGTGCGTCGCCTACGTTCGGGCATCTTCAACCCCTCCCGGCCACAAGCCTCGAGCGTCGCGTTGTAGATGGAACGGTTCAGAATTGCCGTCAGCAGCGTGTAATTGGTCGTGCTCGCAACCGTGCACACGCAATTGGCGGACTGGCCATCCGGAGAAAGCGTGCAGGGATATGGGTCAGGCGCCGGAATGAAAACACAGGGCGAACTGCGTCGAGCAAGCCAACATCTGCGTAGGAACTCGACCGTGTCGCGGTAGGCGGGCCCGTAATTGGTAGTCCAGTTCTGCGAGTCGTCCCAAAAGGGCCGATAGTCCGGTACAAACTGCTGCTTCCAATTCAGGGGATCATCCCAATACGACGAGTCCGGCACGACCTGCTGCCGGGAAGTCAACGACTGCGCCGCCATCGGGCTTACGAGGCCACCGGCCACAAGGACCACAAGGACGCACAATACTACCCACCGCTGTCGATGCATAGCATTCTCCTCTGTCATCCGGTCAGACGAAGTTGCGCGAGCCGGACGTTTCGTTTTGGCAAACAGTCCGACACTCTACACCTTATTGGCACATCATTCCAGCACAATATTCTCAGATCATGGGGACGGTTGTTGGCCGAAAAGTGGAGCCTTCAGAAAATTGTTCATGACCAAGCGTTATAACCGTGAACCATTATCTCCCGAACTTTGCGAAAGCGATCGGGGAATCCTCTAGATGCGTTCTAAACTGAAGTTATGCTGGCAACGTTCGATCAGCTTTGCGTGGTGTTAGTTGCCCCGCGAAACCCGCTCAACATCGGGGCGGCGGCCCGCGCCATGAGCAACTTCGGCTTTCTCCACTTGCGGGTGGTGAATCCCTACGAGGTGGCTTTTCGCGAGGCACGCTCCGCCGTCGGCGCCTCGGAGTTGCTGGCGAATGCCGAGGAGTACAAGAGCCTGGCCGACGCCGTTGCCGATTGCACCCTGGTGGTCGGCACCACTGCGGTCCGGCATCGCGAACTGCAACATCCGCTCAAGCGGCTGGAATATGGGGCGCGCGTGATCCGCAAACACCTCGGCTTCCGGCCGGGTGGCGCTGCTGTTCGGCACGGAAAAGTTTGGCCTGGCGACGAAGGACCTCAGCCACTGCCACTGGCTGATGCGCATTCCTACGCGCGAAGAACATATCTCGATGAATCTGGGACAGGCGGTGGCGGTTTGCCTGTACGAACTGAGCCGCGATTCCAAAGCAGCACAGCCCACCGAGAAAGTGAAGCGCGCTACCGCGGGCGAAGTCGAGCGAATCAGTGGAGTATTGCTGGAGGCCCTGCGCGCCAGCGGCTACGTGAATCCGCGCACCGAAGCCTCGACCGAGGAGAAGGTGCGCCGCCTGGTGCGCCGGCTTAGCCTGCAGACCGGAGACGCCGAACTCTGGCTGGGCATGCTGCGACAGATGCTGTGGAAGATTCGCTCCGGCGGGAAATAGTGACAGTCCGCTGCTGGCATCACGCAAAAAGAGCGTACCTGCGCGGCACGCCCTTTTTCATCTTAGACGGCGGCTAACGCCCGAAATACTTGGCGTTGCGCTCGGTGTACTCTTTCCACTTCTCCGGCAGATCGTCGAGCGCGAAAATCGCCGAAACCGGGCAGACCGGCACGCACGCGCCGCAATCAATGCACTCGACCGGATCGATGTACAGCATCTCTTCGGTCGGGAACTTGTCGCTGTCCTTCTTGGGGTGGATGCAGTCCACCGGACAGGCATCGACGCAGGCCGTGTCTTTGGTGTTGATGCAAGGTTCCGCGATCACATAAGCCATAAAACAGTGTCTCCCTACAATCTCTCGAATGGAGAAATTCCGGCTGGAGTAGTAATAACGATAGTATCAAAAACCGCAGTTGCGTGGCATCCAGCTCCCTGATCGGCTGCCAGGAAAATTCGGGCTTGTGCTCACGCCGCGTGTGCGGGTTCGCGTTCGGCTGCCGGTTCGTACTCCACGATGTAGCCGGCGATGGCGCTGGCCGCCACCGTCAACGGACTCGCCAGATACATTTGTCCCGGACCGCTGCGTCCCGGGAAGTTGCGGTTCTGCGCGCTGATGACCACCTGGTCGGGACGCGTGGAAACACCCGGTCCGGCGTTGATGCAAGCGCCGCAACTGGGCTCAATCACCTGTGCGCCGGCCTTGCTGAAGATGTCGAGATAGCCCTTGCGCACGCAGTATTCGCGCGTCTCCTGCGATCCGAACTGGAGATAGAACTTGCAGTTCTCCGCAACCCGCTTGCCTTGCCGTAAGGCATCGCTGAGCACGCGCGCGTACATGTCCATGTCTTCGTTCTTGCCCGCGGTGCAGGTGCCGCCATAGGCGATCTCCACCGGGACCGGCGTGTTCAGTTCGCGCACGAACTTGCCATTGCCGGGATCGCCGGGCGTCGCCACCATGGGATAGATTTCCGCGGCGTCGAGTTCGATCACATGCGCGTAGTGCGCGTCGGGATCGCTGTACAGGCCCTCGATCAGCGTCTGCGCTTCGTTCTCGCTCATGCCGCGCCGCTCCATCAGGAAGTCGACCACCTTCTGATCGGGCGCCACGATGCCGGTAAATCCGCCGATCTCCGCCGCCATGTTGGTCATGGTGGCGCGTTCATCCACGCCCAGGGCCTCGATGGCTTCGCCGGAATATTCGATGACCTTGGCCAGCGCTTTGCCGCTGCGGATGTATTCCAGCGAGAGCAGCTTCAGGATGAAATCCTTCGCAGTGACGTTCTCGCGTTTTTTGCCGCGAATGATCACCTTCACCGATTCGGGCACCTTCACGCGAATGTCTTTGGTGAACCAGGAATTGAAGACATCGGTGGTGCCGATGCCGAAGGCCACGCAGCCCATCGCGCCGACATGCGGCGTGTGCGAATCGGAGCCGACGTTGAGCTGCCCGGGCAGCGCATAGCTCTCGGTCACGATGGAATGGCAGATGCCTTCCGAGCCTTTGCGATCGCGCAACTCGCCGTGCAACTTGATGCCGCGCGATTTGGCGAAGTCTTCCTGCTTCAGCTTCAACTGGGTCGCAAGGTCCAGCAGGCCCATCTTGCGCTTTTCTTCCGAGAGCACTTCATCCAGGAAACGTGAGGTGATCGCGGAAGAACAGGATGGTGCCGGCGTCGGTGACCGGCGCGTCCTTGCCCAGAAAGTGCTCGAAGAAAATCGCCGCCATGGGCGTGACGTATTCATGGCTGAAGCGCAGATCGGTGCGCGCGAATCCGGTGTCGCCGGGCTTTACCGCCTCCACACCGACTTGATTGGCGCCGTGCACCATGTGGCGCGCAAAAATCTTTTCCGCGATGGTCATGGGCCGCGGCTTGGTCTGGATCGGCGGCAGAAACACCTTGCCCTGCAGGCGCGCCACGTTGAACGGGAACAGGCCGCCGTATTCGATCACCTGGCGCGTGATCTCGTCCTCGCCTTGGGTGAACTCGGTCAGCGGAATCTCTTCGCCGCGGCGGATCTTGTCGATCAGGCTAAAGTCGGTCGCGGTCAGCACGCCGAGGTTCTGGCAGTTCTGCTTGTAGATGCGCTCGATGTTTTCCGCGATCACCAGCTTGATGCCCGCCGACATCTCGGCGTAGGGCGATTGCTCGCGGCTCGATCCTTTGCCCCGCCGCTTGCCGCTCACCGCGCACACGAAGCCGCCGCGCTTCACGTCGCCGCGCTTGATGGGCAGTCTCATTGCCGCACTTCAGGCCGGTGTAGGGAAATTCGCCCAGCGTCTCGTCGAAGAAAAAGCAGATGTGCGCCGGCGTAATTTCGTCGGTGGAGATGTCGTCGCGCAGCTTGGGATTGCGCTCGGGATGTTGGGTGTCCCAGGGAAGGTCTTCGCCCGCAAGCTGGCGCTTGATGAGTTCGGGATCTTCGGTGAGGAACAGAATGCGGCCCTGGAGACGGACCATGTCGGGGCGCTTGGCAACGGTGCGGTTCAACAGCGAGATTATTCACTGCGTAATTTTACCGCAGAAAATGCGCGGTTGGCGGAGCTGGAACGCCACGTCGGGCAGGCATTAAGCCTGCTCTTCCGGATCTCAAGAGACCGGTAAATTTTCTCGCTGTCGAGATTTCTCCCGCGCACCGCTCTGGTATTGGTCCTCCTCATCAACCCATCTACGGGTGAGTGCTGACCGCTGAGCACTGATTGCTGA
>CAVXQI010000018.1:0-61749 GCA_963763725.1 uncultured Acidobacteriaceae bacterium
ATCACGATACAGCTTCGCCAGTTCGAACATGGCGTCAGCTTCCATGCGGTAGAACTGGACTCTTGCTGCGAACTGTCCCGCGTCCTCCAAATTGGCGATAGCCTCTTGTTTGTTTCCGTTTTGCTCCGCCAGCTTGCCGAGGACAATCAGCAGTTGCGCCTCATGCCCGCGTTTCTGCTGTGATCGGGCCTTCGCCAATGCATCGTCAAGCACCCTCTTCGCCTCATCTGGCCTGCCGAAGGCCACAAGTGCTTCCGCCTTTCCTTCATAGCCCATGAAGGGGAGCCCAGAGTCCTTATTAGCCTCTGCGAGCCTGATGGACCTTTCGAAACACATCAGTGCTTCGCTAGGCCGGTTGACCTCTACCATGCCGTTTCCTAGCATTTCCAGAAAGCGGATCTGACCGCCCGTGTCGCCGTTAGTCATTGTCGAGACGAGCGCCGTACCCAACAGCTTGGCCCCTTGGCCGTATTTCCTTCCAGGAAGGCAATGATGCCCAATTCACCGGAAGCCCTGGTTGCCCATCGGCCTTCCCCAAGGCTTTTTGCGATCTGCTGGGCCTCCAGCCAGTCTTGCTTTTCCGCCCGATAGTCGATCTCAATGTCGGTGTAGCCTTTTGCGGCGAAGCACCAGAGACGCAATTGGTCATTGCGCATCATCGGGGTGTTCAACTGGTCGCTCAAGAATCGCGAAAGGTCAACGAAGGACATCGTCTCCGCTTCTGATCTGAGGTGTCCGATCTTGGCGTAGACTCATTACGCGCATCGCCTCGATTTGCGAAGAGACTCTCGGCCTTCGCGTATAAGGGCGCAGCTTTCGGCCCGTTGTTCAGCCAGTAAAGGCGGTTGGCTTCTGCCAAGAGAACTTGTGGATCGGCTGAACTTTCCGGATGGGCTAAACCATCACTAATGTTGAGCTGCTTGTTGGCAGATATTCTTCGGAGCCATGTGTAGGCGGGGCGCGAGGATGGAATGACAACCGCCAGAACCAAGGCCGCTACAACTAGCGCCTCCTTTGGGACACGAATCCTCACTCAGTGCATACCGGGCCTGGTTAGTGGAGGATGTGCAGAAAGCAAGCGAGATGCCAGAGAATGTGGACTGAAAACAAGAGGCTTACGAAGCACGTCGGATCTGGAAGCCGGTAAGTTTTACCGGGCGCTGGGAAAGACTTGCTGGGTAGGACGCCGCCAGCAAGCGGTTGAAGAAAAGCGCGCTTCGAGGCGGTTGCTTGTACTGCAGCATGCGAAGCAGAGTACCACTCGATCAGCTTTACAGATTGACTGCGAATTCAAGTTACGGCTCCAGCATCAGCGACTGGGATGACGGTGCCTTCAGAAATCCTTCGATGCAAACTGTCCGGGCTCATCGGATTCCACTAGAACTGCACTTTGCTGCTATCAGGTTCCGTAACTTTTTCAAACTGCTCTATAAACAGGACATTCCGAGCCAGAAATGCGGTAAATACAGAGTACGTATTCGTATTCGAGGATCGAAAAACCTTGATCCTTGAAATCGGAGATGCAACCGTCCTTCTCCCCCTCGGTACATCCCACACAGAATGCTACCGGATGAGTCCTGCAGAATTCATCCCACCCAAGCTCGCCGTCGAGTACAAAGTGGGTTTGGCCGACTTCAATCACCCGGTTAATCTTCTCCGCAGTTAAGAAAATGATCAGCGGCAGGCCGGTGGCATACATGAAGCGTTTGAACACCTTATTGTGATAAGACCCAACGGTGGGCCCAAAGCACCGCTCGAATTGGCTCAACAACTCCTCTTTCCTCTGCTCGGACACTCCCTCCGGGAATCGAATCGTCTTCTGCCGACTCAACTGAAGACCGCTCGTTGCTCCAAGCAAGAGACTCGGGCGACGCATGGCGGTCAAAGTGTACGGCATTGCGGACAGTCTCTCGATTTGTCGTTTTGCTGCTGCATCCAAGGGCAATTGTCTATAATCCGGAGAACTTGGGGGTAAGTTTGCAATCAAATCTCGATGTAACGAGCCATAGGTTCCCTCGGCGGGTTCACCCAACGGAAATTGATTACATGGCACACGAGCTACAAGCCAGAAGAGCAGGTAGGCCAAGACGTTGTTAGTAGCGATTTGAATACTAGGAGCGCCCCACTCATCTCGAGTGACCTGACCAGCAAGATGCCTTGCCACCTCCCTTGCCACATATGCGACCGTCGAACTCGATTCAAAGAACAGGCTCACATTATGAAGTCGAATCCTATCTAAGTAGGTCGTAACAAAAAAGCGCGAGAGTTCCCGTTTCTTTTCAACTTCCGTCGCACTTCGATCAAACAGTTTCCCAAATCCCTGCAGTTGCTGGACGATGTCGACTATAAACTCATTTTTCGAAGCTTCGAGCAACGTGGGAACAACAGGCTCCTGAATCAAGCCAGGACGATCAAGATCCTTCAATCCATTGTGGAGCGCCAAGCTGACAATATACTTGAAATCGTCCCCGGGCTTGTATGTGGAATAGAAGTTTTGGCTGACACGCTTCCTGAATGCCTCCAGTTGCTCGAAGCTTGCGAGTTCGGCTCCGTCCCTGGAGCTATCTAGATCTAGGTACGTCCTCTGCTCTGCCATCGACCGAGCGTCTGGCAGAAACGCCAAAATCACAAGGCCACCTTCAAGCGCAAGATTGTATTCAAGTTCGGTGAAGCTCATCTTAGTCCCGGGCACCAGCGCCCCGTATCGCGAACCATAATCAGGATGAATATCTGACACTCACGCAGAGCACCCTTGATAATCTCCAAACCGGGTTCGTCAGCAATACTGAATCCTTCAACGGCGACTGGAATGTGCCCCGCACTCAAGACTGCTTCAATCGCCGCCTTACGTTCTACTGCTAGATCGTGGAATGTTGATGCGATGAATACCTGATAACGTCGAGTCATTGGATGAACTGGCTCGTAACATCCGCTGCTTTGTTGTGAATTCACGTTGCCAGCCCAGTGCCGCCTTTGCAACGACATCGTGAGCAAACTCGTAGCACTAGGTCGGTTAAGGGAGCCCCCCGTGGCGTCGGCACAGATGCGAGAATCCGCGCTCTGCGGAGGTCCTCGAGAATTCTTGCTATGACAATTGAATCAATAGACGTGCTCTCAACGAGTTCAGAGACGGTCTGAGCAATTTTTCTCCCAGACGGAGCCACGAGCAGCCGGAACATGTTCGCGGCAGATTCCTGTTCCTGCGAATGTAAATCCGCCCATCGTTGACCTGAAAATGATTTTGATATATGTGGGCGGGCCCGCCTAGTTGCAAGAGGGTATTAGTACTAAACATCCAGGGCGGGGTCGTGTTTTGACCTCACGATCCCACCAAGTTGTCATAACGAGTTGCAGATAGGATACCCTGTACTCTATTCTCGGCATCAATACTGCCTTCCGTCAGTTCTTCGATAACACCGTCCGCAAGGGCTGGGTCGAAGATCGCTTGCTCTTGCGCATTAGCAGAGCGATTGTATTCCCTTATCGGGCCGAGAATCGCCTGTCGTCGCCGCCACGCGACTCAGATGGGACAACCTAAGATAGTTTGCGAAGATATTTGGAATTTGCCCCTTAAATCTGTCCAGCAGCGCGAGGCTCTCCTCGCCAACAGAGATCAGAAAGATTGACACGATGCTTACCTAAGTGTAGGAGGTCGGGAGATGACTTGACCGAGGCTATCCTTACTCCCGTCCGAGGGATGATATTGGAAATACTCCTCAAACTGATCGAAGATCACCAGATAGAGGCCCTGGCAGGACTTCGATGATCTCATCAAGTACAAGACCGGTGCCACTCGGCAGATCCGGCATTCCCATTGACGGCATGGTCGTGACGCCGGCCGATGAGCTTCCCAGACACCCTCTGAAAGGAGGCGAATAGGGTCGTCACGCCAAGAACGACAGACCACCACCGTGAAGTCTGGATCTTCTTTAAGCACAGGTACGACGCCAGCTCGCAGAATTGAACTTTTGCCCACACCACTTTCGCCGTAAAGGAGCGTTAGTTGAGCCGCTCTCAGGTTCGCTGCGATTACCCGGCACTCAGTTTCACGGCCAAAGAAGAATCTTGCGTCTTCTTCCTCGTATGGCAGCGAGACCCTTATACGGGTTAAAGCCTGAAGGCTCACTCGGCCCAATTGCGTTCCTTTCAGGCATTTGTGAGGACCTCATTCAGACACTCGATGAACTCTTGCAGCGGATAATCGATGATTTCGATCTCGTTTCGGAGCCAAAACTGTTGTTCGGCAGTGTCTGCGGATTGCAAAAGAGCCCACGATTTGACCGTCAATCGCCTTGTACGGTTCAAGCGGCGAAGAACAACTCGCAGATTCCAGTCTCGCAAGCTGTAGCCCAAGAACAGCAAGGTGACTATTTTTCAACTTGTCCAGAACGAGTAATCGGTATCGAGTCAGTGAGTTCAACGTGAGACAAATAGTCAATATAATGATCTTCAGTGATGACATAGCTATCGCGACTGGCGTCCCTGCGATCAACGCTACCATGAATCTTTAGAACCACTGGGCGGCCATCAACGGGGGGATACCATTCATTAGGTCTATCGATGAGGACGGGAAGTCCGTCAGGCGGCTGGTGCCAGAATTTCCCTTTAAATTCGCCTTCCGCTTCATATGATAAAAGGTCAAACGGACGGTGAAGATCCAAAAACGATTGTTCCAGGAGATCATCATAGTTCGTAGTAACAAACAAGTGGTGGTCCGCACTTGGCACCTGACCGACGAGCAGAGTGGGCATCGAAGCGAGTAAGCGATGGACCGCAGTTGGAGAATACTGGGGTGCGAATATGACCCGAAGATTGTCGTACAGGTCCTTGGCATCCCCTCGTTGTTTCTCCGATATTGGGCAACCTTGGCGAGCTCAAAATCGAGCGCTGCTCGCGGGCAATTTGGATTAGGGCAGGGACCGGAAGTGGGGTACCGGAACTTCAGTGCAAGATATTTAGCTAGTTCGCCGCCGTTCGGGAGATATTGCGATTGCTGGATGCTCCAGTGGAACCCTTCAGGGCGTGCGCAGAGATTAACACCAGCGCCCAGAAACGGGACTAGTTTCCCTGAGAGGACCTCGTCAGCGATTCGGCGGCAATACTCTTCAAGCGTCGTGCGGGTCATGTCGTTTTGTAGGGTGGCTATTGATTCATCATATCGCACAATGTCAACGATTTAAGCCGGTTTCCGTGTAGGCGAAGGAACGGTACGTTTACAGAGTCGCGGTGTGGGCGTGCGCTGCCACCGATTTCGCGTGCCACTATCGAGTAGGTACCTTGCGAAGCTGCATTTTGTGTTTCCGCAAAGCAGCCCTATACTGCCCGCCGACAGCATGGCTCTTGCGTCCTTCAACCCGTCCATTCCTGTCTGCCGGGAGCGCGTGGTCAGCGTCCAGCGGCAGGAGGATCCTGCTGCCTGCGTGTTCGCCAATCAAACCAAGCTTCTGCTGTCGCCGTTTTCTTGCGAAGTCTGTCGCTGTCGGCGACGAGATCACATTTCCGATTCCAGCACCAGATGCAGTGGGCCCGGAAATTCTCGTCACCAAGAATGCCGCCTCCGGACCGAGCCGTTATATCTACCAGGCGCCAATCGGATACGTCAGCCAGCCCAAGCAGGACAAACGAAATCAGCACTTCGTTTCGGCCGAGGTTCACCGGGGAAGCCTTGGCATCGGCACGATTTTCCTGCCTTGCGAGGTCCTGCGCGAGTACTTCTATCGCCTGCCGCGTACGGCCGACAGAGTCGATCATCCCACTCTGTACGAGGTCTTGCGTATCCCGGCCAGCGCTTCGCCCTCCGAGCTTCGCGTGGCTTTCAAGCTGCGCGATCTGGAGCTAAGAACGGCGGGCGTGCGGCACAGAGAGCGAGTGGCGCTGGAGCGGGCATTCAACATCGTTGGTCAGCCCGAACTGCGCGCTTGCTATGACGCGCTGCTGGCCGATCCCGAAGCCCCGGCCATATTTCCTTATGGTGGGTTCGGCTCTCTTCTCGTGGCCGGCGAGCCTTCCCGTGACGGAGAGACGTTCTTTGCCCGCCGTATCCTCGCGTTTTCACCCGATCTCCGGCGCCGGCGGTTCCATGTGCCACTGCGCAAATGTGATTTCTACGATGACCGGGCACTGTGCCGCGACATGCGTCGCAAGCTGGAGTTCTGGCTCGATCCAGCCGTCCTGCATACACTCTGGGACCGCACCTGGAATCAGTGGAAGCATCTGTTGGGAACCAAGATCGAGGTCGAGGGCACGTTCGTACAGAGCGGCAAATACCGCAAGCGTCGTGAGCAGTGGGAGCTCGTTACCTGGGAAACTGCGTTGCCGAGCCGGTTGGAGGTCAAACTGCCACCCGATTTCCATCTGCAAATGGAGTCTGCCAAAACTACCTATCATCGCTTCGGCCAGTATTCGCGGGCTCTGGATCAGATCCGGCTGTGCTTGGAGCATCGGGCGGTCGAGCGAGCGGAGCTGCAGCGAATGTGTTCCGAACTGCGTATTCCCGGTGACTTTGATGTCGCCCAGATCAGCTGGCGCCCTGATTATGACCCGTTCTTCTATCGCCAGCTCTCACGCCGGGCACGCCGGATCTATCTGTTTCGGGATGAATACATTTTCGACGTTGAGAAAGCCGTGGTCGTCGAAACCCCACAGCTTGGCCACGCGACTTACGTCTTTGCCAAGCCCCGGAACATGGATACCTTTCTCGCCCTGTACACCAAGATCACGAAGGACGACATCCGGCGAAACCGCAATAATGCAGCCGAGCGGCTAGGCTTTCTGGGGCGCGTGATTCACGGCACCAATCCACGAGCGTGGCTCAAGGAAGTCAGGCAACGTATCGGGGAAGGAATTGATTTCGCAGCGTCCATGGCGGAGTGAATCACGGACCAATTCGTGCCCACTTTTGTGGCATTCGATTTGGCGGCGAATTTCTGCGCACCTGCTGCTTTGCCCAGTCAAAGTGTAATCGGTGAAATAAATCCGCATACCGGTTGGCTTCTTTGGTACCAATCCCTGACTGACGCCAGTCAAAACGTAATCGCTGAAACAAAGCGGTTTGGCTGCTCGCCGAGCCGATGCGGACCTAAAGGCTGGGTTCAAGCCTCTGTTTTGCCGATCCCGGGCACTCCATGGAGCCGTTTCGAAAGCGACTTGGGCAAAACAATCCCACCGCCGCGGACCTGCGCAGGACAAGGGCCACCACGGTCATTTGACCAAGAATCCATTTCAGATTAATTAGAGTTTCCCGGTCTGCCGCTCCCGCGTTCGGCGACCGAAGGAAGCTCATGCAAGAGGACTATACGTCTGCTCATTCTCAGCCGGTCAAAAGGGCACGACCAATTTCAGACGCCCCGAACGTCGTGCTGAACTTGCGTGGAGCAACTGAGCACGATGGGTGGTTTTGTCGGAGGTAACAATGGGAAGTTTGATTGAAAGTTCGTCCAGCCTCGAGATGGCAATTGCTCCGGATGCCACCCGGCCAGTTGAGCAATTGAAGACTCCCGATAAGGCTCCGGTGAGCCGTGAATTGCGTCCGATTGCTATTCACGGAATAGAACGCTTCATCGACGCCGGGAAAGCTGCCGAGTTCGTCCAGTTGAACCGGAAGACGCTTCTACGCTTTGCGCGGGAAGGATCCATTCCGGCGCATCCCTTGGCCGGCACCAAGCGTCGCAAGTGGCGATTCCTCATCTCTGAACTGGACGCCTGGGCGCGGGCCAAGGTAAATTCGACCACGAATACTGCGTTATAACTCCGTCGTGGGTGGCGAGCGGGCATCATCGGTGCGGCAGCGATACGCAGGAAAGATTTGCTGCGAATGCAAGGCTCCTCTTCCGCCTCCTCATCGAAGAGGCGAGCGGCTTTGCGAACGATGCGCAGGAGTGAGCATGAAGCGAGTCTTCCTGCAGTTCAGCTTTCGGCAAGGCTGGTATTGTCAGTTCCTGGAAGAGGATCGGAAAACGCCTTTGCCGCGCACGGTAATGCTTAGCGATGAGCGCAAGCTGTTCGAACTCGTGAAGCGCGGTGGCTTCACGCTGAACATTTCCGGACGTCAGGAAATTGAGGAAGCAATCAGGAAGAAACGCGGAGGCGTCTGGCTGGAGCTTACGCCGGACCAATACGCAAAGCTGCGAAAGTAATCGTGTTTTTTGAAAGGAGAGAAGAGAGGGAGTCTTGGAATCCCTCGGCATCGCGGCAATGTCGTTCCGCCATCGGGGACTTATTCCTGCCAGTTATAAGCCCGCTCCCAAATTGAATTGGACTCCTCCGCAAACCCAAAACTAACCTCAAGCTGCTCTGGCAGCTCTCTAGCTGCGAAAAATCACTTACGGAGGCGGCTATGCCCGACCTTGCTTCCAAACCGGTTCGCCGGGTTGAAGTTCGTGACATCTCTTTTGAGCGGCTCCTCGATACAGATGAGGCCGCGGCCTTACTGAACATCCACCCCAAAACTCTCCAGAAAATGGCTCGTCACGGGAACATCGCGGGCGTGCAGATTGGCAAACTGTGGCGCTTCCGTGCCTCTGACCTGGAGCGCTGGCTCTCTGGGAAACTCGCCGGTTAACTCCTTTCGCCAAGGTGCGTGGACTCTATGATGTCGAATAAGTTACATTCAATCCGCGACCGCTGCCAGAATTCAAGGAGTAAATGAATGCTGGCGCGTTATCAGAACGGTTGTCTCCAAAGAATTGACCGGAAGGATGGCGTGGAGAGATGGCAGTTCCGTTGGCTCAAGAAAGGGGCGGACGGCATCTCACGCGAGCGCAAGAAAACCATCGGAACGGTCAAAGATTATCCCGAAAACAGCAAGAAGCTGCAGGATCTGGTTGCTGGACTGCGGCTGAACATCAACACCGATGGCCCAACGGAGCTTTACTTCGATCACGATGACGGAAGCAGTGGAACATTACAAACTCCACGAGCTTGCCGACAGAGGCAGCGAAGGCAAGGCGTATTCCACGCGCAGCCGAAAGACGCTGGTTCTGAACCGCTGGGTACTTCCTCATTGGGGAAAGCTCGAACTCCGAGCCATCAAAACCGTTGCAGTTGAGCAATGGCTGAAGACGCTCACCACTAGCAAGTTTGGTAAACCCCAGCCTCTGGCGGGCGGCACGAAAGAAAAGATTCGAGACGCGATGAGCAGCGTTTTCAATCATGCGATCCGATGGGAGTTCACGGACCGGAATCCCATCACCGGCCCAGTTAAGGGCTCAGGCGTTCGGGTTTCGGCTAAGCGTGAACGGACACCAGACATTCTCGAAGTCGAAGAAATGCACCTGCTTCTTGGGGCGCTTGGAATTCGAGAGAGGGCTATGGTCTTTCTGGATATGCCATCGGGGTTGCGGAGGGGCGAACTGGCGGGCCTGAAGTGGGAGGACTTCGATTTCAAGGACCTGCATGTAAGTGTGACTCGGTCACTCGTTGACCAGCACGTGGGTCCGGTCAAGACCGAGGCGTCAAGAAGGCTCATGCCGATCGACGAATACGTTGTCCATGACCTGCTGGCCTGGTACGAAGTGACTCCCTACAAGGAGCCCTCCGATTACGTCTGGGCGACCGACGCGAACCGCGCTGGAGCCAAGCGGGGAAAACAGCCAGTCTGGCTGAGCGCCGTCATGCGCGACTACATCCAGCCGCTGCGAGAAAAGTGGGCATCAAGAAGAAAATGTCGTGGCACACGTTTCGTCACACATTCTCGACCTTGCTCAAGGGCAACGGGGAGGACGTCAAAGTCGTGCAGGAACTGTTGCGGCACTCAACTTCCAGAATGACACTGGACACCTATACCCATGCTCTAAGTCCGCAGAAGCGGGCTGCACAGAGCAAAGTGGTGGGGATGATCCGCCGAAATCAAGTTGTACCGTCGTTGTACCGCGGGTTTCTGGCGAAAGTGCTCGGAACTCATTGAAAAGATTTGGCGTCCCCGACGGGATTTGAACCCGTGTTACCGCCGTGAAAGGGCGATGTCCTAGGCCAGGCTAGACGACGGGGACGCTGGTTTGGAGGGAGTTTGACGTCAAGCATCTGATAGTAGCAGCCGCTCAGAAGCAGTGTCAAAATCAGCTCAGGTACTTTTCGGGTGTGGGTCAGTTTGATTTTCACCGCCAGCTGCCTGGCTACTTCGAATCTTGGGGAATCTGAATCCTGCGGCGAGCTTTCACCGCATCCGACGCATCCTCGATTTCTAAGCGAGTAGCGCTTTCTGGTGGCAAATCGCCATTCCGTAGACTTCGACGAGGCGCCAGTATGCTCGCTCTGATGAAAATGCGCGAACTCCTTGCCACACAGCTGCGAAGAGCCGTTCGAGCAGCCGCCCTTTTGGCGGCGGCGCTGTACGGACTCTGGGAACACCGCAAACTGCGGCCTGACGCTTCCCGCGCCGAGTGCGCCGATTGGCTTCATCAAAGTTGTGTGCGCGGGCTAGCAGCTATTAACGTTCGATTATCAACCATTGGGCCGTTGCCTTCCCGCGGGTTAGTCGTAAGCAATCATCTCAGCTATCTCGATATTCTCGTCCTGAGCGGCGCAGTGCCTTGTGTCTTCGTCTCCAAAGCCGAGGTCGAACGCTGGCCCATCTTTGGCCGCTATGCGCGCTGGGCGGGAAGCGTATTCGTGCGGCGGAATGACCGAGCCGATGCTACGCGTGCGAATGTGAGTGTCGCCGCGAGCTTGCAGAGCGGGGTTCCGGTTGTGCTCTTTCCCGAGGGCACCACAACCGATGGAGCAAGCGTCCTGCGCTTTCACTCCACCATGCTGCAGCCTGCCATCGACGCCGGGGCGCAGGTAACGCCTTGTTCCATTAGTTACGAACTCGACGATGGCGTGGTTGAGCGGGAAGTCTGTTGGTGGGGCGACATGCCTTTGTTTCCTCACGCTTGCAATCTGCTGGGGAAGAAGACCATCCGCGCGACCATTGCATTCGGTGAGCCCATCCTAGCAACCGGCGAGCGTAAACAGTTCGGCGAGTCGCTGCATCACGAGGTCCTTCACCTGCACGAACAATTTCGCCGGAGTTAGAAAAACCGGGCCAGCCGATTCCGCGGCGCTTCCCCTGCATTCAGCATGAGCGCAGAAAGGCTGGATGACTCACGCCTTCGCACGGTCCGCGGCTTCATTAGTGGTAAGCGGCAGCTCGGGCTCTTCTTCTTCACCTTCGTGCCAGTCGGGCGATTGCAGTTGGAACGGAGTCTTGTCCAGTTGATCGAACTCGGGCAAGGCGGCCGCCGCCAAGGAGCGATCAAGGTCGGGAAATTTTCGCGCCAAGGGGAAAACCCGGCTTTCCATGGAGCGCAACATGTCGTTATAAGCAGTCACGGTTCCGCCAAGCTTTTTGCCCATCTCATGCAGGTGTCCGGCCATGGTAGAAAGCCGCTTGTAAAGTTCTCGTCCTGCCGCGCTGATGTTGCGCGCGTTATCTTCCAGATTTTTCTGGTTCCAGCCGTACGCGATGGTCTTCAGCATCGCGATTAGGGTGATAGGCGAAGCCAGAACCACTTTCCCGTCGCCATATTCGAGCAAGGTCGGGTCGGCCATGAGCGCCGCTCTAAAAAAAGCCTCGCCGGGAATGAAAAGCACGACGAACTCAGGGGTGGGTTTGAATTGCAGCCAGTAGGCCTTCGCCGCAAGTGAATCGATGTGTTGCCTCACCTGGCGGGCATGGTTCATCAAGCAAACACTGCGCTCCTCTTCCTCCTTGGCTTCAAGGGAGGTCAGATACCAGGAGAGCGGCACTTTTGAATCGACCACGACATGCTTCTCGCCGGGCAGATTCACAATCACGTCGGGGCGATATCGGCGGTCGTCGTCGGTGGCAGTGAGCTGCTCCTGAAAGTCGCAGTATCCCAACATACCTGCGAGCTCGAGGACCTTTCGCAACTGTACTTCGCCCCAGCGGCCTCGAGTCTGCGGGTCGCGCAAGGCCTTCACCAGATTTCCGGTTTCGACCTGCAAGGCCTTCTGCGTGTCGCGCAGCGATGTTACCTGAGTGGTAAGCACACCATAGGCTTCGGCGCGACTCCTCTCCAACTCCCTGACCTGCTCATCCACCTGCTTCAGCGAGTCGGCGATGGGCTTCACCAATGTCTCAACCGCCTTCTCGCGTTTTTCGAGCTCGCCTTTGGCTTCGGACTGGTATTTCTCCAGCGTGCTCCTGGCTAGATCAAGAAAATTTGAGTTGTTGTTCTCCAGGGCCGCTGCCGCCAACACTTTGAACTGCACCTTCAATTCTTCACTGGCTTCGGCAAGGAGCCGAAGCTTTTCCTCGGCGTTGCGGCGTTCACTCGCCAGAGTGGCGTCCAAGCCGGCCTTTGTTTCCGCCAAGGCTCTAAGCTCGGCGGTCTGTCGGTCTATGGTCGCCCTCGCGTTGGCAAGCTCCAGCTCGCGCGCCATCGTGCGTTCCGTCAGGATGGCGGTCCTGGATCTGCCTACCAGCGCTGCAGCGATGTAGCCGACCAGCACGCCTGCAATAGAGAGGAAAATCACAACTGGAATGGTCATTACTAGGTCCCAGGGGATGCTGTATTGTATGTTGACGGCGTTCTAAACGAAAGCCCGCGATCCCCTTCCGATACTACACAGAATGCGACTCTATCAGGATCTCGATTCGCTCCGTGACTTCGCCCTATGGCTGTTAGTCATTTCCCTGCTGATATTTCCCGGTGCGGTGTACGCGCAATTCGATGAAGCAGGCGCGCAACAGTTGCTTCATTTGATCAACCAGGATCGCGCCAGCCAAGGGATCGCACCGCTCACCGTGGATCAGCGTCTCACCCAAGCGGCCCGCAAGCACACATCCCTTATGGCGCAGCACAAAGCCTTATCGCACCAGTTCGACGGAGAGCCCCCCATGGAGATCCGCTTCGCCGATGAGAATTTGCATTCGAACCAGCAAGCGGAGAACATTGACTTCAGTAAGGATGTGCCCTCGGCTCACAAAGCGTTCATGCACTCGCCCGCGCATCGTGCCAACATCCTGAATCCCGATTACAACGTGGTTGGAATCGCGGTCCTAGGAATTGGCGACCATGTGTATCTGACCGAGGACTTCGCTCACCGGGTAACTGCGTATTCCGATCTTGAGGCGGAGGCTGTTTTGCAACGAGCAGTTGAAACCTACGCCACGACCCATGGAGTGCCGACGCCTGTGCGCAAACCGCAGACGCAACTGCGCCGCATGGCCTGCGACATGGCGCTGAACGACTTCTTACAGAGCCAGAAGGCAGCAGATCTGCCGCGAGTTCAGGAGGTTGCGGCGTGGACGGCGCTTGCTCCGGATGACCTTCCCCACAGTGCCAAAGAATTGCTGTCACATCCGATGTCGTCCGGGTATTCGCTGGGAGCTTGTTTCGCTCCCAGCGTGAGCCAACCTGGAGGGGCCTATTGGGTATTAATGGTGGTTTACTGATATGAAAGGTCGCCGACTCTGCGTCCTAGGGCTTCGCTTTGATGCCGTTACTGCACCACACCCGCCTGTGACGCGCTCTGCTTTATTCGAGGAATACCAACCGTGTTCGCTTCCAGGCTGGACTTAATGTAATCCTCGCCAGCCTGCATCATGTGCGTCCAGACGCTTTGCGCCCGGCCATTCTGGTTGAGGAACGCCGCTACTTCGGCGGCGCTCATGTTAGTGCCCAGCTCTCTCGCAAACTGAAGCATATGGGCCACGGTGATTTCCGCGGTCACCTTCTCACGCCAGCACTTCTTTTTAAGGTCAATCACTTCTGCTTCCCGACAGAATGAATTTGGATTACGAGAACGAAAATACCGCGAGCGCCGGTGCCGCGCGATGGCGGCTATCACCGGCCCATGTGATGGGTGTCACACCCCATTGTGGAGCACCGAAACTCAAGGCCTTGCTGCCGATACACATACGGTTTCTGTGCTAATCTCGCCTTCGAGGATGGACAAGCTGGCGAGGATCTACGTGGGCACCGCGGGCTGGTCCTATAAGGACTGGGAGGGCATAGTCTACCCCGCGCAGATCAAGAAATCCCTGCATCCGGTGGAGTACCTGGCGCGGTTCCTCGATGTAATTGAGATCAATACTTCTTTCTATGGCCATATTAAGCCGGAGTGGGGCAAATTATGGTGCCGGAAGTCGCGGGCAGTAAATCCCGAGTTCATGTTCACTGCCAAGCTGAACAAGGCATTCACCCACTCGCCCCGCGCCGTCCTGGAGAGCACATCCTCAGAGACCATTGTCGCTAACGCCGAGGACGAACGTCTCGCCAAAGACGGCCTTGATTCCATAGCCGCCGAGGATATGCTCGGCGCTGTACTGGCGCAGTTTCCCATTTCGTTTAAGAACACCAATGCGAACCGCGACTACCTGGAGAGTGTGGTCGAGAAGTTCAAGCAATATCCTCTTGTGGTGGAAGTGCGGCACAATAGTTGGACCAATGAAGGAACCCTGCGCTACTTCGCCGAAAAGGGAGTGGCCTTCTGCAATATTGACCAGCCGCGCTTGGGAAAGGCGATCGCTCCCAGTGAACATGTGACAGCAGCATTTGCCTACGTCCGCCTGCACGGACGCAATTACGATCAATGGTTCGACAGCGATTCGCGCAACGACCGCTATAACTATCTTTATACCGATCCGGAATTGCAGCGATGGAAGACGCGCATTGACACCATTGCCACCCAGGCGAAGAAGACCTTCGTCATCGCCAACAATCACTTCGAAGGCAAGGCGGCGGTAAACGCCTTGCAGTTGAAGCACATGCTAACCGGCCAAGCCGTCAATGTGCCGGTCACTCTGATGAAGAGATATTGGGAACTGGGGGAGATTGCGGTGCAAAGCGAGAAGCAGAGTTAGCCACCCGTCAGTACCCAACTCTTCACACCACCTCCATCTGCCCCTGCCACTGAAATTCTGCAGTTGGCCAGTATTCACCGAATCGTAACGGAACCTTTCTGGAGTTCGCCCGTATATAGCAGCAGAACATGATCCGGTGAGGCCCCAGGGCACGCCGGGCGCAACCTCAGGGGTCCCCGATAGCGCAATTGCGATTGTGAAGGCGGAGCCCGTCGTCAAGGAGACACTATGGACGCGAAATATAATTGGCTGATCGACAACGGTGCGATTCGCCTCACTCTCAATACGGTAGCGTTTGCGCTCTGGATTGCCATTGCCGTGGGTTTGATGGAACTAGCGGTAAAGATCTAGCTGCAACTACCCCAACCTGACTACCCGCAATGAACGCGCCAGCAGGTCGCGTACCCGAAACCCCGCTTCTTGTTGGAGCGGGGTTTCGCTCTTTGAATCCGCGATGAAGCCAGTTGACAGCGCGTGCAATCTGAACCATGATTTTCGAGCGATTCGGAGGCTTAATGGGGTCCGAACATTCTTTGTGAGGATCTCAAGCTTGAAAGGCGAGGGCTTTCAGCCGTGCGCTGAGCTGCTTTCATTTTTTCGGCTTTAGCCACTTGTGGGATTTCGCGGTTGGAAGCCCGCGAGGGATGGCAAGAATAACGACGTTAACGGCGCACCTAAGGTGCGCCCCTTCAATCGCGGCCAAGGATGACCCTTTCAGCATCCTGAAGGCGTGCTCCACCATGTGCATCAAAGGCGAGCTTTTCTAGCAAGACAACGCCCACCGCGCGTGGAGACGGTGGGCGTCGTGAGGCTAGCCCAAAGTCAACGTTGCGCTACCCGCGTTTGCTATCCACTTCGCGCAGACGGGCGGCCTTGCCACGCAGCGCGCGCAGATAATACAGTTTGGCGCGACGCACGTGTGCAGAGCGCAGCACGTCGATCTTGTCGATGACCTTCGAATGGGTGGGAAAGATGCGCTCCACGCCCTGTCCAAAGCTCATCTTGCGCACGGTGAAGCTGGGCTGGTCGCCATGGCTCTTGGAAATGACGACCCCTTCAAACGCCTGCAAGCGCTCCTTGTCGCCTTCCTTAATCTTCACGTGTACCCGGACGGTGTCGCCGGGCTTAAAGTCTGGTAGATCGGTGCGCCGCGTCTTGGCGAGAAGCCGGTCAATGATAGGTGAGTTGTTCGACATTATTCTTTTCCCTTCCGTGTCGCACGCCTCGCGGCGGCCAAAAATAGCAATTAGCAATTAGCAACTAGCCTTTAGCTCTTAGATCTCATTCCTATTACTAAGATCGACTTCGCTAAGACTTCATACTGCTTCCCTGCTGTGCCTCAATCTCGGCCAGCAGCTTGCGATCCTCTTTGCTCAGCTCGACGTCGCGCAACAAATCGGGACGATTCCGCAATGTCTTTTGCAGCGCGTTGCGGCGTCGCCACTTTCGGATTTCGTCGTGGTCCCCGTTCATCAACACCTCGGGAACCTGCATCCCCCGAAACTCCGCGGGACGCGTGTAGTGCGGGTAATCCAGCAATCCGCCCGAACCGCAAGTCGAACTCGGCGGCTCGCCCGAACCCTTCTGTCGTTCCAGCACGCCCGACGCGGTAAATGACTCCTGCTGCGTCGAGGCGGCGTTGCCAAGTGCGCCCGGAAGCAACCGGGTCGTCGTATCGACGATAACGGCTGCGCCCAGCTCTCCGCCGCTCAGGACGAAATCGCCAACGGATATCTCCCGATCGGCGAGATGCCGGCTCACACGCTCGTCCACCCCTTCGTAACGCCCGCAAATCAGGACCACGCGTTCGCGCTTGGTCAAGTTTTGCGCCACCGCCTGAGTGAACAACTCACCTTGGGGCGATAACAACACCACGGTCTCACGCGAATCGTCGCGTACCCGTTCCAACATTGGCGAGATCCCCAGCGATTCCAGACACTCGAAGATGGGTTCAGGCTTTAGCACCATACCTTCGCCCCCGCCGAACGGTCGATCGTCGACTGTGCGATGGCGGTCGTGGGTGAACCCCCGCAGGTCGTGGATGCCAATTTCAATGAGCCCGGCCTCGCGCGCCTTGCGTACAATGCCGTAATCCAACGGTCCACGAAAAAAGTCCGGAAAAATCGTAAGAATCTCGAACTTCATTCGGGCCTCCCCACTTCGCGCCTGAGCGCGCGGGGATTTGATCTCACTTCCCTCGCTTGCGGCGAACGCCCGCCGATCGCGCCTCGTCGGCCTCGGTCCTCTGCCGCTGCTTCTCTTCCCCACTCAGCGGTGAGTCCAACGCCAGCAGTCCCTGGGGCAGGTCCATGTCGATCCGCCGCTGCTGAAAGTCGACTGACTTCAAAAACGCTTCGGCGTACGGAATCAAAAGTTCTTGTTCAACGCCGACCTTAGCTCGTACTACCAAGAGCGGGGCTTCGCCTGCCCCAAACTGCACTTCCGTGACTCTCCCCAGAAGTTGCTGGCCGTCAGGATTTTCTATCCACACTTCGCAGCCGACGACGTCGCTGACATACGCCGAGCCCGCTTCCAGCTCGGTACGCTGCTCAAACGGAATCTGCAACTCCAGCCCGGCAAGCTGTTCAGCGTCGTTGATACTCTCGACGCCGGCAAACTTCAGCACCACACCGCCCTTGTGAAACCAGTGCTCTTCAAGCTGCAGGTTCCGGCGCGTACCGTCGGCGGCGAGGGCTGACAACTGCCGTCGTTCTTCAAAGCGCTGCGGAAAATCCGTGTGCAATTGCGCCATAACTTCGCCACGCCGCCCTTGCGGACCCAGCACGCGAGCGATGGTGATGAAGTCGCCGGCTATTCCACAATCTCCAACTGATAGCGCTTGCGCGTGCGTAACGCGGCCGCATTCACAATCGTGCGCAAGCTGCGGGCCATGCGTCCCTGGCGGCCAATCACCCGTCCCAAGTCGCTCTCGGCCACAATCAGTTCCAGGACCGTCTCCCGGCCTTCTTCAAAAGCTTCGACGGTCACTTGGTCAGGCGTTTCCACTATGGCCCTGGCAAGATGTTCCACCAACGCAAGCATGTTCACGGCGCTGTCTGTCATTGTCGGCTTCGAGAGTTAGGCTTCAACAGCCGTGGGAGCTGGCGCGGTGGCAGCAGCCTTGTCCACCAGCTTCTTCACGCGGTCGGACAGCTGTGCTCCCTTGCTGGTCCAGTAGTCAATGCGCTCGCGTTTCAAATTCACACTGGCGGGATTGGTGCGCGGATTATAGGTACCGACTACTTCCACTGAGCGGCCATCGCGCGCCCGGTCTTTTTCGATTACTACAATGCGGTAGTAGGGCTGTTTACGCGCACCGCGGCGCGATAGACGAATCATTAACACAGAAGCTGCTTCCTTTCCTGCTCGGCAATGTCCACACGGGTGCGCATTCCCTCCCCCATCTAGCACAACGGATTTAGTTAGGAGCGCTGGGAGGCGCCGGTGGCACAAATTCCCTCAGGCGAGATAATCGAGTCGCCGATGGCGCCGGATTCACGCCTTTCGGGCGGATGTTCCAGCGATAGAACAGCTTCGCTTCACATCCCAACGAACGCAGCAAGGCATTCCTTGGACCCCCGCTACTACGCCCCATCAAGCGCGAGCTGCTTGTCAGGGCCCCGCTACTGGAGGCAAAGACCTATTATTGCTTATCGTTACGCGTATTGGCAAGCGAGGGTTGTACCGGACCGTCACAGCGCGGCCACCCGACGTTGCACCATTAGAAAATACAGGGCCATCAGAACCAGCAATAACCCATTCACGCTCAGCACTAAGGGTGCCGTAAACACCGGGACGAGCCAGCCCGACACCAGATTCCCCATGGGCATTCCCCCGCGGAACGCACAGTTATATACGCTCATCACGCGGCCGCGCATTTCGTTGGTGGTAATCAACTGCACCAGCGAAGTCACGGTAGCGAACACCGCCATCATGGAAGCGCCCACGATCAACAGCATCCCGTAGCTCAGTGGCAACAAACGTGACAGCGAAAACCCGGCGATTGCGGCGCCCAGAATAATGAGCGTGGTGACGGCAAAGCGGCCTTTATGACGGATGTTACCCATCGCCGCCACCGCCAGCGAGCCGCAGATCGAACCCAGTCCCATTAGCGAAAGCAGATTGCCGTAAGTTTCCGGACCGCGATGAAAGATGTCTTTGACGAACACCGGAATATAGGTCCGCATCGGCATGGCCAGCGCAGTCATGCAGAAGGCGAGCACAATAAGGGCCTCCATGGAGCCCTGTTTACGAACAAACTTGATGCCCTCTTTCAGGCTGGTGAACATCGACTCGCCAGTATTACCGGCAGGAATCGGGTGGTGATTAAGAGGAGCGAAATGATGGGCGCCAGGAAAGACAGCGCATTCAACCCAAAGCACCACTTCTCTCCTAACCTCCCCAGAGCGATGCCGGCGAGCGCAGGACCAATGGTGACCGCCAGGTTGAACTGAATGGAATTCAGGGCGATGGCGTTCGGCATGTCCTCTCGGTCTACCAACGTGGGAATCAGCGCGGAATATGCTGGGCCGCCAAAAGCCTGTGCCAAGCCGGACATAAACGACAGACAGAGAATGGGCCAGACGTGAGTGAGTCCCTTGGCTACCAGAACGGTGAGGATCGCCGCACTCGCCATCTGCACGTATTGGGAGAACAGAAGCACCTTCCGTCGCTCAATCCGGTCGGCCACCACCCCCCCGATCAGAGAGAAGAGGAAGATGGGAATGCCGCCCAGAAACTGGTCCAGCGCCAGCAAGAACGCGGAATGGCTCAGCCGATAGATGAGCCAGCCCTGAGCTACAATCTGCATCCAGGTGCCGATGCTGGACGTGCAAGCGCCAAACCACATCAAACGGAAATCGCGATATTGAAATGCTTTGAAGACCCTACGAAATGTTGAGGTCGGCATGTGCTCCGAGTGTTGCTTTTTCGTCCTGACTCTATCTTCGCACGGCGCGCGCGTCCTCCGGGTCCGTCAGGGACCGCACAGTGACACCAGAGATTTGGTTGGCTTGAGTGCGGGGGTGGACCAGCCCGGTTCCGTGGCAGTTGCGCCTGCATAGCAAGCCGCCTCGGAACTGACCCGCCACACCCCTCCTAGTCAGAAGAACGTGTGCTTCGTTACCGCGAACTTAGCCGAGGTAAGGCGCCGGGCCTTGGCTGCATAGTCTCACGGACCGACACCACCGCTATGGCAATCGGAGCAGTTCACCAAAGTCAAGTCGCCGATGTCAACCGGGTGCTTGAAAGTCTGGGCTGGCAATGAGGCGACCTGCGTGCCGCTTTCCTGCTGCTCCAGCACCGTATGGCACGAGTTGCAATCTTTGCTGATCACCTTTCCATCTTTGCTCACGTGATTACCGTCGTGACAACGGAAGCAGCCCTGGTAGTAGAAATGTCCAATATTGTTGGGATGGGTCTTCCAATTCACCTTCATGTAAGGAAAAAACGTGCTGCTGTAGATGCGCTGCAGTTCAACTACCGCACTTTTGATGCTGTCCGCTTTAGCCGATGCGACCTGGGGATACTTCTCCTGATAAAACTTCGGGATCTTCTCGGCAATCGCTTTCAGCGCCTCATCAGTGGTCTTGTAGTCGGCCGTCAGCACTTCAACGCCTTGCTGCTTGATGAATGGCAGGGTGAAATCGATGGAGCGTCCGCTGATCGCCCGATCCACGGAAAGATCGGGTGGCACATAGATGTGGCTTGGGCGGTTGTGGCAATCGATGCAATCCATGCGGCGCTTATCGGCCTTGTCGATCTGCGCGGTGGTTGGCGGATTATCTTTCACCGCATATTCGGTGACATGTCCTTGCCGGTCTTCAATGCGTACCCAGGGAATCACCTGCCGTTGTTCATCGGTGGCGAAGTAGGTGACCTTGTTATTGATGTTCATGTGCCAGTGGATGCCTTCACCGGCCTGCCCGAGGCTGGGATCGCCACCTCCGGTTTTCATCAGCATACGGATCACCCGCGGGGTGTTCTGCTCATCGCTGCCGTAATGGGTGAAGGTCTTGAGTTGCGCGCCCCAGAACTTCTTCGGCCAGTGGCACTGCTCGCAGGTTTGCTGCGCCGGGCGAAGGTTCTGCACCGGGGTGGGGATGGGCCGGGGATAAGTACCCAAAGCAGTGTAGTAAACCTGCCGCAAGCCCGACAGCTTGGACTTCACGTACCAGCTTGCACCCGATCCGACGTGACATTCGACACACGCCACCCGCGCGTGAGGCGAGGCCTCATATGCAGTGAACTCGGGATGCATAACGGTATGGCACAACTCGCCGCAGAAATCCACCGAATCGGTAAACTCGTAGGCCTTGTAGCTGCCGACTGAGCTCACCACGGCAAAGATCACCACGAAGCTAAGCACAAAGGCGACGGTGCTGCGTTGCGCCGGATTATTGAGGTCAAGCTTAGGGAAATGGGGTGGCACACCGACGGCGTGCAGCCGGCGGCGCCGCTCGATCACCATTCCCGCCAGTACCAGGATCAGGCCGATAACTAGAAACGCAGGCCCCACCATGTAGGCGAGAATGCCAATGTAAGGAGATGGCTGGCTGGCAAGAACGTCAATCAGTGCAAGGAAAACGATGTTCGCAAAAGCGACGGCGGCCAGCGCCAGACCGATCAGGCTGATTGGATTCTTAATGAGATTTTGCGAAACTGGCGGATGATCGCGTAGAGGATCCACCCTCTGCGTGTCGTCAGTCATTTATTTAATTGTCCCTTCTTCGCCTCACCCCAGTGCAAATCACGCACATTCAGTGTTGCAAAAGTTACCACAACAGAGTCGCATTGCAATCAAAAAACCCCGAACCTGACGCTTACCTCACCCTAAAGTTGCATAGCCTTTCCACCCTGCTCGCTAATTCTTACTGGCGACGGTTTCGTGCTGTTCTTCTGGGGCCACCTCGGCTGGCTCGGCGTCTTCTTCCTCCGAGCCCTCGGCCTTCTCAAGCGCCAGCAGATCGAGAGCATGTTCATGCTCATAGGCCTCAACCGACATCTTGCCGTCATACCACGCCCAATTCATGGGATAAGAATCGGGATCGAATATCACTCCGTACAGATGCCATACGATAATGGCCAAAGTGGCGAGCACGGCTTCATACCAGTGGATGGTGATGGCGACATCGATCCACCACCCCGGCACTCTTCCGCCCACCCCCACTTTAAACCAAGCTATTAATCCGGTGTTGGCCATCACGAACATACCCCACACCAATGCCCAGTACTCGGCCTTTTCGGCATAGGTGAAGCGGCGGAACAACGGACGCTGCTCGCTGTAACCCAGGTAGTAGCGGAATGCGTCACGTGCGTCTGTGACGTCCTTCCAGTCGGGCAGCATGTCTTTGATCAGGCGGCGGCCCTCGGGGGTCTTGATCGCATACCACAGATGGAACAAGCTGACCGCGATCAGCGCCACACCGGCGACCCGATGGATAATGCTGCGCACCGCTTCGTTGACGAACATGTCGGCCAACCACGATGAAGGATAGCGCAGGGCAAAGCCGGTCAGTACAAGTATGAAGAAGCTGGCGAGCAGAATAACGTGCTGCACCCGCTGTCCCCGTGTCATGCGGAACAGAATGCGGGGCTGTCCAATGCGATGCAGGATTAGTTTCTTGCGGAAGACGATCAGGTTATGCAGCACCATGCCGCCAATGACGCCGATGATCATCCAGACATAAAACTTGCTGATATACCCGATCACTTTACTGCCGAAGTCGGCTTTCGCCAGGCCATCGGAATGCACTTTGAAACTGATGAATTTTTCGTTGGCGCCGGGATGGCACTGCCCGCAGGTCTTGGCCAGGTTGGCATGATTGATGGTGGAGCGCGCATCGCTGGACGGCAGAATGTTGTGCACACCGTGACAGCTGGCGCAATTGGCCACCGTGGTTGAGCCCATCTTCGATGCCATGCCGTGATAGCTGGCCAGGTAGGTGTTGACCTTACCCGCAGGCATGCCAAATTCGTTGGAAAGACGAACGCTGCCATGGCACTGGGCGCACGCGTTGCCCACATTGGCCGAGGCCACCGAGGAACTGGGGTCGGTGGGCGCCTTAATGGTGTGAATGCCGTGGCAGTCGGTGCACACTGGCGCTTGCCAGTTGCCGCGCGCGATCGCCTGCCCGTGGATGCTTTGTACGTACTCTTGCTTGACGTTGTCGTGGCACTTGGCGCAAGTTACGGGGACGTTGAATTTGTTGATTGGCGACTTTGGATCGGTGGCAGCCAAGATGTCGTGCTGACCGTGACAATCGGTGCAGACGGCGGCCTTGTCGGAACCCGCCGCCACGGCTTTACCGTGAACACTTTGCTGGTACGAGATGAAGGGAGCGGAGCTTATTCCGCTCGACGCCATTACGAATTTTTGCCCGTGACAGGCGCCGCAGGTTTGCGGAATGTTGCCCCGAGCTACTTTTGACTTGGGATCGCTCGCCGGCAGAATTTCGTGGACGTTGCCGTGGCAGTCCTGGCACTTCGCAACGTTGCTGTTGCCAGCTGCCGCCGCCTTGGCGTGAACGCCGTGATCGTAAGCCGTTTGCTCGCCGGCGTGGCAGCTGGCACATACGGGCTTGGCTGGCGTGGGATCGTGGGGAAACGCCTTGATGTCTTTGTGACAATCGGTACAACCGAAAACACTATGGGCCGAGGCTTTAAATTTCGCGTCATCCACGTGCAAGCTTACGGGTTTGCCGTTTTCGTCTTTGGTGAGAGAGGGATCGCTATGGCAAGCAAGGCAGTCCTCGTTGCTCAACTTAGGCGTGGTCTTGGCCGCTGCCCCCGCGGACAGCAACAAGGCTGCTACTAGAAACAGACCGCAACTCTTCACCGAAACCCCCGCTTTCGCTGGGCGCGCACCCGCGTCGCGTCACTCATAACCATCGCCGATGAGGTCGCCGCGGAGCAGTGAGTGTACTCACGCGCGGGTGTGATTGAAGTCACACCCCGGAGTGCTTCTCACCTCGGGCTGTGAGCGTTATCACTAACAGCAGGGCCATTGTCCGCCAGGAATCGCCCAGTGTTCGAGAGCCTTCAAGCCCTCGCTCCGCGGGATCTGGAAATGTCCGAGGCCAGCATGAGGGCCCGAGATTGCCGCCTGCCAGGTCGAACTTCGAAATCTCGTCCGCGGTTGCCCAGGACCATCGCGGCTTTGGCTTTCTCGATTCGGCCCTGGCGTGGACAAACACAAAAAAAGCCCGCGAGGCAGCCGCGGGCGACGGGGAAAACTTTGGCTCTTAAACCAGTAAAGCACCGGTGCGGAATATCAGGCGTGGGCGGCGCGTCCGTATCATACCGATCATACGGACCCGTTCGTAGGCACCATGCAAATCCTGACTCAACATGCGAACCACTTGCAGGCAGACCTCGCGGTTCTCCCGCAGAAATTTCAGCAATTCTTTTCTGTGAACGAAAACGACTTGCGAGTTGTCCAGCAATTCCGCCGTGATTTCGTATGGGGTATTCGACAGGACGGCCCCGAGACCCAGCACTTCTCCGGGGCCGGCGATCCGCAAAGTCAGCCGTTTGCCGGTATCGGAGCAAATAGACAGCTTGGCCCGTCCATCGCACAAAATGTGAATGCCGCGGACCGGACGCCCCTCGGCGAACAGGACGGTGCTCTTGGGATAAGAGGTGAGCGATTTGATCTCGTCGAAAGATTTCAACGAATCCGCGGGCATGTCGCAAAAAACCCGGTCGGGGCGGAAATCGCAGGTCAAGCAACTCGACGACTGAATCATGCTCTCCATGATCGAGGTAATACGTCTCCGCACCGGTGCAATGCAGTGATTGCAATCACCGATTTCCGTGACCTTGTTCACACGGGGCATACCGCTTTGCCTTCAGAGCCTCGTCTGGGATAGCAACCGGAGCCGTCAATTCCAATCCGGGACGGCCCAGTGCGAACGTCGTAACTGGCAGCAATCACAGCCCTTTAGCTCACTGCGTAATCGCCAGTGCCTTCAGAGCTGCCTTGTTGCGAATCAGCAGCGTAGAACCTTTTGCCTGTACAATTTGACGCCGTTTCAAATCGGCAAACAAACGCGTAACCGTCTCGCGAGAGGTGCCGATCATCTGCGCGATCTCCTCGTGGGTCAAGGCCAGCTTCACCCGCGGCTCCGCTTTCGCAGCTTCGCCGTTCTTGGCACTCCATTCCAACAAAAGCTTCGCCAATTTCTCGGCTGCGGAATGCGAAAGCCCCAGGGAACGTATCTCACGGCACGCGCTGTTGTACTTTTCGCTCAATTGCTCGGCTACCCGCAGGCAGGCATCGGCGTGTTCCTTCAGAAAACGCAGGAAGTCTTCGCGTTTTACGAAGTTCACCTGGCAAGGATCGACGGTCTCAGCGGTCAGCTCGTAGGGCTTTCCGCTCACCGTAGCGCTGAGGCCCAACACTTCTCCTGGTTCGGCGATTTTCAGAATCAAGGTCTTGCCGTCAGTTGAGCAGATGGAGAGTTTTACGCGGCCCTTGCACAGCACAAAAATGCCGCGCGGCGTCTGGCCTTCGACGAACAGAACTGCGCCCTTCGGATAGGCGGTAGCGTATTTGACGGATTCAAATGTTTGCAAGGCAGCAGGCGGAAGATCGCAAAATATGTGCTCAGCCCGCATCTTGCAAGCCAAGCAACTTTCTATGATGTCCAAACCATATGGTGTAAGCACGCGGACCCCCTGTATTTAAAATCGTATCCCCGAGTCATAGGACCGGATTGCGCGCGCAAACAGCGCCTCCGGGTGGAAAACCGTCCCTGCCACCCGTATTCCCTGCCCGCACTTGTGTGTGTACCGACGGTCACCTATTGAGGTGATCAGCTAAATTGCGGAGAACGTCCACGTTTAGCGCTCCGGGCTTTATGGGATGCTTGCGGCAAGTCAAGGTGTACTCCAGTTACACTCCAGCGGAACACTCCTACCGCACACCCAACAAGTACACAGATCACAATCGCTTGTGACTTGTGACGGTCGCTAGCCGGCCACCGCGGTTTTCTTGGCAAAAATGGAGGGTCGGTGCTGATTTACGGCACGGAAGTGCCCCGGCCTTCCGTAGCTAACACAAGGGGAAGCTGGGAATGAGGCATCAGCAGCTAACGACAAAACTTCTTTAGACTGTTGCGGTTTGCTGGGCGGCGACGCTTTCTGTGTCCAGCACAACTGCAATGGCGTGGGTTACGGACGCGATGCGCACCGCGGCCAGAATCTTTTCCTCACTCACGCCTTTGTCGCGCAGCACCTTCTCGTGTGAATCCACACATGCTCCGCAACCGTTGATTGCAGAGGCCGCGACCGACCATAACTCGAAATCGAGAGGATCGATGCCGTGAGTCCGGATGATATTCATGCGCAAACCCGCCCGCATAGTGCGGTACTTCTCGTTCGTAGAAAAGTGCAGGAAGCGGTAAAAAACATTGTTCATGCCCATAATGGCTGCCGCCCCCTTGGCCGCCTCCAACGCTTCTGGATTAAGGCGGGTTGCAGCTTCGTCCAGCGCAGCCGTTATCAATTCCTGGTTGCGCGAGGTGATGGCCGAGGCAACCACGGTTCCCCACGCTTGCTGATCGTTCAACTCAGTCTGTTGGCGTACCACGCTGGAGAAGTTGAGCTTCAGGTCTTTGGCGTACGAAGGGATAGCTTCGATTAACGCATCGAGATTCATGTTGTTTTCTCTTTCGACTGAACCACGGAAGGGAGTGGGCTCCGCTCCATTAGAGCGGAGCCAGGTTATGCCGGTTATACCTGCAGAGTCTCCTGCCCCTTCTGCCAGTTGCAGGGACAGAGTTCGTCGGTTTGAAGGGCGTCCAGGACGCGTAGCACTTCCTGCGGGTTGCGACCGACCGAGAGGTCCGTCACGTAAACAAATCGAATGACATTCTCGGGATCGACGATGAACGTGGCTCGCTGGGCGACACCTGCCTTCTCATCCAGAATGCCCAGAGTGGACGACAGATCGCGCTTAATGTCCGAGAGCATGGGGAACGGCAGGTCCTTCAGATCAGCGTGATTGTTGCGCCACGCCAGGTGAACGAACTCGGAATCAATGCTGCCACCCAGAATCTGTGCATCGCGGTTCTGAAATTCCTTGTTCAGCTTGCCGAATGCGGCGATCTCGGTGGGACAGACAAACGTGAAATCCTTCGGCCAGAAGAAGAACACCTTCCACTTGCCCTGGTAGTCCTCGTTGGTAATGGTTTTGAATGCGTTATCTTTGTTGGTGCTGGTTGTTGCAGTAAGACTGAAATCAGGGAACTGCTCTCCTACACTTAACATTTCGTACCCTCTCGCTTGGAATGGAATGAAAAATTAATGCTTTGTCTCTGCTGCCGCGCAGGCCTTACAGATGCCCTGCACCTCAATAGTAAACTTCTCCAGCCGGAAACCCGAAGGAAGTTTGCCCCGCAGTTTGACCGGACCCAGCGAATCGAAGTCCAAATCGGCAATCGACCGGCAACGCGTGCAAACCAAATGGTGGTGGGGACGGTGGTTGGCGTCGATGCGCCACGAGCCATGATGCGGACTGACTTCGCGCAACATGCCGGCGTGCACGAAGGTCTTGAGGTTCTTGTAAACCGTCGCGAGCGAGATCGACGGCAAGTCTTGTTTTACCTGCTCGTAGATCTCCTCCGGCGAATAATGCCCGGGTCGTGACACCAGCGCTTCGTAGATTTTTTGCCTCTGGTGTGTCGCCGCCAGATTGTGCTCTTGACACAATCGGCGAAACTCGTTGTAAGTCTCCCGGCGCATACTTATCAGATGATAATTGTTATTAAAGGATTCAGGATGTCTGGGTCAAGGAAGGAATCCTCACCCGCGAGGCACGGAGAAGATTTCTTGATTTCATCCTGTCCATACTGGGCCGGCGGCCCATCCATTGGATGAAAATCAACCACTGAAAGCCTGTTAATCGGTTGCCACAGATGGCGGCGGGACAGGTGAAAGAACTATACCGCCGCGGAGGACTCGTTGCATACTAGGAGCGTGCCAACCGAAGATCTTGTGCTATCGGGCAAACATGTTCGTCTGGAACCGCTTGAGCATCGCCACATCGACGGCTTGGCTGCCGCCTCAGCCGCTGATCCCTCCCATTACCAATGGAGTCCCATCCCGCAAGGTAAGGCCGAGGCCACTGGCTATGTTGACACTGCTCTGGCGTGGCGCGACACCGGCACCGCGGTGCCGTTCGCGATCATCCGCGTGGATGATGGAGTGGTCATCGGGTCCAGCCGCTTCTGGAATATTGAGCGATGGTCGTGGCCGCTGAGCCATCTGCGACACGGCTGCGTGCTGGACGCCTGCGAGATCGGATACACGTGGCTGACCGGCCCGGCAATTCGCACCGCCGCCAACACCGAAGCCAAGCTGCTCATGCTGACCCATGCCTTCGAAACCTGGCAGGGGCTACGCGTCTGCTTTCACACGGACTCGCGGAACCAGCGCTCGCGCGCGGCGCTGGAACGCATTGGCGGAAAGTTCGAAGGGGTTCTCCGCGCCCATCGCATGGCGGCCGACTTCATAGCGCGTGACTCGGCGCGCTTTTCGATCGTGGCGGCGGAGTGGCCGGAGGTAAAGCAGCGGCTAACCCGTCTCTTAAATCAAGGGTGACCGGAAGCCCGGCCCCAGGCATTGGTATGCGCGCCTTAAACGGACTGCGGAAAAAGTGATGTTCGGGTAGTGCGGCGCTTCATGAAGGCCCGCACTACCCGGACCCTAAACTAAAATCTTGCCGTTACAACTTGGCTGCGCCATGATGAGCTATGCGCCGTCTTGCCTTAGTCGTTGCTTGCGTACTTCTGACGTCGACGGGACTGCTCGCGCAGGACTGGAAACAGGTGCGCAAGGCCGACGATGCCAAGTGGGCGAAAGCCACCGGGCTCGATGCCGGAACCATCCATAAGCTCTGGCGGCAGGCGTCGAATGCTCCACGTGAGAAGGACGACGACTTGCGCATTGCCAATCTTGACGTCGAGGGGCTTTCCGACCGTCATCAGGTTTTGCTGGTCACCTATGCCGGAGAAAACAATTGCCTGACTCTCACCATCTTCCGGCAATATTCGGAAACGTCGTTTTCGAAGATGTGGTCACTCGACAAAGATCCCGACGGGCAGGGATTCTGCGATAGCGAGTTCGGCAATGCGAGTGCCGAAATCGTAAACCTCGCGCTCGAGGTACGCGTGCCGCAGTCCCCGGATGCTTCCAACGGATACGCCAATTACAAAATCTACGGCTACGAATGGAACGGCATCACCTACCGGTTCACCGGCAAGCGAGACGTGCAGGGGCGGTAGCTACGTCCCAGCCTTATGCCAGCGCCGATGTTGATTCTGCTATTTGCCTGCTGGGACCTTCACTCGTCCCCTCTCGCCGCCTTTCGCCGCTCGCGCTCCGCTTTGGAGGCCTCACGACGGCGCAGCGCGCCTTCGTAACGCCGCTTCTGTTCTTCGGTCTCGGGAATAACCGGAGCGACCTGCAAGCGCCTTCCATGCCGATCTACCGCTACGAATGTCAGATAGGCGGTCGCGACCTTCTGGCGCGAGGCGGAGATGTAATTTTCCACCAGAACCCGGACGCCAACTTCCATCGAAGTATTGAATGCGCGGTTGACCGCCGACTGCAGGATCACCATGTCACCGACATGCACGGGAACGAGAAAGTCGATGTGGTCCATCGAAGCGGTCACGGCGTATGAATGCGAGTGGCGATGCGCTGCCAACGCACCGGCAAGATCGATCCAGTGCATCAAGCGGCCACCGAGCAGCGCGCCCAGCGGGTTGGTGTCATTTGGCAGCACCAGCTCAATCATTTCTGATTTCGAGTCGCTCACCGGTCTAGGTCGCAGGATTCCTTCGCTCTGTTCCATGAGTTTCCTTGTAGGGCGTGGCTTCTACTCCGCTGCCGCCGCACTTTGCGCTGCCGAGGCCGATGCCCCCTTTGCAATCTCGTTCGCGGGAAGCAGATTCGGCCGCCTCGTACGCTGCGCCTGCAGGTAACACTCAGCCATCCGTTGCACGCGCGGGTCATCATGCGATTGGAGCCACGATGCGGTCGCGGTCTGATACAGCAGCTCTCCGTGGCCCGCGGGCAAGTAATCGCGCTCGTAGACGAAGAGCACGTGCAGAATGCCATCGCGCTCCTCGCCCAGAGCAAAACGCACGGCATCGGCATGGCGCTCAGCGGGAAGCCGGCTACAGGTCGTCGCATAGCCGAGATTGCAACCCGACTTCAGCTCTTCGTGGCTTGGCCGCGTGCCCTCGTGACCTGACGACGTGCATGTGCCTGCCCATCCCGCGCCCAAAGGAAGCCGCTGCGGAAACGGCCAGTCTAAATCGAATCGCTGTTCCGGCATGAAAAAGGGGCAGGCCACAAAATCCTCGTTCGCCGTCGTGGGCTAACAGAAGTTAAACGCCATTGTAACGGTGATCTCAATTTTCCGTCGCAAACACTCTTACGTTGCCTCCTCGGCTGCGCCGCCATATCCTCGAATTTCGAGGTCATCGAATGGTCTTCCACGAAACGTATTTACACGGATTATGTGATTCCCTTATTATGTGAAAATGAACATTACACTCTCTCTGGACGACAGGTTAGTGAAAGAAGTCAGGAAAATCGCGGTCGATCGCGATACAACCTTGACCGGATTAGTTCGTAACTACCTGGAGAAGCTCGCTGCTGAAAATGCGGCATCAGGACGCAAGCGACGCGAACGGGAAGCCCTTGAGCGCAGCTTTGGACAATTACGAATCAGAGTGGGCAAACGAACATGGAAGCGGGAAGATTTATATGCCCGTTCCTGATTTTCTGGATTCCAATGTATTGATTTACGCTTACGACGTTAGCAATCCTGCGAAGCAAAAGATTGCACAAGGTTTCGTCCTGAAGGCGATCGCGGGCGGCATGGTCATGTCGACTCAAGTGCTAGCAGAATTTGCGGCTACTCTGCTTCACAAGCTTTCTCCTGCAGCGCGTCCAGGGAATGTAATTGCAGCGCTGGATGCGTTAGGACCGATTAAGCTCATAACTCCTGATGGAGATATCGTCCGCCGCGCGGTAGAGGCCCACGCTGCCTACGGTCTGCACTTCTGCGACGGCATGATTGTTGCAGCGGCGGAACGGGCTGGGTGTGAACGGATTTGGTCAGAAGACTTTAACCCCGCCCAGAAATATTTTGGGATCGCAATAGTCAATCCATTCCATTGAATGGTTCACGAATCGGAGAACGCACCATGCCGGATGAAACCCGCCTAGCGGCGCTGAAAGAGATACTGGACGCAAACCCCGACGACGCTTTCGCGCGCTACGCGCTTGGCTTGGAGTACTCCGGCTCGGGCGAGACCGACGCTGCGCTCACCGAGTTTCAACGTTTGCTAGCGAGCACATCCGGACTACACTAACGGATACTTCATGGCGGCGCAGACCCTGGCTCGCGCGGAGCGCAAAGACGAAGCGCAGTCGCTGTTGCAGCAAGGAATCGAATGCGCGCGCCGCACACGGAATCAGCACGCCCTTGCGGAGATGGAAGCCATGCTCGACGAACTGGAGCACGGGTACTGATCGGACCAGACATTCAAACCGGCGTCTAGAATGCGAATTTAAGTGCCGCGCAACAAACGGAAGCCGGAGTGGCTAGCCCCGGCTTCTCAGTTATCCCCAAATAGCAAGGAGGGTCAGAGCCATAACTTGCGTCGCAAAATCCCGGCGAGTCCGAGGATTCCAGAACCAAACAATAAAATGTCGCTGGGCTCGGGAACGGGCGTAACCCAATCACCGTTGAAACTGGCGCCATTAGGATCGCCGCCGGCGAAGAAAATGTTAACGAAGAATGGATCCCCATTGATCAGCAGATCGCCACCCGGTAGAGCGGTGAACGTAATCGAGTCCGTGGTAAGATTGGTAACGTTCCAAGGCTGCGAAAAGGGCGAAGCGCAGAAGACGGTTCCAGCGAAAGATCCGCCATTGCAGGTCGTCCCGAGGTCGATAGAATCGATGGATATTCCCGAGGCGAGGTCGAAGGTGATGGTGAATTGGTCAACGGTTGGCCCACTCCAAGTGGCCAGACCGGCATTCACACCCGGAATTCCCCAATCCGGTTCGAACACCGCGCCATCGAAGTTGTAGCTGAAAGGCTGGCCCGGATTTATAATTCCGCTGGATCCCGATCCGCTAAACGGAATGTCGCCAGCCACGGCTGCCATGGACGCTAGCAGAACCACACACAGCAACCAAGATACCTTGCGCATCACAAGCTTTCTCCTTTAGAACACGGGACTTCGCGTCCAGTAAGACCTATGCAGCTACATTACCACTGTTTTGTCGCATAAGTACTTCAAATTTATGGACGAGCCAGGGCTGACCGTACGGCTTGAGTGCAAGACTTTGCATATCATGTGCAAAAGACTTCCCCCGGCAGCTAAGTTTCCGTGAGGCCTATCCCTCGGTGGAACCAGATCCACTCTTTACAGGGCAACCAGTCCGGCGTAGTATTCCCATCCGAATGGAGATGGTGCTGAACCAGGTCTGTTCTACCTGCGGCAATGTACGGTTGCCCGATGGACGGTTCTGCCTGTTCTGCGGAGATTTGCTTTCGGAGTCCAATCCCGAGGGTTTGGCACCTTCTCAATCCACTAAGCCGCTCATACCGCCGGTGCCAACCGATCTGGCTCATCCTCAATTCGCCGGATTCTGGCTTCGCGCTTGGGCAGGCGCAATCGACGTGGCCCTGGAGGCCGGGGGAGCACTATTACTTGCATTCGCCATCGATCTTGTGCTCCGCCGCCTAGGGCGCCTGCTGGGGATTTCCCCATTTGTGTCAAAGGTCGCCACCGGAATGGCTTTCATCCTGATCCTATCCGTCGGTTCGTGGTTGTACTGTGCATTCACAGAAAGTTCATCCTGGCGCGCCACCGTCGGGAAGCGCATTTTGGGTCTGCAGGTAGTCACCGCTGAGGGCGATAAGATCGGGTTCGGACAAGCCACGATTCGCCACTTCATGAAATTTCTCTCCCTGTTCTTCCTGACTATCGGCTTCATGATGGCGGGCTGGACCAAGCGCCGCCAGGCTCTGCACGACATGCCTTCCGACTGTCTGGTGATCCGGGTACCCCCAGAAAGGGGCTTTTCTCTGCTGCGCGGCTAAGACGGTTCGGGCTCCTGTTCCAGGCTCCTGTTCCGGGTTTTCGTCGATCTGCCTGCTGGGGTAATATCGAGATAGATGTTCCAACCATAGTTCAGGTACGTAAGTGGCTGGCCGGGAATTTTGCTGTTGCTGGTGGCAGCCGTCACCGTGTCCTACTGGATCGCCCGCTCCCGTGTCGGTCCCACTTTGCATAATGTGCCGGCACAACTAGGCATCGACATCCAACAGACCAGCGACGGCTTCTCGCTTTCCAAGTCGGAAGGAGGCCGCACTCTATACACGATTCGAGCTTCAAAAGCGGTGCAGTTTAAGGCTGGTGGACACGCCGACCTGCGCAATGTCCATATCGTCGTGTACGGGCACGAGCACGACCGCTATGACCAGATTTATGGTAACCAGTTCACCTACGATCCGCGGACGGGTGACATCAACGCCGTGGGTGAGGTGCAGATCGATCTCCAGGGGAACGCCGAGGGTCCGCATAAGCCTGACCAGGCCCCGCCCGCCGAACTGAAAAATCCACTCCACCTATTGACCCACTCCCTTACCTTCAACCAGAAAACTGGGATCGCACACACCGACGAAGAGGTGATCTTTCGCACCGTCCAGGCATACGGATCGGCTAAGGGCGCTTACTACGATTCCAACAGCAATGAACTTCAGTTGAAGTCTGACGTTCACATCACCACCACCAGCGAGCATCCAGCGGTCATTACCGGCACCAGCGGCACAATTCAGAAAGTACCCAGGCAGGCCACGCTGGAGAACGTGCGCATCGAGCAACCCGACCGGACGCTGACGGCCGATAAAGGCACTCTCCTGTTCGAGCAAGACAATACAGTGCAGCACGCGGTGGTGGAAGGCAATGTCCACCTGCAGAGCCGAGGACCCTCCATCGTTGACGTTACGGGTCCTCACGGCGATGTGAACATGGGCGCGAACAACTCCGCCCAGCAGGCTATTCTGTCAGGCGGCGCCAAATTCGAGTCGCATGGCGCCAGCCTGGCGCATGGTTCAGCGGACACGTTTGTCCTCGACTTCGACGACCAGAGTCAACCCTTGCGACTTCACATGGTCAAGAACGCGCGCATGATGCAGGACCCAAAGCCGGAGGCGAAGGACTCGAAAGATGGTAAGTCGGGTAGCAGTGGCCAACCTATGGAAATTGCCGCCGATCAGCTGGATTTCTTGCTGGAGAATGGAAACCAGCTCAAGACTGGCGACACTATCGGCAAGGCCAGCATCACGATTTTTCCCGCCCCGGAATCTTCGACCCAGAAGAGGCGGGGCAGTGGCGACAAGGCAACGGGGGGCAACTCGACTACGGTCGCTACCGCTGGCAAGTTTCATGCCACTTTCGACAGCAACAATCGCCTGCAAACGCTGCACGGTTCGCCGAACTCACGCATCGTCTCCACCTCGCCCGGGGATCCTGAAAAAGTCAGCGTGGCCCATAATCTGGATGTAACCTTCGCTGCTGACGGCGGTGTGCAGACGCTGGTGCAGACAGGAGACTTCCAATATCACGAAGTTTCCGCCAAGCCTGACACTGGCGGACGCGAAGCTTTCGCCGATGTTGCGACTTATACCCCGAGCAATGCCATGCTATTGCTGACTGGTTCGCCCCGCGTGATTGATGGCGGGATGACCACGACTGCGGTGACGGTGCGCATTAACCGCCAGACTGGGGACGGCTTGGCCGACGACAACGTAAAGACGACCTACAGCGATCTCAAGCCTCAACCCGATGGAGCATTGCTAGCCAGCGCGGACCCCATTCACGTCACGGCGCAGCACATGACTGCCCATAAAGAGCCCGGCGTGGCGCACTATACCGGCAACGTGCGGCTGTGGCAGGCGGCGAACGTGGTACGGGCGCCTAAGATCGACTTCGACGATCAAAAGCGCAGCGTGGTTGCTGAGGCTGATGCATCGCAGAAAGTCTTAAGCTTGTTCATGCAAAAGGGACAGGACGGAAAGCTTACGCCGGTTGATGTGACGTCCGACAAGTTGACCTATACGGATGAAGAGCGCCGAGCCCGCTATACCGGCAATGTCTTTGCCCGGAGCGTACCCAACACAATCAACGGGCAACAGATCGACGTCTATTTGAAGCCGGCGGATCCGGATGCGAAGGACACACCCCAGACGCCGACAGCTGCGGCTCCGAAGAAATCGATCCTTCCCGGTTCGGATGGGCCGAGCCAGATCGATCACATGGTCGCCGTGGGAAAGGTCGTAGTTACAGGACCGAACCGGCGGGCCGTGGGAGATCGACTGGTTTATACGGCTGACGATGGAAAATACTTCTTGACTGGGAGATCTCCTAGCATTTTTGATGCCGAACACGGTACTGTGTGGGGAGATTCGTTGACTTTCTACAGTCGCGATGATAGGGTGCTGGTAGAAAGTAAACGCTCTTCCCCCACCATTACTCGCGCACGTACCACGAAGTAAATGCAGACGTTATCGGCGGATGAGATCGGCAAAAGCTACCGCGGCCGGAGAGTGGTCAGCGCGGTAAGCTTCCACGTAAAACAAGGTGAAGTGGTCGGTCTGCTGGGACCCAACGGAGCCGGCAAGACCACCAGTTTTTACATCGTCGTGGGTCTCATTCCCGCCGAAACTGGCCGGGTTCTGATCAACGGGCAGGACATCACTGACGAGCCCATGTATCTGCGGGCGCGGAACTATGGGATCGGTTACCTGCCGCAGGAGCCGTCCATCTTCCGCAAGCTGACGGTGGAAGACAACATCCTGGCGGTACTGGAGGCGCAGCCGATTTCATGGCACGAGCGCCGCGAGCGCATGGAAAAGCTGATTGAGCAGATGGGATTGGGCATCATTCGGAAGAACCAAGGTTACGCCCTGTCGGGCGGCGAACGGCGGCGAGTTGAGATTGCCCGCTGCCTGTGTATTTCCCCGGCGTTCATTCTGCTGGATGAACCCTTTTCCGGAATCGATCCCATCGCGGTACTGGATTTGCAAAAGATCATCTTCGATTTGAAGGCGAGTGGGATCGGCGTCCTGGTTACGGATCATAATGTACGTGAGACGCTGTCGGTCACTGATCGCGCTTATATCATCAACGAGGGGCGTATCTTCCGGACGGGTTCGCCGGAGCAACTCGGAAATGATCCCGAAGTTAAACGAGTTTACTTAGGCGAGAGCTTCTCGTTGGTTTAGAATTCGTAGCAGGGGCAGCACCCCTCAGGGATCCTTCGCATGGCCTTATTGCAGCCCAAGTTAAACCTCAAAGTTTCTCAGAAGCAGATTCTGACTCCTGGGCTGGTGCAGATGGTGAGCGTCCTGGCGCTCAACAAACTTGAGCTGGCGGACATGATCACGGCGGAGTTGACGGAGAATCCCGTACTTGAGGAACTTGACGAGACGGTCCCCTTGCTCGACGAAGTATCGGCGCGCGAAGAGAAGATGGAACGTGACAGCTCCATCACCATCCAGGAGGAGCCGCAACCGGTAACCGCCGAGGAAAAAGACCCTTTCGACGAAATTGATTTTGGCTCGTTCTTCTCGGAGTATCTGGATCCCGGTCTGCGCACCTCGATTGAGATGGAAGATAGCGAGAAGCCGTCGTTCGAGAATTTCCTCTCCAAACCCACGACGCTCACCGACCACTTGATGTGGCAGCTGGGATCGCTGCATGTCAACGAAGACGTGTACCGAGCGGCGGAACTGGTAATCGGGAACCTCAACGAGGAAGGCTATCTGACCGCGACGGACGACGAACTGCTTGGTCTGGCTGATGAGCAACGGGCGAGTAACTTCGATGCTGAGGCTGCGGAATCGTCCACGGATAGCACTGATTCTTCCGAGCGATTCGCGGCACCTGCCCTGCCAGCCGAGAATGACTTGGAGCCGGAGATTTCCGAATCTAATGTGGCCATAGCCGAAGAGGACGACTCCGCGGTTCCCGCGGCGACCGGTCAAGGTGTTGAACCTGGGATTCCCCGTCCAACGTTAGTCCCTCCTCGGGCTATGCCGGCTCGGGTTCCTTTCAGCCGCGACGCGCTGCGCGAGGCGATCGACTTGGTGCGCCAGATGGATCCTATCGGAGTTGGCGCGCGCGATTTGCGGGAATGCCTGCTGGCGCAATTACACGACCTGAAGCGCGTCGATCGCAAGAACGGCAACGGCGGTCAGGCCGCCGAACTCGAGACACTTGACGATGCCATCGTACTGGTCAGTGATCATCTCCACGCCCTGCAGAACAAGCATTACAAGGAAGTAGCCAAGGCCATGGGCCGGCCGCTCGAAGCTGTAATGCTTGGCATGGAATTTATTCGTACCCTCGATCCCCGTCCCGGACTGCGCTACAACAAGGCCGAGACCCGACTGATCGAGCCCGACGTGGCCTTTGTCAAGCAGGGCGATGAGTATCTCGTCTTGATGAACGATGAGGAAATTCCTCAGTTGCGCCTGAACCCGACCTATCGCAAGCTGTTGAGCCGCGATGTGGCTGAGAAGGACGTGCGCAATTATGTCAAAGAGCGCTACAAGTCGGCCATCCAACTCATCAAAAACATCGAGCAGCGCAAGCAGACTATTCTGCGCGTTTGCTATTCGATTCTGGCGCGGCAGCGCGATTTCCTCGATCACGGCATTGACTCCCTGAAGCCCATGATGATCAAGGAAGTGGCAGAGGAGATCGGAGTCCATCCCTCGACTGTCAGCCGCGCCGTAGCCAACAAGTATGCTCACACCCCGCAAGGCGTCTTCGAACTACGATACTTCTTCAGCGAGAGCGTCAATGGACCTGAGGGCAGCAGCACTTCGCTGCTTATCCTCAAGCGTCGAGTCAAGAAGCTCATCGAAGAAGAAGATCCCACCAGGCCGTTGACCGACGAGCAGATCACCCGCATCCTCCAGTCGCAGGGCATCCAGGTCACTCGCCGCACGGTCGCGAAGTACAGGGAAGATATGCGCATCCCGAGCACCCACCAGCGCAGAGTAAAGAACTAGCGGCTGTACCGGCGCCTCGTCGGTCCGACAACGCGCGGATTTTGTCCCGGGCGCGTCTAACTTGAAAGGGACGCCGTTGTGAGTAAGGCGCCGCGGCTAAACAGCGAATTAACCTAAACCCGGCTGCGGCGAGGAGGGAGCTCAATGACAGTGGAATACTTTGGCAAGCAGTATGAAATTACTCCCGCCGTTCGTGATGAGGTCGAATTAGGCCTCACCAAGCTGACCAAAATCCTTGGCGAAAGCATCAAAAGCAAAGTCATCCTGTCGGTGGAGAAGCACCGCAACATCGCGGAAATCACGGTGAAGCGGCGGCGTGGCCATCTGGTGGGACTCGCCGAGGCCCCGGACATGGTTGCCGCCGTCAACCAGGCCCTGGAACATATCGAGACGCAAGTGCTGCGGCACAACGGCCGCCGTCGCAATATTGGCCGCAAACCGAAAGACAAGAGTTGGACGGCTCCGGTAGCGGCGCAGAGCGAGATGCAGATTTCTGTCGGCGCCAATCCTGCCACCGCGGTTCCGGTGGTCGTGCATAAGTTCCCCTCCATCGCACGCACCACTGAGGCACACCTGGTGCACTCCACCGACTCCATTGCGATGCGGCCAATGACGATCGAGGAAGCGGTCAAGGAATGCGAATTCCGTGATCGCGAGGTATTCGTCTTTCGTGATCCGAAGGGTCAGGTCAGGGTCTTGCATCGCCGCAAGGATGGCAAGATCGAGTTGATCGAAGTGCCGTAGAAAAACTCACCGAGATAAAGACGAGGGCGCCGATGCGGTGCCCTTTTCGTTTGCATGCTTATGGGCAGTTCCAGGAGGTTGCCGGTTCGATAGTGCGGGCCTTTAACCTGGATTATTCACGAGGAACTCACGCTTCGAAAGGGCACGGCTTCAGAGGTTGCAGAAAGAGCCGGTTTCGGCGGATTTTTTGAAGGGGCGCACCTTTAGGTGCGCCGTTAAGCTCTTTGATTTTGTCACTCCGAGCGGGCTTGAGCCCGCGAGCGATCTGCTGTTTCGACTTTTTTCAGCAGCCTCTTCAGCCGTGCCGTCATGTGGGCGTGGAGCGTTGCGCTTCAGAGCATGTGCGAGAACTGGTTGCGATTTGGCACGATGGAACGGATGCGCAAGAATCCAGCGCCGTAGGCGCGGAAGAGTTTAGTCCAGCACAGAGGCGCAGTGCTGGGTAGAGTGGAAATGGATCCGAGTCCCGTAGGGACGATAGATGTTCTCGCACACCTTCTTGAGCCCCTGGGGGAATTCGCACCTCGCGTCAACACCGAAATCCGCTCAGCGGCTAGAGTCACTAAGATGAGAGCAGCTTCCGGCCCGGCTCAAAGCGGTGCCCCTTCAAACCTCGCTGCCTTCTGCTGCCAGAACAGATGAATAATCCAGTTGAAGGCCCGCGCAAAGCGATGCACCAATCCCGGAACCCACATTAGCCTTCGGCGGCATGCGCAGCGCTTGCGACTGCTGCCACGTCTGCAAAGTCCAGCAGGTTGAGCTGCACCCCCCCGAACTCGGGATGTTCGTTGTAATCCACGGTGAAAGCCAAGTCGAGGGTGCTGCCCAGCAGCAGCGATTCTTGTGTGAGACGTTCAGCCATGCGCCAGCCGAGCGCATCATAGGCCCGCTGGAATTTGCTGCCGCTGGAATTTCTGTCATCGGCGACGACGCGAAGCTTTAGATGTTTCTCCTTGAGCACCCGAGCTGGCTGAACCAGTTTCGCGTTCCTCGCAACGAAAACCGGCACGGGATTGCCTGAGCCAAATGGCTCCAGCTTCTGCAAGAGCAGCCAGAAGTCATGCTTGACCTCGCTGAGCGAGATCTCGGCATCGTAGCGGAGGACGGGGATGAAATCCTGCGGCGTCAACCGCTCCCTGGCGAAAGTATCCAGCCGCGACCGCAATTGGGGAATCTTTTCTACCGGAAGCGAACAACCCACTGCGTGCGCGTGTCCACCAAAACGGGTGAACAACTCGGGACACGATTCCAGCGCCTCCAGTAAATGAAACGCTTCAATGGAACGGCCCGAGCCGTGGGCTTCGCCGTCCTCGCAGGCGAAGATGAGCGTCGGCCGCCGATATCGCTCCACAACACGGGTGGCGCAGATGCCGATCACACCGCGATGCCAACCTTCGCCTTCCAAGACCAGGCAGTAGGCCTCTCGCATCTCGGGAGACGCTTCAACTTTGCGTTGAATCTCCTCGATGATGCGCTGCTCTTCCAGTTGCCGGTCGCCGTTGAGTTGGTTTAGCCGAATGGCTATGTCAGCCGCTTTGGTCGCATCCTTCTCCGTGAACAACTGAATGACGTGCTCGGCCACGTCCATGCGTCCGGCAGCGTTCAGGCGCGGCGCAACCCGAAAAGCGATGTCGCTGGCGCTCAAAGGCCGGGAGCCATCCAGTTGGCAATTCGTCAACAACGCGCGCAGGCCGGCGTTGACTGGCTTTCTCAATCCTTCCAGACCCAGTTTGGCGAAGACGCGGTTCTCGCCGATCAGCGGCACCGCGTCGGCGATCGTTGCGATAGCGACCATCTTCAGAAATGATGGCAGCAGTCGCTCCCGTCCAGTTTCCTCCAACAAGGCCTGCGCAATCTTGAATGCCACCCCTGCGCCGCACAAGGACTTGCAAGGATAGTCACAACCCTCCTGATTCGGGTTCACCACTGCCAGCGCTTTGGGCACTCCGTTGGCTTGCGGCAGGTGGTGATCCGTAACGATGAGATCGATGCCCCGCCGCTGCGCGGTTTCGCCAGCGGCGAACGCTCTGATTCCGGTGTCCACGCTGATGATGACGCGAATGCCGCGATCGGCGGCCTGCTCGATGACCTCATCGCGCATGCCGTAACCTTCACGGATACGATGAGGTACGTGGTGCTCCGTCCGTCCCCCGCAGAGTTCGATGGCGGTCTTCAGAATCACGATTGCAGTGGTGCCGTCAACGTCGTAGTCGCCGTAGATGAGAACGGTTTCGCCGCGCTCGATCGCAGCGCGCAATCGTTCCACGGCAACGCGCAGGCCGGTCATCAGCGCGGGCGAATGCAGGTCTTGCAAAGAGGGTGACAGGAATTTGCGTGCCTGCTCGGCTGTCCGTATGCCGCGAACTGCTAGCAACCGTGCGGTCGCGAGAGGCAGCCCAGATTCCAGTGCCAGCCGCTGCACGTCTTGAGATTCGGCATTGTGGAGGGCCCAGCGCACGTCAGCGTTCGTCGTCCGGCTCGGTCCCGTCGATCGCCATGCTCCCAAAATCCTCCACCAGATCTAGCAGATGCTGGTAACGTTCGTACCACTCGGTGGAGACTTCGTAGAGAAACATGATGCCCTGATGCGGCCAACCGAGCTGGATGAAGCCGGTCTTGCCCACGTAGTTGCGCAACCAGCGAGCTTCTTCCATGTCTTCATCGCTGGGATAGTTGGCGTGTTGCAGGCGCTGGATGAGGTAATCGAGTTCGTCGCGCTGAAGCACTTCCTCATCCATCGAGAGGAACTCGGAACCCGCCTTTTTCGCCAGCTCGACGAAATCTTTCCAGCTTTCGGGATTGTCTCGCGGGTCCCACATGACACTGTGTACATCTTCCGTCACGTATCCCTGGAAGCGGCTGAGGCCGTGCCCCACAATGAAAGCGTTCATGTCGTCTTTGAGGTTGGATAGATCGTCCGGCATAAAAGTCTCTCGCGGCCTGCGGCGGCAAATTTGCGGCAGAGAAAATTATCATACTCCGATTTGAAGGGGAGCACCTTCCGTGTGCTGCTGTAGGCCCTTTACCATTGTCACTTTGCGGGGCTTCCGCCTCGCGGAATCGGCAGTTTCTTTTCAGCAAGGAATTCTTGGCAGCCCTCCCTGAGCGGCGAGGAATCTGGTTGCACGCTCCGCGCAATCCACGCAGGCGTCACGGTTCTCCCATCCAGCGCCCCGGAATTCATGTGCTAAACTAACCTGTTTCGCTACCTGATTCCAACTACCATGCTCTTCTCCAAAGAATACGTGGGCTACCTCGCCCGCGAAGTCACCAACAAGCTCATCGCGGGCGAGTTCATCGAAACCTCGGAGAAGCCCGAGGTGACTGCCCGTATCAACGCCGCCTTGCTCGAAGAGCTCACGTTGGAAGATCGCATCAACGACGAAGTGCGCATCATTCTGGACACCTACGCCGACGAAATGAACCGCAGTGGCGCCAATTACCAGGAGATGTTCAAGAAGATCAAGAATGAGCTGGTACGGAAGTACAAGGCGGTGCTATGAGGCTCAGCCGCGAAAAGATCAATAAGCTGGCGCACGCTGTGGCTGATACGCTCGCCGAGATGGACAACGTGGACTTCGTAGAAGACCGCAACAGCATCCGCCTGGAAGCGCGCCGCGTTCTGGAACTGCTGATGGCCCAGGAAGCCAGGATCGACGCTGCCGCCCGGCAGAAGATCGAAAGCCAGCGCCGCACCATCCTCGAAGGCTCCCAGGAATGGGACATCCTCTACCGCAAGTACTACAACGAAGAAGTGAAGAAGCTGGGCATTTAGCTTCCGCTTTACCGGTCAACCATCAGCTGTCGCGGGAGATTCTGACGGACTGCGCTAGGTTGAGGACGTTATCATCTGCCGTTTGATCGCGTACTCCAGCAGCTCCGCGTTGCTCTTGGCGCCCAGAGTTTCCATCATCCGGTACTTGTGGAAGGCAACCGTGCCGGCTTTCACATCGAGGACATTGGCGACTTCTTTCATCGACATGCCCTCGGCCAATAGCTGGAGAATCTCGGTTTGCCGCTTGGTAATTCGCTTCTCTTCCGTCGGCGCCTTGCCCTGGTTCAACAAGAACGTGACTGTCTCGCGTGCGATCAACGCGACAGATAGGATTCGCCTTGGACAACCTTGCAAATGGCCGTAAGCAATTCGTCCGCTGCGGAATGCTTGAGGACATAGGCCGAGGCGCCACGGCGAAAGGCTTCCGCCGCGACCTCGGCAGCCATGTTCATGGTAAGGAATACCAGCTTGACAGAGGGCATTTTATGCTTGATCTGCTCGCCCGCGTCCAATCCATTCAGCTGCGCATGCCGATGTCGAGGATGATCACGCCGGGGTTGAGGGTCGCCGCCACCTTCAGCAGGGTACGCCCATCGGTCACCACGCCGATGACCTGAAACTCGGGTTCCAACAGGCTCTTGCAGGCGTCTGCAACGAGCTTATGATCGTCGGCAATCAGCAATCGTGGCGCGGACTTGCGTTCCATGCCCTCACTCGTTTCTGACAACTAGTCTTATCAACGCGGCAAACAAAACCACCCCAGCATCTTCGGGAGCTGCGCCACGTTTATCTGCTATTGAACGTTGCAACTATTGTGCATGTACGGGAGGGATAAAGTCGAGAGCTAGCCCAACAAATTAGCGAAACGGGAACGGGAACGGGCCCCGCGCAACGGTCCGGGCCCGAAAACCCGGAATGCGATATCGCCAGCCACGTCGTGTCACTGAATGTTGCCTTCGTTACGGGAGAGGGTCGACAGAAAAATCCCGGCAGCTTGCTCAGGGCTGCCGGGTAGTGTGCGTATCGCTTCGCTTAGTTCTTTAACTATCTTCTCGGCTGGGTAAGCTAGCCGATTACCTTCCGACGCAGAATTCCTGCGAGTCCGAGAATGCCAGAGCCGAGTAAGACAAGCGTGGACGGTTCCGGCGTAGGCGCATAATAAGTCTGGTTGTTGACCGTAAAGCCGGCGACATCCAGCACCTGCGTCCCGGTAAACCCACCATCCACGTCCAGGCTGACGTCAGTGATATGTGTGTTGCTAACGATGCCGGTTGCAAGGAACTGTGCCCAGGTGACGCCGGTATAGGGATTGTTGTCTCCGCCAAAGCCGTTCGAGTAAACCCTCAGGTCGGTGCTCAATGGGTCAGCGTAGTTCCCTGTGTTTCCCCAGGCGAGACCGCCATTGGGATCACTGAATGATCCGCCACCTAGCGGAGTTCCCCAATAGAGGTAAGCCTCGTTGTTGCTGGAATCCCATAACGAGAACCGCGGGGCACCGCCGCCGAAGGCGCCTTGGGCCATCCAATATTCCGCGCTCAGGTTGGTGAGAGTGGAGGGTGTCAGCGATCCCGATATCGCCACATACATCCCTGCGTAGCCAAGGCCTGAGGTATCTGAAGTAAATTGCCAACTTAAAGGCTGCGGAGGAGGGTTGTTTCCAGGACTGGGGGGTGTTGGAATGACGGCTGTGGCGCCGTAGGTATATAGAGTGTCGGCCATGGCCACCGAACTGAATGTGAACATGGAGGCGAATATCACCAGCAAACTGAGAACGAGTACCTTTTTCATAAGCTATGCTTCTCTTTCTGGTTCTTGTGAACCACATTGTAAGGAGGGTCCGACTTCGACAGACTTGTGAATCCATCAGAAGTCGTTGGTGGACGCGCCCGTTCACAACCGGGGGAGGGGGACGAACCTGGCGCGCAGGTTTCGCAAACGAACCGGGACTGCAATTCGCTGGCGGTTGGCGATAATTGAGGAAAGACCAGTCACAAGGGCGACGAACGAAATAGCAACCTCCAACGTCATCTACTGCTTTCCCGAGAGCTGACACCCTTGCCTAGGCAGTCGCGTTGCCTCAGTTAATGCATCATTGGACGGCATGGGAAAGCGCGCTAGCCCAGCCCGATTGAAACAGCACCTCAGCAGCAAACCCGTCTGGCGCGCAGTCGTCTCCAGGTTCCAGTACGAACTGCTACGCCCTTGCCATAGAGCTGCATGCCAATGGTTTGAGCTTGCAGAGATGGCATATCGACGATCACCTGGACAGAAATCACCGGGCAAGGGCGCGGAGTTGGTATGGATGAATACCCCGTAGCCACTGATATCCCGCGTTATACCCTCACTCTCGTGCCGAACGCCGTCCGGCCCCTGCCACTGAAATGTTGCTGGCGCTGATATTCGAAAACGTGGGCCCATTTTTCTCCTTTCTTGCCCGCCTTGGGCATGTCCTGTGTCGAGTTGCCTTGCACTTGCTGCCTCGAACTGCCGAAGTCCTCGTACAAGGCGGAAGATAGGCCGCCTCCCCTGAACCCACAAGAGCTACAAAGGCCCGAACTACTTGTCTCAGGTGCAATGCTTTCACGACTAAATTGGCCGGGGTCCGGAGTTACTGATTGGGCGGTCGCAACAAAACTGAGTAGGACAGAGGTGTGTACCTGAACCGAGATGAATGCAACAACAAGCGGCCGAGGCAAGAGGACGAAAGTACTGGCCCCAGTGGCATACTTCTGTACTTCCGGAGCTACACCAAAGTGTCATGGCAATCTACTAGTAGAGTTGCCGAAAGTTCTTAGCAACGGATGAAAGGATGGTAAGCTCATAAGTTAGCGTTCACGCTCCTACTGTTCAGCGCTCCCAGCCAGCGTTTACGCTCTCGCGACTACTGCGCTTATCTGGCCCCACCGCAGGACATTGCTTCCTATATCAGGATGAAGTCGGAAACTGCTGCAGCAATCGGATTCACCTTATAAAACGCCGCTCTACGGGTGAGGGGGAACCGATGGGATCGGAAAGACATCTAGGATTCGCATTGTCATCGCAGCTGTCCAACCTTATGGCATTCCGTTTACTTGCACGGACCCTGCAAAGACAGCCCGGATCTTCAGGTAGTAGCGACAGTCGGAAGCAAGGATGGCCTAGTCAAGTCTTTACAACACGACAAACCCGACATAGCCTTAATCAGCGTTCACCTGCAAGATGGTCTCTTCGGTGGCTTTGTACAGTTGCAAGCGATCAGCCGTCAATTCCCTGGTCTGCGCTGGGTTCTTCTGATTGATCGTTCGGAGCCTCAGCTTGTAGTAGATGCATTTCGGGCTGGCGCAAGAGGAGTATTTTCGTGCGCTACGTGGGAGACTACTCTGTTGTGTAAGTGTGTCCGCTGTGTAGCTAACGGTGAAATCTGGGCCGATAATGTGCATGTCGACTATATTGTCCAGGCTTTGACGGGCGCAACTTCGGATGTACAGAACTCGCGCGGCCAAGCACTTTCCCTGCTAACGGCGCGCGAGGAAACATTGGCGCGGCTTGTGTCTAACGGCCTCTCGAACCGCGAAATCGCCCAGCACCTTGGGCGCAGCGAGCACACCATCAAGAATGGACTGGTTCATATTTTCGAGAAGCTCGGGTTTTCCAACCGAGTGGAGTTGGTGTTGTATGCCATTGCCAAGCTAAATCAGGCTGAGTTCCCGTCAATGGACTTGCCCAATGCCAGTGTAACGGCTACCACTCGGGCGATAAGTCCGGGACCATCAAGAATCGCCGGCGTCCAAAGCTAACACCTGGTCATATGGAGACGCCTATCCCCGTCTTACAGAATGTCGGACTGGGGCTGCCATCGGTACTGACTTTATGGGTAATTGAAAGGTCGCGGGGTCGTGTACAACTGCAATAATCTATGTAACTCTTCGGCGGGCGAGTCCGTGCACACCTCGGTTGGACCAAGGACCGTCATTGTATTTGAGAAGTCGTTCCTAACTCGCGATATTATCCAAGCGCGTCGCGACGGCATTGTGTCGCTTGACTCCGATCTGAACGACATCAACGATCCTTTTCGGCGCAAATCGCTGATGGCGGGGCGACGAGATGGAAACAGCGCTGGCGGGGGAGATCAAGCGTAATGAAGTTGCGCTTAGGAGCGACCCGAATGGCTTTGGTGATCAGCCTGCGCGAGATGGGATTCTTCGACAGCGGCTCGCCCACGATAAAGCCGGGTGCCGAGGGCGCCTTCGCCCGGGTCGCCGGATTCTGCGCAAACACGGCTCCCCGGTACGGATCGAGGGCCACACCGCTCCGGTCCCTATTGATAACTCACAATTCGCGTCGAACCGGGAGTTGTCCACCGCACGCGCGACCGAACTGCTTAACACCCTGATTGAGAAGTACGGAATCGCGCCGGAGCGCCTCTCCGCCACTGGTTGGGCCGAATTTCATCCAGTCGCAAGTAACGACTCTCCCCAAAGCCGGCACTCAATGGCAGGGTGGATGTCGTGGTCCTAGCGGCCCTAATTTCGCTGTCGCTGCTGTCCGATCAGGGCGGCCCCCTTGCCCGGCCAGGAACTGAGGACCAGCCATCCTGCCACCCTCATTATGAACCGCCTGCTCGACCTTCACCGCGCGACCAGACCGGCTAGGTGCTCCTGCTCGCGTGCTCGCGAAGCGCTCCGCAGTGCAGCCGCCACACGCGCCAGCAGACCATCTATGCTGAAAGGTTTCTGAATGTAGGTCGTCATCGGACTATGCATCACCTTGCGCAGCACATCGTGATCGGCGTAACCGGACATAAAAACCGTAATCAGGCCGGGTTGCAAACTCTGCAATCGCTGCGCCAATTCAGGACCGTTCATGCCCGGCATGACCACATCCGACAGCAACAGCCCAATGCGTCCCCGATGCTCACTGCCCAGGCGGATAGCTTCTTCCGGACTGCTGGATTCAAGTACCTGATAGCCTGCATGCTCCAATACTGCACGGGTTACTTCGCGAACGTCATTTTCGTCCTCCACCAGAAGAATGGTCGCTTCGGTATTCTCGGGTTGGGAGCAAGAGGCTTTTGGGTTAGCCGGAGATGTGTTCATGATCGCATTCGCATTGACGCTGGTTGCGAGCCTGCAATAACGGTTCTTACAAGTGCAGATTCGATGCCAGTCGGTGATAAAAGCGAAAATGGGACCAACCATCGGCGGTTTATAGGGATACGAATTGAAGGCGAAAGTGCGCTTGAGGAGGAAACGTGATCAGAACGGGACGATTCCTATTTTGAAGTTCACATTTAGGAAGGAGCGTCCTGCGCCGATAATTGCGAGTGAGCCGTATCGCTATGCTATGCGATTTCCAGTGCAGCTATTGCGGAGAGTGGAGCGCAATTGAGATCGATGAGTCTGCGGGTTTGCTTCAGCAATATGTGGAAGACTGCCAAGTCTGCTGCCAGCCCCACGTGCTCACTATCCGCTTCGACTCGCGGGAGGAGCAGTTCGTGATTTGGGCGGAACGGGAGAGCTAAAGATCAGAGTATTCCCAAGCACTTCCAGGGGATTTCGCTTGGGTAACTTCGTACCTGGGTCGGAACCGCGGCAACAACCGTTTCAGCCACCAGGGGTCGCTATCTCTCAGCAAGACGGTACTAATCAGGATAAAAAGTAACAAGGCAGGAAGAATTCCTTCTACCTGCCTCTAGGCCCACATTTGAGGACGCTCGTTCCGTCGCGCTCCCATCCCACTAGTTTACGGAAGGGCTGAGTTGGTTACCTCGGCCCTTTTCTTCGAAGAGTTCTTCAATTCGAGCAACCAACATATCGGGATCCTCGTCGCTGGGAACAAACCGGTCGACCGCAGTCCGCGAAGAATCGTGAACTGTGAAGTATGGAGACAGCACTACTGCGATCACCGTTGGACAAACGTCTTTGACCTGTTGCGCCACCTGCTCCAAGTTGACCCCAGGGTAGTTATTGTCCATCAACAGCATGTCGGGGCAAATGTTTTCGGCAAGTAAGGTCGCGTCTGCAACGGAGTTGGTCGGCCACACTTTATATCCAAAGTGCTCCAGTAACATCTGCCGAAGCTGCAGCATGGTAGCATCGTGACACAAACACAAAATCGCCTTCCGGCGTTGTCGCATGTACACTCCTGGAGATATCGCAGCTGTCATTTTAGGAATGTCTCCGTTCCGCGAGTTCGAGAACCGCGCACATCCGACGCCAAGGGCGTCGCGCGCCGAGCAGGTAGAGTGCAACGGAGATGCCAATATCTAGGGCAAGAAAACACTAGAGTTATTAGGCAGCCTGGAGAATGCAGCAGGAAACTTTTACTCACTCAAGGAAAGCCTGCTACAGTTCATCGCACCTTACAAAAAACGAAGGAAAAATGAGGTCATAGGCAACCCGACAAACGACCCATTGGAAACCGCTCGACCGATCTAGAGGCTGCTATTGAAGCGGTACGCCGCAATCGAGACTTTTGTGTTTGAGCCGCCTCCCTAGCCTGGCCCCTCCCTTTAACTGGAGCAGGAACCAACGCCGCATCCGCTCAGAAGGTCTACTACCACCGGTCCCCTCCCCCCTTGCCTGACTTTCCGGTGATGGCGCAACTCCGAGTAACGATCCGTATCGAAGCCGGTGCGGAGCGCTTCGAGAAGAGGGGGATGCGAAGTTCGAGCCTGACTTCTTGGAGGGCGTTGAGGCTGTATGCTTACTTTGCTCGCTTCTTTTTCGCAGGCTCCGGAGATGAGCCGCTCAGCTGACCTGTAACACTGGCAAGCACCTTCTGAAATGCCTCTTCTTTGGTCAGCTCTTTCTTGCCGGTCTTGTTATGGCGGTAGGTGTGTTCATAGCTGCAGGTCCGGCAGCGGACTTTCTGAACTTCGTCCGCTGCCATCGAGACTACCGCGTGGTCGGTGGTGCGCTTGCAACGCGAGCAGTAATCGTCAACGTAATCGCCTAAACGCATGGCTATATCTCACGCGATTCACTTCCCCTTAGGCGGGTATCCTTTAAACAGCTTGGCGACCGCTTTGTCGAGGTTATTGATGTTCTTGTTGGAATTGTCCGTGACGGTATCCGTGGCAGAGCCACGCCAGAGTATTTCCTTGTCCTTCGCGTCCGCCAGCTCCACCACCAGAGTCGCCTCCTTAGTTACCCAAGTGTTGTACATGACAGGTGCACCACCGCCCCACGGCCCCCAGCCCCAGCCGGGCCCATAGCCATAGCCGCTTCCCACCAGCGTTTTCTGGTCCTTAATGCTCTTGCTGTAAGTCACCCAAATATCGGGATTGGAATTGGCATCGACTTTCTGCAGCCCCTTGGCTTGCAGTTGCTTATCAACAGCGTCGATGATGCGCTGGTCCCACAGACCATTCGCCGGGTGAGGACTCTTCTCCCAAGCGTAGGTATGGAATTGGGAAAAGTTCGCCTGGCGGTCCCAATCGATATTGGTCTTTTGCGCGACGGCGGTAACGCTAGCTAAACAACTGAGGACAACGAGTGCAAGGATTCGGCTCTTCATTAGTGGGCTCCGGTTGACGAGATTGATTTCCTTACGCAATGAGAATGAAGCAAGACTGCGGTTTCATTGCATGGCTAGAAGATACTATCCTCTCTTCCTGCACGTCTATAGGGCGCGCAACCGTGTACGCAGTGGGCCTTCGGGAACCTTCAGTCCTGCAGCACCGTACGCTGGTTGAGGTGATCACGATGAGCGGACTGACGATCTGCGGCTATCTCTGGACGGCTTTCTTTGTTCTCTGGGTGATGTGGTTCAGACAAGTCACCGGCGCCATCGTTCCGCGCCTGCGGTTCCAACTGCTAGTGCCGCCACTCTCATCCTCCAGGTTCGAAAGCCGCAGGCTCGTGTTAGACTGCGCCGTCCCAATGTCACCTGCAATCGACTAATTAAAGGAGCGCATCGAGATGTTTCGTCGTGCCCAGGGTGCGATTTTGTTAACTATGTCGGCCTCCGCATTGTGCTGGGGCGCGCAAAGCGGCCAAGCTACGTTGCAAAATTATTTCGTGGGCCGTCAGGTTCGATTGAAGATTGACATGCCCGGAACTGCCAAAGGAGTTGACCTTCGTGTCGACGCTGCCGACCCGATTGACTGGAAGCAATACTCCTCGCGCTTGAAGGAATCCGGTCCGGCCATCCGCGGCGGCGACCGCTCCACGATCACGACGATCATGGTGAAGAAAAACCTCATCGAGTTCCAACTCGACGGCGGTGGCTTCGGGACATTCTGGGATGACAGCAGCACGACGGTGACGCCATACCACGTCGGCAAAAGCGACTACGAAAAACGGCTGGAGCGCGAAATCCGCGACACTTCCGACGAAAAGAAAAAACGCGAATTGCAGCGCGAACTGGACCGTGAGCGCCATCGGCGCGACCGCGAGCAGGCGATCGACAACCGCGCGGCCATGATCGCCAGCCAAATGAAGGAGCAACAGGTGGCGGACAAGCGAATGCGTGGGGGGTCGCGGTTCAACCTGCGCTGGGCGGGCAACATTCCCAACGACCAGCTAACGCCTGACGCGCTGATGAAACTGCTCGACGCATACATTGACTTTGGCGACCTGCAGGCCGAGAAGCCCATCTTCTCGCCGAACCCAGCGCCTCCGGTGCAGAACGTTGCGGCTGCCAATACCCCGACAAAAGGCGGGTCTCATTCGCCCATGACCCAACTCAAGCGCGGCATGTTGATTGGCGAAGTCAGCGGACTACTAGGACTGGGACGCCAGGTGTCACAGGCGGTCTCGGAAGAGGGCCTGAAGACACAGATCTTCGAATATCTTCCCGACGACTACCGCGTGGAAGTGACATACGTGGATGGCGTGGTGGTGCGCTATTCCATCAGTTCACGATAAACATCTGCCTCTGTCATAGTTCGGTCCCTTTGGCTGGTATGCGCCGCTTGCGGTAGTATTCGTGCATGGCTAAGTCGTCGCCTCAATTCGAAGTTCCGTGTCCTTGCTGTGGTGCGTTGCTGAAGATCGACAGCGACACCAAAGCCGTGATTGCGCATACTCCCAAGGCGATTCCCAAGACGTTTGAGGACTTGGAATCTGCGGCCCGCGCCATGAAAGACCAGGACACTCGCAAGGAGTCTATCTTTCGCCAGTCAGTAGAGGCGCAGAAGCACCAGGGCGACCTGCTGGAGAAGAAGTTTCAGGAAGCCCTCAAACGTGCCAAGGAAACGCCGGACACAGGCAAACCCATTCGCGACTTCGATTTGGACTGAAAAAGAAGCGATTAGCAAGCAATTAGTACATAGCGCTTGGAAGAAATCCGAACTCCAACCTGCTCACCATCCACCGCTAAGGCGAAAAGCGACGGGCGAAGGGCTAAGAACGGCACAGTAGAGTGTCTCGTGGTGAGCTTCCCTAGCTCTCGTCCACTGCTTCTCGGCCATCGCGGGGCGCGTCCGCGCCTGCCACAACTCGGCCTACGCTGGCCCGGTGCGCCGGCCGAGAACAGCCTCGCCGCATTCCAGTACGCCCTTGCCCACGGTTGCGATGGCGTGGAATTCGATGTGCGCTTTACCAGCGATCGCCGCAGCGCGCTTTGTCATGATCCGAAGATCGGACGTCGAGAGATTGCGAGCACGGAGTACTCGGGTCTGGAGCGTCGTCAGGTGCCCATGGCGTGCTTGGAAGACGTGCTGGCAGGCTTCGGAGGCACGGCGTACCTGGATATCGAACTGAAGGTCGGAGGCCAGGAAGAGGCGATTACGGCCGCGATCAAAGCCCACCCGCCGGTGCGCGGATTTGTGGTGTCGTCCTTTTTGCCCGAGGTGCTGCGACGGCTCCACGAACTCGATCCTTCGCTGCCGCTAGGCTATATCTGCAAACATGCGGCAGAGATAAAGCGGTGGCCGAAGCTGCCCATCTCGGTCTTCATCCCACAATACAAGCTGGTATCGCGAACTGTGGTTGATGAAGTTCACGCCGCCGGATTGAAGCTCTTCACCTGGACGGTGAACCATCAGCGGGACCTGGTGCGCCTCGCCGATTGTGGCGTAGATGGATTGATCTCCGACGATCCAAAGTTGTTGCGCCGGACTTTCCTGAAATCTGGAGGAAAGGTATGAGGCGGCTTTGCGCCATCCCTCCGCCGTAATTTAGATTGTGAAGCATGGCGACAACAGGTGAGCGATTCGAACGCGCCGTATCCATCATGGCGCGGCTGCGTGGCCCCGGTGGCTGCCCTTGGGACCGCGAACAGACCTTCGACACGATCAAACCCTATACCCTGGAAGAAGCCTACGAAGTAGTGGAAGCCATCGACGCACGCGACTGGGACGAACTGAAGGGTGAACTCGGCGATCTGCTGTTGCAGGTCCTCTTCTACTCGGAGATGGCAGAAGAGGAGAAGCACTTCTCCATCGACGACGTGCTCGACCGCCTCTCCAACAAGCTGATCGATCGCCACCCTCATGTCTTCGGTGATGTGAAGGCCGACACGCCGGGCGATGTATTGCGTAACTGGCAGGCGCTGAAGGCGGAGGAGAAGAAGAAGCGCCAGCAGGAATCTGCACCAGACGGAACGAAGCAAGATCATCCCGAGTCGGTGCTCGCTGGCGTGTCTTCCGCGGTGCCCTCGCTGATGGAGGCCCACAAAATCAGTTCCCGCGTGGCTAATGTCGGGTTTGATTGGCCCAGTATCGAGGGACTGTTCGACAAACTGAAGGAGGAGACCGAGGAACTTCGTCAAAACCTGGAGGAGTATCCCGCGCCAGGTCCGCGCCCGGAGTCGGCTGTGAACGTGGCCGGTGCGCGCGGTGTCAAGATTTCTGCGGAATTGCGCTCGCGGTTGGAAGATGAAGTCGGCGATCTCCTGTTCGTATTGGTGAATATCGCGCGCTACCTTTCACTCGATCCCGAGTCGGCGTTGCGCAAGACGAATCGTAAATTCCGCCGCCGCTTTGAGTACCTTGAAGACAGACTTCGCCAGCAGGGACGCAAACCATCCGACGCACCACTCGACGAACTGGAGTCGCTGTGGCAGGAATCGAAAGGCCAGGAAAAAGCGTGACTGCGGAAACGATCGTGCTCCGCAACTGCACCGCACTGGAGGAGTTTCGCGCCTGCGTGTTCCTGCAGAAAGAAGTTTGGGGATTTGCCGATAATGAATTGGTGCCGCTGCGAATTTTCTCGCTGGCGCCCAAAATTGGCGGGCAGGTAATCGGGGCGTGGGAAGGTGAAACGCTGGTAGGATTTGCCTTCTCGGTTCCGGGGTATCGCAGCGGGCATCCCTATCTGCACTCGCACATGCTCGCAGTGAGAGAAGGCTACCGCAATACTGGACTCGGCCGTCGCATTAAATTGTTTCAGCGCGAGGACGCTATCGCCCACGGCTACGAACTGTTGGAGTGGACATTCGATCCGCTGGAGATCAAGAACGCTTACCTCAATATTGAGCGTCTGGGGGCCATCGCTCGCCGCTACAACATTAACCAGTACGGAATTACGTCCTCGCCGCTGCAGGGTTTTCTTCCCACGGATCGACTGGTCGCCGAGTGGTGGTTGAGGTCGAGGCGGGTCGAAACTCTGATCTCCACGGGTGAGCATCTGAAGTTCGTCGAGGAGGGGCGCGTGGAAATTCCGGCCGAGATCTACGCCTGGAAGCAGCAGCCAGACACTCGACAGAAAGCGGCCGCCATTCAATTGTGTAACCGTCGAGGCATTTCTTGCGGCATTCTCGCGTGGGCTGGCTTGCCTGGGATATGGGCGCGATGCGCAAGGCAATGGAAGTTTTTTGCTGGGACACTGGGATGAAGACTGGTCGTACGCGAGTGAGTGATCGATGAAAATTGAAGCCATTACCCTGCGCGAGTTGCAGATTCCTCTCGTTCATTTTTTTGAGACGAGCTTCGGACGCACTACTACGCGGCGCATTCTGCTGGTGACCACGCATGCTGATGGACTGGAGGGCTGGGGCGAGTGTGTCGCCGGTGAAGCTCCGTACTACAGCGAGGAGTACATCGACGACGCATGGGATGTAAGCGCGCGGTACCTGGCCCCAGCGCTACTAGGCAAGACTTTGCAGTCAGGATCCGAGGTGCCCCCTCTGCTGTCGCGCATCCGAGAGCATCGGATGGCCAAGGCGGCGCTGGAAAATGCGGTCTGGGACGCCGAAGCGCAGGAGAAGGCAACTCCGCTGTGGAAGTTACTGGGTGGCACGCAACAAGAAATCACCTGTGGCGTGAGCATCGGTATCCAGGATTCGCATGAGCACCTGTTGCAAAAGATCGAAACCGAGTTGGCCGCCGGATACCAGCGCATCAAGGTCAAGGTCAAGCCGGGATGGGACGTCGAGGTTCTGGAGAAGATTCGCGAGCGCTGGCCCGCTATTCTACTGAGCTGTGACGCCAACTCTGCTTATACGCTGGCCGACAGCGACCGCCTTAAGGATTTCGACCAGTTCAATTTGCTGATGATTGAGCAACCGCTGTGGAGCGACGATTTCTACTTTCATGCGCGGTTACAGAAGCAGTTGCTGACGGCAATTTGCCTCGACGAGGCCATCCGCAGCGCGCGCGACGCCGAGGCTGCCCTGGAATTTGCTTCCTGCCGGATCATCAACATCAAGGTCGGCCGGATGGGCGGTTTCTCGGAGGCGATCCTGGTACACGATGTGGCGCAGGCTTTCAACGTTCCTGTCTGGTGCGGAGGCATGCTGGAGTCGGGAATTGGCCGCTCTCACAACGTGGCACTTTCGACGCTGCCGAACTTCACGCTGCCGGGCGATGTGTCGGCTTCGAAGCGATACTGGAAAGAAGACATCATCGAGCCCGAGGTCGAAGTCTCGCCCAGGGGAACGATCGCAGTCAGCGACCAGCCCGGACGGGGATATGAACTGCGGCGAGAGACTGATCGAAAGGCTAACGGTTCGGCAGCAGATACTAAAACAGAGCTAATCAGCCACTAAAGCCGGGCTCTCTGGTTGTTTCAACGGCACGCCTGAAGGCGTGCCCCTTCAAAAGCAGAGCAGCCACTGTAGTGCTGCCTTTAGGCCCTGATTCGTCCTGATTCTTGAACCGGCCCTTCCCTTCTCGCCTATAATTTTGCGTTATGAGAATAAGCTGTCGGCACCTCCACCGTGTGTCGAATTCTCCGCCCCGGCCGGGCGTTCCATTTACCGCCTACGCGCTTGCGCTCGCTATGCTGGTTGTTGTCGTCGGGACCGCTTGTGGCAAGAAAGAGGAGACTTCACCACGGTCAATAGCTTCGGCTGAGCCGAACTACACGATGGTGAAAGTCTTTTACGCCACCGATCGGAACCACGTTTTGCAGGTTTCACCGATTGAGCAATATGGTGGGGACCGTTCTGATAGAGAAGCACTGGCACTGGGTGTCTCCGAGGTGAGTATTCCGAGAGATCACCGGATCGGAATGCTTGAGAGTCCGTCGATCTGGCATTTGGAGTTCCGTAACGATCCCGAGAAACATGTGGTGCTGCTTTCGGCCCGACAGCAAAGTTACGAGGACTTCTATCACCAGCTTTCCAACTCGGTCCTAGAATCCGGCGGGAAAAGCGTTTTGGTCTTTGTGCATGGATATAACGTGACGTTCGAGGATGCCCTGCGCCGGACGGCACAGATCAGTTACGATTTGGCCTACGACGGGGTCCCGGTTTCCTATAGTTGGCCCTCCAAGGGCGACATCAGCGGCTATACAGCTGACGAGGCAAGCGTCGAATGGAGCGTGCCACATCTGCAATACTTTCTCGAGGATCTTGCGGCAAAGTCCGGCGCTAAGTCGATCGACCTCGTCGCCCACAGTATGGGAAACCGAGCGCTGTCGCGTGCTCTCCAACAAATTGCTCTGACAAACCACGCCCCGGTCCAATTCAACGAGGTCATACTCGCCGCGCCAGACATCGATCGGGGAGTCTTTCTGCAGTTGGCCGATGCCATGCGTGCTGTGTCGCGACGAATCACCCTTTACGCATCGGAGAATGACAAGGCGTTGCGGGCTTCGATGAAGCTGCACGCCTTTCCGCGTGCGGGCGAATACGCAGCTTTGGTGATCAATCCTGCCCTGGATCCCATCGACGCGTCGCTGGTCGATACCGACTTTCTGGGTCATTCGTATTTCGGGGACAACCGCTCCGTGATCTCTGACATGTATGATTTGCTGCGCACTGGGAATCCTCCAGACCAGCGGTTTGGCATCAAGAAAATGAAGGCTACATCGGGTTTTTACTTCAGGTTTGCGCCGTAGTCAGACTTTTCGGAGCAGCTTGTAACAAGCACAGCGCGAATCAATCTCTGCGCCGTCCAGTATCCGGGCCTCACCTGTGGTTGCTGTCGGATCCCTTCGTGCTGCGGCTGTTCTCAGCAACGATCTCGTCGCTTTTGCGCAGCAACTCCAAGGCTTGCGCAGTGGTGACATTGGCGGGAACTGAACGAAAATCATAGGTCGTTTCCGTGGACGAAATTGCCAGCGGCTTAACCATCAGGACCCTGCCATTGAACTGAAGGGTTTCACGCACCATCTCCCAGTGACCTGCCCCCACGTCCCTCTGCTCGATGATAAACTTGCCGCCTTTGTACAGCCTGCCCAGAATGCCCCAGCCGAAGTCGACGTCCTTGAACAGGGTGCCGTCGATCTTGGCGATGCGAGCGGCTTTCGGGTCAATCAGCATGTCGCCCTGCATGCCTTGATAGACCATGGTTTCGTGGTTGGGGGGATTGAATTTCGGATTTGGCTTAAAGGTGAGGTGTACAAGCGAATTACCATTCGGGCCGGGCTCCTCTCCCACGTAGGTATAGAGAAATGCGTCCGGCAGGCTGGTCAACATGAGCGAGTCCCGCTGGTCTTCCTCCTTGGTGGCCTGCCTTCTCTTACGGCGCGCTTCGGGATCATTGGCGAACTTCTGTAGCTTCTGATCGTCCTTGGCCCGCTCCTCGGCTGTTAGTGGCCTGTCGTTGATGGCTATCGTGCTTGCCAGGCCCCCTTGCGGAGTCTGAATTACTTCTTTTGTAGTCGAATGACCCTTCTCCTCGTTGCGGTCCTTGAACATGAAATACACATGAGGTTCGTTGGCGCTGATCTCATTCGCTGCGGCGCGGCGCACCAAGTCGATGGGATTTATTGGGGGTTTCTGCTGGGCGTGAGCCAACCCGCCAACGATCAAAGCGACCATCACTGCCGCTACCGTACGTCCCGTACATTTCCCTGAGAAATCCACACTTACCCCTAAGCTTGAAAAGCTCGACCGAAGTTTATCCCTAAGATAATTAGACGAAGCCCAAGCGGTGGTAGTTGCTTTTTCGACAAGCCCGCTTTTCGGTGTACAAAGGGCCGGGTGCCGAAATACTTTCAGCAGAGAGCGTCTTACAGTTAAGTGGCTCTCTTGACGAACTACTCGGCAAGTACCTCTTGAACATGCTGCGGCAGTTGAGGTTGGAAAAACAGCAGCCAGCAGGGTTAACGCGGGTTGTCGTTGAAAGAAGATGTTCCAATGGGCTTAAATATGCCAGCCCGACCAGAAAAAGGCAGTCCCATTGGGTTTTTGGCCGGGTCCGCACGAAAAAAACCGTTGTTCCCCTGGTTACCGGTGATCTTCGTCCGGCCGACATTCTGATCGGGCCGACACCTCTTTGTCAGCAATCATGTGGCCAAAGTGCCGAAATGGGCCGAAACAAGGGTCGCGTACAAGCCTGACGGCGCCAAGGCGTCCTTGACCAAGTGGTTAAGATACTTCGAGGGCAACCCTCACCTGCCAACTGTGGCACCCGCAATTCCATCCCTAAGCAGCCAAGTTCCTGTCGCTCAATTTTTGGCAGCGCCCATGAAGCGTCCCCAAACTACATCGCTGAACCAATGATGATTGCAGACGACGCGGCTCTCGCCAAAAGCCCGGCGCAGCCGAGGAGTTCGTCCTGACGGTCCGGTTCAATCTCGGCCAAGATCAGCCCGAATCCCCAACCTACGGCAGTGTGCCCCGAGGGATATGAGGGGTCCTTCGTCAAGAAGTCGCGCGCATCCGGAATGGCAATGGGTTCGTGGTTCTCCTGGAAAGGACGGGTGCGCTTGTAATGGTTCTTTGCCGCGTAGGTTGACATGGCGAGATCGCTGAACGAGCGCGCCAACAGGTTATAGAGGTACGGAGTGCCCTCTTTCGAAATAGGAGCACGTGGTCGTCAAATGTTTGATTCCATTTCAGTCTACGGAACCCCACTCAATTAGTCCAATGCATATCAAGCATCAGCCTGATAACCTAGGTGCATGGACTTTGAAATCCGCCTCCTGCGTTGCGCGCTGGCGTTAGCCGAACACCGCCATTTCGGCCGCGCTGCGAGTTCTCTTCATCTCTCGCAACCGGCGCTTTCGCGCAACATCCAGAACCTGGAGAAGCTAGCCGGAGTGCGGATTTTCGAACGCGGCTCAATCGGCGTGGAAATCAGCGATGCGGGCGAGATCTTTCTTGAACACGCCCGCGAGGTGATCTCGCAATCCGCCGACCTCAGCCGAGAGATGGAATTGCTGAAAGGCCTGGCCAAGGGAGAATTACAGGTCGGGGTCGGAACCTATGTTTCGCTCATGTTTGTCGACCTGGTAATTGCGCGGATTGTTAATGAGCATCCCGAGGTGCGACTGCGCGTAGCGACCGATAATTGGGCGAGCCTGCTGCCCCTGCTGCGCCGCCGCGAACTCGATCTGGCGGTGGTCGATGTGCGCGCCATCGCCGAGGACCAGGATTTCCTGATCACGCGGTTGATCCGGCGACAAGGATACCTGGCGGTGCGGCCTGGACATCCGCTGCTGAAGCAGAAGCGCGCGCTCACCATGAGCGAGGTGCTGCACTACCCGTTTGTGAGCACGTCACGGTTTCCGTCGGCGATGTTGCTGGAGTTCTTGAGCGAGTCAGCCACGGGCGAGACCCCCTCACGTCCCGGGCCGAAGACCGTTCCGTCGATTGCCTGCGAGTCATTAGGCATGATGAAGAACATCGTCCAGGGATCAGATGCCGTGGCCTTGCTCACGCTAAACCTGCTGCTTCCCGACCTGGAGGCCAAAGCGATCGCGGTCTTGCCATTGGTGATGCCGGTGCTGCAAGGTGAATTTGGCATTGTGCAACTCGCGCGGCGGAGCCTGTCTCCCATGGGCGAGCTCTTCGTTCGTACGCTGCTCGACGTAGACGCCGAAGTGGCTGCCCTGGAAGAGCGGGCCGCCAGAAAATTGTTTCCCGACAAACGACGCCGTGCCCGCCCAGCGCACGCCCAGATTATCGTTATGGCCGCCATGCCCGAGCGCGCGAACTCTTGCGACAAGTAGTGGTTCGGTTGGGCAGCGCGGGCACCTGCGTGCATCGCTGCATACTCTCGGGTGCCATATAATCCGTTGCATATCAAGAGATGGTCAGCGATGGCTTCCTCTTCATCCTTCGGAAAACACGCGAGTGGCGCGACGAGTACCCAACCTGCAGTACCCGAGCCTTCGTTCGCCGAGAGAGCACGCACATTGATGCACTTGGGCCGCATCGGTAGCCTCTCGACCCTTTCACGGAAACAGCCGGGTTTCCCTTTCGGGTCCTTGATGCCTTATGGGCTGGACAGCCAGGGCCGTCCCATCTTCCTCATAAGCACGATGGCGATGCATACGCAGAATCTGCAGGCCGATCCGCGCGCCAGCCTGTTTGTGACCGAACCCGACGCAAGTGGCGACGCACTCGGCTCATCCAGAGTTACGTTGATAGGAAGTGCCCTCAAAATACCGGAGCCAGAATTGGCGGACGCCCGTGCTGCCTATCTGACGGGCTACCCGGATAGCAAGTACTGGGTCGATTTCGAGGACTTCTTCTTTTATCGCCTGGACGTAATCGATGTTTATTACGTGGGCGGCTTCGGAGTAATGGGATGGGTGGCGGCTTCGGACTACTCCCAGGCACAGTCCGATCCCCTGGCTGAACACAAGAGCGACATCATGCAGCACATGAACGCCGACCACAAAGATGCACTCATCCTCATCGCCAAACGGTTTGCCGGCATCGAAGCGCAGCAGGCAGAGATGACTGCGGTCGATCGCCTAGGCTTTCACCTGCGCCTGAAAACCCAAGACGGCATGAAGGGAACTCGGATTGCGTTTCTCCGAGAAGTGAGCGATACCTCGCAGACCAGAGAAGTGTTCGTCGAGATGGTGAAGCAAGCCCGGCAAGGATAAGTCGCTGTGCTATCCGAAAAGGTCACTCTGTGCTGGCGGTGAACTCTGCCACGGCGCGATGCAGTCCGAGTCGTCGTCGCCACCGTGTTGATCCTTGTACTCACCGGAAAGCTCTTCATCTGCGAGGCATCGAACGGTGCCAGAACCTCCGCCAGCGTCTGCACATTCTTGAAGCCGGGGTCGAGCCAAAGGGCGTAGTTCTCAGGGCGGAGAATTACCGGCATTCGATCATGGACGTCCGCCAGCAGCGAGTTCGGAGTGGTGGTCAGAATCGTGCAAGTCTCAATCAAACCACCGCTCGGGTCTTTCCATCGATCCCAAAGACCGGCAAAGGCAAACAGGGAATCGTCCTGCATTCCGAAGTGGAAGGGCTGCTTCTCTTTGCCGCTTCGCACCCATTCGAAAAACCCGTCGGCAGGCAGCAAGCAACGGCGGCTCACGAAGGCATCGCGAAAGGCGGGCTTACTCGCGACCGTTTCCGCGCGGGCATTGATCGTCTTGAATCCAATGCTGGCGTCCGTGGCCCAGGACGGAATCAGGCCCCAGTGAGCTACCGAGAAATGCCGCTCCGGCCTGGCTGGATCTTGACGAATGATTCCAACAGACGCGTTACGAAAGGTGAGCTACTGCGATGCTGACACCGGCAAACGGCTGAAGTTCCTGACCAATAACTTCACCCTTCCCGCGCTGACTATCGCGCAGATCTACAAGCAGCGTTGGCAGGTGGAACTGTTCTTCAAATGGATCAAACAGCACCTGCGAATCAAGGCTTTTTACGGCACCAGTGAGAACGCAGTGAAGACCCAAATCTGGATTGCGGTATCGGTGTACGTGCTGGTGGCGATCGTGCGCAAGCGGTTGGGACTGGAGGCCAGTCTTTACCAGATTCTACAGATTCTCAGCCTCACGCTCTTCGAGAAAACGCCCATTTTATGCGCCCTTCAGGGCATCGACGAGGATGCCAATTTCACCGAAAACGCCAACCAACTGATTCTGTTCGACTTTTAACCGGACAGCAGTGACGTCGATGCGCTCCTGATCCCGTCTGACGGTCCGAACCTTCTGTGGGCGACCCTTCACTACATGCTGAAGGAGCAGCCAGCCCAACGCCGTGGAGGAAAGCTAAGGGCTCAAACGCCGGCACATAGCAATATGGAGC
>CAVXQI010000019.1:0-229095 GCA_963763725.1 uncultured Acidobacteriaceae bacterium
GTGCCAGGCGGAAGATCATTTCCGCCGTCGCGCAGGCGCTGGGATCAATCCAGTTCACATCGGCGAATGGACGGGCGGTGGAGTGGTGATCGATATTGATGAGGTAATGTTGCTCCAGGCCAGTCAAGCGCGTGCGCTGCACGCTATCGCATTCCAGGATGATGACCGCCTCCGCCGGGGGAGCGTTCTCGGTAGCTTCGAACACCGAATCGCTGAAAGGCAACGGGCGGTATATACCCGGTACGCCATCGCTCAGGACGACGCTCGCCTGTTTTCCCATGCTGCGTAGAATCTCGCAGCAGGCCAACGCCGATCCAACCGCATCGCCATCCGGCCGGGCATGCGAGGTTAGAATGAACTTCTGTCTTCTGCCGATCTGATTCAAAACTTCGTTTAGCATCCTAGTGTTCCAGGTTCGACCCTAACGCTTCCTCCTCTGAATGCGGTGCAACAACTCTTCGATTCTTCCGCCGTACTGTTCCGAGTTGTCGAGTACGAATATGAGTTCCGGGGCCTGGCGGATACCAAGCCGGCTCACCAGTTCATGACGAATGTAGCCGCCCGCCGCGCTCAGCCCTTTGAGGCTCTGCTCTGCCTCTTTCTCGTCGCCGGCGACCGAGACCAATACGCGCGCCGTTTTGCCATCTGGCCCCAGCAGAACCTCGCTGACACTTACCAATCCAATGCGAGGATCGCCAAGTTCCCCTTCCACCAGGGCGACAATTTCTTCGCGCAAAGCTTCTGCCATGCGGCCACGATGATATTTCTGTCCCCGGTTCTCCATTACCTTCTATTCTGCCAGCCGAAAATAGGGGAACGTTAGAGAATACGCTCACCCGTCAAGCTGGCGGTGATAACCATCACGGTTCCTCGGTTGCACGCCCGCCAAATTCCGCTTCGCTCACGAAATCGAGGAATGAGTCGGTGACTTCGCCGCCACTGTTATTGGCGGTGCGCACCGCGTGCCGTTCCACATTGCCCATCAGGCCTTCCAGGTAGTCGCGCGAATGCGAAATGCCGACCACACCCAGAGTGGCACGTTGCCAGGCCTCGCTCGGGTCAAGCTCCGCGACAGAGACGTTGAAGTGGGACCGCAGTCCATCCTTGACGCTGCGTACCACTTGCCGTTTGTCTTTGAGCGAGTGCGCACCTTCAATGCGAATCTCGAGCGTGAGATAGGCGATCATGCTGTCCCCGTTGAAATCTGACGGTTAGCGGTTAGCACTTTGCATTTAGCACTTAGCTAAACTCAAAACGTCGGGGCCTTGTGGAACCTATTGCAAAGCGTCCCGGATAACGTGCCCTCCCAGAGGAGGCTTCAGTTCCGGGACGTGGTCGGTATCTCTTGCCAATGCAAGGAAGTGCGTGAGCACCGTTCCCAAAGCAGATCCCTTGCCGGCTAAAGCCGGCTTGGGAGGACAACAATAAACGCCTTCTACGGCCCACCTAAAGGTGCGCCCCTTCAAAACGTTTCAGAATCTTACTTTTTCAGCAGCCGGTAAAGGTGCGGAGGCGACTCCTCGCTCACAGGCCGCGTCTATTCACTAACCCTTGCCCTAGCACCTGCTCTTACACGAATGCTTCCGCCGCCACTCTCTCGGTGACGAACACCTCGATGACATCGCCTACCTTGATGTCGCCGTAATTGGCAATCGAGATGCCGCATTCCATGCCGTGGCGGACTTCGCTTACATCTTCCTTAAAGCGCCGCACGGACCCGATCTTGCCCTTGAACACGACCACGTTGTCGCGCAGTAGACGAACCTCGGCATCGCGCTTGATGACGCCATCGGTGACATAGCAACCGGCAATCATACCGACCTTGGGTACACGGAAGGTGTCGCGGACATCCGCGCGTCCCAGGTACGCTTCCTTGATGATCGGCTCGAGCAGGCCGGTCATGGCACGCTTAATTTCATCCGCTAACTCGTAGATGATGGAGTGCAGGCGGATGTCGACCTTCTCCTGCTCGGCCAGCTCCTGTGCTTTGCGTTCTGGCCGCACATTGAAGCCGATGATGACGGCGTTCGACGCCGAGGCCAGCAGCACATCGGTTTCGGTAATGGCGCCGACACCACTGAGCAGGATCTTGATTTTGACCCGGTCGTTCGACAGCTTAGTCAGCACGTCGCTCAGTACCTCAACCGAGCCCTGAACATCGCCCTTGAGGATGATGTCCAGCTGTTTTTGTCCTGCGGATTTCAGTTGTTCCGCCAGACCTTCGAGTGAGACTCGGGAACTCTTGGCAAGCTGAGCTTCGCGAGCCTTGCCTTCGCGATATTCGGAGATGCCGCGCGCTTTTTCACGGTCTGCGACAGCGACAAGTTGATCACCAGCTTGCGGCAAACTTTCCAGACCAAGAATCTCCACCGGAGTGGCGGGAGTAGCTGCATCCAGGGCTACGCCGCGATCGTTGAACATGGCGCGGACTCTTCCGAAGACGTTACCGACCACGAAGTTATCGCCCGTCTTCAGAGTACCGTTCTGCACCAGCACGGTCGCCACCGGACCGCGGCCACGGTCGAGCTTGGCTTCCAGCACGGTGCCTTGCGCCAGACGGTCAGGAACTGCCTTCAGATCCTGCAGGTCGGCAACCAGGCAGATCATTTCCATCAGCAGATTAAGATTGGTTTTCTGCTTCGCCGAGACGTCCACAAAGACCGTGCTGCCGCCCCAGTCTTCCGGCATCAGGCCGCGGTCGGCGAGTTGCTTCTTCACCCTCTCGGGCATGGCGTCAGGCTTATCAATCTTGTTCACCGCGACGATCATGGGAACGTTGGCAGCCTTGGCGTGATCGATCGCTTCCAGAGTTTGCGGCATTACACCGTCATCCGCAGCAACCACCAGCACCACGATGTCGGTGACCTTCGATCCACGCGCACGCATACGGGTGAAGGCCTCGTGACCAGGGGTATCGAGGAAGACGATCTCGCGGCCTAAAGCGGGCGAATTGGGATCAGTGATGGCTACCTTGTATGCGCCGATGTGCTGCGTAATTCCACCGGCTTCGCCGCCAGCAACGTTGGTTGAGCGGATCGCATCGAGCAAGCTGGTCTTACCGTGGTCCACATGGCCCATGATGGTCACCACAGGCGGCCGCGCTACCCCCTGCGCTGTACCTTCTTCGCCCGCACCTTCCGTCGGCACGGTGTCCTTGGCCAACTGCTCCTCGAAGGTGATGACTGCCGTCTCGGCTCCGAAGTGACGAGCCATATCGCTTGCCAGATCGGAATCGAGCGTCTGGTTGACCGTGGCGAAAACGCCTCGTGCCAGCAAACGGGCGATAAGGTCCTTGGCGCGAATTTCCAATTTCTCCGCCAGGTCTTTTACGCTGATACCTTCGGGAATGGTGATGCTCCGCGTGATCGGCAGCGGCTCGCTGGACAGCGAAAGCCGGGGCGGCGGAACGAAGCCCTTCATCGGGCCTTCCTTTACGCCTCGCGGAACATAGCGCTGCCCTGGACGTGCCGGCCGACCGGCGGGACGTTGTCCTGTTGGCGGCGGCGGGGCGGCACCTGGGCCGGCTCCGAAGCCGGGACGCGTCCCCGGCGCACCGGAACGGGTTGGATGCGGACCGCGACGCTCTCCCGGACGCACTGGTGGCCGCGTTTGTCCTTGCGGTGGAACTCCTGGACGCGGGCGCTGGAAGATCGGCTTTCCACGCTCGGGCATGCCGCCTCGCGGAGGAACAGTAGCGCCGGGACGCGGCGGAGCTACGGGTGGCGCCAGGTAAACCGGACGCGGTCCGGTCTGGGGAACGATCAAGCGGCGTGCGGGGTGGGTGGCGCTTCCCGGCAGACGCGCCGTTGAGCCAGGCCGCGCAGATTGCGGGGGAGCCGCGCGATTTTCTGTGGCTGACGGTTGTGCTTCTGATAGTGCTGGGGGAACCACGGCCTCCACCGGAGCGGAGATCTGCGATTCGATCGCCTCAGACATTGACGGCAAAGTTTTACTTTCTTCTTCGAGTACGGTTATCTGGTCCGCGATCACCGGCGCGGAAGGCTGGGCTGTCCCAGAGGTGGATGACACATGCTTCGGCGGCGTAGTCGGAGGCGCCGCTACTGGCGGCTTCGGCGGAATAATGATGGCGGCGGGAGGGCGCGCGACCGATTGAGGCGTAATGAAGCGAGGCGCTGGCTTGGACGGCTCCGCAGTAGCTGCCGGTGTGGCGGTTGCTACTGGCGCGACCGGTTTCGCAATCGAAGGCGCGGGCCGAACGGCTGATGGAGGAGCGACGGTCTGCCGCGGCCCGGCGGGTGTGGCAAGACTTGGAGGCGTGGCCGAACGTGCACCCGCGGTAGGCTGGGCGGCCCGTTGGGTAATCGCCTTCAGCACATCGCCAGGCTTGGAGATGTGCGACAGGTCGAGCTTGGGCTTGAATTCGTCCGCCGCTGCGCGCGAAGCGCGACTGCTGCCAGGCTCGGTGTGCTGTGCAAAATATTTCTTAACGCGCTCCGCTTCGTCTACTTCGATGGAACTGGAGTGCGTCTTCTTTTCAGTTACACCGACCTTGATGAGAGCGTCGAGGATCATCTTGCTCTTTACCTCGAGCTCCCTCGCCAGGTCATTGATTCGAATCTTCTGCATTCCGCCCTATTTCCTCCGTATTGTCCCGCCGGTTAAGCCTTCATAGCATCCTCACGGTAAAATTTTGCCGGCCCACAGCAGCGTCCTGCGGGCGCTGCCGTCTACTTCAGCTCGCCAGGTTTTTCTTCGTCCGGAACGTTTTCATTTTCCCCGGCCGGCCGCTCGTGGGTCGTCACTTCAGCCTCATCGGCCGGAGGCGCCTCCTCGACGCCTTCGACGACTTCAGCCTCGTAGTATTGGCCAGTTTCGACCAAGTCTGCCACGCTGTCCGAGTCCGCTTCCGGCTCTTCGGACAAACCGGTGACATCGCCCGATTGCCCAGCTGAATCAGGTCCGATGGCGCTATCCTCGCCGCCATCCTGCACAGAGCCCTCGTCGTCCGTGGGCGCGTCTTCGTCGGCGGCCGCTTCGGCTTCCGCGGCAATTCCTTCTTCCGCAGACACTTCCCCTTCGGGGAGGGGGACTTCTTCTTCACTGGCGGCAGCAGCAGCCGCGTCTAAGCTGGAAAAGTAATTATTGACCGCGATGCTGATTTTTTCCACCGTCTTGGGGCCGATACCCGGCACCTCTTCCAGTTGTTCTGGCGTCATGTCGGCCACGGCCTCGACGGTGGTTATACCGGCGGCGACCAGTTTCTCAATGATTCCGGATTCCAGATCAGGAACGCTTTCCAGTGGCGTGGCCGGCTGGTTCAGCACTATGTTCATCCGATCTTCCACTTCCTGGCGCTTCTCCTCTTCGCTCTTGATATCGATTTTCCAGCCCAACAGCTTGGCGGCGAGGCGGACATTCTGTCCCTTCTTGCCAATCGCCAACGACAGTTGGCCGTCGTCGACGATGACTTCCAGGTGCTTCTCCTGACCTTCGAGCACCGTCACGCGGCTGACCTTCGCCGGCTGGAGCGCTTTTTCGGCAAAAGTCACCGGGTCGTCGTGGTATTCGATGATGTCGATCTTTTCGCCGCGCAATTCGCGGATGATGGACTGCACACGCATGCCCTTCATGCCGACACACGCGCCCACCGGATCGACATCCTTGTCCTTCGACATGACGGCGATCTTGGTGCGCTCGCCAGCCTCGCGGGCAATGGCCCGGATGACCACCGTGTTGTCATAAATCTCCGGTACTTCGGTCTGGAACAAATGCGATACCAACTCAGGCACGGCGCGGGAGACCACAACCTGCGGGCCCTTGGACGCCTTCTCTACGCGAACGATCACCACTCGCGCGCGCTCGCCCGGGGCGAACGACTCCAGCCGTGATTGCTCCTTCTTGGGCATCCGCCCTTCGGCCTTGCCGAGGTCCACAATGACGTCCTGGCCTTCCTGGCGTTTGATGGTGGCATTGATCACTTCACCGACGCGGCCAATGTATTCGTTGTAGACTGTGTCTCGCTCCGCCTCTCGAACTTTCTGAAAGATGACCTGCTTGGCCAGTTGCGCCGCAATCCGGCCTAATACCTCGGTAGGTTTATAAGTGCGCAACTCGCCACCGACCTCGGCGGCAGGATCGATGCGCTTGGCATCCTCCAGCGAAATCTGCGCGAGCGGATCTTCGATTTGCTCGGACCCATCCACGATGGTTCGCACTGCGAAGGCACGAATCTGGCCGCTCTCCTTGTCGAGTTCGGCGCGCAGGTTCTCCTGGGTCTTGTAATACTTTCGGGTGGCCACAACGATGGCATCCTCCACCGCGTTCACGACGATCTGCGGATCGATGCCTTTCTCGCGGCTCAGAGCGTCGATTACGTTGTACAGTTCACTCGCCATAAATTGTTCGCCACCTTACTTTGTAATGCTTGGAGGGGCGCACCTTCAGGCGCGCCGTACAAGGCCTTATTTTTGTGATCCCCAGTGGGCTCCAGCCCCCGCGGGACCTGCTTTTCGACTTTCCACCAACAATGTGCCGTCCCTACGGGACTCGGCTTGGCGTTTTGACTACCCAGCGCTGCAGCCCTGGCGCCCTCAGGGACTCGTTCTAGAACTCGGGAACCAGGTTTGCCTTTTCGACGTTGGCCAACTCGATTTCAACCTCTGTTCCCGGCTCCACTTCCTGGTGCTTCTTCGACTTTTTTCTGCCAGTTAATTCCAAACTGAGCCGGTCATCGTGAAACGCCTTCAGCCGCCCTTCAAAGTGCCGGTTTCCGTTCACGGGATTTCGGGTCATCAGCTTTACCAAGCTACCGGTGAAACGTTGGTAGTCGGCCGGCTTTGAAAGCTTGCGATCCAGTCCGGGCGACGAAACTTCCAACAAATACGAAGCTCCCGGTACGGCTTCCTCAATATCGAAGATAGTGCCTACTTCGCGGCTGAAGCTGGAACAATCATCGTGGGTAACCCCACCGGGCTTGTCGATGAAGATACGCAACATGCGTGCTTTACCGCCGCCCAGCAATTCGATATCGACCACTTCCAGGCCGCTCGATTGCGCCACCCGCTCTGCGATCTCTCGAACTGTTTCCAAACTGGCTGCCATCGTTTGCTTCTGACCAAAAACGGCTCCCTGCGAATGAGCACAAACCGCCCGTCAGGCTATCGCTGCCGCCTGGACTCGCCGCGCACCAGCGGATTACGGAGTGGAAATAAAAAGTGGGCTCTCGCCCACCGATGTGCTTCGCCGATTATGCACGGGGCTCGCAGTCACGCCGGGAGGGGGTGACAGAACCCTCAAAACACAACAGTACTTCATTAAATATACGCCCAAGGGTACGAAAATTCAACGAGCCTCGAAGAGAGTACAGCGGTATTCAGCTTGAATCGCAAGCCAGGCATTCGTAAACAACGGCCGCTTATTATCCGTAACAGGCTCAAGAGGGTGTATGAGAACATCTGTCGTCCCTACTGGACTGGGATCCATTTGCCACGCTACCCAGCACTCCGCCTGTGGCTCCGTGCTGGGCTAAACTCTTCCGCGCCTACGGCGCTGATTCTTGCGCAATGCTCCACCACGCCAACTCGGAACCAGTTCTCACACATGCTCTGAAGCCGCCCGTCAAAGGCCGCCGGGTCAGCGCTGGCTCTTGCGTTCATTCTCCGCCAACCGCGCCTTCACCAGCTTTTTCATCAGAGCGGCAGAGGGAGGCTTGTCCACCGGGAAGCGGATGGTGCCTTTGCTTTTGGATGTGTCGAAATCCTTGAGTTCGTTCTTGAGCCCTTTCATCGCGGACAGACTCCCAGGAAACAAACTGCAATGGTCCGAAAATGCGGCGAAACCCATTAGCATTCCTTTGTACTTGAACATCGGAATGCGATAGCTGATGGTCTCCGTCGCCTCTGCTGGCGCAACGGACCGAATCGCGGCGCGAACCTTGTTCAAGGTGGTGCGGGCCGGTTCCGGCACACCAGCGAGGTATTCGTCCACGCTCTTGGGAGCAATGTTAGCTTTGGCAGCGGAACCGCGATTGCCGGACTTCGATTGTTTCATAGAGATATATCCCTCCCAGGCTCCTTAGCAGCGGTTCGACGTGTAGAACTCTGCCGCTTTCAGTAGCGTCTTGGATAATTCATTATGCCTCGGGGCTCACACGTGCACTGGCCGGCCTTGCTTAGCGACTAGCACCGAATTCCGGGTGCCGGCCGGTAGAGTTTCGCAAGCGGTGCGAAGCACCAAGCGTGGAGTCCGATCGCGGATACGCATCAGATACTTGACGGTCTGTTGTGGATTCGCCTTGACTGCCTCGCGCAGCAGCCATCCCAGCCCTTTCTGCACCATGTCGTCATCGCTGGTCAGCAGCATCTCGGTGATGCGCTGGATATCGCCGAAGTTTTTGTGCTGCCGCGTGCTGTGGATAAGGCTCACGGCCGCAGCGCGCTGATGCCAGTGCTTGTCACCTTCGCCCAGCGAGGCGGTCGCGACAACAAGCATCGTCTGTGGCGATCATTGGACCGATGAGGTAATGCACCAGCGCATCGTGATCGGCCCAACTGGTAACCCGGTCGAGCCAGCTCTCGAACAACTTGAATTCCGGCTTGCCGAAGTCCCCGACAGAATCTTGCAGTATCATGACAGCGAAGTTTTTCTCATCCAACATCCCGCCGCGAAAAAGCTGATCGGCAACTTGCAATAGGAATGGCAGACCCTTTTCCGCGATGATCGTCCGGCGAAATCGCCGTGCAACCTTGCGGAGTTCAGCGGTGTACCAGCCACGCGACTGGATTTCATGTTTGAAGAAGCGTTGAACTTCGATGGTATGCGGCGCCGAGCCGCCGTTCTGGAGTACCGTACGAATATGTTTGGCGATATAGGCTGGGGTCTTTTTCATGACGGCCGTGACAATCAGTTGAACGAATGTACAACAAAGGGAAAATCTAAAGCAGTGAGATCATAGCTCCGAGGAGAGCCATTGCGACCGGTCCGACGTCTCCCAGTGTGCAAGAGCTGTGTCGTCGGTGAAGGGACTCGGATCCATTTCCGACTCTACCCAGCATTCCGTCTGCGGCTCCGTGCTGGGCTAAACTGTTCCGCGCCTACGGCGCTGGATTTCAGGTAACCAGCTTGCAAACTCATTTACGCAAAAATTTCAAAGTCTTTGTTATTTATCCTACTACTGCATGTGTGGTCTCGTTCGAGTGTCTCGGCAGCAAGACCTTGTCGTAAATCCATAGCAAAATCGCAGTGAGGACGCCTACCCCTGTGATCACCCACCACATCATTCCTGGCTGATGCTTGACCTCGCCGAAGTAGTGGATGAGAAATCCGCCGAACTTCCCGCCGATCAGGGAGCCGATTCCCAACGGTAGAAATGCGAAGCCCATGTAAGTGCCTTGCTGGCCGGAGGGCGCGAGCCGGGAAATATATTCGTAGTAGCGTGGCGATTGGGTGATCTCGCCCAGCGCCACGGCGATCAGGGTCAGGACCACGCCGGTTACGGTTGGCCTGACGATGAGAATGATCCATGCCAAGGCGGTAAGCAGCGTGCCGATGATGATGGCGCTGAAGGCGCGGAGGTTCTGGGTAAAGATGTTGATCACTACGGTGAGTGCAATCACGACCAGCGGCCCAGTCACGAGTAGCAGTTCGGTGTCGGTGTGCGGATTGATGTAGTCATGAACATAGAGCGGCAAAGTGATGAACTCCTGCCAATAGACGATCCAATATCCGGTGAAAATCAGCAGGAACAACATGAAGCGTGGGTTGGTAATAACGGTCCAGAAATTTCTAGCAGCTTGAGAGAGGTTGGCGGTTTCTACCTCGTCGTGGCGGCGCGGCTCCCGGAAAAACAGCAACACGCCAAGAAACATCAGAAAAACGCTCAGGGCAGCCACGCGAAAGACGTTCTCCACCCGCATACGCTGATGTACGAATGACGCAACGTAAGGGCCGGCTGCGCCTCCAATGTTAACCAGGGTGTAGTAAATGGAGTAGCCGATGGAGCGGACGTTTTCCTTCGAAGCCCGCGCGGTGGTGCCGACCACGCTGGGCTTGACTAGCGCGATTCCCAGCGCGGGCAGGGCCAGAACAAAAGTCGCCAGTGCAACCAGCGGCACGGAGTCACGAATGGGTGCCAACCATGGCGCGCCCAGCGATCCCAGCAGGAAATAAGAGCAGCTCAGAATCAGGTAGGCTACCGAGAGCGCGCGGCGGAAGCCCATGCGATCGGCGACCGTTCCACCGAATACCGCCAGAAACCACACCAGCCCACCGAAGAACCCAGTAAGCGTGCCCGCCTGTTCCGTTGGAAATTTCAGGACTTCGTGGAGATAGCGCGCCAGTGAAGCGAAGGCCGCATAATAGGAAAGCCGCTCGAACAACTCGCTGATGTTGGCGACCCAGAAGGGACGCTCGAAGCCCACGCGAATATCGTGCCAACGCTGCGCAAAGCTCAATGAGTTCTCCTCAATCAGTTGCCAGTTGTCAATTAAGATCTGTACCGGCCGGCTACGGATTACTTTCTCGACAGCTTCGCCTCCACCTGCGCAGCAGACAACCCGCGCACACGAATCACTTTGCGTCGGCTGCTCGCTCCGGCGGCTATCGTAACCGACGAACGCGGCACATTCAAAACTTCGGCCAGGAATTCAATGCAAGCCTGGTTGGCGCGACCTTCGACCGGCGGTGCGTTCAAGGCCAGCTGCAGTGCTTCACCGACCTCGCCAGTGATGGCATTCTTTTTCGCGCGGGGATGGACTTTCACCGCAAAGGTTGCACCTGAAGGCGTGTCGCGGATCGGGATCATGGCTGGATGCGATCCCCAAAGATCGCCGTCCCGATGCGCACACAGGTCGAGCCCTCTTCGATGGCAACCTCGAAGTCGTGGGACATTCCCATCGAAAGCTGGTCGAGACTGACAGCTGAAAAGTTGCGTGCAGCGAGCCGGTCACGCAGGTCGCGCAGTTGCCGGAAGTACGGGCGCGCTCCTTCGGGGTCTTCGGTGAACGGCGGCACGGTCATGAGCCCGCGAATGCGCAGATGCGTCCAGGTTGGAGCAGCGATGAGAATTCGTTCGAGCTCAGAAGAGTCAGGCGCAACGCCGCTTTTAGCGGTTTCACCGCCGACATTCATCTCGATCAGCACGTCGAGCGTCTTGCCGAGTTTCTCAGCGGCCGCATTCACTCGTTCTGCCAGTTTTGCGGAATCGAGAGAATCGATGGCATGGAAAACCTCTACGGCCTTCGCGGCCTTGTTGGATTGCAGGTGCCCGATCAGGTGGAAACTGGCGTCGTGCAAGGTCGCAAGCGCGCCTAACTTTTCGGAGAATTCCTGCACGCGGTTTTCGCCGAACAGCCGTTGCCCAGCTTCGTAGGCTTCGACAATCTTGGCGGCCGGCTGGGTTTTCGAGACTGCCATCAAGGCGATGTCACTCGTATGCCGTCCGGCGCGCTGCGCTGCGCGCGCGACACGCTCGTGCATCGCAGAAAGGTTGGAGGCGATGGTCATTGGTCAGCGAAATGTGCTGAGTTTCAGCATTGCTTCAGACGATTGAGTCATCGTCAACTTCCCGTGAAGTGAGTTTTCTAAGAGATCAAGATGATCTAGAGTCGAAGCCAACGTGCAATCGCCATGGGCACGAAAGATGATAGGCCAGCGCTTCAACTGGATTATTCATGCATCTCGCGCCTGAAGAGGCGCGGCTTCAGCCGCGCCGTAAACTGCCACCAGGAGCATGGCCACTGAGGGATTTCGGGGGTTGAAATGAAGTGCGAATTCCCTCCGGGGCTGAAGCCCAAACTTTACGCCCCCATAAGGGGATGGCTAAAGCCATGCCCCATCAAACCCACGAAACAAGGTGAATAATCCAAGTTCACCGCTGGATCGGTAGCGGTTTGAAGACCGAGTTCCCAAGGAGGGCACACGACGAATGTAACCCCTCGCGAGAGACGATAGCGGACTGCTTTCCTTTGCGTTCAGCAGGGACGGCTGACTCCGGCCTGCAGGACTAGTTCTCGCCCTAACCGCATAGCAGCCGATAACTCTGCTCTACATGATCGCCGTCGGTGGCGCCGGTTCATCCGGCCTGCCTGCGTTGGCCAGCGGAACGCGAATCATGACAACGGCCAGAATCACCAGCACGATAAATCCAGAAACAACATTGGGGTGCTGGAAGATAACCGGCAGCGGCCACTGTTTGTATTTGAAGATCGCTATCACAATCCCCATGAGTGCCTCGCCGGCAATAAATCCAGAAGCCGTCAGCACTCCGGCATTCTCCACGCGGGCCTTCTGTGCCTCGTTGAAGTTCCTACTGTCGCGCAACTTGTCGGTGATCCAGCGAATCATCCCGCCCAGGAAGATGGCGAATGTCGTCTCCAGCGGCAGATACATGCCCACGGCGAACAGCATCGGACTTCTGACCTCAATCATGATCAAGGCAATTCCCATCAGGATACCGACCACGATCAGCGGCCATGCCATTTCGCCGCCGACGATACCGCGCGAGAGCATGGCCATCAGACCAGCTTGCGGAGCGGGGAGTTGAGGGTCTCCAAAACCGATGCCGCCGCTATTAATATTGGCCTGATTCAGCAGCAACAGAACCGGAAGCAGCGCGAAGCTGGCGACCGTCACGCCCATGAAGTCGCCAATCTGCATCTTTGCGGGCGTGCCGCCGAGGATGTGTCCCACCTTCAGGTCCTGAAGCATCTCGCCAGCCACCGCCGAGGAGATGCAGACGACAGCAGCCACGCCGAGCACGGCGGCGACGCCGTGAATTCCCGATACGCCCATCAGCACCATCAGTAACGCCGCGATCACCAGGGCCGCCAGAGTCAGGCCGGAGATGGGGTTGTTCGACGACCCGATTAAGCCCACCAGGTTCCCCGAGACAGCCGCGAAGAAGAATCCGACGATGATCATCACAATTGCCGCAACAATGCCGGGTCCCCACGAAGCGGCGTAGCTCTTGTACAAGAAGACCATGCTGATCAAAACGACCAGCAACCCGCTAAATACAAATTTTGCGTTCAGGTCGCGTTCCGTGCGGCCCGTGCCGGCGTGTGCCGCGGCGGACTTCTTCAAGTCGGAGACCGCGCGCGCCATGCCCGAGCCCAGGCTCTTACGCATCCGGAACAGCGTGTAACAGGCGCCCACCAACATGCCTCCGACAGCGATAGGCCGCACGATGAAGCTCCACACCGCCCCGGCCTGTCCGGCCCAGAACGCATTATCGGGCAGCATCGTGCCCGCCGGTGCGAACTGCGCGACAAGGGTTGGACCGCCCAGGAACAGGATCAACGGAACCAGCAGGCCCCATGCGATAACGCCACCGGCGAAGTTCAGCGAAGCTAGACGCGGACCGATGATGTAGCCGACGCCGAGGTATGCCGGGCTAATGGCCGGCGCAGACATTGTTGTCACCGCCCCCGCGGGCAGCTTTGCCGCCGTAGCGCTGCGACCCATGCGGACAAAGCTGGTGCCGAGGTTGCCGACGTTAACGATGAAGTCCCGGCTCGCGCTGAACAGTCTGAACTGGCCGAGTAAGTAAACGATGCCGCCGAAACCCATGTTGCCAAACAGAATTTTGGCAGCGCGGCTGCCCTGTTGTCCGGCAATGTGAATCTGCGAGGCGGCTACCGACTCGGGGAAGGGAAGCTCGGGATCTTCTACCATCACGCGCCGCAGGAGGGTCACAAAAAGAATGCCGAGCGCGCCGCCCACTAACATCAAAATGGACGATTTCCAGTAAGCGTGCTCGAAGTCAAAAACCGGCCACGCGCCGGAAATGACGAACGCCGGGATGGTGAAGATCGCGCCCGCCGCCACCGACTCGCCGATCGAGCCCACCGTTCGTGCAATGTTCTCCTCCAGGATTGAACCCTTCATGATGCGCAGCACCGCCATGCCGATGACGGCAGCCGGATATGTGGCGGCGATGGTCATGCCGGCGCGCAGGCCAAGATAAGCATTGGCTGCACCCAGCACCACGGTCAGGATTAGGCCGAGGAGCACGGCCCGAAGGGTGAACTCGGGCATCGTTGTGTTGTCGGGAACGTAGGAACGAAACTTCTTCTCCGGTGTGCTGATGGTAGTACTCATGTATGAAGACCTCGCGCGGCGCAGCAAAGGGGCGACGGCGCAAGTTAGCATGTCAGTGGCACTTGTTACAAGTGCAGGCAGACCGTTGCGGTAACTTGGCGAATAACCCTCGGTGAAATCTCGGTGAAATCCTTCTTGCGAACCCTCTCCGGCATTGCGCGTTGCGCATCGAAGCTCATATACTGTGCTGTCACGGTGCTTCGGGACTGGATCAGAGTCCCCGGCGAGTTCCAGCTCGTTGGGGTGATCGGACGGGCGTCAACCATCGCTCCTCTGGTACCCGTAGGCACCGGCGACGGGTCACCGATGCGCGCCTAAGTGGCAGGTGATCGGATGGTTGGAGGGTCGTCTTCAGCAGTCGTGAGACGCTAGAGCGAGACCGGCGAAGTCAGCGCGTCCCGCAACGTGCTGTGGTCTGCGCGCCCTTGCAAGCCCTCCTCCGCAGCGTTTTTTCTATCCTTTTCCCTTCCGATTGCAGGCTATGCGGCGCCCCGCTCAATAACATATCCCGGCATCCCGGTCTGCCTTGAATGTCTGGCCATAGCGCCGGTGCGCGAACCGCAGTGCGTTATTTGCGGTGATCGCCTGTTCAGCGCGCAGTTGCTGATGGGCGACGGACGATGCCAGAACTGTCGCGATTGCGAGCCCGAGTTCGCACGGGCCATCTCTTTCGGAGAATACGAAGGGGGCCTTCGCTGCCTGGTGCATCTAATGAAGTACGAGCGCGTTCTCCCGGTTGCGCCGGTACTGGGTCAAATGCTGGCTAGCTCCATCACCGAGCTTCTGCCCGGTTGTGGCGATGCAGTTCCGCTGATGGTTCCGGTTCCGCTGCACACGAGCAAGCGCCGTGAGCGTGGATTCAACCAGGCAGAACTGATCGCACGCGCGGCGGTAAAGCGTTTGCCGCGACCGATTGAAATCGCGACCGGAGTGCTGGTTCGTCAGCGGGTGACCCTTTCGCAAGTCGGACTCAGCCGCGAAGAGCGCATAGAGAACATGCGCGATGCCTTTCGGGTTCGGGACCGTCGCCGTGTCCACGGCCGCACCGTGATCGTGGTGGACGATGTGATGACGACGGGAACCACGCTTTCGGAGTGCGCCCGGATGCTGAAGCAGGCGGGTGCAGAACGAGTTTGGGCGGCGACCGTGGCCCGTGCTTTTCAGGGCGCTCCTCCACGGAATGCTGCCATTTACGGGAATGAGGAGGGAATCGAAGCCGTGGCTCTCACGACTTCGGTATAACCGGGTATGTCCATGTCGGCCCCTAGCGCAGCGTCCCGATACGGCAAGTCGCTTGCCGGATGTATGCATCATGCCCGCGTTGCCGGTGATGAACCGCCGCAGTGGACGGAGATGCACGCACCGGTACTGGTGCTCAATGCGTCCTATGAGCCGATCAACGTGTGCGCCGCGCGCCGCGCCATCATTCTGGTGCTGAAGGGCGTGGCCATGATGGAGGAGGCCAACGGACACTATCTGCACGCAGCACGCATCGCCATGCACGTGCCCTCGGTTATCCGTCTGTTGGAATACCGGCGCATACCACACCAGACACGCGCCCTGTCACGCAAGAACATTTTGCTGCGCGACCGTAATACCTGCCAGTATTGCGGGAAGATCCTGGCCGCCGGCGAGTTGACACTGGATCACGTCATCCCGCGTTCCCGGGGCGGCGCTTCGACATGGGAAAATCTGGTCGCCTGCTGTCACTCCTGCAATCGCCGGAAGGGCAATCTGCTGCCTCATGAGTCCAACATGAAACTCATGCGCGAGCCCCGCGCCTTCAACTTGCATACCAGCCGCCACATTATGCGCATGATGGGGCGCTCCGACTCCAAGTGGCGCAAGTACCTGTTCTACTGATAAGTGGTCGTCCGCTTACGATGCGGCGCCATCGTTAGGAATTGCGCGAACTCCGCTACAATCGAGAGGAAGCACTGCGCTGCGCACTAATGGAGGGGACAGATGGCACAAGTGAAGATCACGGTCCGCAGAAATGGGCCGTTCCGAGTGGAGGCACCGGAAGGCACGATCGAATTGGTGGATGCTGACGGTAACCCGTATGACTTGACTGGCAAGACAGCGTTTTCACTGTGCCGCTGTGGCGGATCGGTGAACAAACCGTTCTGCGACGGGACCCATTCCAAGATTGGCTTCCAGGCCGCGGAAGCGGCCGTGAAGAAGGTCGATGAGGCGACACTGCAGGATCCAAAGTCGGGCGCGTAACACGCGCCTCGTGGCTAGGGATCAGTCTGGAAATTCAACCAGGGACCGCTATTCGGCGGTCCTTTGGTTCAAAAAGAGGACGCTTCAGAACAGGTGAGAGAAATAGTCTTTGACGTGGATGAGCAATCCTGGAATATCCCCAGGGCCACTCACCGGTTTGGCTTGGTTCCTGCCGCAACACGGGGCAGCGCCTGTAGCATGGCTTTCACCTCAGCGGCGAAGCGTCCGTCTGGCGCGAGCTTCAGGTAGCTCTGAAATTCTGCAGCAACATCCTTGTACGATCCCAGTCCATTGGCTGCCAGCCGCAACTGGCAAATGCCTTTCCAATAGAAGACCTCTGCATTTTTTGCGTCGATGGCCGATACATGAGTGAACGCTTGCAAGGCGCGCTGTAGGAGTTCTAGCGCGGAGTCATTTGGGCGCGCCTGCGCCTCCTCAACCAGTGCCATCCCAATGTTCTGCTGGTACAACGACGACTGCTCAGGACTGAGCAGCTCTGCCTGACGATATTGCTCAATGGCGGCTTGGTATCGCTTGAGCTTGACGTACGCGTTGCCAAGATTGTTGTGATACGCCGCGGAAGAAGCGATGGCAACGGCTTTCTGATAGCTAGTGACGCACTTCTCGAGCAGGGCTTGACCATCTTCTGCCGAGTGCGTCGCAGCGCCGTAATAAGCTGCACCCAGCAACGCCCAAGGGAGGTCACGATTAGGATCGATCTCGATCGCGTTCCAAAGCGCCCGGATCGCGCCCTGCCAATCGCCTTGGTTGGACAAGCCCTTCGCGGCAGCTAACTGCTGGTTGATAGCGGCGATCGTCGCCTGGTCGCCATTTCCCTGCGCCATCAGCATGGCTTGCGTTTCATCCTGGCGGAAAAATTCGGGCAGCATCGTCTTGCGCGTAACGGTGACTGTATTGCGCTCGAGATTCAACTCCAGCTGTAGCGGCTGCGAGCTCCACTGGATGTCGACGTCCTCAAAGATGACGGGTGGGTTGCGACCGCGCTTGATCAGCAAGGTGTAGATCGACGGTTGCGCCGCGATATAGAAGAACCTGCCCGCCGAGTCGGTTCGCACGTCGAAATATTTCCCATTTTTCGGATCGCTAAAATGAAGCACCGTCCCAGTCAAAGGCTTGCCATGCTCGTCCACGCAGGCCCCATCGATCGATGCCAACCAGATCGCAGCGAAGCCAGCCTGCGCCGACAGCAGGAGAAAGAGGACCAGCACAACAATTGACGCCGTGCGCAAACGACGAGTTAGAGCTTGCAAAGTCATTTCCTTCTTGGACACCAGCGATGAAATATAGTCAACCAGGACCGCGCCGCGCGTCCACCGTGAAGGAGGGGTGAACGCGAAGATAGATGCTGGATGTGGCAAATTTCGCCGGAAGGCGACTTTTACTATGGCTTGGAACGGCGAGTGAGTGTAAAGTTTAGGCCGTTTTCCCGCAGACGGCGACTCAGAGGTGATGCCATGGGCTTTTCCGCGATGCTAAGAGTGTTGCTGGCGGTATGCTTGTGCGTGGGCTCAAGCGCTTTCGCGTCCACACTGGTGATCAACCAAGTTGACTGGCTTCAGGGATCGGGAGGCTTTCTCGCGCAAAACTCGGAATGGGGCATAGCCAACTTCCAATTTGGTCCCGGCGACCAGGGGCAGTTTTTTCCCGACGGATCCGGGGGTTTCTACGGCTACCTGCAATTGCTGACTAACCCCAATGCCGGCTCCGGCTCCAACAACTGGGCCGTCCAAAATAAAGTTATGGTATTCAAGGACAGCAGTGCCTTCGAAGGCCGCCTGCCCGACGGCATTACTTTCAACCTAGGAGTGCCGCGCGGCGACGATCTCACAGGCAATCCCAATTACCGGGCATACGCTATCGTCACCGCAACACCGCTGGCAACTATGCCCATCGTGGATATCAGCGGGGAACAATACCAAGTCGCGGTCGGCAAGGAGCAGTGGGTTTTTGGCGGAGGCGCCTTCATCGGATCTAACACACGAGCAGGCTTCGTCGGCGAGGCCGGCGAGGTCGAACCGGCGACCGCGGGAGACTACCTGGGCGCAGCCCCCACCGACACTAAGCGCGAAGAAGCCAAGATAAAAATCAAGGACGAAGATGTCGAGAAGGTGAAAGAGGAACTGCAAGGCTGCGGCCCCGGCTCGGCGGCGCGGTCGCTTCGCTATCTGGTTAAGCAGGGCAAAATTAAGGTCAACAAGACAGCGCAGCAAATCTACGAAGACCTGAAAACTAAGAAGTACATGAATACGGACCTGGGAGAGAAGGGCAAAGGTACCTTCAACAAGCCCTTTGTCGACGGCAAGAACAAGTATGCCAAGGACAACAAGCTGAAAGTCAATACCACTGAGAGACCGTGTTCAGTGGGCGCGGTGGCCTTGGATCTTGATAACGGGGAAGACTTCGAGATACTCTTCAGCTTTGGCAAAAATGATAATGACAAGGACTTGGGCGGCCACATCGCATTTGTCGCAGAGATTGTTTACTACGAGAATAATCAGAACGCGGTGACCGGTTACGAGATCCGAGTCATCGATACTAAAGATCAGAAGGATGACGCCGAGAATCGCTCTCACTGGTTCAAGTTTGACAAGGACGACAACCTGACGGCTGGCGCCAATAAGGGGAAGGGCGGCAAGTGCACTCTCTTCTTTGACGAAGCGCCGAGCCAGTAGAACAACTGAGCTTCTCAATGCACCGTCTTGGTCTTCCGCGACATGTAGTCCATGAGCAAATACTGGCCTAGCGTGTAGGGCGTGGTGAAGTAGGCTTTGCCGCGGCACATCTCGGTGACCTTCTGGACGAACTGGATTAGCCCGTAATCGGAGGCGAGCATGAAGGTATTGATCAGGATTCCCGCGCGCTTGCACTTGGACACCTCTTTCAGCGTCTCGCTCACAACCAGCGGGTCGAGTCCAAAAGCATTCTTGTAGATTCGGCCATCTTCCAAGGTCAGCGCCGACGGCTTGCCGTCGGTGATCATCACGATCTGCTTCATGTCTTTGCGCTGGCGTTGCAGAATGCGTTGCGCCATGCGGAGGCCTTCGCGCGTGTTGGTGTAGTATGGCCCAACCTTGACGCGCGCCAACTGCGAGAGCGGCAACTCCTCCGCCGAGTCGTGAAACAGCACCAGCGACAGCGAATCGCCAGGATATTGCGTGCGGATGAGATGCGACAGCGCCATGGCGACTTTCTTTGCCGGGGTGAAGCGGTCCTCGCCATACAGGATCATCGAATGCGAACAGTCGAGCAGCAGCACGGTCGCGCACGATGACTGATACTCGCATTGATGCACCTGTAGGTCGCTGTACTCGATATTGAGCGGCAGGTGCAGGCCTTCGCGCTGGATGGCATTCGACAACGTCGCGGTGATGTCGAGGTTCAGCGTGTCGCCGAATTCGTAAGTCTTCGATGCGCCGCTGGACTCGATGCCGGTGGCCTGGTCGCGCGTGTCATGGCGGCCGAAGTTCGACTTGCCGAGCGAACCCAGCAGATCGCGCAGCGCACGAAAGCCGAGGAAGTCGAGGCCCTTGTCGGTGATCTCGAAGCGCGCTTGCGATTGCGCGTCGCCGACTTGTCCCCCGGCGGTCGAGCTGCGCGACGGATCGTGCGGCTGATCGACGTTGATGTAGTTTTCCTGCTCCATGCGCTCGATGAGCTGCTCGATCAGATCTTCCATCTGCTCGGGACTCATGTTCTCGATCTGCTCGCGCATTTGCTGGTCGAGCATGTCGCTGTTGAGCAGCGCCTCGGCGATGGCCTGGCGCAGGTCTTCCAGCGTCTGCTCCGCGTCTTTGAGGTCGTAGAAATCCATGTACTGCTGCTGGAATCCGCTCTGCAGCAGGTAGTCGGAGAGCGCGCTGAGCAGGTCCTCCATGCTCATCTCGGAGGCGGGCTCGGGAACGTATTTTTTGTACTTGACGAATCTCATGAAGAAGCAATCAGCAATTAGCATTCAGCAATCAGCATTCAGCATTCAGCCAAAACCGATATCGCGCCATCAGGCCGGCAAGGCACAATTGCGTTCTGCATCGACACGCCGAATCAAGGACGCGAGCATTTTCTTGACCTCCTGAATCTGAGAAGTCAGAGCATCGAACTTCTCTACCCCCAGAAAGCCCAAGTCATGCGAGAGCAGCAGGTGATACTCCAGCTCGCTTGCTGATCCCATCGCGATCGTCAGAAAGCGGTGGAACTCACCATTGCCCCGACGGCCGCAACCCTCTGCGATGTTTGCAGGAACGGAAGCGCAACATCTTCGCATTTGCGAGGTCAACCCGTATAACTCTTCCTTCGGGAAATCGGCAGTGGCTCGATAGACATCCAATGTGGCGAAGTGTGCCTTTCTCCAAACATCCAGATCTCTAAAGTCTTTCATGCGGGAACCCCCACTTCTGCCTCAGCAGATTGATAACTGAATGCTGAGTGCTGAATGCTGAGTGCTGACGGCTGCCCTAATTGAACGGCCTTCGCTGTCGACGAAACTCCCGTTCCTCGTCGTCTTCGTCGCGGACGGGCCGCTTCTCGCGCACCGGCTGCTTCTCGCCGGCGGTGAACATGCGCTCCTCGCTGCGTCCAATTTTCTTGTGCGCGTACAGGCCTTCGAGGATGAACTCCGCGCCCGAGACCAGCACTTCCGACGGCTCTTTTCCGCTCAGGCCCAGGCCGCTCAATTTGTCCAGCAGTCCCTGAATGCCGCGCAGTTTGTGCAGCATCTCCTGCGCGCTGGCGGAGTCGCGCATCTGGATCTCGCCGCCCAGATCGAACCACTGCACCACCTGGTTCATGTTGCTGTTGCCGTGGAAATATTTGTCGTAAGTGCGGGCGACCGCGCCGCGAATGATCTCGCGCACCACGTTGTCGGCGCCCTTCAGCTCGCCTTCGTATTCCAGTTCGAGTTTGCCGGTCATCGCCGGCAGCGCGGCGTAAATGTCGCCGATGCGCGGGACCACCAGCTTCTCGCCCGAGCGAATCGCGCGCCGCTCGGCATTGGAGATGACGTTCTCCGTGGCGCTGATGGGCAGCCGCTGGCTCACCCCGGAGCGCTTATCGATGCGCTTATCTTCGCGAGCGATGAACGCAATCTGCTCAATCACCTGGCTCACGAACTCGGGAACCTGCAGTTGCAAGCCGTTGCGCGCGGTCCACGCTTCCTGCGCGGTGATGGCAATACCTTCTTCGATGGTCGCGGGATAATGCGTGCGAATCTCAGAGCCGATGCGGTCCTTCAGCGGCGTAATGATTTTGCCGCGCGCGGTGTAATCCTCAGGATTGGCGCTGAAGACCAGGGCAACATCGAGCGGCATGCGCACCGGGTAGCCCTTAATCTGCACATCGCCTTCCTGCATGATGTTGAACAGGCCAACCTGGATCTTGCCGGCGAGATCGGGCAGCTCGTTGATGGCGAAGATGCCGCGATTGGCGCGCGGCAACAGTCCGTAGTGGACGGTGTACTCGCTGCCCAGTTCGTGGCCGCCCTTGGCCGCCTTGATGGGATCGATGTCGCCGATCAGGTCGGCGATGGTGACGTCGGGGGTCGCCAGCTTTTCCACGTAACGATCGTCCGCCGCCAGGTAAGAAATTGGCGCGCGCATCGGGATTGTTGGCCAGCAACTCGCGGCAGCGGCGGCAAATCGGCGCGTAAGGATTGTCGTGGATTTCGCAGCCGCTCAGGTACGGCACGTGCGGATCGAGCAGCCCCGCAAGCGCGCGCAGGATGCGGCTCTTGGCCTGTCCGCGCAATCCCAGAAGAATGAAATTATGCCGGGACAATACCGCGTTGACGATCTGCGGCACCACCGTATCGTCGTAGCCGACGATGCCGGGAAAGATGGGCCCACTGCTGCGCAAGCGCGCGATCAGGTTGTCGCGCATTTCGTCTTTGACGCGGCGATTGCGCAACCCGTTGTTCGGAAAACTGCGAGCTGCTGCGAAGCTCGCCCAGGGTCTGCGGAAGTTTGCTCAAAGGCTGGATACCTCCAGGTCACGTCCGCCACTCTCGCACAGCGGACCGAATGATGCCGAATGTTGGTATTCTACGCCTGCGACGATCACGTCCGCGCGCGCGGGCGTCAGCACAAGTTGGATGTTGGTAGCGGCATCGCTTGCGAAAGAGTGTGTCATCGGCGTCCAGCGAAAGTCCCAGGTATCGTCGGAACCCAGCGTGGCTGATCCAGGTGCAGGCAGGCACGGAAAGGTCAAGCCGAACCTCTGCGAAAAAATAATGTACCGGAACCCGAGATGGTATATAGTGTCGGGCTACTGGAAGCTAAAGCGGAAACTCCAGATGAAGTAACATGCGGCCAGCGCAGTCATGCTGACGCTTTCCACTTTGCTGCCAGCTAGTTGTTGCCTCATCGTGAATTGGCCCGTGCTGCGCGCGAGCCAAGATTTTGCTACCCAATTGCGGAGGTTCCAATGAAGCTTTTCAAGTACGCGCTGGTTTTTGGTCTGCTATTGTTGGCAGCCACTGCATACGCAGACACACTTCAGACTTACAACCTGGCTTGGTCCGGCGCTTCCTTCGGAAACAATGCGACCGCGACTGGACAGATAACCCTCGACCTCACCACTTTGCCAAATCCCGGCGGTCCCGCTTACGACATGTATAACGACATCCAGAGCCTCAGCATAACGGTTACTGGAGCATCGGTAGGCAACGGTACTTGGACAAAGGCCGATCTGTGTGCGTGCAGCGCCCTTGGCACCTACACTTACTGGGATACCGGCGGCGGTGCCTTGAACTTGACTCAGCAACTTGTTGGCCAGCCAACGGTCAACGGCGGTCCTTGGGGTACGCCTGATGGCCTGAGCGGAGACTTCAATTTCTTCTTCACCAACGGCGGCCCGCTCGGGACTTTCTACTTCACCTTGACGACCGATGGAGGCAACGGGGATTCGATGCTTCTTACCTCGGTCGGCGCCGGTTGCTGGCACCACTCCTGAACCTGGAAGCCTGTTTCTGATGGGCAGCGGGCTGGTCTTGCTTGGCGGCACGATCCGTCGTAGATTCTTGCTGTAGACCGCTGGAACTCGGAAATATAAGAGTGGGCACTCAAGCGCGAGGGCCCACTTTCCTCTGTAACCTTGTCGAGATGGGAAGGTGGATTCCGCAGACTCCGAGCCATTCTCCACCTTACCGGAACGCGTTGCCCCCTACCGCCCCCGTCATTCTCCTGCGACCGAGCTTCTGCTGCGGCTCCGCAGTTCCAGGTCGCATCGTTTTCCACGGAGACCGGTATTGCCCCATTCCCCGCCAGCAGCCCAGCTGCTGCTGAATCCACGCCGCGCAGATGAAGATCGCGTTGCGGGAAGGGAATCTCGATGCCCGCCTCGGAGAGCAGTCGCATAACTTCGAGCGCCACCTCGCTCTTCACCTTGATAACATTGCTCTCCTGCATCACCCAGAACTGCAGCTCGAAGTTCAGCGCACTGTCGCCAAACTCCTTGAAGAAGACGGCGGGATCGGGCGAGGTAAGAACGTCGGGATGGTGCACCGCGGGCCGCTCCAACAGATCCTTCACCAGCTTGGGATCGCTGCCATAGGCTACGCCTACCGGCAAATCCACCCGGCGTCTGGCCTCGGAGAGCGTCCAGTTGGTTACATTGCCGGAGATGAAGGTTGCATTGGGAATGATGATCTCGGCGCCCTGGAAGGTCTGCACGGTGCTGGCGCGGATGCCGATGCGGGTTACGGTGCCGGTCAGGCCAGCCTGAATTTCCACGACATCGCCCACGCGGATGGGCCGCTCGAATTGCAGGATCAGCCCAGAGACGAAGTTGTTGATGATGTTCTGCAGGCCAAAGCCGACGCCGACGCCCAGCGCGCCGGTGATCACGGTGAACTTGTTTAGCGCCACGCCACCCGCGTTCACGGCAAAGAGGAAAACCAGCAGCAGAAGCAAATAATGCAGCGTCGTCGAAATCAGCTCCGGGATTCCGCGCTTTAAGTGCAGGCGTTTGAGCAGCTCTTCGCGCAGCAGGAAGCGCAGCGAAGTGGAGAATGCGAACCCGGCCAGCAGGATCGCCCAAAAACCGAGCACGCCACCCAGCGTGATGTTGCCGGAGCCGCCGACGATATTGAAGTCGAGCAGGGCAGCGATCTGCTGGTTGACCCAGGTCCGCACGCCCATGAGTTCCAGCGTGGCGCCAAGCCAGATCAGGACGCCAGCCCATTGCAGCACCCGCGGCATCCAGCGGGCGATCGCTGCACGGTGCAGTCGCACCACCGCCAGGCGTTCGGCCGAAGGGCGCGTCGAGAGCGGCCAGGAACAGCAGAGTGAAGACGCGTAGCGCCGTAAATACGGCAAGGGCGATGAAGGTGCTATAGATGCACAGCGACGGTCAGATACAGCATCAGCTGGTAATAGCCAAATATATTTGCCACCTGCGCCGACAAGCAGGACAGCCAGGGCCACGCGCGCGCCGAAGACAAGCAACCTGTGGCTCGGCCCGTTGTCTCTCGCTTCGGCGACGCGCTCGGGCCGGAGGAAATAGGCGAATAGCACGATCGCCGCCAGAAAGCCGAAGAACTGCACCTCCCGCTTTGCCGAGGGCGAAAGCGTGATCCAGACAAGAACCGCGTTGAAGACATAAACTCCCACCAAGCAATAAAGCGGCAAGCGGAAACGCGGCTCGATCAGCGGCGGCAACAACACCAGGATGGAAAAGAACGAAATCAGGATGGCAAGGCCGATCAGCGGCAGAGGCGCAAGTGGCGCCAGCAGGAATGCAAGGAGCAATGGCGGCAAGATTCCGAGCGAAAACCAATGCCGGGTGATCGGCCAGGGCCTGCGCCTGCCGTTCTGCGCCGGGCTGAATTCCGCGAGTTCTAACGGACAACCGATACGCGCCGAAGAGCGACAGCACCAGCAGCACGGCAAGGGTGAAAAATGCGCCGGTGTTCTCTTGCACGAAGGACTCGATGCCGATCATACGTGCGCTGGCGTTGCCAAAGAAATCCGGGGTTTCACCCTGTTGCCGCCGCAGAAAAACCTGCCACAAGCGGCAGGCTGTCGCGTTGCAGCACATGATCTTTCAACTGGCGTACGCGACTTCGCCAGCCGGTCCAGCGCATCGAGTGCTAATTGGTGCTGATTGGCGGCACTCACCTGCAGGTTGACGATCACCCGCAACAGATCTTGCGCCTGAGACTTTGTTGTCTGAATACTTTTGACGGCATCCCGGATCACGTCGAGCGTGGGCCCCAGGTCGGGAGTATTTTTGTTTTCCTCTAGGGTGGCTGTCCACTGCGGCTGCAAGGCTTGCAGTTGCTGCACCGCCGACTGCGCGGCATTGGCCCAATCCAGCAGTTGCGGCGTGTGGCTGCGCCTTCGGTGGAGAAGGCGTGCCAGTACGTCTCCTGCTCGCGTAACTCCAGCGCGCTGGGAGATCCTGCCAGCAACGCGTCAGCTTCTTTCTTTTTGGCTTGCAACGAGGCATCGCGCTCCGCTAGCGCGGCCTTCATGCCATCGAGTTGCTCGCGCGTGGGTAGCTGGTTACTGATGTCGCGCAGCAGGCGCATCAACTCTTCGGCGCGGGTTGAAACATCGGGCAGCGGGATGGCCGCCGGAGGTTGGGTTCCAGCGGGCGGAGTTGACGGAGGCGCCGGTTGGCTGACTTGTGAATTGCTCCTGTTACCCAGCAGCGAGCCCAGCGGGTTGCTGGCCAGCGAGCCTCCCTGGGCGGAAGCCGACGGGGCGAGGCATAGCAGGATCAGAACAATATGTCCGGCCCGAGCGCCGAGCCGCACCGCGCCCGCAGATGGAAGTCGCTGCAACATGCTTTCGCCCATTATCGCCTATCGCACGATTCCGGCGGCCCGAAGCAACAGGATGGCGCGGTCTTCTTGAGATCCAACCCTGGCCGGGCCTAATCCGCCATCAACGCTTGACGCAGTGCCCTTCCCGTTAATTGACTAATCAGTAAGCCGCCGCGCAGGTACTCAGGCTGCATCCAAGTTTCACGTATGCAAGGTGGCGGTTGCCGGGTGAGGAGAACGTGGCCTTGGCGATACGCGAAACAACTCCGCAGGCATTTATTTCCATCTCATGAGGCGGAGTAGTCTCCGTCGATCAGAGATTACGCTGATGAAGTGGCAAGAACTATGAAAACTGGACTGAACGCAACCCTTGATCCCACGCTACGCAGCAGCGACGCGCTGGAATTCGAAACCTCTCTACGGCGCAGGATTGTAGGCCAAGACCCGGCCGTCGAAAAGGTAGCCGAAATCTACCAGATGTTTTTAGCCGGACTGAATCCTCCGGGGCGGCCAGTGGGAAATCTGCTGTTCCTGGGGCCGACCGGCTCGGGCAAGACGCGCGTGGTGGAAGCAATGGCGGAGTCGATGTTTGGGGATCCTCATGCCTGCATCAAGATCGACTGCGCAGAGTTTCAACATTCGCACGAGATCGCCAAGCTGATCGGTTCGCCGCCTGGGTATCTCGGGCACCGCGAGACCCATCCACTGCTCACGCAGGAAGCGCTCAACCAGTGGCACACTGAGAAACTGAAGCTGTCGATCCTGCTGTTCGACGAAATCGAGAAAGCCTCCGACGCGCTGTGGCAACTGCTGCTAGGTATTCTCGACAAAGCGACGCTCACGCTGGGTGACAATCGTCGTGTCGACCTTTCCCAGTGCGTAATCGTGATGACCTCGAACCTGGGCGCATCTGAGATGAACGAACTGATCAATGGCACGATGGGATTTGCGCAGACGCCGGCGCAGATGGATACCCGGCTAGATGAGAAAATCAACCGCACGGCCGTGGAAGCCGCGCGCCGGAAGTTCTCACCCGAGTTCATGAACCGCATCGATAAGATCGTGGTCTTTCGCACCTTGCGCGTCGAGCACCTGGAGCAGATCCTGGAAATCGAACTCGGCCTGGTGCAGCAGCGCATTCTACAGATCACCGGCAACCATCAGTTTGTTTTCAGTTGTACTGTCCCCGTCAAGCAGTTCCTGCTGAGTGAAGGCACCGATCTGAAATATGGCGCCCGCCACCTCAAGCGTGCCATCGAACGCAACATTGTGTTTCCGCTGGCCAACCTGGTGGCCACCGGACAAGTGAAGCTGGGCGATTTTATCCGCATCGATCTCAATGGCAACGGCAAGATGACGTTCGTGAAAGAGGCCGAGGGCGCGCTGGTTCCGGTTCTACTGGAGCGTTACGACAAAGAGGCAAGCGCTCATGTTGCCGCCGCCGGCAAGGGTAAGGGATCGACAGGAACTCGTGGACGCGAGCTGGGAACCGCCCCCTTGGCTGACCGCAAGTGAAGCCAGGTATGAGCGATAGGAAATTGATGGACGTCCGTCGAATCTGAGCAAGGGCTTTAGCAGCGGACTTGGCACTGGTCGCAAAATTTGCTGGCGTAAAATCTAGCGCCGCATCCGGGGCCGCGCCGCTTTTGCGCGAACTGGGGTGGACGTAGGCGCGGAATAGTTTAGCCCAAGCACGGAGCCGCACGCGGAGTGCTGCTTTCTTCTCAAATAGACCACGGGTAAGATTACACACCATGAGTTCCGCGTTCCACCTTCCCATGAAAGCCCTCACGCTATTGCTGATGGTTGCGCTGGTGACACCCCAGACTGTCGAAGCGCGCTTCAAGCCCTCTTCCAGTTCAGACGCCTTCACACGTGACCAAGAGATTCAACTCGGTCAAAAGGCGGCGGCCGAAACCAACCAGAAGCTGCCGATTCTGCCCGAGAGTGACCCGATCACCCAGTACGTGCAGCAGTTGGGTGCGAAGCTGGCGGGGCATGCTCCGGGAGAGAAGTGGCCATTCAGCTTTCATTTAGTCAACGAAAAGGAGATCAACGCCTTCGCCCTACCGGGCGGTCCCATCTACATCAATCTGGGAACCATTCAAGCCGCCGACAACGAGGCAGAACTGGCGGGCGTGATGGCGCATGAAATTTCTCACGTTGTACTGCGTCATGCCACCCGCGCGGCGACCAAGCAGATGAAGGCGCAGTTGCCGCTGCAGATTTTGGGGGCTCTCATCGGTAATGCAGGGGTCCTGGGTCAACTGACGGAGATGGGCATCAGCTTCGGTGTGGGGTCGTATTTCCTGCACAATTCCCGGCAATCGGAGAACTGAAGCCGACCTGCTGGGCACCGACATCATGTACGACACGGGATATGACCCGAAGCAGATGGCCGAGTTCTTTCGCAAACTCGAAGCGCAAGGCAACGCCGGCGTCCAGTTCCTCAGCGATCATCCTAATCCCGGGAATCGCGTTCAGTCCGTGGATCATGAGGTTGCGACTCTTCCGCCGAAGAAGCTCATCGAGAACACACCGCAGTTCACTCGCATCCATCAACTCGCCATGGCCAGGCGCCCGCTGACGGCGGAGCAGATCCAAGCGGGGCAAGGAGCAGCGCAGGCGCCGTCAAGCGGGGCAATCAGCGCCTCAATTTCCGCGCCCAGCAATACTTTTCAGACTCTCAACAACAATGCTTTCGAAATCAGCTATCCCTCTAACTGGAAGGTTTACGGCGATCCTCATCCTCGATGACCATCGCGCCGGATGGCGGAGTGACGCAAAATGCGGTGGCTTATGGAGTCATCATCGACGATTTCCAGCCCGAGACCGACATGTCGCTCGACGCCGCCACGCACCAATTGATTGCCAATCTGCGCCAGTCGAATCCCGGCCTACGAACCATCGGCAACGACGAAAGCATTCGCGTGAACGGCGTGCTCGGGCCGCTCACAGGAGATGATCGGGACGTCGCCAATCAAGCAAGCCGATCAGGCTATACAGGAGCGTGACTGGCTGGTGACCACGCAGCGCGCCGACGGAAGCGTGATCTACCTGGTATTCATCGCACCGGAAAAGGATTTCGCGAAGTTGCGCCCAACATTTGAGCAGATGTTGAGAAGCTTTAAGCTGCAAGTAGTTTCGAGTTTCAAGCAGGCCCATAGCTCATTTCTTTCAGCTGCGCAGCCATGCATGTGCGTCTACGGGAACTTCTTGTACTCCTACTGGCGGTTGCGGTGGCGGAGCCGTCGTTCCCGTGTCCCCGCCCGTCGGCGGCTGGTCGGCTGTCAAGGGTGGCGCCTCGGACCTCTGTGGAGGCAGTGGATAGTATCCGTGCTTGGCAAAGACCTCCAGTCCGGGGCGCTTCACGCGTACCTCGATCTCGCGGTAATTGCTGGAGGGTTTTTGCGGAGTGTTATAGCCCAGGGTGTACTGGTTGCGAGCTTCCATGGTGATGCGCTGATAGGCGCTTTCGATGGACTCCCTGGAGAACTCGTTCAGCACGTCGCCGCCGGTGGCGTTGGTGTATCGCGGAAGGATATTGCTATATCCGAAGCCGGGAATTCGCACCTTCTCGACTTTGTTATAAAGCGGCATGGCGGCTGAGTCCACGCCGATTGCATAGACCGCGATTTCATCGGTCAGCAGCACCTTCAACACCTGGGCATAGCTGGCGCGGCTGCCCAGTTCCTGGCCGTCGCTGATAACAAAAATGATCTTGCGATTCTGGCGCGGACGGTGGGCCAAGTTCTGAGCGCCGCCAGGATCGCATCGTTCAGCACATGCGACTCTTTTCGGGAGTGTATCACCATGCTTACCCCCCGGCATGGGCTTGCCATTGGTCACTGGACCCGAGCCGAAAGGTCCACCCACCAAAGGCGCGCTGGGCTCTTCGCCGCGCTCATCCTTAATCCGCTGCAACGCAATCTCCATGCGCGTCGCATTGCCGAAGTCCGACCGTTGGTTGACCGTATTGCCATAGGTGAATACGGCTACCTCGTCGAAGGGGCCAAACGATCCGCCTAGGGCGGAGAATGTCTGGTTCACCTTCTTCAGGGTCAGATCTGACATGCCTTGGTCAATGATCAGCGCGGCGGAGAGCGGAAATGGATCGCTGGTAAAAAGTTTGATCTGCTGCTTGATGCCCTCCTCGTAAATGCTGAAGTCGTTCTGCAGCAGACCATCCACCAACTTGCCTTCGTCGTCTTTCACGGTGACCGGAACGGTGACGAAACTGACCGTCCGCTGCAGCCGGAACAATTCATCGCGACCGCTCTCGCCGGTGTTGGAAGCGCTGCCGGCAGGCACGGTTTTAATTCCCTCTGACCCCGGAGGTGGCGCTTCCGGGTTAGTCGGCTCTGGACGCGGCTGCTGGCCAGGTGCGAGTATTTGGCGGCGATTCGGGGTTTCCATTCGAAGCAGGACCCTGGTCCTCGGGCGTTCCTTGGGAGTGGCAGGTTGACGCTGGGTGCCGGCGCATTGTTCTGCGGCGTGGGAGCGTCGGGCAATTTCTGATCTTGCGATCTCGCGTAGCTGGCAGCGAGACTCAGGGCCGCCACCATTACGGCGGATCGGATCCACGGGCTTAATCGGCGATTGCACATGTATCTCTGTCGTCTCCCAGATTGCCGGAACTCTGGACAGTATAACCGTACTGGGACGCCTCGGCAGCCCTCATCACTGCGGAATCAATCGCGCGTGCACTACAATGGATGCATCCAACAGGAAAGAGAATCTATGCTGGTCCACCGATTTCGCCTGTTCGCCACCCTCCTATGCCTCATTCTAGTCTCAGCTTTGGGGGGCATGGCCCAGTCGCAAAATCCGCCATCGCAGCCGCCGATCCAAGATCAGCAGTCGCAGGCGCCGGCTGAAGACGATAACCTGCAGACCTTTAAGGCGCAGGTGAACGTCGTCAACCTGTTCTTCAATGTCAAGGACAAACACGGCATGTTGATTCCCGACCTTACCAAGACCGACTTCGAGGTTCTTGAGGACGGGAAACCGCAGACCATCAAGTATTTCTCGGCGGAATCAAATCAGCCGTTGACCCTGGGCATCATGATCGACACCAGCGCCAGCCAGACCCGCGTTTTGGACATTGAGCAGACATCCTGCGCCGAATTTCTGCATTCCGTTCTTCGCAACAAGGATCTCGCCTTTGTCATCAACTTCGACGTGGATGTGGACCTCGATCAGGACTTCACCAACAACGTGCACGATTTGACCAGGGCCCTGAACAAGATGCAGATCAATGCCGGGATGGGCGGTGGGCCGCCGGGTTTGGGCGGTGGTCCGATTCCAACCACGCCGCGAGGCACGCTGTTGTACGACGCCATCTTTCTCGGGGCCAATGACAAGCTCAAGAACGAAGTCGGACGCAAGGCCATGATCGTGTTTACGGATGGGGAAGACCAGGGCAGCCGCTTACGAATTCAGGACGCTATCGAAGCTGCGCAAAAGGCCGACACCATCTGCTACGTGATTCTGATTGCCGATCGCGGATTCTACGGCGGCTTTGGTTACAGCGGCGACTATGACATGAAAAAACTGGCCGAACAAACCGGCGGCCGGGTCATCGAGGTCGGCAACAAGCAGGAGAAACTGCGCCAGGCTTTCGAGCAGATCCAGAACGAGTTGCGTAGCCAGTACAACATTGGCTACACGCCAACCAACCCAAGCTCGACGGCAGCTATCGGAAGATCCAACTCCGCGCCAAAGGCGGAGAGTACAAGGTGCAGGCGCGGCAGGGTTACTACGCGATGGCCAAGGACTGAAAGCGGGGCTAGGAGGCAGTGGATAGTGGATAGCCGGTAGTCCCGAGCTTCATCCGCGTGCCCCTGCCCGGTTTCTGTTCGCGAGAGCCCTGCAATTGAGATTCGGAGATGAGACAGCTTTAGCCTGTGGCGACGGAAAACATTACCTCAGGTCCTAATGCGCGGTCCCACAAATTCCCGCACTTATGTACGACCTGAAGGCGTACTTCCACCCCTGACCTATACACCCGATGTGAAACTGCTATAGCCAAGTGCTTTTTGCAGCTGGGTAACGTGGAAAGTCAAGATTGAGTCGCTTCAGGGAACGGCAGACATTCGGCGATTGAGTCTCTTTCATTCCGAATGCTTACCTGAATCTCCGTTGTATGTGACGTCTGCCTCCAGCCTCTCCCGAATGTGGTTCCAGTCGGGAATGAACTGCATTCTTTCCTCGTGGGCCGCCGCCTCGTCCTGGCGCTCCAGGAAGCTCGCCCTCCACCAGAGCAGAATTGAAAGCAGCAATAGGAAGATCGGCAAGTAGTAACTGGGAAAGCCGACATAGGCGCTGAAGGCGGCCACGCACATCAACAGCCAGGAGCCGAGATAATTCTTGTAGCGTTTCTCCGCCTTGCGCTTCAGGTCATCGATCTGGTTCCACTCCCAGAGTTGAGCCTTGGCCATCTCCATGGCCAGCTTCTCCGCGTCCGCAGGAGTGAGCGGGATAGGGGAGGTCAAGTACTCACCCGACCTTGACAACAATAAGGTGGTCTCGTCCAGGCAGAGATCGAGCCCACGAACTTCCGTGCGTATCACGCTGCCGCTTTCGGACATGGGTTCCTCGTGTGGGGTGCAGGCCAAATATCGGCGTCAAGGAAATTCAACGTGTTCAATCATTGGCGCGGTAGTTGCTAATTGCTAAGTTGCTAGTTGCTAGTTGCGGCGCTACAGGTCCTTCTTACCCACCACCGCGATCCCCAATTCCTTCAGCTGCCTCGCACTGACGGGCGTTGGCGCGTCCACCATCAGGTCAACCGCCTTCGCCGTCTTGGGGAAGGGAATTACCTCGCGCAGGCTTTCGGCGCCCGCCAGGAGCATCACGATGCGGTCAAGCCCCAGCGCAATGCCCCCGTGGGGCGGCGTGCCGTATTGCAGTGCTTCTAGAAAGAAGCCGAAGCGCGCCTGCTGCTCCTCCGGCGACATGCCCAGCGCTTTGAATATTTTCGCCTGAATGTCCTGGCGATGAATACGGATTGAGCCGGAGCCCAGCTCGGTTCCGTTGAGCACCACGTCATAGGCCAGCGCACGCACCGCGCCAGGATCGCCCTCCAATTTGTCCATGTCGTCCTCGTGCGGCGAAGTGAAAGGATGGTGCGCCGCGTTCCAGCGCTGCTCCGTTTCGTCCCATTCGAACATGGGAAAGTCAGTAACCCACAGCAGGCGGAAATTGCCGTGCTTGTACGCGCCGTGACGCTCGGCGTACTTTTGCCCCAGCGCCAGGCGGAGTTGTCCTGCGGCGGAATGGACTGCATACGCCTGTTGCCGGGACTTCACCGCGTTGGCAGCTTCAGCGCGCTTAGCGGCTGCCACCACGACCACGAGGTCGTCGGAGTGTGACTTGGCCAGGTTGCGAATCTTCGCGACGGCGTCGGGAAAGGATTTCTCCAGCCGCTTGATGTCCTCGAAAACTTTGGCATCCTTGCGATCGCCAAACATTGTCTTGATCTCGTCGCGTTCCTTACGCGAAAGCTCGCCGACCTTCGGGATGACGATCGCGACAATTGGCAGCTCGGAATCAACGTGCAGCGTCTCCAGGTTCTCCGCCGCGAACGCCTCACGCACATCCGTCATGGCGGGCAGGCGCAGGTCTGGCTTGTCGATGCCGTACAGGCGAATCGCCTGGTCGTACGACATCTGCGGGAATGGCGTTGCAAGATCCACGCCAATCGTCGAAAACGCCGCCTTCAAGAAACCCTCGACCACGCGGAAGACCGTTTCGGGTCGTGGAAAGCTGATCTCGAGATCGATTTGCGTGAACTCCGGTTGGCGGTCGGCGCGCAGGTCTTCGTCGCGGAAGCAGCGCACGATCTGGAAGTACTTGTCGAAGCCCGAGATCATCAGGATCTGCTTGAAGAGCTGCGGCGATTGCGGCAGCGCGTAGAATTCACCCGGGTACACGCGGCTAGGTACCAAGTAGTCGCGCGCACCCTCGGGCGTGGAGCGCGTCATGAATGGGGTCTCAATCTCGTAGAAGCCCTGGGCGTTCAAGTGGTCGCGAATAGCGATGGCAACCTGATGGCGCAATTCGATATTGCGATGCAGGTCGGGCCGGCGCAGGTCGACGTAGCGATACTTGAGGCGCACCTCTTCGTTGGCCAGCACCGTATCGCTGGGCGAGAACGGCAGCGCTTTGCAGTCGTTCAGGACGCGTAACTCGTGGGCAATCACCTCGATCTCACCCGTCGCGATGTTGTTGTTGACGGTGTGCGCATCGCGGAGCTTCACCTGACCGATGACCGCGACGACAAATTCAGAGCGCACCGCGGTCGCGCGATCGTGGACTTCGGGGCCGGCGTCGGCGGTGATCACAACTTGCGTGATCCCGCTGCGGTCGCGCAGGTCCAGGAAGATTAGATTGCCGAGATCGCGCCGTTTGTTCACCCACCCCATGAGTACAACTTTGGAGCCGGCGTCAGTGGCGCGTAACTCGCCGCACATATGAGTACGTGTTCAGGTCACCTAAAAAATCGAGCATGATCGTCCTTAAAGATAAGAATACGCGTTGAAATAAGAACGCGGGTTTGAAGGCGCACGGCTTCAGAGGCTGCTGAAAAAGTCGAAGGAGCGGATCCCTCACGGGCTGAAGCCCGCTCGGAGTGACAAAATAAAGAGCTTAACTGCGCACCGACAGGTGCGCCCCTTCAAAAAATCCGCCGAAATGACTTTTTCAGCAGCCTCTTCAGCCGTGCCATAAGGCAATAGCTGGAGGGCCGCCTTTAGCCGCTAAGGGACCTCGCCTTCCAAATGAGCCGCGGGACCCGACTCCCCTCGGGGGCTGAAGCCCTCGTACTAACCTAATCACAGCCAGGCTGAGCCGTGTCCTTTCAAACCCGCGCTCGGAGGGTCTGCGGTCAGGTTCGTAGTAAATGCTTCGCCAACTCCGCACGCGACACTTGCACCTGTTCTCGGCTTGCTAGGTTCTTCACTGTGAACTGCTCCGCCGCGACTTCGTTTTCTCCAACGATGACGATATATCGCGCCCCGGCTTTCTCGGCCCCTTCGAATGATTTTTTCAGCCGGAATGTCTCGTCGCCGATATCGGTCCTAATGCCGGCGCGGCGCAAATCTCGCGTCAGCTTCAGAGCGTGCGCGTTCATTCCGGCGCCAAGAGGTGCGACGTATGCCTGCACGTTCTCCATAGGCTTTTCGCCTTGCGATTGCAATGCGAGAATCAGGCGGTCTTCCCCGATCGCGAAGCCGATGCCCGGTGCCTTGGGTCCGTCCAGGGATTCGGAAAGTCCATCGTAGCGCCCGCCGCCCAGCACCGCGCTTTGCGCGCCCAGTCCGCCGTGGGTGAACTCGAATGTGGTACGCGTGTAATAGTCCAAGCCGCGCACCATACGCTCGTTAATCGTGTACACGATGCCGACGGCGTCCAGCATCGCACGCACCGCGGCAAAATGTTGGCGGCAAGGCTCGTCGAGATACTCGCTAATCTTGGGCAACTTCTCGATGATCGGCTGGTCTTCCGGAACTTTGCAATCCAGCACGCGCAGCGGATTGGTCTGGGCCCGGCGCTGGCAGTCAGCGTCCATCAGGTGCGCGACGGGCTTCAACGCCTCGCGAAGCGCCTGGTTGTAGCGCGCGCGATCTGCGGCGCAACCCACCGAATTCAACTGCAACTGCCAATCGCGCAAACCGACCTCGTCGAGCATCGTGGCCAGCATTTCCAGCACTTCGGCATCGCGCAACGGAGACTCGCTGCCCGCGCTTGGTGGCCCGATAATCTCGGCGCCAATCTGATAGAACTGGCGATAACGTCCCTTCTGCGGACGCTCGCGACGAAACTGTGGCCCAATGTAATACAGTTTCTGCAGCGTGCCTTTCTTGTCGAGCCCGTGCTCGATGTAGGCGCGCACCACGCCGGCCGTGTTCTCCGGCCGCAACGTCAGCGATTGCGCCTTGTACTAGCGGGACTAACAGGGGATAGGAGGATCCGCGGGCCTTGTCCTCCCAGGTGAACATCTCTTTGGAGACGATGTCGGTCTCTTCGCCCACGCTGCGCGAGAAGAGTTGGGTGTCCTCGAAAATCGGCGTGCGGATCTCGTGATAGTTGTAGCGCGCGAAGACGTCGCGCACCTGCGCGTCCACCCGGTTCCATAGGTCGGTGTCGGGCGGGAGAAGGTCGCGAGTTCCACGGACTGCTTTAATCATGGAGAACAGTTTCGAGTTTCAAGTTTCTAGTTTCAAGTTGGTTGACCGCGAAACTTTAACTCGAAACTTGAAACTCGAAACTACTTCTTCCTCTCCGCCAGGTAATTTTCCTTGTAGCCCAAATAATTCCGGGCGTACCGCAGGATCATCTCCTGGTCTTCGTCCGCGAGCTTCTTGCGCACTTTGCCGGGAACCCCCATCACCAGCGAGCCGGGTTCGATGATCGTGCCTTCGGGAATCAGCGTCCCGGCCGCGACGATTGATCCGGCGCCGATGCGTGCGCCATTCAGTACGACGACGCCCATCCCGATCAGGCAGCGATCTTCGACCACGCAACCATGCAGGGTCACCGAATGGCCGACTGTCACCCAATCGCCGACGATCACCGGCCACTGATTCAGCATGCCGTGTAGCACGCTGCAATCCTGAACGTTGCTGTTGGCGCCGACCCGAATGAAGTGTACGTCGCCGCGCAACACGGCGTTCATCCAGACGCTGGCGTTCTCGCCCAGCGTCACGTCGCCGATCAATTGCGCCGAGTCGTCAACGTAGCAGGAAGTCGGGATAGTTGGGCTGGTTTCTTTGTAGGAGCGGATCATAGTTATGTCTGCACGAGCTTAGGTCGCGAGCCCACCCCCCGATCGTAAACAAACAGACAAGCCGCCGGCTGCACAATTATGTACGGCAATGTCATTGAGGCTGTGAGGCTTTAAGTCTCTGAAAATACCATGCCGGAAGGGTGAAGCGAAATGAAGCCAGCCCACACAGAGAGGTGAGCAGGTAACGGTTTGAGCTGGAAGCCAAGAAAACGACCTCCGCGGTCCGAAGCTATCTGTATGTTCCATGGTGTCTCGCGGGCTGGATCGACGAAAAGTAGTACAACTTTGCTCCAGCGGAACACATTCAGAAGCTATCTAAGTACCTATTAATCAGCGATGTGCATGTCATCTACGACGTTTTCGGCATGGGCAAAGTTGCAATCCTGCGATACAAGTTGGAAAGCGTCACTTCGTCTGCAAACATGGCAACGACTTCTTTTTATTCAGCGGCCAATCTTATAGAGGCTGAACGGCAGGGCGGCAGTTTGCATTTGGGAATCGAGTCCATATCAGAAGAATCGGGGAATTGGATGAACGCGGCTCGCCAGAAGACGGTGCTCTGTGTCGACGATGAAACTATCGGTCTGCGAGTGCGAAGGATCATGTTAGAGGGCCATGGCTTCCAAGTGCTCACCGCCACCAGTGGGCAGCAGGGAATTGCTCTCTTCGAGCAGAACGATGTTGACCTGGTCGTACTCGACTTCTACATGCCAGACCTAAACGGCGGACAGGTAGCGGCCGAACTGCGCCGCCGGCGGCCCAGCGTTCCCATCATTTTTCTGTCGGCGTACTTTTCCCTGCCATCCGATGCGCTGGAGATGGCCGACGCCTTCATCACTAAGGGCGAACCGCCCGAAGTACTCATCGAGAAGATTGAGCAACTCGTGTGAATTCTGGGCCCAGTGATTCTGGGGAAAATTCCTTAGGCTCCAAGCCCCGGCTCGTTCGCGCAAAGCCGCCACATACTGTGACATCTCGCTTTTTTCTCGCCGCAGTTGCGGTACCGATGTAGATCGTGCGAGAGTGAGCCGTGACGCGGTTCACCTTCTTCGTCGGCAAGGGCGGTGTCGGCAAAACGACGGTTTCGTCCGCGTATGCCTTGCAACAGGCCGCCAAACGGCCACGCCGGCCGATCCTACTTCTATCCACCGATCCGGCCCACTCGCTGAGCCGACATTCTGCAAACCAAACTTGGCGACACGCCAAAGCGCTTGCCCACGGCAGGCTGCCTTTGGGCGCGGCAGCTGGACGCGGAAAAGCAAATCAATGCGTTTCTGAAAATTGAGCGCGAGGAGATACTCGGGTTATTGAACCGGGGCAGCCTGTTTACCGGCGACGAGTTGGCGTCACTGCTCGACACCAGCCTACCGGGTATGGCTGAAGTCGCGGCGCTGCTGGCGATCCATGAACTGCTGGACAGCAAGTTCGAGGAGATCGTGGTGGACACGGCGCCCATGGGGCACGCTATCCGGTTGTTCCAGATGCCGCAGCACTTTGCCCGATTCCTTGACCTGCTGGCGGCGGCGGCCTTGCGTGACGTGGTGCTGGCGCGGCACTTCGGCGGACGCGTGCAGCGCCAGCCGGCTGTGGAGCGGTGGTCACGCATGGTTGATCGGGTGGAGAGCGCGCTGTCCATGGAAGGCTCGAAGATTAGTGCTGGTCACCACGGCGGAGCCGTTTTCGCTGAACCAGGCGGCACGTTCGGCAGTCTCGTTTCACGCCGCCAAGCCGCAGAACAGGTTTACGTGCTGTCGTGTTGAACCGAGTGGTTCGCGAGCGAGACAAACTGTCCGCGCTGCCGGCGAAGATGGAAGCAGGGCCGTTCCGCGCGAGCGTTTATCCGCAAGCAGTTTCATGATGCCGAGCTCTTCTCGGGCGAGGATCCGGGTTGTCCGATCCTGGGTAGTGGAGGCGCTGCGCCGTTTTGGAGCGCACGTATTCGAAGGAAAGCGGCTGCCGAGCTCGATCCGTGCGAGACCTGCGAAGGTGGACCGCTTTCGGCTTGAGGCCACTGAATGGCCGCCTCTGAGGGCGCCGTTGACGCTGACGCTGGGAAAAGGTGGGGTAGGGAAGACTACGATTTCGGCAGCTCTTGCGTACCACCACCGCAGAATTTCGGCGGCCGAGAGCGTAAGTATCTGCTCGATTGATCCCGCACCTTCGCTGGATGACGTCTTCGCAGCAGAGGTCGGAAGCAACTTGCGTCCGGTGTTGGGAGACCGCAAGCTGCGTGCGGCAGAGTTTGACGCGATCGCCGAGTTCCAGCAATGGGCAGGAGAGCTGCGGGACCGCCTGAACCAGGCGATGACCGCAGAGCAGCGCGGCGTCCACGTCGATCTCAGCCTGGACCGCAAATTCCTGCTGGCGCTGCTCGATGTGGTGCCGCCCGGCGTGGACGAGATCTTCGCCACGTTTGGCATTCTCGATCTGCTGAATGAGACAAGAAGGATGCGGGTGGTGATTGATATGGCGCCCACGGCACACGCGCTGGAGGTGCTGCGAACCCCGACTCGCCTGCTGGCATGGGCGCGCGTGTTATTGAAAACCCTGGCGGCGCACCGTACACTACCCTTCGCTCGCGATGCCGGCGTGGAAATCGCGAAGTTGTCGCAGCGGGTGCGGGAGTTGGCGTCCATCTTGCGCGACAGCAAGCGCTGTCAGATTGTGACTGTCACGCTGGCGGAGCCGCTTCCGGATTACGAAACCCGGCGGCTGCTGGAAGCGCTGCGCGAGTTGCAGGCGCCACTTGGAGCGGTGTTCGTCAATCGCGTGTTGATGGAGGGCGGGGGTTGTCGGCGGTGTACGTCTGGTGAGGGAGTGGCAGGCGGCTTCGCTGGCCAGCTTGCGCAAGAAGTTGGGCGAGATTTATGTGGTGGGGGAATTTGAAGGTGCGATTGCGGGAGCGAAGGCACTGCAGAAGTTCACGCGAAAGTTGTGGCGGATGGTGTGGGAGCGTGGCGAAGAGGGTTTCTAACTTCGGGCTGAAAAGTAGGTGCTGCGGGCTGAACCGTGACGCGAATTGATCTTTTGTGGCAACCTGAAGAAACAGCTGAATTCGACTCGCGTACTGAATTCAACTCGCACCTTGACTACCATGAGCGCTCGTCTGAAAACAACGTCGAAGCCGAAGAAGGTGAAGGCGTCCCCAGTCTGGTCGGGTGCTGTATCTCTACGCGATCTCGCGAATGCGAACGAGTGCGCCGCCGGCAATTGCCGCCGAAGGCATCGATGGTTCGGCAGCGGTCGAGGCGGTGTTGTGCGAAGGGCATGTCTGCTGGATAAGCCGCGTGCCTCGCGACCAGTTTGCCGACAACCTGGCAGAGCACATGCAAGACCTGGAGTGGCTGGCGTCGGCTGGATTGCGGCATCAGCGCGCGGTGGGCGAGATTGCGGGCAAGCTGACGTCTTTGCCGGCGCGATTCGGCACGGTTTTTCTCAACGAAGATTCGATGGCGCAACATCTGAAGGCGCGCAAGAGCGTGTTACGCGCCGCGTTTAAGCGCGTCGCCGGGGCTGACGAATGGGGCATCAAGGTTTTCACGATTGCGCCAAGAAGCGACTTCGCCCGCTGTGCACTGCCGTCAGTGGGTCCGACTACCTGAAGAAGAAAGCTGAAGGCTTGGGGCCGCAGCGCAGTAAGACTCTCGACAAGGATGTGCGCGCGTTCATCGCAGTCGTTGGATGGGCTGGCGGTGGCCTCCAGTCCTGGCGGAAAGGCCAGCGCCGGCCAGCCGGGACTGATCTGGCACGGCTCCTTTCTGATCCGCAGAAAAGATCGCGCGCAAGCTGGAAGGCATGCTGAAGAAGTACGCCACCAAATGGCACGGCAGCCGCCGCATTGACTGGAGTGGGCCGTGGCCTCCGTACTCGTTTGTGGGGGACCATGTCCACTGAGCCGGTTGCGGCAAGGTCAGCCTCTTTGCTGGTGACGGACAGCGACGGCGATATTTCGCTGCTCGATATCCTCGACCACGTACTCAACTCGGGCGTGGTGATCCACGGCAGCCTGGTGATCTCATTGGCGGGGGTCGATCTCGTGTATGTCGGGTTGAATGTGGTGCTGACCTCGGTGGAGACGGCGCTGCGTAGCATGGACCGCACTGGCGCCGGGCTACGGCATTCCTCTTCGCCTCGGAGCTCGTGAGCGCTGAATGCCCTGCTTGCTCTATTGCGTCACCCGACCAAACCAGACCGTGAACGTGGCGTCGGGAGTCTGCGAAGGCGTGGTCCTGTCGCGTGAGATGTTGGGGGTGCAGGTGTACTGGAGCGAGATCGCCAATCCGGAAGACGTGCCTGGGCACGGCCGAATCGCTGAAGAAAGCGGCGCTGCAATTTCACCAGGTGCTGCGCGAGATCCTGGCGGCAGCCACTCCGATTCCGTTTCGCTTTCCCACGCTACTGGAGAGCGAAGAGGTTATCGAGCAGCAGCTCGCAGACGAACAGGAACTGTATCGCGCAGCCCTGGAGCGGATCGGCGATGCCGTGCAGTACGAGGTGGTGGGAAGCTGGGCCGAGGATGAGCAGGCTGACCTGGCGACGCCGGTCAGCGGCCGTGAATATCTGAAGCGACGCTCGCAGGCGACGGGACGCATTGCGGCCATCGACAGCAAACTGAAAGAGCGTCACTGCCGGCTCGCGTGCGCGAGTGGCGGGCGCGGCAGGAGCGCAAGAGCCATCGCTGGTTCGCGTTGGTGCCTCGGGAGAGCCGCGACCGCTTCGTCGCGTCGCTGCGAAGCGCCGGACCATCCGAGGGGGTTCGGCTTCGCTTGAGCGGGCCCTGGCCTCCGGCCGAGTTTGTCACTCCGCGAGGCGAACATGGATAGCCCGAAGCCGGTAACGCCGAAGGACGTGGAAGAAGCCGTGTCCCAGTTGAGGCGGCAACTGCAGGGCGTCACGGAGCAATCGCTGGAGCGCATTGACTGCTCGCCGGAGACCATCGAACAAGGTTTGGCGAAGCTGGTGCTCGGCCTCATCGAGTTGCTGCGCCGATTACTGGAACGTCAGGCCATCCGCCGGATGGAGGGCGGCTCGCTCACTGACCAGCAGGTGGAAGAAATGGGTCTGGCGCTGATGAAGCTGGAGGAGAAGATCAAAGATCTGGGCCAGCAGTTCGGCCTGAAACCCGAAGACCTGAACCTGGATTTGGGCCCGCTGGGCAACCTTCTGGAGTGAATTTGCTTCAAGGCAGCTGATATCTCAGTTCGAATGGATCGGGTGGCTGACTTATATCGCAATGTGATATATTCGCGTACTTGCTGGTGGCTGTCCCCCAACATTTCGAACACGGGCAGGGGCAACATGGCTGACGAAGTTTTTCAACCAGCCGATCAGGTTCCGGAATCGGGCGTATATCAGGTACTGCACTACCGCCATCGGCTCTACCACGAGGTGACTTTGCTGCGCGGGCGCAGTCTTTCCAGAGTTGTTCCGAGTGCGGCAATAATGTGCGCTTTCGGCTGGTGCGATCGGCTCCGCTGATTAAGGAAGACCGCAATTTCAGTGTCGCCCGCGGGCGGGGGGCGAAGTAATCGTGGTCTCTAGGTCCAGGACGCGATTACCGGGAAATATTTTCGACTCGGGGAGCAATATTCCTCTAATGCAGGCAACCCGCCTGCATCTAACCTCGTCAGGAGAGTACTCGGCCCGGCGGAGAGACGTGAGCAGCTTCGGAATTCAGGAGCGGCGGCCGTTTTCGGCGTTCGGCCAATTGACACTACGTTCCGTGTCCGCTAGGATACTGCCCTTGTGTCGAAGCGCGGTGGGGGATCGGCTTCGACAGCCAGTACTCTCTATTCAAAGACCAAAGCATGGAACGTGTACCCACGGTCTCAGGAACTGCTAATTTGCTCGACATCCTTGACCGGGTGTTGGACAAGGGTCTCGTCATAGCCGGCGACGTGCGGATTTCACTGGCCAATGTAGAGCTGTTGACCATCCGCATTCGTCTGCTGGTGTGTTCGGTGGACAAGGCGGAACAGATCGGGCTGAACTGGTGGAAGTTCGACCCCAATCTCACGCATCCGGCGGGGCTGCCTGCCCCGCGCAGGCTACCAAGGCCCGGACCGGCAGCGGAGTTGCGGGTCCCCAGCGCTCCGGCCAAACGCCGAGCGCCGAAGAAGACGGCCAAGAAGAGAGCATAAGCGGCAGCGAGTAGGAAGAAGCAAAGCAGGAGGGTTCTGGAATGGCAGTCGAACGGCTTTCAGGCGGATCGAGTCTGATCGATGTACTCGATCGGGTCTTGGACAAAGGCATCGTCATCGACGCCTGGGTTCGCATTTCGCTGGTCGGCATCGATCTGATCACGGTAGAGGCCCGCATCGTCGTGGCCTCCATCGATACCTATCTGAAATATGCCGATGCGGTGGGTCTCACCGGGCTGGTTTCCCGTCCGCAGCTGGGGCCGGCGGAGGAAGAGGAAATTACGATGGTGGAAACCACGCGCCGTCCGGTTCGCACGCGTCGTCCGGCCGCTCGCCGCTAGGGAAGTTGACGTCCAGGAGTGGTTTCGATGGCTTCGCCCCAGATGCGCATGCGCTCAGAGACACCCGAACGGACTGCGAAACGCCGTCCAGCGCTTCGCCTGCTTGGAGCCGAGCGCAGCGAAGAGGTTTTTCCGGTCCTGCTGGAAGAGATCGTTGCGCTGGGCTACCCGCGCGCACTGGTCGCGCGGGTCAACTTCGACACCTCCGAAATCGTTCCTGTGGCCTCGCTCAATTGCTCCAAACTTTTTCTCCAGCAGTTTCGCAGTTCGCTCTATGCAATGGAGAGCACGCCGGTCCGGGTGCTGCATAGCTTCGAGCCGGAACTGGTGCGAGGCAGGGGTAAACGCAGTCCCGATCTCTACTATCATCCGCTGATCTATCGCAACAAGACTGCTTGCTGGGAAGCTGAGCGCACGCGCCGAGGCGACTGCCTGGCCGTGGAAAACTACCACGTCGCGGCGGCCGCTGCAATTGCAGGAACAGGTCTGCGGCCTTTGCGAGATGCGGGCCTACGCGGCCATCGTGGTGACCGAGGTGAGCCGCTCCGCCAGCACAGCGGATATCGCCGATCTGCGCGCGCTCATCGAGTTGGCCAATCGCTATCTCTCGCGATTGTTCAAAGTGGAGCATTACTACAATCGCATGATGGGGATGGAAACCGTCATTGCGCAGATGCAGACGGTGATGGAGAGCATGACCGATCCGGTCATCCTCACCGACCCTCAGCACCGCGTGATCACGCAGAACAAGGCCGCCGAGCGCTTCTTCAAAGTTCCCGAGGAGGTGAGCGCCGGCCGGGTGCGAGCGGTCGAGTTGAACAATCTCCTGTTCTCTGCCGCACTGTCTTCCATGGTGGTTTCGGGCAGCGATTCCTCGCGCGACATGACGCTGGTGGATGCGATTGAGGGCGAGGAGGTCCTGTTCGAGGCCGTGTCGGCCCCCAGCTTCGCTCCGGATGGACGCCACACCGGCATGGTGACGGTGCTGCGCGACGTGACCGATTTGCGCCGCGCCGATGAGGAGCTGCGCGCCAACTACGATCGCCTGCGCCAGGCCGAAGAAGTGGTGCGCCAGGACCGCGACCGCCTGAACCTGATCATCGAAAACGTGGGCGACCCCATCGTGGTGTGCGACCGCGATGCCAAGGTGGTATTGCTCGATGCGCTGGCGCAAGACCTGATCGGCTCCGAGAAGCGTCGCTCTGGGTTGCACGTGCGCAACCAGTCCAAGCTGGATGCCTACGTCACCAAGTTCACCTATTCGTTTTCCGACCGCGAGAGCTCGCGCCTCCGGCTGACCCATCCCGGGTCGCACCAGGAGGTGGAATACGATGCGCGCTCCGGCAAGATTTACGATGAACGCGGCCTGGTGGCCTACACCGTGACCGTATTGCGCGATTTGACTTCGGTGCGCCGTCTGGAGCAGTTGAGACTGGAGCGGCGCATGCTGGAAATGGAAAAGTTTGCCGCTGCGGGGCGCCTGGCCGGCACCATCGCCCATGAGGTGAACAACCCCATGGAAGCGATCAAGAACTGCATCTTCCTGCTTACCGACCAGGTGAAGCCGGAGGCGGGACCGGTTTACGAAATTCTGAAAGCCGAAACCGAGCGCGTGGCGCGCATCGTGCGCCAGATGCTGGGCCTCTATCGCAGCACCGAACAGGTGGGCAATGTGGACGTCAACAGCGTGGTGGAGGACACCCTGCTGCTGTTCGCGCGCCAGTTCGAACGGGCCGGCGTTGCTGTGGAGAAGGATCTTGGCCATATTCCTTTTGCCCTGGGATCGGCTGACCAGATTCGCCAGGTCCTCTCCAACCTGGTGGTGAATGCCAAGGACAGCATGAGCCAGGGCGGCGTGTTGCGAATCCGCACCCGGGTCTTACAAAGACGAAATGAAGGAGATGATCTCCATCCTGGTGGCGGACAACGGCAGTGGCATCGCCGAGAACATACTGCCTACCATGTTCGAGCCCTTTGTCACCACCAAGGGAGAGCGCGGCACAGGTCTGGGATTGTGGATCGTGAAAGGCATCATCGAGAACCATGGAGGGAAGCTGCGCGTCCGCAGTAAGCTGGGAAAGGGAACCGTGTTCAGCATCGCACTGCCGGCAGTGCGATAGAAAGCCTTGACTATGACGATGGAGCGCAAATGTCACATCCTGGTCGTGGACGATGAGCCCCACGTGCTGGTGACCTACCAACTGATCCTGCAGCAGCAGGGATACGAAGTGAGCGCGGCACTGTCGGCGGAACAAGCGCGGAAGATGCTCTCGGAGCGGAAGGTCGATCTTTTGCTCTGTGATCTTTCCCTGGAGAAGCAGGAGAGCGGATTCGACGTTATTGAGTTTGCCCGCCAGAAAGACCCCGCGATGCCGGCGCTCTTGTTGACCGGCTATGCCACGCAGGAAGCGAATGATCGCGCCGAGGAAAGCGGGATTCCAGTATTGTTCAAGCCGATTGACATCAAAGAGCTGTTGCAGACGATTACTGAACTGTTGAGGGACGTTCATGAGCAACGCAAGGCGACCGGCTAAGACGCAGTCCGCTGCCAAGGCGTCGAAAACCGTGAAGAAAAAGGTCGAAACTCGGGAGCCGATCCAATTGCAACTGGCCCCCTGCGCGCGAACTGACTTCCAAACCCAAGCCGAAGATTCGCTTCGCGCCTGAACCGATTTCCGCCCCCGAGCTTCCGCAGGAGGGCCGTTACGTGTATGGGATCATCCAATCCAGGGAACCAGTCACGTTCGGCAAGATGGGCATCGGAGGAACCGGCCAGATGGTGTATGCGGTCACGCATGGCGACATCTCCGCCGTAGTCAGCCGCACTGGCGTGTTTATTTTCGACCCCACGCGCGAGAACGCGCTGGCGCACGAACACGTCATCGAGACGGTGATGAAAACTCACACCATCATTCCCATGAGCTTCGGCACGGTGTTCCGCACCGAAGACGATATTCGCGAGGTATTGCGCAGCATTTATCCCTCGGTGAAGGACGTCTTGAAGCAGATGGAAGGCAAGGTGGAATTCGGGCTAAAGGTCTCGTGGGACCGCGACCACATCATTGAAGAGCTAAGGCGCGACCACGAGGAGATCCATCGCTTCCACCAGGAAATTACGCGCAAGCATCTGCAATCCACCTATTTCGCCCGCATGCAACTGGGCCGCATGATCGAAAAGGCGCTTACGGAGCGCTCGGGAGAGTACCTGCGCGAGATCTACGAAGGGCTGCGCGCCATCTGCGTGGCCTCGCGCGACAATAAGCCCATCGGCGACAAGATGATCATGAACGCCGCATTCCTGATTGAGCGCGAACGGGAAGCTGAGTTTGACGCCGCCGTCAACCGCATCGCCAAGAAGTTCGGTGACCGGCTGAACTTCAAATACACCGGCCCTGGCCGCCTTACAACTTCGTGAACATCCGGCTGAAACTGGAACCCAGCAATGGAGGCTGAGGGACGCGATGCTTTTCCTTGACGATCTGCTGTTGTCGCCCATCACGGGATTCAAGTTCATCCTGCGCACCCTGGCGCGCGCGGCAGAAGAAGAGTACACCGACGACGCTCCCATCAAGGAACGGCTGCTGGAATTGCAAACACTGCTCGAGGAAGGCTCGATCAGCGAGGAAGAGTACGTGAAGCAGGAGCGGGAGATCCTCGCTGTGCTGCGCGAAATTCAGGACCGCAGAATGCACATGGCCGGGGTGAGCGCCCGAAGAGGCCGAGCGGATGGGAAGGCCCACGCTGGAAATCCCGGTGCCGCTTCCCACAAGCGGGAGAAGTAGCACGAAGAAGGTCGGTTGAGAAACCCTGTGCCGCACCTCGTTATCATTTATGATGGAAGCATCCCTCAATAAAGGAATCCTGGCCATTGATCAGAGTCCCGCCCGGTGCATGCCGTCGACTGGCTCCCCTGTTGCTGATGTTCTGCTCTACGATGGCGCTTGCCTGTGAAAGCGTTCCAGCGGGGCAAACATTTTGGATTCGTCTGAGCTCGCCAGTTTCCTCCTACAACTCGAAGGTGGGCGATACCGCACACGCCATTTTGATTGAAGCCGTGACGTGCGGCAGCGAGGTGGTATTCCCAGTCGGTACAAAAATTGATGGGAGAGTGGTCTCGGTTCGCAAAGTGGGATGGGGCATCCGCCATGAGACTGCTGCCTTGCGGCTCCAATTTGATCGCGCAATTCCGAGCGAAGGTTTGCCGGTAGCCATGTCGGCCACGGTGATGGAAGTGGAGAATGCGCGCGAGCAGGTTTCCAATGGCGTGATCCAGGGAGTCCGTAGCAGTGACTCTCCCCAGGGACGAATCAATAGCCGCCTCCGGCATCTGCCCACCTGGAACCCTTATTCGGACGTGGGCCTGATCGTGTTCAAAGCTACCTTTCCCATTTTTCCTGAGCCCGAGATCTACTTTCCCTCCGGCACCGACCTCCGAATAAAGTTGACCGAAGCAATTCCTGGGTTGGCGACGGAACCTGAGTCCCCGCCGGAGCCGTCGATGGAAAGCCCGGCGAATCGAGCCGAAGAATCTCAGTTCGAGAGTTTGGTGCAGTCGCTTCCTCAGCATTCCACCACAGTAAAGCTGGTGGACGCGGACGTGGTGAACCTGGTCTTCGTGGGCTCGCGCCAGGAGGTGGAGTCTGCTTTCGAGCAAGCCGGGTGGAGCACCAGCGACGCCTTCAACAAGAAGATCATTTTTTCGCGACTTTTATGCGTTTCTGAATAACAGCGGCTACGCGCAGGCGCCCATGCGACCTTTTCTTCTAGACGGTAAGCCCGCCGACATGAATTGGCAGAAGAGTCTGAATAGCTATGCCCGCCGCGACCATCTGCGCATGTGGCAATGGTCTGGCGACGAAGGCTCCGAAACGGTGTGGGTGAGTTCGTCAACCCACGACACGGGAGCGACGCTTTCGGTGGAGCATCGCCAGTTCGTTCACCACATTACCTCCGACATTGACGAGGAACGCAGCAAGGTGATTCGCGATCTCAATGTGGCCGGCTGCGTGAAAGCAGTCCACCTGGTGCCGCGGCCTAAGATGGCGAATATCAGCCAGAATTCGACGGGAGATCTGGTCAGCACCGACGGAGCACTGGCGGTCGTAGAACTAAAGCAATGCCAGCCGATGGTGCCGGGACTGGCGTCGGGAACCGCGTCAGCGCGATTCCGGCCAGGGAACCACGTATTTCGCTATTTCCGGCGGCAGATATTGACCTTCCGCAGCGACATCTGGCGCGCCAACATTATCTATGGCGCCTACGACTTGACGCGCATGAGCATTGTGGCCTGGCGGCGCCACTCTGCTTTGACAACCAATCGCGAAGCCAACGCGTACCTTCTGCGGGCGCGATAACCGTTGCGGTCATAGAGTTCTTCGACTCCGCAAGGTCGTGCTCCTGCTCCGCTAAGAATCATTGACCGCGGAGACACGGAGGTGTGGTAATCACACTGAAAGCGCGGGCGTTTGGCTTCTGCTTCCGGCTCGGGTACGATGGGTAGTCACCCCAGCTACACAGCCATGAAACCAGTTCTCGCCGGATTTCTTTTTCTTCTCTTGCTCACGACAGTCTTCGCAGCGGCGCAGCAGCCGCCGGCGGGCACTCCAACGCAAGCTGTTCCCCCGCAACAAACGCCTGTCATTCCAATGCCAATAATTCCTGGGCAACAGACACCACAGCAGCCCACTGTGGTGAATCCTCCACAGGCGGGAACGGCACAGTCGCCCACGCCTCCCGATTATTCGCAGGAAGCTTACGTCATCGAGCACTATCACCAGGCAATGCGTTTCGAGAATGACGGGACTGGACGGGACCAGCTCGATGCGCAGATCAGAATCGTCAGCGAGAGCGGTGTGCAGGCGCTGGGCCAGCTCAAGGTCGGCTACAGTGCGCTCAGCGACAAGCTGGAGATCGTCTATGTGCGCGTGCGCAAGCCCGACGGAACGGTCATTACGGCGCAGGAGTCGGCCATCCAGGACCTCACCCTCCCCGACGCCCCGGTGTACACCGACTATCACGAGAAGCACATCAGCGTTCCGTCGCTACGTCCTGGAGACGTCTTGGAGTACGAGTTCGTCCGCACCATTACGAATCCGCTGACCCCGGGACAGTTCTGGACCAGCGTCAACTTTTCCGACAAGGGCATCATCCTCGATCAGCAGTTGGAGATCAACGTTCCGCAGGGACGGCAGATCAAACTGAAGAGCAAGCCCGGTTATGAGCCCAAGATTTCCGACGAGGGCGACCGGCGCATTTATCGCTGGACCTACACTCACTTGAAGGATGAGGAAGCAGGCCCGCACGGCAAGAAAAAGCCGAGGAACCCGCACAAGTCGGAAGATGAAATTCCTACGGTCCAGCTAACCACCTTTCAAAGTTGGGAGGAGCTGGGAGCGTGGTACGCCTCGCTGGAACACGACCGGCGCCAGCCGAACGATGCCATCAAGGCGAAGGCCGAGGAGCTGGTGCAAGGCAAGACGGACGACATGGCGAAAGTGAAAGCGCTGTACGAATATGTCTCGCGCAACATTCGCTATGTCAGTTTGTCATTCGGGCTGGGACGCTATCAGCCCCATGCGGCCAGCGAGGTGTTAAGCAACGGCTACGGCGATTGCAAGGACAAGAACACGCTGCTGGCTGCGTTGCTGGCGGCCGAAGGATTTCAGGCGACCTCGGTGCTGATCGGATCGCAACATGAACTCGATCCCGAGATTCCTTCTCCGTCGCAGTTCGACCATGTGATTACGCGCGTTCCGGTCAACGGAAAAGAGATCTGGCTCGACAGCACCAATGGCGTCGCTCCCTTCCGCATGCTGGCCGCTCCCTTGCGCAATAAGGAAGCCCTGGCGATTCCTCCTGACGGCAAAGCCAGCCTGGTATGGACTCCTGCCGATCTGCCGTTTGAAGCTTTCGATCGCGCGCAGGTCAAGGGCTCGATCAACGAAACCGGCACGCTGAAGGCGCATATATCGCTATTCGCATGCGAGGCGACCAGGAGTTGTTCTTGCGTTTTGCTCTGCGCCAGATGCCGGGAAATCGCTGGAAGGACTTCTTTACCATGGTTCTGCAACGCATGGGGATGAAGGGAGCTGAGATCGACAACCTGAAAGTCAGCGATCCCAGCAATCCTGACGATCCGCTGCAGATCGATCTGGATGCCACCGCGAACAACTACTTCGACTGGTCGGCGCCGGAGTCGAAGATGGGCTTGCCGTTCATGCAGATCGCTCTTCCCGGGAGGGTGACGCCGAGGACGACGACCAGGCGCATCCCAAGCCCATCAAGCTGGGCGCGCCCGGGGAGTCAAGCGTCGAGGTGCGAGGTCACCATTCCCGCCGAAGTACACGGTACACCTTCCGATCGGAGTCGAGGTCAAGCGCGACTACGCCGAGTATGTTTCGAGCTATAAGTTCGAAGCCGGGCAGTTGACCGCAGTGCGCACTTTGAAACTGCTCAGCACGGAACTGCCGGTGGCGCGTCGTGAAGATTACGCCGCCTTCCGCCGGGCCGTAGCCGCCGATGGGGCGCAAGAAATCTCGCTGGACAACAAGTCTCCGGGGACGGCGGGAGTGGGCGCCAACGAATCGGCCGACGATTTGAACGAATCTGCGGTACAGGCCCTCAAGAACAACAACTACGAGCTGGCGGTGAGTCTTTTGCAGCGCGTGGTGAAGTTGGAACCAAAGCATAAGACGGCGTGGGACGAACTGGGGCGCGCATATTTGGGACTCAACCAGAACGATCAGGCCATCGACGCGTTCAAGAAGCAGATCGAGGTCGACGCCTACCACCAGTACGCATACAACGACCTGGGAGTGGCCTACCAGCGGGAATTGAAGTACGACCAAGCCATTCAGCAGTTCCAGAAGCAAATCGAGATCAACCCGCTCGATCCGTTGGCCCATGCCAGCCTGGGGCAGGTGTATGTTGACGCAGAAGAAATTTGCGGAGGCAATTCCCGAGCTGGAGAAAGCGGTAACCCTTCAACCTAACAATCCGGTGTTGCTGATCTCGCTCGGCCAGTCCTATATCGCGACCAACCAGACCGACAAGGGCATGGCGCAATTTGAGAAGGCCATCAGCGTGTCTCCCAGCCCACTAACCTGGAACAACATCGCGTATTCCCTGGCAGAACAAAACGTACAACTGGATCGCGCTGACAAGTACGCCGACGCGGCGATCAATGCACTTGCAGACGCAACTGCGCGACGTCAGGCTCGACAGCCTGCGCTTTCAGGACCTGGCAGCCGCGCTTGTTCTTGTACGAGATCTGGGACACCAAGGGCTGGATCGCGTTCAAGCGCGGCGATCTGGACATGGCGGAGCAGTACATCAACGCGGCCTGGCAAGCCAGCGGCAGTGGCACCATCGGCGAACACCTGGGCGAAATTTATGAGAAGCAGGGAAAGCGCGAGCAGGCGATTCGTGCCTACCTCTGCGCCCTGGCCGGCGATCCGCCCAGCGATAGTGCGCGGACCCGCCTGAGTGCGGCTGGGGGTCAGCAAAGGAGTCGACCACAAGATTGAGGAAGCTCGTCGCGAACTGCAACGGCAACGAACTACCCCACTGCAGACATCGGGTAAAGGGAGTGCTCAGTTCTTCCTGCTGATTTCACCCGCGAAGGTGGAACAGGTGAAGTTCATCAAAGGGAACGAAGGGCTGAAGAACCTGTCCGAGGTCCTGGAGAAAACCGACGTGGGGATGAAATTTCCGGCGAGCGCGGAAGTACGCGTGGTGCGGCGAGCCGTGGTGACTTGCGGGACGGTGGCAAGCCCACCGGCTGCGGGACCATCCGGCAAGGAGAAAGTTCCGCCGGCCGCGCTTGCAAGCCAGGAGGCACCGGGTCCTGCCGGGCCCTGCAGCATCGAATTGCAGCCTGCTGAATCGGTGCGCACCTTAGATTGAGGAATGACGACGGTGCCAGACGACCGGAGGCGATGAATTTCGGAGTAAGATGAGAGTGCTGCACGGGAGATTTCAATGAACGATCTGCGATACCCCATTGGCAAATTCGAGTGGATTCCACCTGACGACGAAGCTCAGATGGCCAAGCGCCGCGTGCATTACATCGAGGTGCTGTCCAAGCTGCCGGCGCAGATGCGCGCCGCGGTGCGAGACTTGAGTCCTGCCCAACTCGACACGCCCTATCGTCCCAGAAGGCTGGAGCGTGCGGCAGGTAGTGCATCATGTGCCCGATAGTCACCTGAACGCCTACATTCGTTTCAAGCTGGCGCTTACCGAGGAGGGGCCGACGATCAAGCCTTATCGCGAAGACGCGTGGGCCAAACTCCCCGACAACGCCATCACGCCGATCGAGGTTTCTCTGCAACTGCTGGCGGCCCTCCATTCGCGGTGGGTGGATTTGTTGGGGGCGATGATGCCCGCGGACTTTGCGCGCACTCTGAACCATCCCGAGCATGGAGTGCTTTCGCTCGACCGGATGCTGGCGATGTACGCGTGGCACTCGGAGCATCACCTGACCCACATCACCGCCCTGCGTCGAACGCATGAATGGAAGCAGCGCGCGTCGCGACGGCGTAGAGAGGGGTGGTCGCGGCTGATGGAACGAGGGCGCTTTAGCTGCATTATTCATGAACAATTTATGCCTTGAAGGCGTGCCAAGTCCGCTGAAAAAGGGAGTTAGGCGCGTTTTGAAGGGAACACCTTTAGCCGCGCCGTTGACGGTCCTTTATTGTTGTCATTCCGAGCAGGCTTTAGCCCGCGAGGGATCTGCTGTTCCGGGGTTTCTCAGCAAACGGAGCCGCCTACGGACGCGGCTGAAGCCGGGCGCACCTTGCATTTGAACTGTGAGCTCTCAAGTTAAGATGTGTCGTCTTGCGGGCAGGCAGCAATTCCAGCGATGACACTCATGACATCTGGATGGGTAACGTAGGCGATTCGGCTCGTCCTAATTATTTTCAAATCTCAGAAAGTTTTTTCAAATCCCCAAAAGATTCTTTTTTGCTGTTCGTCACAATCCACCAGACATCTCTGGGACGAATGCATCGTGCGCGGCGACGTATGCGCGTTTTTGGTCTGCGGATTGCAAATCGCCACAATTGATGCGGGTTGCGCTCACATCGGGTATATAACTTCGTCCAATGGCCGACGCGGAGAGTTGAAAATTGTGAACTTTTCGGATGCGTCAGACGTATACCGATGAAGAAATTTGGAGGAGGGAGTGCGCAAGCGCCTCGCCTTGAGAAAAAACTTTAGGGGTCAAACAGAATGTTTCGCCCGCGGTTTGGCGGCCCAGGCGAGATCATCTTGAGGGAGGCTTGGAAACCAATCCCTGTTGCTGTTTAACCCCGGTGACACATTCTATGCAACCCGGCGGGAAACGCAAGTGTTTCTTGCCGGTGCGGGCCGCCAGAACGAACTGTCAAAAAGGAGATGGCAAATGACTCGTATTCTGGCTCCCCTAACCGTATTGGTCCTCGCCTTGGGCATGTCAATCAGCGCTTTTGCGGGATCAACCAAGACTGACAACATCAGCCTTTACCACGATGCTCAACTAAATGGTACAACCATTCCCGCTGGCGATTACACCGTCAAGTGCGAGACCAATGGCAGCAATGCCCAGGTTAAGTTCATCAGGAACGGAAAAGAAGTAGCAAGCGCCAGCGGACAAGTGAAAGACCTCGGCAAGAAAATCGCAAAACGGACAGGTCGTACTGCAAAACGGCTCGATCCAGGAAGTCGATTTGGCCGGCAGCAAAACCGGCGTGACCTTCGATTCCAGCATGGCCAACGCCGGGAAGTAGAAAAAGCCATCGCAGCACAAGAAGGCGCTCCGAGCGGGGCGCCTTCACTTTGTTGGAGGCCGGAACAGCGGATCCGTCGCGGGCTAAGCCCGTTTGGGATGACAAGATAAATCGAGGGACATGTCGGCACAACCGAAGCCGCGCCCCTTCACATTGGGGCAGATGTATGTGGCTACGAAACGCCTGCAGCAAGCTGATTACGCTGTTGCTGCGGTGAGCGGGCGTTCTTCGTGGAAGCGCACTGACACCAGCTTCGACACGCCCGGTTCCTGCATGGTGACACCGTACAGAACCGGCGCCATGCCCATCGTCCGCTTGCTGTGGGTGATGATGATGAACTGGGTTTGCAAGCTCATCTCGCGAATCAGTTCGGTGAAGCGGCCGATGTTGGCCTCGTCGAGCGGCGCATCTACCTCGTCGAGAATGCAGAACGGGCTGGGCTGATACTGGAAGATGCCCACCAGCAGCGCCAGCGCGGTGAGCGCCTTCTCGCCGCCGGACAGCAGCAACACATTTTGCAGCTTCTTGCCCGGAGGAGAGGCGACCACGTCAATGCCGCTTTCCGCCGAATTCTCGATGTCAGTGAGGCGCATGAAGCCCTGGCCGCCGCCGAACAACTTGCTGAAGGTGCGCGAGAAATTCTCGTTGATGACGTTGAACGCCTCTTCAAACTTCTGCCGCGACACAGTGTCAATTTCCTTAATGGTGTTTTGCGTGTTCTCGATGGATTGCAATAGATCCAGCCGCTGCGTTTCCAAAAATTCGTGACGTTGCGCGATTTCCTTGTACTCCTCCAGCGCCATCATGTTCACCGGCCCCATGTTGTCAAGGCGCGTGCGCATTTCGCGATAGCCTTCTTCTTCGCAGGCGAGCTGCTCAGCGGCAATGCGAGGCAGGGAATCGTCGGCCACCAACTCCTGCGGTTGTTGGCTCAGCTCCTGCACGCAGGTTTCCGACATGTGTTGTGCATCCGATTCCACGCGTGCCTGTGCGGCCGAGAGTTCGCCGCGACGATCGCGTGCGGCATCGAGTGCTTCACGGGCCGCCTTGAGCGCCTCTTCGAGCTCGACGATTCGTACCCGGACGGTCTGCAGCTCGGCTTGCAGTTCGCGATCGCGGTTGTGTGCCAGTTCGCGCTCGGCGGTCCAGCCGGTCACCTGTTCCGCGAGGCGAACATTCTCGGCTTCGCGTTGCCGCTTCTCAGCTGCCGCAGATTCAAGTTGCGACTTCAGCTTTGCCAGTTGGCCCGAGATCTCAGAGACCATCGCTTCGATGCGCTGTACCGTCGTCACCGCTCCGCGACGCCGTTCTTCCAGCGTGGCCAGCTGCGCCCGGACTTCACCGGCGAGCTGGGCAACCTCGTCTCGCCGCAATCGCAAGCCTTCCAGGCTGCTCTGGGCAGCGTGCATTTCCAGCTCAAGGTGGCAGCGCTTTTCTTCCTGTGCCGACAGCTCGCCGTCTTGTTCGGCGATGAAAGTCTGTTGCTGGTTGCGTTCCTCGCCGACGCGAGCCAGTTCCCGCTCGTAAGTGGATAGCCGCTCGCGCACGCGGACCATCTCCGCTTCGAGTTGGCGAAGGGTGTGGTCCGAGGTCATGGCTTGGCGCTCGCCTTCGCGCTTCTCGTCTTCCAGACGGTGCAGCAGTCCGGTGAGCTCGTGGATTTCGCGTCCGAGTGCGGCCACACGCAACTCTTCGTCGGCCATGGCTCGCTCCATCTCGCCCATTTGCTGTAGCACCTCGCGAAGCTCGCGCTTCATGGAGAGCGGCCCCTGGCTATGCTGCTTGCCGCCAGTCACGGTGACGTTGTGGAAGCACTCGCCCGACTTGGAAAGGAAAAACGCGTCGGGATTTTCCAGTGCGAGCTCGCGGCCCGCGCTGGCATTGGGCACAATATAGCCGTTGCCGAGCTTAGGCAAAACCACTTCCAGCGATTTACCGAAACCATTCAGCACGCGAATGCAATGCTTGAGTGGCACGACGCCCTCACCATGCGCCACTTGGTGCGATGATTCGTCGAAGAGGAAGGAAAACTTCGCTTGCGAGTCCTCGGGATGGACGAGGAACGTGGCGCGGCCATCTACATCGCTGCGGAGCAAACGCAGCCCTTCGTCGGCTGCGTCCCACGACTTCACCACGATGTAGTTGAGCTCGTCGCGCAGGAAATCGTCCACCACATGCTCGTAGCGATCTTCCACCTCCAGAAAGTCGGCGAGTACGCCCACCGGTGCCAGACCTTCTTTCATCGCCCCCGAGGTAAAAAGCCGGCGCACCGATTCGGTGGTATAGCCATGCTCGGTAATAACAGCTTCCAGTGAACTCCTCTTGCCCATCGCGCTGGCGTACTCGGCGCGTAGTGAATCAAGGTGGCGCTTGCTGTTTGTCTCAGCGGCCCGCTTCTCATCGAGTTTGTGGCGCGTCTCACCGATCTGCGTGGTAAGTGCCAGCACCCGTTGCGAGGCAGACTCAAATTCCAACCCAAGTTGACCTTGTTGCCCACCGAAGGTTTCCAGTTGCAGAACCGCAGCGGAGGTTTCATCATGCAGTCGCTGCGCTTCGCGATCGAGCGCGGCAATGCGTTCTTCGGCCTGCGTGACGCGGTGGCGCACTGCGGAAGTCGCAGAGACAGCGTGCAGAATTGCGTCGCGACGCTGCTCCTGCCGGCGCTCGACTTCCAGAAGCGAAGCCGCCGCTGCCGAAGCTTCCTGTTGCCGGGCTTGCGCTTCCTGCTGCGCCTGCGCCAGAGCAACGTCGGCTGATTCGAGCATGGCGCGATTGGCTTCCAGCTCCTGCTGCAGCCGCGTCAACTGCGCTTCGGTGTTGGCGGTTTCTGCTTGCGCTGCAGCGGCGCGCGCCTCGAGTTCGGAGCAGCGTTCTTCATTGGTGCGGCAGCGGGCAGCGGCGCGATCGATCTCCAGCGAAATCATATTACGCCGCTCGCGGTTCTCCTGCGACTCGCGCTCGATGGCATAGCCGCGCTGCGTGCGCTCGCCTTGCTCGCCTTCCATTTGTTGCACGGCCTCACCCTGCGCCCGCATGGCTTCGCCGATTTCGCCGAGTTGACAGTTGAGGAGGGAAGTCTCGGCATCCAGTTGCGCGAACTTGCTGACCAGCAATACCCGGAGTTTGGCGCGCATCTCATCGCGCAGTTTGGCGTAGCGTTCCGCCTTCGAAGCTTGTCGCTTCAGCGAGTTCATCTGGCGTGTGACTTCGTCGAAGATGTCGTTGATGCGGGCGAGGTTCTGCTTGGCATCTTCGAGGCGCGCCTCCGCCAGGCGCTTACGCGTTTTGAACTTGGTGATGCCCGCAGCCTCTTCAATGATGGCGCGACGGTCGGTGGGCTTGCTGCTGAGGATCTGACCGATCCGGCCCTGCTCGATAATGGCGTAGGACTCAGGGCCGAGACCGGTGCCCATAAAGATGTCCTGAATGTCGCGTAGACGGCAGAGCTTGCCGTTGAGCAAATATTCGCTCTCACCGGAACGGAATAGGCGGCGCGTGATTGTGATCTCGCCGGCCTTGAAGGTGCGCTTGAACTTGCGGCGCCGGATTTTTAGCACAACGTGCGGAGCAGCGGTGGGATCGGGCGTAACAGGATCAGTCGCTGTCGCCGCGTCCTCCTCATCGCCTTGGCCGGGATGTACTTCCTCGGAGTAGCGCTCAACGTCCTCGGCCTTGGTGGCGCGCACCGCGGATTCGTCCCAATCGTCATCGCGGAGATCGTCCTGAATGTCGATCTCGGGCGCGCCCACGTCGCCGTAAATTTCGGGATCGACCAGCGTGAGCGAGACCTCGGCCATGCCCGTCGGTTTGCGTTCGCGCGTGCCCGCGAAGATGACGTCCTGCATGTTGACGCCACGCAGCAGTCGCGCCGATTGCTCCCCCAGCACCCAGGAGATGGCGTCAGAAATGTTCGATTTACCGCAGCCGTTAGGGCCGACAATGGCGGCAATGCCATCGCCCTGGAAGCGAAGGTCGGTGCGGTCACAGAACGATTTGAAACCCAAGATTTGCAGCTTCTTCAGTTTGAGCAACGTCGTACTCCATTCGGATAGCGCGGCCCGGTTTCGACTGACAAGCAACTTGCAGGCCGGCGTTATCCGCGATTTCATCTCGACCCGACATGAAATGCCAAGCCAACTGTACTTTCGAAGGCGAGGAGGGGTCAAGATATAAAACCCCATATTTAGGGGTTCCCCTGTGGAAACCACTGTATATTGCACCATGCATGCAGCAATCGCCGAGTTTTTGAGCGTGAAGGTAACTTGGAGGTGGGAGAATCGCCGGAGCAGCTTTCATTCTAGGGGGCGCCCCCACCGCATTCAAGATGAAAGCCGCCGAGGTGCCTTAACGGTTAACCTGCGGGACGCGCCCGCCCAAGGCTGGATCGAAGTCCACTTCGGTACCGACCGCGCCGGGGTGGCATTCAGCAAAGTAGAAATGAGCGACGTCAGCATGGCGTAGTAAAACTCGTTGCCTACAATCGATCCGGGTGTGCACCCTCTCATAATCCCGCGGGTTTTTGCCGTTCTGCCGACCGCATGTTATCCTAGACGACGTAACAACATACGATTAAAGAGTAGGAGCGCAGCTGATTCAGTGTTAGCCCCAGAGAAAAAAGCCGCTTTGATTGACCAACACCGCACTCACGCGACCGACACCGGTTCGCCCGAGGTGCAGATCGCGATCCTGAGTATACGGATTGGTGAATTGACGGAGCATTTTAAGGCGCATAAGAAGGACCATGCCTCCCGGCGCGGTCTTCTCATGATGGTGAGCCGGCGTCGTGGCCTGCTCGATTACCTCAGAAAGTCGGATACCGAACGGTATAAGACTGTCATTCAGAAGCTCGGCATCCGAAAGTAACGAAGCCAGCAGTTTGCCAGCCACTGAACAACAACGTTTCTGGCGTATTGTGCGTCCATACATGCGTCCATCGGCACGGGCCCTCGCGGCGCCTCGGCGTCCCTGTGGGTTCGTCCAGTCTGTTTTGGTCTTTCTCTTGGCGGATGAGTTTTCCACTCCATCTCCCGTCGTAGTTACAACCTTGTTTCGCGCGTAGTCATAACGCGGGCCGAGGTGTATTTGGACTCCATTACGACGGCGATCAAGGCCCCTATCGGTTGCGTTCGAAACGGAAGGAATTAACCAATGAAGCATGAAGTTACGGTCGAGCTGCACGGCGGCAAGTCCATCCACTTTGAAACCGGAAAATTAGCCAAGCAGGCCCACGGTTCCTGCATTGTGCGCATCGGCGACAACGTCGTTCTCGCCACCGCCTGCGCCAACCCTGACCCCCGTGAGGGCATTGACTTCTTCCCCCTCACCGTCGATTACCGCGAGTACACTTACGCTGCCGGACGCATTCCGGGCGGCTTCATCAAGCGCGAAGGGCGGCCCAGCGAGCGCGAGATTCTCACCAGCCGCCAGATTGACCGACCCATCCGGCCGTTGTTCCCTGAAGGATTTCGCTGCGAAACGCAGGTCATCGCCATGGTGCTGTCGGCGGACACGACCAACGATCCCGATGTCGCCGGCATTAACGGCGCGTCAGTGGCGCTTAGCGTCTCCGACATTCCATTTCACGGCCCCATTGGTGCGGTTCGCGTCGGTCAGGTGGATGGAAATTTCATCATCAATCCCACCTACGATGAGCAGCGCGGCGGCAAGCTGAACCTGATGGTTGTCGGCACTGCCGACGGCATCGTGATGATCGAGTCCGGCGCGAAAGAGGTTTCGGAAGAAACCGTCGTGCAGGCCATTGAGTTTGGGCATGAGCAGATTAAGAAAATCTGCGCGGCCATCAGCGACTTGGCCCAGAAAGTTGGTAAGTCGAAGAGGACGGTTGAGCCAGTCGTGGTTGACGAGGCCTATCTGAGCGAGCTTCGTACTAAGCTGGGCGCTCGTTTGCTGGATGCGGTCAATACCGAGAAGCACCCCAAGAACGAAAGCTACAGCCTCATCAAGCAGCTCAAAGACGAAATCAAGAGTGCCATTCCCGAAGAGGACGAAGCTGGGCGCAAGAAGGCCGGCAAGTATTTCGATTTGCTGCGCGAGCAGCTCTTCCGCGAGCAGGTGATCAAAGATCGCCGCCGTCCGGATGGGCGCAAGTTCGACCAGATTCGCGATATCTGGATTGAAGTGGGAGTGCTGCCTCGCACCCATGGCTCGTCGATCTTCACGCGCGGCGAGACGCAGGCGCTGGTCACGACCACGCTGGGCACGGGTGAAGACATGCAGCGCCTGGAGGCCTTCGAAGGCGAGGCCAGAAAACGCTTCATGTTGCACTACAACTTCCCCCCGTTCTCAGTGGGCGAAGTCGCATTCCTGAGAGGAGCAGGCCGCCGTGAAATCGGGCACGGCGCACTCGCCGAGCGCGCTCTCTCCGGTGTGCTGCCGTCAGAAGCCGACTGGCCATACGCCATGCGCGTGGTCTCCGACATTTTGGAGTCGAATGGCTCATCCTCAATGGCGACGGTCTGCGGCGCCTCGCTCAGCATGATGGACGCCGGCGTTCCGCTAAAGGCATCGGTCGCAGGTGTGGCGATGGGACTGGTGAAGGAAGACAAAGATTACGCCATTCTCACCGACATCGCCGGCGCCGAAGATCATTACGGCGACATGGACTTCAAGGTGGCCGGCACTCGCGATGGAATCACGGCGCTGCAGATGGACATCAAGGTTATGGGTATCACGTCGCAAATTATGCGCGAGGCGCTGGAGCAGGCCCGCCACGGACGATTGTTCATCCTCGACAAGATGAACGAAATTATCGCCGAGCCACGCACCAAGATCAGCGAGTTTGCTCCCCGTTTCTATACTCTGCAGATTCCGACTGACAAGATCCGCGATCTCATCGGTCCGGGCGGCAAAGTGATTCGCGGAATCATCGAGCAGACCGGGGTGAAGATCGACGTAGAAGACACCGGCAAGGTGAATGTTTCGTCCAGCGATCAAGTGGCGGCTGCCAAGGCCCTGCAGATGATTGGCGACATCACCGCGACCGCTGAGGTGGGCAAGACATATCTGGGCAAGGTCACGCGCCTGGCTGACTTCGGAGCCTTTGTCGAGATTCTGCCGGGAACCGATGGGCTGCTGCACATCAGCGAAGTAGCCGAGCATCGCATCAACGATGTGCGCGACGAACTGAAGGAAGGCGACCAGGTGCTGGTGAAAGTCCTGGCGGTTGAAGGCAACCGTATAAAGTTATCCCGGAAAGCGATTCTGAGAGAGCAGCGCGCCAAGATGGCGGCCGAGGGCGGTGAACCCGCGCCGGAGGGAGCAGGCGCGGTGACCTTCGAGGGTGGACACGAAAAGGCTGACGAGCCCAGCACCGACAACTTCAATCGCGATGGTGAGCGTCGTGAGCATGTTGGCACTAGGCACGACGGCGGTCATCATGGCGGGGGTGGTGGTCGCGGAGGTCGCGGAGGTCCGGGCGGCGGACGCGGCGGAGACCGCGGCCCTCGCCGTGGTGGACCGCGGCGGTAGTTCGGCGTTGGTGCCAAATAGATCGTAGGCAAGAAGGGAGGGCAGATGCTCTCCCTCTTTCATTTCAGATTGGACAAACTCTGGGTATGTCGCTTCGAACAATCCGCAGAGGGTGTGGGTCAAGTGGCTGTTAAGCCGGCGCTCAGAACCAACCCCTCTTTGGTTGCCAGTGAGCTTGATGAGCAAAGACTCAGTGCCGTAGGCGCAGAAGAGTTTAGGCAGCACGCAGCCGCAAGCGAAGCACTGGGTGACCCTACCCTTTGAGCAGCTTTGGCCCCCCACTTTTGCTCCATTGAAATCGGCCGCGAGACTAGATTAGACTTTGCCAACTTCTATTAGGAGGAGTGCAACTATGCAACTCGCTCGCCCGACATGCCTGCTTTTTGTTGTGCTCGCAGCTGCTTTCATTGTCCCCCTGGCGGCGCAGGGTCAGGACCAGATGCCGTATGCCGCCATGGCGTCGAGCAAGTTCATGACCTTGCCTATGCTTCCCGCTTGCATGACGCTTTCCGCGCAACACGGAGACCCAATGAAGGGCGCCGCGATCCTGCTGATAAAGTTCAAGAGCGGCTGCGTTGTGCCGTGGCACTGGCACACCTGGAACGAGAACCTGTTGATGGTTTCCGGCAAGGGCAAGGGAGAGATGAAGGAAGGTGGCGCTCACCCTCTAAGCGCGGGTGACTATCTGTTTTTGCCCGCGAAAGGGGTTCATCAGTTTACCTGCGCCAGCAGTTGCGTACTCTTTGACGTGATTGACGGGGCCTTCGATATTCACTACGTCGACAGCGAAGGCAAAGAGATTCCCGTGGAGCAGGCCTTGAAGCCGATGGCCAAACCCGCGGCAAAGAAGCCGTGAAGCGACACGACCTGTGTCGATCTCCGAAGGTTCACGCGCCCGCGTGACGCTTGCTAATCCGCAAGTGGACAACCAGGCAGGGAGCATATAAAGTCTGCGTGTGATAAACCGCACCAGACGTCTTCCGCTGATTGCTCAAGCCGAAATCCATGGCGGACACACGGCTGTTGCTGATTCCCGAGGGTCATTTACCTACAACGATTTGCTCGATGCGTCATCGCGCGTGGCCAGCACGCTGCTCGCTGGTCGCGAAGACCTTGGGGAAGAGCGCGTGGCGTTTCTGGTGACCCCGGGATTCCCGTGGGTTGTGTTGCAGTGGGGCATCTGGCGGGCTGGTGCCATTGCCGTCCCCTTGCCGCTTAACACTCCGAAGTCTGAGCTGGAATACTTCATCGACGATACCAAGGCATCGACGTTGGTTTTCGATGCTTCGGCGGAAGCCATCTTGGCGCCCATTGCCGAGGAACGTGGCATCCGCGCGTTGCCGTATGAGCCGGCCCTCGCCCATCAATCAGCGAAATTGCCAGACATCGCCAGCGAGCGCCGCGCCATGATTCTCTATACCAGTGGCACGACGAACCGGCCAAAGGGCGTGGTCACAACCCACGCTAACGTTACCGCGCAAATCATGTGCCTAGTGGAGGCATGGGAGTGGTCGGCCGACGATCGCATCGTCCTATGTTTGCCGCTGCACCACGTGCATGGAATCATCAACGTTGTTGCTTGTGCGCTGTGGTCAGGGGCGATCTGCGAGATGCTGCCGCGCTTCGACGCGAATGCGGTGTGGGAGCGCATAGCCGCCGGTCGCGCGACTCTGTTCATGGCTGTGCCCACTATCTATGTAAAGCTCATCGCCGCCTGGGAGGCGGTTTCGCCGGAGCGCCGCGCGGCCCTCAGTGAGGCGTGCTCGAAGTTGCGCTTGATGGTGTCCGGCTCGGCGGCGCTGCCGGTGAGCACGCTGGAACGCTGGAAGGAAATCAGCGGCCATACTCTGCTGGAGCGCTACGGCATGACGGAGATTGGCATGGCGCTGTCGAATCCGTTGCGGGGCGAGCGCGTGCCGGGCAGCGTGGGGACGCCGCTGCCAACTGTCGAGGTACAGCTGGTCGGCGAGAACGGCCAGCCGGTTGCGCCGGGAACAGCGGGCGAGATCGAAGTCCGCGGCCCGAGCGTGTTTGCGGAATACTGGGGCAAGCCCGACGCCACGCGCGATGCCTTCCGCGCTGGCTGGTTTCGCACTGGCGACACCGCGCTCATCGAGAACGGAGTGTATCGCATTCTCGGCCGGACCAACATTGACATCCTTAAGACCGGCGGGCACAAGGTGTCGGCGCTGGAGATTGAAGAAGCGTTGCGCGAGCATCCGGCGGTTGCCGAGTGTGCAGTGGTTGGGGTGCCCGATCCGGAGTGGGGCGAGCGTGTCGCCGCGGCGTTGGTGCTGAAGGATGGTGGTGCTCTCGATCTGCCGGCCCTTCGTAACTGGGCTAAAGAATTTCTCGCGGCGCACAAACTCCCGTCACGGCTGCTGGTGCTGGATGCGCTTCCGCGCAATGCGATGGGAAAGGTAACGAAGCCTGCGATCGCAAAGATGTTTCGAACAGCCGACGGTGGCGATTCGAGAATCTGAAGGGAGGATCACGATTGGTGACACGGAACCAGAAATACCAGACATTTCGCGCTCTCCACCAACGACCGGGAGCGTTTGTGATCCCGAATCCGTGGAACGCAGGAACGGCAAGAATCTTGACGGCGTTGGGTTTCGAAGCTCTAGCGACGACGAGCGCGGGTTATGCCTTCTCTATCGGACGTCCTGACTCCACGACAGAGCTGACACGCGATGGGATTTTGCAGAATGCGAAGGCCATGGTCGACGCGACGGATTTGCCGGTGTCGGCCGATCTGCAAGACGGATTCGGCCGCGGGCCGGAGATGTGCGCAACAACCATTCGGCTCGCAGCGGAAATCGGCCTCGCCGGAGGATCCATTGAGGATGCGACAGGGGATCCGGAAGATCCCATCTATGAATTCCAACTTGCCGTGGAGCGGGTCGCGGCGGCGGCCAAGGCTGCTGATGATTGTCAGTTCATGCTGACGGCAAGAGCCGAAAACTTCCTTCATGGCCGTCCCCATCTCGAAGACACCATACGGCGGCTGCAAGCTTTTGCCGAGGCAGGGGCTGATGTGGTGTACGCGCCAGGGCTCCCGAGCCTGGAGGCCATCCGCGAGGTTTGTGCCTCGGTGTCCAAGCCCGTCAACGTCGTCATGGGACTGAAGGGCGCTACCTTCTCTGTTGAAGAACTTGCTGCTGTCGGAGTAAAACGGATCAGCGTGGGCGGAGCCTTTGCCCGCGCCGCGCTCGGGGCCTTCATGCGAGCTGCGCGCGAGGTGAAAGATAAAGGAACGTTTACTTTCGCCGCCGATGCTATGCCTCACGCTGAGGCGAGCGGCTACATGGCCCATGTCAAGAGGTAGCTGAAATCTAGCGGGTGCTCACTCCCCGTTTGCAAGGAGCACACCATGGCCAACGACGCAGTGGCCCCTCCACGAACCACAGTTCACACCAAGCTCAATCGCCAGCAAATTACTGGATTCTGGGGCGCCTGGGCCGGCTGGACGCTGGATGGCATGGATTCGGTTATTTATGCACTCGTGCTCAGTCCGGCATTGACTGAACTGCTTCCGAAGTCGGGAATCAAAGCCACGCCTGCGACGGTCGGATACGCCGGGTCCGTCCTGTTCGCACTCTTCCTGGTGGGATGGGGACTGTCACTAATTTGGGGTCCGATTGCCGACAAGTTTGGCCGCACGCGAGTACTCGCCGCCACCATCTTCGTTTATGCCATCTTCACTGGCGCCGCCGCAATGTCGCAAACGGTCTGGCAGCTGGGATTGTTCCGATTGCTCGCCGGCATCGGAATTGGCGGCGAATGGGCGCTCGCCGGTACGTACGTCGCCGAAGCGTGGCCGGAAGACCGCCGCAAGATGGGTGCGGGATATCTGCAGACCGGTTACTACGCCGGCTTCTTTCTGGCGTCGGCGCTCAATTACACCGTGGGAGCGCACTTTGGCTGGCGCGCCATGTTCTGGTGCGGCTTGACGCCCGTCGTCGTGGCCGCCATGGTTCTGCTCCGCGTGAAAGAGCCGCAGCGCTGGGAACAAAAAGCCAAGGCGAAGGCCACGGGTGGGCTTTCTTCTTTGGGCAGAATCTTCAGTTCTCCTTACACGCAGCGCACGGTGGTGAATACAGTGCTGCTGGCTGCGGCCATCTGCGGCTTATGGGCGGGCGCGGTATATGCGCCGACCGCAATCATTGCTCTGGCGAAGAAGGCCGGAATGTTGCAGCCGCAGGCCGTGCGCATGTCGTCCTTCGGCATGGGACTGCTGTCTTTGGGAACCATCCTGGGCTGCCTCGCGGTGCCGCTGCTAGGCGAAAGATTTGGCCGTAAACGAACCTTGGCGTTCTATTTTCTCGGGATGGCGATCTGCATCTTTCTTAGCTTTGGATGGGCCTTCTACCTGCCTCAGGGACTTCATCCCTTCATCGCGGTGCTCTTCTTTCTGGGATTCTTTGGCGGCAACTTCGCCGTTTTCAGCCTCTGGTTGCCGGAGCAGTACGGGACCGCCGAGCGCGCCACAGCCTTCGCGTTCACCACCTCATTCGGACGCTTCATTGCCGCAGGGGCCAATTTTGGAGTCGGCGCACTCGTCCGAAACATGGGAACTCTCGGGAAGCCGGTGGCGTTCACTGCGATTGCATTTGGGATCGGACTGCTGGTCATTCCGTTCGCGGTAGAAACCCGGGGCCGGGTGCTACCAGATTAAGGCTTGCAACACGAGGATCTACTTTCCCGTCCAACACGCAGGCCGTTTTTCCAGAAACGCCGAGATTCCCTCCTGCGCGTCGGCGGCGAGCGAATTCATGCTCATCACTTCTTTCGCATAGGCATAGGCTTTTGGCTGGTCAAGATCGATTTGTGTGTAGAACGCCTGCTTGCCCAGCGCGACCGTCAGCGAGCTGGCTTCGGCAATGCGCGCGGCCAGTTTGCGGCTCTGCTCTGCCAACTCTGCGGCCGGAACGACCATGTTGATCAGTCCCCACTCGGCAGCAGTCACGGCGTCAATCATCTCGCCGGTTAGCAGCATCTGCAGTGCCCGTTTGCGCCCGACCGCCCGGCTCAGCGCGACCATGGGAGTGGTACAGAACAGTCCAATCTTTACCCCAGGGGTCGCAAACGCCGCCTGGTCGGAGGCCACGGCCAAATCGCAGGTCGCCACCAGTTGGCATCCGGCCGCTGTCGCTATGCCTTGCACCTCCGCGATTACCGGCTGCGGAATCGATTGCACGCGCGTCATCAACTCGGTGCAGACGTCGAACACCTGGCGATATTCGTTGATGTCGCGTCCCACCATCTCGCTCAAATCGTGTCCTGAGGAGAAGACCTTGCCCGCCGCCCGCAATAGCACGACGCGCAGCGCGCGATCGCGCCCAATTTCGTTCAGGCACTCAATCAGCTCGGTCATTAACTCCAGCGACAGCGCATTGCGCCGCTGCGGCCGGTTCAGCGTAACAATCGCAAGCGGTCCCTCGGTGTCGAACAGGATGTTCTGGTACTTGGCAGGGGTGGTGACGATTTGAGATTCAGGCATTACGATGCTCCTTCTACAGCACGCGCCTGCTGGCGCAGCACATTCTTGCGTATCTTGCCGGTCGAGGTTTTGGGCAACGCACCAAAGTGTACCGCCTTCGGGCATTTGAAGTGTGCCAGTCGCGCGCGGCAGAAGTCGATCAACTCCTGCTCGCTGACCTCTGCGTCTTCCTTCAGCAGCACATAAGCATGCGGCACCTCGCCCCACTTCTCATCGTGGCGGGCGACAATCGCGGCCTCCAGCACCGCCGGATGGTCGTACAGCACACGCTCCACTTCCAGTGAAGAAATATTCTCTCCGCCGGAGATGATGATGTCCTTGGCACGGTCGCGCACCTCGATATAACCATCCGGATGCATTACCGCCAGATCGCCGGAGTGAAACCAGCCGCCGCGAAATGCGGTCGCAGTGGCCTCAGGTTCGCGGTAGTAGCCCAGCATCACATTGTTGCCGCGCATCACCACTTCTCCCACGGTCAGTGCGTCATTGGGGACGTCGTGCATATTGTCATCCACCACCCTCATGTCTGTGCCGAAAACAACGTAAGGCACACCCTGACGCGCCTTCAGCAGCGCACGCTTCTCGATCGGAGCATCGTCCCAGTCCGTGTGCCAGGCACATACCGAGTGCGGCCCATAGGTTTCGGTGAGCCCATAAACATGGGTCATCTCGATGCCAACTGCTTCAGCCGCGCGGAGCACGGCCGGAGGCGGAGGTGCTGCCGCGACTACCATCCTTATTTCAGGGCGGAAACGAATCCCCTGACGCGAGCAGTACTCAGTGAGCGTGCGCACCACGATTGGCGCGCCGCAGAGATGAGTGACGCCTTTATCCTGGATCAGCTTGACGGCCCTCTCGGCATTCACTTCCGGTAGACATATCTGCCGCCCTCCGACCGCCGTGACCGCCCAGGGGAAGCACCAGCCGTTGCAGTGAAACATGGGCAGTGTCCACAGGTAAACCGACCGGTACGAGAGTCCGTGCTCAACCACTTCTCCGATAGCATTGAGGTACGCGCCGCGATGGGTGTACATCACGCCTTTAGGCACGCCGGTCGTGCCGCTGGTGTAGTTGATGGAAATGACATCGTCCTCGCCCGGTGCGTGCGGTATGACAGGCTCGCTGCCCTCCTTGAGGAATGACTCATAGTCCGTGATAATCCGCTCCACTTGCGTAATCGGTGCTGGAATCGACTGCAGCGGCGCGAGGAGGTCAGCATCGCCCAGCAAAATTCTGGCGCTACTGTGGTTCAGGATCGTGGCCAGCTCCCCGCCTTGCAGCCGAATGTTGAGCATGACCAGCACCGCGCCGATGAGCGGGACTGCGAAGTGCGCTTCCAGCGGCAGAACTCCGTTACGCGCCAACACGGCAACGCGATCTCCAGGCACAATGCCGGCCTGCTGCAAAGCGGCGCCGAAAGCGTGTACGCGATGTTGCATCTCGGAATAGGTGAAGCTCCGGTCGCCGTCGACTTCGGCCGTGCAGTTGCAATACGCAATTGCATTGCGGGAAAGAAATTCCAAGGGAGTGAGCGGCGATATCATACGGTCCGCCTGGATCGAGGATGTGGCGGGGATTATATATCAGACGCTGAGGTACATCTGTGATGTCCGACCAATACATGAGCTGAAGAGCAGGGAGGCGGGAAACTTCTTGCCAATGTCACAGCAAACGGCCGTGCACACTTGCATGCGGCCGATTCTGATCCACCGAACATACTCACCGATCACGCTACAGCTTGTCCGCCAGTTGACAGTTATTGCCGTAGGTAAACGAATGCAGCGATAGTCCTGGGCCTTCCGGTTGCAGCGCGATAAGGTGCGCGCTGAAACTGGGACTGCGTACCAGGTAGTACATGCGGCCGCCGGTCACTTCCGCATACGCTCCCTTCGCGTCGAATTGCACGTCGGACCCCGCACTGTCTTTGGGCAGGGGACTGCCATCCTGGAATAGGTTGACGCGCACCTGTTTCGCCCCCGAGAGGCTGAGCACGGCATAAAGCGAGCGCGCGTGATAGCGCACTTCGGCGGCAGCACCGTGGTCTTCGGAAGTAACGCCATCGTGCTCGACACGCCAGCGGCCCACAAGCATGACAATGCCATCCGCTGGCGAATGCGGTGGCAGGAAATCGACGGCCTCGCCCTCATGATGTTCCCCCATGTCCGCGACTGCGCTACGTCCGTAGAGCGCGCCGACGTAAGTTTCCTGGGTGGTGACACCGCATTCCGGTGTGAATTCGTTCTCGTCGGGATCGAGGGCGATTTTTGCGACCTCGGGATGCGCCACGGCCAACAGATCACGAATCTTCGCTTCCATCTGCTGGTTGTTGCCTTCGCCGAATACTTCCATCACGACATTGCCCTGCGGATCTACAAGAAAACGGTCAGGCCAACCTTGAGCATTATAGGCTTTCCATGTTGTTCCCTTCTGGTCGGCAACCACCGGCCAAGGCAGTTGAAACCGTTGTGCAGCCGCGCGCACGTTATCCACGTCGAACCCAATATTGAATTCGCCGTAATGCACGCCAATGACTTCGAAACCGTAGGGATGATACTTGCGATACCAGCGCTTCACCACGCCAAAGTCACGGATGCAGTTGATGCAGGTATATTCCCAGAAGTCGACGAGCGCCACTTGGCCCTTATATCCCAAGATATGATGTGGCACGGGAGCGCCCTGGTCGAGCCACACGACGCCCTCTCCGAAGTCGGGCGCGGGATGAACCTTCAGGTCTACCTGGGCGACAGCCGGACTGATCGCCGTGAAGAGCAGGAATGGCAGGAGGACGCGGGGTAGCGTGAACTTTCTTGGCGACATACCATATACGACGTAGATTGGCTATTTTGGTTTGTCCTGAAGTTCGAGCTTATGTAATTGGAAAGGCAATCTGATGTCTATGGATTATCTCCTGAAGACCGAACCTACCGTGTACTCTTTCGCTGATCTACAGCGAGATAAGGTGACGATGTGGGACGGAGTAAGCAATCCCGTCGCAGTAAAACACCTGCGGGAAATGGTACCCGGCGCGAGACTGATCATCTACGAGACCGGAGATCGCAAGAGCGCCGTGGGCACCGCGTCGGTGGTTTCCGTCGACACGGGCGATCCGAAAAATCCCGCGGTGAAGATCAAAGTCGGAAACGCACTTCCGCAAGCGGTTTCTTTGCAGCAAATCAAAGCCAACCGCCTGTTCGCGGATTCGCCCCTCGTGCGTCAAGGAAGACTTTCCGTGGTGCCGCTGACGCAGGCACAGTACAAAGCTCTGACCGGCGTCTAGTGTGAAAGAAGGAAGTCTTATACGCCTGCCGAAGCGGGGTACAAAAACGGTGCAATATTTTGGCCTAGGCAGGACTGGCGGTTGTGCTCATGCTGGGATCAATTGTACTCAAAAAGACAAGAGGCAAGAGCGACGCAACCGTACCCCATCCGTGAACACGATGATCTAGTTAATTATTGATTCTAAGATACTTAGTAGAATGGTGGAGGCGGCGGGAGTTGAACCCGCGTCCGAAAATGCTGCCGGCAAAGAGCCTACATACTTAGTCAACGTTCATGCGCCGGAGTTACCCGGCACTCTCGCCAGCCACGCTCAGAACGGACAAGAAACGCGGCCAGGCCAGCCTGATGATCTCGCCGCGAACTCACAGGCGGAGAGTTCGTGGCCAGCTCACTGTGCGACGCCCTTTCTCAGCCCATGAGCAAAGCCGAGGAGGACGGCAACTTAATTAATTAAGCTGCGTATGCCAGGTTTTGATTGGCAATTGTGTTTTTGCACGCGATTACGGATGCATGCGCTCCGGTATGCCTCTTTACCGCAATCACTTCCGTCGAAGCCGTGACGCCCCCGTAGTGACCACGATCTCCTTCACTCTACCATCCGGCGCAGCGAACTGCCACCTGGCGCAGCGAAGTCAACCGTACTATATAGATGCAGCGTGCCTACGTCCCGACTCAGTGTCCCGTCGGTGCTCTTGTACTCCGGAATATGTAGCGATTCCCCGCCGCATCTGGCAGCGCCTAGAGTTGGGCTAAATGCTCGGGCCCTTTTCGTAAGCCATTCCCTGCATCCCGCTGGCGGGGAAATCATCCAAACCTTTTGCCTGCCTGTTAGTCTCATACGAGTGGTGCGAATGGCCAAACCGACGAACCAATTCATGATGAAGGGCCGCACTGGTTCTGCCAGCGCATGGCGCTGTTGTCGGGAGACGATCCCGTGATTCCCGACTGCATCTCGTTCAACTCTATCCCGCACACAAGCCGCATTTTCAGCGATTTTCTTTCCTACTCTCCTGAGATTCGCAAGTTTTTTCCCACGCAACCGGACGTCCAGCACGTCGCTGCGTTCGCCAAGTCAGTGCCCGCGGGATCGGGAACGGCAAGCTCGGGTCGCCGACGCGCTGGAGAAACAGAATCGCGCCTGGGGAGCTTCCGAAGCGACACTGCGCAACATTCGGCGGCTTGCGTGAGGGCGCTTTTGCCGTCGTCACCGGCCAGCAGGTTGGACTTTTCGGGGGCCCGCTGATGTCGCTGTTCAAAGCCGCGTCGGTGCTGGCACTGGCCAAACAGCTGGAACAGTCAGGCGTCGAATGCGTGCCGGTTTTCTGGCTGGCTACGGAAGACCACGACCTGGAAGAAGTCAATCAGGCGCTGCTGCTGACGCACGATTTTCGACTTGCGCCGTTCACGGCGAAGACGGCAGGGATTGCGGGCGCTCCGGTTGCGCACATTCGCTTTGCGGAGGGAACCAACGAAATCGTTGCCGAAGCGGCGAAGCTGCTGGGCGAATCGCATGGCCGCCGATTACCTGCGCGAGAGCTACGCCGAGGGCGAGACCTTCTCCAACGCGTTTGCCAAACTTTGCACGCGCATTTTCCGCGAGCATGGCCTTATCTTCCTCGATCCCGCTGACCTGGAACTACATCGCATTGCGGCGCCGCTGTTCGTGGACGCGCTGCAACGCTCCGCCGAACTCGACCAGGCAGTGCTGGAGCGCAACAAGGAGTTGCGCGACGGCGGCTATCACGAACAAGTCAAGGTCACGGGAGAATCCACTCCGTTGTTTGCCCTGGTGGATGGAGTGCGCGTCCCGGTGCATCGCGCCAATGGGGCTTTCACAATCGCGAAGAAGCCAGTTTCCGCCGAGGAGTTGCAGAAGCGCATTGAGACGGCGCCCGAGAACTTCAGCGCCAACGTGCTGCTGCGTCCCGTGCTTCAGGATTACTGGCTCCCTACGCTGGCTTACATCGGCGGACCCGCCGAGATCGCGTACTTCGCGCAAGCTGCGGTGGTGTATGAGAAGCTGCTGGGTAGAATTACCCCGATACTTCCACGCATGAGCGCGACGTTGATCGAGCCGCGTATCGAGCGGCTGCTAAATAAGTATGAAGTGGAGCTGCCGGAATTGTTTCATGGCGAGTGTCAGCTTCGCGATTGTCTTGCCGCCCGCTCATTGCCCGCCGAACTCAGGCAAGATTTCGAGCAGGCGCGGGAATCGGTTGAAGCGGCCATGGCGCGGGTTAGCGAGTCTTTGAAGAAGCTGGATCCGACGCTTAGTCGAAGCCGCTGGGCGGGCCGCCAGCAAGATGCGCTATCAGGTAGACCGGCTGGAGAAGCGGGCTGCGCAGGCCGAGTTGCGGCGAATCGGAGATTCTGTCGCGACACGCCGCTCAAATCGAGAACGCGCTGTATCCCAACAAGTCTCTGCAGGAGCGCGAAATCGGCGGGCTTTATTTCTACGCGAACCACGGTCCCGAGCTGATCGACCGCCTGATCGAACTGGCCCAAGCCCGCTGTCCCGAGCACAAGGTGCTGCGACTCGGTAGCTAATGGGAATCTGTGTTCTCTGCCGTGCCGAACGGAAATGAGTTCTCACAGAACGCTGTCAGCCCACGGGTCGACCCCGCGCTTGTAATCACGCGGTCAAACTGATATTGCGGTTCAAGCGGAAACGCAGCCGGCGTTCCGCGTTGAATCCAACATCTTTCTTGCCGGTGACGAAAGCCGTCGTGGTGCCGGCGACCGCTCCGATGCCGCTGCCAATCAGCGCTCCCTCGCCGCCCGCAGCCAGTGCGCCGATGATGGCGCCGCCCCCGGTGCCGCCCCCGATCCAACCCAGGTTACGCTTCTTGTGCGAAGCTCCACGCGCGACGATGCGCGAAGTTGTCAGCGGAAGCTCTTGATTGTTGATCAGCATAGTGTCCAAGGTCAGCCCAAGCTCACCAGGATGGTGTAGCCGCCCCGAGCGTCGCGCGATCGCCACGTGGCCGGTGACCGGAGTTCCCACGGGTATGACGGTGCGATCGTCGAGGACGATGGGCTCGTCAATCACTGCGTCGAAGCGTTCACCCGGCGCCGCCGACGCACTGGATAGTCCTTGCTGGAGACGTACCGTAATCGATGTTCCCGCCGGTATGACCAATTGAGCAGCCGGCTTATTGGAGGCCGCTGGCATTGCGGTATTCCCGGTGGTCTGAGTGTTGGGATTGACGAGGCTGTTGGCCAGCGTTGCCGGCACCTGCTTCTCCCCGCTGTTGTCAGAAGAGGTTGGGTTGCTGGTCTGGGTCGCAGAAGATTGCGTCGCAGCGTTCGGCACGTTCGGCGACTTGCCGCAGCCAGACAGCGCCAGGGAAACGAGCAGGATGGCGGGAAGGCGGTAGCCCTTCGCTTGCATGTGTTGCCTCCTAACTACCCGAAAAGAGGCAAGTACCATGCCATTCAGCTAAGGCGTTATAGATCAGTAAGTTGACGAGAGGCGGCACGCTCAAAATTCTGCAAATTCTACACATTTGAGGCAAATCTTGAGCGTGGGGAAATCTCTGGAGAACCGGCGTCGCGGTGCCTGGCGCCCCTTCCAGCTCCCTCGCAGCTATAAGGTACAGCTGCTTCCCCGAGATGCGAACTCGGTGTAAGCTTCTTCATCCCGTACGTCGGGCGGACCAAATAAGTCGTGCTAACTAACATTCTTACGATAATCATCTCTGTCGTCGCGGCCATGATGTTTCTTTTCCTGGTCAGCCGCACTTCGACCGCACCTTCTCGCAAAGAATCCAACGACTTCACCGGCGCTGTCGTTGCCGTGATCGGAACTACCTACGCGGTAATTCTTGCTTTCACGCTGGCCGGCGTCTGGGCCATGTTTCAACAGGCCCAGGCCAACGAAGAGCAGGAGGCCAATGCGCTGGCAAACGTTTTCCGGATTGCCAGCCAACTGAACGATCCAAACGCAAGGCCCATCCAGGAGCTGTGCGTGCGCTACGCAGACAATGCCTTGAAGCAGGAGTGGCCCGCGATGGAAAAGGAACAGATGCCGCCGGAAGGCGGGGAGATCATCAATCAGTTCTGGAAGCTGGCGGGAGAGAGTCAAGCACATGCGCAACCCGACGCTATCGCGGCCTATCAGCTGATGGAGGAGTTACGAGGATTGACCCAATACCGTCGTATCCGGGTCATGCAGAGTCGCGAAGCCTTGCCGGGTATTCTCTGGACGGTCCTGGTCGCAGGAGGCGTGATTACGGTTGCGTCGTCTTGCTTCTTTGGGGTGCCGAGTTTCCGCTTTCACTTGTTGCAAGTGCTGGTCCTCAGCTTCCTGATTGCACTGGTTTTGGTCGCTATCGCGGACATTGACCAACCCTATCAGGGCCAAGTCAGGGTCGCTCCGCAAGGATTCGAGTTCGCCAACAGCACGCTGCACAATCTGCCGAGCCCTTAGGCACGGCATGATTCCAGCTTACTAACCCGAAATATCAAACGACCGAGTCAAGAAGCCAGAGGGTCGTCCTTTTCCTGGTTATGGCTTTGCTTCTGATCTTCCGGACATCGACGGTTTTGGTCGGCACAGTCGATTTCGGTATCACGGTTGAGCTGGTTGAGTGCTTGCGACTCACCGGTGTGCTCTTCGTTCTGGCCGGGTTCAGGAAAGTCGCTATCTGAAGACTTTAACAGCGCATCTTGATCGCGGTGTCCGATTTGTCCAGCGAGAGAAGTGTTGGTCTTCTGGCCGGGCCGGTTCTGCTCCACCGCGCCCTTGCCGCTGTTTTCATCGCGAGTATTCGGCAGATTGTTATTGGACATGATTTCATCTGCTTGGATGAGGGGCGAATGGGGCACGTTGTACAAGCCGCGACTTAGATATTTCTCACGTTATTACGTAAGGACAAAAAGCCGGCGATCGTTTGCCGGCTTTGGTATGAGGTTATGAATCAGGCTAGTTTTCGAGTGCTGCGACTGCGACATCTGATTCTTGCTGCACGATCACTTCCGTGAGCGCGTTGGCGCCGTACTCGTAGCCCCGGTCGAAGGCTTTCAGGTTCAGCTCCCGGTAAGCTTGCGGCACGGAAGCGCCCACGGCGTTGCGGAGCGCCTCCCGCTCGACCACCTGCGTAATGGCGCCAAAAAATCCGACCATCACGATGTTCAACACCATCTTCTTGCCGAGTCCTTCCGCGATGCGGGTTGCGGGAACGCTATAAACGCGCACTCCTGCCGGGAGCTCGCCAATTCGCACCAAGTCCTCTTCGATGATGAGAGTTCCCTCATCCTTGAGCTGAGGAGCGAACAATCCATATGCCTCCTGCGACATCACCACCAGGATGTCGGGCCGGGGCACATAGGGATAGAGCACGGGTGTGTCAGAAAGGATGAGTTGCGCGCTGCACGCGCCGCCACGGGCCTCAGGCCCGAAGTTCTGCGTCATGGTGGCATAGCCGGGCTGATAGATGCAGCCTGCTTTGCCGATGATGATGGCCGACAGGATAACGCCCTGCCCTCCAAATCCGGCGATACGGATCTCGCTTACTGACATGAACAGGCCTCCGTTTCCACGTAATCGTCGCCTAGAGAATCGAGCAGTTTATCGTGCATGAGATCGCCATAATCGCTGCGCTCGCGATCAACAAACTTACCGACTGTGATCTCGCCGCTCTTGGTTAGTCCGACGTCTTTGGTCGGCGCGCCGTTGCGAACTTTGCTGACTTCTTTGTAGAACTTCATAGTGTCGAGGCCGTCGCCCATCTTGTTGCGCCGTTGATAGAGAGTTGGGCAAGGAGACAATACCTCGATGAAGCTGAAACCCTTCTTGGCGAACATCTCCTGCATGGAGCGTGCTAGCTGGCGAACATGGAATGCCGTCCAGCGGGCGACGTACACCGCTCCTGCCGCTTCCACCAGATACGGCAGGTTGAACGCCGGATCATAGGTCCCGTAAGGATTAGTCGAGGTGATGACATCGCCCGGCGTCGTCGGGGCCGTCTGCCCGCCGGTCATGGCGTAGATCAGGTTGTTGATGCATACGACCTTGATGTCCACATTGCGGCGAGCGGCGTGAATTAAATGATTGCCGCCGATCGCGAACAAATCGCCATCGCCGGAGTACACAACCACATTCAGCTTAGGGTTCGCCAGCTTCAGGCCGGTAGCGAAAGGAATGGCGCGGCCATGCGTGGTGTGGAACGAATCCTGCTTCACGTAGCCGGCAACGCGGCCCGTGCAACCGATGCCGGACACGATGGCCACGTTCCGGGTGTCGATTTTGGCATCGATGAGCGCGTGGGCGAAGGAGTTGACGCTGGTGCCAATGCCGCAGCCGGGACACCAGATATGAGGAATGCGGTCCATCCGCAGGAATTGTTCTACTGGGTTTTGGACGTTTAGTTCACACAGTTCACTCATCGTGCCGCCTCCATAATGGCCTGCAGAATGTCTTCCGGACGGTGTACGCTGCCTCCAGCGTGTCCAACAAAACGGACCTTTGCTCTCCCGGCGGCGCGTTCTACCTCACGTACCATCTGTCCCAGGTTCAGCTCTACGACGACAATTGCCTTCACCTTGCTGGCAATTTCTTCGATCTGTTTTTCGGGGAAAGGCCACGCAGTGATCAGGCGGAATTTCCCGACCTTCACGCCTTTCTTTCGCGCCAATTCGATAGCCCGTTGTGCCACACGCGAGGTGATGCCATACGAAACCACCACAACCTCTGCGCCCTCGATCTGCTCTGCTTCGTAAAGAGAGATCTTGTCGACGTTCTTCTTGATCTTGTCCTGTAGCCGCCTCACCAGCTTGTCTTGCGTGGCCGGGGTCATATCGGGGTAACCCCGTTCGTCATGGGTCAGGCCGGTAACGTGGACGTTGTAGCCTTCCCCGGTCCGCGGCATGTCGGGCACCAGGTCTTCACGTGGCTGATAGGCGAGAAACTCATCAGGTGGCAGGGTGGTATAGCGACGCGGCGTAACTTCAATTTGCTCGGGTGGAGGAATGACCACCTTCTCCGTCATGTGGCCGACGACCTCGTCCATCATGACGAACACTGGACAGCGATACTGTTCGGCATAGTTGAACGCAGTGATCGTCAGATCGAAGCACTCTTGCGGAGAGTTTGGACACAGCGCAATCACTTCGTAATCGCCGTGCGAACCCCAGCGCACCTGCATCATGTCGGCTTGCGCAGGCAGAGTTGGCAATCCGGTCGAAGGTCCACCACGCTGCACATCCACAAAGACGCAAGGGGTTTCCGTCATGACCGCCAGGCCGATGTGCTCCATCATCAAGGAGAATCCAGGGCCGGAGGTCACCGTGAAGGCCTTGGCGCCGCCCCACACTGCGCCTTGCAGTGCAATCGAGGCGGCCAGTTCATCTTCCATCTGGATAAATGTTCCGCCTACCGTGGGCACGCGGGCGGCGAAGCGTTCGACGACTTCAGTTGAAGGAGTGATGGGATAGCCGGAAGAGAACCGGGCTCCAGCCGCCAGTGCGCCTTCGCAACAGGCGTGGTCGCCGTCCAGGAAATGCGTTCCGGTCATGACACCGGCAGGGTCAGCGTGCATCTTGGTCCTCCTTGGCCTCGGCCACCGGTGGAGGGACTGCGGCCTCGACGTTTTCTTTGGGCGGGGCCGGCTGTTTGTACCCGTAGATTGCGAAGTCAGGGCAATACATGCCGCACAAATCGCAACCGCTACACTTCTCCGGATGGACCATGTAAGGAGTGTGATAACCCTTGGCGTTGAAAGCAGAGGAGAGCGCCAGAACGTGCGTGGGACAGAACTCTACGCAGAATCCGCAGGCCTTACAGCGCTCAACCACGATCTGCACCGAACCTTTGGCCATTGCTGCCCTTTCTTCTTGGCGCCACTTGGGGGAGTAGCAGCCTCGACGGCGGCATCTTCCTTATTAAGCTTGGCGGCACCCTGGAATTACGTTGCGGCTGGAGAGGCTCACCCACCTACCGAACGATAGTTCGATTTTTAATCAGGTACGGCCCAAGACGAAGTGACAGCGGTCACATGACCATGTGAGGTGGAACACGGGGCGAAGCGTCAGCCATCAGCAATCAGCCGTTGCGGGCTCGCTTTTCGCTCTTCGCCATTCGCGCTTCGTGCTGACCTACTCAGCATGTCGGATCTGATCGACGGAGCTGGTGTTTCTCCGGGAAATCGTGGATTATCACTGGGAGGACGCATGGCCAAATCCGAAAAACTCTCGCCCATTCATCCCGGTGAAATTCTGCGCGAAGATTTTCTGAAGCCGCTCGCCATCAGCATGAACCGACTGGCGCTCGATCTCCGCGTACCGGTTACTCGTATCGCTGAGATTGTGCACGAGCGGCGCGGTATTACGCCTGATACGGCGCTGCGGCTGGGACGGTATTTCAACACCAGCGCACGCTTCTGGATGAATGCTCAGTCTACCTACGACCTTGAAGTCGCTGAAGACGAACTGCAGCGCACCGTCGAACGCGATGTGCGTCCTCGAGTCGCCTAGGCGTCGGATTATTTCAGCAAGGCAAGGAGGGCACATCGCGATGAAAGGCAAGATTACGCAAACCACCTCAGGGGCGCGGACCAAGGGCAGGACTGACTTCAAACGCTTGCGCCAGATGAGTGATGCGGACATCGACTTCTCCGATATTCCCAAGCTGGGCAAGTCGTTCTGGAAGACCGCGAAGCTCACCATGCCCAAGCCGAAGGCCCGCCTAACCATCCGCATTGACCATGATGTCGTGGAATGGCTCAAGAAAAAAAGGGCAGCGGCTACCAGACCCGTATCAACGCCATTTTGCGCTCCTACATGGAGGCGCAATCGGATGAAGGCAGGCATCGCCGGACATAAGGGAGGTTAGGGGCACCGTTTGCGAGTATAACCTCCGTGATTTTGGCATTCTGAAGTGGTCCACTTCGGCGGTTTGTTTTGGCCCACCCTGGGCACAGCAAACTTCTACTCTGTATTTGAGCGTGAGCTTGGGTCTGGAGGCGGGAGTTGGACTGGAGAGCCAAGGTGGAGCTATTCGAGCAGATTCGGTTGGAGTATGAGTTTGGGGTGGGCACGATCCAAGGCGTGTCACGCAAGCTGGGGGTGCACCGGCGGTTGGTGCGGGAGGCGATCCGGAGCGCGATACCGGTGCGGCGGAAGAAGACGGAGCGGCCGCATGTGAAGATGGCTCCGGCAGCGGAGTTCATCGACGCGATTCTGGAAACCGATCGCAAGGCTCCGCGCAAGCAGCGCCACACGGCGAAGCGCATCTGGGAGCGCATTCGAGAAGAGGTACCCGGATGCAGGGCGGCGGAACGCACGGTGCGACAGTATGTGGCGCAGCGCAAAGAGGCGCTGGGGCTGGCTCGGCGCGAGACCTTTGTGCCGCAGAGCTACGACTGGGGTGTCGAAGCCCAGGTGGATTGGTATGAAGCATATGCCGACCTGGATGGCGAGCGGGTCAAGCTGCAGGTGTTCTCGCTGCGTTCGATGGCCAGCGGAGCGGCCTATCATCGCGCCTATCTGAGGGCCACGCAGCAGGCGTTTCTGGAAGCGCACGAGTTGGCGTTCCATTACTTTGGCGGCGTTTTCCGCCGGCTTCGCTACGATAACCTGTCGAGCGCGGTGAAGAAGATCCTGCGCGGCTACGAGCGCGAGCTGACGGCTCGCTTCATCGCCTTCCGTTCGCACTGGCGGTATCAGGCTGAGTTCTGCACGCCCGGCGAAGGCCACGAGAAGGGCGGGGTGGAAGGTGAAGTGGGCTACTTCCGCCGCAACCACTGGGTTCCGGTACCGGTGGCCAGCGATCTTGCGGAACTGAACGCCAAGCTGCTGGCTGACTGCCATCACGATGAGAGCCGTATCTTATCGGGCCGCATGGAGAGTGTCGGCAGGCTGTTGCTCGCCGAGAAGGAACACCTGCTGCCACTCCCGGCGGAAGACTTCGAGTTAGCCGAAGTCAGCTTCCCGCGCGTCGATCAGGCAGGATGTGCCAAGGTGCGAACGAACTTCTACTCGGTGCCGCTGAAAGCAGGCTCCGTGGTCGAGGCTCGCGTCTACTCCAGCGTGGTTGAGTTCCGGCAGGACGGGGTGCGGGTGGCGCAGCACCAGCGCAGCTATGAACGCGCACAGCAGATCCTCGATCTCGAACACTATCTGGAAGTGCTCGAACGCAAGCCCGGTGCGTTGCGCGGGTCGAAGCCGCTGGCGCAGTGGCGGGTGCAGGGCCGCTGGCCGGAGAGTTATGACCGGCTATGGGAGCTGATGAACGAGCGGCAGGGACGCCAGGATGGAACGCGATCCATGATTGCGCTCATCCGCATGGGCCGCGAGTTCGGCTACGCCAAGCTGGAAACCTCGGTGGCGCAAGCGATGGAGCTGGGCTGTACGGATGTGGCTGCCATTCGTCATCTCCTCATGACCGACGAGCTTCAGCACGCGGTGGTAACCATGGTCGAGATCGGCGCACTGGCCGCCTACGAACGTCCACTGCCGACGATGGCCGAGTATAACCAACTGCTGACGATCGAGGTGCTGGCATGAGCATGGAGGCCGCAAGCATCGCTCAGCACTGCCAGACTCTGCGACTGGGTGCCATCGCCACTCAGTTCTTATCCTTGGCCGAAGAAGCCAGCCAGCAGAACCACTCGCATCTTCATTACTTGGAAGCGTTGCTCCAAGCCGAGGTCGAGGACCGCCAACGGCGCTCCATCGAACTGCGGCTTAGAGATGCCCACCTGCCTCGGATGAAGACATTGGAGGAGTTCGACTTTGCGCAGTCGCCACACATTCCGGCCTCGCGCATCCGAGCCCTGGCCGAAGGCGGCTATCTGCAACGCTCCGAACCCGTGCTTCTGGTTGGCGAACCGGGCACCGGAAAAACTCATCTGGCCACCGGCCTGGCCATCGCGGCATGCCGCCAGCGGAGGCGGGTGCGCTTCACGACTGCCGCCGCGCTGGTCAACCAATTGGTCGAGGCACAACGGGAACAAAGCCTCAGCCGCATGCTGGCGCGTTGGTCGCGCGTGGAACTGATCGTGATCGATGAACTGGGCTATGTCCCACTGGCCGAGGTGGCCGCCGAACTGCTCTTCCAGGTCATCGCCGAACGGGCGGAGAAAGCGGCCATCATCGTGACCACCAACCTGCCGTTCTCCGAGTGGCCACAGGTGTTTACCAATGCCCGGCTCTGCAAGGCCGTGCTCGACCGGCTTACCGATCAGGCTCACATTATCGAAACAGGTTCGGAGTCGTACCGCTTTCGCCGAACCTTGCGAAAGAAACGCAAAGAGTGATCCCTGGAGGCCGCCGTTCCATTCTGCTTCCGCTTCGCCCTACGGGCTACGCTCCAGCAGAACGGAACTCTATCCTCTTAACCTTCAACGTCCCAGGGTGGGCCAGATTAAACCGCCGAAGTGGGCCAAACCAACTTGCCAAAAGCACTCCGTGACAATGCAGTGAAAAAGCCCTGATATCTGGAACAGGAGGCGCAAACTAATGAGCTTGGACATCCCGACGAACATCGAGCGCGACATTCAGCGGTTTGCGCAGCAAGAGCACATCACGCACGATGAAGCCGTTCTGCGGCTCCTTGAAACTGGCCTCTCAGTCAGAAAGCCAGTTCCGAAAACGGTATTCGAGCAAGGACTCGGACTGTTCGGGAGTCCCGAAGATGCCGCTCTGCTCGATGAAGTTGTCTCCAATGCCTACGAGGAAAGACGGCGGCTATCGAAAACTGGGGGTTCGTTAGGATTTTCAGGCCATTCAAAAAACCGGGATCACTCTGATACTTGAGAATTGGCGTGACATATGGCCGGGGCAGTTCATTACCCCAACTTGTGGACTCGAGGTTCACTCGCCGCGTTGCTCCCCTCGTCGCCAGCCAGGCAATGACGAGAGCTGTTCCCGCGCAATTCCGGTTTCTCCACCAGAGCCGCAAGAACGTTGTCAGGGATGGGTGATACCTGCGAACATGCCTGCCCCGCCCTAGCCAATAGCAGGCTAGAACGGGGCACCCAGATTTAGGGTTTCGTGTGTATCTACTACGCTTGGCCGGGGCACCCGGCCACTGCTGGAGGAGCGCGCGAGTATCCAAGTTCACCATAATCCTGTGTCTCACTGCCATGTGACGGCTCTCACAGCCCAGACCTTGCTCTTAGTGCACGATGTAGTCAGGAGAAAAGTGTCCCCACCTCATGGGTCTAATGACGCTTTTTATGCACTATGAAAAGGGTGCTTATCCTGGGAGCTGCTGGCCGAGACTTCCACAACTTCAACGTAGTTTTCCGAAACAATCCTGAATTTCACGTAGTAGCCTTCACCGCAACCCAGATTCCCGACATTGCCGGCCGTCGTTATCCCGTGCAATTGGCGGGCGACTTCTATCCGGATGGCATTCCCATCCTCGAAGAAAACAAAATGGAAGACATCATCCACGACGAGATGGTCGACGTGGTGGTGTTTTCGTACAGCGACATCGCCTATCCCACCCTGATGCACCTGGCCTCGCGCGCTGTCGCCGCGGGAGCCGATTTCTGGCTGCTGGGCGCTGAACGCACGCAACTCATCGCAAAGGTGCCGGTCATCTCGATCTGTGCCGTCCGCACGGGATGCGGCAAGAGTCCCGTCTCGCGCCGCGTTGCCACCGAGCTTCGCAGGCTCGGCTGGAACCCGGTTGTGGTCCGTCATCCCATGCCTTATGGTGACCTGGCGGTGCAGCACGCGCAACGCTTCGGCTCTCTGGCCGACCTCGACAAGCACCTCTGCACCATTGAAGAGCGGGAGGAGTACGAACCTCACATCATCGAGGGCACTACGGTGTACGCGGGAGTGGACTACGAGGAAATTCTTCGTCAGGCAGAGAAAGAAGGCGATATTGTTCTGTGGGACGGCGGAAACAACGACACATCGTTCTATCGTCCCGATCTCGACATCGTTGTCCTCGACCCGCATCGCGCGGGGCACGAGTTGGCCTACTATCCCGGCGAAGTGAACTTCCGCAGCGCTCACGTGCTCATCATCAACAAGGTGGACACCGCCGATCCTGATGGGATCAAGACCGTGCGGCAGAATATCGCATTGCACAATCCCAACGCCCAGGTCATCGAGACGGCGTGCAAGGTGACGGTTGCCGATCCCGAAGCAGTTAGGGGCAAGCGGGTGCTGGTGGTGGAAGATGGCCCCACGCTCACACACGGCGAGATGCCTTACGGGGCCGGCGTGGTTGCAGCCAATCGTTACAATGCGGCCGCGTTGGTTGATCCTCGTCCGTATGCAGTGGGCTCTATTCAGAAGACCTTCGAGAAGTTTCCCCACCTCTGGAGAGTGTTGCCGGCCATGGGATACAGCGATATCCAGCGGCACGAGCTTGAAGAGACGATCAAGCGTGTCCCTTGCGATTTGGTACTAGTGGCGACTCCGATCGACTTGGCGCGCACCATCAAGCTGGACAAGCCCAGCGTGCGCGTGACCTACGAAGTCGAGGAGATTGGCAAACCCGCCATCACCACGATGCTGGAGCAGTTCACCCAGACGCACAAAGCGGCGTTAGTCGAAGTTGGGAGGTAGCATGCCGCAGAAAGACTTCCTCTCAATCCGCGACTTCTCGCCGCCAGAGATCAGGCAATTTCTTCATGTCGCCTGCCAAGTCAAAGCCTGCCCTGGCGCATACAGCGGCGCTCTGAAGGGCAAGACGCTGGCCATGATCTTCGAAAAGCCATCGCTGCGCACGCGCGTGACCTTCGACGTGGGCATCGAGGAACTGGGCGGACATCCGCTGTATCTCTCGCCGGCCGAGATCAGTCTCGGCAAACGGGAGTCGGTCTTTGATGTCGCCAAGAACTTGGAGCGGATGGTGCAGGGGATCATGATCCGGACCTTCGCCCACGACATCGTTGTGGACATGGCCCGGCACGCCAGCATTCCGGTCATCAACGGCTTAACCGATTACAGTCACCCTTGCCAGGCAATGGCGGACTACTTGACCATGCTCGAGGTCAAGGGCCGAATTGCTGGGCTGAAGGTGGCCTACGTCGGCGATGGCAACAACGTGGCGCACTCGCTGATGTTTGCGGGTGTGCAACTAGGTGCGAAGGTGTGGATAGCTACGCCCCCGGGCTACGAACCTGACAGCGGGGCGGTTGCCTGGGCGACGGAGCGCTGTGCCGCAACCGAGGCTAGCTGCACGGTCACCAACGATCCCAACCGCGCGGTTTCCGGCGCCGACGTCGTTTATACCGACGTGTGGGCAAGCATGGGCCAGGAGGGGGAGGCGGCCGCGCGGCGAGATACCTTCCAGGCGTATCAGGTAAACGCCGCATTGTTCGCCAAGGCCAAACCCGATGCCATCTTCATGCACTGTCTGCCGGCGCACAGGGGCGATGAAGTTACGGACGACGTAATCGATTCACCGCGATCGTTCGTCTTCCAGCAGGCAGAGAACCGGCTGCATGCTCAAAAGGCGATCATGTTGGAATTGATGAAGGACAAGCAAGCCGCGGAACGCGAGATGGTTCGCGAATCAAGATTGGAACTGGTGAGGTAGAAAAGCCGCTGTTCGCTTTTCGCCATTGGCTCTTGGCCTTTAGCTCTTAGCTTTACAACCGGCCCTGATTCTTCTGGCGAAGAGCGAAGAGCGAATAGCGGTGCGTTCGTTAGGATCTCTCATGGCAAAGACTGCGCTAGTCGCGGTTGGCGGCAATTCTCTAATTCGTGCAGGAGAAAAGGGGACGATTGCCGAGCAACTAGCGAACACTCGCCGCACGGCCCAGGCGATTGTCGGGCTTATCCGTCTCGGATATAACCTGGTGATCACGCACGGGAACGGGCCGCAGGTGGGCGCGCAGTTGCTGCGCTCCGAGCGCGCCTCCGACGTGGTGTATGGACAGACGCTGGATGTGTGCGGCGCTGCCAGTCAAGGCGAGATTGGTTACCTGCTCGGTCAGTCGCTGCACAATGAGCTTGCCGCAGCGCAAATGGAAGTGCCCGTCGTCAGCCTGATGACACAAACCGTTGTATCGGCGGATGACGCCGCTATGCAGCATCCCTCCAAGCCGATTGGGCCTTTTTACTCACGGTCCGACGCCGACGACAAGAAACGCTCACTCGGATGGCAGATTGTTGAGGATGCAGCCCGTGGCTATCGCCGCGTCGTACCCTCTCCCGAGCCGATTGAGATCCTGGAACTCGACGTCATTCGCTCATTGGTCGATCGCGGAGTGCTGGTGGTATCAACCGGAGGAGGTGGCATTCCGGTAATGCGGGTGAATGGCCGCCTGCAAGGTGTGGAAGCCGTCATCGACAAGGACCGCGCGTCCGCGTTGTTGGCTTCCGAGTTGGAGGTCGACGTGTTTGCGATCTCAACTGATACTGAATATGTTTTTCTGAACTATAAGAAGCCCAATCAGACGCCGCTAACTTATGTCACCGCTGCGCAATTGCAAGGGCACTTGCAGGCCGGCCATTTTCCCCCGGGAAACATGGGACCAAAGGTGGAATCGGTGTTGCGCTTCCTGCATAGCGGAGGCAGGGAAGCCGTTATTACCTCGTATGAGCATTTGTGTGAAGCCGTGCAGGGCTCTGCGGGCACTTACATTGTGGCGGACAGAGAATCGGGCAGCCAGATTGTGTCACAAGGAAAGGAACTTGCGGTTTCGGTTATCCGGTGAGCCCATGCTAACGACAGACCGAACTACTAGACTACAGGAAGCAAAGCCGGGACGTCCCCGTATGAGTTTGAAGCACGTTGTGGAGTCGCAACAGTTCACGGTTCCCTTATTGATGGAGCTTTTTGACCGGTCGCGGCTGATGGAGCGAATTGTGGCGCGGGGCGGAACACTGGACTATCAGAGCCGAATCATGGCTAGCCTGTTTTACCAGCCGTCCACCCGCACCCGCTTCTGCTTTGAAGCGGCCATGCATCGGCTGGGTGGACGGGTGCTATCCACCGAACATGCGCGCGCTTTTTCTTCCGAGATCGAAGCGGAACAGGTCGAGGACTCCATCCGCATCATTGCCAGCTACTGTGACGTCATTGTGATTCGTCATCATGAAGCGGGTGGAGCGGGCCGCGCGGCCAGGGTTTCGCCGGTGCCGATTATCAATGCGGGCGACGGCGCAGGCGGCCAGCATCCCACCCAGGCCTTGCTCGACCTGTACACCATCTATCGCGAGCGTCCCCTCGATGGATTGAGCGTGGCCTTCATCGGCGAACTCGATCGCGGCCGCACCGTACGTTCGCTGGCTTATCTGCTGGCAAAATTCGAACGGGTTAAGGTCTTCTTCGTGAGTCCGCCCGAGCTACAGATGAAACCCGATATCCTGCAGTATCTCGACCGGCACGGGGTGCGCTACGAGTTGGAGTCGGACATCAATCGCGTGGTTGGGGAGGTGGATGTCATTTACCAGACGCGCATCCGCCCAGACCGGCTCAGGGGTCCGCTTCGCTACGCCATCGACTCTAGCGTGCTGCAGAGCATGAGGTCGAACGCCATGATTCTTCATCCGCTGCCGCGGACCGTGGAGCTGGACAAGAAAGTGGATGACGATCCGCGCGCTTTGTATTTCCGGCAGGCAGAGAACGGGCTGTACGTCCGAATGGCGCTATTGACGATGCTCTGGGATGGATAAAGCCAGACTTCATGAGCATCGTCAAAAGTAGGGAGCTATGATCGACACACGCCCTTGCGCCGCGATGGATCTCGTGATTGTAATACTTGTCACATTGATCTGCGGCTTCAACATTCCTGCAATCACCAACGCCGGGGGTCACCTGTGAAGCCGGTACGGTAGAACTCATATCAGGAAGTCGAGGTTTTTATGGAAATCATCGAACAATCGCTAAGCAATGAATTGATCGCGCTCGAGAATCAATACGGCGCGCACAACTATCATCCTCTCGACGTTGTGATCGAACACGCGGAAGGGGTCTGGGTTTATGACGTGGAAGGGAATCGTTATCTCGATTGCCTGGCCTCCTATTCCGCCGTCAATCAGGGGCACTGCCATCCCAAAATCCTGAAGGCCATGATCGAGCAGGCGCGCAAGGTCACGCTGACATCACGTGCCTTTCGCAACGATCAGCTGCCCCTGTTCTATCAGGAACTCCACACTCTGACCGGTTTCGAGATGGCGCTGCCCATGAACTCGGGGGCGGAAGCGGTGGAGACTGCCGTGAAAGCGGCGCGCAAATGGGGATACCAAGTTAAAGCCATTCCTGATGGCAAGGCGGAAATCATCGTCTGCGCCAACAACTTTCATGGGCGCACGGTAACCACCATCAGCTTCTCCACCGACGAGCAGTACCGCGACGGCTTTGGACCGTTCACGCCAGGATTCAAGGTCATTCCCTTCGGCGATGCGAAGGCCCTGCGCGAGGCGATTACCCCAAACACCTGCGCCTTTCTGGTGGAGCCCATTCAGGGAGAAGCCGGCATCATCATCCCTCCCGCTGGATTTCTCAAAGAGGCCGCTGCCATCTGCCGTGAAAATCGAGTGCTGCTGGTCGCGGACGAAATTCAGGCCGGTCTGGGCCGCACGGGCAAGCTCTTCGCCTACATGCACGATGGCATCACCCCTGATGTGGTGATCATCGGCAAGGCGCTGTCGGGTGGTTTTTACCCCGTGTCCGCAGTGCTGGCATCGAAAGAGGTCCTGGGAGTCTTCCACCCCGGCGATCATGGCAGCACCTTCGGCGGGAATCCGCTGGCATGTGCGATTGCTCGCTCCGCCATGCGCGTGCTGGTGGAGGAGAACCTGATTCACCGCTCCGCCGAACTCGGTGACTACTTCCTTACCAAGCTGAATACCATAAAGAGCACGCATATCCGCGAAGTTCGCGGCAAAGGCCTGTGGATCGGAATTGAACTGGACGTTGCGGCGCGGCCCTGTTGCGAAGCGCTCAAGAAGCTCGGGATTCTCTGCAAAGAGACCCACGAATATGTCATCCGCATCGCGCCTCCGCTGGTCGTTACTCGCGAAGATATCTTCTGGGCCTTCGAGCGGATCAAGAAGGTGATCGAAGACTTACGCTAGAGCATTCTCCTACTTGGCGTATGGTGGAACACCGCTTCAGCTGGATTATTCATCTGTTCTCGTAGCCGAAGGCAGCAGGCTTTGAAGGGGCACGGCTTCCAGCCGTGTCGTAAGCTGCTCTCATCACGGTGGCTTTATACCACTGAGGGGACTTCCCTTTCTCCTCTCTGCCAGTTTTGCTTTCTACGCGGTATTCCTAGTTGCCACTCGGCGTGATCGGCAACTGCCTGCCGTGGAAAGGCGCGTGCAAAGCGCAATTCTCATGGCGCAGAACAGCAGGGCATCGGCTGGGGCCGAGATACCTATGTATAGAATGGCCATTAGGCAGAGGACTAATGACTATTTTATAATCGTACAAACTGGTACGATATCGAATAATTTCGGTGGTTACGCGTTTATCAGGTAGTACTGCCATCCTGCCGTAAGTTCCACCGCATCAACATCTTTGTTACCCAAGGAGCCTCATGTCTCCGTTGCTGCCTATGAAAGAAACTTCCCGCGAGCTGGTGGTCGAAGTGACTCGTAGCCTGCAACCATACTTTCCAGAGATTACGGCGGCATGGCGGCAGCAGATGTTCGTCGAATTTGATTGCGATGGACGGGCCATGGCGGCCTTGGAGCGGCTGACCATAGGCACCGGCTTTTCCATTTTCTCGCAGACCGATTTCGCCGCCTTTTATGACAGCTTGCAGCACTTTCGGAAAACGTCTGGCCAAACTAAGGGTGAACGCACGGACCGTGTCGCGTTCGCTGCAGATTTACCAGGAGCTGATCGATCCTTACCTGGGAAAGATCTTCCCGGCCCAGCGACTAGCGGAAGCGCTGGCCGCAATGGAAACCCTTTCGTGGGCCAGTTACGTAGCGACGTCCGCGGCCTACTTCGATGCACAGAAAAATGAGTCGGAAGCGTTGTTGTCGTTGCTCGATGCCGAGCTTTCGGCACGTAATCTCAACGGATTGCTGGATCGGGTACTGCAAATCGCCACGCACACTTTCAGTGCTACGGTGGGGCTGATCCTGCTGAAAGAGCCGGAGCAGCAGCTTTTGCGAGTGCAGGCTCAGGTGGGCTTTGGCGAAGATCTCGATGACCCCAGCCTGGCCATTGCCATCGGTCAGGGATTTTCCGGCAACATTGCCGAAACCGGTGAGCCGGAAATTTTGCCCGACTTGACCGTATCGCATGGAATGCTGCATCCCATATTGCAAGGCAGGGCAAAAGCGCTGTGGGGAGTGCCGCTAAAGTCCAGCGATGCCGTAATTGGGGTGCTGCTGATTGGATTTTCCGATCCCCATGATTGGCTTCCCACCGAACGCGAATTGCTGCGGGCAATTGCCGACCGCTCGGCGCTGGCCATTGATCGCGCCGGCATGACCGATGCTCTGCGCGAACGCGAGACGCGTATTGCAGAACTTTCCGGCCACCTCTTGCGGGTGCAGGAGGAAGAGCGCAAGCGCATCAGCCGTGAGTTGCACGACGAAACCGGACAGGCGCTGATGGTGATTCGGCTTTACCTCGGCATGCTGGAGGATAGCGTGGGAACGCGCTCGGCGCGCGCAAAAATTCGCGAAACGCTCGAGGTGGTGGACCGGACGATCGAGGGCATCCGGCGCATTATCGGCCGGCTGTCGCCGCTGGTGTTGCAAGAACTTGGGCTGATCGCCGCAGTTCGGAAGGAAGCTAAAGACCTGGCTAAGAGCAGCGGGGTGAAAGCGCGGGTCACGGTTTCGCCGGAATTCGGCCGGTTGTCTGCCACTAGTGGAGACTGCGGTCTATCGCGTGGTGCAGGAGGCGTTGCATAACGTTGCCCAACATGCCGGCGCCACGACGGTGAACATCGAGATGAGACGCGAGGGAGATTTGGTTCGCCTGGTGGTGGAGGACGATGGGGTGGGCATGGTAGCCCAGGCCGAACCCCGGCCGGCAGACCTTCGGCCTTGCCGGAATGCGGGAGCGCATTGGAAATATCGGAGGAAAGGTGAAGGTTACCTCCGCGCGAGGCAAGGGAACACGCATCGAAGTGAGTACGTCCGTCGCGGGTAGCGGATTTGGACACGACCGGGGACTACCGATGAGCAACGATGGGGTCGATGCCGTGATAGCGCGAGGGGCGTGAGGAGGCGAAAACCTCAAAGGGTGCCCGTAAGGACAAAATCGCTTCCTCATTGCCGGACTTTTGAGGGAGATTTGCCCGCAGACCTATAGGATGCGGTAGCACCGCAGGTGAAACATGGCAAAAATCAGATGTGTATTGGTGGATGATCATACGTTGTTCCGCCAGGGCGTTCGCCGCCTGCTGGAGAGCGAAAGCGATTTTGAGGTGGTGGGTGAGTCGCCCGACGCCGGCGAAGCGGTGGAGAAGGCCCGCGAACTGCGTCCGGATGTTGTGCTGATGGATATCGGAATGCCCGGGCTCTCGTCGTTTGAGGCCGCGCGGCAGATCAAGAAGAACCGTCCCGAGACCAAGATCCTCTTCCTCACCATGTACGAGGATGAGGACTACCTGGTGCAATGCCTGGAAGTGGGGGCTGCGGGATACGTGTTGAAGGACACGCCGGCGCAACAGTTGGTCAGCGCCGTGCGCGACGTCTATAAGGGCGGCAAGTATCTTGAGCTCGCAGGTACTCGGCAAACTGGTGGAAGACTTCCGCGCCCGGGTGCAGAGATGCCAGGATGCGCCCACGGATGTCCACGCTTACTCCGCGCGAACGCGAGATCCTGAAGCTGCTGGCGGAAGGCAATTCGGTAAAAGAGATCGCGGTGTTGCTGGGGCTAAGCGTGAAGACCGTCGAGGCGCACAAGTTCAACCTGATGCGCAAGCTCGACATTCACAACAAGGCGCAACTCGTCACCTACGCGATCCAGAAGAAGATCATCAAGATTCCCATGGCGCAGTAGGCCTCCCAGCCAGCGGGCGTGGGCGTTGTCCGGGGGCCTTGATAGCGGTAAACCCATCGGTGCCCGCTTCGGAAGCAGAAGACGGCGATGATCGTTAGAGCCGCGGACTGCGCCATGATATTTGGCGATGCAAATTCGCCAGTAATCCGGACAGGGCAAACCCGCCACAACGAATCTACTACGCGGACAGTTCCATATGCTGGAAGCTGTCGCCCCTGTTTAGCGACCGAGCTACCAGCGAACCAGACCCTCAGTGTCGTCCACCACGACGACTTCATACTTTTCCAGCATCGGCATCAGGACATTCTCCAGTTCACGTTTCCAGAGTTCGCCTTCATAGAATTTTGCCTTCATCGGCTCGCGCGAAGCGATGTCAGGAAAGCCGCGCATAAAAAAGAAGGTGTCGGGATCTTCAACGGAAAGGAACGGGCCCAGTATTTTCATCCCGATTTCTGCGTGTGCCGGAATCGACTTGCTGCGAAATATTTCAAGGAACTGGGTTCGTTTGCCGGGCTTGGTTTTATAGGTACGCATTTCGATGATCATCTGCGGTCTCCTTCTCCATGCTTGCGCGTCGAACGTAATGGAGCGCTAAGAACAGGTTTTGCCGAATCCGCCGGATAGGTCGAAAACGTCTTAAGACCCCTGTTTGGCGTGCAGCGTAAATTCATGGTGTTTCGTCAATTTCACTCTGCACACTTGTGTCGGTCGCAATCCGTTTCACTTCCCAAGTCTTGCCCCCAATGAGCGGAGAAGGCTGGTAACGGCGAAGTTGGGTACCAAGTCTAAACCGGCCAATGCCCAGCCAGGAGCAGTCTTCGGGGGAACCGAACCGAACTTTTTCCGGGCCCAGCGGCAGAAAAATGCATTGGCAGGCAAGATGTAGGTTGCAGTGTCCGGCCTCCAAGGCTTAGGATAGAGAAGTTGGAGATGGTTCCCGGCCATCTTCTTCGATTCAGCCAGACCCTTTAGTTAGTCCCACGTTCGCAAGTCAGCATTCCCTCGTAGACAGTGGTAGTGAAACTGTGTGCGAGCACTCCCAGGAGAGACTGAGATGGCGTGGTACGCGTACTGTATTACTGAGCAGCAGGGCCTCCAAGGCAGTATTCGAGCCCGGCGTCCAGTGGCGATTGAAAATCTCCGAGGCGTGAACGACGCTCCGGTGTTCGCTTGTCCCAGCGGAGAGTTCGCCGTCATTGTCAGCGAGCATTCCGCCTCCCAACCCCTCACCCAACAAGCCGTTCTGGATCATGCTCACGTGGTTAGTGAGTGCTTCCGTACGCTGACGGTCCTGCCCTTTCGCTTTGGCACCATCTTCGATTCCGATGAAGCCTTGCGGCGGGCGGTAAGAGCGAACCGCAAGACTTTTCTCGAGTCGGTCGATCGTCTGCGGGGAAAAGCTGAAATGCATTTCAAGCTGATCCTCAAGGATGGGACGCTGCAAGAAGCGATTGCCGAGCTTCCCAATGGAGTAGGTGGCGAGTACCTTCGCCAATTGCGGGAGCGAGCGACACGCGACCGCGAGCGGCAAACCAAGGCCCGCGCACTTTCCATGCAGGTACATAAGCTGTTCTCGCCTCTGGAAGAAGATGTGATCTGCAAACGTACGGACTCTGGCGGCATGCTGATCGACTTTGCTCACCTTATCGATTCCGCCTCGGTCGTCAAGTATCAGAACCGCTACAGCGCCGCGACCCGGCATTTCAAGGATTGCCATATCACCATTACGGGACCATGGCCCCCCTATCACTTCATGCCCGGGAAACTGCGGACGGTCAACGGGGGAAACTGATGCTGTAGGAAGCCACAGCAGTTGGCAACGGCGGCCCGCGGGCCGCCGTTGCCTTTGGGCTATCGCGTGATGGATCGGGTGACGCTTCGAAACGGTCCGGTGCCGTGGCGGGCCTGAATTGCTTGAGCGACAGGCACGCATCTGAAGCCAGAAAATCTTTGTTCCCTGCTATCGCCTTAGCCAGTCCAGCGTTACAATCGGGTCACCAATTCTTAGGTAATTTGACGGTAACGCCTCCTGGGCGGGCCCACCGGAGGAGGGCCACGTTTATAAGCGCGGCACATCCGGTGCAACCCTGGAAGTGGTATTGCGATTCTCATACTGGTACGCCGGTTTCTCTGGGTGGGGCCGAAGGAACCTATTTTTTCTTGTGGGAGCTCAATGATTCCGGACAAAAAGGTGCGGGCATTGGTGGTTGACGACGACCTGAGTATGGGGAGATTCCTCAGCTCTTACCTGACACGCCGAGGTTTCGACGTCGGCAATGCAGCCACTGGGGACGAAGCCAGCCGGGTACTCCGGCTTTACGACCCTGTACTGGTCCTCCTGGATCTGTCGGCGCCTGGCGCGGACCCTTTGGATACCCTGGAAAGGATCAAACAAATCAAGCCGGAAGCCGGCGTCGTAATGCTGTCAGCACAGCCTGATCCGGAGTTGATCTTTAAGGCTTCCAAGCTCGGCGCAGATGAGTATTTGAGCAAACCCTTCGAGCCTAAGGATCTCGATCTCCGTATCAACAAGATCCTGGAGAAACAACGACTGCCAACTGAGGTTCCGCAGCTTCGCGACCGGGTACGGCGCAACAGCGACTTCATGGGCCTCTTCGGAACGAGTCCGAGGATGGAAGAGGTAAAGCATACCATCGAGCAAGTGGCCGACACCACGGCCACGGTGCTCATCCGTGGCGAAAGCGGTACGGGCAAGGAAGTTGTGGCGCGCATGATCTATGCGCAATCGAGCAGGGGCGACAAACCCTTCGTCAAAGTGAATTGCGCTGCCATCCCCCACGAGCTGCTCGAGAGTGAGCTATTTGGCTATGAGCCAGGGGCTTTTACCGGGGCCAACCGGCAGAAGCTGGGCAAGTTCGATTTGGCTAGCGCCGGCACCATCTTCCTGGATGAAGTCAGCGAGATGCATCCCGCGCTACAGGCCAAACTGCTGCACGTGCTGCAAGGTGGAGAATTCTCACGGCTGGGCGGCAAGCGGGATGTTTCGGTCGATGTCCGGGTTTTGGCGGCCACCAATAAGCCTCTAGAGCGCGCCGTGGAAGAAGGACTTTTCCGCGAAGATCTCTTCTACCGCCTGAACGTTATTACGGTTCACATTCCCCCATTGCGCGAGCGCCGGGAAGAAATTTTGGTGTTTCTCGAGTACTTCCTGCGGAAGTACAGCGAGTTCTACGCTAAGCAGCCGCCCCCCTTTAGCGACAGCGCAATAGGCCGCATGCTGGAATACAACTGGCCGGGGAATATTCGCGAGTTAGAGAATCTTGTCAAGCGTTATGTCATCGTGGGTAACGAGGCGCAGATCATCCGTGAGCTTTCGACGCACAAGCCGATCATGAGTTCAATGTCCGGCGGCCCTCTTTGGGGTCCAAAGAACGGCAAGTCCAATGGAGACCGGCCGGAGGACAGCGCGCCAGTATCCGCGGCAATCCCCAACAATGGGGCAAAAGCGAATACTGCGGAAACGGAGACGCCATCCCTGCTGGAAATTGGACGGCGTGCGGCCATGTCGGCCGAGCGGGAAGCCATCGAACGGGTGCTGACCCAAACCCGTTGGAACCGACGCCAAGCCGCCAAAATACTGAAGATCAGCTATAAAGCCTTGCTGAATAAAATAAAGATTATTGAAGAGCAGAATGCGGCGCACAATGAGAACCTTACGGCCTAGGTTTGGTATAGGGATTCCACTGGTGCCAAGTGCAGGCTACGTGAGGGGCCACGAGAATGTCTTTGCCAAAAAAATTATCATGCCTGTTCTTAGATAGATTGGCAGAATTTCCGGGTACGTGTAAGCGTTGTGGAACGAAAAGTGCAATGTTACCTGTAGCCAAAGAGGCCCAAGACATTGACTTCAACTCTCTTCAATCAATCTCGACATCTCTCTGCTGGTCTCCGTAAGGGAGACAGCATCTCCCGATTTCTTCCCTGAAGCTTCCTCCTTTGCCTCTTTTGAAAAGAGCGGCCCACGTAGGGCCGCTTTTTTACGTGGCGTCAGGCCAATCCATCGCCAGTTCGCAAGCATCCAAACTCCGAACGCCGGGGGTGCTCTGAGCCGGAGAGCAGACCCACAGTTGACCGTGGGTGCCACCGACGCATATCATTCCGGTTTCGCGCATCCAATTTTTTCACAGGGCGATTTGAGTCCGCCGCGCCGGGAATCGGCAGGGAGTACGAACCTATGGACAAGAAAAAGCTGGAAGTTTTCAAGAAACGATTGGAGGAACGTCAGCGCGAATTGCGCCAGACCATGACGCGCACCGCTCAGGACGGGCGCGAGGCCGATGTGGAGTCGGCACAGGACATCGCCGACCGCGCGGCTAATTCGTACAACAAGGAATTTCTGTTTCATCAGAGCAACAACGAACGACAGCTCCTGCAAATGGTAGACGCAGCGCTCGAGCGGATCCGGGAAGGGACCTTCGGCGAGTGCATTTCTTGCGGCGCTGAGATCAACCCCAAGCGTTTGGAGGCCGTGCCGTGGACGCGGCATTGCATCGAGTGCCAGGAAAAGCTGGAGAAAGGCATTCTCGAACACAGCAGCACATAGTGTCGCTGCCGTGCCCAGCAAGAGAAAAGCCGCCTAGAGAGGGCGGCTTTTGTGCTGCGCGACTATACCTGGTGGCTGCGAGGTGACCGGCGCCTCGGCAGCGTCACGCGAAATCTTCCTTAGTTTCGCTGCCAATCCAGTTCGCGGTATTCGATAACGGCAGCGCGTCTCACTGCGCAATGCCGAGATCACCAACTCCAACTCAGGGTTTCTTCTTGCCCCCCATTAGCTGATTCAGGGCATCTCCGAGAGGATTGGGCTGCTGCTTCTGTTGCTTCGCGGGCTGGCCAGGCTTCGCCTGTTGCTGCTGCTGGCCGCCTAGTAAGCCACCCACGAGGCCACCGAGATTGCTCCCGCCGCCACCGTTCAACAGCCCACCCGCCGTTGGCAGCAGATTCTTCAACTTCATCTGCGCGATCTGTTGCACGTCGGGAGCGACAATCGGGTGGTTCATGTTGCCGGTGATAATAACAGGCAGGACCAACTCGCCATTCTTGTTTGCCAGCGCGGTGTTGAGATAGCCTCCGACCCCGGTTCCGCCGACTGACTGGCTGAACCCTTTGTTGAGGACGGCGGTCACGTGCATGTTGAGGTCCTGGTTGACCAGGTTCACGATGCCGTTGGCCGCCATGGTACCCACATCCAGCGCGGCTTTCAGATCGTTGGTCTGGGCGACGCCACTGTGCACGTTGAAGGTCCCGCTCATCTGAGAGACCGCGGTATAGCCCTTGGCCGCCCCGCCTCCGAACTTGCCGATCTTCGACAGTTCGTTCAGCAGGTCGAGCTTCGTAATCTTTCCGTTGGCCAGGTTCATGGCGATCACACCGTTCAAGGTTTGGGCTACGTCACCCGATGGGGGAGTGGAAAACGTGATGTTGGTGTTTGCCCCGAGCGTGCCGTAAACCGTGTCTTTGACCGACGAGATTGACGACAGCAGCCGGTTTGCATCCATGCCGGTGAACTTGGCATTCACGGCGAAGGCCATATTCGCAGGCCTGGTATCCACGGTGATGCTGCCGTTCTCCTGTCCGCCATCAATCTGCGCCGTCAGCGGATTGAGCTGGATGACTCCATGGTTGAGGGTCACGTTGGAATGCACGTTGGTGAGTTCCATTTGCTGGTAGAAAATGGTGCCCACTGCGATGGTTCCCGTGCCGGTCGCGCTGGCGAGCATACCCGGTTGCGCGGCCGGAGCCGGCGCTGCATCAGCGCTGGGCACCAGACCCCAGGTGGCTTGAGCCTTTTTCCTGGCGGGAGCTGGCGCAGAACTACCCGCTATTTTCTGTAGTTCATCGACGTTTAGTTTGTCAGCCGACAGTGCAAACGTCAGCCGCGGAGCCTGAAAGTTGGCCACAGTGAGATTGCCGCTTGCATTGGTGGAACCCAGCGACGCCGCCAGATTGGTCAGGTTCATAGAATTCTGCGTGAACTGCACGTTCACGTTTCGAATATTCACGGGTTGGGTAAGCGATGGCGTCTTCAGCGAGGCGTTCTGCAGTGCGCCGCTGCCGCTGAAGGTCATGGCATCTGTGTTCTTGATAGGGCCGACAGCGTGGACATCGAGCGTGATGTTGCCCGTGCCAGTAAAGCCTTCGACCGCGGTGACTCCGTAAGCTTTAGCGATGCCCAACAACTCATTCACTTTGCCGTTTGCGGTTTTGAGGGTGGCATCGACATTTGGCGAATTGCTGGTGTATTGCGACATGGTCATCTGCGCCGCCAAAGCGGTCCCGCCCGAGGTTGCCGTGAAATTATTGGACTGGATCTGCTGCGGGTTCATGGTCAGGTCGATCGAAGGCACGCGCACCGGCTGCGGGATGTCGCTGCCAGTGACTTCTAGGTTGCGTCCATTGACGTTGCCATTGAGTGCCAAATGATCGGTCGGGCCCTGGGCATGAACGTTAAGGGTCAACTGTCCCGCGATTTTGGTGTTGGGGCTAAAGGCCACGCCGAACGCCGACGCCAGCCTTGCCGCCTCTTCAATGGAAGCATTCGAGGTGCTAACGTTTACATCCACTACCGACGGATTGGGTCGGGTGTTCAACGTTCCATTCAGTGCGAACGGCGTCGAACCCAGCTTGAGCGATCCCTTCCTGATCTGGATCACATCGTTGGTGAGGTCGTCGGTCACGTCGAAATCGGCTGTGATGGGATAGCCAGGCTTGACTCCATGAATGACAGCGTTGTCCAGCTTCAACGAGCCAGCGGCGCTCATCTTTCCGTTGGCATTGGCGAGGTTGGTGGAACCGGAGATCACCGCGTCCGTGCCTTCCAGGGCGGCCGTGTTCAGGAACTTCTGCGCGGCCGAGAGGGAAACTTGATCCAGCTTCAAGGTGCCTTTAAAAGGCGTGGTGAGGAAGTCGGCATTGTTGACAGGGCCGCCGTCGCCGCTGAGGCGGAAGGTTTGCGAACCGCTGCCCGGCAGGTGCGCCGTGGCGTCAATGGAGAACGGCTTGCCTGGAGCGTAATCCTTGAGGGTTATATCGATGTGGTCATAAACTGCGCGCGACTGGTGCTTCTGATAATCGGTGACCGCGATTTGGCTGTCGGTGATCTTTAATTCACCGAGGGTGAACTGGTTCTGCTGCGCGGAAGCACTCGGAGGCGCCTGCTGGGCAGACTGCGACGGCGCCGCCGCTTTGGCCGGAGGAGCGGCCGCCGGGGCACTGCCGGCGGTCGAGAAGTTCCATACACCCTGGGCATTGCGGATCAATTCAATCTTCGCCTGCTTTAGCTCCAGGCTGTTCACCTCAACGTTGCCGCTCAGCAGCGGGAACAGTTTCACGCTGACGTCGAGTTCGCCGACCTGGGCAAAGGGCACATTGCTGTGGAAATTAGGATCGTCCCCGATGGTGACGCTATTCACCTCCACCCTGATGGGGAAAACCCCCAGCGCCATCTGTCCGAGTTGTACGGGACGGTTGAGCCGCTGCTGCAACTGGGCCTGAATCTGCCCGCGGTATTTGTTGACGTCGATCAAATAGGGCAACGCCAAGAGCAGGGCGACTACGATAACGACGATGATTCCGATTACGATAACGAGCTTCCGCATAGGTCCTCCTCTGTCCGAAGTGACGAGGCTGGAGTAATTGTAGTGAAATCCCCCTCCTTTATAGAAGGCGGACGGCCAAGGCCAGTTGCATCGCTTGTGGGCTTGTCTGCCACAGCTCGTTGGACCTGCCAGGATTACAGCCAGTCATTATGGTGCGGGTGGCGACTCGTATGAGAGCACGGCTTTAAGCCGCTTATCTCGCCCCGCAACTACGGCACGCCTGGAACAGGCTACTGAAAAACTCAAAAAAGCAGAATCCCTCGCGGGCCGGAGGCCGCTCTGGATGGGCAAAACAAACAACTTATCGGCACAACTGAAAGTCGTGCCTGACACTAACCGAGCTTTTCGGCAACCGCTGGAAGTCGTGCCCTGATACGAATATGCCCATCACGGCGGCGCGGGCCTGCAGCTCCCGCCTATTGGCAAGAAGGCAAATCGCGTAAGCCAGGCCTTAACGCAAACCGCATACATCGATGGCGCAACCGCCTTGGCACTTCGGAAGGGGCGTTGCGTTTTTGACCGGCTACTAGAGGAACTCTTTTGGAAATCTACGCCGCCGACTTCTTCTTATTTTTGTTGGCTGACTTCACTGAGCGTCCGCCGCCGCGCTGGGCTCCCGCTGAGCGCTCAGGGCGATCCAACAGTGTCTTGTCGCCACTGATCAGATTACCGACACCCTCGCGATTCCGTCCGCCGCTGAGATTTGGGTGCTGCGGCTGTTTCTCACCACCGTCCGGCCTGGGGGATGCTGGAACATCAAGCTCGCGATGATGGGAGCTCTTCTGACGTTTCATACTTTCCCCATCACTGCTACTTTCGCGGGCTTTTGACTGCTGGAGTCCGCGTTGCTGGCGTGACTGCTCGTCTTGGCGCATGTCGAGAGGATGGGTGCCTGGGTCTTCGCCTTCGGTATCGCCACTTCTGGGATCAGTGATGAAGAGCAGGTCCGACAGATCGCTCGCGTGCTCCTCTTCGTCGCTCAGGATCTCCTCAATCATGACGCGCGTGGTGGGATCGTGGTCGGCGAAGTGGCGAATCATCTGCTGGTAAACCTCGATGACGATGCGCTCGGCGATCAAGTCTTCCTTGATCATGTCAGAGAGGGATCTACCTTCGGCGTATTGCGAGGCTGACCGCTGCACCAGCGAAGCGGGATTGAAATCCGGCTTGCCGCCGAGTTGCTGGATACGCTCCGCGATTTTATCGGCATGTTCGCGCTCGGCGTCGGCGTGCTCCTTGAACTCGTCGCGCACGGCCATGGCGTGGACGCCGGTCGCCATGAAGTAGTGATGCATATAGCGCAGCACGCAGACGATCTCCGTGGCCAGCGCGTCGTTCAGAATGGAGATGGTTTGCTCCACGTCACCTTCGTAGGTGTCGGTCACTGCACCGTCTTCGATTTTTTGCGCGGCGCGCTTCCGTATCTCTTTCACATCGGTTACAAAACTTGTCATGAGAGCTTACCTCGGAGGGGAACTCCCGCCGAATGGCGGTGCAAACGATTGGATTCCCGGGGTGGTCAGGTAGATGTCTGATTCAGCAACTTTGTTTGTGAACACCCGCCGACGCAAGGATTTGCAAACCTAAGGTGCGCATCACAAACCGAGGTCATTCCAGCTGCCGGGGGTACTCTTCGATGCTGACAAGGAGTTCCCGCGATGACGTAATCGCGACACGAACGGCCTCCAGCGACGGAATGATAGAGTCCGCTTCTGATAGCTCGACTGGCGGATAAGTGGTAGTCAGCCCAATCGCCAGCATGCCGCTCGATTTGGCGGAGCGAATTCCCGAGGGAGCGTCTTCGAAGACGAGGCAATCCTTTGGCTCGAAGCCGAGCGAAGTGGCGCCGGCAAGGTAAGGCTCAGGATCAGGCTTTCCGCGCGCGACATCATCGGCGGTGATCATTTGGGAGGGAACCGGCAGAGCCGCCACTTGCAGCCGTTTCGCCGCCAGCAGTCGCGTGCCTGACGTCACGATGGTGTAGCGCTCCGGCGGAAGTTTCGCCAACATCGCTCGTGCTCCAGGCAGCACGCGCAGTCCATCGGTGTCGTTCAACTCGCGCTGCTCCATAAGATGGGTTTCCTGTAGTGCATCAAGATGGGGCGCGACCATGCGCACGGTCTCAATGGTGCGCTGTCCGTGGGCTACGTGAACCACCTGTTCGGGATCGAGGCCACGCTCGCGCGCCCACGCTCTCCAGACGCGCGTGACGCCGGGGGTGGAGTCAACCAGCACTCCGTCCAGGTCGAACAGGATGGCTTGGCAAACGAACGCAGACATGATTGAGTTTCGCAAACGGAGTGTCGTCTGGCAAAACGCGACGGCCTCCCAGAATGGAGCGTGCGAGCAGCTCTTCCTCGTCGCCGGTGCGAATTCGCTGAACATTTCTGAATGCATCGAATATATTGACTACAATGCCTTCGCTCGCACTTTCCGACCTGATCGGCGCGCCGGTAATTGACAACACCGGGGCGAACGCCGGCAAAGTGCGGGAAGTTACGCTGGTTCCGCAAGAAAATTCCAGCCAAATTGCGGGTTTCGTGGTGAAAACCCGTCACGGCGACCGTCTGTTACCCACCAAGTCGCTCAGCTTGATCAATGGCGGCCTGCGGATTGCAACTGCCGCGTCGGAGTGGAGCCCTTATGGGGGCGGTGAAGGCATGCTCCTGTTGGAGCGCGACCTGCTCGACCAGCAGATTATCGACGTCCACGGGCGCAAGGTTGTGCGGGTCAATGACGTTGACATCCACGAAGAACTCGGCCATGGCCACATTGTGCTCAAGGTGGGCGCGGTGGACGTGGGCGCGCGGGGGGCCATCCGCAGGCTGCTGAAGGGTGTGGTTCCGGCAGCGGCGCTGCATTTGCTTCTCGCCAAGATTCCGCCGCGGATGATTCCGTGGGAATTTGTTGACCTGATCGAGGTTGATCCCGCGCGCCGAGTCAAGCTGAAGATTTCCCTCGATCGCCTGGCCAGACTGCACCCGGCCGATATTGCCGACATCGTGGAAGATCTTGCCCCCGCCGAGCGCGAAGCCATCTTTGAAACCTTAGACGAGGAGGTTGCCGCCGAGACGCTGGAAGAGATCGATCCCAGGATGCAGGTCTCGATCCTCAGCTCGCTCGATTCCGACCGCGCCGCCGACATCGTGGAGGAGATGGATCCCGATGCCGCTGCCGACTTGCTGGGCGATATGCACCCCGATGACTCGCAAGAGATCCTGACCGAGATGGAGCCGGCGGAGCGGGCTGAAGTCACCGAGCTGATGAATTTCGAGGAAGACACAGCGGCCGGGCGCATGACCACCGACTATATGGCGCTAGGGCCGGGTGCGAAGGTGGAAGACGCAATCGAGATGCTGCGTAACTTCGAGGGCGGCGTGGAGAGCGTCAGCACCATCTACATCGTGGATGATAAAGACAAACTGCTGGGCGCCGTTCCGCTGGCCAAGATCGTGCTGGCGCCTCCTGGCACCCCGCTAATGATGTTGAGCACCGGCCATCTCGCCACCGTGCATCCTGGCGCCGGCGAGAAGGAAGTCGCCGAGCTTTTCGATAAATACAACCTGCTCACCTTGGCGGTTTTGGATGAAGACGGCAAGCTGACCGGTGTCATCACCGCCGACGATGTGATTAACATGCTGCGCGCCAAACTGTAGCCAGCAGGCAGTAGTCAGTAGGCAGTAGTCATGCCGTCCGTTCGATATAACGAGCTTACCCCGAAGATAAGCCCACAACCCTCCTGGCTTATTCCATGATCCTGCGTCGCTTCCAGAATCTTTACTCTCCGCCTTTGGATGCAGGCGTCGCCAACGTCAATGACTTCGTTGATCCGGTGATCCGATATCCCCGACCATGTTCGCTTTTCCTAAACAGCGCAAGGAGCCGCTGGAGATGGCTCTCATGTACGCAACGCGGTTGAGCGCTTCGGTCAGGTGAAGAACGCGACGGAAGCGGAACGTCGCGCGGCATGAAAGCGGATACAGGCTGCCGCCAATCTATTCGGAGGCAGGTACGAAGCGAGTGCGGTAAGAGTTTATTGCGGCGACGTGGCGAGGTGGTGGAACGCAGCTTCGCACATTGCTACGAAACCGGCGGCCTTCGGCGCCGCCACTTCCGCGGACGGGACACATTTTGAAGCGGCGGTTGGTTCATGTGCGCGCCTTCGACCTGAGCCTGATCCTGCGCCAGTCTGCTGGGTGCGGGTACACCGCGAGAGCTGAGATACCGCTCTGGCCAGCTTGTTCTGAGTTATTTTTGCTGCTCTGGTACGGGAATGGTCAGCAATGATGTCGCAGCAGCCGTAACTTCGCATCGACCGTCCAGTACGTCGCAAAATCGCCTGCTCAACTGCGCCCTCCGCTTGGTTAAAAATCAGTTATTTGAACCCGGACTGTTAGGAGCACCATCAATTCCTTGGAATAATGCCAACGGGCGCCCTTCAGCCTGCTCCTTCTGTGGAAGTGTTGGGCAATATAACAGTGGAGATGCAAGCCTGTCTTTCTCCTACCGGCGATTGCAGGTCTGGCATGGGCTTTGCCTGAAATAGCTTCCTGCACTGTCTAGCCGTCCACCGAGCCCAAATCTTGGACTTTTGCCTACGCGCACTGTCGGTCGAAATGCCGGTTCCCGCATACATCTGCCTGTAGAGCTTCGACAGAAACACGAAAGCGATCCTCGCCCGTATAGTTGGAGTGCAGGATGATCTTTTCCAAATCGCTCGCCACGTATAAAACCTGTCCCAAACCTTCTGTGTGCGCTCTCCAATTTCCTGCGAGCTCATTGAGGGATGCGGCGTAAACATCTTGGGCCGGACTTCCGCGGGGATCAGCCAGTATCGGGTAACCGGCACATCTCCAACCAGCGTCGGATGCCGAGCTTGTTCGTTCTCCCAACGTGCAAAATCTACAGTCCCCGGAAACGGGGTCATCATGACAAACTGGGCGAAGGTGATTCCCGCCTTCAGTGCCATCTCCACGGTCGCGTCAAACGTTGCCGGCTTGTCGGTGGGCAGACCGAAGATGAATGAACCCAGGACATGTACGCCATGCTGTTTGAATGTCTGCAACTGCTTCGCCAGCGCATCGCCGGAGTAGTTGAAGTCCTTGAATACAGCTTTGAGTCCTTCCGGGGTTACTGCTTCCACACCTACCAGTGCGCCCTTAATGTTGGCGTTCCGCATGGCATCCAGATACTCGCCGTCTTCACCCGCTTCCATGGTGATCTGGGTGTAGAACACCATGTCTTTGGGCAGCTTTGCCAGTTCTTCCATCAGTTGAAAGCGCTCCGCTCGAATTGCGGTCAACTCCGCAAGCTTGGCGATATTGTTCTGTTCGCGGGCCAATCGCAGGTCGGTGAGCGTTACCGGATAGAAGTTATCGTCGGCCAGCGCGATGAAGCGGAAACCCATCCTTCGCAGATCGACGATTTCATTAATTACACTCTGATACTGCCGTTGGCGCGGCTTTTGACCGTCGGTTCGCCAGACGCTGCAAAAGGAGCAATGCTTAGGACATCCGCGAATAGTCTGCACCGAGGCCCACATATATTTGTCGCGTGGCATCAAGTCCCATCGCGCCGGCAGGAACTGGCTGCCTTGAATACGTCCACCCTCGTATATTCTGTTGGGCTTACCCGCAATGCAATCGGTTACGACCTTGCCCCAGGCTATATCGCCGTCTCCCTTTACAACCGCGTGGGCACCGCCCAGCTCAAACGACTCTTCAGGAAATAACGTAGCGTGAATGCCACCATAGATAACCCACGCGCCGCGTTGGCGCGCCATCCGGCCGACCTCGTATCCGCGTAACGCGTTGCCGGTATGTACGCTGATGCCAACCACGTCTCCTGGCGCCACGCTTTCCGGCACAATCGGCTCCAGCGACTCATCAACGAGAATGGGATCGCCCGCAGCTTGTGGTGTCGCCGCTGCAAGGACAAATAACCATCTCGGCGTTATGACCGCCGTACCAAAAGAATTGTTGCTGGGATTTACGAGATGAACCGTCATCGAATTGCGTTTTCCTCCCTCCACCAAAGGAATCGGATGCGCCTGAAGACAGCTGGGTGCGCCGGTTCCGAAAGCTAGTGTAGTGCGTCATAGATAGTGACGATTATGTGGCTGGCGCGTCTATCCTGTGGAGGACGGCACGCAGGATGCGAACGGCAGCCACGGTTGAGCTGAATTCGGAACAGAGACAGGCCCTGAAGCGGATGGCGCGGTCGCGCTTGCTGCCCGCCCGGGTGGTAGAACGAGCGCGCATCGTGCTGCTGGCCGCCGAGGGTCTCGAAAACAAACAGATCGCGCAGCGGATGGGCGTCACGCCGGAAAAGGCGGCGCGTTGGCGTAACCGCTTTCGGGCAGGCGGCATCGCGGCTTTGGAGAAGGACGCTCCACGGCCGGGTCGGACGCGCACCATCACCGAACGGCAGAGGAAGAAAATCGTGGCGATGACGCTGCATCAGAAACCGGCCAACGCCACCCACTGGTCGACGCGCTCCATGGCGCGGGCGGCCGGCATCAGCGAGGCCAGCGTGCGTCGCATCTGGCGCGCGCATGGGTTGAAGCCGCATCAAGTGCGAACCTTCAAGCTTAGCCGCGATCCCCAGTTCACCGAGAAACTGGAGGACATCGTGGGCCTGTATCTGAATCCGCCGGAGCATGCCGTGGTGTTGTGCGCCGACGAGAAGAGCCAGATTCAGGCTCTGGACCGCACCCAGCCCGGCTTGCCCATGAAGAAGGGCCGCTGCGGCACCATGACCCACGACTATAAGCGCAACGGTACGGCCACGCTGTTTGCCGCTTTGGACGCGCTGGAAGGCAAGGTCATCTCCATGTGCGACGATCGGCATCGTCATCCGGAATGGCTGAAGTTCCTGCGCGCCATCGATTATGTAGTCCCGGCAAGACAAGCAGATCCACATGATCGTGGACAACTACGCCACCCACAAACATCCCAAGGTTCAGCGCTGGCTCGATCGCCATCCCCGCTTTCACATGCACTTCACGCCGACTGGCTGCTCGTGGCTGAACATGGTGGAGCGCTTCTTTCGCGACCTGACCGAAAATCGCCTCCGCCGCGGAGTTTTTCGCGGTGTCGAGGAGTTGATTCTGGCGATCTTCGACTATATCGACCAGCACAACGAAAACCCCAAACCCTTCATCTGGACTGCCAAGGCAAGCGACATTCTGGAGAAGGTTAAGCGTGCTCGCAGGGCTCTTCATAATCGGCATTCTGCATGACGCACTACACTAGCCCGTGAAGCGTACTCTTTTGGACGCTCTTCAAAGACCGCCGCGATTCCAGGCTCGTTCTGCCGAATCCCTTCCGAAAGAAACTGGGTGGCCTGCACCGATTTTCCGGTTCCGGACGCACCAGCTACCAAGAGGCTATCTCCTTCGGGAATGCCTCCCCCGAGCATCTCGTCCAGTTTTGGAATACCGATGGAAAGCCGCCGCGAAGTGACATCTTTACTCCTTCGCTTAGTCAGGCCTAAGGTTCGCGAGAACGTCTGTAGGCCGGAATCTGTAATGCAGAAGGTATGCAGGCCCGGAACGGAGGCCTGGCCCCTCAGCTTCATGATCTGAAACTTTCGAACAATCGAGTTTCGCTCCGCGGTCTGGTAAAGCCAAAAAAGGCCATCTGCCACCGTGAAGACCGGATTATCGCGCATCTCGGCCTCGGCATACTCGCCGATCAGAAACGTCGTCGCCTGCCAACTTGTCAAATGAAGAGCCAGTCGCTGAACGAATCCCTGAAGTTCCATTTCGCTGGGTGCGCCCGAAGCTTTCCGGACCACGGTACGGAAGGAATCGACCACTACGAATCCGGGATTGACCTCCTCGACCTCTTTTGTGATTTCTTTCAAGACCGCGTCAAGATCTTGCTCCAGGATCACCTGGCTCAGATTTACAAAGCGGATAGATGCGGGCAGCTTGCTCTGGTCGAAGAACGAGTACTGCTGTTGGTATCGGAGCATCTTGAGCGCGGGTTCGCCGAGCACGGTAAAGTATAGCGCTGGACGTTCCGGGGTTGCATTGGCAAAGACGAGTTGATGCGCCTAAGTCGTCTTTCCGCATCCGGGAGAGCCGGCGATGATGTTGAAGAATATTCCGGCAATCCGCCGCCCATGATTTCGTTCAGGCCAGGAACTCCGGTTGGCAGCTTATTGATTGTTACTTTATCCATGCCTTTCATCTGCTGTCCCCTCCGCAGTCGACCTAGCGAAGAACCCACTCGGCCAAATGTCATGTATCAGGCGCAGTGTCAACGTCTCGCCAACGAACGTGAAAAGCAGTCCAAGCAATTGAGCGACCAGAGCTTTTCCCGCCTCAGAATCATATTTGTCTAGGCTCTGTCCAACGACGGGGTTCTCTTCCGACCTGTCTAACGACCCGTCCGCCTTGACTTGAACCGCGCCTAAACTCGGATACTCTCTTTTCGCCAGTATCAAGGCGCGCGAAAGAAGCGAGTGAAAACCGGCCGGCCCCGCCAGCGCCGTTAGAGGCCGCCTCAGCTTTTCGCAGACGCCGAACACTGCCGGGAAACCCGCGGGGACGGGTGTGCCCAGAGCGGCTTCGTAGTCGAGTAGCCGTTTAGCCAAATTGTGTGTGTTGGGGGTCGCTGGATTTATCATTGCCTCTGCCGCTGACGGCATTGTGTCCAAAGGGCTTGCAATCACGTACTCTCGACGGTAGATTTGTACGCTTCAAGCGCCGTCAGGACATTGCAAGGTGTATTTTATCCCTTCGACAGTTCTAAGCAATGGGTGTATATGCGCCCCTGAAGTGAACTGGACTCCGGGCATGGTGATCGCGAATTCGCTGGCGAAGTAGCTGGTATTGCGGGGATGCGTTTCAGGCGACGGAGGGAGAAAGCAGCTTCTCGATCTTGGATACAAACCCCTCCGGCCCTTCCTCTTGCCCGACGATGTCATCCGGGCACTCTGTATGCGGATAGACATGATATCCGGTCATTAGAACGACATTTACCGAGGGATTGTTCTGCTTGATTTCTTCACATAGTTCCATGGCTGGGTTGTGTGCCTTGTTGGCGTCTACGATTACGAGATCGCATTTAAACTCGCAGCATAGCGCACGGGCTTCCCGTACGCTCCGAACGACTTCGACTGAATACCCCCGGCCAGTGAGGATCGCCGTTCGTGTCTCAATGAGGTAGGGATCGTCTTGAATTAATACAATGTGCTGTTTCCGGCGTGCCATTGTCGCCATTCTATTCTTTTTCGCCGGTTAGAGATCACTCTTGGCGAATCCACCCAGATTCACACGGTGGAAGTCACAGGTTCGAATCCTGTAGCGCCCACCATATTTCTCAGGGGTTTACGAGCGACAGCAAAAAAGCCCCGTTCCACAAATCTTCTACAATTCACTGGATCATGGGTCATCTCCGTCGCCAGGCCCATCTCCCGAAGGAATGCGCCTTGAGCCGCCCGCGTTTCATCGCCATCGCCTTGGGTGTAAAGGTCGAGCGTGGTCTGGATACGGCTGTGGCGAAGCAGGCTCTGGACCGTCTTAGGCTCGGCCTTGCCCTTATTCACCAGCCAGCTTGAAAGCGAGTGCCGGAGATTGTGCAGACCGAAGCGGTAGCCACCCGGTCTGAACGCCCCGCCGCCAGGCCCCCCCGACGACAACGGGTATGGACAGAAGTCCTTCGGCGACATCCACGAGGTCACTCCTTCCGATGTGTCATCCCGACCGGAGCACTCCTCCTCTGGATTGTCATCACGAGGCGGAGCCGAGGGATCTGCTGTTTCGGGCAGTGGTATGACTCACCATCATGCGAGTGACGCGCTGCAGGACCTGATCGATCTCGGCGACTCGGACTTGTGCCAGGCACAGGACAGACGCGCAATACTGAAGTAATCCGATTGCGCAGCCGAGTTTCCTGTAAGGAAGCGCCGCCTTCGAAAAAGTCGACCATGTCGGACACCTTGCGATCTCGTCGCCGCCAGCTTGGGTTGGATGCACAGTCGGTAGGATTATGCCAGCAACAGTGGCAAGACTATAGGATTATGACAGCAACCGTGACATGAATTGTTACGAATTGTGGCATCGACCGGGAGTTCTCTCTCTGATATCAACTACTAGCGATGTCATTTACCGTGGCATCCTACACTCTTCATGTTTCCGCTGCTGAAGATCCGCATCTGTTCAGCAGCGTCCAGCCCGCTGATTGGAGCCGGCAGGTTGACCAGACCTTTCATCGCAATGTCATCTTCGTAACCCGGGCGCTTGCGAAATCATTCTCGGGAGTCGGTGAATCCAATTGCGACCGCACCTCAGGGTGACGACGTCTGTGCCATTCGTCCAAGTTCTCTTCCTGGCCGGTCGAAAGAATCTTGGCGATAAACGAAGGCCCGCACCTGTAATGCAGAGTAAAGGCAGAGCGAGAAGCAACTGGTCACGCGTATTGTTTTGTCGCAGGATCGTGACCACCAGAATCAGGTCGGCGAGCAGTAACAGAGTCAGCGAGAGGCCGCGATGAAAGTTGCGGAGCTCAGACTCTAACCACGAGTCACGTTGCACCTCAATCACCCGGCCTTCATCAGAGTCGGTGCAACGGTTCTTAATTGGGCAGCTATTACACTGATGTGCCAACGCCCGATATCGCACAACCGTCGATTCCCGTATTACCTCAGCCCGATAAAGGTGTTTGCCGTTGGGGCATTTCCAAACATCCAAGTCCGCGTGGTAAGAGAATCCAACCGTGCGGACTCTCTGCGTTCGTTGATGCGAATGACGTGCGAGGAGTTCGAGGGCTGCTGCTACCAGCGCCAGGAAGATCGCGTAGCCTGCCCCCAACAGCACCTCAACATCGATACCGCGCATGGCTAACGTCCTCCTGTTCCGCTCACTAATTCAGTGAACAAGATGTCTCTTGGCTCCTCGACCGTACTCTGTGTCCTCATATGACGAACTCCCAGCCAGCAGAGATAAAGAACTGGCAGGGTCCCGCCGAGAATGAATACGGTATCGCCAGGGAGTCTTAGCCACTCGATGAGCGAATTGGTTGGGTTGCCGACGAATTTCAGGCTGCGAGCATCGTAGTACCCGTAGGCGATGGAATGATAAAGTTGCAGCACTCCCAATGGAAATAACGTGGCAAAAACCATCCAGGCCAAGCCGAGATTCAATGACCAGAAACTGATCTTGGCAGCTCGATCGGACCAGCGTTCTTCCGGAATGATGTAACGCAGGCAGAATAGAGCCAACCCAACAGACAGCATCCCGTACACACCCATCATCGCGGCATGCCCGTGGTTAGGCGTCAGGGCGGTACCGATTTCGTAGTACGACACAATGGGGAGATTGATCAGGAAGCCAAAGATCCCGGCACCCAGGAAATTCCAGAAACCGACTGCGGCCAGGAACATCACGGCCCAATAGTGTGGAAATGATGTCTTCGACTTGGTCTCCTGCTGAGCTCCCAGTTGCAGGAAAGTCCATGCCTCCAGCGTCAAGAGCGTGAGCGGAATCACCTCGGCAGCGGAGAAGAAGGCGCCCAAAGCCATGTGAATGGAGGGCTCGCCCGAAAAGTACACATGATGCATCGTGCCGATCACGCCGCCCGCCGAGTACAGCAACATATCGAGATAGATCATGGTTAGCGCGACCCGCTCATGTACTACACCGAGCAGCACGAACACATAGGCGACCATGATCGTGGTGAACAGCTCCAGAAAATCCTCGACCCAGAGATGCACCACCCAGAAGCGCCAGAAATCAGTTGTCGTAAAGTGCGAACCGGGATGTGCGAGCAGACCAACACCATAAAACGCGGGAATCGACAAAGCCGAAAAGAAGAAGAGCCAGGGCATATTGCCCATGTGGTCGTTGTGGAGTCGCCCGCGAAGCCCACGAAACAGGATAGCCACCCAGAAAAAAAGGCCGATCGTGAGCAGAATCTGCCAGAATCGCCCCAAATCGAGGTACTCAAACCCCTGGTTGCCAAACCAGAGCCAGGCATTCTTGAACCATCCTTCGATTCCGGCATACTCGCCAAATAAGCTCCCAAAGACCACGATCACCAAAGCGCCCAAAAGACAATACGCGAGAAAGCTTTGGCCTCGCGGTTCGCGACCGGTAATCATCGGCGCCAGAAAGATCCCGGCAGCGAGGTAAGAGGTCGATACCCAGAAAATGGCGAGCTGCAAGTGCCACGTGCGAGCGATGTTGAATGGCAAAAGCCGCGCAAGGTCGATTCCGAAAAAGTTGGAGATCTCCGCCCGATAGTGCTGGGAAGCGCCCCCTGCAAGTGTCTGCAGCAGAAAAAGCAGCCCCATGACGAGAAAGAACCAAGCACAAGCCCGCTGTGCTGGCGTCAACAGAACCTGGTTCGGAGGACGAAATGAGACTGTCTGCTGTTCACGGCCATGCCAACCTAAGAAGTTCCAGCGACCAAACGCGGCAAACAGCAGGCCAATTCCGCCGAGCAGTGCGATAAGCGACAGCACACTCCAAACAATGGCATCGGCAGTCGCGCGATTCTCGACGAGTGGCTCGGGCGGCCAGTTATTGGTGTAGGAGTATTGAAGACCCGGCCTTAGAGCCGCTGAAGCCCAAGCCGACCAGCTGAAGAAGGCGGTCAGTTGGCGAATTTGCTCGGGGTCGCGAATGGCGTTGGGCCGAAGGCCATACTTGGTAGTTGGTTCTCCGAAGAACTCGCCATAATCGTTGCGCAGTTGCTCAAAAGCATGTGCCTGGGCGGGCGTATAAATCAACGTGTCGGTAGAAGGGTCGTAGCGATTGTTCTTGAAATCGGCAACCGTTTGCAGCTTGGCGCGGTCTGAGGATTTTCCTCCGTAAAACTCCATCACGCTGAGCGCCGCACGATGCAGGTAATCGGCGGTGAAATCCGGGCCCAGATACGCACCGTGCCCAAAAATCGAACCGTACTCCATCAGACCGTTGCGGAGAAACACAGCCTGTCCAGCAAGGATGTCGCCGCGTGGTGAACAGAACATGGCCAGAATCATCTGTAACGCGTGCCGGAATCGGCGGTTCGCCTGTGTAGGTCCGATACGCCAACATCCCCATCACGGTGAAGCCGAAAATCATGACGATCGCGACTGCCTGGACCCAGCCGCGCGAGATCAGTAACTGGCGTCTTGCTTCGAATGCCATTACTTCACGCTCCTGCGTGTGGCCATCTCAAATTCATGGTCGGGAATCTTACACCAAAGTGTGGGGTTGACGGGAGGGTACGACTGTCATCCGCTCTGTGACGTTTGCTCCATTTGCGGAATTTCGCACACGGCTGAGCATCGTAGTGTTTGTCGATGCAACGCATTTGCATTCGAGAGGTCGGTCGATAGGGTTGTTGGTTTGGAGGTCAGCGGATGAGTGCACGGGAAGAAAACTGTCATTCCGATGAACACCGCGCGAGTCTGACGAGACTCCCCCAGTTGGCGGAGTCGAAGATCCAGTTCAATGTGGCCACCGAATTGGAGCAACTCCATCATGCAGGGGCCTGGGATCAGATCAGCGGCCGCAGTTCGAAGACCCTGGCAAAGTATGCGGATTTCCGAATCGTGTTGGTTTCAATGAAGGCAAACACCCGCATGGATCAACACCGGGCCGAGGGCAGGATTTCTATTCAGTGTCTGGCAGGAAGACTTTCCATACATCTTCCCGGTGCAGAAAAGGCAGAGATGGCAGCCGGAGATTTCTTGGTGCTGGACTGTGGGATTCCTCACGATGTGGAGGCTCTGGCGGAGAGCGCATTTCTGCTAACCATCTGCTGGCCGCATCTGCAAGGAGCGGAGACAAAGTAGTAAGAAGCTCTTTCTCTTCTATCTGAAGCCGGGGATGCCCAATGGGCCCAGACTCGCAGGCCTGCTGGGGAAGACTTTGATGTTCGGCGGCGTTCGGGCATGGACGTCACCTCGGTCCTGATGACATCGTCGCCAACCCTGTCACCCGGTCCGGCAAAACGTGCGACTGGCAGTAGTCAGCGCATGGAATCTGCCAGTAAGAATGTGCGGTTGTTGCTTCGGGCGTCCCTCTGTAGAGGATCCAGCAGGTTCACGTCGATGTATTGCCCGGCCTGAACTGAAATCCGGCTGGTCTTTGGAAGTAAAGGACCTTGGTGTCCTCGGCGGAAGGTTGGTCGGATCTCTTGCAATGCTCGTCGCGTTGGTTGCGGTCTGCACAGTGCAGCCGGCGACGAAACGGCATAAGAAATCGAGAACATGATTACGGCAAGTAGGAAAACCAAGACATACGAGAACGCTGGTCGCGCATTCGGTGAGGCTGGGGGCTTCATCTGTACTCCTTGCCGCCACGCAGCGGTGCTGAAACTCCGCTTATGGCCCTCTTTTATCTAGCGCTATACTTGTCTTATCAGCCGCAGTTCTCAATGAACTGCTCGTACCGATTTCGATCACACAGGTTGATTGGTCTGTCTGAATATGCTGGAAACTGAGCTGTTTTCATTTCTCGAGAACACGACAGACGCCGTATTTGTGGTGACAGGGCAAGGCGAGATTCGATCCTGGAACAACTCAGCCGAAAGGCTATTCGGTTACTCCGCCGCCGAGGCGAAGGGGAAAACCTGCTTCGATCTCCTGCAGGGCATCGGTACCCTGGGCACGACTGTGTGTCACCAGAACTGCAGTGTTCTGGACTGCATCGGAAAAGAATCCGACGTTCCAAATTTCGACCTGAACGTAAGCACCCGCTCTGGTGAACGATTGTGGGTCAATATCTCAACTGTGATCTTTCACAACGGGCGGACTGGAGAAAGGTTACTGGTTCATCTGGCACATGACATCACGGAACAGAAAAAGCAGGATGAAGTGGTGCGCCAGGTCCTTACGCTGTCGAAGGAGCTCAGCAGCTTGGGCGAGAGAATCGGCAAAACTGCGCCGGTGTCTCCACTGTCAACCCAGGAAATTGAGATCCTGAAGATGTTCGCAGCAGGAAACAGCCCCCAAAAGATCGCCAAGAAGCTTGGAATAAGTTCGCAAACTCTGCGCAATCACCTCTACCACATCAATCAGAAGCTCAGGACTCACAACCGCCTTGAGGCGGTTATGCATGCAATGCAACGGAAGCTAATCTAGCAAAGCTGCCGTTCGACGCAGGCCTTCTGGGCCTGGGCTTCCGGCATGGTATTTGCTTCCCGACCATCAGTACAAATGGTTCATTGTCTCCGTTTCGGCGTTGGCGCATAACTTTAAGACAGTTCAGCACTTCCTACGGAGCGAACTGTGATCAGGAAATGCGCTAATCCCGCCTGTGATGTTGCATTCCGTTCTTCCCATGAGGGGCGGCTCCTTCCGTTCGAAATTGGGAACCCGACAGTCCGTCAGCAGATGGACGGTGTGCAATCCGAGCAGCGTCCAGGTGACGGAGGCATAGGCGTTGGCATCCCAAGTTGAATTCAAGTTGCGGAACTCGAACCAGCGCAGCGCAATGTTGCCTAATCCAAGCAGCACCATGACCACTAGGCCGATCTGTGCCCCTCGCAGGTCGCCCGCTTCGCCGCGTTTCTTGGTCCATGCATTGGGAAAAAGGCTGCCAAGGAACAGCAGAGTATTAGCCGTCCCGAACAGTAGATTCGGCGGTTGCAATCCCGGAGGCCAGCCATTGCTTCGCGTGCGCAGGTAGAAATATGAAGCGACGACGAGCGCAAATGCCGTCGCCTCGATCATCATCATGCCGATGGTGCCCAGCCAGATGATGCTGCGATGGCCGAAGACGACGGTCGGCAAATCGGACACATCGAGCTCACGCCTTGGCATGCTCCCACCTCTCCGTTTGCTTACGCCGTCCAACCTCCTGCCGGGTTGGCCAGAACCAGCCCGTGAGGGTAATTGCCAGCGGAATAGCGCCCCACACCAGTCCCCATGGCGAGAAAATTGACCAGATGAACGTGCCAGTTGTCGCCAGTGCGGCCAGGAACGGCCAAATGGTCGGGCCGGGAAATTCAGTCAGATGATCCGGTTCGGCGTCGAGCGTCTTGGTGATCAGCACTTCGCGAATGTCCTCGCGCACACCGGTGACCGCGGGTTGATCCGGCGGGTCCTCCCAGAGCGGCTCGCGTCCACCAACCGTGGGTAGCTCGAGGAAGTTGTAATCCGCAGGTGGCGAGGTGGTCGCCCATTCCAGCGTCCCCGCCTGCCACGGATTGTTGCCGGCAATCGCGCCCCGCTTGCGACTCCACTCCGCATTAATCAGAAAAACCAGCACGCCGACTCCCATCAGCGCAGCGCCGCAGGTGGCTATCAGGTTGGCATTGCCCCACTGCATCTCCGGCAAGTAGGTGTAGATGCGGCGGGTCATGCCGTTGAGGCCCAGCAGATGCATGGGAAAAAATGTGAAGTTGAAGCCGAAAAAGAAGAGCCAGAAGTTCACTTTGCCCAAGGTCTCGTTCATCATACGGCCGGTGATCTTGGGAAACCAATAGTAGAGCGCGCCAAACAACGGGAAGATCGCTCCGCCAATAAGGACGTAATGCAGGTGCGCGACGACAACAGCGTGAGGCACAGGTCGATAATCGTGGAGCCAGCGCGTACACCGTGTTGCTCACTGCCACGCCCAAGTCCTCGCCCAGATGGAGACGCCGTGCCTCCGGGATCAGCACTTGGGCGAAGTCGGCGTAAATGCGCCAGTCGCGGGATTCGTTGGCATCGGCCAACGTGCTGCGCGAGACGGTGCCGCGAATGCCCAGGTGATAGAGTCGGGGCTGCTGCGAACGCAGGCAGGCCACGATGTCGCGCAGACTCTCGCGGTAGCTCAACTGGGCAAACACCATACAGAGAAACTGGTCCCAGCAGGAGAAACTGCGAACTCGATGATTGCCTGCGTAGCGCGCGACGCATTTGCGGAATTCGTGCTGGGGCAGATGATCCATCAGTTGCGTAAACAAAGCCTGTCCGCTGTTCATGGCGCCTCTTCCGCGTTCCAGCAGACCGGAAATGGTGCCGCGATTTCAAATCGATTACGCAACTCATGGTGCTTAACTTGAGAGACAGCATGGATTTACGTGCACTAAATAAATTCTTAACCGGACACTAGTGGCGACTGACGACTGACGACTGGCTACTGTATTCTGGGAGGTCTTTATCAGCTCACCGTAGTTCCTCTTGTCATGCCCGAGACCCGACGGCTCAAAGTGTGGAGAATCCGCCTGTTGATGTTTCTGGCCGTCATCGGTCCCGGATTCATCACGGCCAATGTGGACAATGACGCCGGCGGTATCTACACCTACTCCGCCGCCGGAGCACAGTTCGGATATTTGCTGCTCTGGGTCATGATTCCCATGACTGTTGCGCTGGTTGTGGTGCAGGAGATGTCGGCGCGCATGGGCGCGGCCACCGGCAAAGGGCTGAGCGATCTCATCCGCGAAGAGTACGGCCTGCGGATTACGTTTTTCATGATGCTGGGGTTAGTCATCACCAACTTTGGCAACGTAGTAGCGGAATTCGCGGGAATCGCCAGCAGCCTGGAGCTGTTTCACATCTCACGCTACATCAGCGTGCCCGTCGCGGCCGCTGTGGTGTGGTTGCTAGTGGTCAAAGGCACCTACAAGAGCGTGGAGAAAGTTTTCTTGGCGGCGTCGTTTTTTTACTTCGCTTACATTATTGCCGGAGTGCTGGCGGGTCCGAGTTGGAAGGAAGCTTTCGTCGCCACGTTCAAGCCACCGCTGGCAGGGGCTTTTCATCAGTCGACTTACATTTACATGGTCATTGCTGTGGTGGGGACCACGATCGCTCCGTGGATGCAGTTTTATTTGCAGTCGTCCATCGTAGAGAAGGGAATCACTCCGCGGGAGTACCGGGCCTCACGTTGGGATGTGATCCTGGGATGCCTGTTCACCGATTTAGTCGCGTGGTTCATTGTGGTAGCTTGTGCGGCGACGCTTTATGCGCACGGGGTAAGGCAGATCCGCGATGCCGCTGACGCGGCGCAAGCCTTGCGCCCCCTGGTAGGCGAGTATGCCTATATACTCTTCGCGGCGGGATTGTTTAACGCCTCGCTCTTTGCCGCTTCCATCTTGCCGATCTCGACCGCCTACACGGTATGCGAGGGACTCGGCTTTGAGTCCGGGGTAGGACATAAATTCAGCGAGGCCAAGGTCTTTTACTGGCTGTACACGGTGCTGCTCATCGCCGGTGGGGGAGTGATCCTGCTGCCGAACATTCCGCTGGTGAAGATCAGCATTTTGTCGCAGGTGGTGAACGGCGTCGTCCTGCCGTTCGTGCTGATCTTCATGCTGCTGTTGGTGAACAAGAGCGAACTGATGGGCAAGCATGTGAATGGGACATGGTTCAACCTGATCGCGTGGGCCACAACCATCATCATGATCGGGCTGACGATAGCGTGGTTCGTCTCCGGCCGGGCGGGAAGCTAGGGAACATCTGATTAACCCAGTCGGGAGTCCCCAGGCTAAAGCCCAGCCATTATAGCCGCCATTCACGGACAGCTTGACGGCTGTCCCCTTCACAAAACCAGATTTAATCAGAGCTTCCTAGAGCAGCTTGCCCTCGGCGAGTTGTTGCACCAAGGTTCGGTCGGCGTCGAGGAAGTCGAGCTCCGGTAAGTCGCGCCGGTGGACCCAGCGGATCTCGCGGAAGATGCGGTTCTGCAGCTCACCTTCGTAATCTTCGACCTTGAAAAAGTGCAGCTCTACCGCATTTCCATTCAGGTAGGTGTGCTGAAGTTGTGCAACTTTATCCCCGATTTGAGCGTGGATGCCCAGCTCTTCGTCGAGCTCGCGTTCCAAGGCGCCGGCAGGCTCCTCTCCAGCCTCGATCTTTCCGCCGGGAAATTCCCATTTGAGCGGCAGGGCTTGATATTCCGTCCGCTGGCAACACAAGATTTCTGGGCCGCGTACGAGCAAGGCGGCAACGACTTGTTTGATCAAGGAGCGGGCCTCATCTCCGACGCTTGGCCGGCTGTCACGAAGTCTTCCCCAGATAGTGGCCGACCAGAGCTGCGCAGTGCTCGACCAGCTTGCGGTCCGCATCGCCGAAGGCCGCCGGTGTGTGGCTATCAACATCGAGTTCGCCTACGACCTTGCCCTTGACGATCACGGGAACGACAATTTCGGAGCGGGTTTCGACCGAGCAAGCCAAGTAACGCGGGTCGGACTTGACGTCGTCAACGACCAAGGTTTGTCCCGATGAAGCCGCTGCTCCACAAATGCCCTGATTGAGCGGAATGCGCTTATGAGGCGTGTCTGCACCGACATAAGGACCCAGCACCAACATGGGATCTTCGCCCGGCAGGCCCTTTTCGATCATGTAGAAGCCGACCCAATCAAAGTGGCGCAGCCGTTCCTGCAGGCGGCCGACGATGACGCTCATCAGGTCTCCGACGCTGCTGGGCGCGTCGGCCAAAGTTGTGAGCTCATCGGCGAGGTGCTGATAGTTCGTCTCCATCGTCCTCCATTCATATCACAGCCGCTGCAGCTGACGAATTCCGGTGGGCTGCGGAAACAGTTCAGGATGCAAAGCCCAGGCCAGAGCCGACAATCCGCCAAGCAGAGTCGTGGCTGGCGTGTTCAGCAGTTCATCGCTGATGCAGAACACCCGGCCTTGGCGAACCGCCGGCAACTCATGCCAACCGCGTTGCTCTACGATCTTTACCAGCGGGACGCGTTCTCCGGCTCCGCACCAGGCCGCCACAATGACCTCGGGCTGCGCCGATGCAATTTCTTCCGCTGTAATCGGTTTGCCAGGCTCCACAATGAACTCGCCTCCAGCGGCTTCCGCCAGCTCCGCGACCCAGGGCTGCGACGCGATGATCGGCTTTCCCCATTCTTCGCAAAAGACCTTTGGCTTGGATGCGGTTGAGGTGCGTTTCCGAATTGCCTCGATTTCGTTTTGCATGGTGGCGATCACAGCTTGGCCGGTCTCCCATGCGCCCATCACGCCGCCGATTGCAACGATGTCCGCGTAGATGTCGGAGAGCCTTCGCGGCGCCAGCCCGAGAAATCGTACGCCGGCCTTCAGGATGGCGGCCACGGCTTCCAGTTGGTAGGGAACGGCCGCTAGCACAAGGTCGGGGTGAGCGGCGAGAATCTGTTCGGTCTGTGCCGTCCAGGAGTCGGAGACAATCAGGCGCCCGCCATCCGCGACCTCGGGGCAAACGTCCACGCAATACTTGGTGCAAGCCACCAGCCGATCAAGCAGGCCCAAATCGCGCAGGGTGACGGTGGCGCTGGGTTGCAGAGAGACCACGTGCTGCGGAGTGTAATTGGCATCCAAGGCTGTTCGATTATACGGAGGACGGCCACATGACCCGTGGCGTATGGCGCGATAAGCTAATGGATGGAGCATTTTCAGGCTTGGTAAATAGGGTGGAGCACGGCTTCACAGCTTGCTGAAAAAGTCGGGAAAGCAGGGTCCCTCACCGACGAAAGTCGGTTTGGGATGACAAAATAAAAAATTTGCACGGCGCCTAAAGGTGCGCCCTTCAAAGCGAGGTGCAGCCGAGTTTTCCGCAGCCTGCGAAGGCGTGCTCCACCCATTGCCTATACACCACTTGTGGAACTGCTCTAGGATCTGCAGCCATGTATTCTGCCCAGCTTCTCCATCACTTCGAGCGACCTCGCAACTCTGGAGAGTTGCCCGGCGCCGATGCACAGGTGCGCATCGAAAATCCAGCCTGCGGCGACATCCTAGAGCTTGCGATCAAGATGAGCGCAGGACGGATCGGAGAGATCCGCTTTCGTGCCAAGGGCTGCGTGCCCGCCATGGCTTGTGCATCGGCGATGACGGAACTGGCAAAGGGGAGATCGACGGAGGAAGCGAGCGCGATCAGCAGAGCCGAGGTCGTGGATGCGGTTGGGGGAGTGCCGCCAGCATCGGGCCACGCTGCGCAACTGGCAATCGATGCTCTGAGAGCGGCGCTGGGGAAGCTTGGTTAAGCGCCCCTACACCGCTTCCGTTTCCAGCTCTTCTTCCAACAGCTGTTTGTTGTACAGCTCGGTGTAGTAGCCGTTGCGTTCGATCAGCTCTTCGTGGGTGCCATACTCGACAATCTGGCCCTCGTGCAGCACGGCAATGCGGTCGGCGTTGCGCACCGTGGAAACCCGGTGCGAGATGAAGATGGTGGTGCGTCCCTGCATAATCTCGCGCAGATGATTCAGGATGCGATCTTCGGTCTGGGTATCCACGCTGGCGAGCGCGTCATCAAGTACAAGAATCCGCGGGCTGCGGATCAACGCGCGGGCAATGGCGGTGCGTTGTTTCTGCCCGCCCGAGAGCGTGAGACCTCGTTCGCCGACTAGAGTGTCGTAGCCTTGCGGAAAACTTTCGATTTCCTCGGCGATGTTGGCCGCCTCGGCGGCACGGCGAATCTCCGCATCGGTGGCGTGCTCCGCTCCAAAGGCGATGTTCTCTCGAATGGTGTCGCTGAACAGGAATGTCTCCTGCGGGACGAATCCTATGTGACGTCGCAGGACCTCTAAAGGAATCTCGCGTATGGATCGGCCGTCGATCAGCACCGAACCTTCCGCCGCGTCGTAGATACGTGGAATGAGCGATACCAGGGTGGACTTGCCTGATCCGGTGGGTCCCACTATCGCCAGGCTGGTGCCTTCGGGTACCCGCAGGTTGATGTTCTTCAGTACCGCTTCATCGCCATGGATGTTGCCCCTGCCACGCTCGGCTGCGATCAAGGTATGCCCGTAGTGGAAGCTGAGGTTGCGGAACTCAATCTCACCACGAATCCCGGCAGGAGCACCGATTGCCGGAACCGCGGCGTCGGTGATCTCGGGCGTCTCAGACAAAACGTTCTGAATGCGGCCCATGGACGCGGTGCCGCGCTGGAAAATATTGATGACCCAGCCCAACGAAATAATCGGCCAGGTTAGTTGCACCATGTAGGTATTGAAAGCCACGAAGCTGCCCAGCGTAATGCGGTGCAGCAGCACTTCGCGGCCACCGACCCACAGCACGATCACAATGGCGATGCCGAGCAATGTTTCCAGCGTTGGCCACAGCATGCCCATCAGGCGAACCAGCTTGAGGCTGCGCGCGATGTATTCGGTGTTGTCGCGCTCGAAGGTCTCAATCTCAGCCTGCTCTTGCACGTACGCGCGGATGAGCCGTGCTCCGGAAAAGTTTTCCTGCGCCCTGGCCGAAATGTCGGAGAACATCGCCTGGATGCGCTCGAAGCGTTCGTGAATCTTGCGCCCGAAGTACTGGACCACGATGCTGACAATAGGCAACGGCAGAAAGGCGAACAGGGTGAGCCGTGGGCTGATACTCAGCATGAACACCAGCGCGCCCGCGGTGAAGACCACGGTGTTGGCGGTATACATGATGCCGGGGCCCGCCAGCATGCGCACTGCGTTGAGGTCATTGGTCGCCCGGGCCATGATGTCGCCGGTGCGAGTACGTTGATAGAAACTATAAGACAGCCGCTCCAGATGTGTGAACAGATCGTTGCGCAGGTCAAATTCAATTTCGCGCGACACCCCAATCAGGATCCAGCGGGTGAGGAACTGAAAAATGGCTTTAGTTGCCGCCACTGCCAGCAGAAGCGCCGAATAGGTGAATAACTTGTGGCGTGTGACGCCGAGGTTGAGGTCATCGATGGCACGGCGAATGACCAGCGGGAAGAGAATCCAAACTCCGTTGTTGCAAAGCACGCACAGGGCGCCGATCCAGAAAGTCACCCGATACTTGCGTAGATAGGGGAACAGCGGGCTTAGGTTCTTGAACATGAGGCGACAGAAATTAGATGTTGGTCGCTGGAGTTTAGCTCTAAGCTTTATCGAGATGTCATCACGAACGGCCCTGGCCGTGAGGGACCTGCTGTTTTTTCCCAGTCGTGGTTCCGGCCACTAACAACCAGCAGATTCCTCGCTGCGCGTAATGACAACGACATGAGCACGATTGTCCCGCCCTAGCCAAAAGAGGGCTGGGGAATGTCTGATTAAGCCAGTTGGAGTCCCCAGGGCTAAAGCCCAGTCTTTATAGCAGGTATTACGGACGGCCTGAAGGCCGTCCCCTTCAAAGCCAACGCTTAATCAGAGCTTCCCTAGAACGGGGCACCCCTGATTAGGGCGTCCGCTTCAGAGAGCCAGCCGCTAGGTTGGCACCCGCAACAGAAAGTAGCCTCCGGCAAGGGCAAAAATAAAGTCGGGCGCCCAGGCCGCCAGCATGGCAGGCAGTTGATTCGCGTTGCCCATGGCCTCGAACAATCCCGCGGTTACCCAGTACACCACCGCGATGCCCACTGCAATCACTACCCCACCCAATGCTCCGCCCTTGCGGCCGGAAGCTGCGAAAGGAACTGCCAGTACTGCCATTACCAGGGTGATCAAGGGGAAGGCGAGTTTCTTCTCCAACTGAACTTTCAGGCGTACGGTGTCAAAGCCACTCTGCTGCAGGTCGCTTATGTAGCGCTGCAGCTCTTCGTAATTCATCTCCGATGACTGCTTGACTTCCTTTTTGAAGTAGCTCGGGTCCTCGCGCAGTTCATTAAAGGTGGCAACATCGAAGGTCCGGTAATCCTGGATGGAAGTGCCCGACAGCGTGCGTATCCAACCTTGCTCAAAGACCCACTTATTCAAACCGTCTTCCCAATGAGCATGCGTAGCGTAGATGCGGCGGGTCAACTGGAAGGAGTTCGGGTCAAACTCGAAGATGGAGACTCCTCCGAGCTGGTTGGTGTCGGGATCGAAGACCTGGTAGTAGAAGATGTCGTTGTTCTGTCCAAAGATCCACTTGCGGTCAGCCTGCAGATAGGTCTGCGGCGGTCTACCCTTGATCTGGTTACGCAGGATTTCCTGTTCCTTGTTGGTATGCGGGATGTAAAGCTGATCGAAGACGAACATAGCCGCGGCGAAGATAGCACACACGACAATCACCGGCAGCGCCGCGCGATAGATACTGATGCCGGTGGCCTTCATCGCGGTCAGCTCGCTGGATTTCTCCAAGAGTCCGAAGGTGATGAGGACGGCCAGCAGGACTGCGACAGGCGCCATCAGGTAAAGCAGAGATGGGCTCAGGTTCAGCAAATACTCCGCCAGCATGATCACCGGCACTTTGTTGCGGACAATGTCGGTCAACAACTCGAAGAAGGTGAAGACCAGGGCCAGAATCAGGAATGTTGCCAGGACCATGACCAGATACAAGGCGAAGTCGCGCAGGATCATGTCGTCAAGGATGAGCGGGAATCGTGCGCTGAAACGTTTTCGGTGAGGCACCGAATCGTGGAAAGCCCGGGCGCCGGAGCGAGCGCGAGCGTAGCGTCGGCGCATGGCAAATTCCTGGACCCTATCGCGCATCGTTTTCCAGACCGCGCTCACGCTGCCCAGCTCAATCGGCATCCGATCCACCCGCCATAGCAGAACCAGACCACAGAGGAAGAAGAAGGCGTTAGCCATCCACACGCCTTCCCATGCCGGCATCTTGCCTTGACGCGCCATAGAGACGCCGGTCAGCGAGAAAAAGTAATACACGAACACCAGCAAAATGGTGATCACGAAGCCGGTACTTTTCCCACCCTTTCGGGCGGATAGTCCCAGTGGTATGCCGACCATTGCCAGCACCAGGCAAGCGCCCGGGAGGGCAAATCTGCGCTGGAATTCAATCTCGTAGTAACGCGCTTTGCTGAGGTCGTAGTTCCAGGTTCCGGGATCGATGTTTTCCAGCGGCGCGGCGGCACGGCGTTCGCGCGCCGCATTGCGCAACAGGTCGTGGAGGCCCAATTCAGGGACTGGAAGCAGATCGTGCAAATGCTCCGCGTTGCTGGGCAGTCGGATGGGGATCTCGGTGCTGTCAAATGTGGTGATGGAGTACTGGTCTTTGGCCTTGGGCACGATCTCCTGCTGGGTGCCGTCCTCCAAATGCAGGCGTACCTCATCCGGGGAGTCGCTCAGCAGAGCGCCGCGTTTGGCCAGCGTCACCTTGGGAGAGGACGGATCGCTGATATCAGCCAGGAAGATGCCGCGCCACAACGAGCGGCCGCCGGAGGGAACCGCATCCTGCACGTAAAGAACAATGTTCTTGAAGTCTTCATAGAAAACGTGTGGCTGAATTTCGAACGATGCCTGCGACGATTTCAAATTCTCCTGTAAGCGATGCAGTGCCGCTGCCGACCGGGGGGCCACGTAGATGGTATTGAACATGCCCAGCATCCAGGCGCCGATGGCAAAAATCGAAATGGCGCGGACGAACATTCCCACGCCCATTCCGCTGGCGCGAATGGCGGTGACTTCGCTGTCGGCGGCCAGCCGGCTGAGTCCCACCAGGATGCCCACGAGCACGCCCATGGGCAATGTCAGGGTGAACGTGGTCGGCAGGGTGTAGAAAAAAATCTCCGCAACACTGGGCAGGGGAGCGCTGTTGCGGACGATCAGTTCCAACAGCCGTCCCAGGTCCCGCATGAAGATAATGAAGGTGAATAACGCGACGCCCAGTAAGGCGTGCGAGGTCACTTCCTTCAAGATGTAGCGGGTCAGGATACGCACAAAGGTCTAGTTTAGCGGAAGAGCGGCCTCAGGGGACAGCGAGGCCGTGGTTTGGAATTGTCATTGAGATTCTTGTCTGTGCAGCTGAGTAGGGGGTTCCCGGATTACATGCCGGCCACTGCCCTGATACACTGGGTCGGCTAAAACTCCCCAATGAGTCAAAACGGTTCTCCGAAGATCCGGTTGGTGCTCCTGTGGCACATGCACCAGCCCTTTTACAAAGACATGGTCACGGGTGAGTATCGCCTTCCCTGGGTCCGACTGCACGCTCTCAAGGACTATTGCGGGATGGTGAAACTGCTGGACGAGTTCCCGCAGGTCCATCAGAACTTCAATCTCGTGCCGTCGCTAGTGGCCCAGATTCAAGATTATGTCTCAGGCCAGGCACACGACCCGTTTCTTGATCTGGTGTCCAAGGCCGCGGGCGATCTCACCTCATCCGAGCGGCGATTTGCGTTGCAATATCTATTCCAGGCGAACCCAGTCAACATGATTGGGCGCTATCCGCGCTATCGCGAGTTGTGGGAGCGCTATCGTGCAACCTGTGATCGCCCCGAAGGAGCGGAGGCGTACTTCGTCACGCGCGACTATGCTGACCTCCAGGTCCTGTCGCAGCTCGCCTGGTTCGATGAGTACTTCCTAGACGAACCCGATGTCGCCGGCTTGATCCAAAAGGGCGAAGACTTCAACCGCGACGAGCAGCAGTTGGTGATGGCCAGGCAGCGCGAAATTCTGGCCAAGGTGCTGCCCGGTTATGCCGAGGCAGCCAAGCGCGGATCAATCGAGCTTTCGGCCACACCGTACTATCACCCGATCCTGCCACTGTTATGCGACAGCAACGTGGGCGAACAATCCAGCCCCGGGCTCAGTCTGCCAACCAGGCATTTCCGTCGTCCGGAAGACGCCAGTCTCCAGATCGAACGAGGACTCGATTCTCATGAAGCGCTGTTCGGGGTTCGTCCCAAGGGACTCTGGCCTTCGGAGGGCAGTGTCTCGGAAGAGGCCGTGATGCTTGCCGCCAGGGAGGGAATCGAATGGATGGCGACTGACGAAGGCGTACTAGGGAGGTCGCTGGATTTCAATTTTGCGCGAGAAGCCGGCAGCTATCTCCATGCAGACGGTGCCCAGCGCTTATACACCATTCACCGTTATGAGAAGGGCGACACGCGGATGCATATGGTTTTTCGCGACCATCGCCTCTCCGATCTAATCGGGTTCGTGTACTCGGGAATGCCCGCTCAAGAAGCGGCTGATCACTTGGTCCAGAACATCAGGAACTCTGCGCGGCCGGTCCTCGATCGGGGCAAAGACGCGGTGGTTTCGATCATCCTCGACGGCGAAAACGCGTGGGAGTACTACCCCAAATCGGGCCGCGAGTTTCTGCGCCGCTTCTACGATGCCGTGCAGAGTGATCCGCAAATAGAACCGGTCACGATCGGCGAGGCTATTGCCCGGCACAAGCCCGACAACTTCGGGCACCTGCCGCGCTTGGTTCCCGGTTCATGGATCGATGCCAACTTCAACATTTGGATTGGCTCTCCGGAAGATAACCGGGCCTGGGACTTGCTCTCGGAGGCCCGCGCCTATTACGACCGTCACGCGCAACGAGTTTCTGATGCGCAGCGCAAGCTGGCGTGGGAAGAGTTACTCATCGCCGAGGGCAGCGATTGGAACTGGTGGTATGGTCCGGAACATCACTCGGCGAACGATCGCGACTTCGATGAACTGTACCGCAAACATCTCTCTAACGTGTATCACGCTCTGGAAGGAATTCCGCCAGAAGAGTTGAATACACCGCTCATCACCGGAGTCATACGCCCCAGCTATATCCCGCAAACGGCTTATGTGCGCGCCCGCGTGGACGGTTTGGTCAGCGGATACTTCGAATGGATGGGCGCGGCCAACTACACTTCGGACCAACGCAGCAGCGCCATGCACGGCAGACAGTTTCTACTGGACGCGGTTTTCGCTGGACTGGACGCGGATTCGGTGTCCGGCCGCCTGGATTTTCAGCATGGGGTGCCGGAAGGGGTCTATCGTCTGGCGGTGAGCTTCGAGGTTCATCGTGACTGGCATGACCGCAAGGCGGCGATGGAATCCTACCGGCTAGCCGTGGATGCACAGGGGCAGGCATTGCAAAAGTGGGTCTTGAGTAACGGAGAAGAACGCCGAAAGCTTGCGAGCTTCTCTTCCGGCAACGGCAATTGCGACACCAATGAGGTCGAGGTTGCGCTGGGCGAGATTTTCGAATTTCGCGTTCCCCTCGAGTTGCTGCGCGCTCAGCAGGGAAGCCGTATTCGTTTGCGTTTCGCCATCTGGCGCGATCACCTGCCCGTGGACTCGTTGCCGCTGGAGGGCTGGATCGATCTATTTGCGGTTCCGGAGGAAGAGCTGGAGAACAACCTGTATAACTTTTCGCCGCACAAATAGCGCAGGCAGGCGGCGGAAAAAGTCGGCTGAAGAGGCCGGCGAAAAAGTCGGGAAAGCAGATCCCTCGCGGGCTGAATCCCGCTTCGCGGTGAAAAAAATAAAGGACTTGCGACGGCGCACCTACAGGTGCGCCGGTTCAAAGCAACCTCGGACCGGCTTTTTCCGCAGTATCTGAAGTTGTGCCGGATACAAACCGTGCGTTAACCGGGTTTCTCGCAGCCTGTAAGGCCGTGCCCTGACACAAACCGATTTATGAGATAGGCGATAGGTTCTAGGTTTGTGGGTCCGCTGTCAACTCACGTTTGGTTCCTGCAGGCCAATAGACAGGCCATCCGCGCTTTCGCGCAGTCTGCTCCAGATCGGGGTTAGGGTTGACGCAGACGGCGTGCTTGGCCATCTCCAGCATGGATTGATCGTGTATCGAGTTGCCCAAAGCCACATCAATTGGCCGGCCAATGAGACTGCGAATGGCCACGGCTTTCAGGTCGTCGGTGGGAACGCGAATCAGGCGATCGCTGGCGAATCCACCATCCACCTCAACGCAGGCCGCCAGCACGTGCTGGCGCGGGATGCCAAATTGCCGGGCGCCATATTCCACCAGCCAGCTATTGGTTGAGGAAACCGCCCAGAGATCGCAGTCCTGCGCCGCCAGGCGGCGGGTCAATTCCTGCATCTCCGGAAAGACCCGCTGGCTAATGACCTCGGAGAAAAACTCTCTGGCTGCGCGGCGCAACAGTTTGCTAGACACACCATGGTTCATGGTGACCATCTCCCCGCACATTCGTTCCTCGCTGACTCTTCCCGCTTTGTACTGCTTGTAGCGCGCTCGCGCCCACTCGGCAACCTCGCGGCTCACAATGCCACGCTCGATCTCCCAGTAGAAGAAGTCGGCGCCAGCATCTCCGCTCCACAATGTACCGTCGCAGTCGAAAACGGCGATGGCCGGCCTGAGGACCAGCACGGACTCGATAAACTGCAGCGCGGCGCTGCGGCATTCTGTCCCGTTCAAAACTGTTTCTCCGAGGAGATCATGTCGGTTTGGGAGAGGCGTTCGTAATCCCCTGGCGTGTCAATGTTGGCGATTGCTCGCGCGTCTTCTACCGGCAGGTACTGAATGTGCGGTTGATGTTGGTGCTCCAGATCGCGGGCGGTGGCGTCCAGCGGAGCGCGCAGGAATGCCTCGATCATCTCGCGGCCGATCAGGATAGGATGCCCGTGCACCGGTTCCGAGCCACGCCGGACTTCGAGGCACCACGGCCCATATCTCCGGATCGGCGTTCAGAAAAGCGTCGTGGAGTTTTTGCAGCGTGATGGGCAACACCGGCGGGCGATCGGTGAGCGCCAGAAAAGCGGCATCGCGCCCGTGATTTAGCACCTCCCGCACGCCCACCCTGAGCGAACTGAACTGCCCCAGCTCGGGGGTGGGATTCACCACGAGAAACGCCCCGTGCGCGTAGGTGACGGGTCCGATGGAGGCTGCGTTCTTGCCTGCAACTACGATAACCAGATCGGTCATGGGCTGCAGAAGATCGATGGTAGCTCCGAGAAAAGTGTTGGCAACCGGGCGTTCCTTCGGCCACAGGTGGCCACGGGAGAAGCGCTTTGTCACGGCCCATGCGCGTGGAAAAACCGGCCGCCAGGACCACTCCGCAGATACTGGGGGACATCGCCATGCCAACGAAGATATCAAAGCGCAGTTGCGGAAACCAGCCAATACCGCGGCGACGCCGATATACTTCTGCAACGATGCGAAGGGTTGCGCATCGAACTTGCATGGCGACCCGGACACAATCCTTGAGCGAGCAGGACCTGCGAGACCTGGGCTTTGGCTCCGTGGTTTCACGGGAGAGCCATCAGCGCCTGCTGAATCGCGACGGCAGTTTTAATGTAGAGCGCCGTGGATTGCACTTGTGGTCGTCCTTCAGCCTCTATCACGCCCTGCTGACCATGCCTTGGTGGCAATTTTCGTTGGTTGGCATTGGCTGGTATGTCTTGGCGAACACCGCGTTTGCGCTGGCTTATGTGGCTTGCGGTCCCGCGGCCCTGGCCAGTACCACTCCCGGTATCGAGAACAATGCGTTCTTGCGCGCGTTCTTTTTCAGCGTGGAGACGCTCTCCACCATCGGCTACGGGAATATCGTGCCCACGGGCGTGGCGGCAAATGTGATCGTCACCATAGAGGCACTGACCGGCTTGGCCGGGTTCGCGATCGTGACCGGACTTTTATTTGCCCGTCTTTCGCGGCCCACGGCCAAGGTCTTGTTCAGCCGTCATGCCGTCATTGCGCCTTACCGTGACATTACCGCGTTCGAGTTTCGGGTGGCCAATGCGCGTTCCAGTGAGTTGATCCAGGTTTCGGCTATCGTGCTGCTCAGCCGGTTCGAGGAGGTAAATGGTGTGCGTACCCGCCAGTACTACCCATTGCCACTGGAGCGCGAGAAAGTTGTATTTCTTCCCCTCACTTGGACGGTGGTGCACCCGATCGACGAAACCAGTCCCCTGCATGGGGAGACGAAGGAGTCGATGCGCAGTTCGCAATCAGAGTTCCTGGTGCTGCTCAGTGGTTTCGACGAGATATTCTCGACTATCGTTCAGACGCGCACGTCCTATACGCCCGATGAGATCATCTGTGGCGCCCGCTTCGCCAATGCCTTCATGCTGGATGCGGCGCAGAAGTTTGCCGATGGCGCAGGTAGGGGTAAGGTCGCGGTGGACATGCGCCTTTTCGACAAAGTGGAAACGGTCGATCCGGCATTAAACCGTTGAATATTCGCGGCGGCATGGGCACAATTGGTGCGGTTCGAAGTTCAGTTTCAAGTTTCTAGTTCCGGGTTCAGCGAGGCCCTGCGAATTTGTCATTATCAGAGCCGGTCGGGACGCTAGTGATCCGCTCCCAATAAAGCCCAGCCTGTAACAGGCTATTGCGGCACGGCTGAAGCCGAACGCTGACACAAACCGCTTTATGCGATACCTTCTAGAAACTTGAACCTTAGACCGCATCTCTCACGCGAGGCAGTTCGCTGCCTGCGCTCATGGAGGAATTATGGCTGAAGCAATTGTTGACGCCGTGAAGCGAGCTTCTGGGTGGTCCGTCGCGCTGGGCGTGCTGATGATCATTCTAGGCATCATCGCAATCCTGGCTCCCTGGGAATTTGGCCTTCTGATCGTTCTGGTGGTGGGCTGGGCAGCCATCTTCAATGGGGCTGCGCAACTGATCTATGCTTTCCGTACGCACAGCGGCGGCCGGGCGATTCTGGAAGCCATTCTCGGTTTGATCTACATCGTCGCTGGCATTTACTTGCTCATGCATCCCGCGGGAGGTTTGCTGGCACTCACGTTGCTGCTCGCTTGCTTCCTGCTGGTATATGGCGTTGTGGCGCTGGTGCTGGCGTTTCACATGCGCCCACTACCGGGCTGGGGCTGGATCCTGGCGGATGCCATCGTGACAATTCTTTTGGGTGTCTTGATCTGGGCCCATTGGCCGCTGAATGCCGAGTGGGTTGTGGGAACATTGTTCGGTATCAGCATCTTCATGTCGGGCGTCACGCGACTAATGATCTCCATGGCTTTCCGCAGAATAGCGGCAAGCGCTGCTTAAGGCAGCTGAAGCATTAAGTATGCCGCCAGGTCGTTGCCAAAAGATTGGCTGCAACCCGGGGTTGAACCAGAATGATTCACGTGTTTCGGCGACTGAGCTGACTAGCTTTGAAGGGACACGCTTCAGCCGTGCCCCTTCAAAGCCGCGAGGTCCTCATGAATAATCCAGCTGAAGCGCCGCTCTACCCGTGCCCTTTAGTGGATTACGGTAATTTCGAAGCTGATCTACTATCAGAACCTGAGTTATCACATGCGTTGTGAGAGGACGCACCTCAGGTTGTGCCCTTGACAATGCCCGGCCAGTAGAACTCCCAAAAGTTGCGGCATGAGATTTGGGACTGCCGTTTATCCCGGCGGGAAGCCCACCAATATCATTTCCGAAGGCGGCACGCGAGAAATCAACCGTCTCAGGTTAGAATCTAAGATCAAACAAAGCCGTCATTCCTTTTTAAATGCCAGGATTGTTAATTGGAAATGGATCGGGATATCTATGATCTGTCGAAGTGAACGGTCGAAAGTTGGCCTTGGATTGGGATCGACCTTCCCCGTGGTGGGCGTTATCGCGGTCATGCTGTTACTCGCTGGTTGTGACCGCAGCAAAGCAGATGCCCCGCAGGGCCCTCCGGCGATGCCTGTCAAGGTGCAGACGGTCGAACCGCACGAGATCACCGACACCTCGGAATACGTTGCCACTATCAAGTCGCGACACTCCGCCACCATCATGTCGGACGTGGAAGGCTGGATTTTTGACATCCACGTGCATTCCGGCCAGTTCGTGAAAAAGGGTGACACGTTGATGGAGATCGATCCACGTCGGCAGCAGGCGACCGTCTCGAATTATGACTCGCAGCGAGCCTCCAAAGAAGCCGCGCTGCAGTGGGCCAAACTGCAATTAGAACGGGCCGTGGCCCTGTCCAAGTCCGGAGTAGTCAGCCAACAAGACATGCAGCAGGCGCAATCGACCTACGATTCTGCGCTGGCCGACGTAAAGGCCATGGACGCACAGATCACGCAGCAGAAGGTGCAACTGAGGTATTACAGCGTGTTCGCTGTCACCGACGGGCAAGTGGGCGACATTCCAGTACACGTGGGCGACCGCGTGACCAATACCACCGTTCTGACCACGATTGACGAGCGCAGCGGGTTGGAGGTGTACCTCACGCGTGCCGTCCGAGCGCGCCCACGAAGTGAAGATGGGCGCTCCCGTGGAATTGCTCGACAATGCTGGAAATGTTTTGCTGCGCACTCAGATCTACTTCATCTCCCCTCAGATTGACCCTAACACGCAGTCTTTGCTGGTGAAGGCCCCCGCTGACCAGGCCGCCGATGTGCTCCGTTCCATGCAGTTGGTCCGCGCCCGGATTGGCTGGAGCACGCATTCCGGTATCACCGTGCCGGTGGTCGCGGTCTCGCGTGTCAGCGGGCAATTCTTCGCCTTTGTGGGCGAGCAGCAGGAAGGTAAAACGGTGGCCCGCCAGCGGCCGCTGCAGCTCGGCGGGATAACTGGGAACGACTACACGGTGCTGAGTGGATTGAAGGCGGGAGACCGGGTGATTACCTCCGGCGGCCAGAATCTCACCGAAGGCGCTCCGATCAGAATCGAACCATAGCTCGCCAGCCTAACTAAACGAGGCTTTCGCTTGTTTGCTGACTTTCTTCATCAAACGTCCGGTATTTTCGACCGTAACATCGCTGTTCATCGTTATCGCGGGGGCGGTGTGCATTCCATTCCTTCCGATCGCGCAATTTCCCGAACTAGCGCCGCCGCAGATCTCAGTCAATGCGTTTTACACTGGCGCTAACTCGCAAGCCGTAGAGTCTTCGGTCACCATCTTGCTGGAGCAGGCCATCAATGGCGTGGAAGGCATGCGCTACATGACCTCCACCAGCGGAAACGACGGCAGCAGCTCGATCAATATCGTCTTCGAGCTGACCCGGCCGCTGGACATCGCCGCGGTGGACGTGCAGAACCGGGTTTCGGGTGTCCTCGGGCGTCTGCCTAACGAGGTCAAGACCACCGGGGTCACCGTGAACAAGGTTTCGACCTCGTTCATCATGGCCGCGGGTTTCTACAGCCTCGACAACCGCTACGACAATGAGTTCATCAGCAATTACATCGACATTTATGTGAAGGATGCCCTAAAACGCGTCCACGGGGTTGCCGATGTGCAGATCTTCGGAGAACGCAAGTACGCGATGCGCTTGTGGCTCGATCCGGCGCGGCTCGCGGCCCGGGGGCTGACCGCTTCGGATGTGGTTTCGTCATTGTCGCAACAAAACGTTGAGATCGCCTCCGGCCAGGTGGGGGCTGAACCTTCATCGCCGAACCAGATGTTTCAGATCAGTGTGCGTACGCTGGGACGTCTCACCGATCCGCAACAGTTCAACAACATCATCCTGAAGCCGGGCAGCAACGGTTCGCTGGTTCGAGTGATCGACGTAGGCCGCGCGGAGCTGGGCGCGGAGGATTACAGCGCTAAACTGCGCTTCAATGGCTACGACGGGGTCGGTATTGGCATCACTCAGCTCCCCACCGCTAATGCTCTCGATGTCGACAAGGCTTGCCGCACCGAATTGGACAGACTGTCGAAGCGCTTTCCGCCCGGACTGCAGTACCAAATTGCATTCGACACCACGACGTTTGTGGGCGACTCCATACGCGAAGTACTGAAGACACTGCTGGAAGCAATCTTCTTCGTCATGTTGGTGATGTTGATCTTTCTGCAGGAATGGCGCAGCACACTGATTCCGGCGGTGGCGATTCCAGTATCGCTGGTGGGAGCGTTTGCCTTCATCAAACTTGCCGGGTTCTCCATCAACACCCTGACGCTGTTTGGAATCGTACTGGCAACAGGCCTCGTGGTGGACGATGCGATCGTCGTCATCGAGAACATCCAGCGCCACATGAGCGACGAGCACACAGACTCGCACGTCGCCGCCTCCGTAGCCATGAGTGAAGTGACCGGCGCGGTGGTTGCCACCTCCCTGGTGCTGGTTTCAGTGTTCGTTCCGGTAGCGTTTTTCCCCGGCACGACGGGGTTGCTCTACAAGCAGTTTGCACTCACCATCGCTTTTGCTATTGCGATCTCGGCCTTCAATTCGTTGACTTTCACGCCCTCCCTCTCCGCCTTGCTGCTCCGGGGCGAGAGCGGGAAACGCAAGAATGTATTCTTCCGCGGGGTAGAACACCTCATCCATCGCACCACGGCTTATTATGTCGTGTCCGCCAAGAAGGCTCTGCGGCTGCGTTACCTGATCCTTGCTATATTTTTTGCCGGACTGGCGGCGACTTATGTTGTGTACAAAACCGTGCCAACCGGGTTTGTGCCCGACGAGGACCAAGGATGGTTCATGATCACGGTGCAGGCGCCGCAGGGCGCCTCGGTGGAGTACACCGCCAATGCCATGCGCGCGATCGAAGCCATCACCAGCCGCGACAAGGACATTGTCGGAGCATTTACCGTGGTGGGATTCAGCTTTACCGGCAACGGTCCCAACAAGGCGATGGTGTTTCTCAACCTTGCCTCAATAAACAAACGAAAAGGGGAACAGCACTCGGCCGCGGCCATCGTGAACCGGCTACGCGGGCCGCTGTCGCAACTCAGCGACGTACAAGCTTTCCCGTTCCTGCCGCCAGCAATTTCTGGCGTGAGCAGCCTTGGGGGCTTCACCTTCGAAGTCCAGGACGAAGGCGGGAACACGGTGCAGCAGTTGTACACCGTGGCCCAGAAGCTGGTTCAGGAGGGAAATTCGAGGAGGGACTTGAGCGGCCTGTTCAGTCCCTTCACCGCCAATGACCCCCAATTCGTGGTCAAGATTGACCGGGAGAAGGCGCGCAGTTTGCAGATCCCAATTCAGCAAATCAGCGACGCGCTGCAGGTGTACATGGGATCGGCCTACGTGAACGATTTCGATTTCAACGATCGCACCTATCGCGTGTACGTGCAGGCGGACCAGCCATTCCGGCGTGCGCCGCGCGATATTCGCAACCTGTACGTACGCTCCGATAGTGGGGCGATGATTCCGCTCGACAACGTGGTGAACATCACGGAGGGTACCGCCCCGCAAGTGATTACGCACTACAACCTTTTCCGCTCGGCGGAGATTGATGGCGCTGCCGCTCCCGGCTATAGCTCAGGCCAGGCGATCGCGGCCATGGACGCGGTGGCCAAGAAAAACTTGCCCCTTGGGTTCAACTATTCATGGTCAGGTCTCTCGCTGGAAGAGATTAAGTCGGGCGGCCAATCGGCTTTGTTGTTCGGGTTGGGCTTGTTGCTGGTTTATCTGACTCTGTCGGCGCAATACGAAAGCTTTGTGTTGCCGTTCATCATTCTGCTCAGCGTGCCGATGGCCATGCTGGGAGCGCTTGATTGCACAGTCGCTGCGCGGACAGTTGAACGATGTGTATTGCCAGATCGGACTGGTGATGCTGATTGGCCTCTCCAGCAAGAATGCCATTCTTATCGTTGAATTTGCCGAACAGTTGCGGGACAAGGGGCTGTCAATTCACGAAGCCGCCGTGGGGGCGGCGCGAATCCGTTTGCGGCCGATTCTGATGACGTCGTTCGCCTTCATTCTGGGTGTGCTGCCGCTGGTTTTTGCCACCGGCGCCGGCGCGCAAAGCCGGCACTCGGTAGGTACCACGGTCTTTGGCGGCATGATCGTTTCCACGGTGCTGAACCTGTTCTTCATCCCCGTGCTGTACGTGATTGTGAAGTCGCTGACGGTGAGAGAGAAGGCGCCGGCGACGAACGCATAAATAATGTTTCCGCTTGTACCCTGATGGATGGTGGAATGGTAGCGCGGGTGTCCACCATGATTAGTCGTGAGGTTCTCAGGCTTTGAAGGGGCACGGCTTCAGCCGTGTCTAAGATGCCGTCATTATGCTGGCTTTAGCCACTGAGGGACCTCGGTGTTGAATCGAGGTGCGACTTCCCTCAGGGGCTGAAGCCCAACTCTCCAAAATACACATACGGCACGGCTGAAGCCGTGCCCCTTCAAAGCGGGCTCCGCAACGTTAACGCGCGATAAATTCCTTGCGGCCACCTTGCTTTACCCTTTCGTGAGGTTAGGATTGGTGATAGCTTCATGGCGCCTCTTGCGAACTCAAGCCATCAACTAGATCGATTCCAGAGTTAGCGTATCCCCCATTGGGTGGAGCACGCCTTTCAGGCGTGCATACCGAGAGTGCAAAAATAGCGAGGCTTAGCCGCTGAGGTAAGGAGACACTGCGTTGCCCTCGATTGAACCCAGCAGCAACAATTCCTATGACTTGATCGTGGTCGGCAGCGGTCCGGCCGGACAGAAAGCTGCGATCTGCGCCGCCAAGCTGCGCAAGAAAGTCGCTGTCATCGAACGCAAGCGCACTATCGGCGGGGTGTGCGTGCACACCGGGACCATTCCCAGCAAGACGTTTCGCGAAGCCATCCTGTATCTCAGCGGTCTTCGGCAGCGCACCTTCTATGGCCGTGGCTACGCGCTGAAGGAAAACATCTGCATGCAGGACCTCATATTCCGTGCCGACGCCGTCATGGCGCGCGAGATCGAGGTCATCAAGTCGCAACTGCGCCGCAACCGCGTAACCGTTTTCGAGGGCAATGCGCGTTTCATCGATGCGCATACCATGGAGGTCGCCAGCGATGACGGTTTCACCATGTTGCGCGGAGACAATTTCGTCATTGCCTGTGGTACCCGGCCAGCGCATGACGCCGATATTCCGATTGACGGCAAGCGCATCTTCGACTCCGACCAAGTACATGAGCTGCAAGACTTGCCGCGTGAGTTGATCGTGGTCGGAGCGGGAATCATCGGACTGGAGTACGCTTCCATGTTCGCGGCATTGGGCGTCAAGGTGACACTGCTGGATCAAAGGCCCACCATTCTCGATTTTGCCGACCGCGAAATTGTTGAGAGCCTGTGCTTCCAATTGCGGCAGCTCGGGACCGTATTTCGTTTAGGCGAAAAAGTCGTTGCGGTGGGCTACAACCAAGAGCGGGATCGCGTCTTTGCCAATCTGGAGAGCGGCAAGACGGTCCACGGAGCAGCTCTCCTGTATTCCGTGGGACGGCAAGCCAACAGCGACCAGCTCAATCTGGAAGCTATCGGTCTTGCGCCCGGCGATCGCGGCAAGTTAACTGTGGACGACAACTTTAGGACCGCGATTCCGCACATCTACGCGGCTGGCGATGTCATTGGGTTCCCGGCATTGGCCAGTACGTCGATGGAGCAGGGGAGACTAGCCAGTTGCCACATCTTCGGCATCTCGGGTCACGTCGCGCCCAACCTGATTCCCTATGGTGTCTACACTATTCCAGAAATCTCCATGGTCGGGGCGACAGAAGAGGAACTGACGCGCAATCGGGTCCCTTACGAAACTGGCATCGCCCGCTACGCGGAGTTGGCCAAAGGGCAAATGCTAGGGGACGACCAGGGATTTCTGAAACTCATCTTCGATCCCACAAGCCTGAAGCTGTTGGGCGTTCACATCATCGGCGATCGCGCCACGGAGATCGTTCACATCGGGCAAGCAGTCCTGTCACTTGGAGGAACCATCGAATATTTTCGCGATACGGTGTTTAACTACCCTACCTTGGCGGAGGCCTTCAAGGTTGCGGCCCTCGACGGATTGAACAAGCTGTAGGTGCGGCGGAACCACGCGGATGATAGACACAACGCCATCCGCGTAGTTCGCGAAATTCGTTGATCGATTGTTTTTACGCCGCTTTGCGCTCCTGCCGCATGGCACGAACGCGGTCGAGCGTTGCGGCAATCGTCTGTGCCTGGATCCTTATGATCTCGAGAAGATCGTCGGGAAGTTTATTGTCGTTGATATACTTTTCATAGCGTTCCCTGGCATAGTGGTCGCCCGTCTCCATGGACGACAGAATAGAATCGTCACCGCCGCCCAGATTTGCCTTCAGGTCGGTCCAGCCACGGTGAATCGCGCCCTTTGTACTTCCGGACCGCTCGACATCGGATTTTCCCAGCCGCACTGCGTAGCTTTCCAAGTCGCCCGCAAACTTCGCGCGCGCCAGACTTACCGAGTCCATGAACTTGCGCAGTTGTGGATCTTTTGCATGTTCGGCGCCGTCACGGTAGCCGTTCTGCCCGTCGCGGGCAACTTCAATCAAGTCTTCTAGTGCGTCAACAACATATTTTTGATCCGCCATTTTCCAGTCTCCTGTAATTCCTTACCTTCGATTGGATGGCGAACAGGCGCAAGGGTTTGCATTGAGGCCGCGCAGGAAATCCCAAGATGTTGTAAAAGGGAACCGGCTTTTCGCGATCTGCGATACTCTACGATGTGAACGTGAATAGAGACATGACGTTTGATGACTTTCGCGAATCGTTGCAGCGTGACGGTCCACCCCGTGCGCTGGATCGCGCACTCACGGCCTTGTGGTGGGACGCGAAGGGCGATTGGAAGACCGCCCACGAATCAGCGCAGCAGGACGACAGTCCTCGCGCCGCCTGGGTCCATGCTTATCTGCATCGCAAGGAGGGGGACGCCTCGAACGCGAGCTACTGGTATCATCGCGCCGGTAAGAATCCTTCCCCAAGCTCGCTTGAGCACGAGTGGCGCGAAATCACCAAGGCGCTGCTGGCGGAGTAGTAATCAGGGTTGCACCTGCAGCGGCGCCAGTTGTTTGGTCACGAACTCTTGCCACTGTTGCAGCAGGGAAGTCGTTGACTGGTTCAGCTTGGGGACGGCCTGGGTGGCTTGCGTTGTGGGCGCCGCATCCACGTCTTGCAGCACCGACAGCATTTCCAAGAGCGATCCGCGTACGCCAGAGAGGCTTTCAGTTCGGGGCCCACGTCTGCGGCGTTCTCCGGCCCCTTGCAGCGACTGCAATTCCTGGATGGCGGCGTCAATCTTGGCGGTCTCCGTTCCACTCGCCTTTTCGCGCATGGACTGCAACTTGATCAGTGCTGCAGCGGCCTTGTCCACTACCGGCTGCAGCGCCAATAGACCGTCATAGATTTGCTTCGATAGCTCGAACTGCTTCTGCAAATCTGCGCGCGACGCTTTGACGCGAGGGTCTATCACAATGGTCAGTGGCTGGGTGTAACGCTGTCCGTCGGTGGTTAGGACCGCGCTGTACCCGTCCGGCATAACCCAGGGCGAAGTCGGCGCCGGCGCCGTGTTCCAGGGAACCGCGGCAATCGGATATTCAGGCTTGATACCTGGTACGGGCGCGTAATGCAGGTCCCATACAAAGCGGTGTAGTCCCCCGGCACCGGAGAGTCTTTGCGGTGGCCGCAGCCAATAGGCGGGAATGGGAAGCTCGGAATCGGGCGCGGAAACCGGATCGGCACTGGAGTATCGCCGAACCACCTTTCCCGTACTGTCCAGGATTTCAAGCGTGACTGGGCCGGCGGCGGCTGACTTCAAGTAATAGTTGAAGATTGCTCCGTCCGGAGGATTCTGACCAGCAGGCTCATCCGGTGGCAGAGGCGTGTCGGAGTTGGTGTCCCAACGAACGCGATAAGCCAGTTCGGGAGCAAACAGGAATGCGTTAGTGGCGACAATTTTGTCGTCCAACTGACGCAGAGGCGTGATGTCGTCGAGAATCCAGAAGCCGCGGCCGTGCGTACCGACCGCCAGATCGTTGTCCTTGATGGTCAGATCCCGGACTGATGTCGCGGGCATGTTCAGGCGTAACGATTGCCAATGGTCACCATCGTCGAAAGAGACGTACACGGCACGCTCAGTGCCCGCAAACAGTAAGCCCTTGCGCTTGGGATCTTCGCGGACGGAATTCACGTTTTCGTCTTCCGGAATGCCGCGGGTAATCTCCGTCCACGTCTTGCCCGAGTCGCGAGTGCGATAGATGTGCGGACGTAGATCGTCGAGACGCAGGGTGTTGATGGCGGCGTATGCGGTCTGCGCGTCGAAGTGGCTAGCTTCGAGGACCGACACTTTCTGCCATGCCGACAACTGCGGCGACGTGATGTCGCTCCAGTGGCCACCGCCATTGATGGTCAGCCAGACCAAGCCGTCATCCGTGCCCGCCCAGATGCGATTGATGTCGAGCGGCGACGGTGCAACTGTATAGATCACCCCGCGCTGCTTGGGCTGGGCCGAGGGCTGGCTGCGAAAGACGCCGACGGTTGCCGGCGCTTCCCAGGTTTTGCGCGTGAGGTCAGGACTGATCTGTTGCCAGCTGTGTCCGCCGTCGCGGGTGGTCCACAGAGTATTCGATGCGAAGTAGAGAAGATGTGGATCGAGCGGTGAGAACACAATCGGCTCGGTTCTTATTACGCGGAAGTCGGGCCCTGGTGTCGCGATTGGCATCACGTTCTGCCCTTGTGTTGTGCGCCGGTCATAGCGCGTCAACTTGCCGCCGAAGACGATGTCAGGGTCAAGAGGGTCGGGCACCACGTAGCCGTACTCCTCCGCCGCCACCGGATGCCAGTCGCGAAAGGTAATCTCGCCATCGTTGCCGCGGCTGGAAATGCAAACCGAACCACTCTCCTGCTGTCCGCTGCACAGGCGATAGGGAAACGCATTGTCGGCGTTTACGTGATAGAGCTGAGCCGTCGGTTGGTTGTACCAGGAGCTCCAGGTGTCACCACCATTGACAGTCACGATAGCGCCTTGGTCGCTGGTCAAAATGATGGTGTTGGAATCGTTGGAATTGATCCAGATGTTCTGATAGTCGTCCCCCCCGGGAGCACCCCGAAAGCCAGTCCAGGTCTTGCCGCCGTCGGTGGATTTCCACGTGACTGTGCTTGTCATGTAGACGACATCGGGATTCTTCGGATCTATCGCCGGCACGGGCAAATCGCCGCCCCCGATGCGGCCCCTGGGACGCGAGTCGGTGGTTGCGATTGTCCAAGTGTCGCCGCCGTCGGCAGAACGGTAGAGGTCAACTTTGTCTTTGGTCGCGACCGATGCGAAGAGCTGCTTGGGATCGCTGCGCGCGATCGCAACATAAGCTTGCACAATGCCGTTGGGCAGGCCTCCGGCGAGGGGATGCCAGCTCTGGCCGCCGTCTGTGGACTTGAAGATGCCTCCGCCGATGCCGTTCCATTCGCCGTTCTCCCAAGGTCCCTCACGCGCCTCCCACAATGTGGCATAGACGATAGTCGGGTCAGAAGGATCGATCTTAACGTCGCCAGCGCCAATGTTTTCGTCCTTGTAGAGGACCTTCTCGAAGCTCCGGCCGCCATCCGTCGAGCGATAGATACCGCGTTCCGGGTTGGGTCCGTAAGGATGGCCGGCGACCGCGACGAAGAGACGGTCAGGATTGTGCGGGTCGATTGCGATCTGCGAAATCTGCTGGCCATCGCGCAATCCGAGATGGATCCACGTGGCGCCGCTATCGGTGGATTTATAGATCCCGTCGCCGACAGAAAGATCGGGACGATGGAGGCCCTCACCGCTGGCGACGTAAACGATGTTGGGGTCGGAAGGAGCCACCTCGAGGGCCCCGACCGAGCCGGTAGGTTCGTGGTCGAAGATAGGCAGCCACGTTCGGCCGAAATCCGTGGTCTTCCATACTCCGCCATTCACCGCGCCGATGTAGAAGACATTTGGCTGGCCGGCCACACCCGAAACTGCGCGAGTGCGTCCTCCGCGAAAAGGGCCGACGTTTCGCCAATGCATTTCGCTGAAGAGCTCGGTGTCAATCGGTTGAGTTTGTGCTGGAGCAACAAGACTGAGGGCTGAAACCAGGAGGAGGAGGAGGAAAATTACCGGCGAATATCGCGTCATCAATGAGTCACCATGATTCGTTGGTCTTAAGAGGGCGCACTGTCGAGCGCACGTTCCAGCGCCCGTTCCAGCGCCCGTAAATCCGGACATAAGCGAGGTGGCTTACGGGTGCGGTAGAACATCTGTCGTCCCTACGGGACTGGGATCGATGTTTCACAGGACCCAGCACTCCGCCTGCGGCTCCGTGCTGGGCTAAACTGTTTCGCCCTCCGGGCTGGATTTGCGGCTGGCGCATTCCGCTGGCCGATGCCAAGTCTCGTTCTAAGATACACTGGCTAGCTTCCGAGGTACGTCCTTTGAGCTGCCGGCGCTTAGAGTCACTCCAAGCACCGCGAAAGTGTAATCTATTCGCACACATCTTTGCAGGGGTAGAGGACTTCCGACTTGAAGCAACGCGCACGTCGCTTTTATCAGTTTCTATTTTTTCTTCCACTTGTTTTCTCCTGGAATCTTCTCACTGCTGCGCAATCCATTTCTCCCGATCTTTTCGGCGGATTGCAATGGCGAATGATTGGCCCATTCCGCGGAGGACGCGTAATTGCGGTTGCAGGTGTGCCCGGTGATGGTGCTACCTTTTACTTGGGATCAGTGGGCGGCGGCATCTGGAAGACGACCGATGCCGGGGTGACTTGGACACCGATCTTCGACGGTCAACCGATCGCTTCGATTGGGGCGCTGGCGGTGGCGCCTTCGAATCCCAATGTCATGTACGTGGGCACCGGCGAATCGGACATTCGCGCCGATCTCTCGTCGGGCGACGGAGTGTACAAATCGCTTGACGGCGGAGCGACCTGGAAAAACATCGGCCTGCGCGATTCCCGCCAGATCAGTCGCATCGTCGTGGATCCTCATAACGCGGATATCGTCTATGTCGGAGCGCTCGGCCACGCCTATGGCCCCAACGAGGAGCGTGGCGTTTACAAGTCAACCGACGGAGGAAATACCTGGACTCGCGTGCTCGACAAAGGGCCGAACATCGGCGTCTCCGATTTGGCGATCGCGACCGGCGCCCCGAACATTTTGTTCGCGGGCACATGGAACGCGCACCGTCCGCCGTGGAGCACCTATGCGCCGCTGCAAGGGCCGGGCGGAGGACTGTATCGCTCGACCGACAGCGGAGTGACCTGGACACAACTGACCGGCCATGGACTGCCGGATGGAGACTGGGGCCGCGTCGGCGTTGCCGTCGCTGCGGACGGCAAGCGCGTTTATGCTTCGCTCGACGCAGGCAAGAAATCGGGGCTGTATCGCTCTGACGACGGCGGTGACACTTGGACACTAATCAACAGCGATGGCCGCCTCACCAGCCGCTCCTGGTACTTCAGCGATATTACGGTTGATCCCAATAATCCGGACGTGATCTACATTCCGAACGTCGCGCTTTATCGCTCCGAGGATGGCGGCAAGACCATCTCCATCGTGCGCGGCGCGCCGGGAGGGGATGATTATCACCAGCTCTGGGTCGATCCCAAGAATTCTGCGCGAATGATTCTCGGTACCGACCAGGGTACGTCCATCAGTCTCAACGACGGCAAGACGTGGTCCTCCTGGTTCAATCAGCCGATCGGGCAGTTCTATCACGTGATCACCGACAACGAGTTTCCCTATCACGTTTACGGCGCGCAGCAGGACAGCGGTAGCGCCGCGGTCTTGAGCCGAACCGATCATGGGCTGATCACCGCTCGTGACTGGTACATGGTTGGCGGAGGCGAAAGCGGATGGCTCGCGCCCGATCCGAGCGATCCCAACATTCTGTACGCCACCGGCGTTTATGGCAGCGTGGTTCGCTACGACCGGCGTACGTCGTTGAGCCAGGACATTACTCCCTGGCCAGCGCAAAACTTCGGCAGCGAAATCAACGAGCGCAAGTATCGTGACCCCTGGACGCCGATGCTAGTCTTCTCGCCAGTAGAGAAGAACGCGCTCTATCTGGGAACGCAATATGTGATGAAGACTACAGACGGCGGTCTGCACTGGGAGAAGATCAGTCCCGACCTCACCGGGGCTGCGCCGAACGTGGCAAATGAAAAGCCCACGGGGCCAGTCACAGTGCAGAACGCGAAGGAACGCGGCTTCGGGGTGGTGTACAGCATCGCGCCTTCGCCCTTGAAGGCGGACCAGATCTGGGCCGGCAGCGACACGGGTCTGCTCCATCTTACGCTCGATGGCGGGAAGACATGGCAAGACGTTACGCCCAAGGGCGTCGGCGAGTGGAGCAAGATCGCCATGATCGAGGCGTCGCGCTTCGATCCCGCCGTGGCGTACGCAGCGGTGGACCGGCATCGGCTCGACGATCGCAGTCCCTACATTTATCGCACGCGCGATTACGGCAAGAGCTGGCAACCGATCGCAGCTGGGATCGGCGAGCAATCTTTCGTTAATGCGATTCGTGAAGACACAAAACAGAAGGGCCTGCTGTTTGCGGGAACGGAGCTGGGCATTTACGTTTCATTCGACGATGGCGATCACTGGCAGCCGCTGCAATTGAATCTGCCGGTCGCTTCCGTTCGCGACATCACCATTCACGGAGACGACCTGCTCGTGGCCACCCATGGTCGAGCGTTCTGGATTCTCGACAACATCACGCCCTTGCGGCAGATTGCCAGCCAGCCGCAGGGCGCAAACGTTCGGCTGTTCCAACCGGCCACGGCGGTTCGCATTGACAACGATGTTTTCCTGGGATCGCCGCTGCCGCCTGAGGAGCCCGCAGCGAAGAACCCGCCCGACGGCGCCGTGCTCGACTACTACCTGAGGGCGCCCGCGAAACAGGTGACGCTCGAAATTTACGATCCGAGGGGAAAGTTAGTGCGTCGCTACGCCAGCGGCGCTAAGGAACCAACCTATCCTCCGCTGCCCATTGCTCCGCGCTGGCTGCCGAAGCCCGTGGTGCTGGATGACAACAGCTGGTATGCACCGCTTTGTTTGGGACCTCCGGTGGAGCAACTCTGGAAGTCCTGAAGAGATTGAGGAAGAAGAGGGTTACGGAGTTCCCCGTGGACCCCGCATCACGCCAGGCATCTATCAAATAAAACTTACGGTTGACGATGATACCTTCATGCAAAACTTGAAGGTGGAAATGGATCCCCGGTCCTCTGCCACTGCGGCCCAATTAGACGAACAGCTTCGTCTCGGGTTGGAGATTTTTGGAGAAGTACGTCGCAGCCGGAGGGCTGTAGCTGAAATCAGCGCGGTGAAGAAACGTCTCGACGAAACGCAGCAAAAGCTCGGCAGCAACCAGCCAGCGCTGCTCAAGCAAGTGACAGAGTTGCAGGCGGCGATCACGAAAATCGAGAAGGGAAGTTCGCCGCCAAGTCAGGCGACGATGGGACTGGAAGCTGCGAATACTGGCCTGTCCTCGGCGCTGCGCGTGGTGGAAGGTGGTGACCGGACGACGCCGTCGCAAGCAATCGAGCTGTATCATCAGTCCGATGAGGCGGCGAAGGCGCGAATCGCTGAGTGGACGGATCTCAAGAGCACGAAGGTACCGCGAGCTCAACAATGCATTGCAAAAGGGTGGCATCCAGCCAATCCAGATTTCGCAAATCGAGCGCGAGGCGGAATACCTGCTGTCGCAGTAGGGCGGCGGCACTGCTCGTCACCTGCGGCTGTGATGCATCTCGCAGAGTTTTCCGTACAATTGGGCGACCCTTGAGCGTGAATAGGAGCGTGTAATGCGAGGCGACGAAAAGGTAATCGAGCAGTTGAATGCCGCCCTCAGTGCGGAGTTGACAGCCATTGCGCAGTACATGGTGCAAGCGGAAATGTGCGAGAGTTGGGGCTATCACCGGCTGGCCGGAATCACCAAGACGCGGGCCATTAAGGAAATGCATCATGCCGAAGGATTGATCGAGCGCATCATCTTTCTCGACGGAACCCCGGCCATCAATGTTCCGTTAACCCCCAAGGTGGGCGCCACCGTCGAGCAGCAATTGCAATTCGATTATGCCGACGAGGCTGACGCCGTGCGCGCAATACAACACGGCAGCAAAGATCTGCCGCGATGCTGGCGATGCTGGAACCAAAGACCTGTTCGAGCGGATGATCCAGGATGAGGAAAGCCACGCCGATTTTCTGGAAGCCCAGATACATTCCATCAAAGAGATGGGCATCGGGGCTTATCTGTCGCAACAACTCACGAACACGAAGTAGAGTTGCGGCCTTGCCGCCCCAGCGGGACTCGGCGTTTTTCCCGCTCTACCCCCAGCGGTGAAGAGTCTGTGGGAGAACGTGCCGTCCCTGAAGGGACTCGGATCTATTTTCCCCTTCGCCAGCACTACGGCTGCGTGCTGGGCTCGCCAGCGGCCTCGATTTTGCGCAATTCGTTCCACCGCGGCCACTCAAAGCGACGACTCTCGCGGACGCTAACGCGCTGGGCTGATCTCTTTCGCCCCATTCGCGGCATGGTTTTTACGTGCTTCCATTCGTTGTGGCGAACCGACGCGAGGTCGCGACACCGCCGCTGAAGGCCCGCACTCCCATGCAAACCGGACACAGCTATTGCGGAATTGCTTATCCATAAGCGGTTTACAAAACTTATGTTTTCTTAACAGCCGAGATATCACCGGTGTGTTTAGGTTGGTATTGCCCCCCAATGTCGAACCCCGCTCCAACGCGCAGAGCCATTGCCATGCTGAATGTGTTCGTGGTTGCAATCTTCCTTGCTTTGCTTGCTGCTCCCCCGCGCATCGTCGCCGCGCAAAAAGAGGGAACTCAAGGGACAGCCGCGCCGAAGGCAAGAGTGAGGGCAGTGGGGACGATCAAGTCCATCACTGGCAATAGCATTACGATCACAACTGATACGGGAGCGGAGGTCAACGTTATTATCCAGCCGTCCACGCGCTTAGTGCGAAGCGTTCCCGGTGAAAGTGACCTCAAGAGCGCGTCTCCAATCCAGGTGAAAGATTTGCAGGTGGGCGACCGGCTTTTGGCTGGTGGAACAGCCGAAGGGGATGGCAAGTCTGTCCTGGCCACGACAGCAATTGTCATGAAGAAGGCCGACATCGCCGAGAAGCAGGAGCAAGATCGCGAGGACGTGGCAGAGGCACGGTGTTGGAGGCGTGGTGAAGGCGGTAGATGCCGGCACTGAGACGATCAAGATCTCGACAGGAACTTTGGCTGCGAAAGACGTAGTCGTTCACGTATCGAAAAACACTATTATCCGCCGTTACGCCTCGGATTCGGTCAAGTTCGACGACGCCAAACTGGGTACATTCGACCAGATCAAGGCGGGCGACCAGCTCCGCGCGCGCGGCACCCGAAGTGCGGACGGTAGCGAACTGAAAGCCGATGAGATTGTTTCTGGCGCCTTTCGCAATATTACGGGCACGGTGGTCGCAACCGATCAAGGCAACAACTCAGTTACGGTGCTGGATCTGGTGAGCAGGCGACCGGTGACCCTGAAAATAACGGCCGATTCGCAATTGCACAAGTTGCCGCCCATCATAGCGCAACGCATTGCCATGCGATTGAAAGGCATCGCTCCTGGCGGTTCCAGCGGGGCCGCAGCGGCGGAAACTCCTAAGGCGGCGAACGCTGAGGCACCTTCGAACGGAAACGGCCCCGGGCAGCGGGGCGACGGTGCCCCTGACTTCCAACAATTGCTGAGTCGTATGCCCACGGTTTCTCTTGCCGATCTGCAGAAAGGCGACGCCTTGATGATTGTCGCCACCGAAGGGAGTGCCGATTCTCCCTCGACGGCGATCATTCTGTTGAGCGGTGTTGAGCCCATTTTTACGGCAGTGCCCGGCCAAGCGGGTACCATTCTTTCGCCATGGAATCTGTCGACGGGTGCCGCAGCAGGTGCGATGGGAGACACTCCATAATTTCGTACTTCATAGAAGCACGAACATATTCAATGCGCACGTCTGTCATCTTCGTCGTTCTTTTGTTCGCGGTTCTCACGGCTGATATGTCGGCCCAGACTACATCCGGCACATTGCGTGGCCGGATCACGGATCCCTCCGGAGCGGTCATTCCCCAGGCGACGGTCGCAGCGACCTCTGCGGACGGAAAGTCGGTAACGGTAGTCAGCAATTTTCAGGGAGCTTATGAATTCAGGGGATTGGCTCCGGGAGATTACATGGTTACCGCGACCGCGAAGGGTTTCGCGGTTGACCAGGAAGAGGCGGTGACGGTTACGGCGGGACAGGTCCAGGAGTTTGACCTTGCACTTTCCATCGCTGTGGAAAAGGAAAATGTGGAAGTGCAGGAGGAAACTCCGACGGTTGATATTAGTCCGGAAAACAGCGCGGGCACGGTGGTCCTGAAAGGCAAGGACCTGGATGCGCTCTCCGACGACCCTGATGAGTTGTCGTCGGAGCTGCAAGCGCTCGCCGGTCCGTCGGCGGGCCCGAACGGGGGACAAATTTATGTCGATGGATTCACCGCCGGGCAGCTGCCTCCGAAGTCTGCCATCCGCGAAATCCGCATCAACCAGAATCCCTTCTCCGCGGAGTATGACAAGCTGGGCTATGGGCGAATCGAAATTTTTACCAAGCCGGGTACGGACAAGTTCCACGGCCAGTTCATGCTGAATGGCAACTCCTCCGCGTTCAACGCGCTCAATCCGTTCGTCACCGAGACGCCGGGTTATTATTCGGAAATCTTCAACGGAAACATCAGCGGACCGCTGGGTAAGAACGCGTCGTTCTTCATCACGGCACAACAGCGGAACATCGACAATGTGAGCGTCATCGTGGCGCAGGTGCTGGGCCCGAACCATACCGTCGTTCCCTTCAACGGCACGGTGCCCAGCCCGGCGCAGCGGCTCAACATCAGCCCGCGCGTCGATTTCCAACTTTCGAAGAACAATACCTTGACGGTCCGATATCAGTACGTGCGGAACAACTTGGACAACGGAGGCATTGGCCAGTTCTCGCTACCTTCGGTTGGTTACAACTCCCACAGCACCGAACAGACGGTCCAGATCAGCGACACCCAGGTGCTCAGTCCGACTATGGTAAACGAAACGCGGTTCCAATACATCCGCGACAGCGACAACCAACTCCCGCTGAGCACGGACCCGGAACTTATTGTGCAGGGAGCGTTCACCGGCGGGGGAAGCGCACAAGGTACGGTAGTCAGCAACCAAGACCATTACGAGCTGCAGAACTTTACATCGATGGCGCATGGCAAGCACTTCATCAAGTTTGGAGGAAGGCTGCGGGGAACGCTGTTTTCCAGCACGCAGAACTCCGGCTTCAACGGGTCCTATAACTTCTCGTCGTTGACGGCATACCAGATTACCGAGGTCGGATTGCAGGAAGGTCTGACGTCCGCCCAGATTCGCGCCATGGGCGGCGGAGCCAGCCAGTTTTCGCTGGTCGCGGGGCAGCCGCTTTCCGATGTCTCCATGATTGACATCGGTCTCTACGCGCAGGATGAGTGGAGAATTCGCCCCAACATTTCGCTGAGCTACGGACTACGCTATGAAACCCAGACCGGCATTCCCTATGAGGGCAATTGGGCGCCGCGAGTAAGCGTGGCCTGGGGACTCGGACACAGCAAGACGCAACCGAAGACGGTGCTGCGTGGAGGCTATGGCATCTTCTACGACCGCTTCTCCTACAATTACCTGTTGCAATCCGAGCGCTTCAATGGGGTCACGCAGCAGCAGTATGTCGTTGCCAATCCTAATTTCTATCCACTGATCCCGACGCCGGCGGAATTGGCCAAGCTTTCAACGACCTCGCCGACGGTCTATCAGGTGCAATCGAATCTGCATGTACCGTACACGATGGAGGCGGCCTTCAGCGTCGAGCGCCAGGTCACGAAGAATGCGACGGTTTCGGTCACCTATCTCAATTCGCGTGGAGTACATCAGCTCTTTCTGCGTAATGCCAATGCGCCCCTGCCGGGCACCTACCCTCCCGACAATCCGATCACCCGGCCGTTGGGCGGAAATACCAACGTCTACCAGTACAACTCCGGTGGAGTTTTCGAGCAGAACCAGTTGATCGTGAATGGAAGGCTCAGTGTGGGAAACAAGCTGTCGCTGTTTGGCTTTTATTCACTGGGATCTGCCAATAGCGATCTCGGGTCCGGCGGCCCGATCTCGATGGCCTCCTCGGGTGAGGGTTTCGGCGGCTTCTTTGGGGGTAGCGGCGGTTCGCCGCAGTTTGTGGTGAACTCCTACGATCCCATGGAAGACTATGGCCGGGCGGCGTTCGACGTTCGCAACCGTGTGTTTGTCGGTGGCACTATTTCCTTGCCTTACGCCCTTCGCCTCAGTCCGTTCATCTTGGCCAACTCCGGGACGCCCTTCAACATCATCGTCGGGCAGGATCTCAATGGCGACTCGATCTTTAACGACCGACCCGCGCTTGCCGGCACCGCAGGTTCAGGTGGAGTCGTCAGAGTGACGCCTTACGGCACCTTCAATACCGTGCCAATTCCTGGGCAGCCCATCACTCCGATTAACTATGGAGCCGGGCCGAGCTGTGTTCACGTTGAATCTGCGGCTGAGCAAAAGCTTTGGGCTGGGGCCGAAAGTGGAAAGCCACAGCACTTCAGGAGGGCCACACGGAGGCCACGGTGGCGGTGGTCATGGTGGCGGCGGCCTGGGAGGCCGAGGGCTCGCGGGCGGGGGTGGTGGTCCGTTTATCTTTAGCGGTGAGAGCAGCCGCAAGTACAACCTGACGTTCAGCGTCAGCGCGCGCAATTTGCTGAACAATGTGAACTACGCGCCGCCCGTCGGGAATCTGGACTCGCCGCTGTTTGGAACTTCCAACGCCCTGGCCGGCCCACCGTTCTCCTCAGGATCAGCTAACCGTCGAATCGACCTGCAGATGCTGTTCTCGTTCTAGAGGCCGGGGCTAGGCTTAGCTTCTATTCCCGGTGGAGGACCTTATTCTAAGCGGGAGGAACTGCTACTCCGGAGTTTAGGAGCAAACGAATCGCGGTGGCTTGGCGGTGCCAGTTTGAGCGTTATAAAACAGGTGGACGGTAGGGCGGGTCTTTCAGACCTGCGTTGAAGCCGCTTCTGGAAATCGAGTGCCGTACGCGCACCAGATCCGAGCCTCTCCTGAGCCGCCCCTAAGGAACTCGGGTTCGAGAGAAGTGCTTGACGCGGGCCTGAAGACCCGTTCTACCCGAACCATGCAACTGAGACACTACCCGGTTCCGGAACGCGTCCACCTGCACTGCCCAGCTATTTCACCGTGGGAACTGCTTTAGGCGGTCTCGCTGCGAAGAATCTGTCTTGGACGACTGAGGGCCCATTCAACCGCGCCGAAACGACTTCTATCCGTTACCGGTGCGCAGGAACATGGGAAGAAGACGCGGCGAGCTCGCTCTTCCATACCTGTTCATAACCGATGGCGGCGTAGTAAAGAGCGCGATCGAAGAACTGTCCTAACGAGCGCACCAGTTCCATTTCGCCAATGAGGTCCTCCGGTTCGAGCAGGCCTTCCAGCAACAGATAATCCCACAGAACCTGTTTAGTGGTCTGGACGGCAAACATGACTTGGCTAAAGGGCACACCCTGCCGGGCGCGCCTGGCCCCTAGACCGATGTATCTCTCCTCGACCTCCGACAGCGTCTTGGACAGCAGCCAGTCGCCGAGATGGCGATAGATTTCGTAGGTTCTGTGCTTCAGTTCGTGAGCCGGGACTTTGCTCAGGAGCTCGTTGCACTCATCCGCGTTCTTCAGTTTGTGGATCAATGCTTCAGAAAGCTTATCGGCATGTGTTTCGATGAGCTGAACCAACCTGACGGCGAACATAAGCTGCCTCCTGTGGATGGAACTGTGGGCAGCCCTGGAGATTCGAGGGCGACTCTACCACTATCTACAGTCTCGGCTCAATCGGGCGATTTGGCAGTGACCGGTGCTACAGGGTGGCGTGACAACACCGCATCACGCGTTCACGCCACCGTAGCGGCTGCGCAGTGCTCCAGTTCATGCGCCACGGCGATGGACAGACGGCGAATGCCTTCCCGAATCTGTTCTGGCTGCGCGTTGGAGAAATTCAGCCGCATGTGCGAGCCGCTTTCTTGTCCCGAGGGGAAGAATGGATCGCCGGGCACAAACGCGACGTCCTGGCGCAAAGCCGTGTCCAGCAGCTTCATAGTGTCGATTCCGGGAGGCATCGTGACCCAGAGGAACAGTCCGCCGTGCGGGTGCGTCCACGAGACTTCCGACGGGAAGTAGTCGTGCAAGGCCTCAAGCATGGCATCGCGACGTTCTTTGTACACCCTGCGAATCAGCTTCACGTGCTCTTCCATGAAGCCGTCGCGAGCTACTTCGTAAGCCACCATTTGCGCGAAGCTGCTGGTGTGCAGGTCGGTGCTCTGTTTCAACTGCACCAGGCGGCTGATCACGTCGGGCGGTGCGACGATCCAGCCCAGCCGCAACCCCGGCGCCAACACCTTGGAAAACGTGCTCAGGTAGATGACATTTCCCAGCAGATATCCGTTGTCGCGCAGCAGGTTGGTGCGATCCAGCACCACTAGCGGCGGAATGTGCTCGCCCTCATAACGAAGCTGCCCATAGGGATCGTCTTCGATGATCGGGATGCCGTACTTGTCGGAGAGCAACACCAGTTCGTCCCGCCGTTCGCACGCGAAAGCGTGGTGCCGCCCGGATTCTGAAAGTTCGGCAAGATGTACATGAACTTCGGTCCGGAACGGAGTGCGCGTTCCATCTCGCTGGTCTGCAACCCGTCGTCATCGGTAGGAACGGTCACATATTCAGCGCCCATCAGATCGAATGCCTGCAATGCGCCGAGGTAAGTCGGCGATTCGACCAGGATACGATCGCCACGGTTGATGAGCAGTTTGGCGATCAAGTCCAGCGCTTGCTGCGAGCCCGAGGTGATGAGGATGTTATCGACGGTGGCGAGAATGCCGTACCGCGCCATGTGAGCAACGATCAGTTCGCGCAGGGGGCGATAGCCTTCGGTTGGTCCGTATTGCAGTGCGATCGAGGGATTGGTCGACAGTACCTGTTGACAAGCTTCGCGGAAACGCTCCACCGGGAAAATCTCTGGCGCGGGCAGTCCGCCGGCGAAAGAAATCACTTCCGGACGCTGCGTGAGCTTCAACAGCTCGCGGATGATGGAACTCTTGGCTGTCTTGGTGCGTTGTGCGTATCGATGTGCCCAGGGCGCTGCCATACACACCTCCCCATTACAGGCCAAATTAGCGCAGGTTTCATCGCCTGTCTGTGACGTGCGACACCTGCAATGGGTAACCAGGCCAGTTCCTGCAAGGGTCAACCGAAGAGGCTCATCTGCTCAGATTCCTGCTGCGGGGGATGCGCTCTCTGGCTGCGCGAGCTGAACTGCGTGCCGAATCCATGTTTCTTGCGCAGGCTCGCCATCAGCTCCGAAATGCGCTTGCTGTAGGCCTTGCTCACAAAGGCGCGGTCGGCGAAGCGTTTGCGGTAATCCTCAACCAGCTGCGGAAATTCTTTCTCCAGAAACGGCAGGAAGATGCTGGCCGAGCATGGCTTCAGGAACAGCGGATTGGCGTAAATATACTTTCCGCCGGCTAACTTGGTGGCGCGTACGAGCAGCATCCAGCGCCGTGGGCGAATCAGTGATGCCGGGCAGCACAGGGGCGCAGATGACACCGGCATTGACCCCGGCGGCGTTCAGTTCGCGCACGGCTTTCATGCGCAGGTCAGGACGCGGCGCGCGCGGCTCGAGAATCCGCGCCAGTTTCGCGTTCAAGGTGGTGATGGTGATGTTGACGAACAGAGCATTGTGCTCTGCGACCCGCTTCAGCAAGTCAGTGTCGCGCACGATCAAGTCCGACTTGGTGACAATACCGATCTCCAGCCCATGGTGCAGGGCCAGTTCTTCCAGAATGCCGAGCGTGACCTGGAAGCGCTTTTCCGCCGGTTGATACGGATCGGTCGCCGTACCGATGGCGATTTGCTCGCCGCGTTTCACCTTCTTCAGATCTTGCCGCAGTAGCCAGGCCGCCTGTTGCTTGACGTAGATCTTGCGCTCGAAGTCGACGCCGTCGCGCATCTCCATGAACTCGTGGGTGTAGCGCGCATAGCAATACTTGCAGGCGAACTCGCAGCCGCGATAGGGATTGATCGTCCAGGTAAAGGGCACCCGGCGGGAGGTGCAGCGATTCAGCAGCGCCCGAGAGGGAAGCGTGAAGTACTCGACCAGGTGACCCTGGCGGATGGATTCCCCTTGCGCCGCGAGTTTAGCGATGCCGACGAGAGGAGCAGGGACGCTCTCATCGGTTTGAAGTAGATACGGGTGCATGAGGAGCCGCTGATATTCGCCTTTTGTTCGCCTAATAAAGATAGTAATCTTAGTGGGGCTTGAAGTCAAATGGTCTGAAGTGTGCAGGGGCGGCGGTTTCTAGCAATGTAGGTGCGAGGTCAGTGACTGCTTTTGGCAGAGTTCCACAGCGCAAAAAAGCAGGCACGGGATCGGTTAATCCCATGCCTGTATGCGTGTCCACGCTCCCCCTGCCGGAAGAACCTCTTAGTCGTTGGCTGAGACGTTGTCGCGGCGCACGTGCTCATGATCGTGCTCGCATGTCAGCGGACATTCGCCTAGGATCGGGCGGCAGGATGGGTCCTGTCCGACCTCGATCATCTGGGCCGGCACCTTGACCTCCGAGAACTGCTCCGCTTCGGTGGAGTGCTTCAGAGCCGACAGCGACGACTTGCCGCTGGCGATGACCTGCGTGACCTCATCGAAGTAACCGGTGCCGACGAAGCGCTGGTGCTTGACGGCGGAATAACCGTGGCTGTACTCACGCGCAAATTCCTTCTCCTGCACACGCGAGTAGGCGGTCATGCCCGTATCTTTGTAGGCGCGCGCCAGCTCGAACATCGCAAGGTTCAGCACATGGAAGCCGGCCAGCGTGATGAACTGAAACTTGTAGCCCATCTCGGCGAGCGCGGGCTGGAAGCGCGCAATGGTGGCGTCGTCCAGCTTCTTCTTCCAGTTGAACGAAGGCGAGCAGTTGTAGGCCAGCAGCTTGCCCGGATATTTGGCGTGAATGGAGTCCGCGAAGAACTCGGCCTCCTTTAGGTTCGGCTCCGAGGTTTCGCACCAAATCAGATCGGAATACGGCGCATACGCCAGCCCACGCGCAATCGCCGAGTCGATGCCACCATGAATGCCGAAGAAACCTTCGGAGGTTCGCTCGCCATTGAGGAAGATGCGATCATAAGGATCGATGTCGCTGGTCAGCAGATGCGCGCTGTTGGCATCGGTGCGAGCCAGGACCAGCGTCGGAACGCCTAATACGTCCGCCGCCAGGCGCGCCGCCACCAGCTTCTGGACGGCTTCCGTAGTCGGAACCAGCACTTTGCCGCCGAGGTGTCCGCACTTCTTGGCGGATGACAGCTGATCTTCGAAGTGAACACAGGCCGCTCCGGCTTCGATCATCGACTTCATCAACTCGAAGGCGTTGAGGGTGCCGCCGAAACCGGCCTCGGCGTCGGCAATGAGCGGCGCAAACCAATTCATGCCGTTCTTGCCTTCGGAGTGATGGACCTGATCGGCACGGGTAAGTGCATTGTTCAGACGCCGGCAAAGGTTGGGTACTGAGTCCGCCGGATAGAGACTCTGGTCCGGATACATCTGGCCAGCATTGTTGGCGTCGGCGGCGACCTGCCAACCGCTAACGTAGATGGCTTTTAGTCCAGCCGAAACCATCTGCACGGCTTGGTTACCGCTCATGGCGCCGAGGGCGGCGACATACTTCTCGTTATTCAGCATGTCCCACAGCCGTTCCGCGCCGACTCGGGCGAGGGTGTACTCGATGGGAAGGGTGCCGCGCAAACGCACAACATCTTCGGCGGAATAGGGGCGTGTGACCCCCTTCCAGCGCGGATCGGTCTTCCAGGATTTAGTAAGTTCAGCAGCAGATTGATGCGTCGGCATGTTCGTGATCTCCTCTCGGGTCGGGACAATAAGTTCTATCGAGCACCGTTAAGTGCAGACTACCGGCCCCGCGGCTCAGATGTTCAATATGATGAACACCAATTCCACAGGGTGTACAAACGATAGCGGCCCCGGCAGAGCCAAGGCAAGCCTGATGTTCAGAATACTGAACACAAATTCAGTCATTTGGCTCCTTAATTGGACTTCCCATAACGGAACACGGGTTGCCCGCACTACCGCTCTATGCCGTAAGGCTAGATTCAGCCTAGGCGCAGCCATGGGGCTGTGTCTGTGACGCAGGGCCCATCCTGGAGGGTCGCCGGCCACAGCGGCATTTGGCGCTTAGTGGCCGATATTGTGAACGCAAATTCATTATGCCGAACAGGGGGACGCTGCTAGACTTATGTCATGGCGCGTCCAATTGAGAGCCCGTCGACTGCAGTCGAACGTACGCTGCTGATTCTGGAAGCCGCCGGTCAGCGCGAGAGCGGCATGTCGAACGCCGACTTTAGCCGCAAGCTCAAAATTCCGAAGAGCTCAGCCAGCTATATTCTGCGCACCCTGGAGCAGCATGGCTATCTCCGCCGCGACCATGACGATGGCAAATATCGGCTGGGGATGAAGGTGCTGAGCCTGTCGCGCGCTGCTCTGAGCGGGGTCGATGTGCGCGAGGCGGCGCTTCCCATCATGAAGCACTTGGTCGACCAGATTCACATCACCACCCACCTGGCGATTCTCGATCATGGCGAAGCGGTGTACGTAGAAAAGGTGGAGGCGCCCAGCTTTATCAAGATGGATACCTGGATCGGCCGGCGGATGGAAGTGCACTCCACCGCGGTGGGCAAGGCGCTGCTTGCCTACCTGGACCCAGAAGAGCGGAGGGCGATCATTCGCCAACGGGGATTGAGGAAATTGACACCGCACACCATCACCAGCTTGCCCAAGATAATGAAGGAGTTCGAGCGAGTCCGCCACCTGGGGTACTCGGTAGATGACGAGGAGAACAGTCTGGGCGCCCGCTGCGTGGGAGCTCCTATTTTTAACAGCCAAGGGGCGGTGGAAGCTAGCGTCGCGTCCACTGGAACCATCAACGCTGTGCCGCGTGACGCTGTAGCAAAACTGGCGGAGATGGTAAAGGACGCAGGCCGCCGGATCTCGTACCAGATCGGCTATCGTGGGCTGTATCCGCCAGCGGCAGAGTAGGACCTCTTCTTTCTTGCCGTCATTCTGAGCTGAGCGGGTTCGCGAAGCGATCGAGCGCAGTCGAAGAACCCCAACCTATGTGAGATGTTGCCGGCGATAAGGGCCCTTCGACTCGTCGCTGCGCTCCTCGCCCAGGATGACAATGCATTTGCTGAATGCCCGAATGTTGAATGCTGAATGCTGAACGCTCCGCCATCCACCAGTCGACCAAGCCGGCTTATGCATTGGTCGCCACAACTGGCGCAACCGTTTCTAACGCGAAGGCGAGCGGGTGCTCATCTACGCGCAGAAACCAGCGGTCACACACGACATTGCGGCAGAAAGATTGACTTTTCAACAGAGTGCGTCCGCAAACCGCGCGTACCGATTGCGGGATGAACCGAGCGAGCGATTCCAAGCGGCTGTGCTTACGACTCAAGCGGCTATTCAAAAGGTCGCGATAGAGTTTCAAGCGGCTCGCGCTGTAATCGCCCTGCGCGCAGAGGATGCTATGAGCGGCAATCAATCCTGACTCGATAGCCGGCCGTATCCCTTCGCCACTTTCCGGATACGCCAGACCGGCGGCGTCCCCAACTAACAGAATAGAGTCATCCAAAATTGCGCGTTCCGAGTGGCCAAAGAGCCAGTAAGCATGGCCCAAAATACCTTTGCCGGGTACTTCGACATTCCTGTTTTTCTGGAGAAAGCGACAGAATTCGTCGCAGTGCTGGGAGAGGCCGCGATTGTCCATGCGCCCGATTCCAACGGTTAGGACATTTTGTTTGCGGAAACACCACCCGTAGCCGCGCATGTCGCGACAAAAATATAGTTCAGGAAGTTCGCCGGCAATGTCGCAACTTACCGCTTGCTCTGGGGACATCTCGAATTCTATCTCGCGCGCTACAACCGATGGTGAGGAGGCCTTGTTTCCCAGGAAGCGTGACACCGGACAAAAGTGACCACCCGCGCCAACCACAAGTCGTGCGTTGATGTCGCCATTGACGAGCCATCCATCTTTGGTCCGCTCAATCGAATTGAACGGGACACCCTCGTGTATGCGCGCTCCGCAACGGCGCAGCAGATACTCGTCGAACTCACAGCGCAGGATGCCGTAGCTGATGGTGCGACCATAGGAGATGTCAACTTGTGGCTCTTCGATGCAACTGAGGCGAAAGCCCGTGATCGGCTGCAGAACACGCCCCGGCGCGTAGGAATCGGGGTCAATGTCCAGCGCGTCGAATACCAGTGGCGTGATCCAGCCTCCACAGAGTTTGTTGCGGGGGAAGGTGCTGCGGTCCATCAGCTAGAACATCGAGTCCCGATTGCCGCAGCCCCCAGGCGCAGGAGGAACCGGCTGGTCCGCCGCCGACAATTAAGACATCGCAGGAGTCCATAGTTCGTCGTCTGCCTTATCTTGACCGGGGCTGATGCTGCTATACAGACGGCTGCGCGTCTCAGGAACCGGCTGACACTTTGCCCCCGTAAACACGACCTGGAACAATTGCAGTGTACCAACTCGAAAGGCAGCGATGGACCCGGCAAGATAGAGCCGCCACATGCGCGCAAAAGTCGCACCTTGAAGCTCCACGACACGGTCATAAGCACGCTCAAACCGGCTTAACCAGTGTTCGATGGTTCTGGCGTAGTGCGGACGCAGGTCCTCGATGTCGAGCACGTAGAAGAGCGCAGGCTCCAAAACCTCCATCGACTCGCGCAGGCTGGGGACGTAGGCGCCGGGGAAGATGCGCTTGCGAATCCAGACACTGAAGGGCATACTGCGGCAGCGACCGATGAAATGCAGCAGACCTCGGCCCTGCTCGCCAATGGTACGTTGGATTACTCGACTTAACTCGGGGTAATGTTCACGTCCGACGTGCTCCAGCATACCGACAGAAACAAAGGCATCATAGCGGCCCGTGATATTGCGGTAATCGTCCTCTACAAACTCGACCATCGACGACAGGCCTTTCTCCTTTGCCATCTCCCGGGCCACTCGAATCTGCTCATGGGAAATATTGAAAGCCTTCACCTTTACGCCGTAGTGCTCGGCCATATACATGGCGAGTGTACCCCAGCCACACCCCGCTTCGACCACCGTCTCGCCGGGCCGGAGCCATAACTTCCGGCATACCAGGTCGAACTTGGCTTCCTGGGCTTCTTCCAGGGTAGCGGTTTCGTTGGGGAAGTAAGCGCAGGTGTATACCATGAGTTCATCCAACCAGAGCTTGTAGAACTCGGTGGGAAGATCGTAGTGATGGTGGATGTTTCGCGTCGAGCCATAGCGAGTGTTGGCCTGCACCCAAGCCAGCCACTTCGATATCAATCGCCAGCGCAGGTTCCGAAGCACGCGGGATGACGGGTAAATGGACTCGAGAACGCGAACCAAATCGCCCTCGACCTCAATTCGGCCATCGGAATAGGCATCCCCGAAAACTAGTTCCGGGTTCATTACAAGCCCAGCCAGGGTAGCGCGGTCGGCTATGCGGAGTGTTCCGATGGGCGAGGCGCTGGGCCGGTTTTCGACGTGAGGAAGAGCCAGCGAGATGGGAGCCGCGCCCACAGCTCTACGAACCGCCTTCAGCAGGGAGCGATCGATCCAGGAGGCATCATTGAGGGTCACAGTACTCTCCATTCATACCGTAACAACCCGAGGGTCAAGACATAGCCGCTTACTTGGATCAGCAAAGTTGCCGCAAGGAGAACCAGCCGTGAAACTTGGGCCAGTGGGCTAGTCAGAGTTACGAAAGGGTCGCCGAGCGACGGGGTTACTGTCGACTTTTTTCCGCCTCGAGCAACAAGACTCATCGCAGTAAGCTGACGGGATGCAATACTAACATTGGCATCTCAGCTTGCGGCACTGGAAAATTATGAGCTTCGTAACGAAGCAATTCTTGGACTCACAAGAGCTGTGGCCAGGGGAAGAGCTTAGGCAGAATCCTAGGGAATCAATCGCCACAGTTCCAAGAGTGGAAGTTATGCCGTCCGATCCTGTTGTAGCGCTAAAAATGTTTGCGGGCCGGTTTCACCAAGCCCTCCCGCTCCAATGAGTCGTGAATGCCGTTCCACACCTGTGGGCTCGGGATCCTCCATCGGCACCAGCAGCTTTGCGGCCTCAGCGATGTAGCGCAGATCGGCCACCAGATCTGAACAGACGTGGCAGGTCGCGAGATGCTGCTGCTCCTCAGCGCTGCCGCCTCCGTCGATGATATAAGCCAGAACCTTTTGAAACTCGGCGCACGTCATTAAATCTTCTCCCCTAGGGAATCCGGGTGGATATGTTCCTTTCCTTATCCGGGAGCGCTGCCACACTATCCTGAGAACTTCCGCCTTCGGATTCCGGCATCTCGCCCCTGCGAGTTGCCTTCTCTACCCAGTGTCTTATCGTCTTGCTTTCCTCTCCGCCTGGCTCAGCTTCAGGAGGTCACGGAGCTTCATTCGTGCTTTGTGAAGCTGCGATTTGCTGTTGCCGATGGAACAGCCCATCATTTCAGCAATTTCGTTGTGTTCATAACCCTCGACGTCGTGCAGCACAAAAATGATGCGATATCCCGGCGGCAAACTCTCAATCGACCTCTCCAGGTTCACGCGGTCGATAGATCCAGCCAGGACATTGTCACGGGCGCCGATGTCTTTTCGGGGACCATCTTCCTGCTGCGGCTCCAAGGTCTCGTCAAGCGAAACTTCGGGAAGCCCTTTCTTCCGCAAGTGCATGAGCACCACATTCACCGCCAAACGATGCAGCCAGGTAGAGAACGCGGACTCGCCGCGAAACGTGGCGATCTTGCGATAAAGCTGCAGGAAAGCCTCTTGCGTCAGGTCTTCCGCTTCCGCCGTATTGCCCACCATGCGCAGGCAAAGCGAATACACGCGTCGCTTGTGCAGACCGTACAGAGCCTCGAAACACTCCGCATCGCCCTGTTTGGCGCGATCAATGGCTTCGTGCTCGGAGATGCCGTTAGCTAAAATTTTCTTGGCAGTAGTCAAATGGATTGCACTCGTTCTACTGGCACTTCGATGCAACGATGCCAGCACTTCGTTGCCTGCGTCACCGCCGATGACAGGTTATTAGAGCATTGCTAAAGTTTTGGGCGCAACAGCGGCAACTAGCCGCGGTTTCAACAGTTACTGGCGATGCGGACGTCGCGCCGTCTCTGTCATAACGCCGCTCGCGGTTAACAGCACGCGCGGACTGAATAACCTGTAATGGGCTCCACACAGCAGGCATTGCTTCTTTGCTGTGGCGTCGCAGCCACTGCTGCGAGTACGTTCAATATGATTCCAATGCACAATCTGCGGTGCGGGCCATCAGGACTCTGTCGTTCGCAAATTCGCGCGGAATGTTGGAGCTACGGAAAAGGACACAGGAATCTGGATCTGGCAGGGACCCCACTCGACGTGGCGATCTTGGTTGCAAACAGGTTGGAATCTCTGCAGTGCGGCACCTTGGGCTGGCCTATTTCGGATCTTTCGACGGACTCGCTTCAAGCGCGGCAGGAAGGCGACAACGTCGCGCAAAAGGTAATAGCGGCTTGTCCGGTGTTGATAGAACACGGGGATGGTCTGCATTAGTTCGGGGATGCTCCAGAAGGCCAGCCAACTGCCATAGCGAAGGACCAACAGCTGGCGTAACACTTCTTCATGCACAATCTTGCGGTGCAGGACTGCCGTCAGAGTTGCCAGCCAGGAGTACACGCGACTGGCCCGCGAATAAAGCAATCGGCACGGTGCAATAGCTACCACCTCATTCCGGCCACCGATCAAGAGATGCAACTCCTCCATCCACCCGCCATTGTGGAGGGAAGGATGGTCACAGGGTAAGTAGATCATTGATCTTTGCATAAAACCAGGGACTGCAAACAGCTAGAGGCGACAGACGAGAGCGGCGGTTCTCCCGAATCCGTGCCTCCAACCCTCCCGCCCTTCTTATCGGCGTAAGCGCTCCGGTCTTTAGTCCGACTTGCCGAGTTCGAATCTTCTTTAGAATGAGTAAACGGGATGAGGCGTCCGCGCATTGTGGAGGTGGCTAGAGCGATTTGTTTCTCGCCCCTAATACACCGCCATGAGGGCCCGCACTACCGGTGCAAACCGGAGACACCTATTGCGCAACCGGGCTAGCAGCCACGCTTGAGAATCGAGTGACGGAAACATAAATCCAGGACCGCGCCATTCCAGGCTGCGGGCGACTTGCGCGCCTCCACAAGTTCGCCGCCATGGTCACGCTTGCGAGTGCGTGGTGATGGTCTCCAGTCCGTGGGCGTGGGGGCCGGTCTCACGCTGACGCAACAAGAGGGCGAAGAGCAATGCCAGAAAGCCCAGGATCGAGAAGATCCACATTCCCAGCGCATAGCCGTGGAAATTGGTGGGCCCGGCATGGCTTATGTCGTTGGCCTTCCCGATAGCGAGGTTGAAGATGAAGAAACCGATCTGCTGCAACAAGCTCATCAGCGCGTAGGCGGTGCCCAGCCGCCGCTCATCCACGATGTAGGCGACCGAAGGCCACATCACCGCCGGAATCAGCGAGAAGGCGATCCCCATCAGCGATACCGGAACCAGCAGGGAGATGCTGCTGTAAGCGATCATCAGGTACACCGGCATCATCAGGAATGATCCGACCACCATGAGCGTGGCGCGCTTGCCGATGCGATCGGCGAGCAGGCCGAAGAGCGGTGTGGCGATCATGGCAGAGAAGGGAAGCAGACTGTTTAGCCAGCCGGCCTGTTGCTGGGCTGAGGCGAAAGCAGCGGTCGACGTCGCGGCCGCACCCATCTGCGAGAGGAATTTGCTGGTGAACAGATCGATGGCAAACGTACGGAAGGGAAAGATGCCAGAGTAGAACGTGAAACACAGGGCGACCACGTACCAATACGAAGGGTTAAATTTCAGTCCCTCGCGGAAACTCAATTTGTCCGGTTCCCCCGACTGTCCGAGGTGGTAACGCGTCTCGGCATACGTTTCCAGCGCCCAGTACACCAGAGCTCCGATCACGGCCGTCGATCCGACAACCACTGCAAGCACCAGCGGACGATGCCAGCTGGGCTGGGCATTGACTCCGTTGGGAAAGAACGCGAACTTGGCCCACGTCGGCGAGTTGTCGGCGGCGATGGATGCTATGCGCGCGATCGTCAGGTTGATGCCGAAAGCGAAGCTGAGTTCCTTGCCCTTGAACCAGCGCGCCAGGGCAGTCGTAACCGCCACAATTTGCGATTCAGCGCCGAGTCCGACGACGGAACGGCCGGCGACCATGAGATAAAAATTGCCGCTAAGAGACGTCAGCAGCGCGCCCAATAGTATGAGGGCCGAGAAGAATAATAGAGACTTCTTGATCCCGAAGCGATCAATGAGGATGCCGCCGATCAACAGCGTTGCCACCGCTGCCACGCTGTAGCTGGCGTTCAACCAGCCGAACATGGAAGCGGAGTAATTCAGTTGCTGGAGAAAGATTCGCTCCAGCGGGTTGATGCTGTCGTAAATATAGTAATTGCCGAACATGGCCAGGCTGACGAAAATCAGCACTAACCAGCGATATGACTTGCTCGGCTGCGGGCGGGTATCGACCAGCGTTTGAGATGCAGACATCCAGGCGGCCTCGGGTAATGTGAAGGGAAAAGATATCAGAAGAAGCAATTAGCAACTAGCGATGGCAAGCAGCATTCAGCGCTCGGCATTGAGGATGTCGTTTCGCTCCGTAGATGTCGCCGCTTAGCTTTCTACTTCACCGCTATATTCACCAGCCTGCCCTTAATCACCAGCACCTTCACGACTTCTTTGCCGGCGATGGCGGCTTTGACCTTTTGCGTCGGCGAGCGCGAGTTCGCGCACTTGCGCCTCTTCGGCATCGGCGGGAACGACGATGCGGCTGCGAATCTTGCCATTCACCTGGATGGCGATCTCGACTTCCTCTTCCTTTGCCAGCGCGGGATCGTACTGCGGCCACGGCGCGCGCAACAGGTCGGAAGTTTCGCCCAGCATCTCCCACAACTCATGCGCGAGATAGGGCGCGAACGGCGCCAGCATCAGCACCAGCTTGCGCTGCGCATCGGCAACCAGCGCCGGCGGGGCCTCGGGCTCGCCGCGTTGAACGCTGTCTTCGTACGAGTACATCTCGTTCAGCAATTCCATGATTGCGGCGATCGAGGTGTTGAAGTGCCAGCGTCCGCCGAAATCTTCCGTCACCCGCCGGATCGGTCTGGTGCAACTTGCGCTGCATCTGGCGCGCCGCGGCGACAACTGTCCTCCATCGCGACTTGGCCGAGCACTGTTCCGTTTGGCTTCGCATTGCGGGCCACGAACCGGTACACCCGCGACAGGAAGCGGCTGATGCCTTCCACGCCTGCATCCTGCCAATCGAGATCGCGGTCGGGCGGCGAGGCGAACAGGGTGTACATGCGAGTCGAGTCCGCGCCATAGCGCGCGACCATGTCGTCGGGCGACACCACGTTGCCCAGGCTCTTCGACATCTTGGCCCCGCCCTTGATCACCATGCCCTGGGTGAACAGGCGCTGCGCCGGCTCGGAATTCTTCACCAGCCCCATGTCGCGCATCACCTTGGTCCAGAAGCGCGAATAGATGAGGTGCAGGATGGCGTGCTCGACTCCGCCGATGTACTGGTCGATGGGAAACCAGTATCCCACAGTGTCAGAGTCAAGCGGCTTGGTGTCGAGATCGGGATTGGTGTAGCGATAAAAGTACCAGGACGAATCGACGAAGGTGTCCATGGTGTCGGTCTCGCGGCGCGCCGGGCCGCCGCACTTCGGACACGTTACGTTGACGAACTCCGGCACTCTGCCCAGTGGCGATCCGCCCGTTAAGGTGATGTCCACGTTCTCCGGCAACAGCACCGGCAAGTCCTTCTCGGGCACAGGTACAATGCCGCAGTCCGCGCAGTAAATCATCGGGATGGGCGTGCCCCAATAGCGTTGGCGGCTGACTCCCCAATCCTTCAAGCGATACGTTACGGTTGCCTTGCCAAACCCATGATCCTCCGCAAACTTTGACATCTTAACAATAGCCTCCTGGCAAGGCATTCCGGTGTACTCGCCGGAGTTGATCACCAGGCTGTTCATCTCCGTGAAGGGCAACACCGGCTCGTTGGGCTCGCCATCTGGGGCGTCTCCCTCGCGGCGCGGCAAGATCACCACGCGAATATCGAGGCCGTACTTTTTGGCGAACTCGTAGTCGCGCTCGTCATGCGCCGGGACCGACATGATGGCGCCAGTGCCGTAGTCGAGCAGGACATAGTTCGCCACCCAGATGGGCACTTGCTCGCCGTTGAACGGATTCAGCGCATAGCGCTCGGTGAAGACGCCGTGCTTTTCGATGGCGCCAATGTCGCCAACTTCCTTGGCCTTGCGCTGCTCGGCCATCAGGTCTTCCACCTTGGCGAGCAGGTTGGGATCGTTGGCGATCAAGTCGCGTTACGACGGGATGCTCAGGCGCAAGTTGCAACGAGGTCGCGCCGTAAATCGTATCCACGCGCGTGGTGAAGACGGAGATCTTGTCGCCCGCCGGTCCGGCGGCGCCGTCAAGTTTGAAGTCGACTAGCGTGCCTTCGCTGCGGCCGATCCAGTTGCGCTGCATGGTGCGCACCTTCTCCGGCCAGCCCGGCAGAGCATCCAAGCCCTGCAACAGTTCGTCGGCATATTTGGTGGTGCGCAGAAACCATTGTTCCAACTCGCGCTGCTCGACAGGCGTGTTCTCATGCCGCCAGCAGCAGCCGTTGGGCAGCACCTGCTCATTGGCCAGCACGGTCGCGCACTCGGGACACCAGTTGACTTTGCTCTTCTTGCGATACGCCAGGCCTTGCTCGAAGAACTTCAGGAAGAACCACTGGTTCCAGCGGTAGTATTCGGGCAGGCAGGTGGCGATTTCCTTCGACCAGTCATAGGCAAAGCCGAGGCGCTTCATCTGCACCTTCATGCTGGCGATGTTGTGCAGCGTCCATTCGCGCGGCGGAGTCTGGTTCTGGATGGCCGCGTTCTCGGCGGGCAGTCCGAACGCGTCCCAGCCCATGGGATGAAGCACGTTGTAGCCCTGCATCCACATGTAGCGCGCCAGGGCATCGCCGATGGCGTAGTTGCGCACGTGTCCCATGTGCAGCTTGCCCGAGGGATAGGGCAGCATCTCCAGCACGTAATACTTTTTGCGCGTGCTGGTCGAGGGCTCGGCGCGATAGAGATCGGGATTCTGCGCCCAGCGATCGGCCCACTTCTGCTCGATCGCCTGCGGGTCGTAGCGGTCGAGGCGGGCACCCACGCTGTCGTTGACGACTTCAGTTCGGGTCTGTGATTGCGGCTTCGTGTTCGGCTCTTGAGTTTTGGAGTCGGCCATAAGTGTTCTTTTGATGCGCTTGGGGTAAACGTTGATTTTACAATGTGCGGTGGATGGAATGCTGCTCGAACTGTACCCATGGCAGGCGAGATTGCTGTCTGATCTTAAGGCGAGTCCGCGAAGCGGACGCTATTAGTCTAGCCCAGCGTGAAACGAGGGGTAAGCGATAAACACCATACTCGAGTGCCGTATGGCAGGGCTATTCAACCAGTCCAAACACAACTGCTATCTCGTTCTAAGGTGTGATAACGGCAAAACAACTGGTGGAGCGACGCGGTGGCGCATCGGCATTGCCAGTAGTACCTCCGCTCAAGGCTCGGGCACTTGGGTCACGATTTTCATTCCCTTTACACGGCCTGTTACGTCCGCAGCGATGCCCGACGAGGAAGGCCTCACATCATGATTCCCATTGGATCTGGCTTACTCCCCGTTGATGAAGGTTCCGATACGCCATTCCTCATTCGCCGCAAAGAAGGCGACAAGGCGGAAACGCCATCATCGCGAATGCGTGTATTGGTGGTAGACGATCAGAAACTGATTGCCGATAGCCTGTCGGAAATCCTCGGGAATGCCGGATTCGAGGCCATGGCTGCTTACGATGGAGAGAAGCGTTGGACGTCATGGCACGCTTCCATCCGCAGTGGGTTGTTTCCGACGTAGTCATGCCACATATGAATGGCGTTGAACTCGCCATAGCGATTCGAACCCAATATCCTATGGCGGAAATCGTCCTGCTTTCAGGACAGGCTGGGATCTCTGAACTTTTGCAGGATGCCCAGCGTCGAGGTTACCAGTTTGAACTCATCGCAAAGCCCGTTCATCCCAACAAACTTATCGAGCGTCTTAGCGGGCATTAGCCTTTCACAAATGCACCAACGGCCAAGGTGAATCCTGCACTCGACGCCTTCCGTTACAAGCGTGATTTGTAGAAGAAGAGTTCGCGCCGCACGTGAATACAATCACCGCCGAAACCGCAACGAGCCCAACGTCAGCACGTGCCCGCCGGCCATTTCCCGAATGTTTTCCAGTGCTTCTTCGTGTTCCTGAGTCGAGCGCGCAGCGCAACCGTCGGAGACAATTGTAAGTTCAAGGTCGCGCATATTCGCGTCATGCGCCGTGCACAGGATGCAGCTGTTTGTAGTCAGCCCGGCAACGACAATAGAGCGGCAGCCGAGGTGTCGCAGAAGAACATCGAGCGGGGTTTGGTAGAAAGCGGAGTGCATCGGCTTCAGGATGCAATAATCGTCTTCATCAGGCTTAACTTGCTCCACAAATTCTTTTCCAGGGCATCCGGCCTGCAGACAATAAGAAAGTAGTCTCGCGGCGTCTGAGTGCCACTCTCCGAAGTTGTCATTGACATAGATTGAAGGTATTCCAGCCCGCCGGGCCCGCGCTTTTAGCTTGGCAAGCCGCGATGCCAATGGCAGCGCATTCTTGAGAATCTTGTCGCCATCTGGAAATTCAAAATGGTTCACTACATCGACTAGCAGCAGCGCCTGGGATGATTTCTTGCGTGCAGTTTGTTTTTGCATAGGGGATCTCTTAGGGACCATCCGGACAATCCAATCAGCGCAGCGTGTACAAATAAGCGGCTATGTCGCGACTATCCTGCTCGCTTATGCCCATGTCAGGCATGGCGTTGTTGGGAATTACCAGTTGCGGCTTCTGTATCCACAGCATGAGGTTCTCTGGGGTATTCGGTAGGCGTCCGGCAATATAGACACGATCAGCAAATTGGTTCAGTGGCGGACCCACCAGCCCGTGGGCCCCTTCGATGCCAGGTATGGTGTGACACCCGCTGCAGCCGTATTTTCTCAGGTCGGCTATGCCTGCCTGAGCGTTGCCGCCTCCTGTGAGTTGGACTGCGGTTTGAAACCGTTCCTGCTGGCGATTGCAGGCGCACATTAACGACAACAGTACGAACAGCGCCGGAATCATTCGCCTAGCTGACATCCTTACCCCCGAAGTCAGCACTCATGACCGCAGCAAGACGCGTGTACTGCTGCCGGCGCTCGGACTCGCCAATCCAAGCTGCGAACATTGCCAGGCCCACAACGACGAAAATGACGCCGCAAGGAATCCACATGATCAATCCTCCGAGCTGCTGATCATCCATCGGACTTAGCTGCCACGGAGTAGTGCGACCGGCGTAGATGGGATACCAGAGCTGTCCGGTGAACGTGATCAGCGCCCCCAGTACGCTGGTGTGCAGGGCAGTGGTGAAAACGTAGGCGAAGGCGGCACCATATCCGAAGCGGCTATAGCGGCCCTCGATCAGCGTCCACCAGAACAGGAGCGCTGTTCCAAGAAACGTAATGTGCTGCGCCGCATGGATCCATTCATTGTCGAGTGTGGCTTCGTAAAGCACGGGAATGTGCCATGCCCAGAGCGTCGCGCCATGCAGAATCCACACCGTAAGGGGCGCCGAAAGCCAGAGCCAGCCGCGACGAAAATGACGCGACGAAGTCCAGGTACCGATCGTTGCGCGAGTTTTCGCCGGGAAAGCGAACAGAAACGCCAACAGCGGCTTGCCCATCGCCAGCAGCGGAGCTGCAACCACCATGAGCAGCTCATGCTGCGTCATGTGAGCGGAAAATAGGACCGAGCCCAATCTGTGCAGCGGGGAAAGCAGCGCGACAACGAGGACGGTCCATCCCGCGGCAAAAGAGACGATGCGCCAGATGCGAATCGCCGGGTTGCGCCGGTTGCGCCCATAGATTCGATAAGCGCCAACGGAATACAACACTGCGGTGATGGCGAGGGGAACTACGATGCCCGGCTCCCATGCCCACTGCCCGGTCCAATTCTGCGGCGTAATAAGGCTGTCCTCGGGATGCGCCCATGCGAGAGCATTCCACAGCGTGAGCATCACGAAGGCAACAGCACGGATTCCCGACGTTAGCTTCATAGTTCTGTCAATCGCAAGGGCTCAGCACAATTTTGGCGACGGTGAGCGCCACAATCGCGAGCGCAAATACCGAGCTCATGAGAATGCCGAGCCACGCCATGAACCAGCTTCTATCCCGTGGAGAACCTCCGTCGTCGCGGCCGTCCCGAACAGAGGCGAGCTGTCGCCAGGCGACCAGCGCTCCCGTCATCGCCAGAAGAAACGCCGCTGCGCTGACCAGGTGCAGCAGATAGAAGTGGCCAGTAGAGCAGGCATGCTGGTCGATGGCGTAGCTGATCCCTTGATCGAGCGCCCAGGCCGACGGGCCGATCAGGATTCCCCACCATAACGCCGCGATACTGACCGGTTCCTCCGAACTGTGTTCCCCTACACTCAAGCGGTAACTCCTTATAGAATCCGTGGCGCGAAGTACAGAACCGCGTAAATAGGAAGCCAGGTGAAGACTACGAAATACCAGTAGTCGCTGTTCTCGCTGACGTCCATAAACCGCTTACCTTCGGCTAATCCGCTAAACATGAGGACCGTGAGCACGGCAGTATCGAACCAGTCCGTCAGCAGATGGACGGTGTGCAATCCGAGCAGCGTCCAGGTGACGGAGGCATAGGCGTTGGCATCCCAAGTTGAATTCAAGTTGCGGAACTCGAACCAGCGCAGCGCAATGTTGCCTAATCCAAGCAGCACCATGACCACTAGGCCGATCTGTGCCCCTCGCAGGTCGCCCGCTTCGCCGCGTTTCTTGGTCCATGCATTGGGAAAAAGGCTGCCAAGGAACAGCAGAGTATTAGCCGTCCCGAACAGTAGATTCGGCGGTTGCAATCCCGGAGGCCAGCCATTGCTTCGCGTGCGCAGGTAGAAATATGAAGCGACGACGAGCGCAAATGCCGTCGCCTCGATCATCATCATGCCGATGGTGCCCAGCCAGATGATGCTGCGATGGCCGAAGACGACGGTCGGCAAATCGGACACATCGAGCTCACGCCTTGGCATGCTCCCACCTCTCCGTTTGCTTACGCCGTCCAACCTCCTGCCGGGTTGGCCAGAACCAGCCCGTGAGAGTAATTGCCAGCGGAATAGCGCCCCACACCAGTCCCCAGGGCGAGAAGATTGACCAGATGAACGTGCCAGTTGTCGCCAGTGCGGCCAGGAACGGCCAGATGGTCGGGCCGGGAAATTCAGTCAGATGATCCGGTTCGGCGTCGAGCGTCTTGGTGATCAGCACTTCGCGAATGTCCTCGCGCACACCGGTGACCGCGGGTTGATCCGGCGGGTCCTCCCAGAGCGGCTCGCGTCCACCAACCGTGGGTAGCTCGAGGAAGTTGTAATCCGCAGGTGGCGAGGTGGTCGCCCATTCCAGCGTCCCCGCCTGCCACGGATTGTTGCCGGCAATCGCGCCCCGCTTGCGACTCCACTCCGCATTAATCAGAAAAACCAGCACGCCGACTCCCATCAGCGCAGCGCCGCAGGTGGCTATCAGGTTGGCATTGCCCCACTGCATCTCCGGCAAGTAGGTGTAGATGCGGCGGGTCATGCCGTTGAGGCCCAGCAGGTGCATGGGAAAAAATGTGAAGTTGAAGCCGAAAAAAAAGAGCCAGAAGTTCACTTTGCCCAAGGTCTCGTTCATCATGCGGCCGGTGATCTTGGGAAACCAATAGTAGAGCGCGCCAAACAACGGGAAGATCGCTCCGCCAATAAGGACGTAATGCAGGTGCGCGACGACAAAGTAGGTGTCGTGGACCTGCCAATCGAGCGGCACCGAAGCCAGCATCACTCCGGTCAGCCCGCCAATCAGGAAAACGAAGAAGAAGCCGAGCACCCACAGCATCGGCGTTCGGATAACGATCTTTCCATTCCACATCGTAGCCAGCCAGCAAAAGAACTGAATGCCGGTGGGGATCACGATCATCATGCTGGCTGCAGTGAAGAAGCTGATGCTGAGCTGGGGCAGGCCGGTCGCGAACATGTGGTGCACCCACACACCGAAACCCAGGATGCCGGTGGCAACTGTCGATAGCACCAGAGCGAGGTAGCCAAATACTTTGCGGCGCGTAAATGCGGCGAGTATCGTCGACACGATCCCGGTGCCGGGGATGAAGATGATGTAGACCTCCGGATGCCCGAAGAACCAGAACAGATGCTGGTACAGCAGGGCGTCACCGCCCTCGGAGGGATTGAAAAAGTGTGTGTTGATCAGGCGGTCCATGATCAGCATGCTGCTGTCGACCATCACCGCGGGCATGGCGAAGATCACGGCAAAGGCCACGACGATTTGCGCCCAGACAAACATGGGGATGCGGTTCAGCGACATGCCTGGGGCCCGCAGACGGAAGACGGTAACCATGATCTCGACCGCAACGGCCAGCCCTGAGACTTCGGTGAAGGTGATCAGTTGCGCCCACACGTCCGCCCTCTTGCCGGGCGTGAATTCGGGGCCGCTGAGAGGTACGTAAGCGAACCAGCCGACATCGGGACCAACGTGCAGGACGAACATCGTCCATAGAAAGATTCCGCCGAAGAGATACAGGTAATAGCTGTAAGCGTTAAGGCGAGGGAAGGCGATGTTGCGCGCTCCCACCATGAGCGGCACAAAATACACTGCCAGGGCTTCGAACATCATCGGCACGGCAAACAGGAACATCATGTTGGTGCCGTGCATGGTGAAAAGCTGGTTGTAAAGATCGGGGCTGACGACGTGGCCTTCGGGACGCGCCAATTGCAGGCGCATTACCAGCGCCAGGATTCCGCCGAGAAGAAAGAAGGCAAAAGCGGTGATGATGTAACGTCTGCCAATGGTAGTGTGGTGAACCGCACGGAACCAGCCTGCAAAGCCGCGCGGCTCTGCCCACGTGCGCGTCAGCAGCGCACGGCGCGAATCTTCAGGCGCGTTCAGGATGGGTTCTCCGGTGGACAACTCTTGTTCTCCTCTACTGCAGACTTTCTAAATAAGCGAGCAGTGCCTGTTGATCCTGCGACGGCAACTCATTCGGCGGCATGCGGCACCCGGGCTTAATGCCCTGGGGGTCGGCAATCCATGCGGCCAGGTTGCCGATATTGTTGGGCAGTGTTCCAGCGCCAAGGCTCATGCGACTTGCAATGTGGGTAAGATCCGGTCCCAGGCGCGAGCCGGCGATCGTTCCCCGGATGGTATGGCACATCACGCATTGGTTCGACAGGAAGACCTCGCGGCCGCGGCGTTTCTGCTCCGTATCCGGTTCAGGCGCGCTCTGCAGTTGCTGCTGTACCCACTTCTGGAATTCCTCGTTCGATTCCGCCACCAGGTAGAACGCCATCTTGGCGTGCTGAATTCCGCAAAACTCCGCGCACTGCCCCCGGTAGACGCCCGGTTTGTCGGCTTGAATCCAGAATGCGGTGGAGTATCCGGGAATCAGGTCGCGCTTACCGTTCAGATTCGGCACCCAAAAGCTGTGGATCACGTCACGCGCTGCGGTATTAATGACGACCGGTACGCCAACGGGAATATGGATTTCGTTGGCGGTGACCAATGTCTGGCTTGCGTCGCTGTTCGGATAGGTGATTTCCCACCACCACTGATAACCGACGACCTGGATGGCGACGGGATTTTTCGACACCAGCGACTGGGTTTCGTTTTTTCCGGCGATGACTGAATCCACCAGCAGCACGAACAATACGGCGACAGTGATGGCGACGGCAGCGCTGATAAGCCGGGTAGCCGTGCGATCAGCAACGGACGTGTCCAGCAGCGGCGGAGGCATGCCGGTGGATTTCTGCCGCGAACGGCCCAGAGCACCACTGAGCACCGCGATTACCAGAACAAAAACGGCCACCGCGACCCAGAACATCAGCCACCACAAACGCTCAATTCTCGCCGCCTGCGGGCCGGCGGCGTGCAATGCCGATTGAATCGGGAACGCTAAAATCAGTAGCAGGCAGAAGGAGATCATTTCGGATGCACTCCTTCCGGCCCGTGTGACTGTTCGCGCGGTGTAGACGATGGCGGATTACCGCCCTGCATCTCGTCGCTGCGACCGGGCGCGACGTCTTTCGGCAATTGACCGCTCATGGAGCGCACAAAGGCGACGATTTCCCACACCTGCTGATCGGGAATTTTGCCCCGGAAGGATGGCATGCCGTTCGGCCGACCCTCAACGATGTCGGCGTAGATGTTCTGCGGCTCACTCCCATAGATCCAGGTGTTGTCCATCAGTGGCGGACCGATGCCACCGCCACCGTGAAAGTGGCAGCCGGAACAGTTGTAGGCTTCGTACAACTTCTGCCCTTCGGAGACCGCATAGGCGTTATCGCCATAGGGACTCTGTACCCATTCCCGCGGCGGCTGATTCGTGCCTGTGGTGGGATCGGCGGGGTGCAATCCGCTCATCGTGAGCCCCGCTGTAGCGCCGCTGGAGGGCGCCGGCTCGCGGAAGCGACGGTCTTCGCGCTCGCATGCCGTCAACGTCGTCAGCAGGAGGAGCGCGCAGACAGCTACCGAAAATTTTGCTTCAGTGCTCACCGCCAGCCTTTCCGCCCGGTGGCATGGGAAGTAGAGGAACGTGATAGGCCTGGAGAATTTCCAGCACATCGCGATTGCGCCGGCTCAGTGCGGCATTCACTCGCTTATACAGCTCAGGCTCGTCCTTTCGAACCCCTGCCGCGATCTGATACGTGAACGGCAGCATCGGCGGATCGAGTTCCGGTTCAACTGCCGTAAGCCGTATCTGACTGCCATAGCGGGCGGCGTAGTACCCGGCGACCGGTCCCCAGACGAGTGCGGCATCGATCTTGCGGCTGGCGACAGCGGCAACGATGTCGCCGGGATTTCCTTCCATACGAAACGCCACAATGTTCGAGGACAGATTGCGTCGTCCCAGCGCCGTAGCCGGAGGCGTGAAGTCTTCGTCCAGCGCATGAACGCCGATCTTCATCTGCCGTAATGCTGGGTCGTCGAACGAACGCACCGGTTTGCTCTCTGTTCGCGTAACAAAAACGTAAGTGGAACGGTAGTACGGCTTGGTTATCAGAACTCCGTGCATGCCGATCGGAACCTCGATCAGAACATCACAGCGCCCGGCATTCACGACTTCACGTACGAAGCCACGCGAAGGACGCACCCAATCGAAGGAAACGGCGGCGCCGAGTTCTTCGCCCAGGATATTGGCGATCTTGTTTTCAAAGCCTTGCTGCTGCTGATTGGAAAACGGAAGCTGTTGAGGATCGGCGCAGACCTTGAGCGTGCTCGCCGCGACTAGTTGTGCGGCCGCAAGCAAGAGCAACGCAGTCATACTAAGGTAGCGAGAAGACATAGAGCATTCCTCCCGGAGTGACTTTGGTCTGCAGCTCCCGCGTCGGGCCCATGAAACCCAGCGCAGCGGTCGGGTCGCGCGCGTCGAGCCCGGCCGAAACCACCGCGCCTGCCCAGCCTCCGATACCGGAAAGTATGGCGACGTACTGCTTGCCGTCGGGCCCCTTGTACGTGACCGGCTGGCCGATAATCCCCGAGCCGGTCTTGAACTTCCACAATTCATTTCCGCTGCGGGCGTCGACGGCCTTGAACCACCCGTCCATGGTCCCGAAGAAAACTACATCGCCTGAAGTGACCAATGCGCCGCTCCAGACCGGATAGCGATCGGTGATCTTCCAGACTTCCTTCCCGCTGACCGGATCCCAGGCCGAGAACACGCCGCCGTATCCGCCCGGACCGTCGTACATGCGGACATTCATGCCCACGTAGGGCGTTCCCTGGATGTAATTGACGTCGGTCTGCTCCTCGTCCATGCAGAGATTGTTGTGGGGGATGTACAGCAGTCCCGTATGCGGAGAGAACGCAGAGGGCTGCCAGTCCTTGGCGCCCGGTGCTGTGGGACAGATGTCGCGCACCACCTTTCCGTAGCCGGGGGCCTTCTCGGTTACGTACTGAAGCAGCCCGGTGTTGAGATCTACGCCGCGCGTGGTGTTGATGTAGCCGAACGGATTTGCCGAAAGTACTTGTCCCGTCTGCCGGTCGAGGACGTACACATAACCGTTGCGGTCGGGATGAACCACGACTTTTCGCGTCTGTCGGTCGATTGGTAGATCGAGCAGCAGGTTTTCATTAATCCCGTCGTAGTCATGCAAGTCGTGCGGGCTAAACTGGTAGAACCAGACCGCCTCGCCGGTATCGGCATCACGCGCAAAGATGCCGCACGTCCAGAAATTGTCGCCGGGGCGCACGTCGGCGTTCCAAGGTCCCGGATTAGCTGTGCCCGCAAAGATCAGGTTGGTCTCGGGGTCATAAGAGATCCAGCCCCACATGCCGCCGCCGCCGATCTTCCAGGCATCCGGCGGCCACGACTTGACGCCGAGGTCCTGCCCTTTGTATTGCGAATAATACGGATGGAACTTGGGACCGATCAGGACATCTTTGTCGGGTCCGGTCGCGTATGCCGTCCAGACCACCGTGCCGTCTTTTGTGCTGAGGGCCTTGAGCCAGCCGCGCACGCCGAATTCGCCACCGCTATTGCCGACGATGACCTTGTCCTTGACGACCAGAGGCGCCATGGTGAGCGACTCGCCCTTTTGAATGTCGGCGACCTGAGTACGCCAGAGCTGCTGACCGGTGTCGGCATTCAGAGCGATGGTGTCGCCATCCAGGGTATTGAAGAAGAATTTGCCGTCAGAGTAAACACCGCCGCGGTTCACCCAATCGCAGCAGGCGACTCCTTTAGCGGCAGGAGAAGGATTGGGGCCGAAGGCCCACTTGATGGGGGCGCCGTCTTTGGTGAGATCAAGCGCGTATACGGTGTTCGGCCAGGGCGTCACTATGTACATCGTGTTGTTCACCACGATGGGCGCGGCTTCCAATCCCCGGGTGGTGCCGGTCGAAAACGTGAACGCCAGTTTCAGGTTGGCGACGTTGCCGGTAGTGATCTGGTCGAGCGCGCTGAAACGCGTGCTGGCGAGGTCCTTTGCCGGGCGTACCCACTGGCCATCGTCGGGATCCATCTTTCCAGCGTAGGGGCGGCCTTCGAAGTGCTTCTCTTCCGCTGGATATTGCGCCTGCGATTGCTGGCTGCGCGAGTGGCAGGCCCCGAGCAAACCGCATAGCACTAGAAGCGCCACAATGGCAAGGGAGCGTTGCCGCTTTTTCATGCGTTCGGGGGTGCTGCAATTTTGTGTTATCACCGGCTCGAACTGCTGCAATTGGGTTAGCCCCGCCGAAGGGAGTTCTGCCACGACGTTGTTACAGATGCCCCAAATATGTGGCCGGTTGTAACCTCAGATCGCCGGAGAATACATCGTGAAGCGATATTTTCTGAGCTGCGAAACGGCGCCCTTGGCGCCGTCTGATTGCCGCCGAGAAAGCGAACACGGCCAACGCGATTAGCGGTCCTGACTTCGCATTATCGACGGCGAATCTTTACTACCCATCGCAGCCGGGTCAGAGCCTGTATAGTCTGGCGACCAGCGCTCCTCCGAATCCGGCTGCCGCTTTTCCCGGGAGTCCACAACAATTCGGCACGACGAATGATCCCATGGTCGGCAAGCCCATCGGAGGCATCATCGTATTTGGCGGGGGACTCGCTCTCTACGACAAGAGCGGGAAGTTACTGGGCGGGCTTGGCCTGAGCGGAGACACGTCTTGTGCTGACCACGTAATCGCTTGGAAGATGCGCCACAAATTGGATCTCGATCACGTGCCACTGGGGTTGCGCCCGGGCAAAACGACAACATGATCCTCGATATCTCGAATGGCGTGAGTGCCAGCGGCTTCGGACATCCCAGCTGCAAGGGCGGTCTGCCTTCAGACGAGATAATCAAAAAGCTGCCACAGCAGTTTCCGGCCACGAAGCGATAGAGAGGAACGGCGACTCAGTCGATCGCTGAGAAGGAGACCGACTGGTCCAGTTCTCGTCCGGCGCGGCGGCCCAGGCTCGTCAAGAACGATTGTGAGATTGCCGTTTCGCTCTCTTTTCCCGTTTAGGCACTCTGTGAGCAGCTTTCCGTGCCTGGCAGAAAACGGTTAACCAGGCCCATCAGGTCACTGACCGTGCCGGGTGCGATTCCATGCGCGAGGGCCAGCATCCGCGCCTGTGGGGTGAGCACGAAGCGCCCACCACGAGGGATGTCAACCCAACATCGGCCAAGGCGGCGATCAGCCATCAGGGGTAGTTCGGCAGGGGCACTCGCCCAGACGACCAGCAGAGTCTTAGAAGAGCGACTCACCGCGGTTACGCGCCGGACCTTCCGCAACTTTCGAACTCACAGATTCTCCTTCGCCATGAGTCCCTTTAATTCCAGAGCATTGCGAGCGGCGTAACCACAGTCATCATTGTCGAAATAGACGTAAACATTACGTAGCTTCCGCGACCATGCCACAAGTTGAGCTGCCCATCGCTGAAGCCCCTCTGCGGTGTAGCATCCTTGATACTTGGCGCCCGGTCCGTGGAGCCGAACATAACCAAAGTTGGCGGTGGACAATACCGGACTATGAAAGCCGGCTAGTTCATAGATGCAATAAGCCGCATTATATTGTCGCAAGATTTCGTAAACCCTCTCCGTATGCCAGCTCGGTTCGCGAAATTCGAAAGCATACCGATGTTGCGATGGTAGCGCCTTCAGGAAGATCTCCAGCCGTTCGACATTGACTTTCCACTTCGGCGGAAGTTGAAAAAGGATAGGACCCAGTTTGTGCCCGAGAACCTCGGCCCGCGGAAGCAGATTGTGTAACGCCTGCTCCGGCTCCTTCAGCTTCTTGTTATGGGTGATAAATCGGCTGCCCTTAACGGCGAAGCGAAACTTAGAAGGCACCGCGTCTCGCCACGCTGCAAAGGCCTCGCAGGTTGGCAAGCGATAGAAACTGTTGTTGAGCTCCACGGTGTCGAAGAAGCGCTGATAGTAGTCGAACATGCGCGAAGCAGGCAAGCCAGCCGGATAGAATCTCCCAACCCAATGCTTGTAATGCCATCCGGACGTTCCAATGTGCACTCGCACTTGTTCACTTAGCAGCCCGTGGTGAATTTGCCGTTTTGAAAGGGCACGGCTTCAGAGGTTGCTGGATAAGCCGGTTTCGGCGAATTTTTTGAAGGGGCGCACCTTTAGGTGCGCCGGTAAGCTCTTTATTTTGTCACTCCGAGCGGGCTTCAGACCGGGAGGATTCTGCTGTTTCGACTTTTTCAGCAGCCTCTTCAGCCGTGCCGCAAATGCCGCAGCATGAATGTGGCTTTAGCCGCTCAGGGATCCACTTTTCAGAATTCCGACTTCTGCCAGGTTCTCGCCTGCAATGTCATTTGCCGTTCGCTGGACCGGCTAACAGCCCGTGGTCGGCATGTTCTCCTCCTTGGCAAATCACTCCGATAGCCGCGCCGAAGCACGAAATAGCGATCATTCCCGGCCTGGCGCTTGCGCATTGACCAGCTGAGGCGGCTTTTTAACCGGAGGCCGGGCGATTTCCTGCCTCATGCTGGGCCGGCGCGGAACGACCGGTTTCCTAAGGCTGACCGGACGGTTGTCCTCCGCCGATTCCAAGAGTGCCTGGATGATGCGAACATCGGCCAGGCCATCCTCGCCGGAAGGCTCCGGCTTCTTGTCGTTCAGCACGCAGTCGGAGAAATACACCAATTCTGCCGCGAACTGGTCGCGCTTTGGAAATGTCTTTTTCTGCTTGCGTTCGCCGTGGGTGATTTCCGTTTTGAGGGGCTCCACCATCTCGTAGGCAGGATCCATCTTGAGAACGCCCTTGGTGCCGATGACTTCGAAGATCGAGCGATCCGTGATGCCGAAGCTGCAGGTGAACGAGGCATGGCGATCGCCCGGAAACTTAAGAAGTCCCGTCGTCGTCGCTGGCACTTCGCGAAAGCGCTGGTCGTCGCGCCCGAAGTTCCAGGCGAAAACTTCTTCCGGCTCGGCGCGAAACAGATATCGCGCCGCGTTGATGCAATAGACACCCATGTCATAAACGGCGCCCCCGCCAACGTCCTTCTTAAGCCGCGAATTGCCAGGCCTGACCTGCTGCGAGAAAACGGACGTGATGACCTTGGGCTCGCCTAGCTTTCCCGCATTCACGTACTCGACCGCATGAAGATTGCCCCGCTCGAAATGAAGACGGTAGGCGATCATCAGCTTGACCTTAGACCGTTCTACTTCCGCGATCATCGCCTGACAATCGACCTCCTCCAGGGCCATCGGCTTTTCGCACAGAACGTGGACGCCGGCCCGGGCCGCGGCTTCCGTATAGGCACGATGCATGTGATTGGGCAGCGCAATATACACGGCGTCGATCTCGCCGCTCGCCAGGCAGTCGGCGTATTGCTCGTAGGAATAATTGTGTTTCGTGCCGTATTTGCGGGATAGGCTCTTAAGTTTCTTCGGGTCTCCGGAGACCAGGGCTGTCAGGGTAGAGTTGGACCGGGCATGAGCGAAAGCCGGTAGTATGGCAATCTGCGAAATATACCCCAACCCGACGACAGCGTAGCGAACCTTTCCGTTCTTATTGCCCATTGTGTCATTTCCTCCGCGCAGGGACCTGCGTCTACAGTGTGGAATGTGATGCGCGAGGTAAGTTGAGGGAGGCCCAAGATCTGACCTCCGGAACTTCAGGGTACGGCTTTACTCGTAGATTTCCGTGAGTATCTTCCTGCCGTTCGCAGAAGAATAATCGGGCCATCGCTCTAATTCACTTGCCGCATGGCGGCGTGGCATCCCTTTTCGATGCATTTCTGCGCCGCCGTCGGTCCCTCCACGAACTACAGCACGCTCGGCCCGAACAACAGTGTGGCGGTTTCGGTGCTGGTCACCATCGGCTACGACGTCGATTGGCGAACCGCGTCCATCAGTCGCACCCCGCTAAAGTCACTGTTCTTCCCAGTGCAGATGAATAGGCATCACTTGGAGGTTAGCCGCAAATCCCAAGGGTGTTGGCGATGCGAGACGATTCTCATCCGCCGAGTATCTTCATGACCAGGATTTAGAAGCACATTAAGCGTCTCGGGAGCGATCGCGGAAGGGACGCGGAGCAAAGCCGAGCGTTTGGAAGCGAGCCATTGATCGCCGACGGTTCTTGTTAGAGTCTCATCGTCTATCCAGTTTTCGCCGAGATCGTTCGCGGCGAGCGCCTCAATCGAGAGGTCGTCCGGCACTTCGATTTTCAGCAACCGATAAGACTTGGGAAGACGCACCGGGCTGAGTTCCAGGTGAACAAGTACTTCCAGGAGTGCGCCGGCGACGCTTTCTGCCAAATACACGATCGGGCGACCTTGCGTATGCCACCGCGCCGATGTCTCCAGCCCGCCCCTGCCGTCGAGCGTTCGATGATTGCTAATTCGCCAAAGGAACATCAGGCGAACATGCCCTGATCAATTTGAATGAGCATCTGCTCTACTAAACGGCCGCCGGCCTCTGTGGAGAGCATTTGAATTGGCACCCGTCCCCCAAATCTACGCTTGGCAGTACGAAGCCAGTCCAAGGCCGATTCGTGATCGCCCATCACCGACTGCGCTCGGGCAAGAATCTTGGCGGTGCGAATCGCTCGCTCCGATTCCTCTTTGGAAAGCAACTGACGGCGGTTCTTGCGGTGCTTCCAGGTTCGCAGCGGTATGATGATGTCGAAGACTTCGTTGCGGGTGAGACCACGGTCGATCAGGTGATTGATAACCCTCGTTGGAAGGCCGCTCTCAACCAGACGAACGACATTCTGTTCTGATCCAGGGTCGGTTCCCAACCAGTCTTCGAAATATTGATTTAGAGTCTTTGCCGTCGATGTCGCCATCGGTTTTGCCCCTAGTACATGATGCCACAGAAACGGCGGCAGGATGTACCCTATTTCCCGCTTACCTTGAAGGGGCCCGCGCCGCTCTACCCATGCCCGCCGGAGTACGGCAATCGTGGAACTGCTCGCAAGGTGATTAGCGGCCGAACTCCAGCACGGTTACGTCCTTGAATTGCCACACGGCGGGCTCTCCAAACACCGCCTGCAACTTGGCAGCGACAGCCGGCGAGTCGTCCCGCAGATTGTCCCTCGCCGGTCCTTCACGTCGAATCATGACCCAGACGTGACGGAACTCGTTGGAACTTAGAGCTTGCAGCAGAGTTTTGTCATTGTCCCCGACGCCGTAATACGGTTGCGTGAACACGTGCAAAGCAGGCGAATGCGGGTCGAGCTGGCGGTAGTAATCGAAGCCTACGATCGCATAGAACGGGTAGATGACCACCGCGTCCCCGGACTGCGCTGAAGTGAGAATTACATTCGTCGCGCCGCGCCAGTCCTCGCGCGGCTTGCGGTATCCCATGATTAGCGTTGGAATCGAAGTCAGACACAACAAAATCACCAGCCAAAAGCCGACCTGCCTCTTTGGCAACGCACTCATTCCGCGGCCTGCCAGCATGACCGTAGCTGGAAGGCTGAAGATCATGTATCTCTGCACGAAAACCGGATGGCGGAGCGACGCGAGTGCCGTCAGCAGGACGGGCACGACGGCCCATGAAATAACCAGCATCCCTCGCCAGTAACTGCCCTCCGTAGACTCGGCGTTGCGCTCGCGGCGAATTGCAATCACCCCTGCGGCCCATAGAATCGCGGATACAAGAAATTTCTCGCCACTTCCACCAAGGAACAACGCGAGATGCAGCAATTGCTTGGGAGTCGGTTTTGGCATCCAGGGAAAGGTCATCGCCTGCGGCGGCACACGAAGCACGTAGGTCAATCCTGGCGCTGCAATCGCCAGAATTGCCAGACCGTGGATGATCGTTAGCGCCCAAGGCGTCGGCTTCTTGTGGAAGAACAAAGAACAGGCTTGCCCTACCAGCACCAGGGCTCCGAAATAGTGACTGTAAACCGCGAGGACGCCGAACAGTGTCCATAGCAGCCAGTCTCTTTCCCGATTCTCCTCCACGGCTCGCACGAAGAACCACGACGACACCAGCACCAGCAGAATCGTCATGCTGTAACTGCGGGCTTCCTGCGAGTAATACACGTGCGTGGGACTAAACGCCAGAATTGCGGCGGAGGCGAGCGCCGGTTTCACGCCCACTAGTCTTCGCGCTACCAGGTAGATCAACGGAATGGAAGCGATCCCGCATAGGGCGGCGGGAAGGCGAACCCACACTTCGCTTTGACCCAGATGCAGCCAACCCCGCATCAGCAGGAAGTAGGCCCCCTGAAAGCTGGCCTCGCCATACCACCAGACATGCACGAAGTGTGGCCACGCCATTCGGGCGAGGGTCACCGTGGCGCCTTCATCGAGCCATATGCTCTTGGCGCCGAGGTGGAAGAGACGGAAAGCAGCCCCGGCAAGCGTTAGAAAGGTGAGCAGCAAGACCCGGTCGCGGCGGTCGAAAAATTCCGGTGCCGTAATGGAGAAGTGCTTCGATGCAGGATGGGCGAGTGGACGCTCGCTGGCTGCGGGCATAAGCAGTAATCTTACAGCCACAGAACCGTAATCGTTCGCGGTTCGCAACTCAAAACGAGTTTTATATCTGACGGCTGAATCCCGGCGGAAAATCCAGCGCGGTAGGCCAGAACGTTTTAGCCCAGCACGGATCCGCTGGGGGACTACTGGGTAAAGGGTGAATAGATCCGAGTCCCTTCAGGGCGGCAGATTTTTCGTCTGGAGCCGCGCGAGAAGGGTGTTGGTTGCACTCACGCCGCCTGGTTGCCGTCATCCGACGCAGGAACTTTCTCGCCCTTGTGTTTGGCGTCGGGTTTGCCACGTGCAGCAGCAGCGTGTTCGATCTCGGCGTTTACCTCAGCGCCGAGTAATATCATCAGTCCGGTAACGTAAAACCAGGTGAGGAGAATGATAGCGGCGCCCAGCGAACCATAGGTTGCCGAATACGAATTGAAAAAGTGCAAATAGATTCGCATGGCTGCCGAGGCAAGGATCCATGTGACTATACCGACAACCGCTCCGGGGGTTATCCACTCCCAATGGCGCTGCTCCACGTCCGGCGCAAAGTAATAGGTGACGGCGAACACCAGGGACAGAAAGAAAAGCGCAATCGGCCACTGCACAATCTTCCACGCCCAGGCGGCAATCGGTCCCAAGCCAAGGTGATTTGCGACCAGGTTCGCCAGGCTGTTTCCGTAGAGGACGACCGTGAGCGCCACGATTCCCATGATTATGCTGACCACCGTGAGTCCGAGAGCAATCGTGCGTGCCTTCCACCACGGTCGTCCCTCGCGCACCTTGTAAACCGCATTCAGCGTGTCCTGGGTGGCGGCCATAGCCGCGGTCGCCGACCAGAGTGCGCCCACCAGTCCAAAAGTCAACTTCCCGCTGCTGCTGGCTTTAGTGGTTTCAAGCAGTGTGTTGCGGACCAGTTCATAGGCCGAGGGGGGTAGAGCGGCTGCTATGTAGCGCAGCAGACTCTGGTGCATTTGGGTTCCAGGAGCCGCCAGCAATCCGAACAGGGCAGTCACGAATACCAGGCCCGGAAAAAGGGCGAGAAAGAAGTTGTACGCCAACTGTGCTGCGCGCCCAAATACGTCATCGTCATTCAGGGATTTCCAGACCCGCCTTCCGAGTTCCGGAGGCGTTAGGCCTCCCAGTTTCCAAGGCGAAAGTTCATCTTTCGCTCCACCCGATGCTGCGGGAGGGACCCCGGCATGCTCAGGATGGGAGTTGCGAATATGGGTTTCCAGATCGTCAGCACTTCCGTGGACCGCTCGCCCGCAATAGCGGCAACGCATTATCAGCTCCTCCTGCTGAACATGGGAGACAACGTTGAAGCGAGTGGTTGCTTGGAAGTATGGCTCTAGCGGGCCCGGGCGAGCACCAGGGTCACATCGTCGGGCTGTTCGCCGCCAGCTATCCAGTCGGTAACTGCCCCAGTCACCATCTCGCTGATGCGCGCCAATGGCTGATCGCGATACGCCTGGATCAGCTCAATCAGACGCTCCTCGCCGAACTCGCCAAACTCGTTCTCGGGCTCGGTGACGCCGTCGCTGTAGGCGATGAATATATCTCCGGGTTCCATGCCGATCGTGCTCTCGTCGTAGCTCATCCCGTCGAAGAGACCTATCACGGTACCCGAGGTCTCCAGCCGTCTGACTTGGCCATTGTTGCTGATGACCAGCGGAGGAAGGTGACCGGCATTGGAATATGTAAGCGAGCGCGATGCCGCGTCGTAGCAGCCGAGGAACATGGTGGCGTACTTCTCCGGCGGTGTGCTGCGATAAAGCTGGTAGTTCAGCGTGGCCATCAACAACCCGGGAGCTAATTCGGAGTCGCCGGTGCCGTCGCCGCGGTAGTACATGGGGAGAACCCGGTCTGTGGGCAGCCCGGCGTCCAGTGCCACTGACGCCAAGGTGCGCTCCGGCTCTAGCGAATAAGCACGGACGAAGGCATGCACGGTGGCCATGAGTAGCGCCGCCGAAATGCCTTTCCCGCTGATGTCACCCACGGCGAGCACCAGCCTGTCTTCGCGCAAGGGAATGAAATCGTAATAGTCTCCGCTCACCGTGCGCGCGGGACGGCACACTCCATGCACCTCGAGCGCGGCCAAGCCGGACAAATCGGCGGGAAACAGCAAGTCTTGCACCTCGTGTGCAATCGCCAGTTCACTCTCCAGCCGCTGCTTCTCCTTTTGCTCGCTTATCAAGGTCGCCAGCGACTGGGTCATCGAGTTAAATGACTGCTCCAGCGCGGCCATCTGATCGTGGGTGCGGACCTTGATGCGATGAGCCAGGTCGCCGCGATTCACGTGCTGGGTGGCGACGTAGAGGTCGGCGACGGATTTGGTGATGCTGCGGGAGAGGCGTATGCCGATGAACAGCGCGATCAGCTCGATAAGGCCAAAAAAGATGGCGATGCCCACCAGACCGTCGAGGAAGATCTCGGCCTTATCTCCCAGGGCGCTGAATAACGTCGCGTACAGCATCGAGGGACGGGTATCCACCACCACCAGCCCGGTCAGGGATTTTCCCGTGTGCCAATCAATTGCGCTGAATCGAGTGGCGAAGGGAATGTGCACGTCGAAGGCATTTGCGGGAAGCGGCACGCGGCCTGCTTCCACCCTCGAGCTTGCATTTTCCCCCGACAAGCTCACCGTCGAGTGCGAGTTGCCCACGTCGATGTTCAGCTTGTCTTTGTTCAGGTTGTATCTTTCGGCTCTTGCTGAGGATTTACGAGTGGCAGTAGAGCCACTCGGTGCAGCATCGGATTCCGGCTTGGTGTCATCCTCATCCGGGGGAAGCACGGCTACCGATCCTAACTGCGACGTAGCCATCCGCAGAAGCTGCGGAGTGACCGGCACATCAGAGATCACGGTCAGGTGGTGGGACCCGGCTTCTATCTGTTTGACCGCGCGTAGGTGGAGGCGCTTGCCGTCGAGGACAAATCCCGCGAAGTCGCCTTGGATTGCAGCCGACCCACGGAGTGGTTCAATACCCGCAGCAGGCCGGCCTGCCGCAAGCACGAAAGGCTTGTCCCCGTCCCAGACGCTTACTGTACGATTCCGGAAGTTTTCATCGGAAGCGCTGGAAATTTCGCCGGCCAGTTGCTCATTCAATTTCTCGGATCGCGCCAGGCTGCGCAACTGCAAGGCCAGAGACCGGTTCGCTATTTCCAAGTGGTGCAATTCCGATTGCAGGTCCGCCATGGCAACGTAGGTTGCGAATTGTCCCGCAAACAGATACCCCGCGAGAAGTCCCATCATCACCAGCAAAATGACCGGAATGACGCCGATGAAGACATAGGTGATGATTAAGCGGTTACGCAGACGCCACATGACCCGCTGACGCACCCAGCGTAGCAACATGAGGACGGCGCAGACGGCGAAAATAAAGACCAGGAAGGTGGCCCAGCCGCTCAACATTGTCCCGTTAGGCGCGCGGAAGATCAGGCGCAGTCCTTCCAGAATCAGCGCCAACCCGCCAAACCACAATGTTGTGCGCCCTAGCTTGCTCTTGGGGCGTACGACCCTTCGCAGCCGGGCCCTTATTTCGCTGGATTCTGGAAGCTTGAACACCATAAGGTTTTGGAATTATTGCTGGTCGATGGCATTCGGCGCCAGTATTGGTTACGGTTGTGTGCCGGGAAACGTTTCAATACTTATGACCCGTGACGCTCATGACATCGTTCTCAGATTTCCGGATAGAGATCGAAAAATGCCTCCACGCTGGTTCGAAACTGCCTTTCGATCTCATCTTTCGAGCCCTCAATGATATGTAGCGTCACGTGTGCCTCATGCCCGTTCTTCAGCTTGACCGCAGCCTCGCCTACTTCGGTGATTTCTTCTGACGGTAGAAGACGCATACCGTACACCAAGGTCAACTTTGCCATGCCACGATTCTAAAGCAGTTTAACTATTAATGTAGCCGGGGATGAAGCAGCTGTGCCGCCGACTGAATGGGTTGCTGAAAAAGTCAAAAACAGTAGATCCCGCGCGGGCTGAAGCCCGCCTCGCTTCTAAAGGCTGGCAGCAACGCCGCTCTGAAAGAAGCGCCGCCCACCCGTGCCCTCGCCGGCCTATACTAATTTCGAAGCTGATCTAAACGTTTCCCAAACCGCAGGCACTTGCTAAAATCTTGAGGGCGTATTCTGTTCGTTCAAGCTCTTGAGGAACAAGCCTTTATTTTCGTGTGTGCGCTTCACGATGGCTGCGGTTGCATCTTCGGGCGCGACGCGGAATCTAACTCCAGTCCTATGCCAGACAATGTGCGTAACGTCATTATCATCGGTTCCGGATGTTCGGGACTGACGGCCGCGATCTATGCTGCCCGCGCCAATCTTAGCCCGCTCGTCATCGATGGCCACGAGCCCGGCGGGCAGCTTGCCCTGACCACGCTTGTGGAGAACTTTCCAGGCTTCCCGGATGGCATTCAAGGCCCCGAACTGATCGAGAACATGCGCAAGCAGGCCCTGCGTTTCGGCGCCGAGTATATGCCTGGACACGTCGTTTCGGTGGACCTCAGCCACAAAGCCGCTGATGGCAGCAAGAAGCCTATCGAGGTGAACCTTGGTCGCGAGACGTTGCTGACTCGAACCCTCATCATCTCTAGTGGTGCTTCTGCACGCTGGCTGGGCTTGCCCAACGAGCAGGCGCTTATCGGTCACGGGGTTTCCTCTTGCGCTACCTGCGACGGCTTTTTCTTCTCGGGCAAAGAGATCGCCGTCATCGGCGGCGGCGACTCGGCCATGGAAGAGGCGCTGTTCCTTACCCGCTTCGCGACCAAGGTGACGATCATTCACCGCCGTAATGAGTTTCGGGCGTCCAAGATCATGTTGGATCGCGCCCGCAAGCACGAACAGATCGAATTCCTCATGGACACTGTTGTAGATGACGTGTTCGATGCCAACAAGAAAGAGGTCACCGGGCTTCGCCTGCGTAACCAAAAGACTGGCGAGCAGTGGGACCTTCCGGTCAGCGCCATGTTCTTGGGCATCGGGCACACCCCCAATGCACAATTCGTGGGGGAGCAACTTGACCGTGATGGCGACGGCTATCTCATTCCCCACGGGTATGTGGGCTCGCGTGCGCCAGGAGTATTCATTAGCGGCGACGTGGCCGACCGCCATTATCGGCAGGCGGTAACCGCCGCGGGGACCGGGTGCATGGCCGCTCTTGAAGCGGAAAAATATCTGGAAGAGATCGGGAAATAAGGCCGATTGCGACTGCAACGTCGAAAATCGTTTACCACGGACACACCGAGGACGCGGAGTTTGTTTCTCAGATTTTGTCCGTGATGCCCGTGTACTCCGTGTTGATTGCTATCCCGACAGAAACGAATCGAGAGATATGGCAGCCTCTGCGTCTGACGAATTTCACCGTGTTGAACAGGCGGCGCAGTTCATCCTTGAGCGCACCAGTCTGCGCCCGCGCATCGGCCTGGTGCTGGGGTCGGGGCTGGGCGCCGTTGCCGACGGGTTAAGACACGCAATTAGCATCCCCTACAAAGAAATCCCACATTTTCCGAGGAACACTGCCGAGGGTCACGCGGGCATACTCACCATCGGGACCGTCGACGAGCTTCCCTTGGTGGTCTTGCAAGGCCGAGCTCACCTCTATGAAGGCTATTCGCCTAACGAGATTGTTCTTCCCGTCCGCACATTGGGGCGGATGGGAGTGCGAGCTGTCGTGCTGACCAACGCCGCCGGCGGAATCAGTCCGGCATACAGCCGGGGCGCGCTGGTGGTCGTTCGCGATCACATAAATCTCCAGGGACAGAACCCCCTCATCGGCCCGAATGACGAGCGTCTTGGATTGCGCCATCCCGACCTGACGGACGCCTACAATGCGCAAATCCGGCAGTTCGTGCGCGAGGAATCAGGACGATTAGACGGAGGCATCTTCGAAGGCGTGTATGCGGCGGTAATCGGACCTAACTTTGAAACGCCGGCGGAGATTCGCTTTCTGCGAACCATCGGCGCGGACTTGGTGGGGATGTCAACCGTGTCCGAAGTTATTGCGGCGCGGCACATGGGCATGGAGGTCTTGGCGATTTCTTGTGTGACCAACATGGCAGCCGGCATGACCGGCGAAAAGATCACGGCGGAGGAAGTAGTGGAAACCGGAGAGCGCCTGGCCAACAAGTTTCTTGCGCTATTGCGCGCGGTGTTGCCCAGGATTGAGGGCTATCTGAAGAGTTAGGCGAAATCCGATTGGGAAGGTCTGAGTGAGCCAGTTGGAGTGCCTCAGGGGCTGAAGCCTGGACTTTGTGTCTGGGATTTCCGGACAGCCTGAAGGCCCGCCCCCTTCAGAGCACCAGACCTAATCAGAGGCCCCTTAACGCTATCGTCACCAGGCTGGCGAACCTCTGCGCTACACTGAATTTGCACATGCCCCGGGAAATATATCTCATTGGCATTACCGGCCCTTCAGGTGCAGGGAAGACCTACCTGGCCACACACCTAGCCTCCGGGCTGCACGCCCATGTGCTGGCCCTTGACCGCTACTATCGGGACCTCTCCCATTTGCCCTTGGAGCAGCGAGCGTGGGTGAATTTCGATGTGCCCGAAGCTCTCGATGACGAACTCATCGTCGCGCAAGTTGCTGCCCTGAGAAACAACGAAACAGTACATCTGCCGGCGTACGACTTTGTAACCCATACACGCATCCGGCGGACGGAGATTCTGCGTCCAGTGCGGCGGCGTTGTTATCGTCGAGGGACTATTTACTTTGCACTGGCCCAATCTGCGCGAATTGCTGGACACCAAGGTCTTTGTTGACATGAATGACGACGTCTGCCTGACGCGGCGCCAGACCCGCGATGTGTGCGAGCGCGGCCGCACTCCTGCGTCGGTGATAGAGCAATATGCCGCGTCCGTTGCGCCCATGGGGCAGCGCTATGTGCGTCCCAGCGTCGTCCATGCGGATGTCGTGGTTTCCGGGAATGAGCCTATTAACGAAAGCGTCTCCCGTGTCTTGGCGCACTACCGGCGACAAATTGCCAACGCCAAAGCGCACGAATCGGCGGGTCGAGCGCGGCGATAAGTCATCCCCGAAATCACGAGGAACGAATGAAGATCCGCACCATCTGCGTCGCTCTCGCATTGCTGTGGTCCGGTATTGCGCAATCGTCCGCGCAGAACAAGGAAATACAGCTGCCTTCCAGCAAGTTGCTGCAGTTGCCTGCGCCGGGAGAGCCGCAGCGCACCAATAGCTTTCCTACCGCGCTGGCGGTAAGTCCGGATGGGAAATACCTCGCCATTCTGAATAATGGATACGGCACGGCGGAGTCCAACTTTCGACAGTCAATTGCCCTGCTGGACTTGGCGAGCAATCAATTGCGGGACTTTCCCGATCCACGTCTTGGGCTTCACGCCAAGCAATCGTATTTTCTTGGCTTGGCCTGGAGTAGCGATGGCGCCAGTCTGTATGCCTCCATGGCATCGGTGACGGATCCGGAAGGGAAGAACCGTGGCGATACCGGGAATGGAGTTGCGGTGTATCGCTTGCAGAACGGGGCCCTGCTGGCGGACCGTTTTTTGAAGCTACCTCTAGTGCCACTCGGCCACGGCAAACGATTTACTTACAATCCGAAGAGTGTTGCGCCCCATACTGCCAATCCCTATCCAGCCGGCCTGGCCATGGTGAAGCGCGAAAGTCGCGATGCGCTGTTGATTGCGGAGAACCTGGCGGACGATGCGGTATTGCTGGACGCGCGCAGCGGGAAGGTGTTGCAGCGCTTCGATCTGGGCCGCGGCAAGTATGTTCCTGCTGCCTTTCCCTACAGTGTCGTGGTGAATGCCGACGGTAGCCGGGCCTGGTGTTCGTTATGGAACGCGTCGCAAGTCGCCGAGTTGGATCTGCGCTCCGGCAAGGTTGTGCGGCAGGTGGCACTGATGCCGCCGAAAGGCGATATCGATGCCTCATCTCACACCACCGCGCTGCTGTTGAGTCCTGACCAGCGCCATCTTTACGTTACGTTGTCCAATCGCGATTCTGTTGCAGTCGTGTCAACCGCAGACGGTCGCGTTGAACGTTATCTCAGCACCAGCTTGCCGGGACAGACTTATGGCGGCAGCTACCCCAACGCGCTGGCGCAGTCACAGGACGGAAGTACGTTGTACGTCGCCAACGCGTCCGCCGACGCGATAGCGGTGTTTGACATGAACTCCAGCAATAGACAGAGCGCAGAGTATTTCATTCCCACGGAGTGGTATCCGACGGCGGTAGCAGTCCAAGGTGGCGAGTTACTGATTGCAAGCGGCAAAGGCGAGGGAACAGGTCCAAACGCAGGCTGGCAAGACAATCCCGACCGTCCAGGAAAGCGTCGCCATCCCTACATCGGGACAATGATCCGCGGCTCGATCGCGCGAGTGCCATTAGCTGAGATGGACAAGGACCGCGACCAACTGAGCCAGGCAGTTGTTCAGAGCAATCAGATGGAGGGCCGCACCGGCGAGATTGCCTTTCAGCGCGGCGGAAACCCAATCCACCACGTGATCTACGTCATCAAGGAAAATCGCACCTACGATCAGGTCTTTGGCGACATGCGAGAAGCGAACGGCGATCCCTCGCTGGTCATGTACGGGGAAGACGTCACTCCCAACCAGCACAAGCTGGCTCGGCAGTTCGGGATTCTCGACAACTTCTTCGATAGTGGCGAGGTCTCCGGAGACGGGCACGTATGGTCCACTGCGGCCATTACCAGCGACTACACGGAGAAGACTTGGGAGATTGCCTACCGCAGCAAAGAACGCCATTACGACTACGAAGGATACGTTGGTGATTCCAACCCCATGACCATCGGCATCCCCGACGTGAATGAACCAGCAACGGGGTACTTATGGGGCAACTTGGCACGACACAACCTGAGTTACCGCAACTACGGGGAGTACGTGAACACCTGGTGGTGTGAAAGTATTGCGCAGAACAGCCCGGCTGCAAATGGCGCGCCCGAGCGTCCGCCTGATTGTCCCCGCAAGGCAGTGGAACCTGGTGAAAATCTGCCTGAGAAACTGGGCGGAGGCAAAAGTCCCTACCACTACAAAATTCCATTAATCGCCTATAACGCAGCCACCAAGCCAGAGCTACGCGGCCACTTCGATCCCGACTTTGCAGACTTCAATGTAAGTTATCCCGACCAGTTCCGCGCCGATGAGTTTCTGCGGGAATTTGGAGCGTTCGTACACGCTCGCGAAACTGGGACTGGTGAGCAGTTGCCGAACTTCGTGCTCCTGCGCCTGCCCGACGATCACACGGCCGGCACTCGTCCGGGATCGCCCACGCCGAATGCTTCTGTAGCTGACAACGACCTGGCCGTGGGGCGCGTGGTAGAGGCCGTTTCCAGCAGCCCCTATTGGGCTGATACGGCGATCTTCGTTCTGGAGGATGATGCGCAAGACGGCGCCGATCATGTGGATGCCCACCGCAGTATCGCGCTGGTGATCAGCAAGTATGCGCCGGGGACGCCACAGCAATCTTCGGTGGACCATCACTTCTACACTACGGTCAACATGATCCACACCATGGAGGTTCTGCTTGGGCTTCCACCCATGAGCAACAACGACGCGTATGCCGCGGTCATGGCGCCCTTGTTCACCGGCGCCGGCGAGCAGCCGGCATTCAAAGCTGACTATCGCAATCGTGACAACGGAATGATCTATCAGGCGAATACAGCAGATGCCCCTGGAGCCAAGCAGTCAGCCAAGCTCAACTTCTCGGTCGCAGACGCCGCGGACACCAAGGTGCTAAACGCCATCTTGTGGAAAGCGGCCAAGGGAAGGACTCCGATGCCCGCACCACGCCATACAGTTTTTCCGCCGGGAAGCGACAACGAGTAGGAGAAATAGAGCTCGAAGGCGTGAGCGGCTCCATCGGCGATGTGTTCGGTTTACACAGATAGTGCGGCGTTTCATTGAGCGCAGCATTGAGGGAAATCCACGTGAGCGAGTATCAGCCGTGGAGGTGCGCCGTTTGAACGCGTTGAAATGCGCTTGGGACCCTCAGGGCCTAAAGAGTATGTGTGAGAACTGGTTCCGTGTTGGCACGGTGGAACGGTTGCGCAAGAATCCATCGCCGTAGGCGCGGAAGAGTTTAGGCCACCACGGAGTGTTGAGCAGAGCTGGAAATGAATCCGAGTCCCGTAGGGACGACAGGTGTTCTCACACACACTTTAAGGCCACTTCTTTTCTTCCTCACCTCTTTGACGCGGCGCTGAACTAGCCGGCCCGATTCTTCCAGTACTGGCGCGCTGTTCGCAGCCAAGCGGTTCAACCTCTAACCTCTCCGGCCAGCCAAGCCAGGTATTCCTCACTGCCCCCTTGTACGCCTAGCTCGACGCATTCGGGCAACTCATAAGGGTGCAGTTCCTTGAATGCCGATCGCAGTTGGGCCGCGTGTTCAGCGGTCGTCTTGATTACCAGCAGGTACTCCGGCTCGTTGGAAATGGTTTGCTTCCATCGGTAGACGGAGCGGATTGGTCCGACGATGTTTACACACGCCGCCAATCTGCGCTGCACCAACTGGAGGGCGAGCTTGTCGGCGTCGTGTTTCTCACCGATCGTAGTTAGCACTATGCGCGCACTTGTCATCCATTTACCCGCCGTGAAGATTTGGCATCAGACTGTACCACGGCGGGAACCAAGGCTGCGTTCGGCCAGTGGTGTGGGCAACCATTTGCCGAAGTTGGTTCCTCCTCCCCTTTTGATAGAACTTCGCTTGACGGGCGAGGTGACGCGGAAGTTCACTAGAAGCTGGGTCGCGTCGGGCAGCAGATCCTCGAGTCTTGAAATGGTGCTAACGATTCGTATAGCTGGAGGCTGGTTCTACCGCATGCGCCGCTTGCTGGCGACGTTATGCATTGGCGCACTCGCCGTTTTCATCGGTTATAAGGTAATCTTTGGCGCCAACGGCATGAAGGTTTATGAAGGTAAGCGAGCCGAAGCCGTCCGGCTTCAGCAGCAGATTGACGACGAAAAAATACTAAACGAGCAACTCCAGCATCGAGTTGATAGCTTGCAACGGGAAGATCCGAACGCCATCGAAAAAGAAGCGCGCGAGCAACTTGGCTACGTCAAGCCCGGTGAGATAGTACTGGTCGAGCCGCATGCCAAGACTGATAGCAGGCGCGCCCCCGCAGTGGCTGAAAACAGTGATCAAAGGTAGCAAACCGGGTAGGAGTACGGACCGGGGTAATCCCTTACCAACATTCTGCGATAGCACATTTGGCTGCACGATGTTTTTTCCGCACAACACCGCTTTGTGGAATAAACTGGTCAGCAGCAAAATCTGTGGGGTCCGCTGACTCGTAATTCAATTGGACTGGAGCTGTTAACGGGAGCAAAGGGGTTTGTCCTTCCTGAGAACCGGTCTCTGAGGTTTCCAGGGCGTTGACGGGCCTGCCCCGCTTGATGAACATCCCGGCCGCTGGGCGGCAATTCGAGAGGAGATTCGACATGAAGAAGAAAGCGTTGTTGGTAATCGGGCTGTATTTATGCAGCATGACAGTGCTGGCGGCCGCGAAGGACATGAGCTGGAGCGGCTGGGTCAGCGATTCCAAGTGCGGCGTAAAGGGCGCAAACGCAGACCATAAGGCGTGCGCCAAAAAGTGCATCGCGGCGGGCGAAAAGCCGGTGTTGGTGACTGACAAGGACCAGAAGGTCCTGGCCATAGATAATCCCGATGCGCTTACCGAGCATGCAGGCGACCATGTGGAGGTGACCGGTAAAATGACCGAGAGTGGCACACTTCATGTAGACAAGGTCAAGATGCTGGCGCAAACCGGCGGTAGCGGCGGCGCCATGAACGACATGCAACACTGAGTTCGCGAAGGCCGACAGTCAAAGCCGCAGACGCAGCGCGCTCCTGGTTACTGGAACCCCGCCATCGTGGGCGGGGTTCGTATTCTTACAGATGCCCATGTTGAGTTTCCGTTACTTGCCAAGGCCCTAGCAGGCTGGGCTCCAGGCACAACTTCTCCAACTCACAGTCGGTCGAAACAGGGGTAGTTCTTCCATTTGATAAAAAGCACAGGAACAAGTTTTTTCGTGGCGAAGAGCACGCAATGGGTTGCGATCTCTGGCTCGGCGGCTCCGGGCCATCACTGGGATAAGCCATTGATGGCGGGCTGGGTAAGCCATAGGGAGGCACGCGAAACGATGTTGAACCGCGGCGGTGGTCGAGTTTCGGGAAGACAGAGTATGGCGATTCGGTTCGCCCTCGGCGCATTCGTCGCGATCATCGCCTTGCTGGGAGCACTAGTACCCGCGAGGGCACAAACTTCGGACCCAAATTCACCCTCATCGCATGCTCAGTCGCACACGCCAAACGCCCAGGTGCTCGAAAGGCGCTCACTGTTCTTTCCGGATCTCGCTCACGGCGGCCAACCCTTGACGTCTGGGGAAAAGTTTCGCCTGGCGATCGCCAATAGCATTTCGCCCGCTGCGTTTCTGGGCTCAGGGTTCAGCGCGGGCTTTGGACAAGCAGCAAATAGCCCCGCCGGCTATGGTCAAGGCGCCAGTGGATATGGCCAGCGTTTCGGAGCGTCGATGGCCAACCGCGCCACCAACAATCTGATCGGCACCTATTTCCTCTCCTCCGTGCTTCACGATGATCCACGTTATTTCGTAATGGGAGATGGAAGCTTGAAGGAAAACGTTAAGTATGCTTTTCGGCGGGTGGTGATTGTTCGAAAAGATGACGGGGACGAAGCCTTTAACTGGCCTGGAATCATAGCGCCACTGGCCGCAGTAGGCTTGGCCAATACATATCTGCCCGAAGCTCAAAGAACCGCCAGCTACACATTTAGGAACTATGGCCTCACGCTTGCTGCTTATGCGGGGGTGAACCTGCTAAAGGAATACTGGCCTACCATTGCCAGGAAGGTGTTGGTGCCGATTGGAATGGCCCATGATTCCAAGAAGCCCTGACGAGTTGAGAGCAGCAGCTTCTCTGGAAGAAGCCGGATCAAATGCGTGTGAGCACTCACTTTACCTGGATTCGTATGTCGCCAATCCGGAATCCTCCCGCCGTAAATGGATGTAGCCAATCCGGTTGCCGTGCTTGCAACCCACAAGGAATGTTCACACTTTTTTGCTTGACCCCGACAGGACCGTTGCCCTAGCCTAAGGCCCGTCAATCGCACCACGAAGTAAGTAGCCGCTCACGGTCTCACTCTTCCAAGCAGTTCCGGGTCTAAAGGGGTGAAGCCTTGTTGGGTCTGCGTCGGCGTGCGACGGTGGATGGGCCTGTTCATTTCCAGCCCTGAGTTCGGACGTGAAGCAGCTCTGGTTCACCTTGAGAGTGAGGACAAAAAGGTATGTCTGTGGCTGGAGAATACATGCGAGGAGACCTGAGCGCAGGAATGTCTCCATCGGGAGCATTGGTCACCTCGGCCGCGGAGTCGCCAAAGTGGTTTGCTGTATATACGACTCCGCGCCATGAAAAGGCCGTCGCCAGGCACTTCGAATTCCGGCGGATCGAGTCGTTTCTGCCTCTTTACATGGAGATACACCGCTGGAAGAATGGGTGCCGGGTCAACGTAGAGCAGCCCTTATTCCCCGGCTACGTGTTTGCGCGAATCGGACGAGGCAGCTCGACCCACGTGCTTTCCGTACCTGGAGTCCTGCTGATCGTTGGTTCCGGACGCGAACCAGTGCCTCTGCCGGACTTCGAAGTCGAGGCGTTGCGTAGCGGCCTTCATCTTCGCAAATTTGAGCCTCACCCCTATCTAGTTGTGGGCGAGAAAGCCCGCATTAAGTCGGGATCTCTGGCTGGCATGGTGGGAGTTTTGGCCCGCAAAAAGAACAACTTACGGGTGGTGCTCACTCTGGAACTGATCATGCGAAGTGTGGCCGTGGAAGTAGATGCCGATGAGTTGGAGCGGGTCCGCGCGTAATTCAAATCCCCCCAATGATGCCGAGAGGCACGGGAACCAAGCATGGCCTGGAGAAACGCCGGCATCGACGCGTTCTGGATCCCCTCGGATCGAGACAATCGTCGGAATTTGGACGAAAACTGCAAAGTTCGCTTGATTTCCGGGTTGGAATCCCGCGCTTTAGTGGTAGAATCGCGCCGCACGTATCCCGGAGAAAACTCAGCCTAGCCGATGGCAACAGATAGACACGCCCAGACTCAAACGATAAGGATGCATTGTGGGTTGGCGTGAAGAAGGACATTCAGTAGCGGGGGGAGAGTGGTGATGAAACGAATCTTCTTGGTGATACTAGGTATAGCAGCCTTTCTTGTGGCCGGAGCGGCCGCACAGACCGCCGAGACGGCCCCGGCGCCGCACGCGCGCAAGAAGCGGATCGCTATATTCGATTTCGACTACGCGACGGTCCAGAACTTCCTCGGCCGCGGTCTTCGGCACCAATGTTGACGTCGGGAAAGGTATCTCAGATTTGCTGGTGAGAGACCTGGTCAAGGACGGCACCTACTCGGTAATCGAGCGCCAGGCCATGGACAAGATCCTGGGCGAGCAGAACTTCTCCAATAGCGATCGTGCCAATCCCAACTCGGCAGCGAAGATCGGCAAAATCCTGGGCGTGGATGCCATTGTCGTCGGCAGCATAACGCAATTTGGAAACGATAACCAGAATACGAAGGTCGGCGGTGGTGGCGGAGGATGGGGCGGATTTGGCGTGGGCGGATTCTCTCACAAAAAGAGCAAGGCGGTAGTCGTTGTGGACGCGCGCCTGGTAAACATCGACACAGCCGAAATCATGGGCGTGGCCACCGGCAAGGGTGAGTCCTCTCGCGAAAGTACGTCCCTGCTTGGCGGCGGCAGCAATTGGCACGGTTGGGGCGGCGGCGCGGTGGACTTCGGCAGCAGTGACTTCCAGCAGACGATTATCGGCGAGGCTGTTAACGCCGCGGTCACCCAAATGACCGGGGAACTGGTAGCCGACAACTCCAAACTCGAAGCCCGCACGATTACCGTGGAAGGTTTGGTGGCCGCTGTGGACGGAGGCCAGGTCGTGCTCAACGTCGGATCGAAGTCCGGGCTGAAAGTTGGCGATCAGCTCACCGTTCAGCGAGTTACGAAAGAGATCAAAGATCCATCGACAGGTGCGGTAATTCGTCGCATGACTTCTCCCGTCGGTGTGATTCGTCTGACCGACGTGGATGCGATCTCGGCGGTAGGTACACCAGTTTCCGGTGCCGGTTTTAAAGTCGGCGATGCGGTGAAGACCATAACGCAGTAAGAGCAGGTGTCAGCTGAACCACCTGCGTCGTTGCGTCATACGCAGTAATTTGTAACGCAGAGGCTCGGCTCAAGCCGGGCCTTTTTTCAGCGAGGTCGATGCGCTGGGGTCTCGCCATTATTTATGTCCCACTACCACTGTAAAAAAATCAGGCAGCAGCACATGTTTCTCGCTGGAGCCGAATCCGGCATTGCGCAACATCTGCTGATATTCGGGGTACGTGTAAGCATCACCCGCGGGTGTGGACGCCATCATGATTAGCGCAAACTCCGCCGGGCGCGGAGGAGATACCCGGTCTTCATTGGGTATCATAGCCAGGATCGCGGCGCGGCCATCGGGCTTCAGCGCGGCGTGTATCTTGCGCAGCAGCCTCTCGCATGTGGGGCGATCGAAGTGACTGAGGAAGTTCGGCGCGAGCACGAGGTCGTAGCCGCTGCCGAACTCAACCTCAAACGCATTGCCGGGCAGGATGTGAAAGCGGTCTTGAACTCCGCTCCTGGCCGCGTTTTGCTGCGCGACCTGCAAAACGTTGGACCAATCCAGGGCCCAGACTTCACAGTTCGGATTGTGGCGGGCGATTGCGATGCCATACAAGCCGTGTCCCGCGGCAAGGTCAAGAATTTTCCACGCGTGGTCTTCGTTGGCGTTTAAGTATTTTGCTAGAAGCTCGGCGGGCATCGCCATCATCGGCGCCATGCTGCGCGCGAACTCGACCCAGACTGCATGTTCAGGAGCCACCGTCCCAGAGTCGAGGTCCGTGGTGCCACCCTTGCGCACAACCGCAGCCAGGTCCTTCCATCGTTCGGTGGTCATGGGCGAGAGCAGGAAACCGATGGCGCCGCCCAGGTAGGTGGGAGAGCGACGGTCGAGGAATGCGGCGGAATCCAGTGTCAAGCAGTAGCGGTTCGACTCCTTCGTCAGAAAACCCATCACCACCAGGAAGTCGCAGAGGATGCGTATGCCGCGCTCGGAAGCCTCGCAGTGGCGCGCCATGGTCTGGGCGGTCTGCTTACCTTCCGCGATAGCGGTGAAAACTTCCAACTCGATCGCCGCCTTCAAGGCCTCGGTGTGGTGATAGGCGTTCAGGGTGGAAAAAAACAGCTCGGGCGAGGGTTGAGGATTGGGCGGCGGTGACACCATTCGAGGGGCCTCGGCTTTGGTTCGAATGTCTTCGAAAGTCATTCACCAGGGAGACACGTAGGACACGGAGTTTGTTTCAATAAGCTTCTCCGTGGTCCCCGTGTCCGTGGTTATTTTCATCTCTGCTGGCGTATCCGGCCTTCACTGGCAGACGGCGCGTTGCTGAATGAAGGTTCATTACTGTTTCATGGCCGTAAATTCGCTCTTGGTTCCGTGGAGTTTGTCGTCCACCATGAGCTTCATGGTCTTGCCATCGGGAGCGACCACCATTTTCGCGACGCTGATAGCTTTACCGTCGCGATAGTCGGTTTCTTCCAGCGTGTTCTTGCCCATCATTTTCACCGAAACGCTGGTGGTGCCCGGATCGCCTTTCATTGGCGCCTCCGCCCCGTTTAGTCTCGCGGTGTAGGACTGACCGGTTGGAGAAGTCATGGTCAACTCGTCACCGCTGACTTTATAGGTCCACGTCAGCCCGTTATCGGAGAGGGTCTCCATCTTGGTGGTCCGCCAGGAGCCGGATATCGCGTTAGATCCTGCAGGTCCCTTAGCGACCCGGGTAGCTTCGCCCTTGCCAGTCACCGGCTCGCCACTGGTATTGCTACTGTCAGTAAAATCGAACATCGCCGTGTTCCCATCCGGCGAGACCGTAACTTTTGTCACCGTAACCGTTTTTCCGTTCTTCTTATCGGTTTCCTCGATCTCGTGGTCATTAACCACTTTGATCGCGACGCTGTCGTAGTACGGATGTCCGCTAACCGGGTGGTCCTCGCCATCGGCTTTGACCTCGATCGGTGGGACACAGGTTTTGCATTGGTACATATCATTTTGCAACAGGTAAACGTCAGGCTTCTTGGGGAATTCGGCTTTGTTCAGATCAATCTTCCAGGTTCCATCGAAGGCGTTCTGCGCCGAAGCCAACATGGGCATCAGCAATAGCGCCGCCAATCCTACTAAAAGCAGTTTCTTCATCGCTTATCCTCCGTCAGGCTTAACTGCGGCTGGGATTATAGCGGAGTCTGAAACAATGCGCCGAATTTTCTGGGAACTTTGGCGGGGTTTACTGGATGGGGCCATGCGAGTTCGCACGTTCGTGTCATCGGTGCATACTAGGGAGAGCACAATTGTGGACAGCGAGTTGAGTTGTAAGAAACCACTACCCCCTCTGTATAATCCTTCCTCTGATGCGCAACTTCTTCGCGCGGCGCACCTCCTGGAACTTGAGCACCAACCGCTACACCGAGGCGCTGGAGGCGCATCGACTGGCTGGCAGGGAGGTGCTTGATTTGACGGCTTCCAATCCCACCACTATCGGCGTGCATTATCGCCAAGATGAACTGCTGGGCGCGCTAGTACGTGCCGAGGCGCTGACCTATGACCCGCAGCCAAAAGGGCTCCTGGCTGCGCGTGAGGCTGTGTCCGCTTATTACGCAGCCCACGACAGTCAAGTCTCGCCCGACAACCTGATCCTGACCACTAGCACCAGCGAGGCGTATTCGTTCCTTTTTCGATTGCTGTGCGACCCGGGAGACACGGTGCTGGTACCGACCCCGAGCTATCCGCTCTTCGATTTCCTCGCCGATCTTCAAGACGTAAAGCTCGAACCGTACGAACTGGTGTATGACCATGGATGGCAGATCGATTTTCAGTCGTTTTATGGCGCAGTGCAACGCGGGCAGAGCGCAGGCTCCCGTTGCCGGGCCGCGCTGGTCGTGCATCCGAATAACCCGACGGGTTCGTTCGTGAAGCCGCCAGAGGTTGAGGAGTTGCACCGCATTTGTGCGGCGAACGATATGGCAGTGGTCGCCGATGAGGTGTTCCTCGATTATTCGCTGGCGAAAGATCCCCCACTCACGTTTTCGTCCAACAGCCCGGTGCTGACTTTCACGCTCAGTGGGTTGTCGAAGATTTCCGGCTTGCCGCAGATGAAAGTGGCATGGATTGCGGCGAACGGTCAGCAACCCCTGCTGACCGATGCGATGAACCGGCTCGAGCTCATCGCCGATACCTATCTGTCGATGAATACGCCGCTGCAGTGGGCTGTTCCCGTCATGCTGGAGGAGCGGCGCAGCATACAGCGGCAGTTGATGGAACGTATCGGGGCGAATCTTGCTTTGCTTGATTCGCAACTCGCCGCCCAGAAACTCTGTCGGCGGCTGGAAGTAGAGGGTGGGTGGTATGCGGTATTGCGGGTTCCGGTTTCGGGCTCGGATGAGGACCTTGCCATCGCAGTGCTGAACAAAACGGGAGTGCTGGTGCAGCCGGGCCATTTTTATGACTTCGCATCCGACGGATATCTGGTGATCAGCCTCATTACTCCCAGCCTGGAATTCGCGGAAGGTATCCGGCGTTTGCTGAGATTTGTTTTCCATCTCCATTCGTAAGAGTCTTCTGGCAGGGAAATCAGGGTTTCTCCGAGGCAGGAAAGTGCCGGATCAATTCGTCCCGCAGAAGTGCAACGACTTGCATCTTGGTGTTTCGGCGCGAGCGGAAAGAAATCCCGTAAAACATCAGCCCTTTTTAGGACGGCGGGACGTTATAATTACAAAACCGTGCCCAAGTACTCGATCGTCGTCCCATTTCATAACGAAGAGGAGAACGTAACCGAGCTCTATGATCGGTTGAAGGTGGTGATGGAAGCCACTAACGAGCCGTTCGAGCTGGTATTCGTGGACGATGGCAGCCGCGATCATACGTTCTGGATGTTGCAGCAGATCGCATCGGTAGATCGCCGCGTGGTTGTGGTGAAACTGCGCCGTAATTTCGGACAGACCTCGGCGTTGGCCGCTGGCTTCGATCACGCTGAAGGCGAGTACGTAATTGCCATGGACGGCGACCTGCAACACGATCCGCAGGACATTCCGCTGTTTCTGCAAAAGTTGCGCCAGGGATACGACATCGTCAGCGGATGGCGCAAGCAGCGGATTGACAACTTCGTGATGCGGCGTATTCCTTCCAAGATCGCGAACTGGCTGATGGCCAGGTTGAGCGGGGTTGACCTGCACGATTTTGGTACCACCTTTAAAGCTTATCGCCGCGCCGTAGTACAGGAAATTCCGCTCTATGGGGAATTGCATCGCTTCATTCCGGCGCTGGCCTCGGCGTACGGCGCAACCATCTGCGAGATTCCTATCCGCAATGTCAACCGCGAAAGGGGCGAATCGCATTACGGCATCTCGCGTACCTTCCGCGTGTTCTTCGATCTCATCACCATCCGCTTTCTGTTGAAATACATGGCCCGGCCGCTGCACTTTTTCGGTACGGTCGGCGCGCTGAGTTCGCTGGCTGGCTTTGTGATCGCAATATGGATGTTGTTCGAGAAGTTCGTTCGCGCAATCAACGTGATGGATGAACACGGCCCGCTGCTGGTTTTCGCTGCGGTGCTGATCGTGGCGGGTGTGCAACTGATCGCGTTGGGATTGCTGGGCGAGTTGCAGGTGCGTCACTTCCACGAGCCGGCCAAGCGCGCCCCTTACACCGTGGATCGCGTATTGCGCTCATCGCACAGTCAATCCGCGCTGGCCGACTGAGAAAAGGGGTTAGTGACTAGGGGCTGGTTGATAGTTGAACCCAATCCCTAACGTCTCACCCTAATGCCTAGACACTAATCACCACTTTGACCAGCATCCCGGCACGTAAGCCCCACCCCGCCCGAGGCTATCTCTTCATCGCCGCAGCCACGTTTTTCTGGGGGCTTTCGGCAACCCTGGGCCGGGCTGTGTTCACCGGCAGACTCTTCACTGGCAGTCAGGCCCTGCGCCCAATCGATCCTCTCATCCTGGCCCAGAGCCGAACCACGATTGCGTTACTGATGCTCCTGCCGATTCTGCTGCTAAAGTGCAGGTCTTCGCTACGCGTGCGCCGTAACCACCTGCTGCAATTCTTTCTGCTGGGGATTCTCGGACTGGCGGCTTCCAACTACTTCTACTATTTCGCCATTCAGAAGACGAGCGTCGCAACGGCAATTGTCCTGCAATATGTGGCGCCGGTATGGGTACTGCTGTACATGCTGGCGCGCCGGCTCCAACGTCCGACTGTGCGGCGGGTAAGCGGTGTGATCCTGGCTGTGCTGGGCTGCGGATTGGCGGTAGGCGAGTTGGCGGCGCGGCGTGGATTTCCCTGGCTGGTGATCTCTGGCGTTCGCTTCAACCCGTCAGGCGTCGTGGCGGCAGAGCTGGCGGCGATCTCGTTCGCTTTCTACAACGTTAACGGTCAGCACCTGTTGCAGATTTACCAGCGCTGGACGGTGCTGGTGTATTCGCTGCTGGGTGCGGCTGTTTTCTGGCAGATCATAAACCCGCCGTGGAAGATCATCGCTCAGCATTATAGCGGAGGGCAGTGGCTATTCATGGCAGTCTTCGCGGTCACGTCCATGCTGGTGCCGTTCTCGTTCTACTTCGCCGGATTGCAGCATCTCGATCCTACGCGCGCGATCGTGACCGCCTGCCTCGAACCGGGGTGGGCGATTTTGCTGACCGCACTCATCCTCGGGGAATTGGTGTCGGCGATGCAGCTGGTCGGAATCATTGTGGTGCTGTCGGCGACCATCTTGGTGCAGAGACCGGAGCTCAAAGATTGTAATGAGCCGCTAATTACAGTTGAGCCGATCGAATGATGTCAGCAGCGTTAGCCAAGGCCATGCACGGCGAAGACTTGCGGAGTGCAGATGTGAGGTTGCCCCAATCCGCGCGTTCGCCGCATATACAGACTTCCTCATCTTCCGAAAACCGCCCACCCGACGCATCTTCCAACAAGCTAAGGCTGAATGTGCGGAGTTGCAGTAGATGAAGAGGTGGGCTGTGTCTAGTACTGAAGACCTTATAGGCGTTACCGATCATACTATCGGTGCGTCCTATCCCGCTTAGCAATACGTTCGCCCCAAATCGAAATTATTAGTCTATGCACACTCAATGAACGCGCCACCAACCTCATAGTTTATGAGCATCGCTTATAGCGCTCACATAGCTATGTTGTTTGCAAATTATTTTCAAATCCTTGATCCCTTGATGACATCCTCCCGCGTCTTGCGAGCTAACTTCTGTGAAAGACCTGGTCTAAAGGATCCTTATACGGGTTGCTAGAACTGGGTCATTCCAAAACTTAAGTGAGGTAAAAGAAATGCGATTTACATGGTCACGACTCAAGGAACCATCCATCAACGCGGTGCTTGCACTGCTTGTACTAGTAGCTTTGAATAGCTTCAACTATGCTGAACAGCCACCGCCGCCATGCCATCCCAATCCATTCGCCAATCAGGACATGCAAACGGTTCGCAACCGCGGGGACGTGCGTCAATTGCCTGCTCCGCTCAAGGACCGGCTGGGCCGCATGGCCAGCCGGCCGCATAGTCAACTCCCAACCCAGGCTTATGCAGAAGCCGAATTCCAGGAGAGCGGAAAACCCAAACCTAGTCAGCTCTTCCAGTATTATCTGTTGGACACGACTGGCTTCGAACCCAACCCGTTTACCGCGATATTTCCCGGCATCAATGACCAGGTAATGCTTACTGCAACCGGACCCGATTGTGGGCTGCCGACGATTGGATCAGTGCGAGTTGTCCTGGAGCCCAAGCCCGGTCTCCCTACTGACCCGAACGATGTACGTGCGTTCATCGACGTCTTTACCGACATCTCCGGATTGTTTGTTATCAACAATGAGAGTGGCTGGTATGAAGGGTGGATGATTCACGACCTGAAGGTCGCTCCCGTCAACAATAAGCCACGAGGTGACGGGCACCCGCAATTCGGCACGCTGTTACAGGCTGATGCCGAGAGACTGAAGGCAATTGGCGGTGGTAACAATGTGCCTGGCAACATCTTTACCGTGGATGGAAACAGAGTGCACTTCCCGAATCCGAAGGACCATTTTCCTGACCGCCAGACGAATGTGGTTCCCATCCAGCTAAGCATGGGCGCTTGGAACTCGTTGCAGCAAAGCGATGCTCATGGGTACTGGGAGTTCAACTACACCACCGATTGGATCCACCCCCTGTACGAATTGCCCTTCACCGGTGGCATTCCGGGTACCTTCGAGGCAGGGCAGATTGGGGCCATTCAAAGCATCATTCCGGGCTCGGGACCGAATGGTATCAAGAACGATCCGGTGAAGTACGGTGACAATCCGAATACTAAAGGAGTGTTGCAGGGCGCCGGCCCGCGCGATCCGGACAGGTTCGATGGTGATGATGATTCGCAACGGGAGTTTCGCATGCGGTTCATACCCAGCGGCCTGACCAACGAAGTCTTCCTGGACGTGTATGAGCGATTGGCCTCGTTCGAGCCAGGTGTAACTGACTTCAACCAACGTCTCTTCGATGCCTATGCAGCGGAGGTCGCCAGGGTGGATACCAATGGAGATGGTGTCATTTCCGCAGTGGAAGGTGACGTGGACACGCCCTCCGACGGCTTCGCCGACAACGCTCGCCTGTTTATTCCGGCAACGCAGTTCAATCGTTTTGCCATAACTCGGGAAATCAACGATGGCTATCTGGCGCCGCGATTCGCTCCCAGCCAGCGGGCGTGGGTGTTGTCCGGGGGCTTGATAGCGGTAAACCCATCGGTGCCCGCTTCGGAAGGAGAAGACGGCGATGATCGTTAGAGCCGTGGACTGCGCCGGATATTTGGCGATGCAAACTCCCCAGTAATCCGGACAGGGCAAACCCGCCACCACAAATCTACTATGGGGACAGTTCCATATGCTGGAAGCTGTCCCCCTTTTTCCGTCGGAAGCAGCGCTGTTAGGAATGTTTAGCGACCGCTACCCGCGAACCAGCCCCTCAGTGTCGTCCCCCACGACGACTTCATATTTTTCCAGCATCGGTATCAGGACAATTCTCCAGTTCACGTTTCCACAGTTCGCCTTCATAGAACTTTGCCTTCATCGGCTCGCGCGAAGCGATGTCAGGAAAGCCGCGCATAAAAAAGAAGGTGTCCGCTTGGGATATTGCCAAAACGCGGGAATGGGTTCGGGCGTGAAGTTCATTCCCCGGAAAACGCCATTGCCAAAGGCAGGGCAACCAGACCAACGGTCACCCCAGCAATCGGATCTCGCAAAAACTTGCCGGAACTGTAATCGCGAAGACAGAGGACGCACTTAGGTACTCAGCGCTCCAGGGAGAAACAATCGCCATTTCATCACTATAAAGTTGAGGGGTGCAGCTCGCCGCTATCGAACGTTACGTCAGGGGCTTTTTGGTGTGGCAAATCCGGATTGGGGAAGCGCAGCGGGCGGCGAACTCATATCCGGCATCCCGCTGCGCGGTGCCTCGGCATCCACCACCACCCACGATCTTCCGTCGTTAGTCCGGCCCGTCGTCCAGCGACCATAGGCACACCATGCTCGAAACCCATTCGAGAAATGCGGAGTCGGCCACTTCAAACTGTAAAACTGTTCTGCCCAAGCAGCGGGTTCGACCGACAATGGTCCGGCAGACGCGGCGGCCTCGTCAACCTCTGGGTTGAATGCTGTCATCTTAATGGGATCATAATCCGCAGGCCGATCGGCTCGCTTCACCGCTCTTCGGCGCTCGATGTTTCTCTCCGCTTCGATCACAATCTCGGCTGCCTGAAATTTCACCGTAGCCCGATACACAATTTCGCCGTTCAATTGGTCGGGCCGGAACCATAAGTACGGACCGTCTAATCTCGTCCAGTCGTGTTCGTATTTGCGCGCTATAAGGGTGGTGTCGTTCATCATATCCGGAACTTCGATCCATGAAGGGTCCCATTCCTTCCGGTCCGCCGTCAGATACACGGGAAACTGTTCCGCCTCGAACTTTGTGCCTTCCCTCTTGATTACGACGACGTCGGCTCGTTCTTCAAATTCTCCCCTAACCAGCGGTTCGTCAATTTCCGCCGGTAAGTAGAGAAGAAAAGCCGAGCTTTCGCCGTCCACGATTCGGTGTGGCAATTGATGCCTGAGGCGGTTTGTGAAGTCGAGCATGTCTGGCGGCGGAGAATCAGATTTGCCGGCCCATTTGGTTTCCATCCGAACCAAGGCCAGAGTCATGGCATACAGTTGCATTGCCTGCCTAAAGGACAAACGCCTCTTCGGGGTGCGATACTTTACCTTCTTGATAGTGCTCGCGGTTTCGGTCAGAGCGTCGGTTGCCTTCCGCAGGTCATCCAGCTTTCCAAGCGGAAAAATCCTGGAGGGCCATAGCAGGAACTAATTCGTCGTGCAGGCTCTTCAGCGGACCCGATAGTTGGGATTCAGGAAGCGACCAAATCATGCACAGCAAGGGCATGGGGCTGAGAATGGGATCTTCGTTCGCATAGTTTCCAAAGAACCGGCGGTCGGCTGGATCCTCCGGATGAACTTTCTTTTCCGTTCCGACAGAGCTGACACCCAGAGCTGGGAAATACTTGTGAATCAAATCCCAACCAGTCTTGTTCATCACCAAGAGAGCTTCGGTCACTCTGGCAACCGGTTCCGCTTTGCTGTCGTAGGCGTCAATGTCTTCGCGATGAAGTCCCAGCATGCTATAGGGAAGCTTTGGCCTATCGGGATTTTCTTTCTTTTGAGACGGAACTCCCCAAAGCCACCCACATGACAAACTCAGAACCAGAGCGCCCGCTACACGAACTCTTACCCAGCCAAGCATCCGGTCAGTTCCTCATTCGCTCGTCAGCGGATAACCCTTCTCTCGCCACTCGCGAATGCCACCATCCATGGAAGCGACATTCGTGTATCCCATTTTTTGCAAGGCATCCGCCGCCAGGGCGGAGCGAAAGCCGCCGCCGCAGTACAAAACCATGCGCGTGTTCGGGTCAGGCACGCGCTGTTCTACGTCGCGCTCAAGGATTCCCTTGCCAAGATGCACGGCCATCGGTAAGTGGTCTTTTGTCCACTCGTTGTCTTCGCGGACATCGATGAGGAGGAGATCTGCCTTGCGGTCCAGCATTTGCTTCGTGTCGTCCACCGTTATTTCACGGACACGCCGCTTGGCGTCGTTAACGATGTCGAGGAATCGGGGCGAGTGATGAGGTGCCATGCGGAACATGATAGCGCGAAAAATCGCGATGGCATCCAGGTTTTCTATCCTGGCGAGGGAAAAGACAGCGTCGCCCCCATCCTTTCGCAAAAGGATGCGGCACCCAGCAGCCAGCGCTGGCCACCCTTCGACCAGGAACTGTCCCACCCCTGGCAAAATTGGGCCAGCTAGAACGGCCCCTCGATTTGATTTTCCGATGAATTGGGACCGCACTGCGGGCTGCACTACTGCATTTGTGAGGGCGTGCAGCGCAATGTCTCCATCGGAGCCGGCCCGGTCGGTGGATTTGTGTTGGGCGCATTCCAGTCGAAGAACTCTGTCATGTCCATCTGGGCGGCGTCGCGTTTGGTGAGGTTCGGCAACTGCCATCTCGTCTCGATGAACTTCAACATTGCCGTGTAGTCCGCAGGTGTGTGAGAAACATAACCCTTCTTGGCGAATGGCGAGATCACGATCAGGGGCACGCGGAACCCTGTGCGCGTGAAATCCCCGCCGAAGTCTCCTGGTTTCAGGTCGTTGGGGGTAATGCCGTCCGGATTTACTGTGTCGAGAGGTGGAACGTGGTCGTAGAATGAGCCGCCTTCGTCCCAGGTGAGAAGGAAGACCGAGCTTTTCCACGACGGACTCTGGATGAGAGCGTTGATGAGCGATGCCACATAAATTTCGCCCTTCTGCACAGGATTTGTCGGGTGTTCGTCGCGCCCCGAGTTGTAACCGCCTTCGATGAAGGCAACTGCCGGCAGGGTTGCGTTCTTGGCATCGCTCGCGAACTGCGTAGCCGGAACCACGTGGCCCATGTGCTGAGATGCGTACGGCTGGAAGTACGTCAGATAAGTGTCGCCGGGATCGGTGACATAGATCTTCCAGGACACGCCCGCAGCGTCAAGCAAAGCGAAAATTGGCTGGGCCGACAGTGAACTCTGCGGGGGATAGACATGACCTTGCGAGGTGGCCGCGAACAAATACATGCGGTTGGGCTGCGAGCGCGTCCCTACCGGCGAAAACCAGCGGTCGGAGGTGGCGAATTGGGCCGCCATGAAGTAGTAGAAGGGCAGATCGTTGGACGTGTAATAACCCATGGCGCGGTAACCGTTGGTATCGGTATAAGGGCCGCGACCGGCCAGGTTCTCGTCGCTGGCAAACTTTCCGGCTACATGCGCAAACCCGTCCATCGTCGCAGGGTCCGACATGGGATGATGCAGGTTCCGGTCGACGTGGCTCTCGTTCCACGACGGGCTGAGGTCTTCGGTACACTCGGTGGCCAGATGAAAGGCGCTGATCATAGTGCTTCCGTCGTACCCGATATTTTGCGCACCGGCGGGCATGCCGTCCACGTCGCGCGCCAGCCCCTGTGAAGCGCGGTAATCGTCGAGGAAGCCGAAGTAATGGTCAAACGAACGGTTTTCCTGCACCATCACGATGACGTGTTTCACCGATTGCAGGCTGCCGTGCGGCGTTGGCGATGACCCTGGATTGGGCGGCGCGGGCGAATGATCTTGCGTTCCCCCGCACCCTGCCAGAATCGATACAAGTAATGCCATCGAAACAAAGGCACATCTCTTCGCTGGGCTCACGCAGCCTCCGTAGATGACTGATCTGTTTTGTAAGTGGCAGCGCAAGTAGGATGAGAACATCGGAACTTCTGTTGCCAGGCAACGTGCCGAATTTCGGGCCTGCAATCACGAACTGGTTTGGGATGAGATCCCTATCAACGATCCTGGTAGAGTACGGCTCAACCGGTTGCTTGCAGAATACGGTAAATTTGGAATTGCACCAGGGCTTAATATGACTGCGATCATCTCCCTGCTCCGCGGTGTCAACGTCGGGGCGCACAACCGGATTCAGATGGGCGCTCTGCGAGCACTCTATGAGTCGCTTGGGCTGCGCGACGCGCAAACCTACGTGCAGAGTGGCAACGTTGTTTTCACGACTCACAAGCGCGACCTCATTGCGCTGGCTAAGCTGATCGAGGACGCGATCGCGCGAGACTTTGACTTCCACCCCTCGGTAATTCTCCGGACCTGTTCCGAGCTGCGAGACGTGATTGCCAGAAATCCCTTCGCAAATCGCAGCGGCGTCGAACCCAGCAAACTTCTGGTCAACTTTCTCGCCAGCGATCCCGGCGCGGAGGTTCGCGACAAAGTTCTCAGCCTCAAGACCGGCCCGGAGGAGCTAAGGATGGACGGTCGCGAGCTCTACATCTACTTTCCCAATGGCATGGCGCGTCCCAAAATGTCCTGGGCAGTCCTTGAGCGAACGCTGAAGGTATCCGGCACGGGCCGAAACTGGAACAGCGTTACAAAGCTGCTGGAGATGGCGGAAAGTGTGGAAGGCATCGAAATGATGCGCTCCGTCAAGAATCGTTCACCACAGCGAAACCGAGGTCACAGAGGTTTGGCTTGCAACATTTTTCGTTGTTATTGGAGGAAATTCGGTTTAGGTCTGGTTTTTGGGAAAGGGGCGGGATCCTGGGTGCTTTAGCATGAGACGGCAAGTGCGTCTGCTTATCGGCAGCCTGATCATAGCTGTTGCCAGTTCAGCGCAAACGCCGAAGCCTCCGGCGAAACCAGCGAAGCTTTCTTCTGTATCGCTGGCCTCCTTGCTACCCGCTGGTTCTCCCCTGGCCCATCAAGATCTCACGTTCGACAGCAGTTTCGCGACGCTCGTACTTCAGTACGAGGCCAAGCCCGATCCGGCCCTCTTAGAGCACATAGCCGCTTCACCCGCAGTCGCGCATATTCTGCGGCACGCAGAAAACTTCGACTACGATGTCCCTAAAGATTCACCGCAGAAACTCGTCACCTATTTGCTGAAGCCGGCCAGCAACCAGGCTGAGCGTATCGAAACCTGTAAGCAGAGCCTGGCCTACTTCACGGGGCCAATGCTTGCCGATCCCACATGGGTTGGCGACGCGCTCCGTTACCTGCCCGCAAACTTTCGCTTTCACGGGACGCTGTTTCTCACCTTCGGCTACGACATTGGTGTGGCCATCGGGCCTACGGCTTCGCTCAACTGCACTCACCCCCACTTCCAGAACCACCCTCGCGAACTCCTCTACTACGCCATTCACGAGCTGCACCACACCGGCTTTATGCAGTATCAACCGCCTCCACGTTTGTCTGATCTCAAGACCTGTGCCGACTTGCTGCGGCTGGTCGAATACTCCACCCAGCTGGAGGGCATGGCTGTGTGGGCCGCTTATGATCGGCGCCAGCAGGAGCACGCTCTGGAGGATGACCCCGATTATGTTGCGCTCATCGACGAAGCGCGCATAAGAAAGGACGAGGTGCTGTACTTCAAGGATTATCAATACTTGAGGAAAAGAGGTGACGAGCCAGCCGATGCGGCCGCCTGGGCAGCGATTGACGGGATGTCGTCAGGGGAGCGCCTGTGGTATAGGGTCGGTGCGCGCATGGCGCAACGCGTAGAAGAGAAGTTCGGCAGGTCAGCACTGGTCGCCCTAATCGAGAGAGGGCCAGCCGAGTTTCTTCGCACTTACCTTTCCATCGAACAGAATAATGCCGCGCTAACGCCCTGATTTTCCGAGCAATCCCCTCGGCGGATGCCGTGTTCAGTTCAGAAAACCATTGTTAAATTCTGGTTTAGTCAAAGATGGCTTCTCCGTTAAATTTGAATCTCTTGGGTAGAGCCGTCATCCATTCCACCGTCTCTTGGTCGGCCCCGCAATTGAATCTGCCGTTTATGAAGGAGAAAACTTCATGAGTTCTGGATTCGTGCTGTTGCTGACGTTCGGTATTGGTATAGTGGCGGGCCTGCGCTCCCTAACGGCCCCGGCGGTTGTGGCTTGGGCCGCCCACTTGGGCTGGATCAATCTTTCCGGTTCTCCACTGGCCTTTATGGCCTCTGCGTGGGCAGTCGGCCTGTTCACCATTTTGGCGTTAGTTGAATTGGTTGCCGATCAACTTCCCAGCACCCCTCCCCGTACCGCCGCGGTTGGACTGGGCGCTCGAATTGTGATGGCTTTGCTTTGCGGCGCCTGCCTGGGCATTGCCGGAGGTGCGTCAGCATGGTTGGGAGCGATTGTTGCCGTGATCGGCGCGCTGGCAGGGACGTTTGGCGGTTATCGTGCTCGCGTTAGCCTGGTGAAGGCATTGCATGCTCCGGACGTTGCTATCGCGGTTCCTGAAGACCTGATCGCCATCGGATTGGGACTGCTTATTGTCTCGCGATTCTGAACGCGGCCGATTCATTTTCCCAAGGTCTGGGCCCAATATCTTGTCCTAACGGGCCTGGCATCTCTAGCGACCCCGTCATTCCAGGGTTGCAGTACGTTCAAGTTTGGGGCGTCCTTATGACTACTCCGCAGCAATTTGATGCCATCGTGATCGGCACAGGGCAGGCCGGCAAACCGCTCTGCACGGCGCTGGCTGAAGCCGGCATGCACACCGCTATCATCGAGCGTAAAGATGTTGGCGGTACCTGCATCAATGTGGGATGCACTCCCACCAAGACCATGGTCGCAAGCGCCCGCGTCGCCTATCTGGCACGGCGCGGCTCTGACTATGGCGTTCACACCGGCGACATCCGCATCGACATGGAACGGGTCCGGCAGCGCAAGCGCGATATCGTAAAGAGTTTTCGCGATGCCGGTCAGGCACGTATTGAGCACGCCGCCAACCTCGAGTTGATCTTCGGCGAAGCCAGTTTCACTGGCCCCAAATCCTTGGTCATCCGGCTGAAAGAGGGCGGCCAACGAGTGCTCACCGCCGACAAGATCTTCATCAACACAGGTGCGCGGCCATCGGTGCCCGCGATCGAGGGGCTGAAAACCACACCGTTTCTTGACAGCACTTCCATCATGGAGTTGGACATTGTTCCACAGCATCTTCTGGTTCTAGGAGGCGGCTACGTCGGCCTGGAGTTTGGACAAATGTTTCGCCGCTTCGGCAGTCGTGTGACCGTGGTTCAGAGCGGCAGCCAATTGCTCAATCGCGAAGATCCCGACCTCGCGGACGAGGTTGCTAAGATTCTCCAGCAGGACGGAATTGAAGTCTTACTGAACGCGACTGCGAATCGCGTGAGCCAGTCGGCCGGCGGTATTCGGTTGGAGGTCCAGCAACCAGGCAAATCAACCACTCTGAGCGGCTCGCATCTGCTGGTCGCCACCGGGCGAGTGCCGAACTCGGAAACTTTGAATCTCGCGGCGGCCGGCGTGGGAACCGAGGACCACGGTTTCATCAAGGTGAACAACCGGCTCGAGACCACGGCGGATGGCGTCTACGCGCTGGGCGACATCAAGGGTGGTCCGGCGTTCACCCATATCTCGTACGACGATTTTCGTATCATCCGCACGAATCTCATCGAGAAGGGAAGCGCGACCACCGATGGACGGTTTGTTCCTTATACCGTGTTTATCGACCCGCAGCTCGGCCGCATTGGCATGACCGAGACAGAAGCTCGTGCGCAGAAGCGGAACATTCGCGTGGCCAAGCTGCCGATGACCTCGGTCGCGCGCGCCCTTGAGGTCGATGAGACACGCGGCTTCATGAAGGCCATCGTGGATGGCGACACCAACCAGATACTGGGCGCCGCGGTACTGGGCCTCGAAGGCGGCGAAGTCATGTCGGCGATTGAAATTGCGATGATGGGCAAGCTGCCCTACACCGCTTTGAAGGATGGCGTCTTCGCCCATCCTACGCTGTCGGAATCGCTGAATAACCTATTCATGGCGATGGATAGCGGCAAGTAGATCGTTGGCCAGGGACCGCACTTGGGTCGAGCCAACCAGATTCAGGTCGCTATTTTCTCAGCCGGCACATACAGAAATCTCTTTGATCGAAGATTTCGGCATGGCTGCGAAGTCTGATACTTCCTTTGACGGGGAACATCCAACACAGTAGTGTTTAGTGTCTTCTTACTTCCCGTATACATTTCATGGGCATGATCGAATCGCAATCCGGATTTTCGCTCGCTGAACCTACTAAGGTAACGGAATTGCTACGCCTGGAAGAGGTCACGAAAATCTATGTAACCGATGGACAGAGTGTTCACGCGTTGAATGGTGTTTCTCTCCGCGCCCGGGCTGGCGAATTTATCGCGCTGGTCGGCCGCAGCGGGTGCGGCAAGTCAACCCTGCTGAACCTTGCCGGAGCCATGGACTTTCCGACCACGGGACGAGTCTTGCTGGATGGGGTTTCCACCTCGAATTTGAACGAGATGGGACTGACCCGCCTGCGTCGCCAGAAAGTAGGTTTCATCTTCCAATCTTTTCAGTTGCTGAATACGCTGTCGGTGGTTGAAAACGTCGAACTGCCCTTGCTCCTGGCGGGCCAGACGGATACGCGGGAGCGCGCGCAGCAGCAACTGGAACTCGTCGAGCTCGGTGAGCTGCACTCCCGGATGCCGCATCAACTCTCCGGTGGACAGATGCAGCGCGTCGCCATCGCTCGCGCAATGGTGCACGCCCCTAAGCTGCTGCTGGCCGACGAGCCGACTGGCAACCTCGATACCATCACCGGTAACGTTATCCTCGAACTACTGCGCCGCATCGCCGACGAGCATAAGACAACTATTTTGATGGCGACCCATAGTCTCGAGTCCGCGAGCTTTGCCGATGCTGTGGTGAGAATGCGCGACGGCAAGATCGAAGAGATTGTGCGGTCTTAGCATGTCCCGCTTACGCCTCTTTTACCGGCTGATCGTCCGCCCATTCTTCCGTGAGCCGCTGCGTGCCGCGCTGATCGTGCTAGCGGTGGCTTTGGGTGTCGCCGTCGTGCTGGCGATTGAACTCGCTGGCGGCGCGGCTGCGGGATCGTTCCATTCTTCCATCGAAACTCTCACCGGCAATGCCGACCTCGAAGTCACCGCGGTCGGCGGAGTTCCCGACGAAGTCGTAGGCCGCCTCGCGACCCTGCCATATGCCATTCAGGTTCGTCCGCGCATCGAAGACTACGCCGTCGTACCAGCAAGTGGGCAGACGGTCCCTCTTATTGGGTTGGATCTGGTTGCCGGCCATACGGACGAGCTCAGTTCTGTAGATCTCAACTCGACTAGTAGCGCTGTAATGCGAGATGCTGTCTCGGCAGATAACGTCTGGGTCAGCGAACATCTGGGAGCGAAAACCGGCGACAAGCTGCAATTGCAAATCAATGATCGCGCCTCCGAATATACGGTTCGTGGGGTGCTCAAAGATTCAGGCGACAGCGGCAGCCTGGTCATCATGGACATTGCAACCGCGCAACGCGCATTGCAGCGTTTTGGAAGGGTCGATCGCGTCTTGCTCAAGGTGCCTGCTACGCCATCCGTGGAGCAATGGGAGCAACGAATCCGCTCGTTTTTGCCCGCCGGCGTGGAGCTTCGTCGTGAGGGCGCTCAGACCAACGAGAACCGGCGCATGCTCAGCGCATTTCGCTGGAACCTGCGCATTCTGAGTTACGTGGCGCTGGTAGTGGGAGCATTTCTTATCTTCAACACCATCTCCGTCTCGGTGGTGCGCCGGCAGACCGGAAATCGGAATTGTGCGCGCGCTCGGGGCGAGCCGCACCAGACGTACTAGCGGCTTTTCTCGGCGAAGCTATGTGCTTTGGTACCGCCGGTGGTTTGCTCGGCATTGTCCTGGGACGCGTGATGGCGACGGGAGCGGTGCGCCTCCTCGGCGCCACTGTGCAGAATCTCTATGTAAGCAGCCGTCCTGGCGCGATCGAATTGACGCCCGCCACCGTGGCTTTGGGCTTGTTGGTTGGCATTGGCATGTCGCTGGCATCGGCAGCCTCGCCCGCTCGCGAAGCATCGCAGGTGTCGCCCGTCGAAGCGATGGCTCGAGGTGAGCGTGAATACGCTGCACGTGTGCATAAATTCCGCGACCTCGGGATCGCGCTAGTCCTCGCCCTGTTGGGCGCGTTGGCATCGCAGGCTCCGGCAATCGAGGGCAGGCCGTTCTTTGGATACGTAGCCGCGTTACTCATGATCGCAGCCTCCGCATTTGCCATTCCGGCGCTGGTGAGCGGACTGACAACGCTGGCGTCCGGATTTCTGCGACGCATGCTGGGCATCGAAGCGATGCTGGCTTCCCGTAGCCTGGCATCTTCGTTGCGTCGCACCTCGGTGCTCGTGGGCGCCTTATCCACGGCTGTCGCCATGACAACGTCAGTAGGAATTATGGTGGGCAGCTTCCGTCAGACGGTTCAGGTCTGGATGGACGACCAGCTCCAAGCTGACCTTTTTCTACGGCCGGCTGGCGATCCCGCCTCGGACCGGTATCCTACGCTCGATCCTTCTCTCGCCGACAAGATTGCGGCGCTCCCCGGCGTGGCGGGGGTCGATCGCTTTCGCGGTTACGACATCAGCTACCAGGGCTTGCCCGCGACGCTCGGTTCAGCCGACACCCGCGGCAGTCACGACTTGGCGAAGATTCATTTCCTGTCGGGCCGCGCTAGCGGCGTAGTCGACGCGGAGCTGCGAAGCGGAGACAACGCCGTCATTAGCGAGCCTTTCGCAAACAAACATCATCTGCGAGCCGGCGACTCCATCACCCTTCCCTTGGGCGAAGCGCGAGTCCGTTTTCGCGTGGTGGATGTTTTCTATGACTACGGCAGTGAAAAGGGATTTGTCGTCGTTGATCGCTCCACTTTGCTGCATTATCTGCCTGATCGAGCGGCTTCCAACATCGCCGTCTATGTTGCCCGTGGCGCGAACATGGAGGCGGTCCGGGCGGAAGTCGAGAAGGTCGTGGCCGGACGAAACGTACTGATCTTTACCAATCGCAATTTGCGGGCGGAAGCGCTCCAGATCTTCGATCGCACCTTTGCGATTACCTATGCGCTCGAACTGGTTGCGATTTTCGTTGCCATCATCGGAATTGGCGGGGCGCTGCTGGCGCTGGTGATCGACCGTAGGCGAGAGTTGGGGCTGCTGCGCTTCCTGGGCGCGGCCGGCTCGCAGATACGCAAGCTCATTCTGGTGGAAGCGGGACTGATAGGGCTGCTTGCTAATGTGGCGGGGCTGGCGCTGGGAATTGTGCTTTCCTTGCTGTTGATTTTTGTGATCAACAAGCAGTCTTTCGGATGGACCATTCAGTTTCACTGGCCGGTTGTCGTGTTGCTTGGATCGCTGACTTTGGTGTACATCGCTACGGTGCTCTCAGGTTTTTATCCCGCGCGAGTCGCCACGCGATTAAACCCGATCGAGGTTGTGCATGAAGAGTAGACGGCTAGCCATGCTGTTCTTGATTCTGTCGGCGGTGCCGCTCGCGGCGCAGTACCAGACGGCGCTTCCGGGCTATCGCTATCAGTTTCCTCGCGATCACTTCGATCATCCTGCCTATCAGACAGAATGGTGGTATTACACCGGCAATCTCAAATCGGCGGACGGCCACCGGTTCGGCTTTGAGTTGACCTTCTTTCGCCAGGGGGTGAGTCGCGATCATCCTAAAACTACGGACTGGGACGTCCAAGACATCTATCTCGCTCACCTCGCCCTCAGCGATTTGGACGGCGGACACTTTTATCACACCCAGCGGGTCAATCGGGCGGGGCCGGGCATAGCGGGCGCCAGCGAGCGACTGGCGAAGGTTTGGAATGGCAACTGGCAAGTGCAGTGGGCGAACGGACAACAGCAACTGCAAGCGATTGCCGGCAACTTCGCTCTGCGCCTCGTCATGACTTCGCACAAGCCTCCTGTGATTCACGGCAAGAACGGCGTCAGCCAAAAATCGGCGGGCGCGGGGCAAGCATCACATTACATATCGTTCACCCGTTTGCTGAGTAGCGGCTCGATTGAGTTGAATGGGAAGACTTACGAAGTGGAAGGTACGGCCTGGATGGACCACGAGTTCTTCACTCATCGTCTCGATGTGAACCAGAGTGGATGGGATTGGCTGAGCCTGCAATTCGACGATAACACCGAACTGATGCTGTACCGCTTCCGCCACAAGGATGGCAGCGTCGATCCTTTCTCCGCCGGAACCTACGTCAACGCCGACGGACAATCGACTTTCCTGGACGTCTCCGATTTTTCCATGCAGCCCGGCGGGCAGACTTACGCGAGCGCAGATACACATGCCATCTACCCGATTGCGTGGCGGGTTGGGGTGCCATCATTGGGGCTGGATGTGCAAATCAACACGCCGCTTCCTTCGCAAGAGTTGGTGACCCCTGGGAATTCGGGGCTTTCCTATTGGGAAGGGGCCATTACTATCGCTGGCAAACGTAACGGTGCCCCGGCAAAAGGAATGGGATATTTGGAAATGACCGGCTATGCCAGCCCGCTGGATCACGGACGCTAAGCCAGCCCCTGCACCGCATCTCCGGTGTTATTCTGATAAGCAAATCGTGCGGCACTCCTGTTGGATATTCCAAATTAGGAGTAGCGGACTCCATGCTCCAGAAAAGAATTGACGATCAGCCGACCATCTCGCGCGAAATGGTGCGCGAGGCTGAAGGCATTTTTCACGGACATCTGAAGCGAGTGGGTCTCAAGCTTACCGGACAGCGCGATGTCATCCTGCGCACGTTTCTCGACACCCGCGATCATCTCTCCACCGACGAACTGTATCGCTTGGTCAAGAAACACGACGAGCGCATTGGATTTACCACGGTCTATCGGACCTTGAAGCTGCTGGCGGAGTGCGGACTCGCCAGCGAAGTTGCCTTTAATGACGGCGTGACCCGCTACGAACATCAGTACAATCGCCGCAACCACCATCACATGGTCTGCACCGAATGCGGCAGCTCGGTGGAGTTTTTCTCGCCCGGCATCGAACGCATTGAGCAGGAAGTCGGCCGCAAGAACAAGTACCTCCCGACCCGCCACAGTTTCCAGATTTACGGCATATGCGAGCGCTGCCAGAAGAAACGGAAGCGCGGCTTGCCTTGACCAGCGGGAAGCAGCGGAAGATTCTGCGACATTCCCCGGGCGGGGCAAAACGGCAAACGAAAAACTGACCCCCTGACAACTGCTCTCCGTCACTTGCCCAATTGACGTACGTCACAGAGTTCTGGTCGTCATCGCGGTACAAAAGAGACAGACGAGTGTATGGAAGTATCCTGCCGGTTTGATTGGCGGGGCGTGGTTCCGCGCCGGGGCAGGAGACTTTCATCCAGTGACCCCACCGCGTGGGGAGAATGGTCGCGCAAAATGGTGACAGCACAGCTCAAGCCGGTCGGGGTGGGCATCCACAGTGTGCTCATTGCCACAGATTTTTCCCGCTGTTCCACTCTTGCGCTCACCTTCGGCCTTGAACTGGCGCACGAATATCACGCACAAGCCTATGTAGCATTCGTTTTGCCCAGTGACGACTTTCTGATTGCCGGTCCCGATGCCTACGTGGCCGCCAAGGACACAGCCCAACGCGATCTGCTGGAGCTGAAGGCTGAGTTGCGGCGAACCCACTCCTATACGGAGGGAGAAGACTATCACCTGTTTCTGATGGAAGGGGAGGTTGCGCAATCAATTCTGGACTGCGCCCAACAGAAGAAAGTCGACATGGTCGTGGTGGGTACGCATGGCCGCGGTGGTCTGGGGAAGATGTTGATGGGTTCAGTAGCCGAACGGGTCTTCCGGCAATCGCCGGTGCCCGTGATGACCGTCGGCCCACAGTTACATCGCGTAGCGAGAGCTTTTACTCCCAAGAACATAATGCTGGCGGTTGATTTCACGCCGGCGGCGGAACGCGCCGCTCACTATGCCAGCGCACTGGCAAGGGAACACAATGCGAAGTTGACGATGCTTCATGTATTGGATGAGGCAGAGCTGAGAGGTATCGCCGACCGGGCGGTTGTCATGCAGGGAATCGAAAAGAAGCTGACAGCTTTGCTTGGCAAAGACGCGGAAGGCCTGCGGCTTTGCTGCCGAATCGAGGTCGGCAAAGTAGTACCGACGATTCTGCGGACTGAGGTCGAAATCGGCGCTGACTTGTTGGTGATGGGCGTGCGTCCGTGGTCGGGATTGCTCGACCGGCTGATGTGGCCGAACGCCTACGAAATTGTGCGGGAAGCCGCCTGCCCGGTTCTGACCGTGCGCGGCAAAGTTTTGCAGCATTAACAGTTGTCTTAATAACGAACATGACGGGAGATGCAATGTTACGTAGCGGTTTTGCAGTTGACGAGACCTCGGCCCCAGCGATAACCCCAGACCTGCTTGGTGAAATGAAAAAGCAGGACATGAAGCAGGCAATCGTGGAGCGCTTCAGTTATCGCGCCAAGGCAGTTGCCACGGAGACTGCGGTCGCGTCAAAAGTACGCTCGCCCTACTGGCAGCCAGTCGACGAAGAGTGCTGATGGTCCGATAGAGGTAGACCGTAAATTCTGAACCGAGGATGCGGCCCAGGAAAAGTCGAACGAACGTTTGCGCCAGATTGCTCTCCTCCGTGCCTTCTCTTGTCTCGGTGCAAGCCGCGTCCTTCCGTCCCTCCCGCATCGCCACCTAGAGTCCTCAATCGCAAAGTCATTTGACATCTATTTGCCTCGCTGCAAGGCTTCCTTGGCCAATTCGAGCTGCGCACGTTGAGCGTCCGTAAGCGTCGGGTACTTCAGGTGCATTCCCTTCAGTGTGTCCACAAGGATGTCGGAGACCGTGAGATGCGTGAACCACTTGTGATCGGCAGGAATGATGTACCAGGGCGCGTGCTTGGTGCTGGTATGGTTGATCATGTCCTCGTACGCCTCCATGTAGTCATCCCAGCGCAGCCGCTCGTGCAAGTCAGCTTCGGAAAACTTCCAGTTCTTCCCCGGGTCATTCAATCGTTCCAGAAACGCTTCTCCTGCTCCTGCTTTGGAGACGTGCAGAAAAAACTTCAGAATCACGGTGCCATTGCGCACCAGGTGGCGCTCGACGTCGTTAATCGACTCGAAGCGATGCTGCCAAAACTTCTTGCTGGGCCCGCTGAAGCCAGGCAGATGTTCCTGCTTGAGCAAGTCAGGATGAACCCGCACCACCAACACCTCTTCGTAATACGAACGGTTGAAGATGCCGATGCGGCCACGCTCTGGAAGCTCCCGATAGGCTCTCCACAGAAAGTCGTGGTCGAGTTCGTGCTGTGAGGGCTGTTTGAAGCTGAAGACCTCACAGCCTTCAGGGTTCACCCCGGACATTACGTGCTTGATGGTGCTGTCTTTTCCGGCCGCGTCCATCGCCTGGAGAATCAATAGCACGGCGTAGGTATGCGAAGAATACAAAAGGTCCTGATACTTGGCCAGCCGCTGCACGTTTGCCTTCAGCTTGGATTGAGCATGAGCGTGCGACTTATAGCCGCCTTTGAAAGCGGGATCGAAATCCTTCAGCCGAATTCGCTTGCTGGGCGTCGCCAGCATTGACTTAGTCTTCATACGAGTCGAAATCATACGTGGATTCCCTCGGTTTGCCGAGTCCCCCGCGAATTTTGCATAGAATGATCAGCGAGGCTGCGGCTTTTGCGCTTTGCGGCATCCAATGTGCGACGCCTCGCAAATTGGCAGCTACGACCTTCCGAGGTATAGTTTCTGACGCGTTAGGAGAAAGTATGCATAGAACCTGCAGAATCCCGGGCTCGTTTTTCCTGGTCCTGTTTTGTTTCGCGGCCATTGGGACAGGGCAACAAACGCAGCCTGTGCCAACTCAAGCTCAGTCTGTCCAGACCCAAGCAAACGGTGCCGCGCAATCTCAGGAAGCCAATGAGACGCTCAGTCCGGAGAGTCGGGACCGCCTCATCAGCGAGGTTCGCCATGAGTTAATCATGTTGCCGTACTACGGCGTCTTCGACAACCTTGCCTTCCGCATAGACGGACGTACCGTCATTCTCGAAGGACAGGTCACATGGCCGACCCTGAAATCCGATGCGGGCAACGCCGTGAAGCGCATTGAGGGCGTGGAGAAGGTGGTTAACAACATTGAGACGCTTCCGCCCAGCCCCATGGACGACCGTATTCGACGGGCTGTCTACGAGAGTATCTACAGCTATGGCCCACTATTTAAGTATGGCGGCATGGCGGTTCCTCCCATCCACATTATCGTCAAGAATGGGCGGGTCACGCTCGACGGTGTTGTGGACAGCGAAACCGACAAGAATCTGGCGGGTATGCGCGCCAACCAAGTCCCCGGCACTTTCCAGATTACGAATAACCTCAGAGTCGTGAGTAACAGTGGCCAAGGCAAGAAAAAGAAATAGCTGACGCCCTGCCGCAAAATAAACCTGCTGTGCATCGCGCTCTGTGGGAAATCCCATGAGCCCGCCTGGGAGGACAAGGCGTACACGACGGTCGGGTTGGGCGCGATTTCGCGCGCTACACCTCAGGTACGGTTAGGTATAGCTTGAGCGCTACGTTGGGACTGGCCAAGTAACAACCCACTCTATCGAGGTGTAAAATCGCTCCCAATGCAGCATGCGCCGATAGGTGTCTGCTCGCTGTGTCTCAGAACGCGCGAGTTGCGCGAGAGCCATTTCCTACCCAAAGCCCTCTATCGTTTGATACTCGCCCGTGAGAATAGAAGTCCGCATCCTGTCCGACTAACCTCGGAGGGCCGTGAACAGACGGCGTTCCAAGCGACTCACCGTTTGCTCTGCGCAGAGTGCGAAATCCGCTTTGATCAGAACGGCGAGAACTGGGTCATGAGACATTGCTATCGCGGACAGGGCGTGTTTCGTCTCCGGGCGATTCTTGCGGCGACCGATACTCTCGAAGCTAACGCCGACTTTCAGCTTTATTCGGCTTCATCGGCTCCCGCCGTCAATGTTGAACAGCTTGCCTATTTCTGCACGAGCGTATTCTGGCGAGCAGCAGTGCGCGGCTGGTATGTCGAAAACCGGAAATACCGAGGCAATCAGTTTGGGAGAAAGGTATCAGGAGCAAATCAGACACTATTCGAGTTGAATCCGGCTACTGTCACAGGCTGCATATTCCAGGGATCGATTTCTTGATGACGATCGGGAAGCGACTGGACGAGGAACAATTGAACTGTATTGTGCGTTCGCCAGTCCATCCTGTATTCGTCTGCAACGACGGGGACGCGCTTGCTCAGAGAGAAGTGTTGAAACTGATGGGCAAGGTTGCTCCTCCTGGGTTTGAGTACCCCGTCGTAGAAGGTTTCGAGAGCCACCGGTGAAGCGTTAACTACCCTTATCCACTGCTTTTCAACACTAACTGTTCCGCTGCTGAAAACGCGTGGCTGCGGATCATCAGCGTGCTCAGCAGGGAAGTGAGTCCCGACGACGCCAGGATCATCGCAATCACCACGAACTGGTAAATGGCTGCATACAGCGGGTCAGCGCCGGACAGCAACATTCCCGTCATCAGCCCCGGAATCCACACGATCCCCAGGGAGCGCAGATTATCGATCGCAGGAATGAGCGATGCGTGGATGCTCGACTCGGCATAGCTCGCGACGGTGTGCTCGGGCGCAGCGCCCAGTGCGAGCGCGGTTTCGATCTCGCCGGCGTGAGCCAGCACCTCCGAACGAAACCGGTTCAACGCCAGTCCGTTGGTGTTCATGGCGTTGGCAATGATCATGCTGCCCACGGGAATGAGAGAAGTGATGGCAGTATCGATCACTCCGGCCCAGGTCATGATGGCGGTGACCAATCCCGCGCCGGCCGCAATCGAATAGGTGGATACTTTGCGGGCACCGGGAATGTTTTTGGCTCGCTTGGCCGAAATGGAACCTGCCGCGATGATCATGCCGGTCAGCAGGAAGACGCTTGTCCAGCGAGGGCTCTTTAGCAGCAGAGCCAGGATCGATCCCACTGCGACAATCTGGACAATGCCGCGAACCAGCGCGATGGCGGCGTCGCTTTCCAGATGGATGTTGCGCCGTCGCGCCAGCATGACCACCGCAAGAGCCAGCACCGAGGCAATGCCCGCCTGCGCGAAGCCAAGCGTAAGTTGCGTGTGGAAGAGCGATTTAAGCACCTAGCACCTCCGCCGGTTTTCCATATTGAATGAGGCGACCTGCTTCCATAAGCGCAACCCGGTCGCACATGCGCCGCGCCTGGTCGCGATCGTGCGTGACCATCACGCACGTCAGTGATGTGTCTTTAAGCAGACTGCAAATCAATTGTTCGACGCCCACCTTCGCTTGTTCATCGAGTGCCGACGTCGGCTCATCCAGTAGAAGGATCTCGGGATGGTTGGCCAGCGCTCGCGCGAGTGACACTCGTTGCTGTTCGCCGCCGGAGAGATTCGTGACCTCGCGTTCGGCAAAGGCGGGCAGGCCGACCCGTTCCAGCAGGCGAGCTATGTTGTCATCAGCTAGGACTTCGTCGCGTTGCAGAGGCCCAAAGCGAATGTTGCTCGCCACATTGCCAGGAAAGAGAAAGGGACGCTGCATCACCATGCCGACACGGCGGCGCAGCTCGCGAGGGGAGAACTGGCGATAATCCTGGCCATCGAGAAACACGGTACCAGCGGTCGGCTCGTCAAGACGGTTCAGTAGTCGCAGCAACGAACTCTTGCCGGAGCCACTCGCCCCAACGATGCCCAACATTTCGCCGTGATGCACTTCCAGGGAAACGTCAGTGACAATAGAGACGTCTCCTGCCCGGCGGCCCAGATGCTCCGTGCGCAGAACTACAGCGCCGGTCGCAGTTTCTTGCGCGACGCTCATCGCTGCAAGTGCCCGTAGTAGATCTTGGTGTCGTACTCGAGAGTGACATGGTCGTTCTCGGCGTGGGACGAAAACAGGCGTGGCAGTTCGCTCATCATCGCTTCATGCTTCTCGCCTGCCTTAGGCACATATGATGACGACAGCAATCGGCCGCGCAGACCGTCGAAGTCAAGCGTCTGCTGGTTGTGTTGCTCGATTAACTTCACTTCGTCGGGAGCGAAGAAGCGTTGTAGGGCGTCGTAGCTGGCTAGGTATTTGTGCGCGACCTGTTCATAGTCCGTGGAATGGTGCCGCACAAACTCTTCGTAGGCGCGCAGGAACGGTTTGGATAGCGTGTCGCGAGCATGCCACACCAGGACGACCCAACCTTGCGGCTTCATGATGCGCCCGAACTCCGCTCGAGTATCGTCGGGCCGGAACCAGTGGAATGCCTGCCCGGTGATGATGAAGTCCGCGTTCGCCTCAAGCAGGCCAGTGGCTTCTGCGCTGCCTTCTACCATACTGAAGTTGGAATAGCTTGCCAGATAATTCTCGCCGGCGATACGCATTTCGCGATTGGGTTCGACACCCACCACGCAATTGCCATTCTCCAGGAATATTTTTGCCAGCAGACCGGTGCCACAGCCGATGTCCGCTATGGTGTGGTCAGGACGCAGTCCGCAGGCTCGCTGTAATGCCTGCACCACGTCTTCGGAATAATGGGGACGGTACCTCATGTAGTCGTCTACCCGGTCGGAGAATCGCGCTTTGGGATCGTGAATTGCTTCAGTCATGGGTGTATCTTAACGTGAACGATGAAAGTTGAGCGCTCTGCGAAACCGCCACTCGTCAAGGCCGTTGCTGACGCCATCCGCAAGATCCCGAGTGGGCGGGTGAGTACGTATGGTGCCATCGCCGCCGCCGCTGGTTACCCGCGCTCTGCACGCTACGTTGGACGAGTTCTAAAGCAGGTAAGCGGCTTGCCATGGCAGCGAGTTTTGGGTTCGGGAGGGCGAATTTCGCTGCTTGGCGAATCGGCGCTGGAGCAGCGCTTCCTGCTGGAATCGGAGGGCGTGCGCTTCCGGGGTAAGCGAGTGGATATGAAAAGCTTCGAACACCGGTTTGGGCCAACCGGCTGCAAGGCCGCAGGACCAAAGAAGAAGGGAGCAGTGCGAAAGTAGCACATGAAACAGATCCCAAAATGTGGACAACAAGCGTTGCCTACCGTAAATTAGTGACAGGCTTACGCTACTCCTACAAGCTTTATGAGTGCTTCGGGTCCGGTTAAGATTTCCCTTGTCGTTATAACTTTCCTGTTGGCGATGCCGCTTTCGGCGCAACGCTACCAGGGGCGCGATCATCACGTTTTCCACCCGCCCTTCCCACCGAAACATCAGAGCGCGCCATCGGCGGGCAGCACCACGCGGGTGCCTTCCATCAGTGGAAACTCATCCACATTGCGCGGCCATAACGCCAATCTAATCCCGCCGCACAACGACACGGCGCATACGCAGATGCCGTCCGGCACAGACCCAGTTCATCCGCGTTAGGCCACGCTCAATAATGCACTTGATGATTTTCCGCCCCGCGTAATTCTTCAATTTTCCGGCGGGACTTGCAGCGCGGTAGCGGCTTGCATTCCATCGGCAATCTCCGGCAGGATTCCGAGCTTGCGGTAGAGCGGGCGTATGAGGGCGCGAATCCGGGAAAGCTTGCCAATGAACCACACCCCTCCCGCGATACAACAGAAGCCTCCGATGGCCAGCGTGTAAGGCGCGCCGATGCGGCTGGCCATGATGCCGGCGAACAAACTGCCGAACGGCGCCATCCCCTGGAATGCCATGGAATAAAAGCTCATCACCCGCCCGCGCTTGTCTTCATCCACGATAGTCTGCAATACCGTGTTACTGGCGGCCATCTGCTGCATCATGCCAAAACCGGTCACGACCATCAGCAGCAGCGAGAGCCAAAGCAAGTGAGAGAACGAGAAGGCGATCAGCGCACCGCCAAAGAGCAGGCCATCGCCGGGATCACGCGGCCCAGGCCGAGTACCGACCTGCGCGCCGCCAGCCAACCGGCGCTGATCAGCGCCCCAAATCCTGAGGCTCCCATGAGAACCCCAGGTGTGCGCTCCGCCATGCAGTACCCGGCCGGCAAACAGCGGCATCAGCACCGTATAGGGCATGCCAACCAGGCTGACCAGACCGAGCAGCAACAGAATCGAACGGATGGGCACGAAGCCTGCAACGTACTGCCAACCTTCTTTGAACTCCTGGAGCACGCGCTGTCGCGGCTTAATCTCTTGCTTGCGGCTGATGACCATGGCCAGCAGGGAAGCGATCACTGCGAGATAACTGAATCCGTCGATCAGAAAGCAGTAGCCCTCGCCGGCCACCGCTATCACAGCGCCGGCGATTGAGGGCCCGATCAGGCGCGACGCATTCACCATGGAGGAATTGAGTGCGATGGCATTGGGCAGGTCCTCGCGGTCCTCGACCATCTCTATGACAAAGGCCTGGCGGGCCGGCATATCGAAAGCATTAATCGCCCACTGGAAAAGGCTGAGTAGGAGGATGTCCGTCACAGTGATGCGATGACTCAATGCGAGCACAGCCAAAGCGAACGATTGCAACATGGAGAGGGTTTGCGTGACGACCAGGACGCGATGGCGGTTCCAGCGATCGACCCAGACTCCGGCAAACGAGCCTAGCAGGAACACCGGAATCTGCCAGCAAAATCCCACCAGACCGAGCAGAAAAGCCGAGTGCGTCAGTCGGTACACCAGCCAGGCGGTCGCGATGCGTGTCATCCAGGTGCCAATCAGCGACACCGTCTGCCGAAAAACAGCATGTAATTCCGGGGCGCAGGGCGCGGATGGCAAACGTCCAATCGGAACCGGCAGTCTTGTTTGCGGGCTGTAGAGACTTGCTGAGCATGCAATCGTTTCGGCTCGCGCTATTACGAGAGATGTTGATCGAGAAAGCAAAGGCTTAAGTTCCACGACAATTGCGCGGCACGCGCATTGTAACTGGGGCGTTGATCGCAGAAGAACCCATGGCCCGCATCGGAAAACATCACCTCAGTCCAAGGCTGGGGGGAAGCCTGCATTGCCTCGGAAACCTGCTGCCGCTGCTCAGTCCCAATGTGCTTGTCTCGTCCGCCCCAGCAGAAAAGCATCGGGGCAGAACTTTTGTCCGGCGAGAGCACGCATATCGCTGGTTGCGGCGCCGTAGTAGGAGATGGCAGCTCGCAGGGAGACAGTGGTGTTCGCGAGAAACGAAACTCGTCCACCCATGCAGTAGCCGACGCAGGCAATGCTGTCGCCGTAGCGCTCCTGTAGAAAGCGATGCGAGGCACGCACATCGCTCTGCAGTCCTGTCGTCGTGGTCTGTTTTGCGATAGGCATCACGCTGGCTATGTCATCGTACCTGCCTTCGAACCCGGGGGCGACACGGTGATACAGCTCAGGAGCCAGCGCAGCATAGCCGAGCTTCGCAAATCGTTCCGTCACCTCGCGAATATGCGAGTTCACGCCGAAGGCCTCTTGGAAGACCATCAGGCCAGCCTTTGGTGCTCCATCTTCCGGCAAGGCCAACCAAGCGCGCATGATGGTTCCGTCTTCAACCGTTAGCTCGACATATTGCGATGTGATCTCTGGCATGACGTTCCTCCTTAAGTATCTAAAATTACATAAGATGCTTCGGGAGCACGCCCGGCGCTCGGCACGTTGGAGCCGCTCTTGGGTAAGGTTGTTCGCGGCGGATCAGAATGGTACGACGGCCTCTTTCGGTAACCGAAAATTAACCTCTCTGAAAGGCGGCTGTTATAAAATCGATTGCTATGCAAGATAAGCCGCTGCAAATAGAGAAGATCGCGGAGCCAAACGGGAGGGATGTGGTGCTCCGGATACACGGCCCACTGTTGTTAGGAAACTTTTTCCCTCTGCAAACCGCGGTTCGGGCCGACTCTGCCAATCTTCTGATCATTGACGTGACCGACATGCCCTACATCGATTCCGCCGGGATTGGTTGCCTGGTGGGAGCCCACGTTTCAAGAGAGCACTCGGGCCGTAAGTTAATTATCGTCGGCGCCAATGAACGGCTGCTGACCGCATTGAAAGTTACGAAGGTAGACCAGCTCTTCACCTTTGCCAGCACAGTGGAACAGGCCCGCACGCACGCCAGCGGAGCTTAGAAGGCATTGCGTAATGTCGTTGTGAGTCGTATCAGGGCAATGACGTTTTAGTCGTGCCCTGATATGAAGCCATTCTGGGCGGGCTTCGAGTCCCCCGCGAGAGCACCCATTTCCAACCTCTGATAAACTTTTTTGCGGCATTAGGGATTGACGTCCGCCGCGGAGTCGCGACCATTCCTGACATCACATCGCGCTGATTCCGGCGTCGTCGTCCTTGTATAAGGAGGTTATTTATGTCTACCGCAGTAAGTACGGCGCAGATGCACAATCGCGTTCAGGAATTCGTCGGCCGGCCGCGCAAGATGTTCATCGATGGAAAGTGGGTGGAGGCGGCCTCAGGGAAAGACCTTCCCGACCTACAACCCCGCAACCGGAGAGGTGTTGGCACAAATTGCCGAAGGCGATCGCGAGGATATCGATCGCGCAGTGAAAGCGGCGCGCAAGGCCTTCGAAAGCGATGCCTGGGCCGAGATGACAGCCTCGCAGCGTGGCCGCCTTATCTGGAAACTAGGCGACCTGATCGAAGAACATCTGGAAGAATTCGCGCAGCTCGAAAGCCTTGACAACGGCAAGCCGCTATCGGTAGCACGCGTCGCCGATGTGCCGCTGGCAGCCGATCTGTTCCACTATATGGCTGGGTGGGCCACCAAGATCGAGGGCAACACCATTCCGATTTCGGCCTCGTCGAAGCACGTAAAGTACTTTGCGTACACGCGGCGCGAGCCCGTCGGAGTAGTGGGGCAGATTATCCCTTGGAATTTTCCGCTGCTGATGGCGGCGTGGAAGCTGGGTCCCGCGCTGGCGACTGGTTGCACTGTGGTCTTGAAACCGGCAGAGCAGACCCCGCTGAGCGTTCTACTGCTGGCCGAGTTGATTGCGGAAGCCGGGTTTCCCGAAGGCGTGGTGAATGTGGTACCGGGTTACGGCGAGACGGCTGGAGCTGCGCTGGCGTCGCATCCTGACGTCGACAAAGTCGCCTTTACCGGTTCCACGGAAGTTGGCAAGCTGATTTTGCAGGCGGCTGCCGGCAACCTGAAGAAGGTTTCCCTCGAACTAGGCGGCAAGTCGCCCAACGTCGTCTTCGCTGATGCCGATATGAAGGCGACCATTCCCGGAGCGGCGGGCGCCATCTTCTTCAACCACGGTCAATGCTGTTGCGCAGGATCGCGGCTGTACGTCGAGCAGAGCATCTTCGACCACGTGGTGCAAGGCGTGGCCGAGCAGGCCAAGAAAATCAAAGTCGGCCCGGGCTTCGATCCCGACACCACGATGGGGCCGCTGGTCTCGGAAGAGCAGATGAACCGCGTCTGTAGCTATCTGGAGATCGGACTCAGCGAAGGCGCGGAGGCAGTCGTGGGTGGACACAAACGGCCAGGCTCA
>CAVXQI010000020.1:0-171341 GCA_963763725.1 uncultured Acidobacteriaceae bacterium
AGCCGGGTCAGCTTGCAAATGTCGGGAACCCGCCGCCGCACATCTTCGAAGCCCTCCTCGTAGGCCTTTCCGTAGGACACGAACACAATCTCGAGTGCGAGCCAGTCATGCGTTTGATGCGTGTCGCCAGGTCGATGATGGTGATTTCGTGATCGCTGCCCACGTTATAGACTTCGCCGTTGGCGTCGGGATGGGCCGTGATGCCGACCAGCGCATCCACCGTGTCGTGACATGGGTGAAGCAACGGCTTGCGCGCCATCGCCGAAGACAGTGATGTCACTGCCGGTCAAGGCCTGACCACTAAGTTGGGGACCACCATGCCATAACGGCCGGTCTGCCGCGGGCCAACGGTGTTGAACAGGCGAGCGATCACCGTCGGAACTTGCTTCTCCTTCCAGTACGCGATGGCGAGAAATTCGTCAATGGCCTTCGAGCAGGCATAACTCCAGCGGCCCTTGTTGGTCGGGCCCATCACCAGGTCATCATCTTCGTGAAACGGGAAGCCGGTCCCCTTGCCATACACCTCCGAGGTGGACGTGATGAGCACGCGTTTGCGTTTCTTCGCCGCCAGGCCAAGCACGATTTCGGTGCCCCGAATGTTGGTCTCGATGGTGCGCACCGGGCTGTCCACGATCAAGCGCACCCCGACGGCAGCCGCCAGATGATACACGACATCGCAGAGGTCCACGAGTTCGGCCATCAACTGGTGTTGTTGACGGTGTCAATGTGGTAGGTAAATTCGGGATGGATCTTGAGATGTTGAATATTGGCGATCGAGCCGGTGGAAAGATCGTCGACGATGCAGACTGCATCGCCCAGGTTGAGGTGCCGCTCGGCGAGATGCGATCCGATGAAGCCAGCCCCGCCCGTGATGAGCACCTTCATGGCCTCCGCCTCTCTAGAGTAATGTCCCGAGGCAGCAGCGCAATGTTTGTGATGTGCGTCCTAGCACAGTGGCCGCCCGGCCCTTATAATCGCGGGTTTGTAAGGATAGTTGCAGGATCTATGGCCGACCACGAAACCGAACTGCTAATCATTGGCGCCGGGATTGTCGGACTGGCGACAGCTCTGGAGATCACGCTGCGTTTTCCGGAGATGACGATGGTCGTGGTGGAGAAAGAAGATCGCGTGGCCGCTCATCAGACCGGACACAACAGCGGAGTCATCCACTCCGGCCTCTACTACAAGACAGGGTCGCTGAAGGCGCGCAACTGCGTCGCCGGGGCCGCGTCCATGAAGCGCTTCTGCCAGCAGCACGGCGTTCCCTTCGAAGAGTGCGGCAAGTTGGTGGTGGCGACCAGTCCCGAGGAAGTTCCGCGGCTGGAGCGACTGCATCAGCGCGGGATTGCCAACGGCGTGCCGGGCTTGCGAATGCTGAACCGCGAACAGTTTCGCGAGATCGAACCCCACTGCGATGGAATCAGCGCGCTGCAGGTGCCTTCCACCGGCATCGTGGATTACACAGTGTCGCGCAAAAATACGCCGAGTTGATCGAGAGAGCTGGAGGCGAGATCGTGTTTCGCGCCAAGGTGCTGGTCTGCGGCAAGATGGAAGCTTCAACGTCGTCGAAACCAGCGCTGGCAACTTCAAGGCGCGATACGTCATCAATTGCGCCGGCCTGTACAGCGATACGATCACCCGCATGGCCGGAGTCCATACCGACCTCGAAATCATCCCATTCCGCGGAGAGTACTACGAAGTGAAATCCGAGCGGCGCAATCTGGTCAAGGCGCTGATTTATCCCGTTCCCGATCCGCGTTTTCCGTTCCTCGGAGTGCACTTCACGCGCCGGGTCAATGGCAGCGTCGAGGCCGGCCCCAACGCTTTGCTGGCCTTTCGTCGCGAGGGATACACCGGCACCTCGCCGGATCTCAGCGAAGCCATGCAAATGCTGTCGTTTCCCGGCTTCCGCAAAATGGCGCGCAAGTATTGGCGCATGGGATTGGCCGAACAATACCGCTCATGGATCAAGCCGGCCTTCGTGAAGTCGTTGCAGAAGATGGTGCCGGAGCTGATGGAATCGGACTTGGTTCAGGGCGGCTCTGGAGTGCGGGCCCAGGCAGTGGATAGCAGCGGCAACCTGGTGGACGATTTTCATTTCGTTCACAGCAAGGGGATGATCCATGTCTGCAACGTACCCTCCCCGGCGGCCACAGCTTCGCTCGAGATCGGCAAAGAGATTGTTGATATGCTGGCCAAGCGATTCGACCTGGCGCCGTCACAGCGCAGCTGTATCTGAGGTAACGCGGGCCTTTAAGCCGCCCGTTCGTATCATCGCCGATAGGTTCCCATGTAATCCGCTTCGACGATGATGTGGTCCTTCATGGCCTGCTGCAGAACGACATTGCTCGAGCCCGGCGTGAGATCGAGTTTTTCATCCAGGGCATATAAGCGGAAAAAGTAGCGGTGCGGCTTGCCCCGGCGGCGGACACGGGCCGTTATAGCCGATCTTCCCAAAGCTGTTGCGGCCCTGGCGCGTACCTTCCTCCAACGGGTCTCGCTTCGCGACTGCCTCGCGAAGTTCATGCGCGCTGACCGGCAGGTTCCAGACTACCCAGTGCACCCACGTTCCCTTCTGGTGCGTCGGGGTCATCCATGACCAGCGCGAAGCTGACGGTCCGCGGCGGAGGCCCGCTCCATTCCAGCGGCGGCGAAACGTCCGCGGCGTCACAAGTATGTTTCTTCGGAATCTCCGCGCCGTGCGCGAATGTTGAACTCTTCAGCACGAAAGTCATGGGAGAAGCGCCTCCGGCCGATGGATTAGCCTGCTGCGCAACCGTGCTACCGCCAACTGATCCCAGCAGGAGCAGCAACGCGGCTAACTTGGCGATTGAAGGAAGGTGATTCAGAAACGTAGGTTGGGAAATGTGTCTCGCCGGGGGATCATCGGCATCATTGTACGGGAAGCCAGGCGATATCAGAACAGCGAGGGAAATTACACCAGGAGCGCTGCACACAGCAACGCGCCGAAAATCAGAGCGTGCGTCAGTTCGCTGAACCCAAGCTTGTGCACATCGAGAGGACGATATCGCCGGACGAACCACAAAGTCCCACGAACCAGCACGGGAACAAAAGCCAACGCCATGGCGTCTGAGAAGAGTCCGAAGCGGCAGGCGGCGAGGATAACGCCAATGAGAGCGACTTGCCCGCAGAAAAAGGGCAATCCCTGTTTCATCTTCTCGTCCAGGTTGGCGGCGCGGCTGGAGCGGATGCGTACCTGCACGAAGTGAATCTGGTCTGCCGGCGAACAGCCAATTGGCCAGCCACAGCGCGACCGCGATGCGGTCGAGTTTGCCCGTGGCGACGTAATACGCGCCGGCTGCCGTAGAGGTAAGGCCCACCGCACCGATGATCTGCGCAGGCATCCTTCCTTTGCGCCCCAGTTTCTTGACGCCAGCTTGGATCGCGAAAGCTGAGCCTGCGATCGCGCCAATCGTCAGCAGGCCGCGAAAGCTGTCCGTTCCACAACAGCGCTGCTATGCTGACAACGGCCAGCATGCCGATGGCGGCAATCACCTTCAGCACGAAGGCGCGCTCGTCTTTGGTCTGAGCCTTGATCGCCGAAGTGCCAAGCCAGCTCTCGACCGGCGTACGCAGCCAGAAGAGTGACATGGACGCGAGTATAAAAAGCGCAAGGGCGCCCCCGTTGACACCGGAACGCAGCGCCGCCACCGCGCCAGTTGCAAGCGGCACCAACAGCATGCCCCACGCGCCGTGCTCGCGTGGAATAACCATCGTTCTCCGTCGGAAATTTGGTACGGTGCTGATGTGAGCGGCCATGCTGCGATGCTAATGCTGCCGGAGTCCACCGGATATGACTTAAGTTTCAGTGGGAACTACATCCTGTCGGGCGGTCCTCATTCCTGTTTTGCCTCGTAGTGCTCCCTCCCAAGATCGGCTAAATATTGAGCTCGCAGTTCAGAGGTGATCTCCCTGCCGGCCAGCCAGGTCGCGAAGTGGTCCCTGTGCACCGTCACGAACTCGATCAGGAGCCCCGGATGTTGAATGTCCTGCGCGAAACGCTCAACCATCTTGTTTTGTTCGCGAAAGTTGTCTCCAGCCTCTTCCGGATGAAACGCATCGAAGTTCGCCTGAGTGTCGTATCGGGGGGAGTAAGACTACGGTCGTCTCGCGTTGCTTTGCCCGTTTCCCATGGAAGTGGCGATTAAGAACGAGAGGATTTTCTCATGTGTTTCTTGGCCGCTATCAGCGCTTTGCAGTCGCCTCTCGGATCATTTTATTCGAGGTGCCCGGCTCGTAGACGCAGAACGGCTCTTCCGCCAGGAAGTCGCCAGTGGCCGCGTACGCCCGAGCGCGGCATCCCATGCAAACGTGGCGGAACTCGCAGCAGCCGCACTTCCCTTTCAGGTTGTCATCGTCGCGCAACTGGGCGAAAACATCGGAATCGTTCCAGATTTCGGCGAAGCTCTGCTTGCGCAGATCGCCCGCGATTGCCGGCAGATATCCGCAGGGGAAAACTTCGCCCTCGTGCGAGATAAAACAGACACCGGTTCCCGCCAGGCAGCCCTTTGTCATGGCATTCATGTCGCCGGGGTGGCCGCCGGGATGTCCGGTGTGTCCGGCCGGCGGTCCGCCACCCGGCTTCAGGTTGATGCCTGTCGAGCCTGGCATGGTCATATCCGTCGGTCCAATTTCGTTGGCGCTGGGTGCAGAGCAGCAGCTTGGTTGCGGCCCGCCAGGCGATCGGCGGCCTTACGCTGCCGCGCCACCCGGAAGTAATGTGGAGCGCAGGTCGCCTTCAGTTCGATCCCACCTTGCAGGGACTGATCGTAAAACCAGTTCAACATCTGCTCATACTCTTCCGGAGGCACCATCTGCTCGTTGGCGATATCCACCCCGCATCCCACGGGCACCAGCAGGAAGGTGTGCAGGGCATCGGCTCCAAGACTTCGCGCCAGGTCGAGCACGGCCGGCAATTGGTGCGCGTTGTGCCGCGCGATCGTGGTGTTGATCTGCACCGAAACCCCCAAAGCCTGAAGGTTGCGCATGCCATAGACAGCGGCGTCGAACGCGCCGGGGATGCCGCGGAACGAGTCGTGGGTGTGCGCATCCGATCCATCCAGTGAGATCGAGACCCGCTTGATTCCGGCTTGCTTGATCTTTTGCGCCACGTCTTTCGTCACCAGCGTACCGTTAGTGGCCAGCGCGGTGCGAAGACCGCGGCTGGTCGCATATTCCGCCAACTGGAAAATATCGTGCCGGTACAGCGGTTCCCCGCCGCTGAGCACCAGGATGGGGCTGCCGAAGTCAGCAATCTGGGTAATGATGTTGAGCGCTTTGTCGGTCGGCAGGTCGGCGGGAGACATCAACTCGGTCGCAGTGGCCCGGCAGTGGATGCACCGCAGGTTACAGCCCTTGGTAACTTCCCAGAAAATCAGGCGCGGCGTGTATTGCTTGGTGGCCGCTGGACGGGCACTACCATTGCCTTCGCTCATTGCTGTTTTCCTCCCCCGCTCTTGCGGAAATCGGCTCGGTGGTATGCATCCAAGATAGGATTTTCACGACCCATGGAGCCGTGAGTCTTATCACTAGGCTCTGTGATGAGCGTCACTTTGGAGAATTGAGGGCAACCGATGGCAATACGCACAGGATGCTGAAAAGCCGGAACCGCATGTCCCTTCGCTCGGACTGAAGTCCTCGGTCGGAGAACCGCAAGAGTCTTGATATTGACCCGACCCGCCCTACTCACGAGGACGAAGATGCAGTGTATGATGGAGGTAGTATCGCGAGTCGATTGATTGAGCTGAGAGGAGCGTGTATGGCCGGAAACTCGCGTCCATCCTTTACCAAGCGCCAGAAAGAACGGTCACGACAGGAAAAACAGGCCGAAAAGGCCCAGAAAAAGCAGCAGCGCAAGCAGCAATCGGACAATGAGACGGAAACCCCCGCCACCCAGCCGGTGGCCGATCTAGTGGTCACTCACGACGAGGAAGGTCAGCCGCAAGGCTTTGATTTTCATGACTTTGCGAAGTAATCGCGTGGCAGCGGCTACCCCCGCCGCTGCTGCTTCAGGCACAATCGGCGAACCTGTGGTACACTCCTGCTAGACGCTATTAGCCACGGTTCGCTTGTGGTGCGACAGTCCGATCCGATTTTGATCTGATTTCCCGCCTTTCCTGCTTCCGTTTGTTTTTAGCGCCCCAATAAACTATTGAGCGGCATCCGAAGTATCTTCGCGAATCGCATGCACTAACTAAATGCAATCGCGAGACGCCCCTCCAGAAAGTACGATTCGATTGACACAATTTTCAGAAATGCCTCTATCTGCTGAACTTAAGCAGAAGTTGGCGCTTGCTAATTTCACTATTCCCACCGCCATTCAGGCGGAAGCGATCCCGCACGCACTTGCTGGCAGAGATGTCCTGGCCACCGCCCAAACCGGCACTGGCAAGACCCTTGCCTTCCTGGTGCCCTTGATTGAGCGCCTGTTGCCGACTTCGTCTCGCAACCCGGAAGCGCTTATCCTGGTGCCCACGCGCGAACTTGCCATGCAGGTTCACGAGCAGTACGAAAAGCTGCGCGACAAAAAACTTGCGTCCGGCGGCACTGGTAATCGGAGGTCTGGCCGAGAAGGCGCAGATTCAAGCCCTGCGCTCTGGAGCGCGGGTCATCGTGGCCACGCCTGGACGTCTGGAAGATTTCCTTGGCCGCAGGCTGGTACGCCTCGAAGCGGTAAAGACCCTGGTTCTCGACGAAGCCGACCGCATGCTCGATATGGGCTTTCTGCCGGCCATCCGCCGTATCGTCGCGGTTCTGCCGCGCGATCGCCAGACGCTGTGCTTCTCGGCGACTCTGGAAGCCTCCGTCGCTGGCTTGGTAAACGACTACATGCGCAGTCCAGTACGCATTGCGCAAGGCTCAATTTCGAAGCCCGCCGACACGGTCGAACTCCACGCCTTCGAAGTTTCCGCATCGGAGAAGTCAGAAGTTCTCCGCCAGCTTCTCTATGCTGAGAAGGGGCGCACCTTGGTGTTTGCCCGGACAAAACGCGGTACCGAGCGCCTGGCTAAGAGCCTGGTGCGCGACGGTTTCACCGCTGCGATGATTCATGGAGATCGCACCCAATCACAACGAACCGGTGCCCTGGCGGGCTTTGACGCAGGCCGCTTCAAGGTCCTGGTGGCCACCGACGTGGCTTCGCGCGGCATCGATGTTCAGAACATCGCGCACGTCATCAACTATGATTTGCCGGCGATTCCCGAGGATTTCATCCATCGCGTGGGCCGGACCGGACGTGCGGGATTGCGTGGTCGCGCTTCTACGCTGGTCGCAGGCGCCGAGGTGGCCGAACTTCGCGCCATCGAACGTGCGTTGAAGCTGCGCATCACGCGCAAGCAGTTAAACGGCGCGGACAGAATCGTGCCGAATCGTCCGGTGCAAAACACTCTTCCCTCGCGAACCCTCTCGGCCATGGCCGGTGAGGTATTCTCGTAAGGCTTTTCAGAGACCAAATGTTTCGAGGGGGCGCACCTTCAGGTGCGCCTTTAAGTCCTTACTCAGCAGTTGTCATCACGAACGGCCTTCAGGCCGCGAGGGATCTGCTGCTCTCCGCCGACCATCGTTGCAGGCCCAAACAACAGCAGGTTCCTCGCTTCGCTCGTAATGACAATTCCAGTAGCGACTGTCGATCCGGCCAGTCCCGAATCCGGCGGTTGACCATCGTCTTTGCTCTCGGTATAATCTCCGCCCATGTCACACATCGATTCGCATCCGCCAGGCTCATTTTGCTGGATCGAGTTGGGCACCACCGACCAGCCAGCCGCCAAGGCTTTCTACCAGTCGCTGTTCGGATGGACGCCTGCCGACATGCCTATGGGCCCGGACGACATACTACACGATCTTTCGGCTGGAAGGCCGAGATGCAGCAGCGGCCTATACTTTGCGTCCCGAGCAGCGTTCCCAAGGGGTGCCTCCGCACTGGATGCTGTACATCATGGTTGCCAGCGCCGATGATGCGGCCAAACGGGCTGCGAAACTTGATGGCACAGTACTGATGGAAGCCTTCGATGTCCCCAATGCCGGCCGTATGGCAGTGCTGCAAGATCCCACGGGAGCGGCGTTTTGCGTATGGGAGGGCAAAGAGAACAAGGGTACCGGCATTGCGCACGTCGATGGCACCTTGTGCTGGGCCGATCTGAGCACTCCCGACCCGCAGCGCGCCAGCAAGTTTTACAGCGACCTATTCGGTTGGCAGATCATGACCGACGAAAAAGATCCTGAGCATAATTACTTGCACATCAAGAATGGCGAGCATTTCATCGGTGGCATTCCTCCGGTGTCGGATCGCCAGCCCAACACTCCACCACATTGGCTGCCGTACTTCAATGCGTCGAACTGCGATGCCTTGGCCGACAAGGCCAAAGCCTTGGGAGCGAAGTTTTACCTGCCTCCGACTACGATGGAGAATGTCGGCCGGTTCGCGGTGCTCGCTGATCCGCAAGGGGCGGTGTTCGCGCTGTTCCAGCACATGCCCAGAGACCAGAAATAGAGAACTATGACGCTCGTGGACGGTGGTACAAGAAGCAAATCCCTCCGCTCGGGCTGACGCCCTCGGCCCGGACGACAGTCGCGTGGAACCCTGCGCCTTACCGCCATTTTCCTAAGGAACTCTGCTACCCAACTCCGTACCTTACCTGTCTAAAACACTGGCAGGGACGAGCCTCGTCTGCTTTCTGTCGTCCAACGGAACAAAATCCGGGTCCCACACGTACCAAGTATCAGAACGGAATCCTGCCCACTTTGGGAGGTCTGCAGTGGCTAACGGCAACGGCAATGGTAAGAAAAAGAAGAAGCGCTGGATCATCATTTCGATCGTGACGGTTGCAGTCCTGGCGTTGGTCATCGTTGCGGTAGCGGCGACTAGGGGTGGCACCAAAATCGATCCCACCAAGCTGGCAAAAGTGGAAAAGGGCGACCTTGCCAAGAGCGTGGTGGCGACGGGCAAAGTCACGCCTATCACCAAAGTGGAGATCAAGTCGAAGGCCAGCGGCATCGTTGAGAAGCTCTACGTCGATACCGGTGACCGGGTGAAACCAGGCCAACTGTTGGCGCAGCTCGACAAGATCGAGATCGAGGCACAGGTCAACTCGGGTCGGGCCCAACTGCTGTCGTCGGACGCCAACCTCAAAGCCGCCGAAGCCGACCTGAAACGAGCAGAGGTCGACGCCCAGGGTGTGGACATTCCTACGTTGCAGCGGGCATACGAGCGTGCTCAGGAAATGTCGAAGGACGGAGTGGTGTCGCAATCGACCCTCGACGACGCCCAGCGTAGCTACATTATGGCCGTCAACAAGCGTGATCTCGCCCGGGCGCAATACACGGTGAACAAGGCCAAGGTTGCGCAGGCCCAAGCGCAGGTGAAGAAGGACCAGGCCAGCCTGAACCAACTCGAAGAGCAGCTCAGCTACACAACGATTACGGCTCCCATTGACGGCGTGGTACTGTCGCGCGATGTGGAAGTCGGCGATGCAGTTAGCTCCATCCTGGTGTTAGGTTCGGGCGCCACCTTAGTGATGACCCTGGGTGATACCAGCGAAGTTTACGTGAAGGGCAAAGTGGACGAGAGCGACATCGGCAAGGTGTATCTTGGGCAGCCGGCGCGCATCCGGGTGGAGACGTTCAAGGACAAGACCTTCACCGGCCACGTAACCAAGATTTCGCCGATGGGCGTCGAAAAGGACAATGTCACCACGTTCGAAGTGCGGGTTTCGATCAACAATCCCGGCGGCGAACTGAAAGCCGAGATGACGGCCAACGCGGAGATCATCCTCGACGAACATAAGAATACGTTGATGATTCCCGAAGGCGCCATTCTGTACGACAAGGACAAGAAAGCATCCGTAGACGTGCCCGATCCGAAGGGCAAGGATGGAATGCGCAAGGTCGCCATCAACATCGGAATCTCCAACGGCGCCAAGACCGAAGTGCTGTCAGGTCTTAAAGCAGGCGACCAGGTTGTTCTACAGCAATAGGGCGTGTTAGTACTCCCGATTTCTGTAACGCAGTCACTTCAAACATCCACGGCTGAAAGCCGTGCCCTTTTACAAACCGATTCTTGAGACACATCCCGGCGAGGCACCATGAAAAAACACTGCATTGCCGTTCTTCTTGCTCTCCTATTGACTCCGGTGCTGCTACATGCCCGCGCCGAAGGTCACTTTGATCGCACTTTGCAGGTCTCCGGAACCACCAGCCTCGACGTCACCACTGGATCCGGTGATATCACAGTTAAAGCTGGCGGCACGGACAAGATCGTGGTGCATGGAACGGTGCACTCCAACAATGACTGGTTTTCCAACGCCGAAAGTGCCGTACATGCCGTCGAATCGAATCCACCCATTCAGCAGAACGGAAACAGCATCCGCATTGGTTATGACTTGGCCCAGGATGTGCGCCGGCACGTCTCCATCAGCTACGAGATAACCGTGCCAGCCGATACCACGGTACAGGCCCACAGCGGCTCGGGGAGTCTTGGAGTTCAGGGGGTCCGCGCCGAGGTGCAGGCTCAGACTGGGTCGGGCGAGATCCGGGTGCGGGACGTCGGAGGACGTTCGCATGTGCAGACCGGAAGTGGAAGCATCCGGGCAGAGAACGTTGCGGCTCCGTTTTACGCGCATACCGGCAGCGGGGACATTGAAGCCGAACTCACCGGATCGGGCGACGTGGATGTTCAAACCGGTTCAGGCGGAGCGCACGTGCGGGGCGTCAAAGGCAGGTCTGCGCGCCCGACAGCGGCAGCGGTGACCTCAGCGCCGACGGCAGTGTGGGCGGTCCCTGGAATTTGCACACGGGCTCGGGATCGATTCGCCTGGCGGTGGGAGCCGGCAGCGGATTCAATCTGGATGTGCACACCAGTTCGGGCTCGATCCACTCCGATTTGCCCATCACCGTACAAGGCTCAATGGGCCATCATGAATTGAAAGGGACAGTCCGCGGCGGCGGTCCCGACGTGGAAGTTTCTACTGGCTCCGGCGATGTAGACATACGATAGTGCCAAAGAGTTACTCCTACAGCCACCTTTCGGGGTGGCTTTTTCTCTGGCTTCGCAATTGCTGCAAGTTTTCAGAAAAAAAGGACGAATCGTCGAACAGACTATAAGTTTTTCTAGTTCCCAAACCCGAGCGAATGATGCATTCTATTGATTCACAGTCAACCTTGAATTCGATCGAGTGGATTGTCCGATATGACGATGTTGACTAGAGGACGAGTCCTTGTAGTCGTTTGCCTGATCCTGTTCTGTGCCAGCAGCGCTGTTTGCGTTCGCGCACAGACAATTGCAGGGCTTCCTCGCGCCTCGTCCGACGTGACCGTGCCGATTGGAGGGTCATCCAGTTCGCTGCACAGCACGGCTAGTTCTGCGGGTGCAGCCACGACGGCCGCAAGCGGGTTCATCGCAGTGCCGCCGGCCCCGAAGCGCGAAACCGGTGTTGACTGGCTACACTTGACAGCGGATTCCCTGGCGTTCCTAGCGGTGTCGCATACGTTTCGCTACGCCTCGGAAGGGACCACGCGACGGCAGTTCGACAAGCCCTTTTTCCCAGGCTATTTTGCCTCAGTAACGAACCTGCACGGCTGGGCGGATGGGGATCCATTCATGGTCAACTATGTGGGCCACCCAATGGAGGGCGCGGTGGCCGGCTTCATATGGCAACACAACGATCGCGCTTACCGCACGGTGGAGTTCGGTCGCAACCGGCGTTATTGGAAAGAGCGCCTGCGGGGTATGGCGTTCGCTTATGTTTACAGCGTTCAATTTGAGATCGGGCCGCTGAGCGAGGCCTCCATCGGGCACATTCAGAGCTTTTACCCACAGGTCGGGTTCGTGGACCATGTGATCACACCGACAGTCGGAACGGGGTGGGCAATCGCCGAGGATGCCGTTGATCGCAAGTTGATCCAGCCGTTGGAAGCTAGAGTGCCAAACCCCTTCGTGCGGCTGTTCGCTCGCGGTGTCTTGAATCCCTCACGGTCGTTTGCCAACGTGATGACCGGCAATCTGCCGTGGCATCGCGAAGACCGTCCCGGCGTCTTTAAGCCCTTCCCTGAGAGCGCCCTCTGGGCCGCCGAGAATTTAAAGCGAACTGAGGGCAAGCCAGCCAATCCTCCGCTGGGGGTGGCCCCGTTCGACTTCACCTTCCATGGGACCTTCCGCGACTACGTGGGCAACGCCAGTGCAGGCGGGTGCATGGGCGGCGGCGGCACCGCCGGATTCCGCACCGCAGCCGAGTGGCAGATTGTGCTCGATGTAGGCGGCTGCAAGATGCTCGACTTCCGCGACAACTGGAGTGGCGACGCTCTGACTTACATGGTCGGCCCACGCTGGACGCCGCAAACCTCAGGCCGTTGGTCGCCGCATGTCCAGGCGCTGGTTGGGGGAACCAAGCTGACGCAAGAATATCTCAACCCTGTTCTGCGAGCGCAAGTTGCCGACTGGAAGCCGGTTAACGATGAGGGGCGGGCGGCCAAGCACGCCTATTACAACACTGACTGGGATACGGCTGGCTTCGCCATCTCGGCGGGTGCAGGAGTGGACTACAAGTTCAATAATGCACTCGCAGTGCGCGTGGGAAACTTGGAATATGCCCATTCCTGGACCAACGAACTCAACGGGATTAGCTACCGGAATGCTGTAACCTTCAGCGGGGGATTGGTGCTCCGCATGGGGACGTGGTAACCGGCGCGTCCGGGTTGCCTGCTTGACTCCGGCGACCGCTGCGAATACTTTGCCTGTGCATGTCTGACACGCGCATTGTCACCTTTACCACCGACTTCGGTCTGAATGATCCCTTCGTGGGCATCATGCATGGCGTGGTGCTCAACATCCATCCAGAAACAACTGTGGTTGACGTTTGTCACGCTGTCGCTTCCTACGACATCTTCGACGGCGCGTGGACGATCGCCCAGGCGTACCGATTCTTTCCGCCCCGCACAGTACACGTGGTGGTGGTCGATCCTGGCGTTGGCGGCACGCGCCGGCCCATTATCGTTGAGACCGACGACTACATCTTCGTAGCGCCGGACAACGGAGTACTCTCGCTGGTCGAGATGCGAGAGCAGAAATTTACCGTGCGTCACGTCACCGCCGAGCGTTATTTCCTACAGCCGGTGAGCCAGACCTTTCATGGACGTGACGTCTTCTCGCCGGTAGCCGGATGGTTGAGCAAGGGGGTTGCGCCGTCCGAGTTCGGCCCGGAGATTTCCGACTACGTGCGCCTTAAACTGCCAAGCGTGGAGCGCATTGGGGAGAACAGCTTGCGCGGCGTGGTGATCAAAGTGGACAAGTTTGGCAATTTGATCACCAACATCAGTGAGCCGGAGGCGCCGGGGTTGTTCACGACTACGCCGCCAGCGGTGAGCATTCTGATTGCGGGCCAGACGATCACGCGCGTCTGCCATTCCTATGGAGAAGGTGGAGAGGACGAGTTCTTCGCCATCGTCGGCAGCTCCGGCTATCTGGAAATCGCGGCGAAGCAGGCCTCGGCTGCGGAGAAGCTGGCATCGGGAGTGGGAACTCCGGTGGGGGCGGTGTTTGGTGGCTAAACTGTCTTCCTTAGTCTTTGGAGAAACGCCATGAGGGAATCTCCGCAGCAAAATTCGCACCACATTTTCTCGCCGTCATGAATGAAGTGCAGGCTACGGGTGAACCCGTCATCGTCACCAACGATGGCAAGGCGCTGGTCAAACTTGTCCCGGCAGAAGTAAAAAACGAAAGCATTTTTGGCTATATGGCCGGGAAGGCGAAGATCGTTGGGGACATCGTTTCGCCGGTGACACCGCTCGAGGATTGGAAGGGACTGAAGTAACTCGGTTTTTCAAGGGTTCTTTGGCTTAACCCGCGCGTAGCGTTCCATCTCGCCAGTCCACTTCAAAAATCGAAACAACTCCACGCGCTCGCGCCAGGTGAAGCCAAAAAACTCCAGCAAGCCAATGCTCTGCATCTTGATACCAGTGTAGGTTTCAATTCTCCAGCGCAGATAAGGGCTGCGCCAAGGGGCGAGACGATGACCGCGGGTCGCGTTCCACAAGAAGCGCAGTATGTAATGCATGGGTGTAATCAGTATAGCGGGGACGAGCCGCCGCTCCCTGACGCCAAACATTTTTCAGCCCCATCGTCGACTTCGCCAAGCATGCAGCATCCTGCTAAACTCAGGCCGGAGCCGCGACAACGCCGGATGACCAACGACCAAACCCGCCAAACTGCAGAAGACCATTATTATGCGGCACTGGATCTATACGCCGAGGGGCATCACCAGGAAGCCATCGGCCAGTATGAAGCCGCCATCGCCGCCGATCCTTCCTTCCTCGACGCCATGCACGGCCTGGCACGGGTTTACCAGGACATGGAACAGTTCGACAAAGCGATTGCAGTCGCTAATCGCATCGCCGAGTTGGACCCTGACGATGTGCTCGCGCATACCAGCCTCTCCATTTTGTATCAGCGCAAGGGCATGGTCCCGGAAGCCGAAGCCGAGGCCAACAAGGCGCGCATTCTGGGATGGAAGCAACAATTGAAACAAGGCAAGCAGTCCGCCGAGTGAAACCCCAATCAGCCAGAAAGCCGGAAGCCACCGTGCGCGCGATCTATCGCAAGCTTTCGCGCGCCTGGGGACGTCAGCATTGGTGGCCGGCGGAAACTCCGTTCGAGGTGATCGTGGGCGCGATTCTCACCCAGAACACCTCGTGGACCAATGTCGAGCGCGCGATGGCGAACTTGCGCGCGGCCGGAGTGCTCAGCGTGGAAGGCATTCGCGAATTGCCGCTGCCCAAGCTGGAAGCGCTGGTCCGCTCCTCTGGCTACTTTCGACAGAAAGCGCAACGGCTGAAGAACTTCGTCGCGTTCGTCGATGCGCGCTACGAAGGCTCGTTGGAGCACATGTTCACAACTCCTACCGAGGAGCTACGCGCGGAACTGCTCGCCCAGAACGGCATTGGGCCGGAGACCGCAGACTCGATTCTGCTGTATGCCGGACATCACGAGAGTTTTTGTGGTGGACGCCTATACGCGCCGCATCCTCGGGCCGGCACATGGCGGTATCAGCCGCCGCGAAATACGACGAGATTCGCAGTCTTATCGAGCGCGCTTTGCAGCGCGAAGAGCCGGTAGAATCGCATCGGCCGGGCGGGAAGGGACGGCCGCCGATTCACGAACCATCGGCAATGAGCATGTCGCAACGCAGCCCGCTGGCGCAGGTTTACAACGAAATGCACGGATTGCTGGTGCAGGTGGGAAAACATTATTGTCTGAAACAGCAGCCCAAGTGTGAGATTTGCCCGCTAGGTGCGATGCTGCCGATTTCAATAGAAGAGAATGGAGTCGCAGGGCGCCCGCGAAAACGCAAGGCGGAAGTCCTCAAGCCTCCGCCACCCAGGCCACAGCCAAAGGGCGAGATTTCAGGTTCCTAACCACGGATTTCACGGATGAACGCGGATTCTGTGCAGTCACGAATTCGAATCCAGATCCGCGAGATCGGTGTGAGTCCGCGGCGGTTTTGGTTTTCCCTGAGCCGGGCTGTCTCGCCCAACTTCTTGGCGCCTTACTCCGTTTTGGTCGAGCCGTAATCGGTCCGCGGCTCGTTATCGCGAATTTGCTGGATGAAGATAGCAACTTCCCGGTTCAACAGATCAGGCCGGTCGTACTGGATCGGGTGTGTGCTGCCTTTTGCGATGATCCTGCGGCTGCGAGTGGACAAGAGTTTCAACTCTTCCTGCTCTTCATTCCACAGGACGCTTATCCTCGAGCGCCAGTTTAGTGGGCAATCCAGAGTTCTGCCTGTCCACTTCAGGATCGCGCGAAAAAATCAAGACCGGCAAGTCGCCATAAGGGCCGGCATGCACCGTCTCTTCGCCATTTAGCCGGGTGGTTTCATACTCCTGAAATATGGGAGTGGGGTTCTTCCCGCATTCCAGTTGGGCAATTCATTGTTCCCGTGGCCTCATCAAATCCGGACTCCGGCGAGCATGCACCCGCCACGCGATGTAGTCCAAGAGCGGCCAACGCAACAAGAGAATAATAGAGTGGCTTCGAATAAGGACTAGCCGCTCTCAGCTCAGGGGACATACGGTCGTCATCCAGGGGCACTGAGGTGTCAACGAAGATCAGCCCTTTTACCTGCTCAGGATAGAGGTGATTGTAGGCGCGAATATACAAGCCCGCCCTCGAGTGTCCCATTAAGACAATCGGGCCACTCACTCCGGCCTGCTGCAATAGAGCATGCAATTCACTGGCAATGGTATCGGCGTCGCGCGGCGGCTGGCTGCGGAGTGCTCCAGCCCAATCCGGCGCGATCATACGAGCAGACTCGCGTAATTTTTGAGAGTTCCGGTTGCACCTTGGCCCAGGCCAGCGAATCATTTCCTCCTGCCCGCGTCCAGGACAACGTGGGGGAGCCTTCGCCCGTGCAGTACAGATGCATGTCGTGCCCGTTCACGCTGTAGATTTTGCCGGGAGGCGGATAGATCGCGCGATAGTAGCGAAGGGCAGCGGCATTGTAGATGGTCGAGCCGGCAAGGAACGTGCAAGCCAAGACGGCGAACGAAAGTAGTACCCACTCGGTGATGCGACGCCACTTGCGATATGGATTGCGTTGCAGGGCTCGCAGGCGGCGGATGCAAAGCACGACGAGTAAGATCGCGCCCAGTACTATGAGGATGGGAAGGCCCAGCGGATTGGCATTCAAAGAGCGCTCCTTTACGGAATCCCTGAACAACGACTGCCGTTAACTTAAGCCTTCGAGCGCGCCAGCGCCCGCCTGATAGTCTCGTCGAGCGCGGCCTTCGCCTTGCCGTACTCTTCTGGGTTGATCTTGCCTTGCTGGCGATCGATCTCAAGCTGAAAGAGTTCCTCCTTCATCGCCTCCAGCAGCAGGGCGTTACGGTCGCGAGTCGGCGCGGCGGGTTCGATGAAGTCGGCGAAATCGGCGGCTGCGTCGCCAGCATCAACGGCGCCGCGGCTCGACGCGCCTGCCGCTGCCGTCGCGGGATGCGGACGAACGTTTGATTTCGAAACCGCGTATGCACCGCCCATGACCAGCACCAGCGCGAATGCGCCGAGAATGTAGGCGCGGTAGTCGTGCAGCGGATCGGGCGCGTCGATCGGAGCGCCTAGCCCACCGCCGGGACGGTTGTCGTTGGCAGCGGCTGGTGATCCGCCCATGGCCCCGCCGCCGCTGGCGTCGCCTCTACCAGTAGATTGCGCGCCCTGCTGGCCTTCAGCCTGAAACTCTCCCGTGCCCGCGATGCGGAAGCTGAGGTCCTGTCCGGCTTTGACATTGGTGACCACCATAACGCCGGGCTGATCGGGCATCGATTGAAACTGCTGCGGGTTTTTGGCTGTGAATGTTATGCCCGGGGGAGTCATTACCACGAAGTGCTGCACCTCGCCGAGCGGCTTGGGCGAAATGCTGGCCTCGCCGCTGTAGGGCATGTGGTACGACACTTGGAACTGCGTCTCACCGGGGCGCAAAGGGTAGTTGAAGGCGTAGTGGTTTTTTTGCGACCCTGGGGGGACCTCAACCGCGATGGGTTGGCCGCCGGGACCTTTGGCCTGCGCCGAATCGACTTCAGCGCCATCTGGCAAAACGAATTCAAACGTATGCTTCTCATCGGCCACCGTGCGTGGTGGCTGCGACTGGTTGCGAATCGCGTACAGCGCGATCACCTGTAGTTGTTTGCCGTCACTCTGGTAACGGTCCACCTCAACCTCTTGGCTAAGGCCGTCTACCTTCTTGGCGGAGTCGTACACCGTAAGCTCGGCCGTGGTCGTGCCCGGCATTAGCGGGCCACCTTGCGGAAAGTAGTTCACGCCTTCGTGAGTGACACGCACCATGTGGGGTGCGCGGTCACCGGCGGGCGCGGGCAACGAGAAGCGCCCTTGCGCGTCGCTCTTCGTATTCCCCACTTCCTGCATGCCCTGCGACAGCGAGAGAAGAGTAACCTCGTCTCCGGCAGAAGGTTTGCCTGTAGTGCCATTGGTGACCGTGCCGGTGATGTTCTGCGACGCCGCAAAAGAGTTCAAGGCGAACACGCAGACACCCAACCATACCCAAGTAAACAGACTGATGAATGTGGATTTGAAGGGGCACGGCTTCAGCCGTGCCGTACGCTGCTGCAGGGCATGTTCGGCTTTAGCCGCTGAGGGAATTCGAACTGTCTGACGTGCCTCAGGGGCTAAAGCCCCGAGTTTAGGGAGAGCACTTGCGGCACAGCTAAAGCTGTGCCCTTTCAAAGCCGACCCTTCCCAACTTCGTTGCGAGCCCGCAGCTAGCACATTATTCACGCCCTGCCCCCATTCGTCGGGCTGCTTCCCGGACGCCGCGTGCCGCGCCGCACCACCGAACGCGCCTTCTCAAGGCTGTCGATTTCGGCAAGAATGGCGGCGGCTTCGTCTTCCAGAGAAGCGCGCTGCACAGCGTAGTCCGACTCGCTCAACTTGCCGGCCTTATGCTCGAAGCTCAGATCGCGCAGATTTTCGTAAGTCGCATCTTTGCGTTCCTGCAAGTACATCAGGCGGGTCTTCTCTTCCCCGGCTTCCACATCGCCCGGCTGATAGAAAACGTAAAAAAACAGGAGCGCCGCAAATAACGCACAGCCGAACATGACAAATGCGGTTTCCTGTCCGGCATTGGCAACGACAATCAGTGCATACATCAGTAATCGGTCTCCTGACGGGCCTTCTTGCGAAGGTCGTCGAGTTCAGCGGGTCGAGATTGGGAGGCGGCACCGGATGCGCAACAGCTCGCGACTTCCACATCCGCACCAGCAATATGGTGAGCGCGAGCGCGCCGGCAAAAACCGCGAACGGCATGATCCACGCGACACGATTGAAGCCCGTAGTGGTGGGCGCGGACAACACGGTGTTGCCGTACTTCTGCACGAAGCTCTGCAGGATCAGGGAATCGCTGTCGCCGCGCTCGATGCCGGCAATCAGCTCATTGCGCATGCGTTCGGAATAGGTGCAGCCTACATGGTTGCACTCCAGCAAAACCTGATTGCAGCCGCACATGCACATCAGGCCGTGGCCCAGTTTGTTAAAGCGCGCGTCGGTGTCGGCGCCGAGAAAGGTGATGGCCAGCAGCGCAATGAGCAGGACCTCGGCAATGCGAAGTTTCGAGCCGAGTTTCGAGTTTCAAGTTTCAAGTTATGAATACCAACAGCTTCCGTGTTATATAACGAGCCGTAGGGAACGGGCTGCGTAATTGATCGTGTCATCCTGCGCGAGCCCGGTGCGGCTGGCGAGTCGAAGGACCCCTATTTTCCGGAACATCTTCGCTCCCTTTTATTGTCCGTCCCAGTCAGGAGAACCCGCTGTCTGTGCCGTTCCCACGGGACTTGGATCTATCTTTTCCGCTTTCCCAGGGCTTACGCCCTGGGTAAGTTGGTTTCGCCCTACGGGCTCGCCTGCGTCCCACTCCGATCTTCGGGGCGCAGCCGTGCGCTCACATCGTGCAAGCGTCTAAACCCACGAGAAAAGCCGCATTCCGGAGAACTGCATCCCTAGTCTCTAACCCCTGTCCTTCAGTCTCCTCCCACGCCCACCGCGCCCCGGCGCGCTGCTTCTTCGGCTTCGGCGCGTTCTTTCTCCTTCACCATGATCTTTGCCGGCTTCATGTTTGGCAGCAGCGCAATCAACGTCCCAATGATCACGATCACCACACCCGACCATATCCACATCACCAGCGGATTCACGTGTGCTTTGATGATCGGCTTGCCCGTGTCCTGGTTGCGTCCGGTGTAGACCAGGTACAAGTCCGCACTGGGGCGCGAGCGGTTGGCCACGATGGTCGACGTCTGCTCGCTCGCCTTGTAGAAGCGGCGCTCAGGATACATGGTGTCGATCTTCTTGCCGCGCTGGTAAACGTCAATCACGGCCCACTCGCTGGAGTAGTTCGGCTTGTCGTCCTGGGTGTAGGAGTCGCACACCAGGGTGAAGGAGCCGATCTGCATCTTGTCGCCGAAGCCCATCTCCTGTTCCTTGTCCAGGTTGAAGGGCAGGCCGGCGAAGCCGATCATGATGACGATGAAGCCGAAGTGTACGAGGTATCCGCCGTAACGGCGCGTGTTGCGGCGCGTGATGGTCACCATGCCTTCGACAATGTTCTTCCCCGTCTGCCGCGCAATGACGCGGCCGCCACGCCAGAACTCGCCCACCACCGTTGCCGCCACCAGCACCGACAACGAGATCGCCATCAGCGAATAGAAGTAAGAGACGTCCTCCCACGGACGCATGCCGCCGATCACGAGCCCGATCGCCGTCAGCAGCCGCGAGAACTGCCGGCCACAGAAAGTTACGCTTCAGGCTATCGAGGGACGTCTTGCGCCAGGCCAGCAGCGGTCCGACTGCGGTGAGGAAGATCAGGAACAGCCCAATCGGAACGTTGACCCGATTGAAGAACGGCGGCCCGACTGTGACCTTGGAACCGGTCACCCACTCCGACAGCACCGGGAAGAGCGTGCCCCACAACACCGCAAAGCAGGCCACCAGCAGCACCAGGTTGTTGAACAGGAAACTTGACTCGCGCGAGACCAGCGACTCCAGCCGGTGCTCGCTCTTCAGCGTGTCGCGGTTGCGCACGAAGAAGAAGACGCAGGTGGCAAACGCCAGGGCCAGAAACCACACGAACCAGATGCCGATGCCCGATTGCGCGAAAGCGTGCACCGAACTCACCACGCCGCTGCGCGTGAGGAATGTCCCGAAGATGGCCAGCAGAAATGTGGTGAAGATGAGCCACATGTTCCACATCTTCATCATGCCGCGCTTCTCCTGCATCATGACCGAATGCAGAAAAGCGGTCATGGTGAGGAACGGCAGGATCGATGCGTTCTCCACTGGGTCCCATCCCCAGTAGCCGCCCCAACCCAGCACCGCGTACGCCCAGTGCGCGCCGAGAAAAATTCCGCAGGTGAGGAACAGCCACGCCACCATGGTCCAGCGGCGGGTGATGTGGATCCACTTCTCGCCGGGATACTTCATGATGAGCGCGCCCAGCGCGAAAGCGAACGGCACGGTCACGCCAACATAGCCGAGATAGAGCATCGGCGGATGGATGACCATCTCGGGATACTGCAGAAGCGGATTAAGGCCGTTGCCGTCGGGGGGGATCTGTCCGCTGACCAGACCGAACGGATGCGCCGCGAAATTCACCAGCAGCAGAAAGAATACTTGCACCGCGGCGATGATCGCCGAAGCATGCGCCGTCAATTGCGGATCGACTTTGTAGCGCAGCCGCAGCACCAGCGCATAGGTCGACAGCAGCCATGCCCAGAACAGCAGTGAGCCTTCCTGGCCCGACCACAGCGCGGCGAACTTGTAGGCGATGGGCAGGTCGCGGTTGCTGTGGTGCATGATGTAGGAGACGGAAAAATCGTTGCCGAGGGCGGCTATCACCAGTGCCACTGCAGCTACGGTTACCGCGGCCCAGCAGGCGATACCGGCGCGGCGTGCAGTCTCGCCCAGACGATCGTCCTTGCGATACAGCGCGAGCGCGCCCGCGAGAAACGAATAGGCTGCCAGCGCCAGGGCCAGCAACAGCGCAAAACTTCCGATTAGTGGCATGAAGATCGATTACCTGTATTATTTCCGCCGGACTGAATCCGGTGAACAACGCCATCCTTAAGCGAATGCTCTCATTTTACTCGCAATTGCATGGCCTAACAGAGGATTTGTCGCTGGCTGGATACAACTTTGCGGGAGTTCGCCGCCCATGCACACAGGAGAGGCGATGGGTGCATCGTCACACAGTTGTGATTGTTGCGTAGGAAGATCTTCCCGAGCAGGAGTTCCCGAGTTGAAACGGGAACTCCCCCGATCGGGTCAATGTGATGCCCATTGGGTCAAAACAACCCAACTAAGCCGCTCGTCTCTGCCGCGTCTTCGCTGCCTTCCGGGCTGCCTGCCGGCGTCCTTCTGCTCCCTTGGTACTCGCCGCCTTCTTGGCCGATGCCTTCCGCGCAGCGCTTCCCCGTGTCCGGGCCGACTGCCGGGCCTGTTTCGAGAGCGCCGAGTGAGACGCGGCCCCATGGCCTTCGCGTTTCAGCACTCCCCTGATCGCCCGCGAGCGTTTGGCTGAGGTTTTCTTCTTTGTCCGCGAGCGGCCTTTACTGACATCGCGTTTCGCCTTTTCTCGTGTTGCTTCCGAGGTCTTCGCTTCCCCCGGCGGCGGCAGGTTCACGCCGGCGCGCCGCGCCTTCGACAACCCAATGGCAATCGCCTGTTTGGTGTTGGCGGCGCCATGCTTGCCTTCGCGGATGTGGTCCATCTCTTCTTTCACGAATTCGCCGGCCTGCGTGCTCGGCGATTTTCCCTCGCGTGCATCTTCCCGGGCCCGCTCTAAGGTTTCTTTCTCTGGCATCGATTTCCTCCTGGCTTCTTCTTACGATGCGAAGTCTCAAACATTCTGTGCACCTTAAAGGGGAGATGCACACTGGAAGTCGCGGGATGGATGAGCGTCGCTTCATGGTCAGTCCCGCGAAATCCTGTGGCAGAAGCGTATTCCATCGCTACCGAAAGCATGCTGTCTTGCGTGATAATGAGAACACGGCAAACTAACCTGATGCCAAATCCAGATTTCGCTAAACGCTATCGGCCGTTGCTGTTCGCCATCGCCATCGTCTTCGCGGCCGCAACCCTGCTTTACAGCGCCGCGTGGATGTATTACATCCGCCAGGGCACGGTTGAGTTGGGAATTGACACGCTACCAACTTCCGGCGGCATCGAAATCAGGGATGTGTACCGGAACAGTCCCGCTGAAAGGGCGGGGCTGCGAGCCCACGACCTTATGGTCGCCCTCAATGGTCGCGCTCTCACTTCCGAAGCCTCATGCTCGGGGATTTTGCAAGACGTGTGGCTGCAATCCCGCCCTGGCGACCATGTGGTCTTGAAAGTTGTGCGTGCTGGAGAAGCACAACCGCTAGTGATTACGGGGACTTTTCGCGCCGCCGCCGGCAGGGGTGACCAGGTTCCGCTGACGCAACGGGCCGCGAGTTTGATACTGAACTCCTACCCCATTCTCTTCCTGGTCGTCGGACTGGTGGTCCTGTTCCTGCGCATCGAAGACCGCAATGCATGGCTGCTGGCCCTGGTCTTCGCGGCCTTCATTGCCGCTTCCAGCATTCCGGATCCGGTCGCTATCGCGCCGCACCCCCTCCGGATCTTCCTCTACGCTTATCGAACCACCTTCGACTCCTTGCTTGCCGGACTGTTCTACTTCCTCTTTGCCGTCTTCCCCACGCGCTCTCCTATCGATCGCAAAGCTCCGTGGCTGAAGTGGCTGCTTCTGGCAGTAACTGCTTGTCTCTGCCTAGGTGGAGTACGCAATGGCAATTCCGAGGTGTTGCCGTTCCTGAGGGCACTTGCTGGGGAAAGCGTCTGGGGAAGGGTCAGAATGGTCGTGGGATATGGAGCCATCCTCCTCGGCCTGCTTTCCCTGGTGCTGAACGTCCTCAGCGCCACCAACAAGGACGATAAGCGCAAACTCAAAGTGATTCTTTGGGGGACCGTAGTTGGAGTTACCCCTGCCGTCGTTATCAGGCTTGTGTCGGACCTCTACTCGGTTCACATTCCGTTCTGGCTAAATTTCGTAAACGTGCTTTTCCTGTTCGTGTTCCCACTCTCCTTCGCTTACGCGGTGGTGAAGCACCGAGTGCTGGAGATTCCGGTTCTGCTGAAGCGCAGCGCACGCTATTTCGTGGTGGAGCGCGGATTTGTTTTTCTCATCCTGGCGGTTTCCGTGGGAGCGACGTTCTGGCTGGCTCAGGCGTTCTCCCGCCATTTCTCCGCCGGATCGAAAGCGGCCATTCCAGTGGGGGCGACTTTTGGTGTCCTGCTGGTCTCCGCCGCAACCCAGGTTCACCGGCGGGTGCGAACGCGATTGGACCGCGCCTTCTTCCGCAGCTCCTACGACGCGCAACAGATTTTGGAAAATCTGGCCGCGAAGACACTTAGTGTGAGTAACCGCGAAGGATTGGCTGCCCTGTTGCATGATCAAATTCAAGATGCGCTGCATCCGGCCTCGATGTATGTGTATCTGGAGGGCAGCCACGGACAATTGCAGGCATACGCTGGGAATCCCCCCGCCCAGGCTATGACGCTCTGGCCCAACCGGGCTGGTCTTGACGAACTGGCAGACCGCCGCGAACCGCTGGAACTGCTCCCTGAAGCCATGCATGGAACACAATTGGAAGCTCTGCAACCAGAATGCCTGGTACCGATTCGCGGCTCGAGCGAAGGCCAGTTGCAGGGAGTTGCGGTGTTGGGACCGAGATTGTCCGAAGAACCGTACTCCATGAGCGACAAACGTCTGCTGGCTTCGGTTGCCAGCCAGGCGGGTATCGCCATGCGAAGCATTGCGCTGGCGGAGAAGATGGCTGCGACTATGGAGGCCGAGCGTCGCAGCGAGCAGGAAATGCAGTATGCGCGCCAGGTGCAGAGCCGGCTGCTTCCGCAGCAGGCGCCGTCACTAAGGACGCTGGAGTGCGCCGGCAAATGCATCCAGACTCGCGCCGTGGGGGGCGACTACTACGACTTTCTCGATCTCGGCTCAGGCCGGCTAGGGCTGGTGCTGGCCGATATCTCGGGTAAAGGAATGTCGGCCGCGCTTCTGATGGCCAACCTGCAGGCCAACCTGCGCGGTCAGTATGCGCTGGCGCTGGAAGACATTCCCCGCCTGATGCGTTCGGTGAACCACCTGTTCTACAAGAACACCGAAAACAATAACTACGCCACCACCTTTTTTGCAGTCTATGACGACGAGACGCGACGCTTGCGTTACGTCAATTGCGGACACAATCCGCCGATGCTCTTGCGGGCGACCGGCGAACGTGGAGCGACTGAATGCCAACGCGACAGTGTTGGGATTATTTGAGGAGTGGGATTGCAGCGTGGCTGAGAACCAACTGGCGCCGGGCGATGTGCTGGTCATTTATACCGATGGTGTTTCTGAGGCGGGCGAGAGAGACGAAAGCGATAGCGAGGAGTTCGGCGAAGACCGTCTGATTGCCGTGGCCAGGAAGTATCAGCAGCAGTCAGCCGACGAGATTATGGATGGCATTCTTGACGAGGTCCAGCGATTCAGTCCCGACGAGCAGGCCGACGATATGACGTTGATCGTGGCGCGGGGGCGGTAGCGGGAGGAATATCGTAGCTTTCAAAGGCAGCGGCACAGAGGCTGAAGGAAGCCGGTGAACATGGCTCGTCAAGACCCCGAAGAGGAACGGCAGCGACTTACCAAGCTTTATGCCGCGATGGCGGACGGCGAGTTGGAGGCCATTGCCGCGGATTCGGCGGAGCTGACCGATGTGGCGCGCCAAGCTCTAACCGATGAACTTGCTCGCAGGCACCCCGAAGAAGCTGCCGTGGCAGACACCAGGCGCCGGTCCGGAACACAATTCAGTTGAATTAGCTGACGTCGTTAGCATTCGCCAGTTCAGAGATCTGCCTGAAGCGCTACTCGCCAAAGGCGCGTTGGACTCGGCGGAAATCGAATCCTTCCTGGTCGACGACAACATGATTCGGATGGACTGGTTTTATTCGAACCTGGTCGGTGGCATTAAGCTGTGCGTTAAGCAGGAAGACGCTGAGGCGGCACTGGATTTGTTGGAACAATCGATTCCCGAAGAGTTCGAGGTGGAGGGCGTCGGACAGTATGAGCAGCCGCGCTGTCCGAAATGTCAGTCGCTGGATATCGCTTTTGAGGACTTGAATCAGCCTGTCGCTTGGATCAGCGCCTATCTTCTGGCGCCGATTCGCTCTTCATCGCAAGAGGTGGGCGTGCCATTCCTGCGGACAACGGTGGCGATCAGCGCGAGAAATGACATCCAAGACGCGACCTCAATTAGAGTTGGCAAAAATCCCCATCCAAGCAAAACCAGCTTGGATGGGGCACCCTAGAGATCCATTATCTTAGCTATCCATCTAGCCCCTAGCCCCTGCTCTCTCACGCTTGCGCCGGCAAGCCTCCATTGGAAATCCAGCGGGTGGCTGAGTTGTTTGGCGGTGGCCTTGGGAAGAATGTCGAGGTAGATCACGGCATACCGGAAAGCGATTACGCCAGCTGCGATGACTAGAACGCTCGACGCCAACTCCGTCCACTTCGGCACGTAGTGCGTTCCCATGGCTGTCTGCAGCGAGTTGATCGAGACGTTCAGCCGGTCAACCATGAATCCCGCAACCACGATGGCAGAGGTCCAATAGAGCCGCTCAGGGATTCGAACGCACGCTGTCGAAGCTCAATAGGAAGATCGGGATCGCCAGGAACAGCAGCATCTCAAGCCAGAAATATCCGGCCTCGTTGGTGCGCTGGAAGGCATAGCCCAGCGCCTGGTTCGAAAACAGGTCGAGCAGCCTTGAAGAAGGCATAGACGATCAGCAACATCTGGATCATGCGGCCGCAATCGCTGAGAATGCTGAAATCCACGCGCACGTTCAGCGAACGCATGCACAAATAGATCGCCATCACGGTTAGCGCCAGCCCCGCGGGAATGGCGGAAAGATAAAACAACGAGTGCATGTACTGCGAATACCACAGGGGATGCATCTTGCCGCGCGCGATCAGATACAAGCCGCCCAGATAAGACTGGTGCATGGAGGACAGCAGCACGCCAGCCAGCACCACGGCAATCAGGATTTTGTGGTGATAGCGCAGTACCGTCTCGCGAAATGCCTTCCACGGCAGCTTCTCAATCACCGCCGGAGCAAACTCGAAGGTGAGCACCGTCATGTAGGTCATGATGCAGACACACACGTCGAACAGGACGGAGCGATGGTTCCACATCACGATGGGATGCCAGAAGCGCCACGGCAAGCCGATCTCGTAAAGATATCCGACCATGACGGTCAGATAACCGAGGAATGAAATCAGAATCGAAGCACGCAGAATGGGCCGGTAGCGCTCCATGCCCAGCAGGTAAACTGCGGCGCTAATGCCAAATCCTGCGGCGGAAAGTCCGATGCCGCAGAGCGTTCCCAAACCAACCCACAAGCCCCAGGGCATCTGGTCGCTTAAGTTGGTGCTGGCCCGGAATCCCTCGAAGAACCGAACATACGTCGCATAAAGACCGGTAATAAATATGAAGGCTACAATGACGCGCCATAAAGTAATTTCGGATTTAATTCGCGCAATCATGGCTAGCTCCTTTCCCCTTTGATCCTGTTGATGGTGGCTTTTTCTTCGGCTTCAGCGAGCGCAACTTCGCGGCGCCTTTGCGTGACCCAATACAAGGCCGACAGAATGGTGCCGCCCATGATCACAACTTTGGGCGAGTCGCCCAGCGCGCTGGCGGTGAGTGTCGGCATGGGCTGATTGCCCGTGGGCGCCGGCTTGAATCCCAGCTTCTCGAAGGGAACGTCGGAGACGAACAAAACGCTTCCTCCTCCGAGTTCTTCGAGCCCGTAGATCCGCGGAACGTACGACGAGTCGCCGCGAATGCGGTTCCAAGCTTCGGCGATCAAGTCGTCACGATCGCCAAAGATGGTCGCTTGTACCGGGCAGGCTTCTGCGCAGGCGGTGAGACTTGCCTGCCCTTAACGCGGTCGGAGCACATATCGCACTTCTTGACGAAGGGCGCGAGCTTGGTCCACTGGTAGCGCGGCACCTGGTAGGGGCACGCCAGCATGCAATAACGGCAGCCGATGCATTTGTCGGCGTTGTACACCACCGGACCCAGCGGACTTTTGCCGATGGCGCCGACGGGGCAAGCCGAGGCGCAGGCCGGGTCGTCACAGTGCATACAAATTTTGCGAACGAACTTGTCACCGCGCGTCTCGACCACGGTGAAGGCGGTGTCGGAAAAGGTTGGTTCAGGATCGGGGCTGAATCCGTGGAGCTGTTTGCAGGCGGTCTCGCAGCTCAGGCATCCGATGCAGCGCTTGATATCGATGAGCATTGCTTTTTGTCTTGGCATGAGATTCTCCGTTGTGTTATTTCGACCAGCGCTACGTCAGAAAAAATTCCTTCGCCACTTGCTCCTGCGTACTGGCGTCAACCTGGAAGAGCAGGCCCTTGACCGGCATGCCGCCGTCTTGTGCCAGAGCGGGATTGAGTTGTTGCAACATTGCGCCGACACGCGCCACGCTGTTCTGCATCCATGCCGGAACGATCGCCCCTTGCAAAAGGTTCTTCACATTGGTGGAAAGCTCGGGGGCCTTCACCACGCACAGCCAACCGTTCTTGTAAGGGTCGTCCACGATGAGGTTGGGGTTCTTCAAGACTTCATGGTTGACCGAGACCAGCACGCCTTCGACGGGCGACAAAAGATCGATACTCTGCCCTTCGCGGGTCACCGTGCATAACTTCTGCCCTTGACGCACCCAGCGGTTCAGTTCGGCGATCTCGATGGAGTCGATCTTGCCGAACAGATTTCCCGCGAAGGCGTCGATCCCGACGCGAGCGTTCTGCCGGCCTTCGTCCAAGACCCAGGTGTGGCCAGGATGGAAGGCATAGTCTTCGGGAACTTCGAACCCGGCGTGCTTCAACATGACCGGCGCATTCAGTTTCTTCGCTGGCGCCACTTGCAAAGTTGCTGTCGCCTCTTGGGGACGACGGAAATACATGACGGTAAGAATGAGTAGAAATGTAAGCAGGACAAATAAGATCGACATAAAGCCTCCTTACTTGCTCCGCCTGGCTGTCATACCAACATCATTGGGAGCGAAGCATGGGCCGCTCGATTCTGTCTATTTGGTTTCGACGAAGTGTGGCAGATCGTCACGGCATCGTGCTCCGCTATTGCTAGTGCACGTCAGGTGCAAATCGCTTCCCGAAAGGGGCTGCGGTTCTAAAGGAGTTAGTTGCCGCGTGCAAATTGCGGAAGATTTCGACCCCTGCGTTTTGCAGGTAACCGTCGCAGTTTGCAGTAGTGCGAATGTCTGCTAGACCAGTTCTAGTGTTTTCTTCAGGCGGCGCAACAGCGAGGTGGGATGGATGCCGAGAATGCGGGCGGCATGGGTTTTGTTCTGTCCGGTGGCGTTCAGCACTTCGTGGATGTAGCGGTCTTCGAGTTCTCGCAAACTGACAAACTGATCGCCCGTGGGGGAGACTTCGAACGAGGACATCTCCTCATGGGCAGGTTCCTCGTGGTAGTCGCGAACTTCTTCGGGCAAATTTTCTTCGTCGATCTCGTTGCCCTGGCAAAGAATCATGGTGCGCTCGATCACGTTGCGCAACTCGCGGATGTTTCCCGGCCAGGGATACCTCTGTAGCAACTCCGCGGCGGCCGGCGTAAAGCCCACAAAAGTTTTTCTTCAGCTCGTCGTTGAAGTGCTGCATGATGTCGAGTGCCAGCGGCAGAATGTCTTCGCGGCGCTCGCGCAACGGCGGGATAAACAACGGCAGCACGTTCAGGCGGTAATACAAGTCCTCGCGGAACTCGCCTTTGCTGACCGTTTCCTTCAGGACTTTGTTGGTCGCGGTGATGATGCGGACATCCACCTGCACCGGCTTGGTGCCGCCCAAGCCGCATGAACGTCCCCTCTTCGAGCACGCGCAACAACTTCGCCTGCAGACTGAACGAGGTGTTGCCGATCTCGTCGAGGAAGAGCGTGCCGCCGGAGGCTTTCTCGATCAGTCCTTCTTTGCGGCGGCGGGCGTCGGTGAAGGCGCCCTGCTCGTAGCCGAACAATTCACTCTCCAGTAAGGTGTCAGGCAGGGCGGCGCAATTTAGGCTGATGAGCGGCGCCTGGGCGCGCGGACTGTTGTAGTGAATGGCCTTGGCCAGAACTTCCTTGCCGGTTCCGCTCTCGCCTTGAATCAGGACTGGTGGTGTGGTCGCTCTCCGCGGCCCGGCGCGCCATCTCCAGGACATCGCGCATCACCGGGCTCTCGGTCACCACGCGCCCAAAATCGTAACGGCCTTTGGCGCTTTGCACCGTGTCGTGAACCCGCACGCGCAGGGCCAGCATCTCGGTCGCGCGCCGGATGGTGTTGACCATGTCGGCGATGTGAAATGGCTTGATCAGGTAGTCGTAGGCGCCAAGCTTCATGGCTTCCACCGCGCGGTCCACCACGTGATAGGCGCTCATCATCACGATGATGGTGGCGGGAGAAAGCTTCTTGGCCTGGCGTAACACTTCGATGCCGTTGATGCCCGGCAGCACCACGTCGAGCAAAGCCAGGTCGGGCTTCTCTTCGGAGAGCGTGGTCAGCGCTTCTTCGCCGCTCATGGCCAGGAAAACTTCGAAACCCTCGCCCTCCAGTGCGCGCCCAATGGTGCGCACCGTAAGCGCTTCATCATCGACAATGAGGATGGAATACGACATAGCTAGGCGATAACCTCCTCCTGCTGTACCGCCTTGCCAACCTGGCGAATCGGCAGGGTCACGCGGACCGTAGTGCCCAGGTTCGGAATGCTTTCAACCTGGATGTCTCCGCCATGGCTGCGCACATAGCTTTGGGTAATGCTCAATCCCAGACCAGTGCCTTTGCCGCGCTTGGTGGTGAAGAACGGCTCGAAGACGTGCGGCAGAATGTCAGCAGGAATTCCGCTGCCGGTGTCGCGCACCCGCAGCTCGACCATCTCTGCGAACTTAACTTTGTCGGCGAGGATCGTGATCGTCCCTCCCGGCGGCGTCGCCTGCGCGGCATTTAGCAGCAGGTTCATCAGAATTTGCGAAAGCTGATTGGCATCGGCACTGATGGTCGGCAGATCGGGAGGAATGCAGTTCTGCAATTCGATCTGCCGGAACATGGGCTGGTGCTCCAGAAATTTCAGGGTCTCGGCTGCCAGCCGGCTTAGATTGACCTTGCTGAGCATCAGCGGCCCCGGCCGCGCATAGTCGAGCAATCCGCGCACCGCCAACGAAATTCGCTTCGCGCCTTCGATGCACTGCTCAATCTCTTCCCGCCGCTCGCCGCTGGCGTCCTTCCACTCCAACTCCAGGTGTGACAGGATTCCCAGCAGCGGGTTGTTGATCTCGTGGGCCGCGCCCAGGGCGAGTTGCGCCAGAGACGCGTACTTTTCATACTCGGAGAGTTGCGACTCGAACTGCATCTTCTCCTTCGCCAGTTCGCGCTCTTCCTCCAGGCGGCGCAACAATTCCTGTTGCGCCACGTTGCGCTCGTACTCGCGATGATCGGCGAGTTCCTTCGACCGCAGCCGCTTCGCGCTCCGCCGCTTTGATCCGCGTCCTTGGCCAGAACGGCCACCACGAGCAACACTACAAAACCAACCGCGACGCCGCCCCAGAATCCGCCATTCGGCGGCGCGAGGATTCGCACTGAAGCCATACGATTTCGGCGGAGAAAGCGAGGAACAAGACCAGAGCTAGCATGGACACTGAAGAGGCGCGGGGCTGACGCACACTACGGCGCGCCGTCCGCAGGCGATCGCTCAGCGAAGCTGAGGGCACCATGCAAACCTCTCCTACTATGACGTTCGCGCAGTATTGCCGCGGGAGCAGTGACAGCAGTCACCTGCACAGGTGATGGCTGAAGGTTTGGCAGATAAAGCAGTGGAAACACTCAGCTCTATGCCGGATCAACCGCCGGCGCAATCTCATTCGGCTGGCCCGGTTCTGGTGCGATCATCGGATCGGGAGGACTGCGGCTTCCGGCGCCGGCTCCCGGATGCGCATCATCTTCCGCCAGCGAAACGTAGGCTCCCAGACGAGCGAGAAAGAGCAGGTCGGCTCCCGCGAAATAGATCAACGCGATAGCTGCCATGATGAGCAGCACCCAGCCTGGTGCAAGATGAGGCAGGAAGCTAAGCGGCGAGAGTATCGCCAGCATCATCGTCGCGAACCATATCAGGCGAAGCAGAAAAAAGCCCAGCCCCAGCAGAAACAGCCGGCCACCCCTGCGCGAAACGAAGTCCACCGATTGCGCGAGAGCGTCCATTGCCGAAGCGCCGTTGCGAATGCAGAACAGCGGCGCAATCCCGAAGAACCAATTCAATGCTCCCCCGAACCACCATGGCAGACCGATTCCGAAGACAAGAAAGAGCGCGGCCAGCCCGGCGCGGTCATTCGCAGCCATGACACTGCCGATCAGCAAACACGCAATCGCGACCGACACCGCGATCAATGACCACGCCGCGCGCATTAGATGCAGCACGAAGATCGGAGCAAATTGCCATGTCGGCTGGCTCGGCTCGTCGCCGGCGCTGAACATCGCAACCAGTCGGCGGAGCGTGGCGGCGCGGCCTGCGGTGGCGGCAAAGCACCAGAGTAGGGTCAATCCGAGGAGAAGCACCGATTGCTCCAGCACGAAGCGAGTGAGGCTGCCACGGAAGATGTGCTGAACCGCGCCCGAAAGCAACTGCGGTTGAAATGTGCCGAGCAGAAATTCGTCGGCCGGCGAAACCTTCAGGCTGTCGAGAAACAAGCCGCCGGAAATGATGGCCAGGGCCCACGCCGCGAATCCAAAGCACCATCGCCAGGTAAGCTCGGCAGCCAACAGAGCCGGGTCGTGCCACACGGCGGCAAAGCCATCCCGGAACGGCGAACCATCGCTGCCAGCGCGCGACATGGGTAAAGGATAGCAGCAGGCGTTCGGGTAGTGCGGACCTTCACGTCCGCTTCCCGCCGGTCGTCTTTGTTAGGTCAAGTCGGCTTCAGCGGACGACAGGCTTACTTTCGGAAACTTCCGGCAGCCTCCGAAGCCGGAGACCTATTTATTTCTATCGTCGCTATTTCGGTTCTGGCTTCCTGCCCACCGTTAATGCGCGACCCAACTCGGCGGGCGTATCCACCAGCACGTCCGGAGGAACCTGCTGCAAGGTCAGCGGCGCAAATCCGTAAGTGACTCCGACGCTCCACAACCCCGCATTGCGGGCCGTGAGCACGTCCACCCCGGAGTCGCCAACCATCACGGTTTCGTCCGGGGCCGCGCCTGCTTCGCGCATCAGGGTATTGGCGCCGAGGGGATCGGGCTTCTTGGTTTCGAAACTGTTGCCACCATAAACCTGCACGAAGCGGTCAGCCAGTCCGAGCCCGACGAGAATGTCGCGCGACACCCGCACCGGCTTGTTGGTGAGCACCGCCAACTTGCGTGATACTCCGTCGCCCTGGTCGAGCTTGCTGTAGGGCCTCGCCGATGCCTTCGTAGAGGCGCGTGTTGTCGAGCTTGTGTTCGCGATAGTAGAGCAGAAAATAGTTGAGCGCTTCCTGCAGGAACTCACTATGGGCGGGATCGCCGAGCGCGCGGCGAATCAGCATGGGCGCGCCATCGCCGATGTAGGTGCCAATCACCTCGATGGGCAGTTCCTTGCGGCCGTAGTGGCGCAACATGGCATTGACCGCAGCTGGCCAGGTCGAGCTCGGAATCGATGAGCGTGCCATCGAGATCAAAGATGATGAGCTTGATTTTCTTGAGCGGAAGCGGGCGAAGCGTGCGTATCATTGCCTTCCAGTATAGCCATGCGACGTTGATAGGGGATTACATGTGGGTATTGTAAGTTTGCAGAGAGGTTGCGATCTCACTTTTCGATTTGGAGGTAGTGAAGTAGGACAGAACTCGGCGGGCGTATCCACCAGCACGTCCGGAGGAACCTGCTGCAAAGTGAGCCGCGCAAATCCGTAGGTCACTCCGACGCTCCACAAGCCGGCATTGCGGGCGGTAAGGACGTCCACCCCGGAGTCGCCAACCATCACGGTTTCGTCGGGGGCGGCGCCCGCTTCGCGCATCAGGGTGTTGGCGCCGAGGGGATCGGGCTTCTTGGTTTCGAAACTGTTGCCACCATAAACCTGCATGAAGCGGTCAGCCAGTCCGAGCCCCGCGAGAATGTCGCGCGACACCCGCACCGGCTTGTTGGTCAGCACCGCCAACTTGCGTGGCGCTCCGTCTAGTCTGGTCTGGCTTGCTTTAGCGTCTCGGCGATCCCATCGTAGAGCGCGCGTGTTGTCGAGCTTGTGTTCGCGGTAGTAAAGCAAAAAATAGTTGAGTGCTTCCTGCAGGAACTCACTGTGGGCGGGATCGCCGAGGGCTCGGCGAATCAGCATGGGAGCGCCATCACCGATGTAGGTGCCAATCACGTCGAGGGGCAGTTCCTTACGTCCGTAGTGCAGTAACATCGCATTGACCGCGCTGGCCAGGTCAAGCTCAGAATCGATCAGCGTGCCATCCAGGTCAAACAGGATGAGCTTAATTTTCTTGAGCGGAATAGAGCGCAGCGTGCGTATCATTGCCTTCCAGTATAGCCATGCGACATTCTTTTGGACCTGTCATGACGAGCGCGGCGTAGGCATCTGTTTTCCTCTCTGGAGTCCCTGGAGGTAGGCAATTCAACAAACCCGGCAGAACATTTACAATGATGGAACGTTCGTCGCCGTGTCCGGGGTTCGCATCTTACACCTGAGGTAATGGATGGCCACCACAAAAGCAGAGCCTAAACCTGCGGTCGAGCAGGCCGCTCCCAACAAGAAGTATGAAGGGCTCACCAGCCAGCAGTTGATCGACATCTACCGGCTGATGTACATGTCGCGCCGGATCGACGATCGCGAGATCCTGCTCAAGCGCCAGCAAAAGATTTTCTTCCAGATCTCCGGCGCCGGACACGAAGCCTGCTGGTCGCCGCCGGAATGGTGCTGCGCCCGGGCTACGACTGGTTCTATCCCTACTATCGCGACCGCGCGCTCTGCCTGACTTTAGGCATGACGCCTTACGAGCAATTGCTGGAAGCCGTGGGCGCGGCCGACGATCCCAACTCGGGCGGGCGGCAGATGCCCTCGCACTGGGGACACAAGAAGCTGAACATCGTGACCCAGTCTTCGCCGACCGGAACGCAGTTTCTGCAAGCCGTGGGCTGCGCCGAGGCGGGACGGTATTTCAGTCGCTATCCCCACGCTGCGGAAAAGGCCAGCGGCGATTATCGCCAGTTTAAGGACGTGCAGTTCCACGGCGATGAAGTGGTTTACGTCTCCGGCGGCGATGGCACCACCAGCGAAGGCGAGTTCTGGGAGTCGCTAAACACCGCGTCGAACCTGAAGCTGCCGGTGTTATATCTGATCGAAGACAACGAGTATGCCATCTCGGTGCCGGTGGAAGTCGGCACCGCCGGCGGCAACATCAGCAAGCTGGTCAAGGGATTTCCGAACTTCCATTTTGCGGAATTCGACGGCACCGATCCGCTCGTCAGCTATGCCGCGCTGAAGACCGCGGTCGATTACATTCGCTCCGGTCAACGGTCCGGCATTCGTGCACGGCCACGTAATCCGTCCGTATTCGCATTCGCTGTCGGACGACGAAAAACTCTACCGGCCCGATTCCGAGCGCAAGCTGGAAGTGGAACGCGATCCCATCACTCGCTTCCAACTTTTCCTGGTGCGCGAAGGCATTCTCGACGAACAAGGCATCGACAATCTCGAGAAGGATGCGGAAGCAGAAATCCAGGAAGCGGCGGATCGAGCCGTCGCCGCTGCCCTGCCCGCACCCGACTCGTACAAACAGTTCGTGTACTCGCCTGATCTCGATCCCACTTCGGCGGCGTTTCAGACCGAGGCGGTGCATCCTCGGCCCGCCGAGAAGGGCGCGCCCGCGGCTCCCGAAAAGACGATGGCCGATCTCATCAATGCTTGTCTCCGTGACGAGATGAAGCGCGATCCCCGCATCGTAATGTTTGGCGAGGATGTGGCCGACTGCAGCCGCGAGGAATATCTCAAAGACAAGCAGGTGAAAGGCAAGGGCGGCGTTTTCAAGCTGACCGGAGGCCTCCAGACCGAGTTCGGCAGCGACCGGGTCTTCAACTCACCGCTGGCGGAGGCTAACATCGTTGGCCGCGCCGTGGGGATGGCGACCCGCGGCCTGAAGCCGGTGGTGGAGATCCAGTTCTTCGACTACATCTGGCCCGCCATGCAGCAGCTTCGCAATGAACTTCCGCTGATGCGCTGGCGCTCCAATAATAACTTTTCGTCGGCGGCGGTGGTGCGGGTCGCGATCGGCGGCTATCTTACCGGCGGTTCCATCTATCACTCGCAGTGCGGCGAAAGCATTTTCACCCACACGCCGGGGATGCGCGTGGTCTTTCCGTCGAATGCGCTCGACGCCAACGGATTGCTGCGCACCGCGATTCGTTGCGACGATCCGGTGCTGTTCCTGGAGCACAAGCGCCTCTATCGCGAAACGTTTGGTCGCGCGCCGTATCCCGGGCCGGACTACATGGTCCCGTTCGGCAAGGCGAAGATCGTTCGTCCCGGACATGACCTCACGGTGGTGACATACGGGGCCGTGGTTCCGCGCGCGCTGCAAGCGGCGCAACGCATCGAACGCGAGCACGACGTCAGCGTGGAGCTGATTGATCTGCGCACTCTCAGTCCCTACGACTGGGAGACGATTGCGACATCCGTGGCCAAGACCAGCCGGGTTCTCGTGGCTCACGAGGACATGCTGAGCTGGGGATACGGCGCGGAGATTGCCGCCCGCATCGCCGACGAACTTTTCGACAAGCTCGATGCCCCGGTGAAGCGCGTAGCGGCTAAGGACACATTCGTCGCCTACCAGCCAATTCTGGAGGATGAGATCCTGCCGCAGGCGGAACATGTGTTCCAGGCGATGGTGGAGCTGGCGAAGTACTGAAGAGTCAGGGACGAGGTGGTTAGTGGGCTAGAGGTAGAACTAGAGCTCAGGTTGGTATATCTGGTCCTGGAGGGGCACGCAGCCGTGCCGACAGGAGCGCACAAAAGAATTGGCCTTTAGGCCCTGAGAGATTGTCCCTCAGCAGCCAAAGCCGGGCTCCGTGGTTGATTCAACGGCACGCCTGAAGGCGTGCCCCTTCAAAGCAGAACTACACCAACTGTAATGCTGCCTTAGACGTTACCGCCCGCCTTTACTTCCCCACAGCCAATCAATCGCGATAGGGCCCGCGCCGCTCCAGATCAGCGAGAATGCGATCGCCGCACACACCATCGGGAACTCAAAGCCGCCATTCTTGGAAAACAATCCGTTGTGCAGATGCACCTTCGAGATCGCGACCAGCATGTCGATGAAAATGGCGAGGGCAGCCAACCGGGTCAAAAATCCAGCCACAAGTAAGATGCCGCCGCCGAACTCCGCCGCAGCCGTAAGGTAGCCCATCCAGGGAGGAATTCCCATGTGCGACAGCATTCCCATGAACTGCGGCATGCCTCCAAAAACCTTCTGATAGCCGTGCGCGATCATGACCGTGCCCAGCGCCAGCCGCAAAACCAGCAGTCCCAGTGGCTGCAGGCGATTTAGGAAGTTCAATCAGTTCTCCTGTGCCGCGGCAACAGCCTCTTCGCGGAGTTCCTGGACGGACTCGATACGGTAGCCAATCACCACGTCGCGCAATGCCATCTCATTGAGGAAGAGCTGGGCGGGGATGTCGACTTCCTGGCGCACCGCTCCACGCTGGGAAATCTCGCCACCAATCAGCATCTGCAGCACGATCGATGCCGGCCACGCCGTGGTTCGCATCATCGACGTCGTACCGGTCAACGGATCGGTGTAATCCACCATACTGAAAGAGGCGACGACGCTATCGTGATGAGCTTCGACGCGCAGCAGGGTGACCTCGGGTTCCTCGCTGGCAAATTTCTCCTCGAACAAGCGCGACATCATCTGACGCGGCGCCACTTCGTTTCCGTTCACCACGCGTTTCACGCTGGAGAACAGGTCCAAGATCGTAGAGCGAACGCAACATGCGCACGTGTCCTGGATAGCGCAGTGTCTTCTCGAAGCATTCGCCAACCTGGCCCTGAAAAGTTTCCGGCAAAGTGGATGTGCCACCCGAAGTGTGGAATGCCTCCAGCTCTGGAAAGCCTTCCATCTGGAAGGATTCGACCTCGGTCAGTGGCTCAACCGTGACCATCTTTCCGTCGCGCAAGATCTTGGCGGGCTCGCTGTACTCGTTGATGAGGCCCTCGACGGAGAAGACGAGTTGGTAATTGAATGGCGGGCGCGGCCGCTGCGGCAAACCGCCAACGTAAATCTTCAGCGCGTCGGCCTTGCCGCCAATGCGGCGCAGCAGTTCGCCTCCCAGGATGGATGCCATCCCCGGCGACAGACCGCAATCGGGAGCAATCGCCACGCCTGCGGCTTTGCGCTTGGTCGTGCAGCGCAAATTCCTGCTTCACCACCGTGTTGTTGCCGCCGAGATCGGCGAAGTGGCACTCCGGCTTCAATCGCCGCCTTGGCCAATTCCAGGTTGAAGAAGTACGGGACCGCGGAGAGCACGCCATCGTGACCGCGCATGATCTCCCGCACCGCAGAGGTGTCGGCGGCGTCAACCTGGACGCCCGTGACCTTGTGATTGCCGGTTAGTTTGTCGATTCGAGCGACAGCCTCGTTCAAGCGCCGCGAGTTGGAATCTGCGAGCGTGACCGCCTCGACTTGCGGGGTCCGGGCCATGTCAAACGCCGCAGCCCAACCCATCATGCCTGCACCAATTACCAGAATCTTCATGATGCCCCTTCTATGAAACGTGTTATGAGTATCTTGCAGAAACGCGAGTACCGTCTGGTAAATCCGGGCCAGAATCAACAGGATAAATCACTACGCGGGTTTGACAAAGCTCGATCAGGAAGTGACAGCTACGATGTTCGCAAAAAATTGGAGGGGCATGGCTTCAGCCGAGCCGCAAGCTGCCTCTCGTGATGGTGGCTTTAGAGCATGTGTGAGAACTGGTTCCGGGTTGGCATGGTGGAACGGTTGCGCAAGAATCCAGCGCCGTAGGCGCGGAAGAGTTTAGCCCAGCACGAAGCCGCAGGCGGAGTGCTGGGTAGAGTGGAAATGGATCCGAGTCCCGTAGGGACGACAGATGTTCTCACATAACCCTCTTTAGCCACTACGGGACTTAGGCGTTGACACGAACTGCGACTCCTCGCGGGCCGAAGCCCGCTGGAGATGACAAAAGGAAGGAGCCTAACAACGCACCTAAAGATGCGCCCCTTCAAACCGCCTGCGCAAAACCGACTTTTTCAGCAATATCTGAAGCCGTGCCCCTTCCAAGCGTGAGCCCCTCATGAATAATCCAGGTTTAATGTCATCGTATAATTAAGAGATATCCACCCGCCGAAATTGCGTTCTGAGAGTGGACAGAACCGCTTTGCACGAGGAAACCGGACCGTAATGGAATTCAGGTTAGTCAGTTCGTACCAGCCGCAGGGCGACCAGGGAAAGGCTATCGAGTCGCTGACGCGCGGCATCTTGGATGGCGACAAGCACCAGGTGCTGCTGGGAGTCACCGGCTCAGGCAAGACCTTCACGATGGCCAAGATTATCGAGGAACTGAATCGCCCCGCCCTGATCATGGCGCACAACAAAACTCTGGCGGCGCAGCTCTATCACGAGTTCAAGTCGTTCTTCCCCCACAACGCGGTCGAGTACTTTGTATCGTATTACGACTATTACCAGCCGGAAGCCTACATTCCCGCAGGTGACGTTTACATCGAGAAGGAAGCGACCGTCAATGACGAGCTCGACAAGCTGCGGCTGGCGGCCACCAAGTCGCTGTTCGAGCGGCGCGACTGCATCATTGTTGCGTCGGTGAGCTGCATCTACGGCTTGGGCTCGCCGGAAGCCTACTACGGCATGCTGCTGTTCCTGGAAAAGGGCCAGAAGATCAAGCGCGACGACATTGTCCGCAAGCTGGTCGAGATTCTCTATGAACGCACCGACGGCGATTTCCGCCGCGGGACTTTCCGCGTACGCGGCGACATCATCGAAATTTTCCCAACTTACGAGGACAATGCTTATCGCATCGAGTTGTGGGGCGATGAAGTGGAATCGCTGGCGCAGATTGATCCCCTGTTCGGAACGGTGAAGCAAAAATATGGGCGCTTACCCGTATATCCCAAAAGTCATTACGTGATGAAGCCGGAGCGCAAGCAATCGGCGGTGCAATCGATCCTGGAAGAGCTGGCGTGGTGGGAAGCGGAGTTGGAGAAGCAGGGGCGGATCGTCGAGGCGCAGCGTGTACATCAGCGCACGCGCTTCGATCTTGAGATGATCAAGGAGATGGGGTACTGCCACGGCATCGAGAACTACTCGCGCCACTTCACTGGACGCCTGCCGGGCGAACCCCCGCCGACGCTGCTGGATTACGTGCCGCGCGATTACATGCTGTTCGTCGACGAATCGCACCAGACGATTCCGCAGGTGCATGGCATGTGGCACGGTGACCGCTCGCGCAAGCAGAACTTGATCGAGTACGGATTTCGGCTGCCCAGCGCGCTCGACAATCGTCCACTTACCTTTGAGGAATTTGAGCACCGCGTGAATCAGGCGGTGTATGTTTCCGCGACGCCCGGCCCTTACGAGCTGACGAAGTCGGCGGGGGTGGTGGTGGAGCAAATCATCCGCCCGACCGGCCTCATCGATCCCGAGGTGGAAGTACGTCCGGTCAAGGGACAGATTGACGACCTGTTGCACGAGATTCGCCGTCGCGCGGAGAAGAATGAGCGTGTGCTGGTCACCACGCTGACCAAGCGCATGGCCGAGGACCTGGCGGAGTATTACAGCGAAGTTGGCGTCCGCTGCCGTTACATGCACTCCGAGATCGAGACGCTGGAGCGCATCAAGATCCTGCGCGATCTGCGCAAGGGGGAATTCGATGTGCTGATCGGCATCAACCTGCTGCGCGAAGGTCTCGATTTGCCTGAGGTCTCGCTGGTGGCGATCCTCGATGCTGACAAGGAAGGCTTTCTCCGTTCTGCGGGATCGTTGATCCAGACCATCGGCCGTTGCGCGCGCCACCTGAGCGGCCGTGCCATTCTTTACGCCGATAAGATGACCGATTCCATGCAGAAGGCACTGGACGAGACCAACCGCCGGCGCGCCATTCAACGCGCTTACAACGAGGAGCACGGCATCACGCCGGAGAGCATTGTGCGTCCGCTCGACATGACGCTGGTAGGCGTCGCGAACGCAGATTATGTCGATCTGACCAATGAAGCGGAAGGCCTGCCGGAATTCCGTTCCCAGGAAGAATTGGACGCTTACATTGGCAAACTGGAGAGTGACATGCGTGAAGCGGCCAAGCGCTTCGAGTTCGAACAGGCCGCAAGGCTGCGCGATACTATTCGCGATCTGCGCACCAAGGAGTTCATGTTCACATAGGATATCACTGCGTCAGAATCATCGTCGGCTGCTGGAGCGCGCACGAACCAATGCAATTGGGGTCCTGCGGAGGGGCTGCTACGGCCAGCGAAACGGTGTCATTTACCGTCTGGATGATGCTGGTGGAGAAGCTGCCCTGGTTGGTCACGTAAACCTTGGTGGATGTCGGATCAGCAGCCACGAAGGTAGGGTTCGACCCGACGGGAATGATGCTTAGCACGGCGAAGCTAGCGGCACTCACCACGCTCACATTGTTGGAGCCGGAATTCGCCACGTAGAAGCGTGAACCGTCCTGCAGCGCGGCCACTCCAGTGGGTGCCGTGCCCACGGCCACGGGCGCAGAAAGCGACGGAATGGGCGGCGAATTGGCAGGATTCACATTCGAGGCATCGAAGACGCTGACCGTGTTATCGCCCGTGTTGGTGACGTAGAGCCGGTTGAGATGCGGGTCCAGATAGGAGTAAGTCGGCTTCACCCCGAGAGGAACCGACGCTGCTACAACGGGGTTAGCACCGGTTGTAAGGATGTCGAGCGCACCGGGATTGACTCCGTCGCCCTGGGTTACGACGAAGATGTAAGCTCCGTCGCTAGTGGACGTGGCGTACACGGGATGCAGTCCAAGCCCGTTTGCCGACGTCAACGTCGTCACCACTGCAAGCGACGTGGTATCGATAACCGAGACGGAGCCCTGATTCATGTTGTCCGCTTGATTCAGGACAAAGACCTGCCCGGCGCCGGCCGCCTGGACCATGTTGATCGGGTTCATTCCCACGCACACCGTATTTGTGATCGATCCCGTAGCGGTCGCAATCACGCTGACGGAGCCTGTGCTGGGACACGCTGAGTTGAAGCCCGAATTGAGTACGTACATGTTGGTAGTTTGGGTCGCTGTCAGGAAGATGGGATGTGAGCCAGGCAGCAGTCCAATGGTCGTAACCGTGCCATTAAGAAAAGCTGAAAAATCACTCACCGTGTCGTTGCCGCCATTGGCGACAAAGAGGGCAGTGGAATTGGGCGGCAATGCCTCATAAACTGAACCAACGCCCAGTGGTTTGCAGATAACTGACGCTGTCTCCGGAAACATCGATTTTAGTGGTTGAGCCGTCGCCATTGGGGTTGTAGTTCACCACATAGGCAAAGTGCGTAGGTTGCGGCTGGCCACCCGGACCGACAATGGGATTGGCAACCGGGCGGTATTGATCGCCGCAGGCGACACATACTAGCAGCAAGAACGCAGCCAACACGAATAAAACGGTCCGGCGGGAAACCTTCATCCACACTCCTGATGGTGAACAGCCACTCCTAAGAAAATGCAAACAGGAAAATACATTGTATAGGGGCGCAGCCGCCGAGGTATAGGGCAAGACTGCGCTGCGCAGTAGTGAACCCGCGCGAAGAACCAGGGTTGCGACCGGGGTGAAACGTAATTGACCGTTGGCGAGCGCGGGAAAAACTATCGCCGAAAAAGAAAGCCCTGTCACCGACGGACAGGGCTTTCAAAATTTGCGCGCTTTGCAATTACACGCTGAAGGAAGATCCGCACCCGCAGGTGCTCTTCACGTTCGGATTGTCGAACTTGAAGCCGGCGCCTTCCAGGGTCTCGATGTAATCAACGCTTACGCCCTTTAGATACATTAGGGAGGTTGCGTCCACGTAGACCTTCAGGCCTTCGAAGTCGAAGGTTTTGTCCATCATGCCGGCGCCGTTCTCGAACGACATTGAGTAGGAGAACCCGGAGCATCCGCCTCCGACTACTCCCACGCGAAGGCCCGCTGGAACAGGGTTCTGTTGTGCCATGATCTCCTTCACCTTGGCGATCGCCGTCGCGGTGAGATTGAGTGGCTTCGTTTCGACAGTGGGCGTTGTGGTGGGTGTGGGTGTGCTGGTCGTGGTCGCCATCGTCTCTCCTCTGGGAACTAGCGGGATTATAGCAAACTTGTGGTCAGCCCCTAGAAGGCTGCGCTGAAGTCGCAAATATGCTTTTCGTTAGATGCCACTAAACGGCTCTCCGTCGCAGACTTCCGCTGCCCTTCGCCGCGACGGTTGCGATAAAAAGGGGCTGCTCCTGCCTAGATAGCAGCCCAAGTACCGAGCGTCGCTTCAGCGCCCAAAGGAGAGTGGTTCAGGTTCTGTGACATTGTCACCGACTGTTCACAGAGTCAAGACCACTGAAGGGAATTGGTATGGCACTTTTAGGACACTTAAACTTTTTGGGGACATGATTTTTCTCCCGTCTCTTTCGCGGAAAATTCGTTAGATTACCCCTTAACGCATTCCTTTCTTGCCTTTAAGCCTCGGCCGGAACCTTAGACGAAACTTGGCGGAGCTAGCCCAAGCCAGTTACTGACTTGCAAATAATTGCGCTTGTCCCTCGGCAAACCGGAGATATAATGTACTCTAGTGAGGGCCCCCCTTAGGGTTGCGCGTCGCAATCACGTTGGGCGTGGAACCAGTTCATGGTGAGCCGAGGTGGCTGATGCCAATGATAACCATGTTGCTGATCGCATGGGGTGTATTAACGGTTCTGCTGATCCTGCTTCTGATTTACCGTAGCACCCTAACCTTGCACGAGGACGATCAACTCTTTCTGGACGATGCCAGTGCCAACCTCCGCGCTGAACAGGAGGAGCTGCAACTTCGGATGAAAAGAGTGACGCCTTGGGTGCGCATATTGGGCGCGGCGTCGGGACTGCTGATCTTGTTCATCGCGGGCATGGCGGTCTGGCAGCAGATGAACAAGGTGTACTGAACTTTGGGCTGAACGCCGGTTCATCCGGCGGAGCTGGCGCCGGTCAATTCGACCCACGAGTAAATGTCAAGGGACGAGCCTTGGGAAAACTGTGAAGCAAAAACGCGCACCATTGGTTGCGCGTTTTTTTTTGCTAGCTGCAATCGCCGATATCTACGCGCGCTAATACTTGCGCAAAACTCTGTTCTCTGGCTGGTGCCTCCCGAGACCAGCGCGGCGCAAATTCGTTCTGTTAAAATTGGAGCATCATTCATGGGATGGCAACCAAAAGAGACACGTTTCTGGCGTCGTTTGCCGCCGCTCTTCACCGCTTGAATAGCAACGCGCGATGGGGGGTTCAACGGCAGCGAGCACTCACCCAATGCCGTGCCTTGCGCGCTTACCGTGGTCAAAGTTTTGCCAGCTTCCCACGCCCTGAAAGAGAAGCGATTCGCTGTCGGGTGCATCTTCTAATATGGAAGCTGGAGCGCTCTCAACCGCGAAGTTGAGTGGCTAGCAACGAGCGGGCAGATTACAGAGGTCAATGTGGCAACCCAAGAAATCAACAATCGAGTACTGGAGTTTCCGTCGAAACCCGAAGTTGATGCGGAAGAGGAAGTAGCGGAGTGGTTGGAAGCCTTTAACCAGGTGGTGGAGAATGAAGGCACCGCCCGCGGATGCGAACTTCTGGAAGCCCTGATCGAGCGCGCAAGAGAGTCGGGGGTCGAGATTCCTGTGCAGTTGAACACTCCCTACGTCAACACCATCCCGGTGGAGGAGGAAGACCCGTATCCCGGAGATCGCGTGCTGGAGCGGCGCATCAAGAGCTTGATCCGCTGGAACGCGATGGCCATGGTGCACCGCCAGAACAAGAAAGATCCCGGTATCGGCGGCCACATTTCGACCTACTCATCGTTGGCCACGCTGCTCGAGGTTGGATTCAATCATTTCTTCCACGCTAAATACGGCGATCAGCCGGGCGATTTCATTTATTTCCAAGGTCACGCGTCTCCCGGGGTTTATGCTCGGGCATTTCTGGAAGGACGTCTCGAGCGAAGAGCAAGTGAAGAACTTCCGCCACGAGTTACGCGGAGCGCCGGCGTTGCCCTCGTACCCGCATCCCTGGCTACTGCCCGATTTCTGGAGCTTCCCAACAGTCTCGATGGGGATTGGTCCGATCAATGCGATCTACCAGGCGCGATTCATGCGCTACCTGGAGAACCGCGAAATCATTCCGCGAACACCACGCAAGATTTGGGCATTCGTGGGCGACGGCGAAACCGACGAGCCTGAGTCGATGGGTTCGCTGACCCTGGCTTCGCGCGAGAAGCTCGACAATCTGATCTTCGTCGTCAACTGCAACCTGCAACGCCTTGACGGGCCGGTGCGCGGCAACGGAAAAATCATCAATGAGTTGGAAGCCGCTTTCCGCGGCGCCGGCTGGAATGTCATCAAGGTACTGTGGGGTTCCGATTGGGACAAGCTGTTCGCCCGCGACACGTCTGGCATCCTCATCAGGCGTATGGAAGAGGCGGTGGACGGCGAATACCAGAGCTACAAGGTCAAAGGTGGAGAGTATATTCGCCGGGAATTTTTTGGGAAATATCCCGAGCTTCTGGCGATGGTCTCCGACATGAGCGACGACGAGTTACATCGTCTTACTCGCGGCGGCCATGATCCGCAAAAGGTCTACAACGCCTACAAGCGTGCGGTAGAGCACCCCGGCGGACCGACGGTCATTCTGGCGCACACGGTTAAAGGTTACGGTTTGGGTTCGGCCGAGGCGCGCAACGCCACACATCAGGAGAAGAAACTCGCTGACAAGGCCCTCACCGCCTTCCGCTCGCGCTTTGAGATTCCTATTCCTGAGGAAGCCGCGCGCGAAGGGTGGCTCTATCGTCCGCCGGACAACAGTCCGGAGCTCAATTATTTGCGGGAGCGGCGCAAAGAACTGGGCGGATATATGCCGGCGCGGTCGGTACCGGAATCGGGTTTCCAAGCGCCGCCGCTGAGTGAGTTTGCGGAATCTCTGGCTGGGTCGAAAGGCCGTGCCGTGTCCACGACCATGGGCTTCGTCAGCATGCTGCGGCAGTTGTTAAAGCACCCGGCGATCGGCAAGTTGGTCGTTCCCATTATTCCCGACGAGGGGCGAACCTTCGGCATGGAGTCCATCATTCGACAGGTGGGTATCTACGCTAGCCAGGGACAGCTCTACAAGCCGCACGACCAGGACATGCTTCTGTATTACCGCGAAGAAAAGAACGGACAGATTCTGGAAGAAGGCATCACCGAAGCTGGATCGATGGCGTCGTTTACAGCGGCGGGAACGGCATACGCGAATTACAAAGTGCAGATGGTTCCCTTCTTCACCTATTACTCGATGTTCGGCTTCCAGCGAATCGGCGACATGATTTGGGCTTTCGGCGATGCTCGCGGTAAAGGCTTCCTGATGGGCGGCACCGCCGGCAGAACAACCCTTGCGGGTGAAGGTCTGCAACATCAGGACGGACACAGCCTGGTGCTGTCCAGCACGGTTCCGACCTGCCACAGCTACGATCCTGCCTATGTGTACGAGATCGCCGTCATTGTGCAAGACGGCATCCGGCGCATGTACCACGCGGGAGAGGACCGCTTCTACTACATCACTCTGTACAACGAAGACTATGCTATGCCGGAAATGCCGGCCGGGGCGGAAGAAGGAATTCTGCGCGGCATCTACAAATACAGGTCATCCGCGCAGGGAACGGCTACGGTCCAACTATTCGGCAGCGGCCCGATCCTGAACGAGGCCTTGCGTGCCCAGAATATTCTCGCCGAAAAGTACGGCGTGCCTTCCGACGTGTGGAGTGTGACCAGCTACAACGAACTGCGTCGCGACGCGCTGGCCACCGAGCGCTGGAATCGCCTGCATCCGGCGGAGGCAGAAAAGCGGCCACACATTCGGACTGCGCTGGACGGCAGCGACGGCCCCATCATTGCCGCTACCGATTACATGAAAGCGGTTCCTGATCAGTTGTCGCCATGGCTTCAAGGACGACTGGTGACACTAGGGACCGATGGCTTCGGACGCAGCGACAATCGCCAGCACCTACGGCAGCACTTTGAGGTCAATGCCGAGTCGATTGCAACGGCGGCGCTGTCACGCTTGGCCCGCGACGGAAAGTTCGATGCCCAGCTTGCGCAGCAAGCGTTTGCAGAACTTGGCGTCAACAGCGAGAAGACCGACGCGGCGATTGCATGAGCTGTCGGTTTCGAAGTATCCCAACTTGAGGTCTCCATCCTGCCCGCGCGTGTGCCTCTTCGTGCGCGGATCGCGGATCCAGGAAGTCGCGCCCATTCTGGGAATTTCCGCCACACGTAAGAAGTCAAGGCCTTCCTTGTACTGGGCCTGCAACTTTCCACTCGCGCACACCGAGCTTGCAGAGTTACCATAGGCAGCAACACTTTTCATTGAGGCGTCGCGCACGGTGCGGCCGCAACCGCATTGATCGCATTGATCGCAGTGCGCTGCGCCCAAGCAGCTCTCTCACATTGCACTTATGGTTCTTGCCGACGTGTAGAATGCCAGTCGGCTCGTATAAGTCGAATTTGGCAAACCAGGCAATACCAGGTCCACAAGGAGACCCGATGAGGACAGGCAAAGCATTTGCAGCACTGGGGTTGGCACTTATTCTCTGCGTGTTCCTGGCAGCTTGCGGTGGTGGTGGCTCCAAGCCCACTCCACCCGGCGCACCGGTTATACCCGAAACGAGCTTACCTTCCGGCGTGGTCAATATTCCGTATAGTGCCACCTTGCATGTGAGCCGGGGAACCGGAACGGCACCTTTCACTTGGAGCATCGCGTCCGGCAGTTTGCCCGCCGGATTGAGCTTGGGCAGCAGCACGGGCACCATCACCGGGACTCCGACCATGATCGGGAATGTCAGCTTTAGCGTGCAGGTAACGGACGCAAACTCCCTCACCTTCAGCAGGAACCTCAGCATCAACATCCGCGGTTCGGTGTCTATCATCCAGTCCACGCTGCCGACAGGCCAGGTAGGTGTCCCCTACAGTGCCACCGTGACGGCGACCGGCGGAGTGGCGCCATACAATTGGAGCGTTAGCAGCGGTACTCTGCCATCCGGACTCACGCTCACCTCCAATCCCGACGGCACGGGCCTCATTTCCGGAACACCTACAACCCTCGGCACCTCCACGTTCACACTTCAGGTGCTTGATTCGGAGAGCCCGCCCGCCAGCGGAATCTCGGCCCCCTTGAATATCTACATCGAGGGCTTCGTGACCATCACCACCACGTCATTACCAAATGGCAATGTGGCCATCTTCTATGACAACCAACTGATGGCTACCGGTGGAACGGCGCCCTACCATTGGACTATCACTAGCGGAACGTTGCCGCCCGGATTGTCTCTAACTACCAACACTGGGGTGATCTCCGGAACCCCTACAACTACCGGGTCTTATCCGTTTACTGTGCAAGTCGCCGACTCGGAGAGCACTCCCGCCACGGCAACCGGTTCCTTCACTATTGTCATCGCCCCGACACCGCCGCTGCTGGTGAGCACCAGTTCGCTACCGGGAGGCTCGCAAGGCGTTTACTACAACTACACCTTGGCCGCCACGGGCGGAGTTCCACCGTATTCATGGAGCCTTGCCGCCGGGTCCATGCCGTTGCCTGCGGGCCTGACGCTAAGCGGCACCGGGGTAATCGCCGGGACGCCCATCGGCAGCAGCGGCAGCTTTCCTATAACCGTGCAAGTCACCGACAGCGACAGCCCGACGAGGAACACGGCTTCTGCTCCGTTGACGCTTACCATCAATGCTGGGCCCTTGGTGGTTACCACCAGTTCGTTGCCCGCGGGTACCGCATCGGTGCCTTACAGCGCCACCTTGGGGGCTGCGGGCGGAACTCCGCCGTACACTTGGACGCTAATCGGCGGCATCCTACCCAACGGATTAACTCTAAACCCGACCACAGGCCTCATCTCGGGAACCCCATCTGTGAGTGGCTCTTCTCCCGTCATCCAGTTTCAGGTGCGGGATTCGGCTTCAGGTATGGCCCTCTCGAGGCCTGTTGCCATAACCATCAATCCCGCCCTGACCAATGCCGCTCTGACCGGCAATTATGCCTTCTCGTTCAGCGGCTACAACAACGACGCTCCCGTCTTTATGGCAGGCAGGTTCACGGCCGACGGAAGCGGGGGGATTACCGACGGATTATTGGACATGAATGGCTCTGGTGGCCCTCCGGCAACCAGCGTGTCATTCACTGGAACCTACTCAATCACGGCTGACGGTTTGGGTACGATGACCTTCAACCCAGCCCAAGGTCCTCCTTTGGTCTTCGCGGTGGCTATCTCTAGCAATGGCGCTGGCAGGATGATCCAGAGTGATCCATCCGATCTGCAAGCCTATGGTTCAGGCGCCGTTGAAGTTCAAACTATCGCCTCGCTTTCGGGAGGTACTTTTGCCTTCGGGGCCACCGGAGTCGACGTGGGTGGAAATCGATTCGCCAGCGCCGGAGCGTTCCAGATCAATTCGACTGGAACGTTGATCAATCACCGGGCCAATGTGGAATCGACACCAATGATGCCGGCACGGTAACTCCATGCCGCCATTTTGAGTGGCTCTTACTCCCAGCCCGATCCCAACACCGGCCGCGGCACAGCGAGCCTGAGCATTAACAGCGGCCAAGCGGAAAATTTCGGCTACTACATGGTCTCAGCTGCAAAGCTAATTCAGGTCAGCACCGATCAGGTCTCCAGTACTTCTCCTCTGACGCTGGCATCGGTGCTGCGAGGGGCATCCACCGGCGTAACTTTCACTAACGGTGTCTTGAAGGGCGCAGGCGTTTTCCAAACCAACGGAGTAAATCCCAACGGTGGGACTCCGCAAGCGATCGGCATTGCTGGATTCTTCACCGGCGATGGCAGCGCCGACGGAAATGGTTTCGGAAATGCCACCGTTTTGTTTGATCAGAACACGGGCGGGACGCTCTCCCAGCAACAGGTCGTCGGGGGCCAGTACAAAGTGGATCCGACTACTGGACGCGTCATTCTTAATGGCTTCGGTGGCACTCCGCCCGTCCTGTACATGGTGAGCCAGAACCAAGCGTTCGTGGTTGGGACGGATGGCAATGCCACATCCGGAGTGCTGGCGCCGCAAATCAACAACACGGTGACGGGCTCAACCTTCACCAACGCTTCCGTCCTCGGCTCGTATGTAGGAGGCTCGGTCACGCCGGCTTTACCGGCGGTGACGAATCAGGTTGACTGGCTGTTTGCCGACGGGAATGGCAACATCAACGGTTCCGAGGACAGCAGCGGCCCGGGTGGACCGCAAACGAATACAATTGCCGTGACCTACCAGGTCGACGTTACGGGCCGGGCCCTTATCCTTTCCAACCCGGGCAGTACGCTGGAGGGCATCCTGTTCGTCGTTTCGCCGAGCAAGGTAGTGGTTCTCTCAACCGACGCGAATCCGGTTCTGTCAACCTTCGTGTCAGGAAAATCGACAAACTAGAGCAGTTTAAGCATTAATGTAGAGTTTTGATGGAAACCCCCGCTTCGGCCGGGGGAACTGGAATGTAGTCGGCGGAAAAGGATTCGATCTTGGAATAGGCTTCAGCCGGCGTTAAAGCGCATCCTCAAAGTCGAACTATTTCCGGGGCGCTGAAAGGCTGCTTGCCCCCGCATAAATGCCGGGACTTCCACCATCACTTGTCGCGGCCGCGGCAGACGGCCGGAATCCCACCAACTGCATGGCCCGTCGCGCCTCGCGGTTCTTCATGAAATTGTCCCAGATGAATCCCGTGCGGTAGTTCTCAGCCATCAGCATAGTGATGCCCAGGTTGATGCCGATCACGTCGACATCGGTCCATCCGGTGAGAGGATTGAACGCGTCAACAAACCCATAGCGATTCCATGCCCGCCGGCCGTGTTGATTGTAAAGATTAGTAAGGCAGGCGATGGCGTCCTGCGGGCGAAAGGGGATCGAACCTCCAGCGGCACAGGGTACGATAGTGCCGTCAGGATATCCGATCTCCGGCGGGCCGCCCCAAATCTGGTAACCGAGCCGGGAATCGGAAGCAGTAATGCCCCAAGTGTTCTGGTCATAGTCGGGAAAGCGCCAACGAAGGGAGAGGCAGAACTGCTGGTGAGCGTCGGTCGCGGTCGCCGAGTTTTGAAAATAATCGGCATAGGCATCCCGTTGGTTGCGAAAATCGAACCACGCATGTGCATACTGGTGCACGAACAGCGGATCATGTCCACTGATGTAGCTGTAGCCCTCGAATTGCTCCTTCGGCCGCGTGAATGCATCCCAGGCGGACGGACTGATGTTGTAGATGGGCGCCGCAATGGCCAACAAATACATCATCATGAGTTCGCAGTAAGTGTCCCAGCGCGCGCCCGTGAACTTGTATTCCGGCGTCCAGCCCAGGGCAAAGGTCTTGCCGCCGTTCAGCATCCAGTGCCAGTTCACCCGCGCGTAAATATTCGTGGCCAAGTGCGAAATCACTGGATCGTGGAAATAGGCACGCGCCGTGAGCACCCCGCACAGCAGGATGGCCGTGTCGATGGGCGAGACCTCCGACCGCCGCACCCGCTTGCCCGTGTTCACGTCAATGAAGTGATAGAAAATGCCGTTGACCTGCTCAACATGGTTCAACAGAAAGTTGAGCGTAGTGACCACACGGGCCCGGATCTGATGCGCCCGAAGATATCGTCGTTGGTGGCCAATGCACAGCGCACTTAGACCAAATCCGGTGGCAGCGATGCTGGCAATGCCGTCCGTCGTCGGCCCGCCGTCGGCGAGGGCGCGATCCAGCACCAAACCGGTGCGCTTTCCCGCCTCATTCCAGAAAAACAGGAAACCCCGGCTGACGATCTCTTCCAGGAGTTCGTCGCTGGTGAGCCGCCATTCCGCTGGCACGGCCTGGGACAACGATTGGGTCCCGCGTACCAAAGCGCTCAGGCCGGATGCAGCAAGCGGATAGGTTAGCGCACCTTTGCCCAGGAGCGACAGCATTTCACGGCGCGTAAGACCGTGTTTTTCACTAGCCAACTTGCCTCCGCATCCTGCCTGCATTTGAAGTCTGGAGATTCCCAAACGAGCGAGTTTACTCAACTGCGAGAGCGGTCACAAACAGGAAGAAGCAGACGTGGACCATTACCGCTAAGATTGCCCTATCCGGTCTTATGTTGCTCGGACATTGAGAGATCCACAACAAGTAGTCTGCGAAAACCTGCGAGCCGCAGGTGGTGGCGTCACTACGCCGCGAAAGCGGCAAGGAACCGGCATTGTGGTACAACGTCTTGCATCTGGCTTTCTTCAATGTGAATATCTCGGCGCCCCAGGCCAGCACTCCAAATCCTTCGCCCGTAAAGTGCGGGGCAGCCCATAAGGGATGCCGTCATCGCAGCCGGCATCCCTGGGCTATGCAGATTAACGATGAGGCTCCGCCTGCTCCTGACTGGGCGGAGGCGGTGTTGTGCTCTGCGGTTGCGCAGTGGGTGGAGTCGGGAACACGCCACTTCCTTGCGGCGGAACATAAGGCGGCGTCGGCGAAGTCAACTCCTCCACATTCGCCGGGACAACACCCTTTACCGAGGGGACGTGTTTCACTTGTCCGGATTCGGCATCAGCAATATCAATGCCCAGCTTGGTGAGCGTCTCGGCGGTATTTTGATCCAGTTGCACCTTGGATTTTTCGTAGTTGGCGGCAGCATTTAGGACGTTAGATTCCGCTTGGGTCAAATTGCTGGACGCCTGTAACACCAGGGTTGGGGTGGAAGCGCCATAGCCAAATTTCTTTTGCTCCGCCGTTAGGCTTTCATTGGCAAAATCGCGGGCCGCTATGGCCGCCTGCAGCGCAGCGTAATTCTGCTGCACCGAAAAGTGAGCTTGCCGCACTTGGATGGTGATGGTGTTCTCGATCTGTTGCAAGCCGACTTGGGATTGCCGATATTCCAACTCGGATCGTACTTGTTCCGATTGCGCTGCCCGGTTGCGAAGAACAATGTTGAGGTTCACTCCGATGCCTTTGTCCGGCCCTGAGCTATTGAAGAGATCATGAAACGCATTAGGGTAACCAGACCGGGGAATCGTTCCTGGGGGCAAACAATTGTCTCCCGGAATCGCTCCTGAGAAATCGCAAGGAGGGAGAAGGGGAGTTTGATCGCCCGCCAGTGCCGAGGCGCCGTAAAACGCATATACGTCCAAAGTGGGGCGCAGTGCATTCTTAAGCGATTTACGCGAGATCTCCGCATTGGTTAGGTTGATGCGCGCCGTGGCAATCTCGGGACGAGCCTGCAAGGCTTCCTGGATCAGCTCCTGGACGGGGCGCACCTCTTGCGGCTCATTGAATTGCAATGTGTCAGTCGGTATCACCGTCGCGGACGCGAGAATCGGGTCGCCCATGTTCTTGGTAATGGCGTTCTTCATCAGCAGTTGCTGAAGCTGGAGCTGGGTTTGCGAAGTAATCAGATTCTGGTTCGCGGTTGCAACTCCGCTCTTAGCTTGCGCCAGGGTGATGGGCGCCAAGGTGCCGATGCGAATTTCCTCTTCATCGTCGGACTGCGTCTTCAGCGCCAATTGCAGTGCTCGTTCGTTTACTCTCACGGCTTGGTAAGCGGTCACCAGGTCCCAGTAAATATTTTCGACTTGCGAGACCGTGGCGATAATTTGCTGGCGAAACACGACGTCCCCAGTCTCGCGCGTGTTGCGGGCGATCCGGATCCAACGCAAGTTGGGATCGAATCCGAAGCCCTGCAGCAGGTGCTGGGTCAATTGAAACCGGAAGTTCGGGGTTATGGCCGGATTAAACAAGTTGAAGGGCACATTGGTCGTGAGGCGGGAATTGTTGAAAGTAACCGAGGCGAGAGTGCCGGTTGCAAAAGCCTGCGTGTACCCAAAGTTATAGATATTCGTATTTTGTATTGAGGTCGGCAAACCGCCGGAGAAAAAAATGTTTGCTTGGGGCGTGGTAGCGCGCTCGCCTTGGATCGTACCCGTGAGAACTGGGTCATAGCTCTGCAGTGGAGGTCCTGCTCCAAATGTGGATGCCACCAGTCCTCCCACGCCTGCGCCAGCTCCGCCGACACCTATTTGCGTACCACCCGCGCCGGTGCCAGTTGCCCCGGTGGCGGAACTGCCCGTACCTCCGGCGGAGGTAGAACCGCTCAAACCGCCAAGCGTGCCCTGCACCACGCCGGCATTCACGCCCAGCGCGAACATCCCAGATTTTGTACGCAATAAGTCCGTATCCGCAATGGAGAGGTTGTAACGCTGCAGGACGATATCGAGGTTATTCTCCAGCGCCATGGCCACCGCATCATTGATCGACAGATACATCTTGCCGTCGCGGAACAGTTGGTCGGTCCGCGCGGAATTGCTCAGATTGGGCGGCGGCACACTGCGCGATCTATAGGGCGCGAGCACATTGGGAAATGCCGATTGTGGCTTCGAGTAATCCTTGTCCGAATACAGATGAGCGTTATGCTGCGGCGCAGGCGCCTGCGGCATGGGCGTCGTCGGAGCCACGCTCGATTGGCCGCTGGGTTGAGTTGCATTCTGGGCAAAACCCGCTGTTACAAATACAACCACGATCCCCAGTGAGAACGCTTTTCGGATCGCGGATCCAACGAATCGGGCAACGCGCATTTCCTTGTCTCCTAAACTGACATCCTGTGATTTCCGCTGTTATTAACTGCTGTGGCCTCTATGTAATACGCACCATGGTGCCCAAAGGTTCACGCTGAGACAGAACTGGCTTCCAGCGCCAACAGGCTGCATACTTTGCGTGAGAACCAGTGTATTGCAAGTGAGCATCTGCCCAGAGACGGCAGAGCTTCTCACACTTCTCGCTGGGGCACAATCACCGAGCGGCCCGCCGTAGATGGACTCATTCATGTTACGAATGTCAACATCGCAGATCGACGAAAAATTGCCTACCCACGGCCCTTGGCGCTCGGTGTTTCGAAAGCGGAGGTCAAATTTGCTGCCGCTTCCAGCGACCGCGCTTAAACAAGATCGCGCTCGCCCCGGCGATGGCCGTCTCCGCGATCACGATGGAGATAAAAACCCCATTCGAGCGTAGGTGCATCGGCACCGCCAGCCAATAAGCCAGCGGAATTTCCAGCATCCAGAAGCCGAACAGATACACATACGTGGGAGTTACTGTGTCACCTGCACCGTTGAAGGCTTGCAGCATTACCATGCCAAACGCATAACCGATATTGCCGCAGTTGATGATGCGCAAGCAGGCAGCACCCAGCCGCACGACTTCGGGATCCTGACTGAACAATCGTATCAGCGGCTGTGCGAAGAAGATGAACAGCAGCCCGACACTGCCGAGAAACAACATGTTGTAAATGCCGGTTCTCCATACCGATTGCTCGGCACGCTCCGGCTGCTTGGCTCCCAGGTTCTGACCCACCAGGGTCGCTGCCGCATTGCTCAATCCCCATGCCGGCAAAATGAGAAAGATCACGATGCGGATCGCAATCATGTATCCGGCAATAGCGGCGAAAAAAGGCCGCCAGTTCAACTGCGCTGGCGACCTTGAAAATAGCCTAACTTAGACGTTATTTAACAGGGGGTATCTCGCGTGGCCGCGTGGGAAGTTCGTTGTCACGATCTTCCGGTCTCCGGGCCGGATGGTCAGATTTGGCTCCCGGTATTGGCTTGTCGTCTTTCGAGCTCATCCGCTGCTCCGTCATCTCATCTGCACTGAGGCCATAACCTACGGTATAGATCGCCTGATGGAAGAGGCTGCCCGTAGGCGCAAGGGCCAGGGCGAAGATCGGAAGAGCTCTGGATACCGCCGTGATTCCCGCCGGATACACCGTCGCGACATAATCGGCCACCATCCTGCCTGAGAAGGTATTGGGTAGCCAACTTAACTGCATGGGTCCCGCAAGCTGGCGACCCGCGGTCCAGGTTTGTCCGCCATCGTTCGACAAAGTGATGCCTGCATACAGCCGACAGGAGCTACCACAAGCCGAGACCGGATAGTAATAATAAGTAATCGCCATGTGGGCGGAACTTCCCGAGGTCCTGATGTCAATCCCCATGCCGTGAATGAAATGGTCCACTCCGCTGCCGATGGGGTCGATGGGAACGCGCGCAACCGCGCTCCAATGAATCCCGTCGCTCGAACTGCTGTAGACAATGTCATTGGCGGCGCAGCCGCTTTCGAAGCGGCAATCGGGCCACGATACATAGACTTTACCGGCACCATCAATGGCAGTAGAGGGAAGTCCGGCACTGCGAAGGCCGCCGGCCTCACCGTGACTGGGAGCGGTGGAGATACGTACGGATGCGTTCCAACTCTGACCGCCATTGGTAGAGGTAAATGCCGACATGCCACCGCCGAAATCAGCAAATCCTACTACGACCGTGCCATTGGGCTGCACCACAGGATTCACTCCGATGCCGTTGTCGAAGGCCGCTGTGGCTTTTGCCGGCCCCCACGTCAGCCCGCCGTCGCTGGAGGTGGTCATCTGTATCTGGGAGTTGTCCCAGCCTACATAACAATTTCCGTAGTAAGGGCTGGTAGCGGTGTTATCGCAGGCGATCCAGTTCTTGTCAGCATTGCCGGCCCGGCTGACGTAAATAGGGTTGTCCCAATGTAAGGCATCCGTTGAGCGGCTTACCGCAACATTCACCCCGCTTCCAATTGGCAGCGTATTGATCAGCCACACGCGGTGCTTGACATCGTAGGCGACCGCCGGGTCGCTGGCGGCGCTATTGGTCCCGCCACCGCCGTACGTGGTGAGGCCGGGCAGGTATCCGTTGCTCCATGTAACTCCCGCATCCAGAGAGGTGGCAAACCCAATATCATCGCCGCCACCGCTGGAGATGCGGGCTACTTGAAACGCAGTGACAATCGTGCTGCGATATGCGAAAGCTCCTGGTTCAACTTCCGTCATGTGCTGGGCAGCAGGATCGGTGAAGCTATCTTGGCTAAGCTGTCGAACGAGGCTTGTCTGGGCGCAAAGCGGAAGCGCGGCCAAACCTACGGCCAGTCCAAGAGCAGAGGTGAGCACTGCCCGGCGGATGCGAGGGCAGGAGAACGAATAAAAAAGTGTCATTAGAAATATTCCTTCTTTGTGGTTAAGTCAGAGTGGTGTCGAATGTAAGCACGTGGAATGTTGCGCCGGACAGGAGGGCGGGCGGAACCACCAGTCGTAGCGATGGAACTTTATCGTGCGGACCTACTGCGTGTCAATCAAACTTCGAAGACTTCGAAGATCGTCTATCCCTGGCCATTGACACCACTCAGAAATCCCCCGAGATGAGCCGTCATGGCGATCACCGTAACCGCCACAGCCTCGAATGGGCAGGCGGTACAGCGGCAGTCTGGCCTGCGGATTTCGGTGGACTCGAAAATGGATACTCCAAACTAAACACATCAGGATGCCTGAAACCAATCCCATCGCAAGATGCAGAAGTAGTATTCCTTTGATCCGCTGACCTTCCAGCTGCCAACGCCACGCCAACACTCCCGTTGCCACGACTGGACCAGACGACACGACTGCTGCGAGCAGATCGTAATAAGCCACGACTGCGAGTGTGCGATTCTTCTTCCAGTGGCTGAAGAAATCAAAGCCTACGCCTGCCACAAATAGCGCAATTGGAAAGTGGACCAGCACCACATGTTGAGCGTGCCTCGCGAGCAGCGCCGACTTGAGGTCAAAAGGGTGCAAGCTGTCCTCCGATCACTGCACTACGATTTTGGCAGTCATCTTGGGATGAATCGAACAGAAGTAGTTGTAGGTGCCAGGGCGGGTAAAGGTGTAGGTGAACTCCTGGTCGGTATCGAGCGCCTTGGACTTGAAGGTCTTGTTTTCGCTGACCACCGTGTGGGGGATATCATCGCGGTTCGTCCAGCGGACGGTCGTGCCCAGGGGAACCGTAAGGCTGGCCGGTGAAAAGCTGAAGTTGTCGATCTTGATTTCTGCTTCCGACGTGGGGTTCGCCGGCGAAGAAGCCGCGAGAGTACTCGCGGGGATGCCGGCAGCGAGCGCCACTAGCACGATTGCTATTTCCAACATCCAATTTCTGGTCTGCATAATCATCTCTTCCCTTCCGTTTCGTTTTGTGTTGAGTTGTGTTGATTTCGAGGCGTTATCTCCGCGGTTCAGGCCAAGGTCGAGTCGACCACCGCCAGTGAATGTTTTCCGCGAACGTAGTTCACGTCGGTCACGCCGAGCAAAGTACGCAACTGCTCCGCCGCAACTTTCATGGGACCGGGAGAAGGCGCTTCGCCGGGCTTCGGTTGCGGGAAGGCCGTGGATGCCGCGGTGTGGAATGTGATGTTGCCCTCGACTTTCTGCATGGTCTGATGAATGTGTCCATTCAAGACCGTGACCGATCCGAAGCGCTTCATGTACGACAGCGCCTGCGCGCTGTCATCGGTTCCCCACCCCCATTCGGGATACACGCTCCACAGCGGAATGTGCGCGAAAACCACGATGGGCGTACTCTTCGAGAGGCGGTGAACGTCTTTTTCCAACCACTCCAGTTGTTCTCTGCCCAGGTTACCCAGGCCCCCAGCCTTCAGGTCCAGGACGTTGACCAGGCCGACGAAATGCACGCCGCTTTTGTCAAAGCTGTACCAACCCGATCCTTGGGTCCCTTTCCCGTAGCGCGCCAAATACTGTTTGCCCTCATCGTTCAGGACATCGTGCTCGCCGGGCACAAAGAAGACATCGTTGGCGCTGGCGCTCTTCAACAGTTGGTCTACGGTGTCGAACTCCCCAGGTTTGGAGAGATGAGTGATGTCCCCAGTGTGCAGGATGAAAGCGGGCGATACAGGCAGGGCATTGATCTTGTCCACAGCGGCCTTCAGCGTGCCAATGACGTCGGGATTCGCGGCTTTGTCAAAACCCATATGACTGTCGCTGATTTGAACGAAGCTGAGTTCTCCCTGGAGTTCACGGCTACCCATTGCGGCAACCCGTCCCAAGCTGTAGGAGTTCAGCACCCCGCCTTTGATCACGCACAAAGCCCCCGTGCCCGCCCAGGCCATGCACTTCAAGAAGCCTCGGCGATCAATTCCGTCGTCGTTGTGTTGGTTTAATAATTGTTCCTTCATTTCAACTTTCATAAGCTTGTCCCTCCTCGTTTCTTTCCAGGTGTGCACCTCGAATGCCTGTCATCATCGCTAACTGCGGGGCATCGCGTTAATTCCCGAAAAAGCTTCTTAGCAGCAAAAAATAAAAGTCTTAGAATGGCTGGAATAAAATCGCGTGTCCAAGAGTTAGCGAGATTAAAGATTGAAAGCGGAAAGCGGCAGTCACGAGGAGTTCGAGCGGCTGGCAATGCCGCTCTTCGATTCGCTGTACAACTTCGCGCGTTGGCTCGCCCAGGACGCTACGGAAGCCGAGGACCTGGTGCAGGAGACGTTCCGGAAGGCGCTACATGGGTTTTCGTCATTCGCGCCGGGCACCGATTTTCGCGCTTGGATATTTCGAATTTTGCGTAACACATTCCTGACATCACGCACGGGTCTCCGTGCCCAGCTGACCGCGGAGCTGGATCCAGAGGATGAAGACACTATTCCGGTAACGTGGGAAACGCCAGAGTCGATTGCTCTCGCTTCAGCCACGCGCGAGGCGCTGCAAACCGCGCTCGATAGCCTTCCGGTCGCATACCGCGAAGTTGTCTTGCTATGCGATGTCGAGGAGATGAAGTACCACGAGATCGCGCAAGTGTTATCGGTGCCGATCGGGACCGTCATGTCGAGAATTGCTCGCGGCCGGAAACTGCTAAGGCAGATGCTCGCCGGAGAACGCTCGGCGAGGTCTAGCTCGAGCAGAAAGTAATGGAATGATGAGCTGTTCAGAATGGCAGAGCCGGGTCGGAAGCTACGTCGATGCGGAGTTGCCGCCTCTCGAGAGGGATGCCTTCCGCGCACATCTGGCAACCTGCGCCGATTGCGCCGCGACCGCCCTGGCTCTAACCGAAGGTAAAATGGCCGTCCATCGCGCCGGAAATCGGTATGCAGCGCCAGCTCACTTGCGATCTAAGGTCCTCAATTTGGCAAAGGACCAATCAAACCAGGCGCGTGACGCGACCGCCAGCGGCCAAAAAGAACAGGGGAACTTGACTGTGCGGCATTGGCTGGGGGGGGCACTTGCCACTGCGGCGCTTCTGCTGCTTGCAACAGGGCTGTTCGTTACTGCGAATCGCCGGCAAAGTGCGAAGGCGGTTGCCGAGTTTGCCGACCTGCATGTGACAGCGCTTGCCAGCGCCAATCCAGTGGATGTCATCTCCACCGACCGGCATACTGTGAAACCGTGGTTTCAGGGCCGAATTCCGTTTACTTTCGATCTGCCGGAGCTCCAAGGCACTCCGTTCACTCTAGTGGGAGGACGGGTCGCCTATTTTCACCAGGAGCCTGGCGCACACCTCATCGTCGGTTATCAGCGCCATTTTATTTCTGTCTTCATCTTTCGAAATACGCCTCAACTCGCGATGCCGGCTTCCTTCTTCGCGGACAAAAGCTCTTCGTTCACTCTGCGGACATGGACACAACAAGGACTGCGATACGTCGTCCTAGGGGACGCAAGTGCCCCGATCATCGAGAACTTGACCGAACTACTCCAACGCGCCCGATAGCTAATTGGCAGGCGAGGCCACCGGCTATGTCCCGATTACCACTCCCCCATCCACGGAAATCACCGCTCCATGAATGAAGGCAGCGTGCTCCGAAGCAAGCCAATAGTAAGTATTGGCCACGTCTTCCGGCGTTCCCATGCGACCCAGCGGGGTGCGCGCCACCATAACCTCAAGTATCTTCGCGGGCATCGACTTCACCATGTCAGTCGCGATGAATCCGGGAGCAACGGCGTTAACACGAATGTTGTACTTTCCCAGTTCGCGCGCCCAAGTGTGGGTCATCCCGATCACCCCAGCCTTGGACGCCGCGTAGTTCGTTTGTCCGAAGTTGCCGTACAAACCCACAACCGAAGCCGCGCACAGAATTACCCCACCACCGCCTTTGATCATGTAAGGAACCACTGCGCGGGTGCACAGGAAAACGCCCTTCAAGTTGACGCCAATCACGGAATCCCATGTGTCTTCGCTCATGGTCGACTCCGGGCTGCCGCCATTCCACTTCACCAACTGCGCGTCGCGGACGATGCCGGCGTTATTGATGAGAACGTCAATCCGGCCCCATCGATCTATAACTGCGGCTGCGGCGGCCTGGACCGCGTTGGCGTCGGTGACATCCACGGTTTGGAACAGGGATTCGCCGCCCTCCCATTTGATGGCCGATTCCAGTTGAGGAGCGGATTTGTCCGAGACATCCCAAGCCGCGACCCGTGCTCCGTCTCGGGCAAATCGCAGGGCCGTCGCTCGGCCAATGCCAGCCACCGCACCGGTAATGAGCACGACTCGTTTTGGCAACCCAGTTTCTTCCATGGTGCAGCCTTCCTCGCTTACAGCCCGTCTCGTTCTGCATCGATGAATGAGATACTACCGGCCTGCGGCAGTTGCAGTAACCCTGTGTTTCTAGGCGGCACTCAGCATCGTCACCGGGGTCACCTTCTGTCGGGGGTTGTCTCTCGATATGTTGTAGGCGGCGACCGTGTTCGGTGACCGCGAACCAACCGCTCCGAGACTAGACTCTTTGCCGCACTGCGTCAAGATTTGCGGCGTACTTTTGCTTTTCGCTTTCCGCCGTTCTTCTTTTGCCGGGACCGCGAAGCGTCCTCCAACTCGGCGATGCGCCGCTTCAGTTCGTCCACATCAGTCGCCTTATCGCCAATTTTCCCATCCTTGAGCCCCTCTTTACCCGGCATCTCTTCCCTTCCTTGGGCCCCGGCCAGGGGCGGCGGCGTTCCGGTAGTCGCGGCGGGCTGGGGCCAGCGCATAAACTCGAGCGGGTTCATCGCCGGCGGCATGGCGCGATAAGCATTTTGGTACAAGTCCAACATCGCTTTCATGTAATGCAATGCGCTTTCCTGCGTAGCCCGGCCAGACGCCACGATCATCTGGCGCAAGACGTCTAGCGGGAACACGGAGTCCGGGCCTTTGGCGTCCTCGACCACGATTTGCGCCAGGATCAGCCGGGTCAGGTCTTCCCCGCTGGCGGCGTCCACCACCCGGACATCGTGTCCTTCCCGCACCAATTGGGCAACCTGGTCCTGGTTGATGTATTGGCTGGTGGCCGTGTTGTAGAGCCGCCGGTTCTCGTACTTCTTAATAATCAGCGTCTTAGGGGGCATTCGAGTCGGCTCATTTTTGCCCTTGACAGGGGGTGGCAGGAGCGTATGATTGTCTTATGTTGCAGTGCAGCATAGTTTGCAACATCGAGAAACTACCAGGAGCACATCATGCCTACTACCTCTAAGTCAAGCAAGAAGACTACTCCCGCCGCCGCCGCCGGTAAACCGGAATTCGCCGATGCCTTTACCCCGCTTTACGTCAATGGCGTCGAGCGTTTGGCCGAACTGCAGAAGAAGTCTCTGGACATCGCCGCCGAGCAGAGCGCCGAATTCCTGAACACCTGGAAGAAAGCTTTCAGTTTCTTCCCGCTTACGCCCGCGACGTTCGTGTTTGACATTGCCGAGCAGGCCGTCGAAACCTTCGTCGAAACTCAAAAGTCCGCCATCGACTTTGCGGTCGAGCAGAGCCACACGGTGGCTGGCATCAACAACACGCGAGTCAAAGCTTATGGCGACATCGCCAACCGCGTGACGGGTGCATTCCAGCAGTCGGTTGAGCGCTCGGTGGAAGCCCAGAAGAAGGTCCTGGACTTTGCTTCCGCGCAAAACAAGACCGTATTCGAAGCCGCCAAGAAGCAGCTTGCACCCGCGGGCGCTCCGATCGCAGCCGTTGTCGATTCGTTTCAGCGTGGAACGGAAACCTTCATCGAGACCCAGAGGGCAGCTCTCGAAATCGCGGCGAAGCCTTTCAAGTCGGTTGCTGCGCGGTAATGTCAGTCAGCTGTATTACCAGTTTCTAGACGGCCTCGGAAGCTTCCAACTCCCCGCCTCGGGAGGACCTATGGGAGTGTTTTCGGGGCTGTCGCTGGGTATATAGTCGTGGAAGGGGTGGCAATGGCGGACGAAAAAGCACAGAATGGCAAGCCGTTTGATCCCATGGATCCCTGGCGCGGCATGCGTGACGCCTATCTCGATGTCTGGGCGAAAAGCATGGTTGAGGCTGTGAATAGCGAGGCCTATGCCCAGGCCAGCGGCGCAATTCTCGATTCCTACCTCACCGCATCGTCTCCTTTTCGCGAAGCCGTCGAGAAGACCATGCTTAAGGTGCTGGAGCAAATGAGCATGCCGTCGCGCGCGGATTTCGTTTCGCTCGCCGAGCGCATGACTAATGTCGAGATGCGGCTCGATGACATGGATGCCAAGCTGGATCGTATTCTGCAACAGGTTTCGCCAGCTGGCTCCGCTGAGCGCCGGCAGCCGCGAGCTGCGGTCTCGCCGCGCAGCAGACCAGCTAAGGTCGCATCCAAGAGGAAGAGAGGGACCAAGTAGGATGGCAGGCGCACCGGTACTCACCGATCCGTTTATACTCGCAGTCAACCGGCTCAAGACGCTCTCGAAGGTAATGACCACGCGGGCAGCTATCGCGCAGACACCGAAGGATCTCATCTGGACGTTGAACAAAGCCAAGCTGTATCGCTATATTCCGGTTGTCCCGAAAGAAAAGCGTCATCGCGTTCCCCTCTTGCTGGTGTTCGCTCTCATGAATCGGCCTTACATTCTCGACCTTCGTCCCGGACACAGCTTCGTGGAATACATGGTCAACAATGGCTACGATGTGTACCTGCTGGATTGGGGAGCACCCGGGCCGGAAGACAAGAACCTCAAGTTCGACGATTACACCCTGGAATACATGCCGCGGGCGATCCGCAAGCTCAAGGCGGTCTCGGGATCAGAGGAATTCAGTCTTCTCGGTTGGTGCATCGGCGCCATCCTCACAACGATCTACGCTTCATTGCGAGGCGACGAAGGTTTGCGCAACTTGATTCTGCTGACGGCCCCGCTGTCCTTTTCCGACAAAGAGAACCTTACCTTCGCTCGCTGGACTGACGAACGCTATTTCGACATCGACAAGGTGCTCGGCGCGTTTGGCAACATGCCGGGAGAGATGATCGACTACGGCGCCAAGGCCCTGAAGCCGGTCGAGAACTATGTCAGCAACTATGTGAAGCTCTGGGACAATCTCGACGATCCCAAGGTGGTGGAATCCTGGCACGCGATGAACACCTGGGTCACGGACAATGTGAACCTGGCGGGAGGCGCATTCCGGCAGCTCATCGTCGATCTCTACCGCAACGATAAGCTGATGCGGGGAGAGCTCGTCATCCGAGGCGAACACGTTGACCTGGGCCGCATTCGAGCCAATCTGCTGACTGTCATCGCCGAAGGTGACCACATCACGCCCTCTTGCCAGTCAGAGCCGATCATGGCGAAGGTCAGCAGCAAGGACAAGGAACTGTTCCGGGTTGCCGGCGGTCACATCGGAATTATGGCGGGCAGCGGTGCCAGCAAGCACACCTGGCCGCACATCAATGGTTGGCTGGGCCCGCGCTCCGCGTAGCCCATGATACCTGAGACAATGAGTTTTGAAGGGGCACGGCTGAAGCCGTGCCGTTAAGTCTACACGCGCCCTTTCAAAGCGCAAGATCCCTTTTATAGTCCGGGTTCATGCCCTGAATCCTTCTTACGTTGTCATCACTAGCGGGCTCCAGCCCGCGAGGGATCTGCGTTTCGTACTACATGTGGTACCCGCCGTTTACGTTCAATTCCTGCCCGGTGATGTAGTCCCCATCCGCTGCCAGGAAGCTGGCTGCCTTCGCTATCTCCTCAGGCGAGGCGAAGCGGCCCAAGGGAATCTTGGCCTTGATCTGCGCTGCAATCTCTTCGGGGATGGCGTCCACCATCTCCGTAGACGTAAATCCCGGCGCGATGACGTTGGCTGTAATGTTGAATTTGGCCATCTCGAGGGCAAGCGTTTTGGTGAAAGCGATAATGCCGCCCTTGCTGGCTGAATAGTTGGCCTGTCCAAATGCTCCCATCTGCCCGACGACAGAGCCGATGTTAATGATGCGGCCAAATCTCTGGTTGATCATGGCCGGCACGGCCGCACTGGTGCAGTAAAACGTGCCGTTCAGGTTGACGTTGATGACCGCGGCCCAGTCGTCGTCGGTCATCTTGCGCATCGAACGATCGCGGGTGATACCGGCGTTGTTCACCAGAATGTCGAGGCGCTGCCATTTATCGAGCACTTCTTTGACGATGCGCGCGGCCTCGCCTTTCTCGGCCACGTCGCCCTGAATGAGCATGCAGTCGACACCCAGTTCGCGAATCTCCGCCGCCGCGTTTTCCGCATGCGTGGCCTCGGACCGGAAGTTAAGTGCGACGTTTGCCCCACGGCGCGCGAGTTCGAGCGCGATCGCGCGTCCGATGCCGCGCGAGGCTCCGGTCACTAAAGCAACCCTTCCAGTGAGAGAAGTCGGGTGATAATTTACATTTCCATCGGCAACATTCGCCATTTCTAAACTCCTGTCTTCCGAATTAACGCTCACAATTGCGGGATCGACCCGCATAACCACATAACCCCCGACTGCCCCGGCGCCGAAGCCCGGAGCAAAAATTCGCATGGGACGGTCAATCCTGCCTTCGCGTACGGCATCATGGACAGCCATGAGGATACTGGCGGACGAGGTGTTACCGACTCGTTCGATATTGAAAAAGATATGGTCACCCGGGATCCCGGCCGCCTCAGCCAGCGTGAGCACCATGTTCTTATTGGCCTGGTGGGGAACTACCAGATCGATCGCGTCGATGAGTGAGCCGCCGCCCCCATTGGGGTTCGGGAGCAGAGTCAACTCGCCCATCATCTCTTTCAGGTAGCGAGTCACCAGGGCCTTCACCTCCGGTCCGTACACGGTAATGTTGTTGTCGAACTCCGGGTTGGGCCAGATGATGGAATTCACCTCCGACCACGGTCCGCTGGCGTAAGTCTGGAAGAAGTCGATATCGGAAGGAGTGCCTTCCGGCGCGGGAGCGACTACGACCGCCGCAGCCCCATCGCCGAAAATCATGCGCGAAGTGCGCACCGTTCCGATCTTGTCGGAGAATTTTTCCGCGCAGACCAGCAGCACCGGCCGGTCAATCTCCTGCAGCAAGCGCACGGCTTCCGCGAGACCGTACGACATCCCGGCACAGGCAGCGACGATGTCGCATGAACTGTGGGTCTGCATGAGGCCCAGTTCACCCGAAAGCCAGGTGGCCACCGAGGGAATGAGCTTGGTGCTGGTGCACGTGCAAAACAGCACTGCGCCGATCTCCGCGGGCCGCCGGCCGGACTTCGCCAAGGCCTTCTTGGCTGCCAGCAGGGCCATGTCCTCCAGGGGCAACTGGGTGTAACGCCTCTCCTCGATGCCGGTTTTCTCGCTGATTTCCGCGGCGCTCATGCGCGACCAGCAGTACGCGTGGTTGCGGATGAGGTCTGCATTGGTGCAGGTGACCTCGCCTTCGTAGACAGCAATCGCCTCAAAGCGGGGAAGAATTTGAATCGCTTGTTTACATCCACCGGAGGATACGGCTTGATGGGCTGGCTCAGGGCCAGAGTGTCGGCCCCGATCATCCGATTCGGGCGAACCCGTGGACCCCAGCTTTCATCCTGCTTCACCCGCTGGATGAAACGCAGTACGTCTTCATTCCGCGGATGAAAGGCAACCACGTAATCGTCGTCCTTCAGCTTGCCAATTTCAGTTTGCGTGCTGGTCGATGGGTCCCAGGCATACTGGTTATGAAGAATCATGCACTGGCGCATCAATGCTTCCAACTCAGGCACAGGATGCAGGCAGTCGACTACATCGTTGAAGTTGTAGCGCAAATAATCGGGATCATACGCCAGCAAATGCCGCGTCCGGTTTGCCGGGTCGGCCAGCGCCTCGGCCACTGTCGGGCGGATAGGTCGAAGCTCGCCTCCGGCGCTCAGGCTGTTGCGAAAAACATTCAGCAGAATCCCAAAACTACGGTTCTCCAGTTCCTCGTCCCACGAGGAGGGCAGATCCTGATACCCAGCCTCGATAGCGGTTGCGATCGCGGACGAATCGCGCGGCTTATACACAGGAAGGAAGACGTCGTCCCGCTGCCGCGGCAGGTCCCCCCAGCGGGTGGGACGTTTCTCGTACATTGTCAGGGTATAGCGATTCACCCAGAACCGGTTCAATACCAGATCGCGGCAAAGTTCATATCGTGTCTTGTATTCGCCCGCCTTCACGCGCGCCGCAATCTCTACGTCAGTCGGAGCTTTCTCTCCGAAGTCGCGCCGGATAACCGCTGCGAACTGCTTCAGGCTCTTGAATACCCTAAAATCCAGCTCTGGGAAAAAGTTCCCCGGGAAGACAATGCGGCCGTGAGAGTTAATAACGAAAGGCTTCAGAAACATCGGCTTTCTTCTTCCTGCCCTGGGGTTCCAACGGGCACAGCCACCAATTCGCCAAATTGCGATTCATGGTTGCCCATTCATCTGGAGCACTTGAGAATCTGCCGCGCCGTTTGAAGGCCCCGCTCCCTTTGTGATAGTGGCGCGGATTGGCTCGCGTCGAGCGTCATCCGTGAAGAGTTTAAACCATTGTGCTGTGACTCTAACCGTTACTCAAAGTGACGCAGGTCACAGACCCAATGTACTCTAGAGTGAGAGCGTTACGGCAGGAGCATACGTTTGTGAAAGAAGAATCCTTAAAAGCGGATCTGCATTACGCCCGCGCACTGGCGCATTCGGGGATGTCCGGACTGCGCCGCGGACGCGACTCGCAACTTGAAGGGCAGTGCCTTTCGGCAGTTTTGGCTCGATCGGCGCTGGCATCCTTGGGCCTGGCTGCGATCGGCGCTTGCGCCGGTCTGTTCTCCTTCCGGCGGTTCGATCGCCGTAGTCTTTCGCGGACAGTTGCCTTCGGAATGGCAGGCGGCACCATCGGTTTCGCTGCGGGTTTCACCTGGAAGACGCGCAGCCTCACCTCCAGCATGGCACGCTCAGCGTTGAAGGAAATGGGTACGGTCCGCGATGAACGGTGGATCGCGAAACATCCGATTGACTACGCATGAGAGGCGGGAAAGCGTTGGCCGGCGGCAGTGCCGTAGAGCACTCCAGAGCGCTTGCAGCTTGAGGTCAGTAAGCGTTACTCAAATTCAACCAGGATCTGGTTGATCTTCACCGCATCCCGCGGCGAGACGTTAACAGATTTCACTTTTCCGGCGATCGGCGCCGTCACGTTCGTTTCCATCTTCATCGCCTCAAGCACAACCATCAGATCGTTGACCTCCAACGGTTGGCCCGGTTCTACATTCACTCGTACTACAATTCCCGCCACCGGGCTGCGGCAGAGTTTAGATTCGTCAAGATTGGAGTCCGACGAAGCGCCCGGTTTGGGAGGAGTGCGCAGCACTTTCGACTGAATGGTAGCTGTCGCCGGAGCGGGACGGTTGTCCTGCGCCTGTGGCGAGTCATCCTCCTCAGCGACTTCGACCTCGACTTCATACCGCTGCCCGTCAATTGATATCTCTAACCTCATCGTCCGTTCCCTTCAGCGAGCACTTCCCGCTGTACGTTCATCGTACGTTCTGCGAACACGATCATCGTCTTAGCTGTCCAAGGTTGTGTGACGTCTGGACAATCAACCGACCTTGCCGTGCCCACCGCTCGACCGCGTATGGAGTCTCTAGCGCCCGTGCGGAGCGAATCCGAACCTTCTTGCCGAGGAACGCGGTGACGCTGGCGGCAATGACTGCCAAGGTTTCGGGCGTAATGGTTGCGGGAGCAAACATGATGCAAGCGCCTCCTGTCTTACAGCGGAATTAAACCGTGCTTCTTCGGGGGACGAAGTTCTCGCTTGGTATGTAGAGCTTCCAATGCCCGTGCGAGATATCTCCTGGTTTCAGCCGGCTCGATCACGTCATCGACAAGCCTCCGGCCAGCCGATATGTATGGAGTGGCAAAAGTGTGACGATACAATTCGATCAATTCATCGCGTCGCTGGGCCTTATTTTCCGCGGAATCGATCTCGTGGCGGAAGACAATTTCCGCGGCTCCTTCGGCGCCCATCACCGCGATTTCTGCAGTTGGCCATGCGACCACCCGGTCCGCTCCCAGGTCTTTGCAGCACATCCCGATGTAAGCTCCGCCATATGCCTTGCGGATTACAATCGTTATTTTGGGAACGGTTGCAGCCGAATACGCGAAGAGCACCTTGGCTCCGTGACGAATGATGCCCCCATACTCCTGTTCGACACCCGGCAAGAATCCCGGTACATCCACAAAGGTGAGCAAGGGAATATTGAACGCATTACAGAATCGCACGAAGCGGGATATCTTGTCGGACGCGTCAATGTCAAGCGCTCCGGCAAGTACGCTGGGCTGGTTGGCAACAATTCCCACAGAACGTCCCTGGAGGCGTCCGAATCCAATCACTACATTGGCTGCGAAACCCGGCTGTATCTCGAAGAAATCCTGGTGATCGAGCACTCGTGCGACCACCGTCCGCATGTCGTAGCCAACTTTCGATTCCGGCGGCACTATTTCGTTTAGCAGCGGATCGATCTCAAGTTCATCGGTGTAAGCCAGGCGCGGCGGATCTTCCAAGTTGTTGGATGGCAGAAAACTCAACAGTCGCTGACATAGAGCTAATGCGCCGTCGTCGTCTTCCGCAATCAGGTGAACTACACCGGACCGATTCATTTGAGCGGCGGGCCCGCCCAGTTGGTCCGCCGTAACGCTCTCTCCTGTCACCTGCTTGATCACTTGCGGGCCGGTGATGAACATTTGCGCGCGCTTGGTCTGGATAATGAAATCGGTCAAGGCTGGGCTGTACGCCGCCCCGCCTGCACACGGACCGCAGATGATGGAAATCTGCGGCACTGTGCCGGAAAGCATGACGTTGTTGTAGAACACGCTGGCATAGCCCGCCAGGCTGTCGATCCCTTCCTGGACCCGTGCACCGCCGGAATCGTTAATGAAAACGAATGGGCTTCCCGTCTTCATCGAAAGCTGCATCATCTCTTTGATCTTGGCGCAGTGCACTTCGCCTGCCGCTCCGCCGGCAACGGTGAAATCCTGGCTGGCGAGGTGTATCAAGCGGCCATCCACCGTCGCACATCCGGTCACCACTCCATCGGCCGGCAGTTCCTTGTCCGCCATACCGAAATAGGTGGCGCGATGTTTTGCGAAAAGACCGATCTCCTGGAAACTGTCAAGATCGACGAGCTTTGCTATACGCTCCCGAGCGCTGAGCTTACCCAATTCGTGCTGCTTTGCGAGACGTTGCTTGCCGCCGCCTTGCCGAAGCTTCTCGCGCTTCTCGCTAAGCTCATTGATTCTCTCGACCATCGTGGTACTGGGCGGTTTAAGCGTTGGTGTAGCCATTTATGCCTCCCTAACTCGCTTCAATAATCCGAAATGCAACTTCATGCTTGCCGTTACGTGACCGGTGCTACGGTGACTTTGTGTTCCTTGCCATTAAGGGTTACCACGTAGGTCACCGGTGATGTCAGTGTGCCGCTGCCGCAATCTGCATCTGAATTCGCGATTGCCGGCTCGTTGCCAATGTGCTTTGGGCCTTCCATGCGGGTCTTGAAAAACTGGGGCGCAATTTTGGGAAACATAGCGTAGGTCAACACATCTTCGTCGCTGCCGCCGAAACCAGGCAGCGCCGCGGCTTCCGATCGCGCCTGTTCCCACTCCGGTTGAAGTAAGTCGGCCGCACGACAACGGATGGGTGGCTTGTTAGCGCGAGCGGATGCCATCTTCAGTACTTCGGCATTCTTCTCGCCTAATGGGGTACCGTAATACCCCAGCATCAAGTCGGCAAATTCACTAGTCAGCGCCTTGTACTTGCCTTGCAATTGGTTGACTACTGCCTGGGTGCCGATGATCTGCTCGGCCGGGGGGTCCAGGGCGGGATATCCAGCATCGCGGCGGACGTTGCGGATTTCTGTCAACACCTCCGGCAGCAAATGGCCCATCTCTTGCCCTTTCAGCTGGTATTCCGTACTTGAAATCATCCTGGCTGGAATCTGGCTTTCAAATATCTCGGTCTCGACGCCCATGTGTCCGTCCAGGAACGCGCGATAGCTGGGACGGACGGTGGCGATATGGTGTTTGACACGAAGAATCCTCTCCATGTCCAGCCGGCATTCGTACCCCGTGCCCTCCAGCATCTCTACGAAGCTTTCAGTTGGATTGTGTCCCCGACCGAAAGCTAGCGAACTGATCGCTGTGTCCACCATGTCGCAGCCTGCCTCGACTGCCTTCATTAGCGACACCATCGTCACACCAGTCGTTGAACGCGTATGAACGTTTACCAACGTTTCTGCCCCACATTTCTGCTTGATGCCCTTTACCAGATCGTAGGCGGCTTGCGGCTTGAGGAGACCGGCCACGTCCCGAATGCAGATCGAATCGCAGCCCGTTTGCTTTATCTGCTGCGCCATATCCACAAATGCGGTGACCGTATGCACCGGACTCGGGAGATAGCAGATTGATCCTTGCGCGTGCTTTCCGATCCTGCGGACCGCGGCCAGGCTGGCCTTCAGATTTCGCACATCATTGAGCGCGTCGAAGACTCGGAATACATCTATGCCGTTCTGCGCGGCTTTCTCAACGAACTTCTCGACAACGGAGTCGTCAAAATTGCGGTAGGCAAGAAGATTCTGTCCGCGCAAAAGCATCTGCAGTCTGGTTTTGGGCAGCAGTTTGCGATAGGTCCGCAGTCGCTCCCACGGGTCTTCATTCAGCAAGCGGATGCATGCATCGAAGGATGCGCCGCCCCAAACCTCCAAAGACCAGTAGCCTGCATTGTCCAGGTCTTCGCAAACCGGGATGACGTCTTCCAAAGCCATACTGGTTTCCAGAAGGCTCTGCTGGGCATCTCGCAGAATCAAATCCGTCACTTCAATCGTGCGTGCCATGGTGCGCGGTCCCTTCCGCAAAACACTTGTGGATCTGGGAAGCAGCGTTGTATTTCGCCGATAAAAGACGCAGTTGGAAAAGCCCGGCGTCAAAAACCGCTCTCGAACTAAAGCCTGCCCCCGACACAAGAACTCCCAAGAAACGTTGCGATTGCTCTATCAGGCTCTAGCCACGCTTCGGGAATTCTTTTGATACTGAACATGGTGACACTGTGTACGGTCTGGACTCAGTGATCATTGTCACACGTTGGAGTCGCAAATTTGCGCTACGCCGAGGTATGAAGTTGCATGCGCCGGTTACCCGAAGAAGCCAGCTGGCAGATTCCGATCCCGCTAGTGCCGGGACTAGTACTGATAAAACCCGCGCCCCGACTTGCGGCCGAGCCATCCGGCATCGACCATTTTGATCAGCAGCGGGCAGGGCCGGTATTTAGGGTCGCCGAGGCCGGACTGCATCACCCGCATGATGTCGAGGCAGACGTCGAGTCCGATGAAGTCCGCCAGCGTCAGCGGACCCATCGGATGCGCCATGCCCAGCTTGAAGACTTCGTCCACGGCTTCGGGAGTGGCCACGCCTTCCATCACGGCGTACATGGCTTCATTCAGCAGCGGCATCAGGACGCGGTTGGAGACAAAGCCCGGCGCATCGTTCACCTCGACCGGAGTTTTCTCCAATTTCTCGGCGAGAGCTTTGACCGTCGCGAAAGTCTCGTTCGAGGTGGCCAATCCGCGGATGAGCTTCGACCAGTTTCATCACCGGCACGGGATTAAAGAAGTGCATCCCGATGACTTTGTCGGGCCGCTTGGTCACCGCTGCCAGCTTGGTTATCGAAATGGACGAGGTGTTTGAGGAGAGCAGGACCTCGGGACGGCACATGGCATCGAGATCGCGGAACAGTTCGGCTTTGATCTCGAAGCGCTCGCTGGCTGCTTCCACAATGAAATCGCAGTCGGCCAGCCGCTTGCGATCGGTTGTGCCCGCGATGCGCCCCAGCGCCTGGTCGCGCTGCTCCGCCGTCAACTTGTTCTTCGCAACTTCGCGTTCCAGGTTCTTGCTGATGGTTTGCAGGCCGCGATCGAGGAAGCGCTGCTCCACGTCGACCAGCACGACGTTGTATCCATTCTTGGCGAAGACGTGAGCAATGCCATTGCCCATCGTGCCCGCGCCGATTACTCCTACCGTTCTGATGTCCATGATTGCCTCAAGTGAAGTTATATGGCGAGTCCAGACGCACTACAAAACATTCGAGTGTAGCAGAGACATAGCAAATGAGCGGTGACGGCGAGTCGGCCATTTGTTTCCCGGCCATCTGTGGCTTCACCGATCGCACTCCCCAACCTTTGCCAAAACGGCGCATCCCATTCAAAATAAATATTGCGAGGTGAAAGATAACGATGGCGCAACGAACTGCACTGATTACGGGTGGTATGGGCGGACTTGGGGAAACGATCAGCACGAAGATGCACGATGCTGGCTACAAAGTGGTCGTGACAAATTCTCCGGGTAATAAGAACGCCGCGAGTTGGCTCTCCAGCATGAAGGACCGCGGTTATCAGTTCGGCTCAACTTCAATCGATGTGGCCGATTACGATTCATGCGCTACGGGGGTTTCCAAGGTTCAAGAAGAAGTTGGCGCGATCGATATCCTCGTCAACAATGCGGGCATCACCCGCGACCACACCTTCAAGAAGATGACGAAAGCACACTGGGACGAAGTGATCCACACCAACCTCGATTCGGTGTTCAACATGACCAAACAGGTTCTTGATGGCATGGTCACGCGAGGGTGGGGCCGCGTCATAAACGTCTCTTCGGTAAATGGTCAGAAGGGTGCCTTCGGCCAGACTAACTACGCGGCCGCGAAGGCGGGAATGCACGGGTTCACTAAGGCGTTAGCTCTTGAGGTGGCGAGGAAGGGCGTAACCGTTAACACCATCTCACCTGGCTACATCGGAACCAAGATGGTGATGGCCATACCGGGCGACATCCTCGACGGCAAAATCATTCCGCAGATTCCGCTCAACCGGCTTGGCAGGCCCGACGAGGTCGCCGGCTTGATTATTTATCTGTGCTCCGACGAGGCGGCCTTCGTCACCGGCGCCAACATCTCCATCAATGGCGGTCAGCACATGCAGTGAGTAAGCCGCGCGCTCCGCTGAGATTTGCCGTAACTGGTGGGCCTCCGGAGCCATCGGTGGTTCGTAAATCAGAAATAAATTATTGGCCGCCGAGCAAGAACAATAGGCCTGATGGTCGGTTTCTGTCTAACGTACAGCGTAGATGGCTGCACTGGTCCCTGGGAGGGTCACTTGCAGCATTTTGTTGTTCAATACTATTTGTGCCGCACCAAAAAGATTTTCAAACTGATATGCATCCTCCAGTCTTGTGCCCTCGATCGGGATATGAATCTCCCGCTTCTTTTCCGAAGTATTAAATATGACGAACAGCTTCTCGTCAGTGTTTTCGCGCACAAACGCGTAGTAGCTCTCACCCCAGCCGACGTGCCACTGGAGTCCTTGCCGCAATGCGGAATGTTGCTGCCGCAGGCGAAGTAGCGACTGCACGTGAGACAAAACCTCCTGCTCCTCTGGTGAGCGACCGCTGGCTAGAAAAGCGTCGTGAGTATCGCCTGGGAAGCCGCCCGGAAAATCGTGGCGATTATCGGGATCGGCGCCACCGGTCATGCCGATCTCATCGCCATAGTAAAGCTGCGGGATGCCGCGTAGCGTTGCCAACATAGAAAACGCGAGCTTCAACTTTTCATACGAGCCATCGGCATCAGTAAGAAACCGCTTCATGTCGTGGTTGCCAATGAACGTTACCAGTAGTTCAGGATGGGGATACAGCCGATCTTGCCGCAGCACGTCAACAATCTTCGTTGCGGACGCCCCGTGAGCGACCACGTCGCGAATGGCCGAGTTCATCGGGAAGTCGAAAGGAGTGGTCAGGCCGGTATCAACGCCATCGAAGCCGGTCTGTCCGCCGGCCCAGTAGGAGGTCACTGTGGGGTCGGAGTTGTAGATCTCGCCGACGGTGAAGAAACGCGGGTAAGTCGACAATAGGCCTTTGTTGTAGTACGCCCAAAAGGTACGGGGAACATACGGAAAGGTGTCAATGCGAAAGCCATCGATCCCTCCGCTCTCTGCCCACCACAAAGCATTCTGCAGCAGATACTGCGCCACCAGAGGGTTCTCCTGTGCTAAGTCGGGCAAGACATTAGCAAACCATCCTTCCAGCGCACTTACGTAATTTGCCTTCGCAGCGTGCGGGTCAGTGATCGGCGGATAGTAATAATCGGTGTCGAGGTGATGCTCAATTTTGCCATGTAGCCAGTTTGGAGCAGGCTGCGATGTCGCCCACGGATGCTTCGGGCCGACATGATTCGGCACCATGTCTAACAAGACTTTCAGGCCTAGCTGATGGGCCGCAGCCACCAAATCCTGATAATCCTTCATGGTGCCGAAGTGGTCTTCGACGGCGTACTCGTCAACCGTGCCGTAGCCGTGATAGTCGGAGGTGGAATCGTCATTGTCATACAACGGCGTGAGCCACAGCGCGGTAACGCCGAGGTCCTTCAAGTACGGCAAGTGATCCTGGATGCCCTTGAGGTCGCCGCCATGATAGGTCTTCGGACGAGCGCGGTCATAGGTTCCGGGCGCGGCGCCTTTTGGCTGATCATTGCTGGGATCTCCGTCGGCGAAGCGGTCAGGCACGATCAGATAAATGACGTCGTCGGGCGTGATTCCCTGAAACTTGCCTTGCTGGGATGAGCGCTGCAGGAGAGGTAGAGTCGCGCGCGTTTCGCCGGAAGCTGTCTTTACACTAACGATAAGGTCTCCCGGACGCGTCTTGGGATCCAACTTCAGCCACACGAAAGCATGTTTGCCGTCGGGTTGCGGCTGTACTTTGGTGACGGACGCCGCGGGATAATTCACCGACATGTTCGCCCCGGCTAGGTTATCGCCGTAAAGCAAGAGCATAACGGCCGGCTGGAAACCGGCCCACCAATTGGGAGGTTCGACCTTCGAGATGTGGGGCTCGCTGCCAGACAATGCCGACCCTGCGCACGACAGTGCAAGGAGCAACGCGAGAACAGACACGCGAAAGCGCGCTACAGCGCAGGTCATTCGCGCACCTCTCCGAATCCTAAGAGTCTCCAGCTCGTAATTCTCATGGCGGCATTCTCTCACGGTGGAAATCGAGGTTGACACCGGACTTTTATTGACAATGCAGTTCGGTCGCGCTTAGGCTTCGGGTTCAATGGCAGCGACGGCCGGCCAACGCTGGCAGCGCCAGTTCCGCGCGACCCAGAAAACCATGCAACAACCGCCTAAAACTTTCTGGCAGATCTGGAACATGAGCTTCGGCTTTCTCGGCATCCAGTTTGGCTGGGGGCTGCAGATGGCCAACATGAGCGCGATCTACGAGTATCTCGGGGCGCGCGCCGATCAGATCCCAATTCTGTGGCTGGCTGCTCCGCTCACTGGCCTGATCGTGCAGCCGATCATAGGCCACGCCAGCGATCACACCTGGACCCGCTTGGGGCGCCGCCGTCCTTATTTTCTGGCGGGCGCTATTCTCAGTTCCTGCGCCCTCATCCTCATGCCTCGCTGTTCGGCTTTGTGGATGGCCGCCGGGCTGCTCTGGATCCTGGACACTTCCATCAACATCAGCATGGAGCCATTCCGCGCGTTCGTGGCCGACTTGCTGCCCGAGGAACAACGGACCGCCGGGTTCGCGATGCAAAGTCTCTTCATCGGGCTTGGAGCGGTCGTCGCCTCCGCACTCCCCTGGCTGCTGACCAACGTTTTTCACCTCGCAGCCGAAAGCTCGAAGCACGCCATCCCGCTAACGGTGCGGCTGTCTTTTTACATCGGTGCGGCAGCGTTCTTTGGCGCGGTCTTGTGGACCATTGTTTCCACCCCCGAATATCCACCGCACGACATGACGCAGTTCCAGCAGCGAAAGAGCGAAAAGCGAGGACTGAGCCTTCACGCCCGGGAGATCTTCACCGCTATTCGCGAAATGCCGCTGACCATGCGCCAGTTGGCTCCCGTACAACTCCTGACATGGCTTGGCCTCTTCTGCATGTGGCTGTACTTCCCCGTCGCAGTAGCGCACAACGTATTTGGCGCGGCTGATCAGACATCGCCGCTTTACACTACGGGCGTCGAATGGGCTGGCATCTGCTTCGGGATGTACTCCGCAGTATGTTTTGGATTTTCGTTCTTCCTGCCAACCTTGGCGAAGCTTGTCGGACGCAAGGGAGCACACAGCCTGTCATTGCTCTGCGGCGCCTTGGGCCTGATCTCAGTAACCTTCATTCATGACAAAAACTTCCTGCTGCTCTCCATGGTCGGAGTGGGAATCGCCTGGGCAAGCACACTGTCGATGCCATATTCCGTGCTGGCGGCTGCGTTGCCTGAGAATCGCATCGGTGTGTACATGGGCATCTTCAATTTCTTCATAGTCCTTCCCGAGATCATTGCCTCGCTCGGTTTCGGATGGGTCATGAATCACTTACTGCACAACAATCGGCTGGCTGCGGTGATCGCGGGCGGAGTCTTCATGGCAATCGCTGCGATGCTGATGCAACGCGTGGTCGATCCGGGCCCGCAGCGAATTGCACTGGAGCGCTTACCCGAGAGGGCAGTCGCCATATAGGATCGCCCATCCAAGCAAGCGCGATTCCAAGATGGTGTATCCACAGGTACGGGTAGTGCGGCGCTGTCAGCACCGCGATCCCGGCGCAATACACAGAATTGTGAGCAGTGACAGTGAAGCAATACGAAGTTGCGTTTTCATAATGACCTCCTGATGGTCATTAGGTTGTGGCGACGTTCGAAGACGAGCGGCGCCGGGTTGTCGTTGTGCGAACTTGCGTTCGCGTAGTTTCGGGAACGGATGCTCTCCCAAAATCTCAGCTAAGCAGCTTCGTGTTCATAGAGCACTGGATCTGCAGTCGAGCTCTGGTGATCGGCCCGCCAGAGCCGGGTTGGCTTGCTCCTGCAGTTCCCGAACTAGCCGGGACATACAGCCGTGCAAGATGCATCCCGCCAGCGCCTCGCCATTCATGGGCTGCGGCGGAGCCAGCTGTCCGCCGCGCATCCTGGGCTGCAGGTAGTGAAACGCGCGGAACAGGGTCTCTGTGGCCCGGTAAAGCTTTCGTTTGTCGGTCGTCATTGGAACCATCCTTTCCTGTAAGGAATCTTCCGGTCGTCGCCGGTTAATAAGCTTGGGACCTTGCCTCGCCACCCGGGGGCGGGATGGTTCGCCTGCCCCCGGGTTCAAATTCGAACTGAGAGCAGAGTGGCCAGTTGTGCTCGTTTTCCCGCTCTCATGAACGCACAATGCGCCGGTTCGTCCGCGCTATCAATGCACCAGCGGTGATTTGTGGGTGATCTAGCGGTGATTTATCGGTGATCCGGGTAAGCGACTCATTCCAAAGCGGCTTGCAGTGCGCACGCAGACTTATGATCGCGTGATTTAGGCGGTTAGCGTTGGCAGCGGGTCGGGAATGAAGCAACTGGGGGTCCCAGCGGCACGGTTGGGGCTGGCATCTTTCATGAAAAAGAGCCGCCCGAAGAGCGGCTCAAAGAGACCGACCGTCGGTCGCGCCGAAAACCGCGCTGGGAACGCCATCTTTCGCATCGGGCAGCAATGGTTGGAGGAGTTGTCCCGCCAAACTCGATGCCGTGTGAGCGTCAATTCCGTACTTGGTCGGCCATTGATTCTTTGGCATGTACCAGGTGCCGAAAAATTTGTCTATCCACGGCAGCATCGAGGCATAGTTTTTGTTGATGTGCTCGTCGTTGGTGTGGTGCCAATGATGGAAACCGGGAGTAGCTATCAGCCACTCCAGGGGGCCGAAACGCCAGCGTAGATTGGCATGAATGAAGAAGCCCCAAAGAGTACCGACCAGCATGATCAGCAGGGGAACCAGATCCAACCTGTTGCCGACCATGGGCTGGGCCAGACCCAGAGCGTACATGGGAACAAAGCCGCACAGGCGGACAAAGACGATGTCGAAGGGATGGGCACGAGTATTGACCAGCCAGTCAATCTCCTCGGCACTATGATGGATGGCATGAAACCGCCAGAGCAGGGGAATCTGATGCGCCCAGCGGTGCCCCCAATAGAAGCCGACCTCGCCAACTAACAAGGCCGCGGCAAAGCGCGCCCACAGCGGCCAGCTTGCTGTCCGCGACTGCAGACCGCCGGGTACAACGTAGTGTAGTCCCCATGCAAACATTGCCATAGGAATGACCAGCAGCATCTTGGGCAACAGGCTGCTCAAGAAGTAGTAGCCCAGATCCGTGGCCAACGATTTTCGCAAGAGCTTGTGCGGGTGCGCCGCAAACATTCTTTCCAGCGGCACGAAAATAATCATGAGCAACAATAACCAGATGCTCAGCCGGACGACATCTAGTACCAAGGGAGAAAAATGCTGTTGCAATTGCCGGAAGGTTTCCATGATAGACCTCGCATCAGAACGCTAATGAAAAGTGAAAGGTAACAAGGTAGTGTCGTTTGTGCGGCACTACCTTTGCCTCGGGCAGATATGGTGCTGCTGGGCTGCCCCGACTACCGTTTGAGCCAACTTCTTGACCGCAAGGTGCCCACAATGCCCAGTAGTCCCCCGACGCTTAGCGCCAAGGTTCCCGGTTCCGGCGTTGCGGCGTTCATGGTGACACCGTCCAGGAGAACAAACGGGGGCAAACCGTTCGGGGTGCCTGCGGCCACGAAGGAGAGCACGTCGCTGCTGTTATCAGCGGTGAAGGTGAACGACTGATACATCCAGCCGGTGAAGCCATGACTCGCATTAGGCACAACGGCCGTCATCTGAGTCTGGTTTCCCAAACTGACCAGCCACTGCTCAGTGGTGGCACCCGTGAGGGCATACTGCTGTGCGCCCGCCCACCAGAAGCCAACCGTGTATTTGTCGCCAGCGGTCAGGCCGGTGATCATCTGCTGGACCGGAACGATAAAGAAAGCACCATCGACTGCGAGGTAGTTGCCGCCAGCAGGGCTGGTAGCAGGCAGGCCATTAGCCGACCCGTTGCCCGGACCCCAGAGCTCGAGGGGCTGCGAGCCAGGATACAAATCGGAGCCGGTCGTGTCGGCGGTACCCGGAGCGAAGAGGAAGCCCCAACCGCCCGCTTGCCAAGGTGGCGCGGTCGTACAATACTGCAGTCCGCAAGCCCCGTTGGTTGTCGTCTCGAAGCCGCCATTGGTTACCAGATTTCCCGCTTGCGCGGAAAGGGCAAGCGCTAGGAACGCCAGGGCCGCAAACCCGAGGATGGTTGATCTGCGCAGAGTACCGAGCACCATCGTATTCTTGCTTTTGTCCACGGCGACCTCCTTGTGGTCACGGGTTGGGGCGACGGTCGAGGCTGAACCGGCGCCGGTCAGGTTGAGAGTGGTTTCGCTTGCAGGCCGTTGGAAGAGAGGCCGCAGGGTGACTTCGTTGGTACGGGTAGTTTGCGTTTCCATGGTGACCTCCTTGTGGTCATTAGGTGGTGGCGACGATCTGAGCCGAGGTCGTCGCCGGTTGTGGTACGGTCTAAATCGCTCACCGCCGGGAACCGAATTCGCTAATCCGGTTCAAATTCGTGCCGAGTGTGCGTTAATTGGCTTGCGGAGACAATGCACCAGCGGTGATTTGTGGGTGATCTAACGGTGATTTATCGGTGATCTGGATAAGCTATTCATTCCAAAACCGCTTAGATTGACGCCGGCTTGGATTTACGGAGCTGATGCGATGGAATTCTGCAAGAAGGTCGCAAAACTTTCCTAGGAAGTAGGGCTATTGCGGTGTAAACTTCGCCCACGACCGATCTGGCTCGATGAAAAACACACTGCCACTACGCCTTCGATTCGGGGTCTTCGAACTCGATCTGAAGTCGGGCGAACTGCACAAGTCCGGCCAGAGACTTGTGCTGCAGCAACAGCCCCTCCAAATCCTGCGCATCCTCCTGGAAAATGGCGAGGCAATAACCACTCGCGAGGAAATCCAGAAGCAGCTGTGGCCCAACGACACGGTGGTGGAATTCGACCACAGCATCAACGCCGCGATAAAGAAGCTACGCGTCGCGCTCGGCGACTCCGCCGACAATCCCAAATACATTGAGACCGTCGCCCGCCGCGGCTACCGGCTGATGGTGCCGGTGGTGCGGCTGGACTCCACCGCAGGCGATAGCTCGGGAACGGGGCTGGTGTCGAGCAGCCACGACGGGACTGGGGTGCAGCCCCAGCTTGAGCCCGCCGGTCTCACCGGCAAGACGGTGTCGCATTATCGCGTCCTGGAGGTGGTGGGCGGCGGCGGCATGGGAGTGGTGTACAAGGCCGAGGACTTGAAGCTAGGCCGCGCCGTGGCGCTGAAGTTTTTGCCTGAAGAGGTCGGCAACGATCCGCGGGCGCTGGAACGGTTCGAGCGCGAGGCGCGCGCAGCGTCGTCACTGGACCATCCCAACATTTGTTCCATCTACGAATTCGGGGAGCACGACGGCCGGCCCTTCATCGTGATGCAGCTGCTGCAAGGACAAACCTTGCGTGACTGTCTGGCCTCAGGCGCGCTGAAAGATAACGCTGCGGGTGCAGCAGGTTTCGCTCGACCGGTTGCTGGATATCGCCATCCAAATTGCCAATGGGCTGGAGGCGGCGCATGAACAAGGCATCGTTCATCGGGACATCAAGCCCGCCAACATTTTCATCACCACCAAGGGCGTAGCCAAGATTCTGGATTTCGGGTTGGCCAAGCTGCCGCTGCAACCCAGCGGAGTACAAGCGATACCGGTCGAAATTGGCGGAGCGCTTGAATCCCAGCCGTCCCATTAGGGCCCCTGGCACGGCAGCGTATATGTCGCCGGAACAAGCGCGCGGGCAGCAGTTGGACGCGCGCACCGACCTGTTCTCCTTTGGCCTGGTGCTGTATGAAATGGCGACTGGGCGGCGAGCGTTCACCGGCGACAACGCGGCCGCATTGCACGATGCCATCATGAATCGTGCGCCGGCGCCTCCCGCCGAGCTTAATCCCGAACTGCCGGCGGACTTGCAAGAGGCTATCCAGAAGTGTTTGCAGAAGGACCGCAACCTGCGCTACCAGAAAGCTGCGGAGGTCCGTTCCGACCTGGAGAACGTCAAGCGCCGGCGAGAGCATCCTCTGCTCAGACGATGGAAGCTGCTGACTACGGCCGCAGTGGTCGTAGTCGCGCTGGTTGCCGGCGGCCTTTACTGGCGCGCCCGGAAGAACACCACGTTGACGGAGAAGGACACCATCGTTCTCGCCGACTTCGTTAACACTACGGGCGATTCGGTGTTTCGACGACACCTTGAAGCAGGGACTCTCGGTACAGCTTGGAGCAATCGCCGTTTCTGACCTGGTCTCCGATCGCAAGGTGAACGAAACATTGAAGCTGATGGGGCGTGCTGCCGGTGACCGATTGACGCCAGAGATTGCGCGCGAGGTCTGCCAGCGCACCGGCAGCAAGGCCATGGTAGCCGGTTCGATTGCCGGCCTGGGCAGCCAGTACGTGATTGGACTGAAGGCGGTGAACTGCAAGACGGGGGACATGCTCGGCGGAAGCGCAGGAGCAGGCGGAGAGAAGGAAGCAGTTCTTAAGGCTCTGGATGCCGCGGCGGCCAGTTGCGCGAGCAAGCTGGGCGAGTCGCGGCAATTCGGTGGAGAAGTACAGCACGCCGTTGGAAGAAGCTACCACACCATCGCTGGAGGCGTTGAAAGCCTACAGCCTGGGGCGGAAGACGCACTATGCGAAAGGGGACACCGCCGCTCTGCCCTTCTACAAGCGGGCAGTGGAACTCGATCCGAATTTCGCCATGGCCTACGCCGCCATGTCGGTCGCATACTACAATCTCAACGAAGTCGGGAGGGCGGCGGAGAATGCACGCAAGGCATACGAACTGCGGGAGAAAGTGACCGAGCGGGAGCGGTACTACATCGAGGCAAATTACTACCTGTATACGACGGGAGAGTTGGAGAAGGCAGAGCAGGTCTACGAACTGTGGCAGCAGACCTACCCGAGAGACATGACCGTACACGAACTCTGGTATTCATTTCTGCTAGCCTTGGAAACTGGGAAAAGGCATTGGAGGAAACCCGCGTGGCAATGCGTCTGGAACCGGACAATTAGACCAACTATGCCAATCTCGGCGTCGCCTACGCGAACCTCAACCGACTGGATGAGGCGGAGGGGGTGTACAAGCAGGCGGAAGAGCGCAAGGTGGAGGGTGAGGGCCTCCTTCAGAACCGCTACTAATTGGCTTTTCTGAAAGGAGACTCGGCGCAGATGGCGCAGTTGGCTTCAGCCGCCATGGGCAAGCCGGGCACGGAAGACTTGTTGTTGGCCGCGCAAGCCGACACCGAAGCCTGGTATGGGAAGTTGAAGAACGCGCACGAGCTAACCCGGCGGGCGATGGATTCAGCCCAGCACAATGACGCCAAAGAGGCTGCCGCAACGTATCAGGTAGCGGCAGCGTTGCGCGAAGTGGAAGTCGGGAAACCGGAGCAGGCTCGAGCCGATGCCGAAGCCGCGGTGAAACTGGCCCCAAACCGCGATGTCCGGGCGATGGCGGCACTGGGTCTGGCCCGGGCAGGGAATACTGCAGCGGCGGAGAAGCTGGCTGCCGAACTCGACAAGACATTCCCGCTGGACACGCTAGTCCAGAGGTACTGGCTGCCCACGATCCGCGCGGCTGTCGCCTTGCAGCGCAAAGACCCGAACAGAGCAGTCGAACTATTGCATCCGGCGAGCGCGATAGAACTCGGCCAGACTACCAACCTTACTGTATTCCTATTCCCAGTCTACCTCCGGGGAGAAGCCTATCTGATGCTGCACGACGGCAATGCAGCGGCAGCGGAATTTCAGAAGTTCATCGACCATCGCGGGTTGGTGGCGAACTTTCCCTGGGGAGCGATGGCCCGTCTCGGCTTGGCTCGTGCTTATGCGATGCCGGGCGACACGGACAAAGCCCGTGCCGCATATCAGGACTTCCTCACCCTCTGGAAAGACGCCGACCCCGACGTACCCATCCTCCATGCCGCCAAAGCCGAATATGCAAAGCTGAACTAGCCTTCCTGTGGCTGCTAGTTTCCCGTGACTTTTCGAGAGTCAGGTGCCTGCCACCTCCCGCAACCCCGGCTCTTACCCTACAATGTTCTTCATGCCTGACGAACTCCTCCGTTACCGTTCCGAGTTTCCCATTCTCGACCGCACCAATTACCTCATCAGCAACTCGCTGGGGGCGATGCCTCGCGGCGTCGAAGATTCTCTGCACCAGTACACCGATATGTGGAACACGCGCGGCGTGCGCGCCTGGGAAGAAGAATGGTGGATGCTGGCCGCCGAAGTCGGTGACCAGATCGGCGCGCTGTTCAATGCGCCGGCAGGCTCGGTCGCGTGTCTGCAGAACGTGACCACCTGCCAGGCAACGGTGGCCTCGTGCCTCGATTTCAGCGGCCGTCGCAACAAGGTCGTGTATTCGGACCTAAATTTTCCGTCGGTCATGTACTTCTGGGAGGCGCAACGCTCGCGCGGCGCCCGTGTCGAGATGGTGTCCAGCGACGACGGCGTCCACGTCAACACTGACCGCCTGCTGGCGGCGATTGACGAGCAGACGCTTATCGTTCCAATCTCGCATGTCATCTTTCGCAGCGCTTTCATCCAGGATGTCGAGGCTATCGTCGAAAAGGCGCACCGCGTGGGCGCTTACGTGTTGCTCGATTCCTTCCAGTCCACCGGTACACTGCCCTTCGACGTGCAACATCTCAATGTGGACTTCTGCACTGGAGGCGTGCTCAAGTGGCTGTGCGGCGGCCCGGGCACGGCGTATCTATATGTACGCCCCGACCTGGCGAAGAAGTTGGAGCCTACATTCACGGGATGGAACGGGCACGAAAATCCCTTCGGCTTCGAGATCGGTCCCACCCGCTATTCGCCAACCATTTATCGCTTCACCCAGGGCACGCCCAACATTCCCGCGCTGAAAGTTGCGCAGCCGGGATTGAAGATCATCGCCGAAGCCGGCATCGAGAATATCCGCGAAAAGTCGAAGCGGCAGACCGCGCTGCTCATCGCGATGGCCGACCGCCACGGCTGGCGGGTCAACACGCCACGCGATCCCGAGCGTCGCGGCGGCACGGTGTCGATTGACATGCCCAACGCTCAACAGGTTTGCGCCGAACTGCTCAAGCGCGAGGTGCTGGTGGATTACCGGCCCAAGGCGGGCGTGCGCTTCTCGCCTCACTTCTACAACGCGGACGAAGAGCTGACAAAAGGCATCGCCGCAGTGGAGGAGATCTTGAGCGAGATGAAGGTGGGGGCGCGCTAGTCCAATCGTCACAGCCAGCAATCCTCGGAAAGGACGCGAGCATAAATGAAACGAACTATCGGAGTCGGACCGTTCGGAATCTACTATTCGAACCGCAACACCCCCATGGGACTTCCCCTTCATACCCACTATGCTGAAGTCACACTGTGCTATGACACCCTGGGGCCGATCGGATTTCCAGCCTTCGAAACAACCTATGACTGCATCCGGGGGCGACTGAAGGAATTCACCAGTCAGACATTCGAAGGCCTCACCAATGAAGAGAATCTGCGATCAGCTATTCGGGTTGTTGGAGAACTGGAGCACTTCCGAAATTGATCGCTGGGGCGGAAAATTCCGGCTGCGGTGGGTCGAGTTGGCGGTACGAGGTATCCGGGACGACATCGATCATCCGGATGGCATGACCCGTTACCGCGCAGAAGCGGAATAATTTCACCTCGGGGCTATGCGATGTGGCACGGCATGTATCATCGGCCATGGAACCTGCTGGTTTACGCCATCGCAGTCGTTGCTCTTGCCGTCGATCTCCGCCGTCACACCCTCATTCCCGTATACTTTATTGCTATTGTCTTCGTGATTTGGGACATGGGATATTTCTTCTCCAAGGAAGCGTTCACCGGACGTGATGCCGATAACGTTCTCAGTGTCGTGACCCTCGGCCGCCAGTACATGTCTTGGTATATGGCTTTCTTCGGGATCTTTTTCAGCCTGTTACTCACCGGGGACGTGGCCAGTCGAAAGGCATTCCTGCAATTGGCAGCCAAGGCACAAGTCCCGCCGATCTCGCTTCTCATTCCCTTCTTGTTTGTTGCAATGTCGGGACTGTTCATACCAATTCAGCTGAAATCCCGACCCTCCAGGCACGGATCCGACGACATATCCTGGTCCTTGAAAGCTCTTTTGATGGTGGTGACATTCTCGCAAAAGATGGCCACCTTCTTGTTGGCACACTGCATTGGGCGGCTCATCCTGGCGGTGAATGGATAGAAAAACAAATTGCTCCCACTTGCCAAACATTGACATTCGCCTTTTATTCGCTAACAATAGGGGCGGAGGTCTGCGATCAGCCATGGCACTCACACGCCGTCAGAAACAGGTGTATGACTTTATCTCCGAATTCGTAGACAAGCACGGCTATTCACCGTCGTTCGAAGAGATTGCCGAGGGGCTCGGCCTCAGCTCGCTGGCGACCGTGCACAAGCACATCACCAACCTGGAACGGAAAGAATTGTTGCGACGCGACTACAATCGCAGTCGCTCCATCGATCTGCTGAAGCCGCGGGGACGCATGAAGCAGTCGCTCGCGGTGGCCGCGGCTGCTGCGGCTGGCTCTGGCATGAGTCTGCCTCTGATGGGACGCATCGCGGCTGGGCGTCCGCTGGAGGCGATGGAGAATCCCGAGTCCATTTCGCTGGCTGACTTCACTCGCTCGAAAGATGTTTACGTATTGCAGGTAACCGGCGAAAGCATGCAAGACGAACACATTGTAGATGGCGACTATGTTCTGGTGGAGAAAACCAACGTCGCACGCGATGGCGAGATCGTGGTCGCGCTGGTGAGTGGCAGCGACGCCACCCTGAAACGTATCTACGTTGAGGGCAGCAAAATTCGCCTGCAACCTTCCAACGCTGCCATGCTGCCGATCATCGTTCCCGCCGCCTCAGTGCAAGTACAGGGGAGAGTGATTGGGGTCTTGAGGAAATATTAAACCAGAGTTCCGCGATCGTGCAGAGCTCGAGCGACAGAGCCGCCGTAACGGTGGAAGGCAACAGCGAAGTAGCCCGTTAGGGCAACCGAGGCTGCGATGGGATTTAAGGTCCGACAGGATGATGGAACGGGCAGGGCGTGAGGGTCGGCTTAGCGCATCGACAGTGTTCCTTTGTTGAGTCAGATTCGCCACTTATGAGCGCGAGGTAAATCTCACCACAGCATTCCTTATCGGACTGACTCAGCGTCTTGTTGTCGCAGTTCTTCTCTTTGTACCTGTGATGCAGACACGGATTGCTCACGCCGTATGCCCTGCACTCGGTCGTATGCAGAATGGACGCTTGCCACTGACAGTAAAGGCACTTGATGCGGTCCTTCTCAGCGTCATTGCTGGCAAACATGTACTCAAAGTTTGCCCGCTGGCAACAGTCCTCCGCCTGCTCCCTATGGACGCTCTCGTGCGACTCAATACAGGGCCTCTCGCAACCCGAAGCGGGGATCGTCATTTTAATTCCACCAGGAAAATGGCACTCGGTCTTTCCGTAGTAAGAAGGCCACTGGGGTTCCGGACTCGCGCAGGGATTGGATGTATGTAAATTGGGGAAATCCTTACAATCTGACTGGATGTCACATGATTGCTGGGGACCGCTCACTGCAGCGGCAGCTTGTTTCGCATGCAGCGAAACGCCGCCGAAATCGAGCCCTGTGAAGGTCCGAGCGGCGTTCGCGCTGAGTTCTTCGCCATCAGCCTGTGGCGCCGCATTACCGTGGTTGAGCTGAAAGTCGCGTTCCGTAGCAGGCATCCGGAGGACCTGTTCCGCCACGCGGTCCGCCTCATGCTCAAGCGGATCCTCGACTCGTCCGACCGAGAACTTAGCCTGTATGACCTCCGGAAGGAATGGTACGGCGAAGGCGGACCGCGCTTCTGGTTGGCTTTCCCGGTCAGGAGGAAATATTGGAATTTTGCTGTAATCCCACGCGACGCCAGGCGCCGCCGCCCGGGAGTTCAGGCTCGCCTGGTCGGTCTGGTGCCCGTTTTGGCCGTGAAGCTCGTTCCCTGTGAGGGTTGTCGCACGCTGAGCCAATAGCCGGAGCGTTGCCTGATTGCCGATACTCCGTTGGAGCATGCGCACCTTACCGACTGTGCAGCCAAATGGTCGATCTACGCGCATGGAGCGCTGGGGCACGAGCTTAGGAATCGAGCTTACACCTTCCTTCGTGTATGCCTTCGCGACCAGCGGAGCAAACATCGCTACAACCTCTAACTCTAAATTTCTGTTTTGACTCCCAGAGGCCCTACATTATGTACCCGTTTTGGAGATCCCCGCGTACAATTTTTGGGACTGGGCGCAGACGCATGGCACAGTGTGCAAGACCATGCCTTCACATTCTAGAACTCATCTAGATGGCTTCTAGTGTTGATATGGGCACTAACCCGAAAACCGTCAGACCTGATGCCGCAGCCGGCGCCAGCCCGAGAACCGTCGCCCCTGCTGCGACGGCAGACACGATGCGAAAACCGTAAGACCTGGTGCAGCAGGGGATGCCCACCCGACAGGTGTCGCGCGCCCGATGCACCGTCGCCCCTGTTGCAGGAGCGAATCCTCAATAGTTGCTAAAGAATTGCTTCCAACGGGAAGTACTCGTCGATTGGGCCAGTCTGGGTTGGCCCACCTCATTCCCAATTTACGGTCGCGCGTCGCGTAGATGCTCTTCCTTTTGCACGCTCTTGTCTTTACAGGCTCTTGTCCAATGCCTTCTCGATGACCTCGCGCGAAACATAACCGACGATCTGTTCGCGCACCTGGCCACCCTTGAAGACCAGCAAGGTGGGAATGCCGCGCACGCCATAGCGCTGGGGAGTCGAAGCGTTTTTGTCCACATCCATCTTGCCAACCTTGATCCGGCCGTTATAGCTCTGCGCCACTTCATCTACGATGGGGGCCAAAGCCCGGCAGGGGCCGCACCAGGCCGCCCAGAAATCCACCATTACTGGCTGCTCTGATTTCAGCACCAATTGATCAAAATTGGCGTCCGTCACCTCTACAATTGCGTCGCTTGCCATTCATCCTCCTGAGGGGTCGTCGGTCTTCCGCTGGGCCGGTAACGGCCAAGCCGGCAATTCATCGTAACATCCCGACAGAGATTAGATGCTGGCGCGCTCTCGGGGACGCAATCCTGCGTACTCCAGGCGCTGAAACGCCGTACAGCGGCGGCAGGAGGCCGGCAAAACCTTGTAATTGTCGCGGAAAATTCGAAGGCGCCCGGCGTATTCAACGCCGAGCGCCAGGAAGGCAGCCCTCCCCCAGAACTGCCTGACTACAGACACGATTGTGCCGCTAAACTTTCAATTTGTAAATACATATCAGGTAAATTAATTCTTGCTCTACGTTACCGAATAGTAGTCGCAATGCCCGTCCCGGCCCGGCTTTTCGAGGATTCAAGCACACCGGCGAATGCGGACGCATCAAGCGAGGGTGCTAGCCAGCAATTCAGCAGGATGAAAAACCTTGCGTCCCAATCCTGCCAACAATTGCTCGTGGCAGGACGTTCCACTCGCCACCAGAATTCGCGGCCCGCTCTCCTCTTCGGCGCGACGCACCTGCGCAAACAGGTCTTCACCGACAGCCATGCTCAACTCGTAATACTCGCGCTTGTATCCGAAGCTGCCGGCCATGCCGCAGCATTCCACCGACGATGTCACCACGTCAAAACCCGCCGCGCGCAGCACCTCGATCGTTTGCGTTGCAGAGTTGCACGTTCTTCTGCTGGCAATGCGAGTGATAGAAGATCTGCGTACCCTGCGGGCAGCGGCGCGCGGCAAATGTCTGTCCCAAGTCGAGCGGCAACTCCTGTGCGACTCCCCACAGTATTTCCAGCGGCTCAAAACTGTTCTGCGCCAGCAACGCCTGCGTGCCGGGATCGTCGAGCAGATGCTTAAAGTCGAAGCGCAGCATGGCCAGCACACTGGGTTCAAGCACGACGATCTTCCTGCCTTGGTCCACGTAGCGCTTCAGCACCGGCGCCAGCGCGCGCGCTTGCCGCTGCGCCGTTTCCATCATTCCTTGCGACATGGCGGCGCGGCCGTCCGCCATGGCCGGACTAAGCGCCACGTCGAGGCCCACCGCGCGCAATACTCGAATTGCCGCCATCCCGCGTTCCGGCGCGCCGTAGTTGGTGAACACATCCGCCATCATGACCACGCCGGGTTCGATGGTGCCCGGCTTCACGCCGCGCTCTTCGCGGAACAACTGCTCCCACGTTTTCTTGGGAAACGGCGGCAGCTTGCGCCTGCGGTCAACTCCGAGCGCGCTCTCCATCAGGCCACGCATTCCCGGCAGGTCCACGGACGCGTTGGCCAGCGAAGCGAAGCGAGTCCCCCACTTGCCGAAATTGTGATAGTTCCCGAAGAACTGCTTCTGCAGCGGCGCCACCCGGTCCTGCTGCGCGCTGCCGGTGATCGCGCCGAATGCAGACTTGACTGCGGATGGCGGTTGCTGCAGATTCATGCGCTGCCGCAGATTTTCGTTGAGCCACGGGATATCGATGCGCACCGGACATTGCGGCACACAACGCGAACAGGCGGTACACAGTTCGCTGAATCGCGCGTTCATCAGCGTGCCGGTGCCGGCCTCCCACGAGCCGCCGATGCCGCCGGAATAGGTCTCGCCGCCAAAAGCATGGCCGCCAACCGTTTCAAAGTTGGCGCAGGAGTTCAGGCAGGCGCTGCAGCGAATGCAGCGCAGCGCTTCATTCAGCACCGGATCTTCCCGCATGCGGCTGCGTCCGTTATCGATCAGCACCAGGTGGAACTCGCGCGGCTTGGCGGTCCCGCCCGGCGCGACAAACGGCGGCGCCTGCAAGGGCGGGTGCAGGATGCTCACGTAGGACGTCAGCGGCTGTCCGGTGCCGCTGGCCGGCAGCAATTCGAGGAACGGGCCAAAATCGGTGCGCGAGGGGACGACTTTTTCGATGCCGGCAAGAGCGATGTGCAAGCGAAGGCAGCGTCATCGTCATGCGGATGTTGCCTTCGCTCTCCACCAGCATCAGCGAGCCGCTGTCGGCGGCAATCAGGTTCGCGCCGGAGATACCTGCGTCGGCGGCGATGAATTGTTCGCGCAATTTTTCGCGCGCGAACTTGCGTGAGCTCTTCGCCGGTATCGAGTGGCAGGTCGGTGGTGAACTTGCGTTTGAACAGAGCGGTGATGCGTTCGCGGGAGTAGTGCAAGGCAGGCGCAATGATGTGCGACGGCTGTTCGTCGGCAACCTGCAGAATGAATTCCGCCAGATCGGTTTCGGCTACGGCGATGCCGGCCGCTTCGATGGCATGGTTCAGCTTAATCTCTTCCGAGGTGATGCTCTTGCCCTTCACCACCCGCTTGGCCTGGTGCCGCACCAGCACGTCGCATATGTACTGGTTGGCGTCGGCCGCGGTCTTCGCCAGGTAGAAATGCCCGCCATTGGCGTGGACGCTGGCTTCCAGCCGCCGCAGAAGTTGCGGGAAGATTCGCGAGGGCGTTCTCTTTAATCTGGCGGGCGCGGTCTTTCAGTTCGTCGTAGTCGCCGATCAGCGCGGTGGCGGCGTAGCGGTTGCGGTTGAAGGTCTGAGTGTTGTGCCGGACGGCGGCGCTCTGCACATCCAAGCGTCATGCGAATGGCGTCGAGCAGGGCTTTCTTGTTGCTCTTGTTCGCCACCTGTCGCGGTTGGATGTCTGCGGAACTCACGGTCGTGTCCATGGCTTACCTCACCACGATGATGTGCAGTTTGTGCGGCCCATGTACGCCGCGCACCAGCGGTCCCATGTCGGCGGTGGCGCTGGGGCCGGTGACGAACACAAAGTCGCGCTTCAGTCCCTTGCCACCCAGGATGTCGGCGCGAAACAGGTCACGCGGTTTCGGCACGATGGTCTCAGCCGCGACCACCGCGATTTGCAGCGGGAGCCAGCAGGCTCACCACTCCCGTGCGTTCGTAGCTGACATCGATGCAGACGGAACCCGTGCTGGCGACTCCGGCAAAGGCTTCGGTCACTCCTGCCGCCGAGTGGACCATCTCGTCGGGAGTTGGATTGGCCACCACTCGCGAATCGGTCGCGAATTCGCTGAACAGCGCGATCGGAAGTTCATGCGGCGGAGCAAACAGGATGCGTGGTCGTGTCTCCTACCGCGTGCAGGATGGCATTGCGCAAGGTAGCGGGAGAGCGCTCGATGATTTCGACGGTAGCCACTGCTTTGACGGCTGCCTCGGCGAACTGCAGGACGGAAGATTCCAGGGCCATGATCTGCGCATAACAAACTCGCAGCTTATACCGAATGCCGGCCAAAAGCACGGAATTAGTTGCGATTATCGTGGCGGATTTTTCACGCAAGGCAGCGAGTACAAGAAAGGCCGCTCTGCGAGCGGCCTGCTCATCCTTCGGTGCGCTAGCCTGAGACACCTTTGCACTGCAATAACCACAACTATTTTACGGCCAGATGCCGCGCTCGGTGACTGCCTTGGCCACGCGGCTGATGGCCACAATGTACGCCGCAGCGCGATAGTCGCAGCCGTACTTTTTGGCGGTGTCGTGTACCTCGTGAAACGCCTTCACCATCACCTGCTCCAGCCTTCGGTTCACTTCGGCCTCGTCCCAGAAGAGTTGCTGCAAGTCTTGCACCCATTCGAAATAGGAGACCGTCACCCCGCCGGCATTGGCGAGGATGTCGGGCAGCACCATCACTTCTTTGCGACTGAGCATGAGGTCGGCTTCCGGAGTGGTCGGGCCGTTGGCGGCTTCGGCGACGATCTTGGCCCGGACATATCCGGCATTCTCAATCGTGATCTGGTTCTCCAGCGCTGCGGGAATCAGGATGTCGCACTGCGCCTTCAGCACGTCGTTGCTGGGGATCGGGCTGCACCCGGGAAAAGCCTCGACGCTGCCGGTCTTCTGCTTTGAAGAGCAATAGGGCGGGAATGTCGATGCCCTCCTTGTTGAGGATGCCGCCCTTCGAATCGCTGACGGCAATCACTCTGACGCCTTCGTCCCAAAGCAGCCGCGCCATCACGCTGCCAACGTTGCCGAAACCTTGGATGGCGACAGTCGCCGTCTTCAGGTCGAGACCCGTCACTTTGCCGGCTTCGCGCAGGACGAACAGACATCCCCGCGCACTGGCTTCGAAGCCGCCCAGAGAACCGCCAAGGAAAGTCGGCTTGCCGGTGACGACAGCGGGAGTGGCATGACGCGTAGTCATGCTGTAGGTGTCCATGATCCACGACATGGTCTGCGCGTCGGTATTCACATCAGGCGCGGGAATGTCCTGGTCGGGGCCGATCAGCGCCGCGATCTCATAGGTATAGCGGCGAGTGAGGCGTTCCAGTTCATTCCGCGACAGGTGCTTGGGATCGCAGCGCAATCCCGCCCTTGGCGCCGCCGAAGGGTACGTCCACCAAGGCGCACTTCCATGTCATCCACGCCGCCAGGGCGCGAGACTTCGTCGAAGGTGACATTGGGGTGATAGCGGATTCCACCTTTGCACGGTCCGCGGATGTTGCTGTGTTGCACGCGATAGGCATCGAAGACGCGGATGGCGCCGTCGTCCATCTTGATGGGAAGCGTCAGCGAAATGGAGCGGCGGGGACGGCGCAGTACTCACGCAATCCGGCGTCGAGTTTCAGGTAGTCCGCGGCAATTTCGAACTGCTGGGCGGCAATGTTTAGCGGATTCAGGTCTTCTAGAATTCTTCAACGCGGGAGCAGTGGCGGGCATAGTTAGCTGGCCTTTCCGGTGGCGTACCCACCGTGATCGGGCTCAGGTGGACCCTGAGAGCGGTCCGGTTGCGACTGGCCAAGGGCTGTCTCCGGCGTCCGCCGCAGCGGACGCCGGGCGGCAGGCTAGTCAGATTCGTTGCTGTAAACGGGCTCTGCAATCTCAAACGGACTGTCGAGACCGCCGGTGGTTCCGAAGGCCGCTTCGTCGGCGATGTTCTGCAGCGCCAGTTCGAACTCGCGGCTGCGCCAACGCACGACCAGAAGCTCTTTGCGTTCTCGGCCATGGCCGTGGCACAGCGGGCAGAGGATTTCGTCTTTTTCTGATTGCATGATTATTCCGACCTCCCGGCATGTAGCCGAGTGTGAGAAACACTCGAAGCAAACCCACAATCACCCGCAACCAGCAACGCGACTTATCGGTAGATCGTGGCGTTGCTAGCCGCATATGGATCCCGCGAATAGAGCTGGCAGCGCAGAGACCGCATCGCCCAGAGGCAGATTGTCCTCGCTAAGGGATGCGAACCCTGGCAGCAGGCACCTGTATTGCAACGCGAATCGCTTGCCGACGCAGTGAGCCAGGTCACGGGCGCGTGTGAGAGGCGCCGCCGATCATAGCCTGGCTGTGGGCTACACGCAGATAGTCCTAATCAGCAGATGTGAGCCCCTGCTGACAACAGCGTAGCCCGCCCCTCCCGGGCGAAAGGTGGCCAGGTTTCGGAGCTGCAATTCGTGGATCTTAGGGCGCCGCAGTACGCGACGCATTACTGAGGCGGAGTGTTGTTCGACGGCAATCCATGCGGCCCTACCGGGACCTCTCCCGGCTTCAGTTTGCGGCAACAGCCGCTTACCATGTCGCCTTGTGGCAAGTTGACCTGCGCTGAGTAGGGGAACGTTTCCTTGCGCTCGGGATCGGTGCACGAAGCCTTCTGGATAGTCGCCGACAGCGCATATCCACCGTTCATCGTCGCCAGGTCATTCTTGCGCTGCCACACCCAGACCTTTTGATCCGGCACCCAGAAGAATCCGCCAAGGTAGTCCTGGTTCGGTTGATTGATGCCGAGATATCGGGCGCCCCACGAGACGAATTGAATGCTCCACTTGGGTCCCTCGCCGAAGCAAACCATGTCGGGCGGTTTGGGCGGAGGAACCTGGTTCGCCGGTTTCGCGGCCGGAGTTTGCTCCAACGGGTTTGTCGTATATTGCGCCCGAGCCGAAATCACCAGAGAAAAAAAGAGCGACGTTACGATACAGCCAAATAAAGTACGCGACATTGCCAGGAATCCTCCGGATGAGGAATGGTCTCCGTACCACCCGTTCGGCGTCAACTGATATTTTCTGAGGCTCGCAGGAAGCCTTGGCGCGCGACCTGCTTGATCGAATCCCGCAAGTTCATCATCGCCAACTCGTTTTTTTGCACCCACCTGACCTCACTCACGTCGCTTCCTGCCTTGGCGTCTCCAGAGACCAGCTGGCAAAGATAGTCGATCAGCACGTAGTGATATTGCGTCCTGCCGTGGTCATCCCGAAAGATGCTGTCGAAGACGTCCAGAACCTCACCCGGTTCAACCTGCAGCCCGGTCTCTTCCAATACCTCGCGGCGAACGCCATCGCGAAGTTTCTCGCCAAGTTCCAACATACCGCCGGGAACCGACCACTCTCCTTTGAGCGGCTCGCTGGCGCGCCGCACTAAAAGCACGCAGTCTCCATCGACGATGACTGCGCCCACGCCTATGATGGGTAGTTCGGGATAATCACGTTTCATCGCAGCAGTTCATTGGGCGAAGAAATCGGCAGGGGCAAATCCTACCAGCCTCCAACCCTTAGAACCAAGCTTCAGACGGAAGCGCATTTGGGTCTCACGCCGCAAGGTCACCTGCGCGGGGTCTGCGGGGGTGGCATCCATCTGGATATCGGCGACAGCAGATCCCTGGTCCTTATCGGACGTGACCTGCAGGAGCTGGTACTGGAAACGGATGGCATCGTACTGATAGAAAAATGCCCGCAACTGGTCTCGAACCCCGGCGTAGTCGGGCGTCACTTGTTGGTCGAAGGCAGCCAGGACCTGATAAAGATTGTGGCCCTGCATTCCGCGTTGGAAGGGCCCGAACACATCGCGTATGACCTGGTCACTCAGATCCAGCCCTTCTTCCTCAGAGCCTTGTGACTTGTCCTGCGCAGCAGCCTGGGGCGGATGGTTCTGGGCCAGAAGCTGACCTGTTTGCCGCTGATTTTCGGATTGCTCGTGCGGCTTTGGCGCTGCCGCGCCGGCTGCCTGGGGAACTGCCTCGCCGTGCCGCGCCATAGTCAGGAAAAGAACGGGCAGAAGCGTGAACCGGGCAATAAACGCGATGGGCTTTTGCATCAGATGATTACCGGGTGCCTGAATTTAGACATTCATGCATAATACTGTTAACCCTGCCGTTATGCAGCAGGTTGCCGCATGGCGAAGGACGAACCCAAACGCGAATCGGGGCCTTCTGACTCTTCCGATCCCAGCGCCGAACGACCCCATCCGAGTCTGAAGCGCAGACCCGGGCCGTCTCGCGCAACTTTCTGGAGGCAGAAGGGTTACGTCCTATGTGGGCAGTACCGTACTAGATCGAGTCATGCTGGTTGGAGGCGCCGCTCGGGGGACAGCGGAACTTCCAGCCGTGCTACGGGGCGAATTGACCGAACCTGTCGTACTGGAGATGCTGAGCGACGCCGAGGTCATGCTACGCGTGGCCGCGGGCGACGATGTCGCTTTCGATTATCTGGTGGAGAAATATCGCCGCCAGATGGTCAGCTTCATGCACCGCATGACCCACAATCAGGCGGTGGCGGAGGAACTCGCGCAAGAGGTGTTCTTGCGGGTTTATCGCTCGAGAGAAAGCTACGCAGCCAGCGCTAAGTTCACCACCTGGCTGTATCGCATTGCGACTAATCTGGCGGTAAATCACGCCCGCGACACCAAGCACGAGCGCGCAGAGAACATCGTCAACATTGATGAACCCAATGCCGATACAGGTTTGACGATGGACGTGGCGGACGCAAGCCTTAACGCTGAGCAAGCGATCCTGCGCCGGGAAAGGTTGGCGGCCATTCGCCGGCAGGTTGAGGCGTTGCCCGAACGCCAACGTATAGCCGTCATCATGCACAAGTACCAAGATATGGATTACAAGCAGATTGCGGCGGTATTGAAATTAAGCGAGTCGGCAACCAAGTCGTTGCTGTTCCGGGCGTATGAAACGCTCCGGGAGACATTGAAACGGTTTTTATGAGTAGGAAGTAGGGTGCGGTTATGATGTGCGAGAATCTTCGCAGCGATTTGATGGAAGCGGTGCTAAGCGGGCCGAAAGCCGCTTCGCCTCAATTGCAGGAGCACCTGCGGGGTTGCGCGGTCTGCGCGGGTGAATTGGCTTCGTTCCAGCAAACCATGTCTGTGCTGGACGAGTGGCAGGCCCCCGAGCCTTCTCCGTATTTCAGTTCCCGATTGCGCGCGCGGATGCGTGAAGGCCGTGGTGCAACCTCACGGCTGGCTGGCATGGTTGCGTAGGCCGGTGGTGGCGGCAGCAGCCGCAGTATTGGTTGCGGCCGGCACCGGACTGTTGGAAATTGGCCGCGTGAATCATGACCGCAATACCGTGGCCACCAATGACCAGCCCGGCGTCGTGCGGGCAGAATTACACCCCTGGAACCGCGGTCAGCGACCTGCAGTACCTGGACAAGAACGCCGACTTGTTTTCTGAGTTTGACGCTCTTGACGGGCAATCCTCACCGGAGTAAGTAGGAAGTCGTGCGCGCCGCAAAATCTATCCTCGCAGGCCTGGTACTGTTTTTCAGCTCAATCCCAGCGCTGGCGCTTTTTTCTGGCTGGCAGCGGCACACTTCGCCCTCAAGACCTGCACAGCAGGCACCTCCCCCAACCTCCCCGGCGGTGAACGGTGCGTCCCCGCCTTCCGCGCCGGGTTCGAACGCACCAGAGCTTCATCTAAACGGACCCGGTCCCCATCGTGGCGACTGGCTTCGAAGATATATGGCACTCCCGCCGCAACAGCAAGAGCAGCAACTCCGGCAAGATCCGAGCTTCCGCAATCTTCCGCCGGACAAACAGAACCACCTGCTTGATCGTTTGCGCAGCTTCAACAGTCAGCCTCCGGAAAAAAAGGCCAAGATTCTCAATAGGATGGAGACCTTCGAGCACATGACTCCGGAGCAGCAGACGGCTGCGCGCAATTTGTTTGACGCGTTACCGCAATCTGCCCGACGATCAGAGGAGTAAAGTTTCGCAGGCCTACCGGCGGTTGCGCGGCATGCCGCCTCAGGCACGAAACCAGTTGTTGAGTTCTGACGAGTTTCGCAATAACTTCACGGATGATGAACGCGAGCTGTTGCGTGGGATGACCGATCTGAGTGTGGAACCCTCGCACTAGGCGGAATGCAATCTGTATTTCGCACCCATTTTTCCTATGTCTGCAGCAGCGCTCGGCAAAATAATTTAACATCGGTTAGGCCCGTTGTAGCGTTGCTGGCTAATCGCACAATGGGTCAATCCCCTTTTATGATCGAACTCGTTCGCGAAAGCTACCGCTATCGGGAGCTGATTTGGGCGCTGGCCATGAAGGAGCTCAAGGTCCGCTACAAGCGGTCAGTTCTGGGCTTCATGTGGGCGCTCCTGAACCCCGCCCTGCTTATGGTTGTGATGACCCTGGTATTTTCCACGGTCATGCGTTTCGCCATACCGCATTACGCGGTTTTTTTACTCAGCGTGTTGCTTCCCTGGACATTCTTTTCGCAATCGCTATCGTATGCCGTAGAAGCCATTGTCTCTAACGGCGACTTGATCAAGAAGATCGCGGTACCCAAGCTGGTGTTTCCCATGGCAGCCGTGGTCTCGAATATCATCAACCTGCTGCTTTCTCTGATTCCCTTGGCATTGCTGGTTCCACTTCTGCGGCACCCGTTCTATTGGACGTGGGTGTACTTGCCGGTTCCACTGCTGGCCTTGGCGATCTTCACCCTGGGGATGACGTTCTTCTTCGCAGCCGCCAATGTGTACTACCGCGACGTGGCCCACATTCTGCAGATCGTACTTTCAGCTTGGTTTTACCTGACTCCAATCATCTATCCCCTAGACGCCATCCCGGCGCAGTATCAATGGATTTTTAAGCTGAACCCGATTATTTATGTGATCAACGGATTCCGCCTGTCTGTGTACTACGGCATGTTGCCCAAGGCGCCATCGATCGCGGCCTCCTTTGTTTGCGCATTCTTAAGCTTGTTTATTGGGTTTGCCATCTTTCGCAAATACCAGGACAATTTTGTTTTCTATGTCTGAGTTGCCCATGGCATCCAGTTCGGTCGCAATTCGATTGCAGAATGTTACCCAGCGCTTTCGCGTGATTCAGGAGCGCCCGGACACGTTGCGCGAACTGTTCTCCACGTTTTTCCGCCACAAGTCCAGCTATCACGATTTCGAGGCGGTAAAGAATGCCTCCTTTGAAGTTCCCAGCGGGCAAATGCTGGGATTGATCGGCCGCAACGGATCGGGCAAGAGTACGCTTTTGAAGATCGTCTCTGGCGTATATCGGCCATCTGCCGGAACCGTACAGGTGGAAGGCTCGTTGGCGCCGCTGATCGAATTGGGAGCAGGTTTCCACCATGAGCTGACCGGGAGGGAAAATATTCTTCTCAATGGCCTTCTGATGGGCTACTCCAAACGCGAGATGCTGGAGCGCGAACAGCGCATTATTGACTTTGCCGAGATCGGGGACTTCATCGACTCGCCGGTGAAGCAGTACTCATCGGGAATGTACATGCGGCTGGCGTTTTCGGTGGCGACCGAGGTGGATCCGCAGATCCTTCTGATCGACGAGATTCTTTCCGTTGGCGACGCCGGATTTCAGGACAAATGCTTCGAACGTATCAGGAACTTTCGACGGGCCGGTAAGACTATCCTCATGGTCACTCATAACATGGCCCAGGTCTCACGGCACTGCGACCGCGCCATTCTCTTGGACAAAGGCTCCATCCTGGCCGACGGGCTGCCCGAAGACGTCATTGAAGTTTACAAGAGTGTATTGACGCCGGAGGCCATCGCGGCTCATTGATCCGCCGTGCCCACGCGTGCAATTTCGCGCTCTTGAGCTTTTCTCCAGCGCAACATAAATGCGAGGGGGCGCTCGACTCCTCTTTGCTTTAATTGCGCCATTGTGCCGTCCCGGAAACCGCCCCTCCCCCAGCTCCCTCTGCATTCGTGTTATATTTGCGCCAATCTATGCTGCACGCATTTGCTGGCTGGCTTCACGAACACGCATTGTTCTTTGAGGCTCTTTTGGTTATTCTGAGCGCCTTGGTGGCGTTGTATGCCGATACTATTCGGCACTTTGTCTCTCTGCCTCCGCAAAAGTTATCCACTTGGATATTGAAGGCCAGACTGCTTTCCGTCAATTCCAAGCTCTTCAACCTTTGCGAGTGTCAAAATAACGCATTCTCAACGCTCGTCTATGTTTCCCGTTTCTTGGTTTTTGTGTTGCTGCTCACCAGTCTCTTCATAGGTGGGATTTTCCTGGAAGTTGTATCGATCCGGCTGGAAAACCGGGTAGGCGATGCTATCTATAGTCGCTTCCACGCGAATATCGACATATCTTTGGCGTTAGTATTCGTGGTGGTCGTCTGTTCGCGACTTCTGCTACTGGGGGAATTTCTATTTCGTTTGCGAAACTTCAAAGGATACGACCATCGGCTCATGGAACGCGTAGCGGAGCTCGAGAGCAAGCTTGGGATTTCCGACAACACCCCAGCGAATTCAATCACTGATTAGGAAGTCAGCCAGACAACATCATGCTGGCACCGTCTGCGACCGCCTCTGCGCCCACTTTTCATAGAGGGTGAATACCGCGTTGATCGGCACCATCAGCGAGAGATATACCAAGGGCGCCAGATAAACCTCGGTGCCCGGAAACCAATAGCGGGCGATATAAAAACAGATCACCACGCTGCGCATGCTGGTGCTGGTGGCCAGCACGCGGCGCGACTCGCGGTCCGGACCTCCCAGAAACCAGCCCACCGCCATGGCCAACACGATAAGCAGCACAATGGCTGCCAGCGGATAGAGAGACATCGACTTCATGGCTGCGCGCCGGAAGTCGCTCGTCTCCCACATCAACACCAGAAATGCCACCGTAGCAAGCACGTTTAAGGGCATCACCAGTCTAGAAGCGATTCGCGGGGCCCGGTGCGACAGCGTCAGGCCGGCCCATAGCGGCAATGCAAGATAGAGCACCAGCGTCTCTAGCAATTGGAGCAACGGCCTAGGGTGGTGCGACGGCGGCTTGCGGCATCACCTGCAGCGCCAGCGGCGTGATGGCGAGGCTCACCAGCGTCAAAAGAAATATCATGCCTGCCGCAAGGGCCAGGCTGACCGCTGGCTTTGCGAGTAAATTGCAGCGCCACAGGCGTCCCCGGGATTGCCGCCAGCAGCAGCAATCCCAGTTTCAGGTCGGTATCCATGGGAAGCACCGCCGACCAGGAGAAATCCAAGAACGGGCACGACCACGCAGTTCGCCAACAGAGAGCGCAGCAGCAGCCTGCGGTTGCGCAATGCGCTCATCAGGTCGCTGCGGCTGACCCGCAGACCGATGGCGAACATCACTGTGACCACAAACAGGTCCAGCAGCAAGAATGGGGAAATTAGCACAAATTCCTCGTTCGATGCAGATCCAGCCGCAATCAAAAATGGCTTTATCGAAAGGTATACCAGAGAGCCAACGACGAGGGCACATTGCCTGCCTCTTCATCGCCGAATTGCACAAACAGGTAAGGGTTGATAGGCTTTTGGAAGCCCACGCCCTCCGTAGCAGCCGCTTCGAATTCCCTCGCACCAGAGGAGTACGGGCCGGATTTCCAATGCTGACTGGGTATCGTGAGCCCGCATAAATCTGCCGGGCAGCGTCGGATGTACCGGATGAGAGAACTTCACGAATTGAGATACTGGTGCCGTAACGGCAACTGGGCTCGTACTTGCGGCGAAATGTCGAAGAGATCCAACGAATAGTAGAGATCGCCATTGCAGAGTCTGACGAAAATCATCCGGCGCCAGAAGAAACGGCTCCGCACTCTGATCAGGGCATTTCGCCCCGCGAATGTCGAGGATCGGCACCGGGTCGTACTGGGTGTGTGCACCCGGTTGCCGTTACCGGTTCGAGCCAGGCAGCAGACTATGGTCCTGGTGTTTCGATCACATCGTCGGACGAAAGTGGAGCGCACTGCCCGCGGACGTCCGGCCCGCCCAGAAGACCTGGGACAAGCAGGGACGTGCGCATCTGCGTCAGCTTCTCCAGGGAGAGGAACAACTTGTCTGTCCGGTGGTCGAGAATCCAGCGGTATCTTTCGTCGTAGTTTTGCATAACAGTGCCCACCTGTCGCTACTCAGTTTAGAGTCACTCATTGCGAACGCGGACGCCAGCTATGAATTGATTGTGGTTGACAATGCCTCCAGTGACGAAACTGGACTGATGCTGGACCGGTTGCGGGGCGCGAAAATAATCCGCAACAAAACTAATGCCGGATTCGGCCCGGCATGCATGCAGGCTGCTGCTTGCGCTGGCGGGAGAGTATCTCTGTTTTTTCAATAATGACGCCTTCCTGGAGCCAGCCGCGATCAGCACGGCGCTCGCCAATTTCGCAGGATCCCACGGTGGGTGCAGTTGGGGGAAAGGTACTGCTCGCCAATGGCGCGCTGCAAGAAGCCGGCAACATCCTGTGGTCTGACGGAAGCGCCCTGGGCTACGGACGAGGCGATGACCCGCAGTCTACGAAATACGAGTTTCGCCGGCCGGTTGACTACTGCTCCGGAGTCTTTTTGCTGACGCCGCGGCAATTGTTCGCCGAACTCGGCGGATTCAGCTCCGCGTTCGCCCCCGCATACTACGAAGATGCCGACTATTGCATGACCCTGTGGCAGACGAGGCTTTCAAGTTATTTATGAACCTCTGGCAGTCATTCGACATTATGAGTCGGCAGCTTCGGGAGGAAATGAACTTGCGCAGGCCCGCATGGCGGAACACCAAAAAAATTTCTACACAAGTGGAGCGCGGTGCTGCAGCGGCATTATGCTCCCGATCCATCGCACATTTGCGCCGCGCGTATTGCTCTCGCTTCTGGCGGCTTGCGAATACTTTACATCGATGATCGGGTGCCGCATAGAACTCTGGGCGCCGGTTTTCCAAGAAGCAATGACATTGTGTGCCCAGCTCATCGCTCTCGGCCATCACGTCACTTGTTCGACATTCACATTTCCTTTATTTGGCGATGAGTATTCAGACATACCCAGAGACATTGAGCTGCTTGACGGCCTTGGCGATCGTGCGGCCCTCATAGACGATTATTTTCGCGCAGCGACGTGGTATGGATCAGCCGCCCTCATAACCTGCATGTCCTGCTAACCGAATACCTGTCCAGGGAAATGTCTCGACACTACAAACTGGTGTATGACGCGGAGGCGATTTTCTCCGACCGAATCCGGCAAGAATCGAAACTTGAGAAACCTAAAACTGAGCCGCTTCTAGGTTTTGATGAATTCGCCCTCGCCAAGTCGGCGGACACTGTGGTTGTGGTTTGCGAGGATGACAAAACAGCGATGCTTCAATCGGGTGTCCATTCAGCGCAGGTGATTGGATTTCGGATCTGTCCGTCGCCCACGACCACTAGCTTTGCGGAGCGCCGCCCGCGTTCTCTTCATCGGAGGCGTCCACGGTTCAGACAATCCCAATGCCGACTCGGTTCGATACTTCTGTCGCGCAATTTGGCCGGCCGTGCACAAGGCGACTGAAGCAACCTTCATGATCGCGGGCTACGGAACCGATGAGATCCTGGGAGATCTGCATAGTTCTACCGTACAAGTGCTCGGAGCCCCAGGATGACTTGCGGCCACTTTACGAAAGGGCACGGGTGTTTGTGGCGCCAACCCGTTATGCCGCAGGTTTGCCGTTCAAAGCGTACGAGGCCGCCGCATTCGGGGTGCCCCTGGTAGTCTCAGATATCATTGCGCGGCAAATGAAGTGGCGTGACGAATCGACTATCTTGTGGCCAATAACGCCGACGCGTTCGCACAGCAGTGTAACCGGCTATACGGTGACGCAGAGCTTTGGGAAACGCTCCGCGCAAATGCTTTGCGCCGCGTGATCGATGAACTTAGTCCCGACGCCTTCGAGAAAAGCGTGCGGTCGACATTGGACGATGTCGCTCCCGACGGTCCCACTAAAAATAGGGTCGAACAGATAGAGCTGCGCTAGCCGGCTCCCATTCATGCCTCATTCCCTAACAACACGCTTCCTCAGGGTCTTTCTCGGGCTGCTGACTCTTACGACTTTTGCCATAGCCCAGTCCGTATATCAGGCGGTGGTTGGCAATCCAGAATTCGTCCAGCTCAACCGGGTCACGCATGGCGATTTGCTGCTGATTGTGCTTGTATTCAACGTTGTTCCTGCAGCATTTTTTGCTTTGTTATGGGCGTTCATCCAGCACTGGAACGGCCGGTTCGCTGCCGGCTTTCTCAGCCTGTCATTTTTTCTGCTCCTGGCGCCATTTCTCTTCGAACTGCACAAGCGGTACGTATCGCCATTAACGCATTTCCACCACAATACGATACTGATTCTGGTTCCGCTAGCAGTCGCCGCGGCTATCGTATTTCGTTATCGCTCGGAGTTCGAACGCTTTCTGCTGGTGCTGTCGCCTGTAGTGGTTCTGTTTCCAGCCCTGTTTCTATGGCGCGCATGGCGTGAGGTGTCACCCGTAGTCGCTCCTCCTGCCGCAACGATGCAGGCCGGAGCCGCCACGGCCAAGGCAGGCCCGCCGGTCTTCATTCTTGTACTGGATGAGTTCACGAGGACGGCTCTGCTAGACAGTAGCGGCAACTATCGATGCTTCGCGATTTCCGAATTTCGCCAGGCTGGCGCGGGAGAGCACATGGTTCGACAATGCAACGGCCAACGCAGAAGCTACGACTCGCGCCATTCCGGTGATCGTGACCGGCGAACTTTCCGCAAGGTTACGATCCGTCGGATGCCGCGTATCCTCACAATCTCTTTCGCCTGCTCGCACCCAAGTACAACATTACCATCCATGAGGACGAGACGCGCTTCTGCACCAGCCCCGAATATCACTGCCCCGATGCAGCACGCGTAAGCAATAAGAAACACCTGCTACGAGCTGTTGCTAATCTTTATCTGTTGCGCATCGCTCCTCTGTCCACGGTTCTTAGACTTGAAGGCCGACCAACTGCAGGAAGAGAGGGACCGTTTCCGCGATTTTCTGAGCGAGATTGGACCGCCGTCCGGCGGTAAGCCAGTATTGGAGTTCATGCATCACGAGCTGCCCCATTCTCCTTACCTGCTGACTCCCGATGGCGCAATCCATCCCAGAAGCCCGAGCAGTTTCTATCCGTCCTCGGCGGGAAATCTTGAGGTGCTGCAAAGTCTGCGCAACCACTACGAAATGCAGGTCGAGTTCGTAGACCGCGAGTTGGGACAGTTTCTCGATAGGTTGAAAGAGGCAGGCATCTATGACCAGGCGCTGGTGATCGTGACCGCTGACCATGGTGTGAGCTGGAAGCCGGATGCTCCGGGACGCGTGTTGAGCGAGGCCAATGCTGACATGATCTTTGCGATACCGCTCTTTATCAAACTGCCCGGGCAGACCAAGCCAGCCGTATCGAACGCAGATGTACAGTCAATCGATTTGCTGCCGACCATTGCGGCCGTGGTGGGGGTTAAAGTTCCGTGGACGGTTGCGGGACGGGATATCTACGGTGCAAACACGATGCCTCGGCAGAAAATCATGATCGATGCGAATGGGCGCAGCTTCGAATATCCGCCAACCTTCGCGGCCACCGATCCAAAGAACGAGAACTTCTGAAGGGGAGCAATCTAAGGCAGCACTACAGTTGGTGTAGTCCTGCTTTGAAGGGGCACGCCTTCAGGCGTGCCGTTGAATCAACCAGAGCGCCCGGCTTTAGCCGCTGAGGGACAATCCCTCAGGGCCTGAAGGCCAATTCTTTTGTTCGCTCCTGTCGGCACGTCTGAAGCTGTTGCGGGAAGAGTCGCTTTCGGCGGATTTTTTGAAGGGGCGCACCTTTAGATGCGCCGTTAAGCCCATTATTTTGTCATTCTGAGCGGGCTTCAGCCCGCGATGGATCCGCTGTTTCGACTTTTTCAGCAGCCTCTGAAACCGTGCCCCTTCAGGACCAGATATACCAACATTAGCTCTGCTCTAGGGCGTGTTAACACTAATTCGTAATTCTGTGTTATGCTGCGATGCATGGAGATCACCGAAGCGCAGTACCAACGTATTGCCTCCAGTCTTCCCCGTCAGCGCGGCAATGTGAAGCTCGACAACCTGCAACTGCTCAACGCCCTGCTGTATGTGGCCGAGCACGGCTGCAAGTGGCGCGGACTGCCCAAGCGCTTCGGCAATTGGCATACCATCTACACCCGCATGAACCGCTGGTCCAAGAGCGGCGTGTTGGATCACGTCTTCGAGCAGTTGCAGCGGGAGCAGATCGTGCGCATCCAGATCGAGGCCGTCAGCCTGGACTCGACCACCGTCAAGGTGCATCCCGACGGCACGGGGGCTTTAAAAAAAACGGACCGCAGGCCATCGGAAAATCCCGCGGCGGATGGACCACCAAGATTCATATGGTTGCCGCGGATGCTCGAACGGCCATAACCTTCGCTCTCTCGCCGGGCCAGGCCTCCGACGCGGTCGAAGGCCGCAAACTGCTGGGCGGCATCGGACCCCTTGCCCGCGCCGCTTGTATCTCGTCATGGACCGCGCCTACGAGGACAACAAAACTCTGCAACTGGCTCTGGATTTCGGCTTCATTCCGGTGGTTCCGCCCCGACCGCAATCGACTGCAGCCCTGGCAATACGACAAAGCCATGTACCGCAGGCGCAACGAGATCGAGCGGCTATTCCGCAGGCTCAAAGGCTTCCGCCGCATCTTCTCACGCTTCGATAAACTCGATCGTCGTCTTTCTCGCTTTCCTCAACTTCGCTTTAATCGTCGAAGCTCTCAGATACCTAGTTAGTGTTAACACGCCCTAGAACTCCGCTTTAAGGCGCACCGCGTAGCTGCGCGGTGGCGCAACGGAATTACCCGAGAACAATCCGGCAAAATTTATGAGATTCAACCCATCGTTAATATTCTGGACGTCGAATTGCACCCCCATAGCGCGGTTGTCTTTTTTCCAGATGTCAGCTCCGACGGAAGCATCCAAGGCAAACGATGGCTTAACCCGGCTGCGTCTGAAATCAACCCGATCGATCACCTGCTGACCGTATTGCGCAAGCGCCTGTTCATAGGTGCCGTCGAAATCAACCGGCAGGCCGCTTCCGTATTCTCCACCGAAAGCACCCCACAAGCGAGGCAGAAACTGGTAGCGGAAGCGTGTCCGCACAGTGTTGCGCTGGTCCTGAGAGACCCAGAAGCGTCCGGTCAAATCTGTCAGCGCATTGGTCGCCGACTGTCCTAGAAAAAGGCCTCCCGTGACCGGAAAGTAAGCCGAGCCAACCATATACGAATAACTCACAAACCCCGACAAATGGCCCCAAACCGGAAGGTTAACTTTCCCTTCGGTTCCGTAGATCCGGGCTCTCCGAAACGCGATTGGGAAGCTGACCGGAGTATTGAGCAGCAGGTCGTCGTCGGCAAAGTTGTTCACCTTGCGCAGGTACGAATTCACGTCCAGGCTGAACTTTCCCATGAACCCTTTGGTAACGCCAAGTTCGTAGTAGTTCCCGTGCGACGGCTCTACCGGCACCCGCAGCACATTGGGATTCAGCACCACAACCGCCGGGGAACTGGCCAACAGAATGTTTTTGAACGACGGCGTCTGAAAAACGCGGTCGTAAGCGGCGTGGATCAGTAGTTGAGGCTTGGCGAAGTAGCGCGAAATTCCCAGGCGAGGACTCACTGCATTTTGATTGACGATCACCTGGTAGTGGTCCCAGCGAAGGCCGGCACTAATGGTCCAAGCACCAAGACGAATCAAATCCTGGACGAAGGCGGATTGCTCCAGGTCAGGCCTATTACCCGCAAAGCTGAACCTGGTGGGCGTGCCCGGGTCGAACTGCGACGGATCGGTGATTACGTCGGCGAAGTGTTCGTGGAGGAAAGTATTGTCCGATTCTACCCCCGCCTTCCACTCCTGATTGCCGTGATGAATGGAAATCGTCCCTTTGAAGTATTCCTCGGTAAAGTGGTCGCGTTGGAACGCAATAATAGGCGTGGACAAAAGATTTGACGACAGGCCGGTGGAATTATCGCGAACCATCACTCCCATATTGCCCACAATATTCGAGGAGAAAATATGCCGATAGGAGGCGAGCCCCATATTCTCGAAGTTGTCGCCATCCTGTCGCTGGCCTGCAATCTGCTGGACCTGCTCGTTGGGTACCTTGTAGCGAGCCAACTCGTGACGGAACATTAAAGTCAGCCGATCGCTCGGCGTGAAGTCGCGCTCGTATAGGCCGGCGAAGTCTCCGGTAGTTCCCGTGTTGGTGAAGTTTTGGGGCACCGGAGGACTCAGATAATAGCTGGTCATCGCGCCGCTGGCGCTGACCCCAAACAGATTTTTTCCGGACAGATATTGCAGCATGGTATATCCGCCGGCCGTATCGAAGCTGCCTCCCGACAACACCACCTGACCGTGGAAGCCTTCCCGGCTATCCCTCGCCGTATTGACCTCGACGACTCCGCCCATCTTGCGTCCGTACTCGGCCGGAATCCCGGCGGTATAGACGCTCATCGACTCGACATTGTCCGCTTCAATCTCAACTCCGGAGCCCGGAGAACGGTTGTCCGTAAGCGGAAATCCGTTCACAACAAATTGCGTCTGGTACTCCGATCCGCGCGGATGCAGGACCGCATTGCCTTCATAAAGCCATCCCGGCTGCGAGTTCACCAGGTCCTGCAAGGAACGCCCGGGCAGAGATGTCGCTCGATCCGCAATCGCCTGCGAGCCAATCTGATTGACGGTTCCAACCCGGTCGGGGTCGATAAGCGTGTCCTGGTCGCTGACCTGGACCGATGTGTTCACGCCCGCCACGCTGAGCGTGACTTTCAGTTCCCGCGGAACGACGGAACGAATTTCCAGCGATTGCGAAACCGGAGCGAAGCCTTCGCATTTCACCTCCAGCCGGTACATTCCGAAGGGCAGACGCTGGGCGTCAAGCGCGCCGGCTTCATCGGTGCGAAATGCTTGCCGAAACTGATTGGATTCGCTCACCAACTCGACGGAACTGTTCAAACCAAGTCCGGCAGGGTCCGTCACTCGTAGCCGCAATTCGCCGGTCTTGCTCTGGGCAAAGAGCGGCAGCGCACACAGCAGAATGCTCAGGATCCTCTTCATGCAGAACGGCACTGACTGGCCTGGGTCATGGCGAGCAGATGACGATGGAGATTATTGTACGGGACAAAGGGGGCACGTCCAGCAGGCTCCCAAAGTTGTGCATGGCGCGCAAACAAAAGGACCATCCGTTTGGACAGCCCTTTGTTGCGCTGCGCTAGCTCCTATGGCAGCGATCAGGTTCGATACGCTGCGCGGAGCACGTCAGTATTATCCGACCGGAACCGAACTGAGCACCTGCTCGCGAAGTTGTTCGTCTTGCTTGACCTCGGCGCGCGAGGTGGGCAGGGCAATGTCGAGCAGCTCCTGAATGGTCTTGACATAATGCATGCTCGAGGCCCTGGAGCTGCTCGGGGGTCAAGTCTTCCTCAACATTCTGACGATTGTCGGCCGGCAGAATAATATCGGTCACGCCTGCGCGTTTTGCCGCCAGTGTCTTCTCCTTGATGCCGCCTATGGGCAGCACGTTTCCGCTCAAGGTGATTTCGCCGGTCATCGCGGTCAGCGGGCGAACCGCACGGTCGGTAAGCAGCGAGACCAAGGCCGTGGCCATGGTCACGCCGGCCGAAGGTCCGTCCTTCGGAATGGCCCCCGCCGGCACGTGGATGTGAATGTCGTGGTCGGCGAAGAACCCTTCGTCGATGCCAAGCTCCTTCGCATTCGAACGCACCCACGTCAGCGCTGCCTGCATGGATTCCTGCATAACCTGGCCGAGCTGGCCGGTCATGGTGAATCCACCTTTGCCCTTCATCTTGTTGGCCTCGATGAAGAGGATGTCGCCGCCGGTCGGCGTCCACGCCAGGCCCACAGCCACGCCCGATCGCTTGGTGCGCTCGGCAATTTCGCCCTCGGTGCGGATCTTCATCCCGCCGAGCATGTCATGATGCTGCACCAGCTCCGGCGTCACCACCAGCTTGTCGTGCTTGCCTTCGGCGATACGACGCGCCTGCTTGCGGCAGATGGTGCCGATGGTGCGCTCCAGGCTGCGAACACCGGCTTCGCGGGTATAGTGGCGAATGATAAAGCGGATCGTTTCCTCGGGAAACACGATCTGATCGCCGTTAATTCCGTTCTCCTCGATCTGGCGCGGAATCAGGTACTGAAATGCGATGTGTACCTTTTCTTCTTCCGTGTAGCCCTGCAGTTCAATGATCTCCATGCGATCACGTAGTGGATCGGCGATCGGATCGAGCATGTTCGCGGTGGTGATAAACAGCACCTTCGACAAATCGAACGGCACGTCGAGGTAGTTATCGCGGAAGCTGAAATTCTGCTCCGGATCGAGCGCCTCGAGCAAAGCCGACGCCGGATCGCCGCGAAAGTCGCGCCCCACCTTGTCAATTTCGTCGAGCATGAAAACCGGATCGTTGGTCTCCGCCCGGCGGATGCCCTGCATAATCTGCCCCGGCAAAGCGCCAATGTAGGTGCGGCGATGTCCGCGGACCTCGGCCTCGTCGTGCACACCGCCCAGCGACAAGCGCACGAACTTACGTCCCAGGGCGCGTGCGATGGACTTGCCCAGCGAGGTCTTCCCCACTCCCGGCGGCCCCACGAAGCACAGGATCGGGCCCTTCATATTGGGCTTTAGTCGGCGCACCGACAGGTAATCCAGAATCCGGTTCTTCACCTTCTCCAGATCATAATGGTCGGAATCGAGGATCTCCTTGGCCTTCAGAATGTCTACTTCCACGCCGGAGGATTTCTGCCAAGGAAGCACCGCCAGCCACTCGATGTAGTTGCGCGTAAGCCCATAATCGGCAGCCATCGGCGACATGCGGGCCAGTCGCCCCAGTTCCTTCAAGGCCTCTTTCTTCACGTCGTCGGGCATGCCGGCCGATTCAATTTTCTGCCGCAGCTCTTCCGCGTCGCGCGTGGTTTCGTCTTGCTCGCCCAGTTCTTTCTGGATGGCCTTCATTTGCTCGCGCAGGTAGTACTCGCGCTGCGTCTGCTGCACGCGGTCCTGCACTTCGCTCTGGATCTTATTGCGCAGTTGCTGGACCTCCAGTTCCTTGGCTAAGTGCTGGTTGATCTTTTCGAGGCGCACATTGACGTCGGGGGTCTCCAGCACGTCCTGTTTGTCGCGCGTCGACAGTGACGGCAAGGAGGAGGCGATAAAATCAACCATCCGGCCAGCGTCATCGATGTTGGCTGCCACCGTGGAGAGTTCATCCGAAAGCGTTGGCGAGCCGGCCACAATCTGTTGGAATAGTGTCAAAACATTTCGCTGCAGAGCCTCGATTCCCGCACTCTTGGGGACCGGAACCTCGGCAATGGTCTCGACGGCTGCGTGCAGGAAGGGAGTCAACTGGGTGTACTCGGTGATTTTCACGCGCTCCAGACCTTCGGCAAAAACAAACAGGCTTTGGTTTGGCATGCGCACTACTTTGTGCACGACCGCGAGGCTTCCCACCCCATACAAGTCAGTAGGTTGCGGCGAATCCACGCGCGCTTCGCGCTGTGCCACAACTACTATGGTTTTGTCTTCACCCAGGGAGTTGATCAATTGAACCGAACTTTCCCGGCCAACGGTCAGTGGCAACACCGCGTGCGGAAACAACACGGTGTCGCGCACCGGGAGTACCGGCAGCGTACGGGCTGACGACGCGTCGTCGCGGAGTTCCGGATCAGTTACCTTTAAATCTTTTATTTCGTTAGACATATGACTCCTTGAGTCTATTACACTCAAGCTTTAGATGAGGGGCCCTCTATAAAAGATGCAGACCCCATTTGCCGGGCGAAGCTCAATGTGGTTCCCGGAGGCAGTACGAATACTGCGCCACCATCACGTCGCTTCGCCCAAATACCATATCGGCTGCAATCCCGGCTCTCCTGAGGGTCTGCATCATTCCCGCGCCTTACTTTCCAAGCGCAGTGGATTGTAAATAAGCGACGGACAGCCTACAACCGCCATGAGCGCAAGGGGCAACTCGCCTTGCTAAATGTGGGAGATAGGCCGGCAAAGAAAGAATGTCACGCCTTACCCGGCTCTGGGGTTGGCCGCCGGATACACTCCCAGTATCTTTACGAATTCTGCAATCTCTGCCAGATGACGCAGCGCATTGCGGGCCGCCTCGTCATCGCCGCGCAGAAAGTCCACGAAGAAAACGTATTCCCAAGGGTGGCCGCGGAGCGGACGCGATTCGATCTTAGTTAGATTAATGTCGCGAAGGGCAAAGACGCTGAGCGCCTTGAAGAGTACACCGGCTACATTCTTCAGGGCGAAACCAATCGACGTCTTATTGGCGCCTTTGCCGATCTTCTGAGACTTGCTGATTAGCAGAAAGCGCGTGTAGTTCTGCTGGTCGTCTTCAATTCCGGCCTGCAGCAGGCGCCCTCCATACTGCCTCGCCGCTTGTCTCGGAGCGATCGCCGCAGCGTCGTGTAGCGCTTCCGCGACGATGTGGCGAACGCTGCCGGCGGTATCGTAGAACGGCACCGCTTGGATTCGAGGATGCGAGCGAAAGAAATTGCGGCATTGGTCAAGCGCCACCGGATGCGAGAATACTTGCCGTATCGCATTCTGCTGCACACTTGGCATAGCAATCAGGTTGTGCCGGATCCGCAAATAGAACTCGCGATGGACAAAGACCTCACGACTGAGCAACAGATCGAAATGCTCGGCTACCGATCCAGCGAGCGAATTTTCGATAGGAATCACCGCAGCTTGCACTAGGCCGTGCTCAACCTGGTCGAACACCTCCGCCGACCGAGCGCACGGGACCACGGTCGCACTCGGCAACATGTTGCCTAAGGCTTCATGACTGAACGAACCGAGTTCTCCCTGAATCGCAACTTTCATGGTAATGCGCAGAGGATAACAGAGTGGCAGCAAGGTGGCGATTAAGGGTTGCCCAGGAGCGCCAATTTTAGCTGGTAAATGTCAGGCAGAATTTAATGGTGTCCTCACAACCCTCAGACACAGGATTGACTTCCAATCTAGTAGCTCAAGTAGTACGAGCGTTAGCAAAAGATCGAAGGGATGAACATATGCTTTGGACTCTATTTGTGGTTCTGTTGGTGCTGTGGCTGCTAGGAGTAGTAACCAGCTACACGCTGGGAGGATTCATTCACATTCTGCTGGTTCTCGCGGTTATAGCATTGATTTTCCAGCTAATTTCCGGACGGAGAACGGCAGTTTAGAAGCACGGCGACGCACAGCAGATTATTGATCGTTTGGGGCTGCCATCGCATGCTTCAGCCAAATTTCAGGGGTTTGTCAACTACGGAGGTGAAGGAATGGACAAGGACCGCGTGAAAGGCAAGATTGATGACGCCGCTGGCCGCGCCAAGCGCCAGGTGGGTGAATGGACCGGGGACAGCAAAACTCAGGCCGAAGGAGCCGCACAGCAGGTGAAAGGCAAAGCCGAGAACACCTGGGGAAAAGTGAAGGATGCTGCCCGCGACGCGACTGACAAAACAAGAAGCGAGGACCCACAGCGCAGACACGTTGACCAAGATCGGCTTGAAACTGACGAAGATCGCAAAGTCGCTTAACTTACAACCATCGCTTAACCCCAACCAAGGCGCCTCCCGAGGCGCCTTTTGTTCTGGCAATTGCTACAGGGATTTTCCCATTAGAAACGCATCCAGCGAGTGGCTGGCATAATAGTCGGGCAGTGTCCGCAATATCCGATACCCATACTTGCGATAGAGCCGCAAAGCCGGTTCGTTGTTGACGGCTGTTTCCAGATATATCTCCTGGCAGCTCAACGAGCGCAGCCGGCGCTCGCATTCGTCCATCAGCAGCGACGCCAGTCCCAGCCGGCGCGCAGTGGGAACGATGTCGAGGGTCAGAATGCGTCCCGTTTTTCCCCGGATGGCATGAGCGATGATGAACCCGGCAGTTTGGTTTGTGCAGGCGGGAGTTTCACGGAGCTCCGCTGCAAGCACCCGCGATTTCGGCCCTTCCGCGGGTTGAACTGCAAGGATGGGAAGCTCCTGGTGGTTAGAATATGATTCGTCAAAATCGGCTACCAGGGTAATTGCGTTGCGCCGGGTTATGAACCCGCTCAATTCCATCTGGGTGTAAGAGATGCCTTGCGGAAAACACAGTTGGTCAATTTGCCACAAGCGCTCGAAGTCGCCAGCGCGGTAGTCGCGGAGGTTAAACTGCACGTCAGCAGTTTGGGCCATCGAGGGCAAGTCGTGCAAGTATCTTCGCGGGGTAGAGTCTGGTAATTAGATCGGTCGCCAGGAGAGCGACGCGCAAGCCCTCGAGCTTATGCTCTGACATTAGGGTGGATCTTCGCTCCCGCGTCGAGGATTCCGGCCGGCATGGCAAAGCGCAAAGGACCTGCAGGGTTGTGGCTATGAGAGAGTTGCGTTAGGGTATTTTGTTCAAAACTTTCGTTCCGAGGCAATAATGATCCGTCTAAATTCCACCTCCCGGATACGCTCGATATCGTTTGTGGTTGCTCTTGTCCTTGGCATTATTCCGTCGTGCTTCGCGCAAACAGTCCCGCCCCTTGCTCTGGATTTGCGCAACAAGATTGACGACATCGCGCACCATGTGTTGCAGACGACCGGTGTTCCCAGCGCTTCTCTGGCTATTGTCCAAGACGGCAAGATTGCCTACGCACAAGCCTACGGCGATGCGCGACTCGATCCGCATGCACCCGCGCAGCCGCCAATGCGCTACAGCATCGGCTCAATTAGCAAGCAGTTTACGGCTGCGGCAATTCTCATGCTGGCCGAGGAAGGCAAGTTGTCGCTCGACGATCCCGTCTCGAAGTACGTTCCTGGCTTGACGCGGGGAAATGAAGTCACGATTCGCGAATTGCTGTCGCATACCTCCGGTTATCAGGATTTCTGGCCGCAAGATTACGTTCCGCCATTGATGCTGCAACCGATCACCGCCGACGGGATCATGGATCGCTGGGCCCGCAAGCCGCTGGATTTTGATCCCGGCACAAAGTGGCAGTACAGCAATACCAATTACGTGATTGCGGGAGTGATTGTGGAGAAGGTTTCCGGCGAGCCGCTACTACAGCTGCTCGGCCAACGTGTCTTCACTCCACTGGGCATGAAGAGCGTGGCCGACACCAATCGGAACAAGCTTCCTCCCACCGATCCGGGCGGCTATTTTCGTTATGCGCTGGGGCCGCTGCATCCCGCGCCCAAGGAAGGCAAAGGTTGGATGTTCGCCGCCGGCGAACTCGCAATGACCGCCGAGGACCTGGCGACCTGGGACATCTCGATGATAAAGGAGACGGTGCTTAAGCCAGCTTCTTATCATGAAATGGAAACCGAGGTGTTGCTGAAGAATGGAGTGGGCACGCGCTACGGTTTGGGCGTTCAAGTCATGAGCATAGGCGGCCACCGGGTGCTGGAGCATAGCGGCGAAGTATCGGGATTTACCGCCGAGAACATCGTTATGCCGGACGACAGGATTGCGGTCGTCGTGCTTACCAATCAGGACGCGGCGGAGGCGGCTTCAGAAATCGGAAGCCAGGTGAGGGCGGCGATGCTTCAGGCCGAGAACTCTCAAGATCCGAAGCAGGATGCGCTCATCCGCAAGGTGTACGACGGATTGCAGCAGGGCAAGATCGACCGCTCGCTGTTTACCGACAACGCCAATGCTTATTTCACCGAGCAGGCGCTCAAGGATTACGCCAGCAGCCTTGGTCCGTTGGGCGCTCCACAGAATTTCGTCCAGAGCAACGTCTCCAGCCGCGGTGGAATGACAGCGCGGATCTATGAAGTAAAGTACCCCAGCAAGAATCTGGTCATCATCATCTATGAAATGCCTGACGGCAAGTTTGAGCAGTACATGATTGCAGAAAAGTGAGTTCTGACAAGAAGGCCCGTCGAATCTCTCGTAGCGATATTACTGCCAGCGGACTACAATGGAGCGTTCCAGCGAAGCGCATTCTTGTTCCGCATGGCTGGGCCGAACTGCGTTCACTTCTTAAGTTTCGTGAGGCGAAATGAAAGGCGATCCCAAAGTTATTGCTTTCTTAAACCAGGTGTTAAAGGCGGAATTAACAGCTATTAATCAGTACTTTCTGCACGCGGAAATGTGCGAAAACTGGGGCTACAAGCGGCTCGCCAAGCTGGCGAAGAAGGAATCGATCGAAGAGATGGTGCATGCCGAAAAGTGCATGGAGAGAATTCTATTTCTCGACGGCACTCCTAACATGAGCGACTACTTCAAAATCAATATTGGGGCCACCGTGGAGGCCCAGTTCAAGAACGACCTCCAACTCGAATACGATGCCGTCAAGCGCCTGAATGATGGTATTAAGCTTTGTACAGCCGCTAACGACGGAGGCTCGCGCGACCTCGCCGAAAAGATTTTGAGCGACGAAGAGCATCACATCGACTGGCTCGAAGGCCAACTGCACGCCATCAGCGAGATGGGAATGGCGAATTACTTGGCCCAGCAACTGAAGGAAGGCGAGTGAGGGAGTAGACCCCGCCGTCCGACTTCCCGCGCCTGGCAATACGTTACAATGAAACGACGCTCTGGTTTGGGCGTCTCCGCAAGACGCACTTCCCAACGGAGAGATGGCCGAGTGGCTGAAGGCGCACGCTTGGAAAGCGTGTATACTCGAAAGGGTATCCAGGGTTCGAATCCCTGTCTCTCCGCCATAAATTATTTAATTTCAATAGTTTATATGAGCTTCGTTTGGCCGAGGCCGACTTCTCAAGCTCGGACTGTTTTCCCCAAGATTTGGCTCCCGCATGGTGGGCAAGGAATAGTTCAAGGATTGCGGGCCTCAAGCCAGGGAATTGGTCATCTCCGGTCGATAAAACCATTGCGGCCTCGCTAACTACTTTGGTCTTCCCAGCCAGGAATACTGCCATGCGACGGAGAGATTCTCGTAATCTCCACCAAAGCGGATGTATGTGCCGGTGTTGTAGCTGACCTTCAACGATTGATGTTTGGTCACGGGAACCGCGCCGGTCACTCCGATCCGCGAGCTCGTCTGGCGGGTGTTTGGATTGGTTAGGCCGCTCAAGCTGGTGACGCCACCGAACCAGAAATTGCCGTCTAGCGAGAACCAAAACCGTGGCTTGATGTCATAGCTCAAGTGACCTTCGAAGGAGCCGATGGGGGCTTCCGTCTGAGGCTTGGGTTGCGGGGGCGAATAGTACTGGGGATTGGTGGTGTAGAACCAGACTCCGGCGTAGCCATCGAGCAGCCAGTGGCCCCATCGTTCGGAATAACCAAATTCCGGTTTGAACGCCCAGCGGTTGATGCCCCAGTTGATCAGTTTCGTGGGGTCGTATTGACCCGTGGGAGCCACCACCTTAAGACTGACACCCAGCAAAGTCTTTTGCTTCCATTTCATAAAGTCCTTGGGCGGAATGGCCGGACCACCCTTGAGATTCACGGACAGGCGAAAAGTAGAATCCAGGAGGCCAGAGCGGTAAAGCTGCTTCTGATTCCCCAGCAACTTCCCTTGGAAGGTTCCGACCGCATAGGGCAACGACGCGTTGACGTTGGCCGAGCGACCGAAGAAATTGAACGAATGATAGTAGGTAAATATTGGGACACTGTATTTTCCGGTTGCGTCGGTAATTGGAAGTGCGCCATTAAAAGAAAGACCACCGCTATAGAAAGAATACGTCAGGGTAATCGCGTTGGAATGGATTGGCGTTATTACGTATGCACGTGGAGAGAGATCCTGAGCGCTGAGCGCTGGCAGCGCCCCGGCTGCGATGGCAGCCCACCACACGAGCTTGAATAACGGGCGCATCCTCTTATCGGGGACTCACTGTCATGAGTTACGAATCCACACTTCCCTCATGCGTCCATGTTGGCAGCGCCTATATAGGTCAGACCTCTGCCGTGAAGCGCTTGAACGTCGGGAAACGGCATTGTTTGGAAATGAACGAGACCACCCCGCGTCGCGGCCCGCCCAGCACCAACCGCGCAGGGTTGATCTTGTACGGCAGCCATATCAACATGACGACAACCGCAATTGCGGCGGTTCCGTTCTAGTGACGGCGCCTTTCGACATGCAGCAGCAACCAGCCGGCAAGATGGCCTATCGAGACCTCGGCCCCGAATCCACGGACAACGTCTGGCCAGCAGGTTGGGCAGCGCTACTCATGGCTTTGTGGGGCATTACCTTTGAGACGGTACACCATGGCCGTCTTAGTCACGCCCAGTGCAAGCCAATCCTGCACGTCCTCCTGCAGAGTGACGTAGAACTGTGCCGCCAGTTTCTTCTGCTTCTCGCTTATTTTCTCTCTGCGATCAAACTTGACCTGGAAAGCAAACTCTCCCACCAGAGATTTGTGCTCGCCGCGGGTGCGCCACAATCCGATGTCACATTTGCCCAGCAGCCCTTTACCGAAATCCAGTTGCCCAAGTGGCAGCAGCACCTCTTCCACAATGCCTTCGTTCACCAGACTTATTCTCTCGTTATCATCCCCCTTGATAGCGGCGAGCGCCGGAAAGACTCTCACCAGAGTGGCCATCGAGGTCCGGTCCGCCTCGTGCATTTGGCTCAATCCAAACTGGCAATTATGCGAGTACAGAATGCGATATCCGCCGAGCTGGTCCTTCAGCGGGAGGGCTTCGGCTTTGAACTTTATCCGATAGGCTCCGGCAATCTTGGGACGAACATCCATGGTCGTCGCCGCCTGCTCATCCGGATGTCTAAACTTGAACACGATTTCGGGATCGCCGACTGGAAAGCCATCTACATAGCTGATTCGGCGCCGCAGGATGAAGGCATTGTTGTACAGACGAAAGTCGGGTGTGTCGCCAAACACAATCTCCCTGACTTCGGGTCGCAGTCCGGCCTTCTCGTCCGCGATAAAACCGACGCCGACCTTCTTCGCCGTACGTTGCACGATTTTTCCAAAATCGCGAAAGGCCTGCACCGAAGTGAAGCGGTCGGGTTTCAGAATGAGCTTGGCCTCCAAATATTGCACTCGATCAAGGGGCGTGCCGTCGGCATAGGCTTGTCCCGGCGCCACGGTCTGCGAGTCGGGCGTTTTGATCTGCGATGACTTAATTTTGTCTTTCTTACCTTTATCTTTCTTCTCTTTCTTTGCCACTCCATACCTCCGTGTGCAGGACCGCCAGGTTCGGCGAGCGCGCCGGCGACGCGCCTTTCATAATTACTCCCCCCAACGCGGGAGCGCCACTGGAAAAACTCCTAGTTTTGGCCGTGTATTAAGTTAGAAGAAAGCTGCGGAGAGAAGTCGAAGACTCTCCCAAACGCGGGTCTGTCGTGTTTTTGGGAAACTGGCGAGCGATTACTTGGCGTGGGCGAGCGCTTCCGCCTTACGAATGGCCGCCTCATGCAAATCGTAGGCTTCCAGGGCCTTGCGAGCGGCTTCGCGGGCCCCGCTGGTGCTCATTCGCTTCTCGGCTTCGGCGAAAAGATCTTCCGCATCCTCGTGAGCGTTGTACGCGTCGTCATCTGCTTCCTTCACCCGCTTGACTGCGGCCATGGCTTTGGAATCGATCTTCGGGGCTTCTTCCTTTTTCCCTGATTTCGCTTTCTGCCGCGATTGTTTAGCGTCGCCGTTTTGCGACAGCAGTTGATTGTAGGCAATCTTCAAATCGTCACTCCATGTCGCCTTGACCTTCATCTCGAATTCATCAAGAGCGGCCCTGGCTTCATCGGCGATCGCCCGCACTCGTCTCTTTTCCAGTAGCCACTTCCAGACGCCCCATTCCGTTCCCTCCGTCATGATTGACCTGGCTTCTTCGACAGCAGGAAGTTTTCTCATCTCCCACCTCGCACAACATTGTGAATTGATGCGAGCCTGGTCTGACTTAGTCCCGCCCAATGAATGAATGCAAAGATCATCCGCACTCTACGCTGTCATGTCCTGATCGTCGAGGCTCGCAATTGGAGACTCAACCAGGTCGCATCCAGAAAAGCTGATTACGGCTCTACAGCAACTTCCCGTACATCGACGTATAATTCAGTCCAATCTCACCGCAGCTGCCTTGTTCCACCGAATAGACAATGCAGGAATTGAAGGGGCGCGAGTAAATGTGCAGACTCACGGCGCGCTGTCCCCACTCGCGCGGATTGCGAACGTCATGCACCGGATTCAGCGGATCCACTGCTACCGGATTCGCCGGGGTGATCTCGACGACATTGGTGGGGACAATGTGGCAGCGATGGGCAGCGAGGTCCTCGGAGAGAAGGCGGAAGTTGTGCACCGCAAGCCGCCCTATCGGCGCGGCCATCCAGCAATTTTGCCCTTGGTGATTGTGGATCGAACTGCACATGCCGACCTCCCAGCAGATCGCCAGCAACTCATAAAGATCGGTCTTGTCGATCAGGTTGCGAGTGTAGTGCCGGGGATTCCAGAAGAGGTACGGCTTAAGGGAGTCGGAATCAACCGAATTCTCTCGCAGATATTGCAGGGTTCCGTGGACCTCGGTGAAGGCACCCTGCTTGAGCTTACGCAGCCCATCGATGAACTGCAGCACCGAAACCCTACCGGTCGCCCGATCTGTTGACCCAGCCGTCTCCAAAATGACCTCCTCCTGGGACGAACCGCTTATTTTAACCCGTTTGCAAAATCTTTGTGTCTGGCGAGATTTCTGGGAATCCAACGTGCTACAAAGTGGCTCCAAGTTTATAATGAGCGCAAGTACCACCCCGGCCAGGTGGCTCAGCGTTCGGCACTGGAGTTTCCCATGAAGTCACGCCCTCTCGCTGTTGCAACCGCAATGCTGCTGAGCCTCCTCCTCGCTGTTCCTGGCTTCGCGCAGAACACCACGCAAACTCAGACACCTGCAGCGCAGCAGGTACCAAGCAATACGCAAGCTCAAACTCAGCCTACGGCAGATGCGAACGCCGGCACAAATGCTCCCGCCAGTAGCGCGTCGCCCTCGGCATCGACGCAGGATGCGCCGAAGGAGACCCACGACAAGGGCAAGAACGACATCGATGACATCGGCAATCGCAAGGTCGGCTCAGGCAAAGGTATCGGGGATTGGTATGGGTACGACAGCGAGATCAAGATGGGCAAGCAGTACGCCATGATGGTCGAGTCAAGCGCCCGGATGATCCAGGACCCGGTCGTGGTTGAGTACGTGAACCGCATCGGACAGAACCTGGTACGCAACTCCGACGCCAAGGTCCCCTTTACCATTAAGGTTATCGACTCCGACGACATCAACGCCTTCGCCTTGCCGGGCGGCTTCTTCTACGTCAACAGTGGCCTCATTCTAGCCGCGGACGATGAAGCCGAACTGGCCGGCGTAATGGCACATGAGATTGCGCACGTTGCGGCCCGCCATGCGACGCGCGAAATGACCCGCGCCAACTATGCGAACATGGCTTCGATTCCGCTGATCTTCGTGGGGAGTTGGGGCGTGTATGAAGCTGCCAGTATGGCCTTGAATCTGGCGCTGCCGCTGACCTTTATGAAGTTCTCGCGCGGCTTCGAAGCCGAAGCCGATTATCTCGGCGTGCAGTACATGTACAAGGCTGGGTACGACCCGCAAGCTTTCGTCTCCTTCTTTGAGAAGATCAAGGCGCAGGAAAAAACTAAGCCCGGTACGCTCGCCAAGGCGTTCGCCAGCCATCCCCAGACACCCGATCGAATTCTCAAGACGCAGCAGGAGATACGCCAAATTCTCCCCTCGCGTCCGGAATACATCGTCAACACCTCAGAGTTCAACGATGTGAAATCCCGGCTGGCAGCGCTGGAGAACCGCAAGAAGGGCATCGAACAGAACGACACCGCCAAGCCGACACTACGGCGCACTCAAACCGCCGACAGCGATAAGGGCCAACCCGGCAAGGATGGCGACGATCGTCCGACCTTGCAACGACGTGACGATGACTTCATCGCCACCACAGGTCAATGGTAGTGTCGGTCGCAAGGTAGTTATGCCGGCGGCGCGTTTGCTTTCTGCGGGCTCCAGAACCGAAATGGTCCGTGCTCTGTGTCTCTGTGGTGAAGTCTTCACTCGACCGGGATCGCAATGTCCCGGTAGGCGAACACCACCACCGCCAATCCCCAAAACAACGCGGCTTCGAGCATCGCAATGACCACCGCGCCCCAGTCTATGATCCATCCGGCGCGAAAGCGGAAATGCAGAACGTCGAGCAGCAGCGGGAAGCCCGGAATCAGCCGGAACCACGGCTGCCGTTCGGCATGCGCCATCGCGGGCGCCCCGAAGATTATTACGGTGAGCGCAATCGCAAGGTAGGGATTCAAGAACGTGGAAAAGAACAAGCCGACCGCAGCCGTTATAGCCGACGCTGCCACCACTAACACGGCTATTGACCATACTCCGTCGGTCGGCAGTCCCGCGCGGTGTGCAAGCCAACTGCAACAAGCCATGAAGAGCACGGCATAAACAACGGTCATCGTCAACGTACCGATCAACATAGCGAGCAGGTATTCTCCCCGGCTGACGGCCTTCGACAACACCAGCAGAATGCGCCGCGACTTGCGTTCGTTATGGATGGCATTGGCCGCGAGGAACGCGCCGAATGCGCAGATATACACCGCCTGCTGCTGCACGAAAAAAATCACGTCGTACGGTAACACGCGCTCGTGGCCGAAGCCTGCGGTCACCACCGCGGTAAACACCATCCAGGCGAAAAGAATCAGCACCGGCCAGCGGTTTTCGCGCAGGAAGTTGCGTGCGATCGACCAGGTGGCCATCATCCCCGTTCACCCTCGGTCCACGAGACGAACACCTCTTCCAGGGTGCGCCGCACAGGATTGACGCTGAGCACTTCCCCACCCAGCGCCCACACTCGTTCCAGGGCCTGACGTTGTAAGGCCACTGGGACGGTGAACACAACCTGCCCATCGCGAAGTTGCGAATTCTCGAATCTGTCCGCAGTTATTCCGCGCACGGTTACCTCGTAACGGTCACGCGATACCAGTAATTCCGCAGTCCGACCCACTTTCACCAGCCGTCCTTTGTTCAGAATGCCGACGCGATGGCAGATCAGTTCGATTTCCGACAGCAGATGCGAGCTCAGGAAGATAGTTTTGCCGGCGCGGTTGGCTTCCAGCAACAGCTCTCGCATCGAAACCCGCGCCAGAGGATCGAGCGCCGAAGTCGGCTCGTCAAGAATCAGCAGCTCGGGATCATTGATCAGTGCCTGCGCCAGTCCGATACGCTGCTGCATGCCGCGGGAGAACTTACTCACATTGCGCCCGGCCTCGAGGTCGAGTTCGACTTGGCGCAGCACCTCGTGGCATCGATCCCGCAATTGCGGTTCGCGCATGCGGTTAAGCGCACCGTAAAACCGCAGCAGTTTCCCGGCGGGGCGGTGATACAGAGCCACGTTCTCCGCCAGAAATCCTACCCTCGCCCGCGTGGGCGCGTTGCCAAAGGGTTGCGCCAGCAATTGCCCCGCACCTGACGAGGGTTGCATGAATCCGAGCGCTAAGTGAATGGCCGTGGTCTTCCCTGCCCCATTTGGCCCGAGGAAGCCGAATATCTCTCCCCGCTCAAGCGAGAGAGTGAAGCCGTCAAGTGCGCGCACCCGCCGGCGCGACCAGGGCACGCCATAGTCTTTGGTCACGTTCTCGTAGTCCAACACTCCTACCATAACAATCGCCAAATAGTGTTTACGCTAGTCGCTGACATCAGGCTAGAGCGTATCTTCACAATCTGTCCTAACCGCTGCCGAGTGGCTGGTTTCCCTATCAATAAATTGTCATCACGAACGACCTTCAGGCGGTGAGGGCTCGCGGCTTCTTTCCGGCCGCCATTCGAGGAAGCAAACAACAGCAGATTCTTCGCTTCGCTCCTAATGACAATGTGAGAGGCGAGCCGTCAATTTCACCAAATAAAAAGGCCCCATCCGGAGACGGGGCGATACAAATATCGTTGCTCGCGAAAACTAAACCACCTTAACGAAGATGATCACCAGGGTAAACAGCACCAGAGACTCGATGAAGGCGAGGCCCAGAATCAGGGCAAGCTGGACAGCCGGCCGGGCAGCAGGATTGCGCGCCATCGCTTCGCAGGCGGCGCCGCCGACTCGGCCCTGGCCAAGTGCAGCCAATCCGGCGGCAATGGCCATGCCGAACCCAGAGGCTATGGGGACCCAATTGGTCGCCGGAGCAGCGGCGCTTCCGCCCTGCGCGTACGCTGGCATGGCCATTAGCATGATGGCTCCCAGCGAAAAGAATGCGGTCATCAGTTTGTTCATTTCTTTCTCCTTATGAATCGCTGCCAGTGGGTGGTTGGCGTTCACCGAGCTGACGCCCTCACGCTGACAGCAAACTTGAAATAGCAGCTAGCAATTAGCAACTAGCAGTTAGTCTTGATCTTTGGCAACTGATCACGCTTGCTAAGCATGGCTACCGCTTCTTCGATTCCTCCGTTGTGATGGTGAGAGGCCTTGCATTCACTTACTGAGAACAGGCTAGTTGCTAATTGCTGCCTCTCTAATGCTCGTGCGCCACCGCTTCCCCGATGTACACCGTCGCCAGCAGCACAAAAATATAAGTCTGAATCACCGATACGCCAATGTGCAGCAGGATGAACACGACCGGCAGGCCAGCGGAACCAAGGAGAAGAACACCAGGGTCACCAGATCGCTGGCGAACATATTGGCGTAAAGACGGATGGTGAGCGAAAGGATTCGCGCCAGATGGCTGAATATCTTCAATCGGAAATAGCAGGATCGCCAGCCACGGTTCTGGACCCATAAAATTCTTTACGTAGGCGAAACCGTTCGAGCGTACGCCCTGGAAATGGTAATAGAACCAGGTGACCAGCGCGCAACCCAGCGGTACCGATGGAATCGCGGTCGGCGATTCAAACCCGGGTACGACACCCAGCAGACATCCCAGCAGAATAAAGATACCCAAGACCGTCAGGTAGCCTACGTATCGCTCGTATCCGTGGCCAATCACTTCGTGGCTCTGCTTGGTGACGAACGAATCGATCTCCTCCATCAGGTGCTGCATCTTCCCAGGGTCGTCCACCGACAGGCGCGCCCGAACGACCACGAAAAACAGAATGATCAGCACAAATACCACTAGCTGCATGGCCACATAATTAGGGATTGGCGCTTGCGGATACGTCGACGTGCAGATGAAAGATAGCCCAGGATCGCATTCGCCAAGCCGGCGAAGTATTTGTTCAGCAGGGCCGTTATCCAAAGTTGCTCAGGCATGAAGGCTTACTCTTAGAAAGACCAGATTTAGTATGTGATTTCTGCCGCTTGACATACCCCGGCAGCAGCCGGTACGCGTCAAAATTATTTAGGAAATCAGAATCCGCGCCGCAAGGTGACAAATAACTCCACTGCGACTTCGCAGGCTATGGCCGTAATGGGAAGACAGACTCCGCCAAGGAAGCCATAAAGACCCGCAAGAGAAACATTAAATATAACATAGGCGCCGAGGGCGATGAAGACATATCGCAGCACGGCGCGGAATACGATTCCACCTCCCCGCTCCTTGCTCTCGCCGGTGGTAATGCGCTCTCCCAGGGTGTCCACCGCCCGCTCCAGCCAGCGCTGGTTGACGATGGAGATGATCGCCCCAGCCAGAAATCCTACAGCTACCGGCCAGCGGAAGAAAACCAGGCACACCAGCAGGCCGACAATCGACACCACGACCAGGTATTTGCGAATACGCCTTAGCGCTCCGGCAAAAAAATCGTCCGCTGCCGAGGGGGTGGGTTCGGGCATCGTGGTGGGCACACCCCAATGTATCGCGGAGACCGCTCACCGAAAATCCTCGCCTACGGAGGTACAGGGAGCACGGAGTTTCATCGATCTTCTCTGTGATCTCTGATCCTTCGCGATAGATTTTCAGTCCTGTGGATGGGACGCAAGCCAGATAGCACTCAGACCTGTAACTGACCCGCAATTATCACAACCGCGGAGTCGGTGATTGTTATTCCTTTCGCGTGCTCACCATCCGAATCATCTGCACGAACCCTAAGACGGCCCCCACGATGACTCCGGCGATAAACAGCCAATGGGTGTGCAGCCAATGATCGAGCAGTTTGCCAATCAGTAATCCAACCACCATTGCGGCTGGAATGATGAAGGCGATCTCCGAATAGCGCGCCCACAGGATGGCCGCGCTCTGTATTTTGTCGTCCCGGTGCTGATCAGCCATGCACAGAGGCTACCATTTGCGGACCGGCAGTGAACAGTCGCTAGTGGCTTAATTCAAATGCCGGCAGATTCAGCCACTACGGAACAGTTGCTGAAAAAATTGATACCCGAATGCTGTTTCTTGGTAGAGGGGATTGGAACCGTCGGCTGAATCGTTAGGCTCGTTGTTTGACCGCAGGTCAAGCAGACGCTATGATCGATATGCGGGGTGGAGCAGTCTGGTAGCTCGTTGGGCTCATAACCCAAAGGTCGGTGGTTCAAATCCACCCCCCGCAACCAACGGAATCATAGAGTTGCGGACAAAAGTTAAAGTTGAGCGACTGTCCAAAACTGTCCAATAAGGGAAACTGCCACACAGTTTCCCTTATTTATTGAATGAAAACTGGCTCGCTGCCAGCGCTTCTTTTCAAGAGTCTTTGCACCAGAGGCCGATTGGCTTTGCGTTTGGCTTCCATCGACGCATTGCCATACTGGTCCATCGTGGTGGAAATGTGCGCGTGTCGCATGAGCTTCTGCTGCACGCCCACGGGAGCTCCGGTTTCGTCCAGCCACGCACGGTATGTGTGGCGGAACGTATGGAACCCGATCCTTCCAAGCCCCAATTGCAGACTCGTTGGTACCAAATAGTCGGCACGAATCGAGTCGGCATGCAAGGGGCGGCCGGTCACCGGACTGGGAAAGAGCCATTGCCCCTCGGACTCGAGACATAGCTCTTGCCATTTCTTCAGCTCGACAATGAAGCCCCGTTCGAGCGGAACTTCGTCCTGCGAACATTCGGTCTTCAACTTGTTGAGCCGCTTGCCGACCGATGATCGCTGGATCAGAACAGCCGACCGCTTGAAATCGAAGTCCGTCCAGCGCAATCCGAGGATTTCGCTGATCCGCAAACCGAAGCACAGCGCAATCAGCACGATGGTCCGGTAGGGCTGCGACAATGCATCGAGTATTCTCCAGGCATCTTTCACCTGGAGAATGTCCGAGGACGCTGTCTGCGCTTGCTGATGCCCTTCACTTCGACCAGTTCCATGGGGTTCCGATCGATGCCGATCAGTTCCCAGATCATGGCCCTGTCGAAGAGCCGGTACATCAGTGATCGGATGTGGCCTTTGTATGTTGGTGAGAGAGTGAGCTTGCGCAGCCAATCTTGTACCAAGGCGGGCCGAACGTCTTGCAGATAGACGTCGCCCCACTTGGGGCGAATGTGTTGGCTGATCATGCTTCGGTAGGAGGCTACCGTATTGTGCGTGATTTGTTCGGCTTCCTGTTCCTGCTTCTGCTCGAGAAGGAAGCGATCCAGAACAGCGCCGAACGGGACTGGTGCCCGGGAAGCAATCCCATCGTTGATCTAACAGCCGCTTCCCTTCTGCTGCCTTCAACGCCTGGGCTTGGGTTTTGTATTCCTCTACCGTTCCGACGGTGAAACCCCTTCGCGTCCTGCGACCCTCTGAAGTCGTCTCCCACCAGCGGCAAAGCCATACGTCCGGTCCAGTTACTCGTTTGTCGATCTCAACGCTTCCGTACTGATACCGCGTTCGCTTAGCCAATGTAATTTCCTTGGAGTTCGCGACGCGGGTGATACCTTTGCAAGTGCGCTGATGGAACGCTTCTACCTGCGTCTGGCGCTTGGAGAGGAGACGAGTTCGGCATTGCGAGGCGCCAAGCTGGACCTGCTGGCGAAATACGGCGAACAAGTGAGCCCATTTTATTGGGCAGCATTCGTATCGATTGGGGACGCATCAACGCCTATCAGGATTAGGGAGCAATGAATCTGACTCTGGACGAACGCAAGAAGATTTTCGACAAGGTCTGCCGGTTGGTGAAAACCAAACATTTCAACCCTGGAATGAATGGGGTGGATTGGAATGCCCTGGTTCAGAGGGTGAAGCTCCGGCTGCCAACGCCGAAGTCCAAGAAGCATCCCGTAACTGCGCCGGATGCAGTTCATGCCGAGCTGCTGACCGATGAAATCGGTCTGCTTAAAGTGGCGATGTTTCCCGGCGCTATCGGAATCGATGTCGCCAAAGACATAGATCGGGGAATTGCGGCTCTCAACGGTTGTAGCCGTCTCATCGTGGATTTGCGAGGCAATACAGGTGGAGGTATCGGTGGACTGCGGCTGATGAGCTATCTGACTCCGGGCAAACTGGAGGTTGGCTATAGCCTGACTCGAAAGCGCCGGGAGCGTGGGTATCGGAGGGAGGAGCTAACCCGTTTTGGACGAATTCCGTCTCGCAAAGGCACCCTCTTTTGGCTTGCCGCCCGATACGCCCTCGTGGATAAGTCCATCCTCGTAGTTACCGAGGGACTTGGGCCGCGTCCGTTCCACGGACGCGTTGTCCTCATGGTGAACGAGCACACTGCCAGTGCCGGCGAAATGGTGGCTGCGTTTGCAGAGGAAAACAAACTGGCAACCATCGTGGGAACCAAGACACCCGGCCGATTGCTGAGCGGAGGCGCATTCAAGGTCGGTCACGGCTACATTTTGGGATTGCCAGTTGCTGGGTATCTGACCTGGCAGGGCAGGATGTTGGAAAACAATGGGATCATTCCGACCGTTTCTGTTGAATTATCACGAGAGGCGCTGCGGGAAGGTAGGGACACACAATTGGAAAAAGCGGTCGAGGTCGTCAAGAGTTTGTAATAAAACCTAACATTGAGTTCTGCTCATGTGAGGGCGGTCTCGCAATAGATTTCTGTGCATGTGCGCGAAGCCGATTCGCTAGCGCCGCCCTCTGTTAAGGCAGATTTCCAATGGACTATTTCTTGGGGAGCAGGTCACGGTCAACTCAGAGTTCCGTGATAGACGTAATACCACGTGCCGCCCACATTCTTCTGAATCGGACCATCGTTCAGTCCGACACGATAAAAGTTCGTGTCCGACTCGGTGAAATACAGATAGTCATCATCACGATCCGTCTCGATCCACACCTGTTCTGCGACCATAGTTTCGGCGTTTATCAACTGCCAGGTTGTTCCGTTGCTGCGCCGCAAAAGCTTCTTGTTGGCGGGATCAGTAGTTCGAAATTCTGAGAAGGACAATTTAACCGGATAGGTGCACGAAGCCGTCGCATAATAACGTTCCTCAGTCCCTACTTTAACGGCGTACTCGAACGTATGAATCAGATACGGCTTGCCATCGGCATTCCGAGCGGTCGTGAGCACCCGATTCAGATCGCCCCCCATTGCCGTGACCTCTGCTAAAGCTCTGGCCGTGGCACTCTGCGAGGCGTCAACAGATGTGACATACTTCAGAAATCCTGTCGTCACAAAACTCCCAGCACCTATGTAGTTCAGTATTGCCGAACTGACATTCGATGTAACAGGCACAACTTTGTTGTTGGCGACCGCCAATAAAATCGTACGCAACGTGACCGCATCCTGCTTTGATAAAGTGTGCTTTTCAAGTGAAGCACCATTTGGGTGTTTCGACAGATAGTAGTAGTCGCTTTTCGGGAACTGCACGTACCCAAGTTCATTAGCCACAGATGTGAATTGCAAATCTACATAGTTGCTGTACCAAGTCCCGTTCATGTACGTCTGTTGCAACGAAAACGGATCCTCACATGTGAACTGCGCGTGTTGATACCACGAGGTGTCCTTAGCTTCGACGTTCAGTGTGAACGCGACGGCCACCAAGCACAGACACGCTGTGCGCAACTTTGTGCGAAGACGCTGAAGACGAAGCATTTGTTGTTGGTGTTCCATCCCAGAGTCACATCGGTTCAAACACCTGGACAGCTTACTTCATCTTGGGCTCTCTGAGGGTTTGGGACATCCATCCTCAGGCCATGAAAAGCATTGATTGTACGTACCCTGGTCGCACTTAAAGGTCACAAGTCGCTGCTCCGGGATACACGCGCACTGGGAAGGGCCGCCGCACTGAGTGTATTCGCCTCTCTCGCAGTTCGACCAATTCTGGTAACCATCCGGCAATGGGTATACCTTCTCGCAGGAGGGTCGCTCCTCCGCATTGATCCTTGAGCTAAATGTGAGCTCCGAATCGGTGTAGAGGAGTCGGTCGTCCAGGATCGAGGGAAAAGAGGCGAGTGGTGAATTGTGAGGGCCAGACTCAGGGACCCCATATGTCGCCCATAGAGTCTCAGCACAAAAATGATCGAGATAGTCGGTTTGATCCAACTGTGTGTCATAGCCGAGCACTCCTTATCAAGCTCATCGCTCCGAGTTGTTCGACACCATCCTATCAGCACGTTCACCTGCATGCATCGCCGACGATTCGCATAGCTGTTGCCCCACGCCCGCACGCCCGCGGTAAGCGAAGAACAACATTTCATCAAGCTCGCGCATGACAGTCTGGTCAAGGTATGTGCGGAGCACACGGGTTAGGTCCAGCGGGGGCGTCTCCCGGCGCTACAAGGGCAGCTAGACGACTTTGTGCAAGCTGATTCCACATTTGTGGATCGTAACTCTCCTCCTGTTCGACTAGAGGAAGAAAGACTGTCCCAAGCGGAAGGAAAAGTCCGACGCGCGCTGCTATTTCATTCGACTTTGAGCTGATAACGAGATGCAACCCCGCAAGCGTCATAGGCGATTGCTGCCCGAAACAATTGGTCGTCGCTCCCCACAGCTGGAAGTCGTATGTCGTCGGCGGTTGCTTGATGACATGTTCAGCGACATCTACTAACACTACATCCCGAAGAGCGCGCCCGATGCTCGTGAGGCAATTCGCATCGATAACATTCAAGCCGCCATCGTTCAATATTTTGCATGGGTGCTGCACATCAGCGTGGAGCACGTGAAGCGCTGCACCGGGCCGGGAGGCGTCTTTCCAATACGCCGGCCACTTAAGATCCTGCCCCAGCAACCGGCGAGAGCCGACCGTTAGTGGCGAGTAGGGTGGCTGGGGAGCGATCGCAATGACGTTGATGTGCGATAAGTATTCACCAGCAAAGATTGGCACCAGTACATCGACGTTCGACGCGTTCGGCTTGATGGTTCTAGCCGCCGCCAGTAGCGTCGTTCCAGAGTTCGAAATCAGCAGGCTACTTTGCCCTGGCGGGACGGGCGTTCCATCAATGGCGAACATATAGAGCCCAATGAGAGGCGGTACAGCTGGTGAAAGCTCGACGCTTGATCTTGGCGGGGGCGTCCCAAGCGTGTTTGCTCTTGCGACACATACATCGAGGGTTAGCGCCTGACGGCAGGCCTCGTGGGCGTTCGCAACTGCGTTGAGGTATGTTGTCAGCTTGTCTCTCTGCTCCTTCAGAGCCGCGTCAGCCTGCGGTTGCCTGAAAAAGATCCGCCGCGGATCACCACCGAGCATTAAAGATTTCAAGTTGTCGATACGACTATGGGCCATCAGGTAGTTCGACTTGAAGTCATTGAGGTAATCGAAGATTTGGGCATCGGATAGGTTCCCAACGGGCAGAAGAGGCAATTTCTCGAGCTTGTATTTAACAGGCTGGCCCGTCGCATGCAGTGTAGCTAGGTATGCGCTCAGCTTCGTAGCCACTTCGCCTAAACCGTCAGCGGGAATGATGCCTATCGCTGCGGCTGTTGGAGCGACGAAATCGTCACCAAATCCCTCCGTGTAAATGCTAATGTCGACCGCGCCTGCCTGGTGAGCGGACTTCACGTTGACGTCGCCTCCAAGGGAGGCACTTGCCGACACTATGTCGATATCTACTTTTCCATGAGCGCTGCCGCTGAAAGTGGTAAGAGCCGAATTCTGTTGTTTGGAGACGTGCAAAACAGCAAAAAAGCGAGCTTCATTGAATACGGTCTCGATGTAGCGGTCTCCACACGCTTCCCGCACCTGTTGAATCTTGGCTGCATTTCCCGAAGCCAACATTGTCTTATATGGATCGTCCCAAGTAATGTGGTCGATGGTTTCCGAATTGTGTTCTCCATATGCTTCTACGATTATGTCAAAGGCGCTCGATGATCCACTATTTTCTTGGCCAAAATGCAACTCTTCGCCTCCCCCGGCAATTCCAAGAAACGAAGCCTCTGCTTTCTGATCGATATGAAAGGCTTGTTTGTATTCGTCCGAGGACGACACTATGCTTACTCGGATGGCCGTGTTGGATGCGTTCAGAGGCGACTTGGTGCCCGTTATGCATGCCGCTTTCGGATGCTCGTAGTCGTTGCCGAGGATACCTTTCCCTATGCCATATCCAGAAAATTTTCCATAGTCAAGTAACTGAGCATGCGCCGGGCAGGCGTAAACCAGAAGCAGGAGCCAGCCAATTAGACAGTACTGTACGCGAACGCCGAGAGTTCTCGTTTCTGATACAGGGCGGGGTCCTCGGCCGCTCCGGTTTGACAATGACCTGGTTCGCACATCGTCCCCCTCTTCAACTAGGCGTTCCCTCTAACACTCCTTGCGAACTGAAACTGAATGCGCTTGCGTAGTCTTTTACTTCGGCGGTATCCCGCCAAATAGAAACACCAGCAGCAAGACGCGTTGCATAGCGCAGCCAATATAAGCTCCCTACGAAATTTTGCCAACAGAAATTGTTTAGTGTTAAGGAGAGACCGGCCCATTCCACATCCCGGTTTCAGGATTGCTTCGGCATCGCTCACCATCCGGTAGCAAAGTGACGACAAAAGGCCCTTATCGGTAGCTAGACGAGCCAGGGGTCGTCCAAAAGTTTGGCGTCGCGCCGGCGTCCATCCCCGGCTACCCAGCGCTGGTGGGAGATGCGGCGGATGGCTATCCGGGCCTGCCAGGCCGGGGTGCAAACTCCTCGGCTGCCGTGCTGGCCGAGTTTCTCCATATCGAATCCATTCCTACGGACTGCCGCGAGTAACGCGTCAACGCCGCTAACGCGAGTGCCCTCGCAGGCGCTCTTTGTCGCGAGCGGCAGCACGCAATGCTTTTCCGGACGCTCGCTACTCTCCGGACTGACATCGCGCTCTTTGACGACGTGGACCAGTTGCGCTGGAATGGCCCTACCCCGGCCTTCGACTCGCTCGCTGCTCGATTGGACGCGGCATCTACGGAAAAGCGGCGGCCAGTGATCAATAGGTCCGCCAGCAAGTCGACGCCCCGACCCAAAGCGCGTCGATAATCGGCGAGGTCATCGTTGCCCGACTTGTGTGAGTGTTCGGAGACTTGTTGATTCCATGCAAGCCATCCAAATCGATACGTGCGATTAACGGTAGACGCCATCGATTTTCCTCATGATCCTCTCAGCCCATTGAACGGCAGCCGAAACTAACGACTCTGTTCTCGGGCTCGACTTCGAATCGAAGAGATCTTCGGTCGTCTTCAGATGGCGCGCCACGAGGATTCCCGCCACAATCGCGAGCACGCGTTTACGTCCCTCGTCCATAGAGGGCAATCGTACCATGTTCGTCTTTTGTTCGCCTAGATGGAGTTATGTCGCAGGTCAAAATACGCGGATTGGATATCGGGTCCATTCCAGACCGGGTTGCCGGAGAGCAAGGAGGTACAGGCCTGGCCGAACACTGCTCACGTCAAGATCTGCCCGGAGCGTCACGACATGGTTCTGCAATTGCGCAGTGCCGCTGGCGCTCTGAATCTGATTGCCAGATTCGCTGAGCAATGCAACATCGTAGCTGCCCTCTTTACTTCCGATTGGCAAGCTCCAGAATCAGGTGTTTGGCCGAGCGACTGATTTCGAGAGGGTGTTGATTGGTCTGAGATGGATTTTGCCCGCGAGCCACAGACAGCTCACGGAGATCCAAAACCGCAGTTTCGGGTGGCTGCACCTGATGATGAATCCGCACCCACAGCCATCCCGCCACCGCGAAAATTAGAACCGCGGCCACGGCAATCCAAGCTTGCGTGCGACGCCGTTGGCTCGCGGCTTCCTTACGCAGCTCGGTGAATTCTTGATAGCACGGGCTGCAGGAGCTGAGGTGATCCAGCCATTGGTCGACCTCTGCGAGTCGCAGCTTGCGGAAAGCGATGCCTCTGAGGACCGCCGAGCCAGGACATCCCACGCGCTGTGGGTTCGGAAACTCGCGGGACAGACCCCGCGTCAGCAGATCCAACACGCGCTTTTCGTCCTTGTTGAATTCTTCCTTGTCGCTCAGAATTTGCCTGCCCTCGCTGAGGTGGTTATCTTGTACGGAAAGGCCAAGTTTACCGTCAGGATCAGAATGCATACCACTCGCCTGCCCTCGTCCGCTCATTTGCCGTACCCCAAACGAGCCGCGAGTTTGCGGAGAGCATAACGGAATCGAAGTTTGGCCTGATGTTCGCTTAACCCCATATGCTCTGCGATTTCCCTCCAGGAATATCCGTATTGCCGGGCGGTCCAGACCTTGCGTGTCCAGTCGTCCATATTCCGGACGACCTCTTTGACCTGGATTGAATCCTCCATAGCGCGCGGAGATTTCGTGTCCCGGGTATCGGTCAGAAGAACGACAATGGGCCGGGTGCTGTAGGTTTGCGCGGATGGCGTGGCACGGGGCAACTTCCATGGGGCCAGTACCGGCGATTCGCTGGATCCCCAACGGCAGCGTCAGGCACTACAGGTGAAACTGAAATGGCAATCCTGCAACCCTTTTTAGCCGCTGCTCGTGGTACAACTAAAACTTGCGCCGGCATCGCTCGCATTTGCAGAGGAGGTTCCCGCGGCAACTACGGCCCGCAATTCTGTCCTCGACGGACTCCCTATGAACACCAAGCGCGCAACCATCATATTTCTTTCCGCGCTGTTGCTGATTGTGTTGGGGCTGGCGTTCGTCATTACGCAATCCTTCCTGAAGCCAATCGCTTTCGCCATCATTCTCGCGGTCGTCTTTTATCCTCTACACGAACGCATCGTGCAATGGAACAAGGGGCGGCCGGGTGGCTCTGCACTGCTTTCGACCCTGCTGCTGATCCTGCTGTTTGGGGTACCGAGCTTCATCATTGCCGTGCTGGCAGCCAACGAGGCCTTAGCCGCAGCCCACTACCTCGGTCGTCGCAGCGTTGAAGAGGGCGGGTTCCCATCGCTGGTGGTGAATCTGGCCAACGTTCCCATTCACTATATCGGCCATTGGGTCGACCTCTCCAAGTACGATCTGAAAGCCATGATCAGCGCCAACGCGCAGAAGGTCAGTGTCTGGCTGGTCGGCTTCGGCGCTAATGTCTTAAGTGGCTTCGCGCGATTCATCACCGACGCGCTGATCACCTTTGCGGTCGTATTCTTTCTCTTTCGTGACGGAGCGCGGTGGGCCTACCGCGCGGGCGCATTGCTCCCGCTGTCGCGCGAGCAGGTGGAGCGGCTGTATCGGAACATCTCTGACACCATCATCGCCAACGTTTATGGGATTCTCTCAGTAGGGGTGGCGCAGGGGGTGCTTCTCGGCTTCGCCCTGCGCATCATTGGTATGCAGTCTGCTCTTCTGCTGGGTCTGGCTACCGGTTTTGCTTCCATCATTCCGGTTGTGGGCTCGGCACTGATTTGGGCTCCGGTCTCAATTTACCTGTTGGTAAGCGGCTCTGTCGGAAAGGGCGTGTTTCTCCTGATTTATTGCATCGTAGTTGTCAGCAGCGTCGACAACATCATTCGTCCGTGGATAGTCGGAGGACGCGTGGAGTTGCATCCCCTGGTCCTGCTCTTCTTTATCTTTGGCGGGGTGGAAGCATTCGGTTTTCTTGGATTGTTTCTCGGTCCGGTTGTAGCATCAGTCCTGGTAGCGGTCTTCGACATTCTGCGCCAAGAGCTGAACCAGGACAAAATCTTGCCTGCGGCGAGCGGTACGTGAGGTCTAGTCTCGCTAAAGCGGCAAATAGAGCTCGCCCTCTTTACGCTCGCCGATGTCCTTCAACGCCCTGATCGCGTACTCCTGAAAGTGCGGGGATTGGCGGTGAGCTTCTAAGGCGGCATCGTCGCGATACTGTTCGTAGATGAAGAAGCGCGTGGAATCCGCCCGGTGCCGGTGGACGACATACATCAGGCAGCCAGGCTCTTGCCGTGAAGCGGCCTGCAGTTTGCCGAATATCCCCGCGACTTCGTCTTCATGCCCGGGTCTTGCCATCCAGGTTACCGCCAGTACAACCATAGTGCCTCCAGATCTACGCGCGCGCTATCACCTGTCCACTCCACTGATGCTGTTTAGGCTTTTCGTGAACTCGGGAAGAAACATTGTTTGCTCGCGGTCAGGGCCAGTGGAAACAATACCGACCCTCGCGCCCGATTCCCTTTCGACGAATTCCAAATAGTGTTTCGCCTTCGCCGGTAGCTGATCGTAGCTGTCCATGCCAAATGTTTTTGACTGCCAACCCGGCAGCTTGGCATAAATCGGCTCGATCTGTTCGTATCCCGAAGCCTGCGCGGGAATCTCTTGCGTTTCTTTGCCGTCGATCTTATAGCCGACGCAAATCGGAATCTCAGGTTGGTCATCCAGTACGTCAAGCTTGGTCACGACCAGCCAGCTGATGCCGTTGATCATGTTGGAATAGCGCAGCAGCGGCAAGTCCAACCAGCCAGTGCGGCGCGGCCGGCCGGTTACGGCTCCGAACTCATTGCCCTTCTTACGCAGCGCTTCACCAACCGCGTCGTGCGATTCCGTCGGGAAGGGGCCTTCTCCGACGCGCGTGCAGTACGCCTTGGTTACGCCGATCACCATGTTGATTGCCGTGGGCGGCACGCCGGTCCCGGTCACCGCGCCACCCGACGTTGCACTCGACGAGGTCACGAACGGATACGTTCCGTGATCGATGTCCAGCATGGTGCCTTGTGCGCCTTCAAACATCACCGCCTGACCTTCGGCGATGGCCCGGTTCAGCAGCAGCGCAGTGTCAGTCACGAAGCGAGCGACGCGGTCTGCGATCCCGGCGTAGTCGGCGAACATCTTGTCAGGATCGAGAGGCTCGCTATTAAACAGCGCGTGCGCGACGGTGTTCTTCTCGCGGCAGGCGTTCTCAATGTGCTTCTTCAGTAGCGTCTTGTCGAGCAGGTCCTGCACGCGCAATCCGCTGCGCGCCATTTTGTCCTCGTAAGTCGGCCCAATTCCGCGTGAGGTCGTGCCAATTTTCACGCGTCCGGGAGCATTTTCCGATGCCAGTTCAATCATGCGGTGGTAGGGAAGGATTACGTGCGCGCGGTTGCTGACAAACAGATTGCCGTCAACGTGCACGCCAGTCGCACGCAGCGCGTCCACTTCCTTCATGAAGGCGAAGGGATCGAGCACCACTCCATTCCCGATCACACCCCGGCATCCCTCTCGTAGCACTCCGCAGGGAATGAGTTGCAGAATGAACTTCTTGCCCTTGATGGTGACCGTGTGTCCGGCATTGTGGCCGCCCGAATAGCGCGCTACGACGTTGAAACGCTCGGAGAGAACGTCAACGATCTTGCCTTTGCCTTCGTCGCCCCACTGTGCGCCGACAATTACCGCTGTCTTACTAGTTCGCAACGTGATACTCCATTCGCGGGCGCTCGACAGCGAGCGCGAACGACCGCGCAGATTGCACACAATTCGCCTCAGGATGTCGTATTAACTGCGACGAGACTTTGTCACCCCTTGGCATTTAAGTAACGGCCGCCAGAGCCGGGCGGCCGGAGAGGTTGTAGATGCGGGGCATCTTGGGTTTTGGTTTCTGCCCCGTGGTGCGCGGAGCCGGGCGGCGCGGGGAGTAGTCGTCCAGGGGCAACGGTTGGGCGAGCAACAGAGAGTCGCCACGATAGACGCGCAGGATGCCGTCGAGCTGATGGGAGAGTTCGACGGTCTCTCCGGCGTAGCCGCGATGGCCGGGCAAGGGTGGCAGGGCGATGGAGTGGGTGCCTAAGCTGACGGTGTGGTCGGCGGCGACCACGCGCGGATAACGCAAGCTGAGGCAACGGGCCAGATCGAAGCGGCGGGGCAGGCGGCGAAAATCCGAAGCGGCGTCGGCGGGGGAACGGGCAAAGCGCTGCTGGTGATCGGCGCAGAAGCGGGCGAGCACGGCGTTGGCTTGCGGCAGAGTGGCGGCCTGAGCCAGGCGCAGTTCGCTGACCAGACGGTCCTGGCAAGTGCGCCAGACGCGTTCGATGCGGCCCTTGGCCTGCGGCGAGTAGGCGGGAATCTGTTGGATGCCGAGTTCTTCCAGAGCGCGTCCCAATTGGGTAGGCGATTGTTTTCCGGCGAGCTGTTCGGCGAGCGTCCAATGGGCATCGTTGCGCTGGAAGATGCTGTGACGGTCGCGGTAGAGGCTGAGCGGGATGCCATGGGTGGTGATCATGGCGTGCAGGGCGCGGAGATAGCCGACCGTATTTTCGGCTTCGAGTTGGAAGTGGGCGGCCAGGATCTGGCCGGTGGCGTCATCCTGCAAGCCGATGAGAGTGAGCTGGGGGCCGCGGCCCTCCAGCCAGTCATGACGGCTGGCGTCGGTGAGCGCCATCATGCCGAAGCGTGGGCGGGGCGGGCGGCGCCAGCGATACTGGCGGGGGCGGCGTTTCTGCGGCGATGGCAGTTGGGCGGCGCGCAAGAGGCGACGCACGGTCTCGCGGCTGCCGGGTGCAAAACAAGATCAGGAATTCGGGGAAATTGAAGGAGACGAACTGTGTACTCTAGATTTTACAGGGTGAGGTCTAGATGGCGCAACGCGGGGCGGTCGTGGCTCAATTGAACCATTACCAGAACTTCACGGAGTTTAATCAACGGGAGCCTGCCGCCGTACACTAGCAGTTTATGCCCGAACTTCCGGAAGTTGAAACGGTCGCCCGCGGACTGAACCAGCGGATCGCCGGCGACGTCATCGACTCGGTCTGGCTGGGAGAAAAACCTGAGCCGCTGAAATCGTCTGCTGCCGAGATCGCCTCGGTTCTAGAGCACCGCCGAATCGTACAAGTGCGGCGCGTAGGCAAGCACATTGTTTTTGATTTGCAGCGTTCGCAGCGAAAGGCGTCGAAAAAAGCGCCTGCCATCGATGGGCAATGGATTGTCCATCTCGGAATGACGGGCCGCCTGCTTATTGCCGCGCCGGAACTTGAAATGGCCAAGCACACTCACGCGGTGCTGAAGCTGGCATCGGGAAGGCAACTGCGATTCGTCGATCCTCGGCGATTTGGCCGCTTGGCCGTGGTGCAGATTGAACCGAAGAGCGCCGCCGGATTCGCCGCTCCCGGCGATGAACCGCTAAAGTCGCAGATCGGGCCATTCATGGCCCTGTTTCGCGGGCGCCAAACCCCGATTAAGAGCGCCTTACTGAACCAGAAGCTGTTAAGCGGGGTCGGAAACATTTATGCTGACGAGTCGCTATTTCGCGCCGGAATTCGGCCACGCAGGCGAGCGGCGTCGCTCACCCGCGCCGAGTTGCAGAAGCTGCATGTAGGATTGAAGGCGGTCTTGCGCGAAGCCATCAAGTTGGGAGGATCGTCGGTTAACGATTATGTCGATGCCGAAGGCCAGGAAGGGTTTTTTCAACTGCGGCACCGCGTCTATGGGCGAGAGGTCAAGCCATGCCTGGTATGTGGCACGCCCATTAAGCGGATTGTCATTGCAGGGCGAAGCAGTCATTACTGCCCGCATTGTCAGAAGTAAAACGGTGTTCAGAATTGGCGCAGTCGCGAACAAGGGCAAAACAGCGCTTCAGCTATAGTATTCGTCTGCTTGCTCAACCGAAGGAGCAAGCTTTGAAGTGGCACGGCTTCAGCGAGAGGTTGACTATGGGCGTTTATTCGATCGGAGTTGATCTGGGGGGGACCAACCTTCGCATCGCCGCCATCGATACCGAAGGCAAGCTGCTGGAGAAGCTAACCACCGGAACCGAAGTGGGCCGCGGTCGTGACTCGGTGATCGGTGAAATGTGCGAGGCCATCCAGTCGGTAAGTGTGAAGTTTCGCGACTCCGGACAACTGGCAGGAATTGGCATTGGCGTTCCTGGATTTATCGATATGGATAGCGGCACCATCATGGAATCCCCCAACCTTCCCGGTTGGGCGAACTTTCCGGTGCGAGATGACATCCAGCGCCGGCTGGGCACACCCGTGATTTTAGAGAATGATGCCAACTCTGCTGCCATGGGCGAGAAATGGCTGGGTGCAGGCCGCGACACCGACCACATGGCGATGTACACCCTCGGCACGGGAGTAGGCGGCGGGTTAGTGCTGAATGGGCGCCTCTGGCACGGCATGAACGGAATGGCAGGAGAACTCGGCCATTTCTGTGTAGAGCCGGAAGGCCATCGTTGCGGTTGTGGCAGCCGTGGTTGCCTTGAACAGTACGCCTCGGCTACGGCCATCGTGCGTATGGCGCATGAGCTGATCGCCAGCGGGCAAGCCGACGATCTGGCCCAGGTCTCACGCGGCAACGTCGAGTTCAATTCGCGGGTCATCTACCAGTTGGCGATTCAAGGCGACGTGGCAGCGCAACGTATCTATCAAACCGTGGGAGCGTGCGTTAGGCATTGGTATCGGAGGCATGGTCAACGCGCTGAATCTGCCGATGTACGTCATCGGCGGGGGTGTCGCCAGTGCGTGGGACGCGTTCGCGCCAACGATGCTCGAGGAACTGAGGCTTCGGTCCTTCATCTATCAGGTCACGGCCCCTGACGGCCCGATAGCGGGCAAGAAGCACACCATTGTCACGCGTGCCTTGATGGGCAGCGATGCCGGCCTCTATGGCGCGGCAAGATTGCCCATGCTGGCTTCCCTAACGCAAACCGAGCCAACCCGTGGCCCATCATCTTCCTAGGTTGGCCCTCTGGCAATTGCATACGTCTGAGACCAGCCATATGAATCGGCGTAGCCAGACTGAATCATGCGGTCAGCATCTCATACCACGCGGGTGAGCGATCGTCGCCAAACCGCGCAGCGGGTGAAAGGTCGCTGCAGCAAAATCAGCAATTGTGGTTCATACTAGTGTCATCGTCGAGAGTGGCTCCCAGCTTACGTCTCGTTTCTGCGGGATGGTATTGTGTCTCCAGAACTGGAACATATCCGCCGTGATGTCGAGCGCGTCACGGGCGCAATGTCACAGGACCACTGGTGCTATGCTCCGCCAGGAAGGTGGAGTTGCGCTCAGATCCTGGAACACCTTCGGCTGAGTTATACGGCCACCACCAAGGGCGCCCTAACGGCGTTACAGACTGGCAAGCCTCTCGGCGGTCGTCCCACATTGAGGGATAAACTCGCTACCTTCTATGTAGCCAGGTTGGGAGTGCTGCCCGCAGGCCGCAAGGCGCCGAAACAGACAGTTCCATCGAGTGGCGGAATAGAATCTTTGCGTCACTTCAATGACGCCTTGGTCGCTATGGATGCCACGCTAAGGGATGCCGAGAAGCGATTCGGCAGCGTAGCCAGGATACTCGACCACCCAATCCTCGGCCCGCTGAACGCAGACGAATGGCGTCGCGTTCATCTTGTCCACGCCAGGCATCACCTGAAGCAAATCGCGAAACAAACGAGACAAATTAGCTCCGACCGTGCCTGAGCGATCGCGCCGCCGCGGCAATTCCGGCGAGGTCTCAGTTTGGGCAGTGCGGTCACTCTACGCCCGTATCAAGCCACCGCACAATTCCTCGTTAAGCGACTGAAGAGTTCCTTCTTTGTCGTTGGACGCGGGCCTGAAGGGTGGTGTGAGAATTGTTTTGAGTTGGCGTCCTAGAACGACTGAGCAAGATGCAGCCCACAGGGGGAATTGTTTTTAGCCAAGGGCGTAAGCCCTGGGTAAAGTGGGAAAGGTTAACGAGTCCCTCTGTGGACGGCACAGTTCTCACATCCCCGGAGGCCCGTACTACCTGTACGAGGCCTATCCACCAGCCCTGGAACACGCTAGAAAAAGCTCAAATACCAGCGCCAGATTGACTCGCCGAAAAAGATTGCCGCCAGAGAACATGCGCCGAGAAATACGCCGAACGGCAGCTCTTGTGTGAGGAACATCTCACGGGCGGACGATGGCGCCGCATTGCGGGTCCGCCGCACTAACAGGAGCACCGCATAAACGCTGCCAGCCAGCGGCGCGGCGAAAATCACCAGCAGCGTGAGTTTCAGTCCTAGGAATGCTCCCGCCATTGCCATTAGTGCGATATCGCCAAATCCCATGCCGTGACGTTTGCGAAGCAGATAGTAGAGCGCCCACGCCAGATAGAAGAACCCGGCCCCAATAAGAGCACCCATGGCGGAGTCGAGCAGCGCGAGCGGGTGAGGTGAAAGCTCTGCTGCGTAGGCACGCAGAACAAGCTGTATTCCGGTGCTGTCGGTCGGCGCGATCCAGGAGAGCGCCAGCCCTAACACGATTCCCGGATAAGTGAATTCTCGCGGTAGCAGACCGGTTTCGGCATCCATGAAAATTAGTCCGACCAGTAGAAAACAAAAGATGCAGAACTTTGCCGCTATCCAGGACGGGCCGAATGACACGTAGCAAGCCGTGAACAACCCGGCGGTCAAAAATTCGACTGCGGGGTAACGCAATGAGATTCGCCCTCCGCAATGGCGGCAGCGGCGGCGAAGCAGCAGCCAGCTTAACAAGGGGATATTGTCGTGCCATCGCAGGAAGACGCCGCAGGCGGGGCAGTGAGAGCGGGGACTGACGACGGACTGGTCGCGTGGAATGCGGCTGATACAAACATTCAGGAAACTGCCGAATGCCAGTCCCACGACGAACAGCGCGCATTCGAAAGCTAGGTTCAAAGTTGGTTGCGGGATCCTCTTCTACGGCTGATGAAAACGCAACACATCGCCGCTCAGTTTGTTGTCAGATAGCTCATCCGGCGGCATCTCGCCTATCCAATTCACTAGCTTGCGATTGACCAGTCGCGTTTCGGGCGGACAACTCTGCCACCGGTTCTCTTTCTGCTCTCGGATCGACACCCAATACCCGGCCACGTTCTCGTCGGGTTCCTGGTTCTTCCAGTCGGATAGAGCTGCTTCCAGATCATCGGAGAGCGCCTCGTTGGGACGAAGGCAGAGGATCCAATTGTGCGACGCGTCGGTAGCATATGCACCAAAGCTGACGCCGGGGATCGCACTCTTCAACTTCGCTCCATGTTCGCGCGCGACCCTTGAAGTGTCGTCTTCCGAAGAATCATCAATCAGAAGTACCTCGTCGCAGGGACGAAGGGAGTCCAAAGTGCGACCCAGCCGAAGCGCATCGTTGTGGGTGTGCAGCAAGGCGGTAATTTTGGGCATGTGGCAGCTCTAGGGCGGCTTCACAATCGATGTATCCGGTTTGCACGGTAGAGCGGCGCTTCAGGCGCAGGCTGATCGCCACCAAACGCCCGGCCTAATTCGCCGAGGTTGACGACCACTGCGAATCAAGCTATTTTCTTCCCGTCCGTAACGCGGGCGTGAAGGTCCGCACTACCCGTAAGTATGGATACACTATCCTGGAACCGCGTAATGAGGATACCGCAGCCGCTTAAGACTGCGTACAGAGCTAGACGCAAAAAAGGCGTAGCCGGTTGTGACTACGCCTGCGAATCGCCTAAAAAAAATTCTACGAGAGCGGTGTACGTCCAGCGTTGCGCTGATTGCTGTCTTGCTGCGTAACCGTCATCGCGTTAATGGTCTGGAAGTTCAGCACCGCTTCGGCTGGTAGTTGGATTTGCTGCCCTTTTTTCGCTGCGGCGGCTCCGGTTCCCGCACCGGCGCCTGTGGCCGCCCCAATCGCGGCTCCTTTACCACCGCCAAAGATGCCGCCCAGGATGGCGCCGGCCGCAGTCCCGACACCCACCTTGGTCGCGGTGTTCTTGCCCTCGCCGTTGCCGGCGCGGGTCCATTGATTCGTCTGGATGTTGTAAGTCCTGCCGTTCACCGAAAGCGAGGTCAATTCCAACGTCAGAAGCGAATTGCCTGCGAAGCGGCCGGCACTTTTCACGTCCGCCACTCGACCAACTACGTCGGCGCCGGCTGGAATCACGGTTTCACCATCCAGCACAATCGGATTGCTAAGGGAACCATGGAAGGTATCGCCGACCTGGTTTCGCTCCGAATCGAGGGGATTATCGAGCCTCACTGTGAGCTGCGTTCCAGCCGGTATCGTAACCTTCTTCGGAGGAGCCGGGGGAGGTGGAGGTGCCTGCTCTACAGGTGGTGCAGGAGGAGGAATGTCCTTGGCAACCAAAGCGTTGCCCGCAGAGGTTGCCGCCTCATCTTCGGGCGGCTTATTGCCATGACGCGGCCCATTTGATTTGGCCGCAGACGTACGCGCTTTAAGGGGCTTTGCAGCTGGCAGAGGCCGAACTGGTGAGGAAGTTACTATCGCCTGGACCTGAAGGTTATTGACGACGGTTTTTACCCCCTCAACTGTGGCCGCGTCTCTCGCGGCCAACGCGCGTTCGGCATCATTGCTGACGTCGCCGCTAAGCGTGACCACGCCATTCGCGGCCTGCACCTCGATCTGCCGATTCTGGATCGACGAATCGCTGTAGATCTTGTTTTGTATCTCTTCCGCAACCTGGGCGTCAGTGCGACTTGGTTTCTGCGAGCACCCGGCTGAAACCACGAGCGCCGCCGCCAGAAACCAGATCGAATACGCGGGTACCTTAGTCCTCATTATCACGCTATGGCTCCTAAAGATTGTACTCAATGGAATAAAACCCAACTCCGCGGGAGTTGTCGCTATTCGCGGCCCACAAACACCAACTTCAGAGCCGAGGGGCGAGCCTCCATCCCAAGCGGCAGACGCCCCCGTAGGTGGAAAACTTTTGGCACCCGCTCTTGCAGGAAGGTACGCTTCGTTAGCCGCATGGCGGTTAGACGCTGCGCCTTGGATTATGTCGCAGGCTCCGGGTAGCTGGGAGCCTGCGTGATCACGCACTTAACCCGACTGGTCGGTGAGATGATTATTGATCGCAAACAGTGCCAGCTCCAGGCGGCTGGCGACGCCGACCTTGTCGAAGATGTTTGTGAGGTGATGTTTCACGGTGTCTTCGCTGAGCGCAAACCTGCGCGCAATCTCCTTATTGCTGAGCCCAGCAACTATGGTGGTGAGGATTTCCATTTCGCGCTTGGTTAGACCAAAGTTGCGAGGCGCTTTCTCGCCCGAAGGATTGGTGCGCATGAAGTCTACAATGTCGCCGACGGCTTCGCGCCCGATCCAGTACTGACCGGCCATTACGGTGCGGATGGCCTTCATCAGCAATTGCGTGGCGGCTTCTTTCATCACCACGCCACGCGCTCCCAATTGTAGCGCCTGCACAATCTGGATGCGCTCTAACGCCGCTGTGAGCACGATGATCTTGGTGTTGACGTCATTGTCGCTAGTCGAGAGCTCGCGCAAGACATCCATCCCGGGTACCCGCGGCATTGCCAGGTCGAGCAAAAGAATGTCCGGCGTCAGCTGACGGGTTTGAGTGACAGCATCCGCGCCATCGGCCGCCTCGCCCACAACTTCTAGTTCAGGCTCGGCCTCCAGCAAACGGCGTAGCCCATCGCGGAAGATGGTGTGGTCATCGGCGATGACAATGCGCACAGATGGATCTTTCTTATCCATAAGGTTCTGTCCCTTTCTGTGGGATAGTGATTTCCAGCTTGGATCCGTGGCCCGGATTCGATTCAATCACCATGTCTCCACCCACCGCGCGGACTCGTTCTTTGATGACCGTAGGTCCTCGGTGGAAGTCGTCAAGCTCGGTCAGCGTAAACCGGCCAGCAAACGGGAAGCCCTTGCCGCTATCGTCGATTACCAGCTTCCAGCAGCCATTTTGTGCTCCAAAACGCACCACTGCCGGCTTGTGCCCCGCTGTGTTTCCGAATATTGACCAGCCCTTCTTGCACAACCCTGGCCAGTTCCTGGCAGGTGGCGGCCGGAAGGGTCACTTCCTGCAATTCGGATACGAAACGGGTGACAACCCCGGTGTCTCTAGAAAAACGTTCTACGAGTTGGGCGATAAAGTCAAGGAATTGATGGGGCCCAATATCCGGAGGCCGCATGGTCTGCATCAGTTCGCGGAGGTTCAAGACCTCCTGGCGCAGCAATTCCTGGATACGTTGCAGCTCCTCGGAAAGTTGAGAATCATTGGTGCCGCGACGACGCAATACATCGATTTGCATCTCGACACTGATCAGCGATTGAATGACCGTGTCGTGTAATTCGCGCGCTACCCGCGCCCGTTCGACCGCCCCGGCACGAGAACGAAAGCGGCGAAAAAGATAGACGGAATACAGCGCCGGTCCCACCTGGCGCAGGACGTTCTGCGCAAAGCGAAGTTCACGTTCCCGGCGACGGCCCACGCGCGCATTGACCACCACAAACCGCCCCGTCCAGTCCCGCCCCATCTCGTGGCTGACCACTAGAACGGAATGGGCAGCCGCAAGAGGCATCTGCAGATGCTCGAGCAGAGAAGCATCGAGCCGCCGCCCTTCGTCGTCCAGAGCGGCAATAGCGTACCTCTGTTTCCCGCCCGTGCTCCGCATGTAGAAGGTGTGAGGATAGCCCCGCATTAACTCGGACGCCTGCTGATCCGGAGCGATCTCCCGAACCTCAGCGAGCCGCTCCGGAGAGGTTGTGGTTACCCATTTAAATGCCCGCCCGGTGCTGCTCTGAGAGACTACTTCGTAGACTTCTTTGCTATCAAAGACGCGACCCAATTCAATGAGGCTGTTTTGCAGAGCCATAGCGAAGCGCCCGCCGATTCGGGCCAGTGACAAAAGTCGATTGGTCAGATCAATCTCGCCGCGCAGCTCCTTCTCTCCTTCGGCCAGAAAGCCCAACAAAAATCCGGTTATCAAGAGAAAACCACAACGCATGATGACGCGGGGCGCGTCCAGTCGCGTAAACATCGCCTGTTTCAGGAGTGATGGCCCGTACCTCACTACTGCCGCCTGAAACAATAGCACCCCCGCACTGATGATGGCGGTGGTCATGGTCTCTGCGAAGCCCCAGCGGAAGGCAGCCGCCAGCATTGCGAAGAGGAAAAAAACAAAAAAGATACTGTTTGGCGGATCGGTGAAAAGGCACAGCAGCGACGGCCACAGGACGTCGGTCGCTTGGAACCAAAGTACGAAGCCTCGGGTGGGCTCCCTTCGCACCCGTAGTATCGCCAACAGCACGAGACTGTGGACGATATAGCCTAGCAGGAGAAATCGCCCGAAGTGGTAATACGGGCCGCTGGTGACCGGGTGGATCTCCCAAGCAATGAGCGACGTAAGTGCTAGAAACAGTCGCGAAAACGCCAACACGCGTTCCACGCGACCGTCTTCGTAACGGCGCCCGGAACCCCGGAGTCGGGAAAGAAACCTGCGCGCAGCTAGAGGTGGACACAGAACGATATCCTTCGGAAGAGATTCTGGAGGGGTTGCACGATTATGTCACTAAAGCGCCAAATCGCAAAAGGAATTCTAGTGTCGGCAGGCAGGGATTGGCATTCAGGATCAGGTTGGAGGGTTTCAGCAGGTCGAAGCCGACGGCAGCCCGCGCTTACGCAGGCTTCGAAATTTACGCCAAATCACCCCCTTTTGTGACGTCGCTCACTGCCTCACGTGAAGTCCGCGGTTACGTTTAGAGTTGCAGAGGAAAGAGTTTTAGGCGCAATACGGCGTCGCAAGAACGCCACAAGGTTTTGCAACATGCGGTGGAAACCGCGAGGAAACATCCCCGCGTCCCGATGAGCACCTTCCGTGGAGATGCAGCAGGTTTTCATGGCCGGAAGGAGGTACAGACTATGAACTACAGATTGTGGTCGAAAGCGCTATTCATCGCTGCCCTCATGGCATTCACTTCGTCCGTGGCTTGGGGGCAGCGCTCTGCCAAGACGGGACCCAAGTATGACACTGCTAATGAAGTGACGATAAAAGGCGTCATCGTAGAGGTCCATGAGGTACCGGGCGACTTCGAAGGTACCCACCTGGTGGTGAAAACGGAAGGCAAGACGGTATTGGTAAACGTGGGCCCCACTGCCTTTCTAAAGGAAATTGACACCACGTTCAATAAAGGGGACGAGGTGGTAGTGGTGGGCGCGAAAGCTCCGGATGCGCCCGAAGAAGAGATACTGGCCCGCGAGATTACGGACGGAAATAACACGGCCACGCTGCGCGACGATAAAGGCGTTCCCATCTGGGCGGGATGGAAACCATCGAAGTCGTCAGGGAAATAGGCGCTACACGGAATGCGGCAGTGCGCTGGGCTGACTGGGCTTTTGCCCACTGATGCGCGGCAGCGATGTTTATTATGCTCGCTAAACGGGGCGGAAGGCCTGACCTCCCGCCCCTTCGATTGATTCTTCGACTCAATCGATAGCGCCTATCTTTCAACCCGCACAAACTTGCCGCTGGTGGCATCCACGGCGATCCGCAACTTGGCCTCATCCTGACTATTTCCATAAATAACGTGCCATAGCAGTTGGTTCTTCGAGGCGTCCCAGTCGAGAATGAAGAAGACCGGTTGCTTGGGGTCCTTCTGCGTGAGCTTTTCGCCGCCGTGCTTTTGTGCCACCTCGTAAGCCGTATCGCTGTCCACCTTGAGAAATCCAACATCGAAGACCTGGGTCGAGGTGTTACTCGGATTCCAACTGTCTTCGGCGGAAAAGCTGACACCGGGTTCCGGAGCGTCAGGACCCACCAACCCTGACCAGACAAATAACTTCATCATGCGCTTAGCAGGAGAGGCAAAGGAGCCGCGCCACAGGCCGCTCTTGCCTTCGTTGGTGGGAGCATCGGCGGTAAACTGCGACTGCAAACGGAACGGTTTCGCGTCCGCCGCCCATCCCCGGGCGGACAGATACAGCTTCTGGAAGGCACTGCGTCCGGTTTCGTACTCGGCTTGTTTCGCGACCGGTTTGGCGGGCGGATGCGATTCATTGCTGCTGCTGGTTTTGTTGCCTGAGGAACAGGCAGCCAGCAAACATAGCAGCGCAAAGCAGGGGACGAAGACGATCTTTCTCATGAGGTCCTTAGGAATAAGCAACTAGCAATCAGCAGTCAGCCATCAGCCTCTACAGCGGATGCAATTCTGCGTCCTGTGAGTTGCTAGTTTCTGTTTCCTTACTAAAAGCTAAAGGCTAACCGCTAACGGCTGATTGCCCTCAATGTGCCAGCAGGGCAACACCTGCGGCCACAAACACGGCGGCGAGCCAGCGACGATGGTCCACGCGCTCTTTCAAGAATACTCGCGCGGCCAGCGCATTGGCGATAAAGGTAAGTGACGCAGACGCCGGGCCGACGATACTGACATCGGCCCACGACAGCGTCACCAGCAAACTGGCAAACGCCAACGCCATAAACAACAGCCCTAACATGAATTTTGGACTAGCAACCACCCGCCGTACGACTTGAAGTAAGGCCCTGCGATCGTCGCAACGGCGCCCAAATCGCCAATCTCCTTCATCGCGCTGGATTGCAATACGTCGCCGGAGGTGGCGGTGATGACGATGGCCGCAATTCCGGCCCACATGGCTCCGCTCGTCATGCGTCTCTCCTGGCGCCGAGTTGCCACGGGAAGCTGTGCCTTGCACTCGGTTCGTGGCCGAAGAGAATCCTTGTGTTCGGCCGCTGTCGGCGTTAGCGCCGGGCCGCCTGCTACGAAGCCAACTCCCGCGGTGATCAGCGCGATTCCCAGCCAACGCCAGACCGTGACGTTTTCATGCAGGAAGAACTTGCCAAGCAGGGCCATCAGCACATAGCTGACGGCGGTGGCAGGAAGCACGTAGGTCAGGTCGGCCCAGGAGAGCGCGGTGAGGTAGCTGCACAGGAACAGTAGCAGCAAGCAGATGCCGGTCACCACCCAGGGATTCCAAAGGCAAGTAAACAGGTGGTTCCAGTTCGCCGAGGTTACCGCCCCAAAATCCTTCATCCCGCGCGCCAGGCAAACATCGCCGCAGGCAGCGAAGACCGCGACCAGCAAGAGGATAAGATACTTGCGAAAGGTCACGCCAACCTCTAGGCGTTGACCGTCTCAACCGTTTCGGATTTGGCGCCGGTATTCGATGGTCCCACCGGAGGCGCAGGAGAGTCCATACTACTAGGCTGATTGCGCGACTCTTTGACCGAACGATTACGCGCGGCGCGCAGCTTGAGGAACGACTTTGCTTCGGTGTAGAGCCGCTTGCGGTCAGTAGAGTTGAACGCCGCTCTCTTCACGATACGGAAAATCGCCTTGGGGCGGAAGTAGTACTCGTCGTAGAAACGGTGCACCATTTCCAGGATGTAGTCACGAGAAATCCCGGGATACTCAATCATGGCAACCTGGTGTCCCATGGCGTCGACCATCTGGGAGCCTTCTGCCTTCAGGAAGCCGTTTGCCTTGGCGAAATCGTAGAGCTCGGTTCCGGGATACGCATGCGCCAGCGACACCTGAATGGTCTCGACATCCAGTTCCTTCGCGAAATCGATGGTGCGCCGGATGGTCTCTTTGGTTTCGCCAGGCAGACCGAGGATGAAGTCGCCGTGCACCACCAGGCCGAGCTTCTTGCAGTCGCGGGTGAAATCGCGCGCCCGTTCGACGGTTGCGCCCTTCTTGACGTTCTTGAGAATCTGCTGATCGCCCGACTCGTAGCCCACAATCAACAGGCGGCAGCCGGCCTCTTTCATCGCCTTCAAGGTCTCGTAATCGGTGGTGACGCGTGACGTGCAAGACCAGGTCAGGTTCAACGGTTTCAGCTTCGTGCAAAGTTCGATGGTGCGCGCCTTCTGAATGTTGAAGGTGTCATCGTCGAAGAAGAACTCTTTCACCCAAGGCCAATATTCCTTGGCCTTTGCCATCTCCGCGGCCACCGCGTCCGTCGAGCGCTTGCGCCATGGGTGTCCGCTGAGCGTCTGCGGCCACAAGCAGAACGTACACTGCGCCGGGCAGCCGCGCGTGGTGTACAGCGAGACGAACGGATAGAGCAGGAATGGCACGTTGTAGCGGCGAGGATCGATGTCGCGCTTGTACACGTCCACCACGTCGGGCAGAGCATCCAGATCGGCCACCGCCGGACGGTCGGCGTTGTGCAGGATCTGGCCGTCTGGGCCACGATACGAAACGCCCAGGATCTCGTTCAACGGCTTACCATTGGCATACTCGACTACGGCGTAATCGAACTCCCGGCGAACGATGAAATCGATTGCCTGCCCGTCCTTTAGCGACGCCTCCGGCAGGGTGGTCACGTGGGGGCCGACGAAGGCGATCTTCAGGCTTAGGATTGGCGGCCTTCATGGCAGCCGCCAGCTTGATGTCGCCTTGAAAACCCGGCGTGCTGGTAAACAGGACCAGGAATTCGTAATCCCTTCCAATTTGGATGGTCTCTTGCGCGTTCACCTTGTGCGGTGAAGCGTCGAGCAAGCGCGAGCCTTCCAGCATCCCTGCCGGGTAAGCCAGCCAGACCGGGTACCAATAGGACTCGATCTCGCGGGTTGCGGGCCACCGGGAGCTGGCGCCACCGTCATAGTTCTCAAACGAAGGGGGGTTCAGAAAAAGAGTTTTCAAAGGCATAAGCTTAACTATCGTATCATTTGTCGCCTGCTGGCGGAACTTCTTACCTATGTTCCAGTTAGATACGTTTCACCGTCAACGGGTTACATTTTGTGACGGGCAGCGAACGGTGCATTAGTGGGACGGAATGGCCCACTTTTCCAGTTCACCGGTAAGCCGGAGCAGCTGCAGTTCGGCCCGGCTGAGTTCGAGCTCAGCGTCAAAGTAGGCGGCGTGCTTATCTTCGGCGTCGAGGCGGGCGTTTTGCTGATCGCGGGTATTGGCATTGCCGGTCCCGACCCGCGCCTTCACCGCCTCCAGGTCTCCTTGAGCAACTTCCCATTCCAACTTGGCCACGTCCCGTGCTGCTGCCAGTTGTCGCAAAGACCTCTGCAGCTTCAAGGCGTCTTCGCTGAACCTGGTCCTTGGTGAGATCTACCTGTTTTTTCGCTATCAAGGCAGTGGCATCCGCTTGCTCTGCCTTGGCCTTCTGCACCGAATTAAAGATGGGGAATCTGACATTCAGGCCACCGCTAAATTGTTGGCAGTGTAGTTACGATAGTAGAGGTCGTAGTTGTTGTATTTGGCGAGGTAAGCGTATTGCGACGCCAAATCGATGGTTGGCCATTTCAGCGCCTTATGCTCGCCGATGGCCCTTGCCTGTGCGGCAGCCACGTTCTGCTCCGCTTGCTTCACCGCAAGACTGTTCTCCACCGCGCGCGCCGGCAAATCGTCGTCCTGGGAAATTGCGGGTAGCTCAGGCATCGAGTCAGGATCGGTCGCGATGGATTCGGCGGGTAATCCCAGCAGTTTGGACAGATGCTCGCGCAGCACGTCGGCTTGTCCCTGCGCCTCGGCGATTCGCAAGCGGATACGAGCTGCCACCAACTGGCTCTTCGTGAGGTCAAGCTTGCTGTCCACGCCCTGCTGCAGGCGCTGTTCGGTCACAAATTGTGCATTGTCAGCCGCGCTTTGAGCTTCGCCTAAAGCCTTCAGCTTGCCGGTGAGCTGGTCGAGTTGCTCGTAGGTCAGCGCCGTGTCCAGAATGACGGCGTCGCGTTTGTCTTGCACGTCCAGGGAAGTCGCCTTCCAGTCGATTTTGGCTGCCTTCAGGAACTGCCGCAGCGAGAGGTTGAAGAACGACTGAACGGAGTTGAAGTTCACCACCGATGGCGCCGAGCCCTCCAGCGTAAGTGGAAATCCGTAAGAGTAACCGAGACCGGAGCCGATGGTGAGCTGCGGAATATAGTTGGCCCGCACTTCTTCGTAGGCCTGGCGCGCACGCCATTGGTTGACCGTGGCGATGCCCATGACTCCGCTGTGCTGCAATGCCAAGTCCACGGCATTGCGGAAAGGAATGGGTTCCGAGGTTGCAGCGTCAGCCGCCGCGCAAGTAGCGCAAGCAAGGACGAGCATGCAGGCGAGAGCGACCAACCTCCCAGCAGAACCAACCCGAGTCATTCTGAAACAGCGGGGCCTTGCGGGCATCCTTGCTCTACCTGGCGAAACGATTTGAAGACATCCGGCTACTGCGGCCGGCCAAGAGCTTTCCGGGCGCGGTCGAAACCCGCGGCTAGAGCGAGTGATGCCTCATATTCCGAGGTGGCGGCCGAACTACGACCCATCTTCTCGTAGACCTGACCCAGCAGGTAGTGGGCGCGGAAAGCCGGGGCTTCCTCCACCAAACCTCCTGAATCGAGGTACTGCTGCAGATATTGCACCGCTTGGGGAAAGTCCCGGCGGCTTAGGTACAGTTCACTGGCAGCGTCAAAATAGTTTTCGGCACTCCGGGTCGACTGGGTCATAGCCGTCAGCACGCTATTCTGCACGTCGTCGAAACGCCCGCGGAGCCGGTAAAAGTCGGCCAATTGCAAATAATAAGTCGCAGGATGGCGGGCTTCCTCGATGGCGCTGCGGAACTGGCTCTCAGCCTCATCGTACCGTTTTTGCTTGGCAGCAACCCGCGCCAGGATTGCATGCGCCTCGGCCTCGTCGTATTTACTGATCTGCGCCGCCTGATCGCGCGCTTTGTCGAGTCCCCCACCCATGATGGCAGGAGCTTGCGTGTAGTACTGCGAAAGATCGCTGCGAGCCTCTACGTTCGCGGGAGCCAGTTGTACGGCGCGCTCAAACTCGTTCTTCGCCTTGCGTGCGAGTCCCGCGGCCGCCAGCGGCTTCGCATCTCCCGCCTTTCTGCCATAAGCTCGTGCCAGCCAGAGATGATAGCCGGCATCCTGAGGCCGCTCGGCGACGGCACGTTCCCCCCATTTCACCGCATCGTCCCAGCACTCCATGGCGTAATAGGCGCGGGACAGCAGATTGAACGATTCCGCATCGCCCCGATTGCTCAACGCGCTGATGACGTCATTCATGCGACCCAGCGATAGTAACTGCACCGGTGCGGGATCCGCGAGGCCGAAGCTCGGGACCATCAGCAGCAAAATGACAACCAGAAACCTTGAATTAACAAACTTCATGGATTAGCGATTTTCACCGGCAATCCCTCACGGAGGGACTGCATGTTAATGGCTCCCAGCGCCAGCACCGCGTTGTCGGTGAGGCCGCTGGTAACTTGAATCCGCGTGAGGTTGGCGACAGAAGTTTTCACATCGCGTCGCTTCAACTCCCCATCCACCACCTGGAAGACGAATTGGCCCTGGACGTCCTGGTGTACAGCTTCGCGTGGCACAGTTAATGCGTCCTGCTGCCGCGCAATGACGACAGCCACGCTTACGTTGGTGTTAGGCAGAAGCCTGAGGTCATTGTTCTCGACTACACAGGTGACTTCGCCGACCATTCGCGTCCCGCGCTGCACCACCGTCGTCGGCAACGCGTCCACGGTACCTTGCCAGACCCGTCCAGGAATGGCGTCCCACGTGATCTCAACCGACTGGTCCTTCCGCAGTTTGCCGATTTCTGGTTCATCCACAAAGGCACGCACACGCACCTTGTGCAGGTCTGCCACTTGCACCAGCAGATCTCCAGAATTGACAAATGCACCTTGACGCACCGGCAGCGAATAGACCATTCCCGAGCGTAGGGCGGCGATGTTCGAATTTTTCAGCAACTCCTGTGCTGCGGCCAGGGCAGCCCGAGCTTCCGCCTCCTGCGCCTCAACGTGGCCAACCTCCTGCTTTGAGTAGCGGCCGGTCAGCTTTTGCTGCAGCATTTGCACGTTGGCTTCGTCGATTCGCAGTTTGTTTTGCGCCGCATCCACTTCGGCCTGCGACGCTGCTCCCGTCTGCAACAAATGCTGCATCGCTTGCAGATTCCGTTGCGCGGCATCGCGGTCGGATTGGGCTTTCATCAAAGTATTGCGCGTAGTCAAGAGCTCGTCCTTCGTGCCTCCATTTTCTACCATGTTGAGGTCCGCTTGCGCGCCCTTCAACTGGGCCTGGGCCCGGGCCGCTTGCGACCGCGCGTTTGCATCCTCGAGTTGCAGAAGTATTTGCCCCGGCTTGACCCATGAACCCTGCTGGACATCAATCTTTTTCACCGTGGTGGCCGTCGGGGCGTAGGCTTCAAAGTTATTCAGAGCCTCAATTTTTCCGTTGGTGGCTATGCTTTCGGTGATGGTTTCGCGATCGACACGGCCGATCCGGATGGGCACTTGGGAACGGTGTAGCGATATAAAGGCGGCCAGCACCATGACGGCTAGAATCAGGCCAACGACAATGATCCAGGTCCGTCGTGCGCGTGTCTGGCCGTAGCCGTTTTCAGTTGGAGCTACCATTTTGACCCGAATCTATAAGTATAACGTAGGACATAACTTCCGCTTGGGCGGTGTTGCTGCCGGAACGCGACCCCCTTGACTGTCGCCGCCGTCAGCATTTGCGGATGTTTCTGCTGCGTCTATTTATCTGATGTTCAAGTGTTCTCGAAGACGCAGCAGGCCCAGCCTCACTCTGTCACGACTCGCGATTTCTCGTCGCGATAGCGCAGTACGTATCGCTACAATAGGTCCATGCCAAAGAGCCCGCGTTACACGCCGGAGCATGCCGAGGCCGGTCTGTCCGCTAAGTTTCCAGAGATTGAAACCTGGCCAAATCAATTTCCCGGCTACGAGATTGTGATTGAGATACCGGAGTTCACTTCCGTGTGTCCCAAGACCGGCCTGCCTGACTTTGGGACGCTGTGGATTCGCTACATGCCCGACCAGGCGTGCCTCGAACTGAAGTCGCTAAAGGAATACCTGATTGGCTACCGCAATCTTGGCATCTTCCAGGAAAACATCGTTAACCGTGTTCTCGAGGACATGGTTCGCGCCAGCAAGCCAAAATGGGCTGAAGTCAAAGGCGAGTTTCGTCCGCGCGGGGGTATCGGCACGGTCGTGATCGCGCGCTACCCGAGGCCGACGAAATAGCATTGGCCTTGTTTACAGTTTCGCCCCAGACTAAAAGGCGGAGCACCGCTTCATTCAGCGGTGCAGTTAGGATTCGGCATGAATCGGCTTTCAGCCGCTGGGTAAATGAAACCTATGTGCCGCGGGCGCTAAAGCGCCAATCAGAAGCCCCGCTCCCTATAAACGCCTGAAGGCGTGCTCCTTCAGGACCAGATATACCAACATTAGCTCTGCATTAGTACGTGCCCTCTCGCCGAGTCCCAAAATACTTGCGTATTCCGAATGCGTTGTAGCGGCCGTAAGGACCATTCGGGCCCAGCCATGCCGGCCCTAAGGGCTGATCGCGCGCCCCGAAGCGCTGCATCAGCGGATGACCGGTTACGCGAAATTCGAATCGTTTGGGTAGGTCGATTCCGACTCCCCAGGAATACTCCATACCAATTCCGCTCCACGACCACGTGTACAGGGTTTGAGGAATGTTCTTGCCGAACAGGAAAACGGGGTCATAAAAGAAATTGAGCCGGCGCAGTATGGTGCGGCCGAATGGACGCAACTCCACCGTCCCTGAGATCATGTAGCGCCCAAAAGCGCTGCACTGTGAATGCACTCCGCCGTATTGCCCAGCATTGGCCGCGCACAGGTTGGGGTCGGTCTCGTTGTGCGGGGGAGTGATGTCGAATTGCGCCCACCCCCAGTACCAGTCCTTGGGAAAGAACATGCGGTCCGTGTTAGTCGCGGGTTTGGTCGTCGTGGGCTGGGAATCGGCCACGGCATTTGCATCGGTTGGCTTCGAATCTTGTGCCAGCATAGTGACCTGCAACGTCAGACAAACCAGGAACAGCAGCAAGCGTTTCATACATTCTCCACGAAGATAGGTTGAGTACGGCTGAGAAGGGGTGGACAAGTGCCGTGCCTCGCCGGCTCGCGCAGGCGGCAGAGATAGCGCGGTTAGGAGCCACCGCGCGCGTTCACTGGCCGATTCTTCTCCACGAGAGAGTATCTTGCTGCGGCCAGCATGGGAAGGATTTTTGCAGCGGCCGCACAGCCATCTCTCCTTGTTCGCGTCTTCTGATAATCCCAATGCTGAATTCTGCTGTTGATCGTGAAACCGGAAAGCGAATCGCGGCTCCTCATGTTATCCTCCGCCCACCCATGTCTGCCAAGACAAATGCCTGGGCCGCGCTATTGCTGCTGACGGCGCTGAACTTTCTCAACTACATCGACCGCAACGTGCTGTTCGCGGTGCAGCCATTGATCCAGACAGAGTTCGCCCTCAGCGACAAGCAGGTCGGTTTTTTGACGTCCGCCTTTTTTGTCTGTTACATGATTGCCGCGCCGTTGATTGTTCCACTGGCCGACCGCTTTCCGCGGCGGCGGCTCATGGCGGCAGGCGCCTTCGTCTGGAGCCTGGCGACGCTGTTGAGCGCGGTCACGCACAATTACGACGAACTACTGCTGCGCCACGTCATCGTCGGCGTCGGAGAAGCAACCTTCGTCGCCATTTCCCCGGCCTTCCTCTCAGATCTTTTTCCCGAGACCGTACGCGGCCGGGTGATGGGCATTTTTTATCTCGCCACCCCGGTGGGTAGCGCGCTGGGCTACCTAATTGGCGGCTTTCTGGGGAACCGCTACGGCTGGCGGGCTCCGTTCATGGTCTCGGCGCTACCCGGTTTGCTGTTGGCGTTCGGCGTTCTGGCACTCCGTGAACCGGTTCGCGGCGCCAGCGATCACCTGGCGGACAGCTTCGAGCGCGGTTCAGTACGCGGGCTGTTTCGTAACCGGGCGTTTTGGACTATCAGCCTTGGCGCAGCCATGATGACCTTCGCCATCGGTGGCTTGCAGGTGTGGATGCCTACCTTCCTGAACCGTATCCGGCACGTGCCTCTCGAACGGGCTAATCTTTCCTTCGGCGGCATGACGGTCATCGCGGGAACCGTGGCCACGGTGTTCGGAGGCTGGCTGGGAGATCGTCTGCTGCGGCGCACCTCCGCCGCTTATCAGCTCGTCTCAGCTATCGGGATGACGCTTTCGATTCCGGCCATCGTCGCCGCCATCTACTTCACCGGGCCGGCGATGTATCCGTCAATTTTTCTCGGTGAATTTTTCCTGCTGCTCAACACCGCTCCGCTCAATGCAGCTTTGGTGAATTCGGTTAGCGCGCGCATCCGTGCCACCGCTCTGGCGGTGAACATATTCATCATTCACCTGCTGGGCGACGCATTTTCGCCCACCCTGATCGGCTACATTTCGGATAAAAGCAATCTTCAGATGGGACTCATGTCCATGATTGGGGCGGTTGCACTTTCGGCGGCGGTTTTATTTTACGGGATGCGCTTCGCGCCTAAGATCAGCGGCGAGCAATTAAACAGCATTTAGCGCTTGGCGTTTAGCCCCCCGGCAAATCGCGCACCTCTTTTGCAGCCAGTTGCTGGGATCTTATGCTAAACGCTAAAACAAACGCCCTTCCGCGACCCACGAAAGGGCGTTTGAGTCAGGCAGCGCATCGCTGCAGACAATCTACGGGTGCTACTTGGCGAAAGCCGCGATGGCACCCGCTTCGTCATCTTTTACGTCGAAGACGGTGTAGAGCTTGGTGATCTGCAGCAGATCGTGCACCTTCTTGGTCAGATGCAGCAATTTTAACTCACCGCCCTGGTTGCGAACGGACGTGAAAGCGCTGACCAGCTCGCCGATGCCCGAGCTGTCGATATAGCTGACATCGCCAAGGTTCAGCAGAATCTTCTTCTGCCCTTTGCCCAGCAGGTCCTTGACGGTATCACGCAACACCACGCTGCCTTCACCTAGAGTAATTCGCCCGCTCAGATCGACAATAGTGACACCGTCTACCTGGCGGGTACTTGCTTTCATGCTCACTTGGAAGCCTCCTGAGGGTCCAGATCGGTGTTCTGGAGCCGCTTGATCAAAGTAATTTCAGTGCCGGAATCTAGTTTACGGAAGCGGACTTCATCCATGAAAGCCCGCATTAAGAATATGCCACGGCCGGACTGTTTCATAAGATTTTCCGGCGCAAGCGGGTCAGGAACCTTTTCCGGATCGAGGCCCTTGCCCTGGTCGATGATCGTAATAATCAACTCCGGCCCGTTTTGCTCGAAGCTTAAGTTTACGCTCTTGGCCGGATCGTAGGCGTTGCCGTGCAGTACGGCATTGATCATCGCCTCGCGTACCGCCATCGAGATTCCGCTGCGCGTGTCCTCATCGAAACCAGCTTGCGACGAAAACTGATCGGCCATCGCTTCGGCCTTGTTCACGCTTTCCAGCGTGGATTCCATCCTGTGCGAAACGCGTTGTGGCGCGGTCATCAACTGGCTCGTTCCGTCCTGTTCAGTGCGCGTCCAAGGCCCAAAGGAACAGAATCTCCAAGATGGAGCAGTTTGCCCTTTCGGGCGATACTTGTCAACGCAAGTGTTTCTATGCAAGATTACACCGGCAGGTTGCGTTAAGCCTCACCCCCAAATCCGCCCGCTTCCGGGAGCAAGGGCGGCGAGCCGCAGGCTAGCGCCTCCCGCTTTCGGCGGTGCTATCCTCTACTCGTCGCCCCATGCGCATCACCAGCCGCAAGACAACCATCGCGTTCTTTATCACCCTGGGCGTGTGTCTGGCGGTGGCGGCGACGGTCCTCAGCACCAGTTGGGTCATTCTCAACTGGCGCGAGATCGTGCCCCTTATTCTAGGAGTGATCTTCTTTGGCTTTATTATTGCGGGCGTGATTCTTAACACTATTTTTCTGGTTCGCGAGATCCGCCGCAATGAACAGCAAGACAGCTTCCTCAATGCAGTCACCCACGAGTTGAAGACGCCGATCACCTCCATCCGCCTGTACCTGGAGACCCTGCAAAAGCGCAACCTGGAAGAGGAACAGCGCCGTGAGTTCTATCAGGTGATGCTGGACGACACCCAGCGCCTGATGGGCACGGTGGAACAGGTGCTGCGCGCGGCCCGGGTAGTGCAGAAGAACGCTTTACTGTTGCGCAACCAGGTTGAAATTGGGCCGCTGGTGCAAGACATGTTGGATCTGGCGCGCTCGCGCCATCATCTGTCTAGCGACGCCATGGACTGGGCGAACGAAGGCCGGCCAGCCGAGCGGCTAACGGTCATGGGCGATCGCGAGGAGCTGGCCACGGCGTTGTCCAACGTGCTAGACAATGCGGTTAAATATTCGGGGAAGGAAATGCGCATACGGGTCGAGGTGGTTACGCCCGATCTGCGGCAGGTGCAGATCCGGGTGCAGGATAATGGAATTGGGATATCGCGAGGCGAACTGAAGCGCGTCTTCAAGCGCTTCTATCGAGTGCTAACCCCGGTCTCTTCCCAGGTAAAGGGCAGCGGCTTGGGTTTGTTTATCGTGCGCGCCATCGCGCGCCGCCACGGTGGCAAAGCCTTCGCGGAAAGCGAAGGCGCAGGCCGAGGCACAACCGTCACCATCCAATTGCCGAGGAACGCGCAGTGAACGAAATACTGCTGGTCGAAGATGAAGAGCATCTGGCGCGAGGCTTGAAGTTCAACCTGGAAGCCGAAGGCTATCCCACCAGGGTTGTGGGCGATGGCGAAACCGCGCTGGAGTTGCTGTTGAAGAACCATCACCAGTTTGATCTGCTGGTGCTCGACGTCATGCTTCCGGGCAAAGACGGTTTCGCCGTCGCCACGGAGTTGCGCAAAGCCAACCAGTACATCCCGCTGCTGATGCTGACCGCTCGCGGTCGCCCGGAAGATGTGTTGAAGGGCTTTGCCTCCGGGGCCGACGACTATCTGCCCAAGCCGTTCGATCTGGCCATTTTGCTGGCGCGCATTCGCAGCCTGTTGCGCCGCCACGACTGGAGCCGCACCTTGCTCACCGATCCGCCAGCCGAGGCCCGAGTGGCCGAGCCCGAAGATGCCAACTCTTTGCGCGAGTTTGACGTTTACACCTTCGCAGGCAAGGAGGTCGATTTTGGGACGCTGGAGTTGCGGGCCAATGGCAAAGTGTTTCGCCTGACACTCATGGAGGCGGAACTGTTGCGGCATCTCATTCGCAACAGCGGCAAGATCGTCTCGCGCAAGTCGATTCTGGAAGAGGTGTGGGGATTGCACGAAGACACCGACACGCGCGCTATCGATAATTTCGTGGTGCGCTTGCGCAAGTATATTGAGAAGGACCCGTCGCATCCCCAACATCTGCTGACCGTCCGCGGAGTCGGCTACCGCTTCCTGCCCACGCCAGCGGGCACGTAAGGCTATTTGCCGAATGGGTGCGGTTTTCACCCGGCATACCGCGCATCTGCGCTAGATGGCCACGCGAAAGCCGATTCCGGTTTTGACGCGGGTGAACCCTCTGAGTGTGAGCTTTGCCATTGTTCTGCCGCTAATGCTGGCGTAAACTGCACGCGCAAACACCGCCGGCTTTGCAACCGGGAGATCGCTCGTACGTCTGCGGGCAATCCTTCTCATTAGAGGATGACACGCCCCGCTCGTTTGCGAGCGTTCACGGGAGGTGTGCTCATGAGAATTCGTGCAATTCTGATTTTGCTTGACGATTTGTGCGTTGTCGATACTTCCGGCAATCGCACAAAACAACGTGCGCCTCACGGTCAGCGTCAGCAGCGGCGATGGAGCCCCGGTCCGCGATCTAAAGAAAACGGATTTCACCGTACAGGACGCGGGCAAACCGCGGACCATTAGACAGTTTCGTCGCACCGCACAGATGCCAGCCGCGCCGCCGCAACTCGGGCCGGGCCAGTTCACAAATGCTCCCGATGTGACCCAGTCAGGCGCCATCTTCGTTGTGCTCGATACCATCCATACGCGCTACCTCGACGAGCGCGACATGCGCGGAATGATTCTCAAGTTCATGGCGCGCGCGGCGGAGTCCAAACATGCTGTAACGCTAGCCATCCTTAGCGACAAGGGTCTTACTGTTTATCACGATTACCGTTCGGGCCCTGATGTACTGCTGGCCGCGCTGATCAAAGCGGGATTGGGAGGTATGAAGGGAGCGACTCCTCCCCCGGGTGTTGACGACGCGCGCGTCACCGCCGAAGCGGCTCGACTGACCGCATTCAGCAAAGGAGACCTTTCCAATGCAACGCCGCAAGAACAACTGCTGCGCTCCAATCCGCAGATGCCGATGGTGATGTTTCAGGATGTTGGCCATGCGGCCTATGGTCTGCCCGGACGTAAAGCCCTGGTCTGGATTACCAACGCGGTTCCGTTCGACATCGACCCCAAGACGTTTAATTTCGTTTCCCCCAAAGATACCAACCGTGGCGTCGCCGTGAATGGAGCGGCGGCTGGCGGATCGAAAGATGTTTTCAGCCCTGAACAGGTGAAGAAAATCGTGCCGGTGTGGCGTGCCAGTATGCGCGCCGTGTTCGAAGGAGGCGTCGCGGTATACCCCATCGAAGCCCGAAATAGCTTTACTGCTGCCAGCGACGCGCTGATGCAGGGAAGAATGAAGTTACTGGCATCCTTGACGGGAGGCAAGGCCTTTTACGGCGCCAACGATCCTTTTCCGGAGATCCTGCAGATCAGCAACGGCAACGTTGGCGGGTACGTCCTCGGCTTCGCGCGCAGAAGCCGAACGCGACCTCCGGAGTTCCACCGCGTGCATGTCACGCTGAATAAGGCCGGCTTGGCAGTCAGCGCTCCGGAAGGATACTTTCCGCATGAGGGCAATCCGAAGTCTCAGATACCGGCCGAGATCAGCCTGGCGCAGCAATCGCCGCTGTCATACACAGGAATTACGTTTGGAGTCGCGTTCACCGGCAATGAAGATGTTGCGGGCAAGAAGAAGGTCAACATGATCATTTCTCTCGCTGGCGACACCGGCGTACTTAATGAAGCTACGCGCACCGCCGATCTGGTCGTAGTTGCGGTGGCTAAAGATGCCAAAGGCGCGACGGTGGGCAGGCTGAACGAAGGCGCTGGTGGCCAGTTTCCAGCCGAGGCCATCGCCCAGATAAAAGCGGCCGGCTTCCAGCTGAAGCGTTCGATCGAAGTCCCAGTGGGAGACCTGACCATCCACTTTGTCATCCGCGACAACCAGACGGGACGTATGGGCAGCCTTATTGTGCCGCTGAAGGTGCAGTGAATGCGGTTCCAGAATTGGTTGTGCGAGTAGTGCGGCGCTTCAGCGAAATTATTGACAAGGAACCCACGCTTTGGAGGGCCACGGCTTCAGAGGTTGCGAAAAAGTCGGTTTCGGCGGATTTTTTGAAGGGGCGCACCTTAAGGTGCGCCGTTAAGGTCTTTGTTTGGTCACTCCGGCCGGGCTTCAGCCCGCGAGGGAATTCGCAGTTCGTGTCCACACCGAAGTCGCCTCAGTGGACTATAAAGCCACCATGATGAGAGCAGGTTCGAATACGGTGAACCAGAAAGAAGTGGCTTCCGCTAACTTTCGTTGCGCAATTGGAGATCAGGGACTCAGGGAAGGCGGGACCGAGCGTTATAAGCGCCCTACGCCGAACGGGGGATTCCATCGTACAGTAATGACCAGCAGGAGGCGGCGCATGCCGATTACGCCGAATTTGCCATATGGTCCAAAATCTGAATATCACCGCGATTGTTGAGAACACCGCCGGCACTTTCGACACCGCCGGCGAGTGGGGGTTAGCGCTGTGGATTGAGGCGGACGAGCGCCGGATCCTATGCGATACCGGCCAGGGACATACACTGCTGCAAAACGCGCGCCTGCTCGGAATCGACGTTGCAGCCGCCGAAGCCCTGGTCATCAGTCACGGCCACTTCGATCATACCGGCGGTATCGCCGAGCTCGTGACGGCTGGATTTCGCGGCAAGATCTATATTCATCCCGCAGCATTGAGCGGCAAGTATCAGCGCGAGAAGACGCCTCCGCACCGAGAGATCGGCATATCCCCCGCGTCGGAGCGGGCGCTGCGATCTAGTGTAGGTGACGTTGTCGAATCACTGCGACCTACCGAAATCGCTCCCGGGCTGATGGTGACCGGTGCGATTCCTCGGCGAAACGAGTACGAAGACGTGCCCGATCCCTTCTTTCTGGACGAAAACTGCACCCAGCCCGACCCACTGGTTGACGATCAAGCGCTGCTGATCGAAACGCCTCGCGGTTGGGCGGTGATCACCGGCTGCGGACATTCGGGTCTGATTAATACCTTGAACTATGCCAAAGAGTTGATCGGGAACAGTCACATTTCCGCCGTTATCGGAGGTCTGCATCTCTTTCGGGCATCGGCCGAGCGCATCCAGGCGACAATAGAAAACTTACGCGCGTTTGGGGTCGAGCTGATTGCGCCATGTCACTGCACGGGGTTCGAAGCCACTGGTGCCTTACAGAATCAGTTTGGGAGCGCCGTGGTGGCGCTCCGAGCCGGCTTGTCGGTCCGGGTTCTGTTAGGCGCGTGATGACGCGAAAGACGGCCGCTCTACGGGCGAGTGAAGGCCCATGAGACGCGGGAGACGGGCTTACTACGACTGGTTTTCGAGGTTTTACGACCGCTTCGTCTACCTCCATTCCCGCGATAAGCAGGGCTTGGCCAGGAAGTTCCTGGTTGATCAGCTCCCCTTGCAGATCGGTGGCTTGGTTCTCGACCTATGCACTGGTACCGCTACGCTTCTGCCGCTTCTTCAAGCAACGGTCGGCAGTGAAGGGCAAGTTGTCGGCGTGGATTTTTCCCATGGCATGCTGCAGGTAGCCCAGAAAAAGACTAGGAGCTTCGCCAACGTCTACCTGGTGGAAGCTGATGCGGGGTTCCTTCCCTTCATGGCCGGCTCCTTCGACGCAGTCACTTGTTCGCACGCCTTCTATGAGCTCAAGGGAGAGACGCAGAACCGGGCGTTGGAGGAGATTGTTCGCGTCCTGAAGCCGAACGGAGCCTTTCTCATGATGGAACATGACGTTCCGCAAAACCCTTTCGTGAGAGCGCTCTTTTACCTCCGCCTCGCCTTTATCGGCGCCGGACGGGCCATTACCTTCCTTCGCCAAGAGCGGGAGATTCTGGAAAAGTACTTCGGGAGTGTCGAGAAAATCCTGGCCCCAGCCGGGCGGTCCAAGGTCATGATCTGCCGGAAATAAGGGACTGTGCCCGAGGGCCGCTATTCACTGCCGGCTCTCTGACCGGGCTCGTGCGGTACTCGGTCGGCATTGAAGACGTAGAGGACCTGATCGCCGTCTCGATGCTATTGCCGAAGCGCCACACTCGACCGATCAAGATAGTGAAGTTTGTTTTGCGGAGAGTGCCGCAAATGCGGCTTCATGACTCCAAGCCGTGAATACCGAGCACATTTTAGAGGCGGGCCTGCTTCACAAACCGGTCCATGGCGCACGCAACGTTGGTGAGAACGTCAGCCCACTCCCGCAAATGCCACTTGCCTGCCGGAGTCAGCGAGTAGACGCGGCGCGCCGGGCCCGGCTCTTCTACGTCCCAGTCGGAAGTCACGTAGCCGTTCGCCTCCAGACGGCGGAGCGTACGGTACAGAACTGCCCTCTCGATTTCCGCATCGGTAAAGGCGTAGCGCGACAGACCGGCCGAAAGATTGTAGCCATAGGAACTCCCCCTCTCCTTCAGCATGAGCAGCAATACCGGCTCAACGAACCGGTACAAGTGGCCCATCGCGCAAGTGCAGGGGCGCTGGTGGCGCGGGCATGCGGCGCGCGGGTTTTTTGTTGCAGTCCTTGCCAATAGCTTCTCTCCCATTCTGCAGCACTTAGTCGTTGCAACTGTGTCCCGAATGATCACAGCTATTCGCCCCACTTTCGAGGGTGCCGCCTAAGAAACGGGTAACCAGCGTCTCCGGATCGACGTCTGACGCGCCGGTCACAACCGTCACCGAATTCGCAGTAAGCAAATCACGCGCTCGGGAACCCAGGCCGGCAGCTATGACCACATTGACAGCGTTTGCGTTGAGCCACTCGGGAAGGAAACCGGGAACATGCTCAGGCGCGGGGACAAGTTCTCTGCGCAGAATACTTCGCTGTTCCTCGTCGGTATCTACGAACAGGAACTGTTCAGAATGACCGAAGTGTTGCGATAGCCGGCCGTCCGATAGTGGAATTGCAATTCGCATCTTATTCTCCATGTTCTCCATGAAACCAAGTGATTTGAACTGAGGTCAACCCGCCGCCTGCGATCCACGCCCGGACTGCCGCCCGTCATGTTGTGGGCCACAGCCGTGCCCTTCTTGTCCTTCGCTCGGTGCGTGTGCCCTCAGCAGCTCACCTCGGCGAAAGCTCTCCAGCAGGTCCGGTACGGTAACATCTCCGCCGGCGATCCAGCCACGTATATTCGCGGCCTGTAAATGCCGCACTGCCCCAGCGCCGATTCCGCTGAACACCACGTCCGTGCAGCCGTTGGCCGCCAGTATGTCCACGACCGCTCGGCCGTTCAACCCAGTGTTCTGAACAAAGGTGGCAACGCCGCCATCTAGGTCCGTGATCATCACCCACTTCGCCTTTCCGAAGTGCGGTGAGAGTTTCGAGTCTTCGCGCTTGAGTAATGTCATAAACGCAATCTTGCTCATCGTTAATATTCTCCCTGCAAATCTCCGGCTACCACACATGACGCCTTATCGGTCGATGGCGCGCCGTTCGCTGGCCTTTAGATTCGTCCTCATAAATATCTGTATTCTGCATCTAGATGTATAATACACCTAAATAGCAATGAGTGAGCCCGCCAATCGTCCGTCACACAACCACAGGGTGTTCCTGGTCCTGCTGATCGCGCTTTTGATATCCGGGTTCGGTACTACCAGCGGCGCCGCAGATGCGGGCAAAATGGATTCATTCGCCAAATGCCTGGCGGACAAACATGTCACGATGTACGGCAGCTTCCTGTGTCCTCATTGTGACGACCAGAAAAAGCTATTCGATGGTGCTTTCAAATATGTTCCGTACGTGGAATGCGCGATTCCCGGAAGTCGGCGACTCACCTTCACCTGCCAGATGGCACAAATTCAATTCACGCCCACCTGGATTTTTGCTGATGGCGAACGTCGAACTGGAGTGCAGTCTCTGCAGCAGTTGAGCACCAAGACGGGGTGCCGCTTGCCATGAAAATCGTCCGCTTTCTGTTATTGGCGCTCTGTATTTTCGGGGCCGGGCTGTCGGCGCTGTCGCTGCACAATCACTACTCTGTGTCGGCCACCGACTACTGCGACCTGAGTCAAACCTTCAATTGCGATTTGGTGAATCGCAGCACTTACTCCGCTGTTCATGGCGTGCCGGTTGCCCTGGTTGGTTTCCTCGGCTACCTCTTGCTCTTCGTATTATCGTGGCGTACGACCGGGCGGGTTGCTGGCTTTCGATTCATTGCCTCCCTTATCGGCCTGGCATTCGCGCTCTACCTGGCGTACATCGAGGCCTATGTTCTGGCTGTCTGGTGCCTGCTTTGCATCGGATCGATGATCGCGATTTTTGGAATCACACTGTTGACGGGGGTTGTCCTTTGGCGATCTGGAGCTAAGGAACCGAAGGTATGACCGAAGATAATGTCGCTTCGAGACTATTTGCCAGGGTCTCCGGGCCGAGGGACAGTCGCCCTGGTGAGGAGACGCTGCGGCCACCAGAAGCGACATCGACCGTTCCGGGATCAGCGCTGGTCGCGAGCCAATTGCCCCTCACTCTTTTCCTGGGACGACGAGAACGGGACACGGCGCATGTCGCAGCACCGCCTCGGCGACGCTGCCCAGCAATGCCCTTTCTATTCCTCTGCGGCCATGACTGCCAATCACAATGAGATCCGCCGCCACTCCGCGGCCGCCTTTACGATCTCAGCGCTAGGCTTGCCAATCTGAACAAACTCGAGAGGACGTGATTGCACAGGGCTGTGTTGCGCCACGCTGGCTAGCATTCTTCTGCCATCCCGCTCCGCTTCCGCAATGAGCTGGCTGCTCGGAACCCCGCTTTGCGGAGCATAGCCGAGGGCCGGGTCAACGCCGTAGATGAGTGCCACCTCTGCCCCTAGCGATTGGGCGAGTTCCAATCCCATCTCCGCAGCATGTGCCGCAATAGGTTCGCTGTCGATTGCGATTAGGATTTTGCAGATGGCCATCGTAACCTCCTGACTTCAAACCTCGTCTGGCTGCGCCGAGCACAATCGTACCTTCCGAAGTGAGATCCATCTGCGCCGATTAACGAGCGATTGTCTCCTGATGATGAAAGAATTGAGGATGCTCCGGATCGTTCACGGGTAGTGCGAATAACCGTTCGGTTCCGTACTCGGTCGAAACAGCGTTGCACAAGTCGGTGGTGAAGGTGGCAATACCGCACTGCCGGGGAAGATAGTTCCCAATGACAGCGATTCGGCTGGGAAGCGAAAGATTGACTGCGGTGTCGAACGGCTTCGCTGACTTGATCTCAGCCACGTGCGTTAGTGAGCTTGCAAGTCCCAACGGTCTCCTGAATGGCAGTGTCTTTGGCAATGACATGGGCCCCCTATCTGTTCACAATCCGGAAGGTTCTTGAAACAATCGCGGCGCTGTCCAGTTTGATCTCCCCCGAGAACACACCCCTGACAACGCCGCGAACTTTAAATTGTCGGTGTGCGGCAAGTTTGCAGGCACACTGCCGCACTCAGCTATTTGGCTTCGGCAGCTTCGTGCTGGTTCGCCTTGTTAACGGCGGCCTTTACCGCGGTGAGGAACGAGTCAGTGCTCGCCGGCGCGTGCACGCCGCCGGATAGCGTTTTGCGGAAGGAAACATTCTTGCCGTAGAACGCAACCGTGGAGTCATTGTCCTGCTGGATCACAGCGCCATCCACGGCGATTCCCACGAACAGGCCTTTAGTACGCGAGTAGCTCAAAGCCTCGGTGTTCATCTTCCAGTCGGTGCCTGCCGAGGCGTGCCGCCCAACCGGACCGGCGGTGGCTGATGCCTCACCGGTGAGTTCAAACTTGCTGAGAGCAGCCCTTGCACACCCTTGTCATTCATGAACAACATGACGAGGTCAACGGACTGAGCGCCAGCCTGGAAGCCAAAATTGCCTCCACCGATCGAAATGAATGCTGGTGCACTCCAACCATGAGCAGTGCGGCAGGTAACCACACCGCGTCCATGCTCTCCGCCGACCACGAAGCCGCCCTTCGCCATATCCGGTACAACGGCAATACATTTGGCGCCATTCAGCACCTCTTCCGGGATACCTTTATCGGGTGCAGCCATGATCTCGTTCATGACCTGGCCGGCCGCTTGCAAGCGCGCACTGGGATCTTGCTGACCCGGACCGGCAAATGCGAAGGTAGCTACAGAGAACATCATCAATGCAATTGCATATTTCTTCATAACACTTCCTTTTTTCCCTTCCACGTCATTTTGTAGGTGAACATGTGAGGGTGAGACCGCAGAAAGATCAGGCTGTCCGGCCGCTGATCAGGTTGATAACCAGGACGACGACGGCAATGACCAACAAAAGGTGGATCAGTGCGCCGCCTAAGTGGAAACTGAAGCCGAGAAGCCACAGAATCAAGAGAATGACAAAAATCGTCCAGAGCATATCTTCCTCCTGGGCTGGGTGTGAATGGTTAACTCGTGCGTTTATATACGATAGAGCGGCGCTGCTAAACGCAAGGAGTTTGCCGACGAAGCCCCTGCTCTGCTATGAGCAAGCGACTCAAGGTCGTGCAAAGGCTGACTGACCTAGATCCGGCCAAGCAACAACAAAATAACTACAACCACGAGAATCAAACCCAGTCCGCCGCTCGGTGCGTAACCCCAAGAACGGCTGTGATTCCACCTCGGGAGAGCACCTACCAGGAACAAAACCAGTAGAACAATCAAAACAATTCCAAGCATACTTTTCTCCTCTTCTTTACGAATCGAGTTCCGGCGGGGTACGGCTTTCCTGCGTACTCCCGCACGCCGGGTTCGTTGCGAGCAAGCCGGCGATGGTTGTCAACAAATTGTGGGGATGTTGTCCTTTGGGGTAAAACCTGTCAGCGATGATTCCTGCAGGTACGGCATCACCCTCGTAGTCTCCGCTCATCGCGACAATCGAAATCGACGGATAGCGGCGACGTACATGCGAGATCAGCTCGATACCCGACATGTGCGGCATGTCGAGATCGGTCACGATCAGATCGGGGACCGCTCGGTTCAAGTGCAACACAGCACTAACGCCGTTTACTGCCTCAGCCACGTCATATCCGGACGCCACCAGCAGTATTCCGAGGCTTTCCCGAATACTGGCTTCGTCGTCTACAACTAAAATCTGGGGTTTGGAGCCGTTTGGCATGCTCTCTCCTGGCTAGGACAGCGGGACAAAAACCCGACGTAACCACTGTCTCATCCCGAGATCGCTCACGTCTGAGCAATAGTGAACACCCTTCGCGGCAATGTTTCCGAAGGTCCCCTGATGTTGCCTGCGGGGTGGTATGGGTCTATGCGCCAGCGAGCTTTTGAATGGCGGTGATATTCTGGATCAGCAGAGTGGATCCATGGAGTTCCGCAATGCGCTGCTTGCGAAAATTGGCGAGAGTACGGGTAACGGTCTCGCGGGACATCCCGATGATTTGCCCGATCTCATCATGGGTCAAGGCCACCTTGATTCCGTGAGCCGTGGCCATCCCGGAATCGTCGTGCGACCAATCCAGCATCAAGCGGGCAATTCGCTTGGGTGCTGAGCTCATCGTGAACGAGCGAAGCTGCTGGTACGCCTGTTGGCACTCGCGGCTCAGCTGTATTGCTGAATGCATGCAGGCGTCGCCGTGCTCCGTCAGAAACTTAAGGAAGTTGTCCCGTTGAACAAAGTTTAGTTGGCACGGTTGGCCAGTTTCCGCAGTCGTGTCGTGCGGGATTCCAGAGATGGTTGCGTTCAACCCTAACACCTCCCCAGGTTGAGCAACCTTTAGTATGAGAGTCTGACCTTCCCTCGAACTGGCTGATAATTTCACCCGGCCTTTACAAAGGATGTAAATACCGCGGCAGGCTTGCCCTTCCAGAAACAGGGTTGCGCCGGCAGGATACGCGATGGTGAATTTCAGGGTTTGGAAGGCTACCATCACGGATTTCGGCAAATGGCAGAAAAAGCCCTCGGAACACAACTTGCAGGAGACGCAGTCTTCCACCAGATCCATCCCGTACGGTGAATTCATCGCCACCCTCCCTGTCGAACCCCATATTGCGCAGAGCCGGCGGCAGTGGATGAAAGGGGGATCAACCTTGCTCTGACGGGCCGATTGCCGCTGGCTTGCGCTATTATCCGTGCAGCATATGGCGTTCAATAGACGCAAATCTGTTCAATATCGCTCACTCGGCAGATTATTCTGTTGCGCTGGTCGGCGCCGCTGTGTGCCTTACCGCCAGGAGTTGGGGACAGCCGTCCAGCGTTGAAATGTCGGCAAATAGCGTCGCTTGTAGCACACAATACACCGCCCCGGACACAGGAAGAGTAGAGGCAGAACGACTCGTTCAACCCAGCTCTCGGGCGGAGCGGTCCTGAACTGGTGTCCTTGTAATGCGGCAGTCGGCGGATAGCAAGTGCATTATTGGATTCGTGGCATTGTTCTCAACACCAAACATCAGCTCTAACTCTCATCGCGAAGTGGAACTCTTGCCGGCGATGATCGCGCTGGCTTCGGCAGGCGTTAGCCGCGACGGATCGCACTCGAGGTAGTCACTGACGCATGCCAGATAATTGCGTTGTTGATCGGCAACCATTACTTCAGTTAATTCCTTCGTCGATAGTTTGGAACGGTCACAGGCTGCCCAGCCGTCCCAACACTCCGAGACATTACGCCGGTGTTGAGCCACCGTCACCTCGCTCAGGTCAGACGGACTCAGTTTCGATAAGTCGCAGGACGACCATCCGTTCCAACAATCGGAGACATTTCTCTGGTTTTCTGCCATGGCAACGCCGACCGCTTCAGACGCCGTCAAT
>CAVXQI010000021.1:0-57750 GCA_963763725.1 uncultured Acidobacteriaceae bacterium
TGGGCTCATCACCCCGTCACGTTGGGATGCCTTCCTCCAAGGTGACCAGTCGGCCCTGACTGACGCCGAAAAATCCGGCTTCGACACATTCGCCGCAACCGGCTGCCAATGGTGTCACTACGGTCCTATGTTGGTGGATCGGCATATCAGAAGCTGGGCGCTGTGAAACCATGGCCCACCCAGACCGATAAGGGGCGCTACCAGGTGACCAAAGACGACATCGACATGATGGTCTTCAAGGTCCCTTCGCTGCGAAATATCCAAAAGACGGGCACCATACTTCATGATCGGTCGAGATCCGACCCTGCACCAAGCAATCCGCAACATGGCGGATTACCAGCGTGGTGTAGACTCACCGACGCTCAGATAAAGTCGATTGAAACCTGGATGGGTTCGCTGACGGGGGAGATTCCAATGGGGTACACAAGGCCCCCGGAGTTGCCGAAGAGCAGCGTCGCAGACTCCGACCCCTAGCGGAGACTAAAGAACTAGTTAGGCCAGCACGAAGTATGTAGAAAGTTCGTGCGCTTGCTCGAAAGGCAGGCCATAGATATTCCAGTCGTTATCTAGTCCGTCGTGCCCGGAATCACGAGCAAGCAGGATGCTATCGTTGAACGCCAGCGCCACAGAGTGCCTGAGCACGTCCAGCGAATCACTTACGCATAGTGAGTGATTTCGCCGTTTGCCTCAAGTCGCTGATGAACAGCGCCGTTTCCCGGTCGCGGTCCTCATCTGAGGTTGCACGCAAAATCGAGGAAGGGTGCACAGTAGCGATGATCGGCGGCAGACCTTCGAGTTTCTGAAGTCCACGCGACCTTAGTAACCTTGAAGGTCTGCTCCCAGCAAGCTCTGTGCCGCGACCACGCCCAGGCAGATAATCACATCGGGTCGCACCACGTCGGTCTGCATCCGGCCATGGACGGCAGGCTCGAATCTCTCTCAGTCCAGGTTTCTTGTGTATCCTGCGCTTGCCGCGAGGCTCCCACTTGAAATGCTTGACCGCGTTCGTGACGTAGACTGAGCGCCGATCGATATTCGCTTCTTGCATACAACGATCGAGCAGCTTGCCTGACGGTCCCACGAAGGGGCGCCCTTCCGTGTCTTCGCGGTCCCCCGGTTGTTCCCAATCATCATGATGGCAGCCTGGATTGGCCATGCGACGCGGGTGTCACAATCTCGCCGAACACCGCTTGCGTGGAATTCTTGTAAAGCTCGCACCCACGGCACTTCTGGACCGCCTCCCGCAAGACAGGCAGGGTATGCTTCTCAGGAACAAATGGGGCAGCATCTTGAGTGTTAGCGTCCCGATGGATTGCTCTGGATATGTTCACCTTGAGAGGATGCAAGTGACGCAAACGAAGAGGTCTCTGCGAACTTGAGACGCGCCGATGGCGCCTCACCTCAGACTTCTAGACCTTTTTGCTTTTGGTGTGTCCCGGTAGTGCGGCGCGGGACGCCGCGTGAACCCAATCCGTTTCCCGACTGCGCCGGCTAGAAGGCCAGACTCGGGCGAACGTATGGCAGCCCCAACGCGGGCCTGAAGGCCCGCACTACCCCGACACGGCAATTTCTAGAATGCTCCAAATAGAACGCTGCGGGACCACTGTTTCAGCCTCATATATTGCGGGCCGAGCTCCGCCGCCAGGGCGGTTACGCTCGCGCACACAACGCGCCGAAGAAGAAAGTCTTCTAAATCATTGGAGATCATATGGCAGCTAAGAAAAGTTCCAGCAAGAAGAAAGCTGGGCGGAAGTACGGCAAAGCCGCGGGGAAATCAGTCGCAAGTGCGGTGCGCCGCAAGAAACGGGGCACGCTCAAGTCCGGCAAAGGCGGGAAAGGCGGAACCGTGAAGAGCCGCAAACAGGCTATTGCAATAGGCCTTTCAGAAGCCCGCAAGAAGGGCGCCAAGGTTCCCAAGAAAAAAGTAGTTCGTAAGAGAGCAAGTTAATAAGACGATAGCCGGCCCGACAGCCGTTCCCCCTCGAGAGGGAGAATCTTGTCTCCCTGGGCCTGGTTTGTTTTTGGTGTGTTCGGGTAGTGCGGCGCTGAATAAAGGTGTCACCTATACACGATGTGGATACTCTAGTGCGTAGCCTCGTTAAACATGAATTTCCCCAGGTACATGGGATATGACTTTGGCGGTACGCTCTTGGCATTGTCAATCGGATACGGACCCTGAACGGTCGTCGGGAATCCCCAGATGTCGCCGTTGCGATATCGATGGCATTTTTCCATACACCTGCGCCGTGCCGTCAGGCTTGCGCAAGGTGGTGTAACCCGGTTCGATGTAGAAGGGGTAGACCTCGTTCGCTTGGGCCTGCACCGGCGCCGGGTGAACGAGGGGACGAAAAGCAACCATCCCGAGTAGAACTGCGATCACGATTAGCATTGCTTTCGTGAAACGATCGAGTGTCATAGGTCCTCCTTAGTAGCGATTCCGGCAAACAGAATGAACCTCCATCCGGCGGCGAGCCTCGGTGACTGTGTCGCTCGAACGGATCGGTTCCGTTGCAACGCTGACCCAGGACTTACGAGTCTGTGTGAGAACTGTGCCGTCCCCGAAGGGACTTCGATCTTAATTTCCACTTCAGCCAGCAGCTGAATAAAGAGCTGGGCTAAGCTCGTTCGCCTTGCGCAGCTTCCTTTTGCGCAATTCGCCTCGACTGGCCAGCTTAAAATGAGTATTCACGCGGACTCTTATGTCTTGGGCTAACATTGTGACGCCCTTCGACCTCAGGATTGACGCTCCCGCCTTTCGCAATCGGTGAAAGAATAGGACAAATCACAAGTTCATCATCGACTTCTTTCGCCCTGGGCTCTAGTGCTTTCCCCGAAACAGGTACACCAGCTCGATGACCAGGATGATCACCACCATCACTTCCAGGATAAAACCGCGGCTCTGGTGAAATTCGTCGACCAGAAAGCGATAAAGTCCTTCGGCGGTTCGAAGCTTCTCATTGACGAGGTTTTTGTACTCCGGAACGCCGACCTTGGCGGCTGCCAGCCGGTAAAGGCGTGCGGAAAACATGTCGCTGACAAACTTGATGGCGTTGTCGGAGCGCTCTACCAACTCGGTCACTTCGACGGTCACGGAGTTCAGCCGCGAGGCCTCCCCGCGCATACGCCAGCGCCGCCAGAAGCCAGCCCGATGCTTCAGCGATGTGTAGACGCCGGCCAGCTCGCGAGTCAGCAACTCGTCATAGTGTCGAAACTCCAGCAACTGCGAGTTGACGTATTCCACTATCTGCACTGAAGTTTCTGCGCCCGCCGGTGTGTCATAAACCAGCGCGGCATTCCATCCCACCACGACCAAGTCATTGGGATAGTAGGAAAGGCTGGCCTGGAGGACATCATCATTCTCCTGGCGCGCGAGCGGAGTGATTTCGCCACGCAGGATCTGGGCAATCTCTGGGCCGTGTTCGGCCAGAAGATCGGAGCCAGAGGGCTGACCGGAAACTTCCCTCAGCGTGAAGATGTAGTAATCTTCGCCAAGCCAATCGCGGTAAGGACGTACCATGGCGGGCGCGATTCGGTCGAGTCGGCCACCAATGATCTGCTGCGCCTGACGCTCGAGCTCAGAGTTCGGAACCCAGCGAGCCGCCAGTTGTACCAGCGTTTCCCAATCGGCTTCGAATGCCAGCTCAAACAATACGCTGATGACGCCATAGTCGTAATACTTGATCTGCGGAATCAGCTTCTCTCCGCTAGTCAATACAACGGGTTCGAGCCGCTCCACTACGGGCGGATTTTCAAATCGAACATAGTCTGGAGTGGCATGCTTGAAGCTGGGTTCAACACGGCGGGCACCCAGGATGTCGCGCAACTGCTCGAGCCCAATCTCCTCGCAGACGTCGTGGAGGATGACTCCCAGGACGGAACCCTTCATGGTCGAAACCGGCGTGCTGGTCGCCATGGGCTAGCGTGCTCCTTGCCATTAGAACGATCCTACTGCACTCTAGTTTCCCAAGACGGTGTAGCCGCGAATCGGGGCGAGCGCAAATGTCAGCGCCAGCATCAACACCGCCAGCAGCACCAGCCATCGGCGATTGCGGTCGAGGGGAGGCCACTGCGGAACGTTGGGATGCCGTAGGCCGGTAAATCCCAGGATCAAGGCCCACACCAACCATCCCGGCCAGAAAAAAATACCTAACGGTATGAGCGCGAGAATGCTGGCCCGCGTAACCCATTTGTGGGCCCGCGGCGCCACCGCATAAATGATATGGCCACCGTCAAGTTGTCCACCCGGCAAAAGGTTGAGCGCGGTAGCGAACATTCCCACCCACGCCGCAATTCCGATGGGGTGCAGATACAAGTTGCCAAGTGCAACTGCGTGCGGGGTGAGCGGCGCCAACGCACGGTGCACGAGAGTGAAGATGAGGGGATAGCCAAGGATTAGCGCTGAGTCAGCGGCGGCGGGCGGCATGGGCTTGGAAAGCGCGAGACCCCAAAACAGCACAGGAAGCGCCACGACAAAACCTGCGATTGGTCCGGCGATGCCGATGTCGAACAGTGCCTGCCGCGAGCGAATTGGCGACTTGATGCGAATGACCGCACCAAACGTCCCTATCAGCGTGGGAGCGGGAATGAAGTACGGCAGAGTTGCGTACACTCCGTTTTTCCTGGCCACTACGAAATGGCCGAATTCATGCGCCAGCAGGATGCCCATCAGCGTCAGCGAGAAGGGGATACCCAGCACCAGGTTCCCCGGGTGCTGCAGCAGCCACTTCAAATGAAATAGCGGCAGCACCACGGAATCCTCGGTAAATGCCGGCAGATTGTGCAGGAAGTTGTATTCCAGGCGTGCGCCGACCGTCAGCGTTGTAAGCAGCGTCACCAGCAGCAACAGGATGTGCAGCCAGTACGGCCGTCGCGGGCGAGGCGCGACGATATAGGCCGGAGGACGGGCCGGAACTTCGAACGTGTAAGAGATCGGAGGCGTGGGATCAGACATCGTGTATTTGGATGATAGACGAAGCGCGCAGAAAACGAGTACCTGGCGAGCACCCACGCTCTATACTGCGAGGACACACACTTCACGCCGCGGGTTCGGCCACGCCGCGGACCTGGCCGCAGCGGCTACTCGATCGATTGCAGTTCCTTGCCAGGTTTAAAGCGAACCGCTTTACCGGGGGGAATGTTCACCTCGGCGCCGGTACGGGGGTTACGTCCAATGCCGGTCTTGCGCGGCCGAACGGTGAAAACGCCGAAGCCGCGCAACTCGATGCGATCGCCGCGCGCCAGCGCCTTCTTCATGCTCTCAAATACGGTTTCAACCGCTGTTTCTGCCTTGGTTTTGGTGACACCGGTTTTGCTGACAACTTCGTTGATGAGATCCAGTTTGATCACAAGAAGCTCCGCAATTTCCGCTCGCAGGGAGAGAATAGCCTAGACCGCAGGAACAATGCGATTCTAGACGAACCGCCAAGTTTCCGCTAAGTCTTAGCTTGGCTTCGGGTTACAAGCCGATGGGCGAATCGTAGTGAAGCCCGGCCCCATTGTCAACCACAGTCGCATTCCGTAAGATGGCTTTTCTAAACCATCGACCGCCGCGAATGACCCCGGGCCATTGCGCCGCCTAAGGAGTTCCATGTCCATCAAGAGTGACCGTTGGATACGCAAAATGGCCACGGAACACGATATGATCAATCCCTTCTCCGAGAAGCAAGTCCGAGAAGGCGTCATCTCCTACGGTCTCTCGTCTTACGGTTACGACTTGCGCGTGGCCGACGAATTCAAAATCTTCACCAACGTCAACAGCACGGTGGTCGATCCCAAGAAGTTTGACTCGCGCTCGCTGGTCAGCGTGGATTCCGACGTCTGCATTGTGCCGCCGAACTCTTTTGCCTTGGCGCGCTCGGTGGAATACTTCAAGATTCCGCGAGACGTGCTGACCATCTGCGTAGGCAAGTCGACCTACGCGCGCTGCGGCATCATCGTCAACGTCACGCCCTTCGAGCCAGAGTGGGAGGGCTTCGTCACCCTCGAGATCTCCAACACCACGCCGCTGCCGGCGCGCATCTACGCCAACGAAGGCCTGTGCCAGATCCTCTTCTTCCAATCCGACGAGCAATGCGAAACCAGCTACAAAGACAAGAAGGGAAAATACCAGGGACAGAAGGGCATCGTGCTACCGAAGCTGTGAAGGAGCAGGACTAGAGGCTAGGGGTTAGAGGCTAGGGACCAGCATCCGGCATTAAGGCCTCGCTATTATCATTCCGCACGAGGATGCGAGCGCGAGGGCGGGCGCGTCGGACGGAGCGCAATTCGGTGCAGCGTGCAACGAAGGAAAGCACCACACGCCGCGTGTATAATTTCGAGGAGCGCGCCCGTAGCTCAGCTGGATAGAGCGATTGCCTCCGGAGCAATAGGTCGGGAGTTCGAATCTCTCCGGGCGCGCCAGTGTTCTTCATTCCATCGGCACGTCGCGCTGGTCTGCCTGTCGCTTTTCTCAGTTCTGGCAGAAAAATCACTGCAGTAACTACCGACTGGTCTGCGAGAGGCGCAACCTCTAAAATTCCTTGCCTAATCGTGTTCGGACGGGTGTAGAATCGCGCCCATCAGAGGATGCGGATTGTGGGGCGTAGCAGCTGTGTCCATCCTCACCCTGCGATTTGCCGTTTCATGCGGGTCTCTCGAGGAGTTCGACCGCCGAGTTCGACCCGATGCTCTTGAGATTGCCGGTCTCCTGCGATCTCAGGGAGGCAGTTATGCGGTATCGACGCTGGATAGCTCCCGTTATCTTCACGTTTCTTCTCACGTCTGCGCAGGCCCAGTTAAGAGGGGGTGTGGGCGGCTCTTCAGCAGGAAGCGTCCACCTGCACGTTGTTTTTGACAATGATCGTGCCGCCGGTCCCAATCTGTTTGTGCAGTTGATGGAGGGTTCCAGTAGCACTCCGGTTGCAAATACCTACACGAACTCCAATGGGCGAGCAGATTTCAGAGCAGTTCGGGTGGGCAATTACCATGTCGTCGTGAGTGGGGATGGAATCCAGACTACTGAGAGCCCAGTATTCGAGGTGGATGAACGCAAGGTTACGCAGGCGCAATATATCAGCGTGCGCCGTAATGACGATTCCGGTGAATCCGGCGCTGAGCCGACTGGATCGCGGTCCTCGATGGTTTCAGCCGCCGAGCTGAACGTTTCTCCGAAGGCGCGGAAGGAACTTGACAAAGCCAATGAAGCAATGGTCCAGCAGCAGTGGAAAAAGGCGCTGGAACACTTGCATAAGGCCATCGCCATAGCTCCCCACTATGCCGCGGCCTATAACAATCTGGGCGTGCTTTATGCGCGGATGAACGACAACGCCCATGAGCAGGAAGCACTGGAAAAGGCCATTAGCCTAGATGACCACTTTGCTGCCCCCAACGTTAACCTCGCTAAACTTTGCCTGCGAGAAAAGAACTTTCCCAAAGCCGAAACTCTCCTGGACAAGGCGGTGAGCCTGGATCCCAGCAACACCGAGAGCCTGATGCTGCTGGCGGATGCTCAGTACATGGATCGCCACTACGATGCTGCCATCGCCAGTGCCCATCAAGCCCATGCTTCGTCGAAGCCGCACCCGGCCTTCGTGCATTACATTGCGGGCCGCGCCTACGACAAGGAAAACCGGCGGGCTGAGGCACTCGCCGAATTGCAAATATTCTTAACAGAGGAACCAACCGGTCCGCGCGCCGACTATGTGCGTGCCGCCATTCATTCCCAGCAACGGCAGGGGCAATAGATCGGCTGCGCCAGTTGCGAGGGCGTCACTGTTACCGAGGTGGCAGCTGATCAAAACGATGCTCTCACTCCGTGTGTTTCAATTTCATGCCAGCCTTATTCGCCTCCAGAAACTCGCGAATCTGTTCGGTCTGATCCAGCAGCCGGATCCATTGCTCGTAATAGAGGGTGACCGGAAATCGTCCCAGGCCATACACGCTCATACCGCCCTTTTCGCTGACTTTAAATTCCAGAGTGCCTCGCTTACGCCCCTGAGTCTGCTTTTCCAACTCCTGGACTCTGGCTTTCAATTCTTCGTAACTTGGTTCGGCCATATTGATTTCCCCTTCGAAATAATTAAGCGCGAATCACTGCTGCCCCTCATCGCCGGACGAATCACCAGCTAATCCAGCCGCGGGAGCCGTCAATCCATCGTACCTGTTTTATACCAGTGTTGAATGTGAGCTACTGCACAGGCGATTGTTCAAACGTGATGCATGGTCGCAAAAACATTTGGCAGAAAGATCCCCTAGCGGGTCCAGCCCCGGCGCTTCAAGGGGACTCTTTTGAAGAAGTTTCCCACCCTCGTAGAAGCCGGTACTGGACTGGGTGACCGATTGTTGTGTCTAATCATCTCATCTACTGGGGACCATGCAGTTGTCTGATCCATTGCAGAGGACGATCTGGGGGTGCCGCGCTTTGGTGTGGCTTGCCGCCTGGCTCGTGCCGCGCTCTCAACGGCGTGAATGGCGGTCAGCGAAAATGGGCCACCTGTGGCACTGGTGTCATTTCCTGGTCGAGTCTGGCCAACTTAATCGCGAAAAAAAACTGGAACTGGCCAAGCACTGCTGGAGCTTGTTCTTCGAGGCCTTTTGGACTCGTTTCGAGCGAAAAGAGTTCCTCTGCCGCGCCGATCAGCTACGGCGCGCCCCGGCAAGCTGCCTGCGGTAATCGCCGTGCTGCTGGTGCTAATTATCTGGGGAGGCGGATTCATCCCGATGGTACGGTCGTTGGTTTCGTCAGCCATATCTGAACCCGGATCGAGTCTGCATAATCAGCCTGAATGGCAAATTCAGACGATTCCGGTCCGAGACCCTGCTCGACCTTACTTCCGCATGGAGGACGAGTAAATTTCTTGACGCGGTCTCGCCTTACTCGTGGGGGCCGAGCAAGCTGGTGGCCGGAAAGCGGATGGTTCCCATCTTGTCGGCCCGAGTTGCTTCTGATTTCTTCGATATCGTGGGTGTAAAGACAACATTGGGGCGCGCATTCGAAAGCGGCGATGGGAAGAACTGCACCAACTGCGTCGTAATCAGCAACGATCTCTGGGCACTTCAGTTCAAGCGCAGCCCGAGTGTGATCGGCCGCCGAATCGTGATCGACGGCAATGAAAAGGTCGTCATCGGAGTTCTACCTGGCAACTTTCGCTTGGTCTCTTCAGCCATAGAAGTCTGGACTTTATTGGATTCAGCCTCGCCACCGTTCACTAACTTCGTCGAACGGATTGGAGCTGTGGCCCTGATGAAACCGGGAGCTACGGAGGCGCGGCTTGAAGCTGATCTGACGGATCTAAGCGAAAATGCCGGGTATATTTTCCCCTCATCCCTGTTGGTGGTCACCTCGGCCAAGGCAGAGATGCGCCACACTCTTGTCTCCTACTTTCTGTTTTTGATGTTCGCGATTGCAAGTGCAGTTGCGATTGTGTACGCGCGACGCGAGGGCGCCGGGTTAGGGGGTGCTCCGCTCAGCTTGGCTCAACGCTGCCGATGGTGGGCGTTCTTTGTGGCGAAGTCTGCGCTGTTGCTGATGGGCGCCTGCCTGCTGGCTTGGGTGAGTATTCGTTACCTCGCGGTTCACTTGCTGGGATCGGTTTATCCTATGGCGGATGGTGTGGCGCTGTGGCTGTTTCTGATTCTATCGATTGCTCCGCTGTCCTGGTCGATCCACGACCAACAGAAACGGTGCCGGGTGTGCTTGCGGCGTTTAAGCATTCCCATCCGGATCGGGGCTCCGGGAAACATCCTGTTCAACTGGCCGGGAACGGAAATGGTGTGCTCGAAGGGGCACGGCATTCTGTACGTACCGGATTCCGAGGCCCAGTGGCTGGAGGGCGATCGTTGGAATAACCTGGATGATTCGTGGGCTGGACTGTTCCGGGAGGAATGAAGTTTTACTTGAGCAGGATAGTTTTCAGCGGCCTGTCAGGCCGTCACCTGTCGACTGGCCAGTGCGTGGCGGACTGCGCTTGACAAGTCCGCAACGCTAAATGGCTTTTGCAGAAATGCACTGCCTTGTAGCAGAATGTCGCGTCGTGCCGCACTGTCTTCCGTATAGCCTGACATGAACAACATTTGCACCGCGGGGTGACGCTGGGCGATCTCGCCCGCCAGTTCATAGCCTCCCATTACCGGCATCACCAGATCAGTAAGCACAAGATCGATCTTGCCGCGCAGATCGTCGCATGTTTTTAGTGCTGCCTGCCCGTTTTCCGCTTCCAGAACCCGGTAGCCCAACTGCTGCAAACACTCACGAACATTGCCCCGAATCACGGCTTCGTCTTCGACGAGCAGTATGGTTTGCCCCGTCGGCGTGGGTGGTAATCACGGTGCGCGCCACTGGATTTTCCAGCGCCGCCATAATCGCCGGGAAATACAGTTTAAAGGTCGTGCCATGGCCTGATTCACTGTAAACCCAGATGTAACCTCCGCTCTGTTTCACAATTCCATACACGATCGAAAGACCCAGGCCGGTGCCTTTGCCTACTTCTTTGGTCGTGAAGAACGGATCGAAAATGCGAGGCAGAATCGACTTGTCGATGCCGGTTCCGGTGTCACTAACCGCTAACAACACGTAGCGCCCGGGTTGGACGGGCGGATGCTCCTGGGCGTAGGCATTGTCCAAGTCGACGTTGGAGGTTTCGAGATGAAGTATGCCGCCTTCGGGCATGGCATCGCGCGCGTTGACAGCCAAGTTGAGGATTACCTGCCCAACCTGATCGGGATCCAGGCGGGAATTCCCAAGGTTGTCACACAGATTGGTCACCAGTTGGATGTCTTCTCCGATGATGCGGCGCAACATGTGCGAAGTCTCACTTACTACTGAGTTCACGTTGATGACGCGGACCTGCATAATCTGCTGCCGGCCGAGGGCCAGCATCTGCCGGGTGAGGGCGGCGGCACGGTCGGCGGCATTGGAAACTTGCAACAGTGGCTTGCTGAGCGCATTGTCAGGTGTAATTTGAGCCAGCATCAATTCTGCCGAGAGCTTGATGACGACGAGAATATTATTGAAATCGTGCGCTACACCTCCTGCCAGCCTGCCGACCGCCTCCAACTTCTGCACTTGCCGGACCTGCTGCTCCAAAACGCTCTGCTGGGTCATGTCTTCGATGTAACCAGCGAAGTAGTGGGTATTGGTTTGGTCACGAGTGATCGAACCGGAAATTCGCACTGGCACCGTGCTTCCGTCACGGCGAACCAGGCCGACTTCAGAACCCTGAATTCTTCCATTTCGGCGAAGTATCTCAATCATTCGGCCGCGATCCTTCGGATCTGCATAGACTTGAGTTGAGATTTTCAAGCCCATGGCTTCGTTAATACTGTATCCGCCCAGCATCTTCAGCATCGCTGGATTTAAGGTCTCAAAACGATCCTCGTCGAGCAAACTCCGGACGATGCCGAACGGTGCGCCGTCCACCAGTGACTGTAGTGAGGCCTGGGATTGCCTTAGCTCTTCCTCCGTAACCTTGCGTTGGGTGACGTCACTGGCAAGTACCAGTTCGTGGTAACGACCATTTTTCTCAAATGTGAAGGCTTTGATCTCGGCGAATAGAACACTGCCATCCTTCCGCCGGTGGCGCCAGACTCCCGCGCTATTAAAGCCCGGATGGATTTGATTCACACAATCCAGTAACGTTGGTTTCTCCTCAGGAGGACGGATATCCAAAAGGGTCATTGCAAGGAATTCCTCGCGAGAAAAACCATAGGTTCGCACGGCAGCATCGTTCACGGAGACAAAGCGCAAGGTCGCGCAGTCATAAACCCACATAGGATAGGGGTTTGTGGAGAACAAGAGCTGCAGTTGGTCTTCCACGTCGTGCAAGCGCATCGATTTAACCGACAATTGCTGGCGCAGGAGCTCCAACTGGCGAGCAACACGAAGCTTGCATCGGAGCGACCACAGCAAGGCTCCAGCCCCAATCACGAACGCGATGATGACAATGAGCGGCATCCGGCCAGACCCGTGCAAAAAGTGACGGCGCCTTTTCCCGAAGTTTGCCGCGCAACCTGCTGCATTTTTTTTGGCCCTTGCGTGCCGCAGATTGCGTCGGGCTTGCCCTTTGGATCGGCGATTCTAGTTCGCTTTACAGGACTTCGGGCAGCGCATGTATCTTTACAGTGGCAGCGAGCTCGCGTTTGAGCGAACGGGGAAGAACTCCCACTCTACCTAACTAAATAGCAGTTGCGACACTTATTAGCTTGTGATCTACGACACAATAAGGCGTGTTAACATGCCACTTTGGTTGCAAATCTATCCTTGTAGATTGGGAATCGCAGGGCTATTGCCAACCCGACGTGATACCAGGGGAGTTTGTTCAGCCCTGTTAAATCTTGAGGGATGGTAACCGGCGTCGTGCAACTCCGCGAGGTTCGGGCCCATCAATCGTTAAGAAAAAGAACTGTTTCGGGAAATCGAGGTACGTTATGCCCCTTATGCAGATTGGTCTGCAGATGGCAGCGGGTAAGCTTCCCAAGGTCATTAAACCTCGGCAACACGCCATAATGGACTACGCGGTCGCCGGTTCCTTCATGCTGATGGGCGCCTGGTGGTGGAAGCGCAATAAACGGGCGGCCGTCAGCTCTCTGATCTGCGGAGGAGCAACGGCCGTCAACAGCTTGCTGACGGATTATCCCGGTGGCATGTTCAGGGTTGTCAGCTACCGGAACCACGGCCGCATCGACACCGCGCTTGCGGGTCTAACCGGCGCCATGCCTCGCCTCATGAACTTTAAAGATCAGCCCGAGGCGAGGTTTTTCCAGATTCGTGCCTTGGGGCAAACTGCAATTACAGGATTGACGGATTTCAATTACCGCGAATACCATTTGGCGCGTAAGGATGAACCTGCGGCGTAAGGTCGCGTCAGAAAACTGGTAATCTTGGGTGCGCGGTGACACGTCGGTTGCCGTGCTCGAATCCTCCTAGCTGGCTGACCTAAGCTGACCCTACCAGGTCCTTTCCCCTGCCCTGCTACAATGCAGGCGAAAACCACCCGCACGTCCGGAGTTTCTGGCGAGCGCCATGGCGGGCGGAATCTGCCTAAATCGATCAAATATCTGGTGGCGCTTTTCGGTATAAGTCTTTAGCAGTGAGTGGGATCGGGCAGGAGTCACGCCTCTCGGGAGCGCTGATTGGACGATATCCAAGCCGTCAATGCCCTTGTCCGTCGCTGTGTCACCGGCGACGCTGCAGCGTGGCAGGAAATCGTTCAGCAATATCATCGGCGAATCTATAACATCTGCTATCGCTTTTCAGGATCGCCCGATGATGCTGCTGACCTCGCTCAAGAAGTGTTCATAAAAATGTATCGCACGCTTAGCACGTTCGACACCACGCGCGCGTCGTTCATGACTTGGGTTACCACGGTAACCCGCAATTTGTTGGTGGATCATTTTCGCAAGGGAAAGTACGACCGGATTACCGACTCTCTGGACGCGACGGCGGGCAACCAGGAAGACGGTCTGACCCTGGCAGAGAAGCTGGAAGACCGCTCTGCCGGTCCGGAAGCTCGGGTGAAGAGCTTGGAGGCCCAGAAGCTGGTCCATGAAGCCCTAGGTAAGCTCTCGCCTGAGCTAAGGGAGGCTGTTATCTTGCGTGATCTCCAAGATATGGACTACAAAGACATTGCCATAGTCCTCAAGGTCCCTGAAGGCACTGTGAAAAGTCGCATAAATCGGGGACGAACGGAACTTGCGAGGCTGTTACAACGTAATTACAGACAGGTCAGTTAATGGACGGCGAAAACCAATCCGGTATGCAATGCGTCGAATGCGAGGGCCTGTTGGCCGACGCGATCGATGGGGCTCTGCACGGGGTTACGCTGGCCGCGTTCGAGGCGCACCAGCAATCCTGTCCAGCGTGTCGCGCTATGCTCGAAGAAGCTACGGCGGGCATGCATTGGCTGAAGGGGCTGGATGAGGCCGAGCCGCCGCGCCATCTGGTGCACAATATTCTAAGTCAGACGATTGGGGCGCTTCCGTCCGAGCACGCCGTAGTCCCGCAACGTGGCGATGGCTGGCTCGATAAGCTCAAGGGACGGTTGGCGCCAATCTTCGCTCCGATTGTAACCCCGCGCTTCGCCATGTCGTTTGGCATGGCATTTTTCTCCATCACCTTGTTACTTAGCATCGCTGGCCTGCACATAAGCGATCTGCGGCGGCTGGATCTAAGCTCCAGGGGCATTGCCAAGACGTATTACTCCACCCAGGCGCGGGTGATTCGTTATTACGAGAACATTCGCCTAGTGTACGAGATCGAGTCGCGGGTGCGTGACCTGCGCCGCGTCGCGACCCCGGACAAGCAGCAAGAACCTGCACCTAAGAATCAACCCAAAAGCGATAACCAGAACCGCAGTGACCAGAATTACAGCCGTGACGAAAACCAGCCCGAGCTGGCCGCGTCGCCGGCTGGGAATGAACAATTGATGAACGAGTTGACCAAAGTATTGACCTATCAGGCCCGGCTGAACAGGAGAACCGCATGAACTGCGCCAATCATGTCGATGTTCCCGCAGCCGCATTCTGCCGTACGTGTGGGAAGCCACTGTGCAACAGTTGCGTGCGAGACGTCCGTGGCGTTATCTACTGCGAGGAATGTCTTGCCTCGCACTTGAGCGGCATGGTGCCGCCACCCGGTACTACCGCCGTGCCGCCGGGTGCTGAACCGCAAACCGGGGTTGGAAGTCCAGGACTGGCTGCGCTGCTGGGGTTTATTCCCGGCGTCGGCGCCATGTACAACGGTGAGTTTGGCAAGGGCTTCGTACACGTGCTGATCTTTGCCACATTGATCTGGATGGCCGCGCACGTGAATGGCATCTTCGGTTTGGGTATCGCTGCATTCGTAATCTACATGCCGATCGAGGCATATCAGACCGCGCGCGCGCGCCAGATGGGTTTGCCGCCGCCGGATCCGCTTGGCCTGAACCACCTATTTTCCTCGGCAGTCACCGCGACAGTCCCAACGACTGGCGTAATTGCAAGCGCCGTGCCGACCACCGCCGCGGTACCAGGAGCGGCCAACGATCCTGCCACGGTGGCAGAAGACCAGCCGGTGGAGAATGGTGCCCGTTCGCATATCCCAATTGGGGCTTTCATCCTGATCGGTCTGGGTGTGCTGTTCTTGCTCAACGAAATGGATGTGCTAAACCTCGATCGTTTATGGCGGTTTTGGCCGCTCGTGCTCATCGCTATCGGCATTCGTGTGCTGATGCGCCGGCGCGGGATGGGCTGGTGAGGAGGGCATCATGAGATACCGCTACAACCCTCAGTGCTTATGCAGTCGTTGCCGTGCTCATGGGTTCATGGGACCTGCTGTCCTGATCACGATTGGAGTACTGTTCCTTCTCGATCAGTTGGGCCGGTCGCATTGGATGGAGTTTGGCAGCACCTGGCCGGCACTGTTGATCGTGATCGGTTTGATCATGTTCCTGCAACATAATGCTTCGTCGGAAGGCCATGTACCGCGCGAGTATGCCGGAATGGTACAACCGGTCCGGCCAGCACAAGCGATACCTCCGGGCGGTCAGGTGTATCCGGGGCAAATGCCGATGGTAACGCCGCCCCCGGTTCCGCCGGCTGGGTCAATCACGACGGCTCCGACTTGGAAGAATCCTAATGATCCGGAGGTGCGCAATGGCTAGCCAGAATACTTATCCGCCGCCACCGCCGCCACCGCAGTATCAGGCGCCGGTGACGCCGCCTTACCGCTATCGACGTTCGATCGCGGGGCCGCTGGTGTTAATCGTCATCGGTCTGGTATTTCTGTTGCGGAATTTCGGAATCCGGTTTCCCATCTGGCACTTTTTCGGTCACTGGTGGCCCTTGCTGCTCATTCTATTTGGAGTGATTCGGCTGGTCGAGCACACCATGGGCCAACGCCAGGGCTACCGCAGAGTTGGCTTGGGAGCAGGCACGATCCTGCTTCTGGTTCTGATCGTCATCTTCGGCTTGTCTGCGCATTACAGCTCGGACGTTGATTGGGGCGGGGTCCGCAATCAGATCCAGATGGATGACGATCTCGGCGGCATCTTTGGAACAGCCTACACCTTCGACGACACGCTGCAGCAGGCATTTCCCGCACACGGCAATCTGCGGGTGGTCTGCGATCACGGCAGCCTGAACATTGCGCCCGCCGACGACAACACTCTGCGCGTCGTAGTGCATAAGAAGGTGTATGCGCAGAACCAGAACGAGGCCAATAAGTACAATGATGGCACCAAACCACAGATCACCGTGACCGGAAATTCGGTGGTGCTGAACGCCAATACCAATGGCGCGGGCGAGCACGGAGTGCAGGCGGATATGGACATCTTCGTGCCACGCGACGCGACCCTCGATGTTGCCAGTAAGCGCGGCGATGTTACCGTCAACGACCGCAAGGCTGATGTAAAGATCGCGTTGCAACATGGCGACGTCACCGTGAACGATGTCGCGGGCATGGTAAACATCAGCCTGCAGAACGGTTCGCTGCGCGCCTCCAAGGTTGCTGGAGATCTTGATGTGGACGGCCGCATTGACAATGTCACTATCGATGAGGTGGCTGGTGCGGTCCATCTCAATGGCGATTTCTTCGAGGACATTCGCCTCAGCAAAGTCGCCAAGACGGTGACCTTCAAATCATCGCGGTCCGACATGCAGATCGCTTCGGTACCTGGTGATCTGGAAATCGCCGGCGATGAAGTGCGCGGCAGCGATCTCACGGGGCCAAGCCGTCTCATTACGCGGTCCAAGGACATTCACATGGAAAATGTGTCCGGTGACTTGCAGCTTGAAACCACGAATGGCGATATCGAAGTGCATGCGGCCGACAAACTGCCGCTGGGCCGGATCAGCATTTCCAGCAAGCGAGGTGACATAGCGCTGGTGCTGCCGCCCAAGGCGGGATTCCAGGTGCAGGCCACCACCAGCAAGGGCGATATCACCTCTGAGTTCGAGGCCGTGAAAGTTGACGAAAGCAACGGCTCAGCGCGGGCAGCGGGCGCCGTGGGCAACGGTGTGAGCAAATTGCAAATCAATACCGATACCGGTGACATCCGGATAACGAAGGGATGAAGTTCAGGGGCTGGGGGCTAGGGATTAGGGGCTGGGGATTAGGCTAATTTAGAGAGGTCACGAGATCTGAAGTAGTAGGTTCGCCCACGATCACAAATCTAAACTTAAAACTCGAAACTCGAAACTACCCGACAATCCCTAGCCCCTAGTCCCTAACCCCTGCCCCTAGCCCCTATTTTCACGAGCCGTTCCACCTCGGCGACCACATCGTCGATGCTCTTATGCGTGGTATCGATGTGTACTGCGTCCGGCGCCGCCATCAGGGGCGATGCCGAACGAGTACGGTCGCGTTGATCGCGCGCAGTAATCTCGGCGAGCACACGTTGGGCCTTCTCTGGTGAGTGCGATCCGTGCTGGAGGACGCGCCGCTCCGCACGAATGCCTTCATCGGCATCGAGAAACACCTTCACATCCGCGTTGGGAAATACAGCCGTACCGATGTCGCGGCCTTCCATCACCACGCCACCCTCCCGCCCCAACGCGCGTTGCCGCTTCACCATTACCTCGCGCACTTGTGGGTGGACGGAAACGCGCGATGCGGCGGCGGTGACATCTGCGTCGCGTATGCGTTGCGAAACCTCGCGACCATCGAGCAGCACGCGGTTGCCTTCACCACGAGGCTCGAGTTGGATCGCGGTGCCAGCCGCCAACTGACGCAGCGCCTCGCCATCGTCCAAAGAGACCTGCAGCTCTATCGCCTTCAGCGCCAGTGCGCGATACATGGCGCCGCTTTCCAAGTTCACATACCCGAGCTTCTTGGCCAGGCGCGCAGCGATAGTGCTCTTGCCCGATCCTGCCGGACCGTCGATCGCGATCACCAACTTGCGGGCTATGCTCATTCCTTGCGGGTGTCCTTTTTCGGAAGCGCCGGGAGCGAAGGTGATGGCGATTTTCTGGAGCGGCGCTGCACCAGAGGCTCACCGGGCCGCGGTGGCTGCGGTGCGAAGCGCGATTGGAGCGTGGGCCTCCGCTCAACTGTACGCTGGGGTGGTACTTCCAAGGAAGAAACTTGAAGCAGGACGCGCCCCGCGACGTGGACGAAACTCAATTCACGTGCGGCTTGCAGCGCGGTGATGGCCTCGCGAACCCGCGCGCGACCGATAAGATGGGAGAAAAAGTGTTCCACCTCTTCCTGCTGGGCGGCCAAGACGCAATCGAGATATTTCGAAACCAGCGCCGTCAGCGACTCGGCCACGGAGACGTGCATGCCTTCTTTAACCGCCTCGGGTGACCAGCGGAAGAGGACGTCCCACGACACCCCTTTCTCCTGCGTGTAATTTACGCGCGTAATGCGTAGCTTGGCCCACAATTCATCGAGTGCGCGGTCAAGGGCCGCGGCAGAGATGTCGCCGCCCAGTAACTCGCGCAGCCGGTATTCGGAGATGGGTCCTTCCTTTTGGATAATGTGAAACGCGTCGACGGCGAGTGGAGAATACTCCGAACGTGCGCCAGCTTTGGGCGCTTGCCGCGGATTTCGATCTCCGACCAGTCCGTAAAAATAAGGAAACACCGCTGCCGAGACGAGGAAGTTGTTCTCAGGAAAAACGTTCGCCTCGTAGGCCGCTTTCTCGCGCAGCAGGCAGACCATTAGTTGCTTAGCTTGGCGAGCACTGGGATCGGCAAATGCCATCTGCCTGGCAGGTAGATGCTCGTTATTGCCGGCGTAGGCACCCACGAACGTCGGCACCAGTACCGCTGGCCGTTGCGGGTAAAGCAGGCAAAAGCCTACCGAATCGATGAACTCACGCGCCTCTTCCAGCGTGCGAATAGGGCGCCCGTTCAAACGCCATTTCTCCCGGCGCAGCTCCTGTAATTGCTGTTCGTGCATAGAAATCGGCTGTCAGCTTTCAGCCGTCAGCCATCAGCAAAACGGCTCCAACCGCCCGCTGGCTTGCGCGATATTCATGTTGAACGTGCAAGGGCTGAATACCTAAGCCAATAGCTGACGGCCGATAACCGATGGCTAGATTCTCTTGAACGCCCGCTGAATATCCTTAACAGAATACCGCAGAACCACGGGACGGCCATGCGGACAGCTCATAGGGCAATCGGTTTTTGCCAATTCGCTTAGCAGCCACTCCATTTTGTTTTGTTCCAGTGGCATGTTGACCTTGATCGCTGCATGGCACGCAATACTGGCGGCAATTCTGGTGCGAATCTTTTCCAAGTTCAGCATCTGTTCCTCACGCTCGAACTGGTCCAGGATTTCATGTAGCATGTGCTCGACGTCGCCTGCCGTCACTCCCGCTGCCGTGCTCTTGACGGTGATGGTGCGCGAGCCGAATGGTTCTACCTCAAAGCCGTTGCGGTTCAGTTCGCCGGAGATCTCGGCGAAGACCGACATCTGGCCCGGAGTCAACTCGACGATTAGCGGCATCAGCAATTGTTGCTTTTCCGGAGACTCGGCCAAGCGCAGCTTGCAGATTTTCTCGAACAGAATGCGTTCGTGGGCGACGTGCTGATCGATGATCCACAGACCCTGCGGATTGATTGCCAGGATGAAGGAGTCGCGAATCTGGCCAACCGGACGAAGCGTGCTCAAGGACTCCAACCCGGCAGGTGCGTCGTCGTCCGCCACAACTGCCGAGCATCCCTCGCCGCTCCGAGTCATGGTTGCAGCGGCCGCTACTGGACCTCCAAACGTCTGCGCTGGAAAGCGGGCCACCGCAATGGCCGCATTTCCTTCCACGGCAAAGCCGCCGCCTTCGAACTGCAAGCGAGCATTGAGCGGGGGGACCTCGGGTGGACGCAAGGCAAACGTAACATCGGCTGCGGTCACCTGTAATTCGTCAGTCGCAAAATCGCGGTCCCCGGACGTGAGCGACGGCGAAGCTGTGGGCTGAGCGTGCATCTCGGTGATAAACGCGGGCACGGGCCGGGTTTTCATCAGCACGGCGCGAACGGAGTCGCGAATGAAGTCGTGCAGCAAGGAAGATTGGCGAAAGCGGACCTCGGTCTTGGAGGGATGCACGTTGACATCAACCTCAGTGAACGGCATCTCCAGGAACAGCAATACGACCGGGAAGACCGCTGGCGGAATAATGTTGCGGTAAGCCTCGGTGAGGGCGTGCTGTACCACGCGATCGCGAATCAGGCGGCCATTGACGAAGATGAAAATCGAGTTGCGGTTTAGTTTCTGAATCTCCGGCCGCGAAACAAAGCCGTGCAGCTTTATGTCTCCCGCAATCGGTGGCTCGTAGTCTTCGTCGCGCCGCCACGGCGGCGGCTGAGGCAGTCCTACGTGCGACAGCGGCAGCAGCGCACTCAGCGGGATCAACTGATCGAGGGTCTCCTTGCCGAACACCTGATAGATACGTTGCGAGTGATCACCGACGGGCGGGGCGACCAATAGGGCATTCGTCGCGGAGTGCAGCTCCCAATGCATCTCGGGATGGGCCAGAGCGTAGTGCGTTACCAGCGAGGCGATGTGCGATAGTTCGGTAGATTCAGCCTTCAGGAATTTGCGGCGCGCCGGAATATTGAAGAACAGGTCGCGAACCGTGATGCACGTCCCCAGAGGTAGTCCTGCTTCCTCCACCGTGAGGAGTTTGCCGCCCGCAATCTCGACCACCGTTCCGGCGGCATCTTCGGGCGCGTGAGTCTCCAGACGCAACCGGCTGACGGAAGCCATTGAAGGCAGCGCTTCGCCGCGAAATCCCAGAGTGGCAATGTTGAGCAAGTCGTCGGCATTGCGGATCTTGGAGGTGGCATGCCGCTCGAAGGCCAACATGGCATCGTCGCGCACCATGCCGCAGCCGTCGTCGGTTACCTGAATCAGCTTCTTGCCACCCGCCTCGACCGTGACTCGGATACGGCGCGCACCGGCATCCAGCGCGTTCTCCAGCAACTCCTTGACCACAGAAGCGGGGCGCTCCACGACTTCACCTGCGGCAATCTTGTTGGCTACGTTTTCGGAGAGAACGTGGATACGGCCCATGAGTTCAAGAGTAATTCACCGTACCGGCTCCGACACAGAGAAAGTATCTTAATTTCGGGTCTCAACCTGCAAGTGGACTTTGGTCACTCTTACTCAATCAGACGGTACGTGATTTAACACTGCTATAATCAACCTCATTCATGGCACAGCAGCGTTTGATTCGCTCTACTACTGTTCTTTGTGTTCGCCGGGATGGGAAGGTCGTGATGGCCGGAGACGGTCAGGTCACGCTCGGCGAGGGTGTCATCAAGCACTCCGCGCGCAAGATCCGCCGCCTTTACCAGGACAAAATTCTTGCCGGGTTTGCCGGTTCCACTGCCGACGCGTTCTCGTTGTTCGCGCGCTTCGAGTCGAAGCTGGAGCAGTATCACGGCAACATTGGCCGCGCCGCGGTCGAGTTGGCCAAGGACTGGCGCACCGACAAGATGCTGCGCTCGCTGGAAGCGCTGCTGCTGGTCGCCGACCAGAACCAAACGTTCCTCATCAGCGGACAGGGCGACGTAATTGAGCCTGATACCGGAATTGCCGCCATCGGCAGCGGAGGCCCCTATGCCACAGCCGCCGCGACTGCTCTCTTCGAGCATACTGATCTGACCCCCCGCAAGATCGCCGAAGAGGCAATGAAGATTGCCGGCAAGATCTGCATATACACCAACGACAAAATAACCATCGAAGAGCTGTAAGGGCAGTTTCGAGTTTCAAGTTTTAAGTGGGTCCTGAGACGCTAGGGTGCCCCGTTCTAGCCGTCTTTTGGCTAGGCGGGCTGTTCGTTCTTCCCTGAGCGTTACTGCGCGTCGCCGCTACAGCCCTACCTCAATCCTCGACCTCGGATCGAGGTAATCCCGCAATCCATCCCCAATGAAGTTGAACGACAGCACCGCCAGCATGACAGCGGCGGCGGGGAAGAGCACGAGGTGCGGCGAATCGAACAGGTGGGAGCGCGCGTCGTTCAGCATCGAACCCCAACTTGCTGCCGGAGGGGGCACGCCCAGCCCGAGGAAACTCATGGTGGCTTCAGCCAGGATGGCGCCCGCCATTCCGATCGCCGCCTGCACAATAATGGGCTGAATGATGTTAGGAAGAATGTGCCGCACGATGATCCGCGAGATCGCTTGCGCCCAGTGCGCGTGCTGCTTCCACGAATTCGCGTTCGCGGACCGCCAGTACCTGAGCGCGGACCAATCGCGCATAGCCCACCCATCCGCCAATCGAGAACGCCAGGATCAATTGAAGATGCCGGGCCCGAGGAAGGCCACAAACGCGATCGCCAGCAGGATTCCAGGGAACGACATGAAAGCGTTCATCACGACCACGTTGAGCACGCGGTCGGTTACTCCGCTGTAGTAGCCCGCAATCGAGCCGACGATGAGTCCCAGCGTGAGCGACGCAGCCACCACGCAACTTCCGACCAACATCGAGATCCGCGCCCCGTAGATGATGCGGGCGAGGATGTCGCGTCCCAGTTCGTCGGTGCCAAACCAATGCGAGGCGGATGGTCCCATAAGTCGCGCCGCCAGGTCGATCTGCGCGGGATCCTGCGGCGCGATCCAGGGCGCGAACAGAGCGCACGACAGGAAGATGGCTACCATTACCACGCCCGCGGAGGCGAGCAGGTTATGGCCAGCAGCCTGGCGAAGCGAAACCGGTTGAGCGGTGGACGCCATGCAGCATCATGGTAAATGAATAAGGCGGCGTCCTTTCGAGACCGCCGCCGGGCCTGAAGAATTATGGCTCAAATAGCTACTTCAAGGTGATCTCCCGAGTCAGATAGCTGGCGACCGCCCGCGCCGTTCTCGACACGCTTGTCGATCGCCTGCTGTTCTTTGCTCTTGTCGCCATATTGTTTCATCCGCAGCTCCAGGACTTTCATCCCCAGGCCATCGAGAGCCGCCATGTTCTTGTAGGTGAGCTCGAAACCAATGTCCCAGTCGTCGATGCTGGCTTTCGTCTGGTTCAGGAAAATGCCATAGCTCTCGATGAGCCCAGCGCTCTTCTCGGCGTCCCAGATCGGCTTGATGTTGTTCTTCACGTCGTCCATAAAAGCATTGAAGTGCCCGGGAAGAATGTGGACGAGAATGACACGATCCACCGGGCCCTCGGTGTATTGGTCTTGCGCCGTGGCCGTGGCCAGAGACACGAGGGCGACACACAATGTTGCTATCGCGAGCCGCAAAGCTTGCTTCATGTACAGCCTCCTTGTTTGGTGATGAGCGCAGTGTGCCCTATTCGCGGTGTCCCGTAAAGCGAATACTGGCAGGGCTGCCGGATTTTCTGCATGGTGGATGCTTTCGTTTAACTTTAATGGAGAACCGCTCCATCACCAATCGGGTATAGGCACCGTCACTTTAACCACAAATTGCAGTAACGGTCGCGGTATTCAGCATCCAGGGGTTAGAATCATGGGTTCAGATAGTTATGCACAGACATTCGGCCCATGTTGCCCTTCAAGCTGGTTTATAGCGAAAAGTATTTCCTGCCTATCGGCGAGCACATCTTTCGCGCCGACAAGTTTCGTCTTATTCGCGAACGTCTGCTTGAGCAAGGTGCCGCTGAAGAGGCTGACTTCGTGGTTCCCCAATCAGCCAGTGAAGCCGAGGTCCTACTAGTACATTCACCGATGTATGTGAACAAGTTGATGGAAGGCAGTCTGAGCGCGCGCGAGGAGTTGCAGATGGAGATTCCTTACTCGCCGCAGGTGGTGGATGCGTTCATGCTTCACACCGGAGGTTCGATCCTGGCAGCAGAGCTCGCTCTGGAGGATGGGGTTTGCATCAACGTTGGGGGTGGATTTCACCACGCGTTTCCCGAACACGGAGAAGGCTTCTGCATGATCAATGATTTTGCCGTTGCTATTCGCGCCATGCAGAAGCGCGGCAAGATTCGCACGGCCATGACAGTCGATTGCGATGTGCACCAGGGAAACGGTACAGCTTTTATCTTTGGTAGTCCGCGTCCCACCCTGAACCCTTTACCCTCTTTGCCGACTGCGGTCCTGGGAGTTCCGCGGCGGGGCACCAGGATGGAAGGCTCCAGTAAGGATGTATTCACGATTTCCCTGCACCAGGAGAACAACTATCCCTTCACCAAGCCGCCATCTTCCATTGACGTCAACCTGCCCGATGGCTGCGGCGACGCTGAGTATCTGGCTTGGCTCGATAATGCTATAAGTTCCGGACTGCGGCAGTTTGAGCCGCAGCTGATCTGCTACGTCGCGGGCGCCGACCCTTACTCCGACGACCAGCTTGGCGGCCTGAACCTGTCCATCGCCGGGTTGCGGCAACGCGATGAGCTTGTCTTTCGCGCGGCCCGTGCGCGCGAGATACCGGTGATGGTCACTTACGCTGGCGGCTACGCGAACCACATCGAGGATACGGTGACCATTCACTGCAACACCGTGGGGGCGGCGGCTGAGGTTTATCGCACCGCATCGAGTGAAACGTCGCGCTAGGATTCATGGCTGCACTTGCTCTCTAGCTTCTTCGCCAGCTTCTCGATCTCCCTCAGGCGCTGGCTCAAGTCCTTGGAAATCACGCCCTGTGAAAGCTTCTGAATATCGTTGGGAATGCCATCGCTCAATTGCTTCATGCGGTTGGCTTGCTCCAGCATCACCTTACGGTCGGGGCCGCGTTGCAAGGCGGCAGGCGGATGGCTTTTGTCCCCAAAGTCAGGCGGACTGCCGTTATTGATTTGAGCCATGGAAGGCGCACAGAGCGTAGCGGCTACGAGCAAAACAGAAAGGGCACGGGCCCTCAGCATAGCAAATACCTCCCCCCCCGGATTGTACTGCGCATTGCGGGTGCAGTTTGTGAACAGCTTGTCGCCGCTGCGTCGAGAGGTGCGCCACTGCGTGATATCCTGCTAGCAGCGCGGAACCTGGCTGGTTTCTGCGCACCAGCCTGAGCTGTGGACTCCTGACAATGTTTGAGAACCTTACAGATAAGCTGCAGCGTGCCTTTAAGAATCTGCGTGGACAAGGCACGCTCACGGAAGACAACATCGGCGAAGCGCTGAAAGAAATCCGCATGGCGCTGCTCGAAGCCGACGTTAACTTCAACGTAGTCAAAGAGCTGATCGAGCACATCCGCGAAAAAGCGCTGGGTCAGGAAGTGCTGACCGCTCTTTCCCCTGCCGAGCAGGTGGTGAAAATTGTTCGCGATGAACTGATCGCCATCCTCGGCAAAGACGCGGCCAGGCTGAAGTTCGCTTCGCAGCCCCCGACGGTTGTGCTCATGGCTGGTCTGCAAGGTTCCGGTAAGACGACCACTTCGGGCAAGCTGGCGAACTGGCTTAAGAACGGCGGTCACCGGCCCATGCTGGTCTCAGTGGACGTTTACCGCCCGGCGGCGCGTGAGCAGCTCAAAGTAGTTGCCCAGGCCATCAAAGCGCATATATACGAAGGCAAGGTCGAAGAATCGAACACCGCAACCGTCGAACGGCTGGTGAAGGAAGCGCGCCGCGAGGCCATCAATAACGCATGCGACGTGCTCATCGTTGACACTGCCGGCCGGCTGCACATCGACGAGCAGCTGATGGACGAGATGCAGTCGCTGAAGAAGATCCTAAATCCGCAGGAGATCCTCTTCGTCGCTGATGCCATGACCGGCCAAGACGCGGTGAAGTCGGCCGACGAGTTCCACAAGAAACTCACGCTTACCGGCGTGATACTCACCAAGATGGATGGTGACGCCCGTGGTGGCGCGGCGCTTTCCATCCGCAACGTCACCGGGCAGCCCATCAAGTTCATCGGCATGGGCGAGAAGTACGATGCTCTGGAATTGTTCCATCCCGACCGGATCGTGGGACGGATACTCGGCATGGGCGACATCCTGTCGCTGATCGAGAAGGCCGAAGCTCACCTCGACAAGAAGAAGTCGGAAGAGTTTGCGCAAAAGGCGCTCAGCGCGGACGGATTCTCGCTGGAGGACTTTCGCGATCAGCTGCGGCAGGTGAAGAAACTCGGCTCATTGCAAAGCATCATGGGCATGATGCCCAAGATCGGCCCCTTCGCCAACCTGCAGAAGGGGGCAGACAAAGTTGACGAGAAGCAACTCAGCCGCGTGGAGGCGATCATCAACTCGATGACAGCCTACGAACGCGAGCATCACGAGTCCATCAACGGCAGCCGGCGTAAGCGCATCGCCCGCGGTTCGGGAACGAGCGTGCAGGAGATAAACCATCTGCTGCGCCAATACGCCCAGATGCGAAAGATGTTCAAGAGCATGGGCAAGCCCAGCTTCGCTCGCCGGCTGGCGGGGATGAAGATGCCGGGCATGTAGGAAGGGCCGCCGTTCGGCTAAATCATGAGCCCGAACCTTTACGTCATTGCCGGGCCTAACGGTTCTGGCAAGACAACCTTCGCGCGCGAATTTCTTCCCAATCAAGTCGATTGTAAGCACTATTTCATGTGGATTCCTGATGCCGAACTCAGTCTGAAGCGCATCGAAGGCCGCGTAGCTGAGGGCGGGCATGACATACCCGAGGCCGTAGTGCGGCGCAGGTTCGATCGGTCGCTGCGGAATTTCTGGACGCTCTACCGTCCACTGGCGGAGTCCTGGACGGTATACGACAACTCCGGACTGGAATTCGAGGAAGTCGTTTTCGAAGAGCGTGGCGGCGACTGGGACGCGAGCACCCAGGTCTGGAAAATCGCCAGACCTGGGGCACCCAAGATCATCTCCAACCCGAACCGATGTAATGAGTTCTTGGCCAAGGTCGTAACCCTATGACGAAATCGAACACCAACCCGGTTGCGCTATCGCTGCATGACCGCGCCGCCCTGGCCATGAAGACAGCGATCGAGAAGCTGAAAATTGATCATGCCCGGCGAGGGTTACCGCTCTACATCTGGGAGGACGGCAGGGTCGTCGAGGTGTCAGCCGAGCAACTCAAAGCGGAACTCAAAGACGGGTAACAGACGGGCACCAGAGTGCAGGAGGTCAACCATCTCCTGCGGCAGTATGCGCAAATGCGGAAGATGTTCAAGACCATGGGCAAGCCCAGCTTCGCTCGCCGTCTGGCGGGGATGAAGATGCCGGGCATGTAGGATGGCCGCCGTTCACCTTTCGCTCTTCGCTATTCGCTCAGACAAAAAAGCGACGCTCGTATAGTGCGGGCTGAATGAAACACGTACTACCCGCCAATTGGATATGCCAATTCTGGAATCTTTCCCTGATTTTCATTCGAACGGCCTGCTGGGAGGTGAGGCGATGTTCTCTCCCAGCAGGTCCAATGTTGGATGGTTAACCTCCATTCGGCCCATTGTGGCAGTCGTAGCAACTAACCGCGTAGCCCGCGGGAAGTGTGATTTGCTGTTGGTCCTCTCCCGTGAAGATGCGTTGCACCTTGGTGACCGACAATTGCGTGCCACGATAGTCGCGACCATGACAGTATGCGCAGACGGTGTAGCGACCATCCTCAGCATATTGCCCGTGCTGATTCACCCAGGTCTGTTGTCCCAGGAGGTGGGTTCCATGGGGCCCGCCATTGGGCGTGGCGGTCATCGTGGTATGGCAGATATTGCATTCTGTCAACTTCGCGTTGTAGCCCTGTAGCGCCATCGGCAGCACACTGTCGTTCCTTTGCGAAGTTGGAAATTCCGCATGAGGAGCATTGTGACAGGAAGTGCAGAATAGGCGCCCGTGACCGGCACTGAAGCGATACAGTGAAAAGCCGGGAGCGGGAATATTGGGATTGGTGGCGAACGTTGTGTCTGTGGTTTGCCGCCATTGTCCGGTGGAATCGAAAGCGCTGGTGTAGCGACCTCCCCCGTTGTGGCACATCTGACAGCTCGGCAGGGTCATCCAGCCGACCCGATGCGGATCGCCCACGCGCGAGACGTTTCCGTGACAGTTCATGCAAGCTAAGCGCTCCATAGCACCGCGCTGGCAGCGGGTGGAGACGCCCGGATGGCAAAGATAGCAGGAGCCAAATGGACTGGTGGCATTGTCGAGCGACACACCGGTCGCGGGATTGATGACCGGCCCGTGATTGCTGTGCATCGCATGGGTTTGCGATTCGATGCCCGGCAATCCGGTTCCTGCCAACGCATTGGAGGCGTGACAGGCATCGCATAGAACGGCTGTTCCCGACTTCGCCGTTTGATAGAGACTCGTCTGGTAGTTATAGCCCTTCGCTGCCAAACTGCTCAGGAAGGGCGCGATGTTGTTTTGGTCGTCATGGTACTTCAAGATATTCAGCTTGGTGTCTTTTGCTGGATCGGGATCGTTCTCCCACCCCGAGCGGGGTTTGGCTGCGGGATCGGAGCCGGAGGCATGGCAGAGATTGCAACTCAACTCATCGCTGACGGCCATGACAATGCTGGCGGTGGCGAGCACGTTGTTCTGAAGGTCACGAGCAACGATCTTCACCATGGGATAGGCGTTACGTCTGCCGCGATCGTCATAGGGGATCGTCGGAACTCCGGTCGCTTCAAAAACCCCAAGTTGCGAATTGAAGCGCATGGGGTGCGGGGTCAGGCTCTGAGTCCGGAAGTTCGCCAGGCCGACATCCGGAGGAGGACTGACCAGGAAGAGCGCACGTACCCAACTCCAGAAGTTAGTCTTGGTGGAGCTGATAGTGTTAATTGAGCCGGCGGTATCGGGAATCGCCTCGTAGGTCAACGTGACGCCCGTCGTGATGATCGTAGGCTGAGCAGCTCGTCTGATCAGGGTTGCGCGAATCGTATTAAATGGTGGCAGGACTGCAAAGACGGAATAGTCTTTACCATCGATGCAGTGCATTCCCAGCTCGCTCCAACCTGTGAGCACATAAGCCCCGGTTGGCACGCCCGGCGCGCCGGGAGATGGAGCGCCGGAATTAGAGTGGCTGGCAATCAGCACTGGAGAAGAATGAATCGCGTGTGAAGGCGCTGCGCGACCATCCGAGACACACAACAGCAGGGCACTGAGCACCGCAAGAGTCAATAGTGGCTTCATTTCGGACCTCTGAACTTCCTGCCCTCAGAAGCGAGCAGGTGGAAAGTCGTTAGAGGTACGGGCGAGACAACGGCAGGTTCAACGCCTCGTCCAGGATCGAACATATTCCCAACTTGGAGTGTGCGAGGCAAGTTGAGACACAGGCATCAATATTGCATCATCGGAATCGTGATTTGTGCGGTGACTGCCATCACTTCCGCCGGTGACAATTCGGGGAAATGCTCCCGTAATGACGGCCCAGCGTGGACGAAGGAAGTGGCTGCACAATGCTACAATTGAATACGCGCTCGGCTATCAATACCCAACCCGGCCCGACCAGTCTTCTGCGCCACTTGGTCATCGTTGAGAACTAATTTCCTGAGTGATTCGGCGGCGAAACCGTGTGATATCGTAACCCCAAAAAGGGGTTAGGATGGGAGTGGCCCGACCCGTAAGTGGGTTGGGGTGGCAATTGGCCTTCGGGCCGCAAGAGGTATATTCATTGGCTATTTATCTTCCCGCAACCGCAGATGACGAACACGTCGCACTCGACGAATTGACCCCGCGCGAGATCGTGCGCGAACTCGACAAATATGTCGTCGGGCAGAACCAGGCGAAGCGCGCCGTGGCCATCGCATTGCGCAATCGCATGCGCCGCCAGAAGCTCTCGGCCGAGCTAGCCGAAGAGGTAATCCCCAAGAACATCATCATGATTGGACCCACGGGCGTGGGCAAGACCGAGATCGCGCGGCGGCTGGCGAAGCTGGCTAATTCGCCCTTCATGAAGGTGGAGGCGTCGAAGTTCACCGAGGTCGGCTACGTGGGCCGCGACGTCGAGTCCATGATCCGCGATCTGGTGGAGATCGCCATCGACATGGTGCGCGAGGAGAAGCTGGAAGACGTCGCCGACAAGGCCGAGCTAAATGCGGAAGAGCGCCTGCTGGACCTGTTACTGCCGGCGATGCCGGCGCCGGTGCAGACGCGTCCCGCCGCTCACGACCCGCAGCAGATCGGATTCAATATTGGCAGCGAACCCTTGCTGGCTGGTGAACCTGGCTCGCGCACTCGCGAGAAGTTTCGCCAGCAATTGCGCGAGGGCAAGCTCGATGAGCGCATTGTGGAGCTGGAAGTTCGTGAAAAATCGATGCCTGCATTCGAGATCATAACGAACCAGGGCGTCGAGGAGATGGACGTCAACATGAAGGACATGTTGCCCAACATCTTCGGCCAGCGCACCAAGAAACGGAAGATGAAGGTCAGCGAGGCGTTTGAGTACCTCATCCAGGAAGAGGAGCAGCGTCTGGTCGACATGGACCAGGTGCAGCGCATCGCAGTGGAGCGCGTGGAGAACTCCGGCATCATCTTTCTCGACGAAATCGACAAGATCGCGGGGCGCGAAGGCGGCCATGGGCCTGACGTTTCGCGCGAAGGTGTGCAACGCGACATTCTGCCCATCGTCGAAGGCACTACGGTGAACACGCGCTACGGCATGGTTCGCACGGACCACATCCTGTTCATTGCTGCTGGTGCATTTCACGTGTCCAAGCCCAGCGATCTGATTCCCGAACTGCAGGGGCGATTTCCCATTCGCGTGGAGCTGCAATCGCTGACCGTGGAAGACTTCATCAAGATCCTCACCGAGCCGAAGTCGTCGCTCACCAAACAGTACATCGCGCTGCTCGACACCGAAGGGCTGAAGCTGGAGTTCACCACCGAGGCGTTGGCCGAGGTGGCAAACTTCGCCTTTCGCGTGAACGAGGGAACGGAGAACATCGGCGCACGCCGCCTGCACACCATCATGGAGCGCGTGTTGGATGAGATCAGCTTCGAGGCTCCGGACATGAAAGAGAAGAACGTGACCATCGATGCGGATTACGTGCGCAAGACCCTCTCCGACATCGTGAAGGACCAGGACTTGTCGCGGTACATACTGTAATTCAGTTAGCAAGTCGTGGACGGAAGGTCGAGCCTCCCGCCTGGAAACTGACCACTGGCCACTGTTCTACATTCCTGCCCCGCCCTCGAAGATCTTCTGCATCTGGTAGGGGAACACACGATAGAGAGCGTAGCTGATGCCCGTGTCGGAGTACTGGCGGAAGAGCAGGTCGCCACGGCCGTTGGCATCGGCGTCTACCGCATCGATGAGTTGCATGCGCGGGAAGGCGTCGAGGTGGTTGCCGTCGCTGACCACGCTGAAGATCTTTTGCGGCGTGCCGTTGAGATCAACCCTGGCGACCACGGTGACGAAGTAGTCAAACTCGCCTGCGGGAGTCGGCTTTGCGGGCGCCACCGGTAGCTTGGCGGTCAGCACTAGCGTGGGCGAATTACTGTAGTCGAGGTCGAAGCCACGAAGGTCATAATCGCTGATCGTGGCAGTCTTGGGGACCGCCGGGCCGTTGTGTTTGCTGGCATACTTCCGGACCTCGTCCATCGCCATTCTCGACATCGGCTCGCCCAGACTTTGCCTTTCGCCAGCGGCCATTCCATAAAGCAAAGACCGGGTTTCGTAATTGCCCGCATCGGAGATCGCCGCGTAAGCGTGCGGCGCCTGGACGGCTTTGGCTGCGGCACCCGGAGCAGTGGTTGTCGAGACTGCCGGGGGTGGTTTGGCGGTCGTGCTCACACTGGCATCTGAGTTTGCGGCACTGGCCGAACTGAGAGCTGACTGCGCCGCTGGGTTGCCACGCCGCAGAGTCGGCCGGTTGGGATCGTTCTCGTCGGACGACGACCCAAGCGGTGCGCCTGGAGACGCAGCCGGAGCTTTAGCTTGCTGACTATTGTCGCCGGGGGTTGGCTTCGAATTCGGCGCAGTAGAACCGGACGGCGAGGCTTTGAGCGTTGGCCGATCGGAATCGTCATCTGACTTCGGGGGAGCATTGCTGTTTGCAGTCGAGCTCCCGCCCGTGGACGAACTGGAATTTCCTCCGGTCGTGGAACTTCCCTGGCTCCCGCTGGGAGAAGATGCATCGGTTGATCCTGGGCGCCGCAGCACCGGCGGACCTCGGTCATCGCTGAGTACGTCAGGGGCCCTTAGATTTCAGCTTCGGCTGCTTCGCAGCCTGTTGGGCCATCCTGGCTTCGACCGGCATTTCGGGCTTCCATTGTCCTTCCGCAACCCAGTTGCCGTTGAGGTCGCGGGGCGTCGTCACGGTAAACCAGCCCGCAGGCTCGCCATAGGCCAGTGCTTGGTACAGGGTCTCAGGCTGCAGCGCCATAGGTTCGGGGTCGGCGCCGTAGAGGCTGGCATCGTAGAAGCGGTCATTGATCCACAGCGCAATCGGCACCAGTCGCGTGCCGCCACCGGGCAAAAACTCTACAACCGCGATGGCGCGCGGACCGCGCTTGTTCTTCTTGTCTTGCTTCTGCGTCTGCTGCTGGTCCTGGTCAACTCGCTGGTGCTCGGTGCGGTCGCGAATCTGCGCGGTGGCTAACGTTGGCAGCAGCAAGAATGCAAGCAGCCCCGCAGTGGCCCGTTTGCCGGATTTGCGGTATAGATAGTGCGATATGGAAATCAAATCGAAAGCTCCCGACTTTACCCTGCCCGACGAAAACGGAAACCCGGTTTCGCTCGATCAGTTCCGCGGCAAGAATGTGGTCCTGTTCTTCTACCCCAAAGCCAACACGCCCGGTTGAACCATAGAGGCGTCCGGGTTCCGTGACGCATACAGCAAATTGCAGAAGGCCGGACTGGTGGTGCTTGGCATCTCCGGCGACACGCCGAAGGCACAACTAAAGTTTAAAGAAAAATACGACCTGCCGTATACCTTGCTCGCCGACGAGAAGAAAGAGGTCGCCAAGAAGTTTGGCGTCCTGAAAGAGAAGAACATGTACGGCCGGAAGGTGATAGGGATTGCCCGTACCACATTCCTTATTGGGCCGGACGGCAAGATCGCGCACATCTTCGAAAACGTGAAGCCCGAGGGGCATGCGGAAGAAGTGCTGGCGGAGGTGAAGAAGAGGGGATAGGGGTAAGCGAAAGACTTCGACGTGCCAATTGCAGTACAAATGGCGCATTCGTCACGGGAGGAGGCAACTGTGGCAACCTCGTCATCGCTTCCCTTTGGGTATGAGGTGGAACTATCGGGTGACACCGCGCTTGTGAAGTGTCATGGCCGAATCGTCAGCGACACGGCGGGCGATTTGAAGCAGCTGATTAAACCGATGATACCCAAGTGCCGTCGAATCGTGCTCGATCTCAGCGATGTTGAGCTTTGTGGACAGTTCCGGCCTGGGCACGCTGGTGGGGCTGAAGGTGTCAGCAGCCTCGGCAGCCTATTGTAGTCTGGAGTTCATCAACTTCTCGCCACTGGTCAAGGAGCACCACCAGTTGAGTCAATTGCTGGATCAAGCTGAAGCCGGCGCGTGGTTCGTGCCGGAGAGCCCGATATAGCCCCGCTTCTGCGCGGGCCCTCACCTAAACGAAGATGGTCCGCGGCATCCTAGGAGTACTGAGCATCCGCCACGAGACAATCCTACCGCAATCTCATGCGAGAAAATCCTTCAAAAAAGGCTTTACGTTGGAGCAAAGCCGATATAAACTCCGCCCACCATTAATGCAGTCGGGACCGTATCAGAATCTACCTGAGATGGTGTCGCCATGTTTGCTCCGCTGGTCGCAAAGACACAGACAAAGGAATCCGCAGGTTCGAGCAACAAACAGACCCACAAGCGCCCGACGCAAGAATTTGCCGGCAGCACGGTCGAGCAGATTCTCTTCCTGCAGCGGACCATTGGCAATCAGGCAACGCAGCGGCTCTTGTCGCGACGCGCGGCCCGTGACCACGCAGTCCCAGCTCAAGCGAAATCGCCGCTCCCCCTGTCTCCGCTGCCAGGCGTTTTACAGGCGAAGCTGGAAGTGGGAGCGGTGGATGATCCGCTCGAGCGTGAAGCCGACCGTGTTGCCGAACACGTAATGCGCATGCCGGACCCGAGGACTCCTTCGGCCCCGCAGTGTCTGCTGGCGCTCCCGGAGTGCAGCGTAAGTGTTCCTGCGGCGGAAGCTGCGACAAATGCCAAGCCGAGAAGCCCGACGAGGAACAAGCAAAGGTGCAGCGAAGCCCGCCGCTCCGCAGATCTCGGCGGTTGGCTCATCGCCCGCCAGTTCTGGAATGACCGCTCCGCCCATCGTGCATGAGGTCCTGCGCTCCCCCGGCCAGCCGCTGGATTCGGCGACACGGGCGTTCATGGAAGCGCGCTTCGGCCACGACTTTTCAGCCGTGCGGATTCATTCTGGGATGGCTGCGGACAACTCCGCGAAGGGCATCAACGCCCGAGCTTATACCGTCGGTAATGAAGTTGTCTTCGCCGCCGGGGAGTACAACAATGCCTCCCCTGCGGGTCGATATCTCATCGCGCACGAGCTCGCGCATGTCGTACAGCAGGATGGGATCACCGGAACCAAGGGGCACCACACACCGAATCGGAGCCAATTCCGCTGCTGAGTATGAAGCCCATATTGCGGGAGCGAGAGCAGCGGACGGCCATAACGTGGTAATCAAAAATGCGACGCCGGTTGCACCCGCACTGGCTCCCAAAGCCAACAACAAACCCAAGCCTGCTGGGTATGATCCATCACTCGCAAATGAAATTGGTAAGGATCCCAATTTTCCACTGCCCCACATCCCCGAGTGGCAGGTGTCGCCCGAGTTCGCGCAAAGCCGGGCCGAGCGTTACACGGAGAAAGATATTGGAAGTATCGCAGGCGTATACGAGTCCCAGGCCCTGAGGATGCAGGATATCAACCATTACTTCGCCTCGTTGATGGCTATAGGGGATCGCGGCGGACGCGCTGGCCGACCACCTGCACCTTCAGCACACGCTAGGCCTCGAAAAAACCAAAGACCTTCGGAAAGGGCTGAGCGCAAAACAGAAGGAGCGCGTCGCTGAGGATTTTGATGTGGCCAACAAGAGTATTGGAGAGAAGCAGGAGTTCCTCCGCAATGCGGTTGCCAAGGGGCTGGCCTCACAGGAGACTTTCATAGGCGCCGCTCTCGCTTTTGGCGCGTACTTTTCCGGCCAGGCGATATCCGAGGTCGATGAGAAAATCGAAAAAACAAAGGAACAAAGGCGGGAGATCAACGAGAAGATCCGGCACGCCGGGGAGGTCGGCAAGAAGGTTCAGGGCCTCATCATGCTCGCCCTGAGCGTGGTTACCCTCAATCCGGAAGAGCTGGAGCTAAACGAAGTGATAGGGCACTCCGGCGAGTTAGCCGAGAAAGGGGTCGATGAGCCTGGGCTTCTGGGTACTCTGATCGAGGACATGGCATCGGCGAAATTGCAACCGAAGCTGGACAAGATTGACGCTCAGATGAGATCCCTGCTCTCGCTCAAACAAGGGGTCACCCAGACACGGGACGACCAAGATTATCAGAGCAAGGTGGCGAATCTGAAAGGCTCTTTGGACCGGCTGAAAACGGACGTGAAGGAAGCGGCGTTGTACGCAAGAATGCTGAGTGACGAGATGCGGACACCACCTCAGAGACCAAGACGTCCAGGCAAGGGTAAAGGTACGCATCCAACCGCCGAAGCCGCTGCGGCGGCAGCAGACGGAAAGATCCGGCAAAGCGGGTGGAAATTCTAGTTACTTCCGCAATGGCGACTAGCGCACTGCTGGACGGTGCGATAACAGCGGGCAATAGCGCACGCGGCAACTTAGGCCTGCTTTTGTATGAGCTTCACAAGGATCGACCGCACACAGACCTCACAATGGGGGTATATTCCCGCACGGATGGACCCCACGAAGATGAGGATTTGATTCAGGGTATGGTGAACTTCACTGGCACCTGGGTGACCGAAGCCCTAAACCAGAAAATGATCGTTCAAGCCGAAGCCGACCAGTTCAAGACGCTCAAGGGAGGATGATTTGTGCGGACGGGACCGGTGATCCACGCAAGGCTGGTGGCCCACCCAAGCACATGCGAGTTTGGGGTTAGGAATTTATGTGAGGGTACCCCGTCCGAGCTTCTTCTGCTTGGGCGGGATTTTCGATGGCTCAATACGCTATGCATGGGCCTTCCTCGATACTACCAGGGCAAGGAGGCGGGTATGCCGTGGCAAGCCATACTGGGCGGAGCCAGCGGTGGCGCAGCGGTAGCTATCGTGGTGGCTGTTTTCTTCCTCAAGTCCGTGGCGGGTTCACCCAAGCCGCCTTTGCTTGGGTGGGGGTTTTGGCAGGGGGCCCAGGTCTCGCGGTTTTCGAGACCAGGGACCGTCAAGGCCCGAGCGAGTGGCGCACTTCGCACATTGTGGCTATTGCAGTCGTAGCCCAGAATTATTAAGGTGACTTCATGACTGAAGCGTCGCCGTTCCTATACTACATCTACATCTCCCAGGGAAAAGTTGATCGTCTCTACGAGCAAATTGCCGAGAAAAAGAAAAAAAAGATTTCGTACGAATTTGGAATTGACAAGATCATCAAATTCGGCAGAAAGGAAGAGGTCGAGGAGAACGAACCCACCTTGAGCGGCAAGCTTGACCGTATTCTGTCACTGCTGAACGAAGTAGGTGATGTCGGTGCGGTTGACGAGGCTCGCACTTATCTATCCGGAACCATGCAAATGTTCTGGAAGATTGATGCAAAGCTGGGATTTGTCGAGTTCTATGGCCAGACTTCCAAAACAATTGTTGTGCTTGCGGGTTCGGCGAGGAATGTAATTGGCTACGAGGGCGTCCCACTGCAACCAGGGGGAGGGTCTGCAATGCCAGGCATCCAAGCTTACTTTTATGCAGGTCTCCAAAGGGCCGTTCTGTTGGCGACCTCGTGAGCCGCGTCATGCAATACAAGCAGGAAGCGTCAGAGGGACTGCCGCAGCATCTTGAGTTTGCTGCAAGGAAGCTGTTTGAATGTCCCCCATCGCAGCTTTCCGAGAAGAGACAAGTCGTAATTGCTACGCCACTCTATGTGTCGTTAGCCGATGGCCGACAGCAGTGAGGTTGCGGATGCGACACAGCGCTTCCCACCTCAGCTCAAGCATGGCGCAACAAACGAAAGGGGGCGAGTATGCCGTGGCAAGCGATTCTGGGCGGAGCCACCGGCGGCGCGGCGATAGCTATCGTGGTGGCTGTTTTCTTCCTCAAGTCCGTGGCTGACAAGGTAGCGCTAGCGGCAGTACGACGGTTTGAAAGCGCTTTGGCGAGAACCGAAGAGCTGCACGCGCCTTGCTCGCTACGGCAACCACCATCGATTCCGATCTGCGCGCCCATCGAATCGAGGTGTATTCGGAGCTGTGGAAGGGGACTGGCCTGCTGCCGCAATGGCCGCGAAATCAGCAACTAACCTATCCGCAGTTACAGCAATTCAGAACCGATCTGCGTGACTGGTACTTCGAGCGTGGCGGAATGTATCTCGCACAACGCGTTTGAGGCATACAGAAACGTGCAGGAGGCGCTCGGTGCCGTCCTGGCGGAGAGCAAAGACTGCCCGGTCAAGGATCACGATTATGATTCCGTGAGAACGCAATGCAGCAAGCTACGCAGCGAACTCGCGAACGATCTCCTGTCCCGCCGGGAGGCACCCGACCTTCCACTCGTCGCGCGGGCCTAGCGCGGCAGCGGATGAAGCGCGGCTTTACAGCGGCGGGTGGCCGGCCAGGCATTCTCCGAATCGTGAAAAGCTTTGATTATGGGATTAACCACCCCCAAGGTGGTTTTGCTTGGGCAGGTTTTCGATTTCCTCAGGATCGGCTTTCCAGAACCTCTTTCAAGTCTCGCTTCCCGTGCAGGACGGCGACCACTTGCAATGGGACAGCTTCTGGGCGATAGACGATCACGTAGCTAGAAAATCTCGTGACGGTCCAGAAGCGCACAGGTAACGGCGTGATATCCTGCCGCTTGGTTCCCATCTGGGGATGTTTCGCCAGCCGGTGACAGGTGGCAAGAATCTCCTTTTCCACCCGGTCGGCTGCGTCCCGATTGTCTTCCGCGATAACCCACCATATGGCGTCGAGGTCTTCCGCAGCCTGAGGCGTGAACTGAATCCGCGCCTTCATCCCTGCGGTCTTGGTCGCGCGGCGCGGCGCTTCCGCAACATCTCAAGCGTGTCATCCTCGTCGATCAATTCGCCCCGCTCGGCTTGCGCAAATCCGGTCGCGATATGCGCAGCCACCTCCTCGCGTTGACTGAGCATCCAGTCCTCAAGATTAAGTTGTTCGCGGATGATCTCGAAAGCCTGATCGAGGACTTCTGCGGCATTCTGATATGCGCCGGACTGGACGGCCAGGTCGATCACACGCTGCTGTTCAGGCTTCAGGTCAATCGTCATGTCGTCACCTTAATCTCGACACTGAGCACTGTCAAACGAGACTCCCTTCAATCGAGTCCGGGCCCGCCCTGGCCAGAATCGGGAGAGAACAGGGTACCCCGATCTCAGTTTGGTCCAAAGAATTCGATTTCGTTTCTCGGGAAAACCGCAAAAGCAACTGCGAATGGCGAAGAGCGAAAAGCGTCTCGCGAAGAGCGGCCCCTAGATCTTCTGCATTCTTTGCACGTCGCGCACCCCGGGGATTTTGCGCACTCCAGTGACGATGCGCTCCAGGTGTTTGAGGTCGGCGATGTCGGCAACCAGGTCAACTGTGGCGTGGTCTTCGGCGGTCTTGGCTTCGATGTTACGGATGTTGGTGTTCGCGTCGCTGATGACGGTAGCGATCTGTTTGAGCATGCCGGGACGGTTATCGCAAAAGACCGCAAGCTTTACCGGATAGCCAGCTTGCCAGTTCGGCGAAGCCGCATCCTTTCCCCATTCCACGGCGATGCGCCGGTCCGGCTCATACATCAGGTTGGTAACGTTCGGACAAGCCTTGGAGTGCACCGCCACTCCCTTGCCCCGGGTAACGTAGCCAACAATTTCTTCGCCCCGGATCGGGTTGCAACACTTTGCGCGGTACACCAAGAGGTCGTCGTGCCCCTTTACCATGATCGCCGACGTTTCGGCGCCAAAGACGCGGCGGAGAACGTTAGTGAATCCTGCCGATGGATCTTTCTCCGGTTCGGCTGCGCCTGACACGCCAGAGGAGACGTCTGCGGGAAGCACGCGCGCCAGGATGCTGCGTGCCGAGTACTTGCCGTAACCGATGGCGGCCAGCAGGTCGTCGGGTTTGGCCAGCCCATTTTCGCCGGCCACGCGCGTCAACTCCGCTTCGCTCAGATTCTTCAGGGCAATGCGATACTTGCGCGCCTCTTTTTCGATCAGCTTACGGCCGATTTCGATGGCGCGTTCGCGCTGATGCACGTTCAGCCAGTGCTTGATCTTCTGGCGCGCGCGCGGTGATTTCGCCAGTTGCAGCCAGTCGCGGCTGGGGTGATGAGTTGGCGAGGTTTGGATTTCCACGATGTCGCCAGAGCGCAATTTTTGACGCAAGGGAGCCATGCGCCCGTTCACCTTGGCGCCGACGCAAGTGTGTCCCACCTCGGTGTGTACGGAATAGGCGAAGTCAACCGGCGTGGCATCCTGCGGCAGGATGACAATCTTGCCCTTCGGGGTGAAGGTGTAAACCTCTTCCGGGTATAGATTGATTTTCAGCGTGGAGAGGAACTCGTCCGAGCTCTTCATGTCGCGCTGCCACTCCACCACCTGACGCAGCCATGCCAGCCGCTGCTCGTCGCGTGCCGACACTGGACCATCTTTGTACTTCCAGTGCGCGGCAATGCCTTCCTCAGCCATCTTGTGCATCTCTTCGGTGCGGATCTGCACCTCGAAGGCATGGCCCTTTTCGGAGATGACGGTGGTGTGCAGCGACTTGTAGAAGTTATTGCGCGGGATGGCGATGAAGTCTTTGATGCGCCCCGGTACTGGCCGCCATTGATTATGAATGATGCCCAGCACCGCGTAGCAGTCGGCTTCCGACTGCGTGATGATGCGCAGCGCCAGCATGTCGTAGATCTGGTCCACTGAGATGCGCTGCCGCTGCAGTTTCTGCCAGATGCTGTAAAGGCGCTTGATACGAGCTTCCACTTTGGCCTGGATCTTGGCCTCTTTCAGCTTCTGCCCGATGACAGTCTGCACCTCAGCGAGGAAGGCCTCGCCCTCTTTGCGGCGTGACTCGATGGCCTCCTTGACTTGGTTGTAGGAGATGGGATCGACATACTGAAACGCCAGGTCCTCAAGTTCGCCGCGGATTTTCCCCATTCCGAGGCGATGGGCAATGGGAGCGTAAATCTCTAGCGTCTCTTTCGCGATCTTGTGCTGGCGCTCCGGCGAGAGGAACTTCAAGGTGCGCATATTGTGCAAGCGGTCCGCCAGCTTGATGAGCACCACGCGGATGTCATCCATCATGGCCAGCACCATCTTGCGCACATTTTCCGCTTGCGCCTCTTCCGACGAGGCAAAGTCGATCTTGCTGATCTTGGTGACGCCTTCGACGATGTGGGCGACCTGCTCACCGAACTCAGTCTTGATCTCCTCGATGGTTACCGTGGTGTCTTCCACCGCGTCATGCAGCAGCCCGGCCACTATGGCGGTGGGGTCAAGGCGCATCTCCGCCAGCAGGGTCGCAACCTCCAGAGGATGCACCAGGTAAGGCTCTCCCGACTCGCGGGCCTGTCCTTTGTGATGTTCCAGGGAGAATTCGTAGGCCTTTTTGATCAGGGTCTGATCGCCCTCGGGCCGGTAGGAGCGGACTTTGCGCAGGAGATCGCGAAAACGTGTCACCGTCAAGACATTGGTCGCGATGTGTTGGCGCAAAGTCGCCATGTCCGATTATACGTCAGTTCGCGCGCGGCTCTCTGTGATGTGAGTTTTCGAAATTGGCGGCGATGTGTTACAGCTAGGCTGCGAACCTTGCTTGAAGGAGTGGAGAGATGCGAGTACTCATCAGCGGCGCCTCGGGGTTGATAGGGCGGGCGCTGACTCCGGCTTTGATTTCGGCTGGTCACGAGCCTATCGCTCTGGTCCGGCAAGCGCCACGCGCGAATGAAGTGCAATGGAACCCGGGCGAGCGGCTCGATCCGGAAAAACTTGCGGGTGCGGATGCCATCGTACATCTTGCGGGGAAGAACATCGCCGGTCGCTGGACGGAGAAGTTTAAGCAGGAGGTGCTGCAGAGCCGGGTGCAAGGAACTCGCACTCTGGCTGATGCGGCCGCCGAATCGTATCGCCGAAGCGGAAAGCCGGATATTTTTATTGCGGCTGCCGGAATCAACTACTACGGCAGTCGTGGCGACGAAGTGCTGACGGAGGAGAGTTCTTCCGGTCAGGGATTCCTGGCCGAGGTGTGCCGGCAATGGGAGGCCGCGAGCGCTCCCGCGAGCGAAGCTGGAGTGCGGCTTGTGAATCTTCGCATTGGAGTGGTGCTTGCCCGCGATGGCGGGGCGCTCAAGCCGTTGCTGTTGCCATTTCGACTGGGGCTCGGCGGGCGGATTGGCAGCGGAAAGCAGTTCTGGAGTTGGATCGCCTTTGAAGACTTGATCGGCGTGGCGCTGTTTGCGTTGCAAAACGATAGCTTGCGCGGACCGGTGAACACGGTCGGACCCGCGCCGGTTCGCAATGAGGATTTCGTTCGCGCGTTGGGGGCGGAGCTTCACCGTCCTGCGATCTTCCCGTTGCCAGCCTGGATTGTGCGCACACTGCTCGGCGAAATGGGAGATGAATTACTGCTGACCTCAATTCGCGCCGAACCAGCGAAGCTCAAAGCCGCCGGATATCAATTCGCTCATCCGGAGCTGAGGGATGCCATCCACGCTGCCGTGCATGGGAAATGAGCAACGCTATATTCAGTTCGCGTCGCGCCTTCCGCCAAGCGCCCCGTAATGCTTCAGGCAGTTGCCCGGCCGGTGCCGCGTGAGGCGGCGGCAAGACAGGGGAGGGTCGGCGATGGGAAAGATGAATTCGCTCTTTAGCTGACAACCGATAGCTGACAGCTGAAAGCTAATTGCTAGCTGCTAGCTGCTAGTTGCTGCTTCTCACAGCGGTATATTCCCGTGCTTCTTAGGTGGGTTCTTGTCGCGCTTGTTTTCCAGCATGTCGAGCGCCTGAATTAGCTTGCGGCGCGTATCGCGTGGACGAATCACCGCATCGAGATATCCGCGCTCGGCCGCTATATAAGGATTGGCAAAGCGCTCGCGGAACTCTTCGATCTTGGCAGCGCGATCCGCTTCGGGATTCTCCGACTTCTCCAACTCGCGCCGGTAAACAATGTTCACCGCGCCCTCAGGCCCCATCACGGCGATCTCGGCGGTCGGCCACGCATAGTTCACGTCGGTGCGGATGTGCTTCGACGCCATCACGCAATAGGCTCCGCCATAGGCTTTGCGGGTGATCACGGTAATCTTCGGCACGGTCGCCTCGGAGAACGCGAACAGCAGCTTCGCCCCGTGCGTGATGATGCCGCCATACTCCTGCTGCGTGCCGGGCAGAAATCCGGGCACATCTTCGAACGTAATCAGCGGAATATTGAAGCAGTCGCAGAAGCGCACAAAGCGCGCGCCCTTGATGCTGGCGCTGATATCGAGCACGCCCGCCAGAAACGCGGGCTGATTGGCGACGATGCCCACCGGCTTGCCGTTCAGGCGGGCAAAGCCGATGACGATGTTCTTCGCGTAATGCTCCTGCACTTCGAAGAAGTAGCTGTCGTCCACCACGGCGTTGATCACGTCCTTAATGTCGTAGGGCAGGTTCGACTCGGTGGGAACGATGGTGTCGAGGTGCTCGTCGGCGCGATCGATGGGATCGGTGCAAGCCTTGCGCGGCGGATCCTCCAGGTTGTTCGAGGGCATGAAGCTCAGCATCTCGCGAATCATGCTGAGGCATTCGGCGTCGTCGTGAGCCATGAAGTGGGCCACGCCCGACTTCTCGTTGTGCGTCATCGCACCGCCGAGTTCGTCCTTGGTGACTTCTTCGTGGGTCACGGCCTTGATGACCTCCGGCCCGGTGATGAACATGTAGGAAGTGTTCTTCACCATCAGGATGAAGTCGGTCATCGCCGGGGAATAGACGGCGCCGCCGGCGCACGGGCCCATGATCGCCGAGATCTGCGGCACCACGCCGGATGCCAGCACGTTGCGCAGGAAGATGTCGGCATAGCCAGCCAGCGACATCACGCCTTCCTGGATGCGCGCGCCGCCGGAATCGTTCAGGCCGATGACCGGCGCGCCCACCCGCATGGCCATATCCATGATCTTGACGATCTTGGCGGCGTTGGTCTCCGACAGCGAGCCGCCGAACACGGTGAAGTCCTGCGCGAACACGAATACCAGCCGGCCTTCGATGCGGCCATAGCCGGTGAGGAAGCCGTCACCGAAATACTTCTGCTCGTCCATGCCGAAGTCGGTGCAGCGGTGAGTGACCAGCTTGTCGGTCTCTTCGAAGGTGCCTTCGTCGAGCAGAAACTCGATGCGCTCGCGCGCCGACATCTTGCCCTGCTTGTGTTAGCGTGCTCGGCGCTCTTCGCCTCCGCCGGCTTCGGCGAGCGAGTCGCGGCGCTTCAGTTCGGTCAGTTTCTGTTCCAGGTTCATGGGCGTGATTATAACGAGCAAGGTGCCGCGGAACGGCGAAAGTTTTGCGATTACGGGCTCACCGAGCAATGTGATGGAGGTACTTGCCAGGGTCGCAGGCCCTGTGCCCCGCACGACTCATCCGAAGTGCTTCCATCCGGCTGGTTTCAAAGGCAGCGTTTTGCCATCAGCGGTGGCCAGTTTCATGGTGTTCCCGCTCAGGATCTCGCCGATGCGGGTGACCGGCACGCCGGCAATCTGCTTCGGGATGTGACGGTTTGGTGGCGCGGCGAAGAGCAGTTCGTATTCGTCGCCACCGTGCAAAATAAGGGTGAGATCGCCAGTGTGAGTAGAAATCGTCTGATGCGTTGTACTGCTTTGTATCAGGGCACGACTTCGAGTCGTGCCGAACATTACGGATTGAAATTCACGGGCTTTAGCCCCGGCCGAAGCAGGGGCTAAAGCCCCGGTCTCTTTTGCCCGGCCTGTGGCATGGCTTGAGCCGTGTCCTGATACAAGACCTCGTTGAAAATAGGTTTTAGAGGCGGGCAAAACCTCGGCGTACACCACTGCCCCAACGCCACTTTCTTCGCAGATGTGTCCGAGGTCGGTGGAAAGTCCGTCGCTGATGTCGATCATCGCGGAGGCCAGTTTTTTCTCGCGCAAGAACTGTCCGACCGCCACGCGGGGCTCGGGATAGAAATGCTTCAGGTGTGACTTCGGCCGCAGCCTTTCGCCGTCGCGAAGCCGGTTCAGCACAGCCACTGCCGAGCCGAGTGTTCCTGTCACATAAATGAAATCGCCCGGCCGCGCGCCGGAGCGCAAGATGGCTTTTCCCGCCGGAACCGAGCCGAGCACCACGATGTCAGCGAGGATGCCGGCGGGCGACTGCGCCGTGTCGCCTCCGGCCAGCGAAACGGAAAAACGGGCTGCCAGCTTTAATAGTCCCGCAATGAACTTATCCACCCAGCTCTGGGCAGTTCAGCCGGAAGCGCCAGCGAAAGAAACGCCGCGCGCGGGATTCCTCCCATGGCGGCGATGTCGCTGAGTCCGCGCGCCAGGCAGCGGTGGCCCACGGAATCGGGCGGATGCCACTCGCGCCGGAAGTGTACGCCCTCCAGGCTGAAGTCGGTGGTGACTAGCGCTTCGTGGCCGCGAGGAAGCGGCAGCACGGCGCAGTCGTCCCCGATGCCTTGGCCGATGCGTTGTCCATGCACGGTTGCCGCGCGACGAATTCGTTCGATCAGCAGTTTTTCGCTCAGCGGCACGGCACTCCCTCGTACGGGCAATCAGGCCAATATACCCGAAGGCCACATGAAGCGGCCAGCAGACATCTAACACTTTAGTATCAGCGACTTATGCCAATATTTATTGACATGGTACGGTGGCTCTGTTACGGTTTGATGTCATTCATTACACCAGCCATGCGCCCACCCGGTCAGCTGATCGGCTGACGGTTGGGAGGAGAGCCGTTAACCCACGGCTGTCCAGGTACCCAGCAAGTTTGGCAAGTCGGACCGGCAGGCGTTGAAGTTCCGGATTTTCATAATTTGTTTTCTCGTTCCGGAACCATTTTTAACTGAGGGTTAAAGTTTTGCGAAAACGCTTTTATATTCTTTTCGTAGCTCGCGATGCAGAAGGCCAGCTACGAAAGATCCCCATCCCCATTCATTACCTGTACGTCTTCATGGCTGGCGCCCTGATCGGCATGTTCACCATCACGGGCATGGCGGGCTCTTACACGCGCATGCTGTGGAAGGTGGCCAGCTTCAATCAGTTACGCTCCGAGAAGAATGCTTTGCAGACGCGCTACACAGCAATTGGAGCAGGTCAACCACGAGAAGGACATCCAGGTGGCTTCGCTGGGCTCGCTGGCCAATGAAGTCTCCGTGATCTACGGCCTGAAGCCGAATCCCAAGCTGCTGAACGATGGCGATGGCGCCATGAAGCCGGAGCAGGTGATTACTTCCATGGACCAGCTTTATGCCTTGCGCAGCTCAGCGCTCACTGGTGCGGCGACGGCTGGATTGGGGTTGGGCTTGACCCACGCAAGCCTCACTGACCGACTGGGTCAGGGCGACCACCGCGCCGACCTTGTGGCCGGTAATGGGTCCGATCACCGGCTCTTTTGGCGAGCGCATCGACCCGTTCAACGGTGAAGGCGCGTTCCACTCCGGAGTGGACATCTCCTGCCACTACGGGCAGCCGGTGTTGGCTCCCGTCAGACGGCGTGGTGACCTATGCCGGACTCTACAACGGCTATGGCCGCATGATTCAGATTGACCACGGCAATGGCGTCACCACTCGCTACGGACACCTGTCAGGCTTCGCTGTGGCCGACGGTCAGAAGCGTGCGCCGGGGGCAGGTAATCGGCTATGTCGGCCTCAGCGGTCGCAGCACCGGGCCCCATCTGCACTACGAAGTGCGAATCCACGACACGCCAGTGAATCCCCACAAATTCCTGCGCAGCACGACCATTAGGCCGGGAGGGTTACCTGCCGGATAGCCGGATCATCTTTTGAGGTTTTTTGGCCGCCGGAGCGCTCTGCTTCCGGCGGCTTTTGTGTGTCGGGCCCAATTCCACCGGTGGCTCGCTCAGTAGCTTCTTGAAGAAGGCGTACGGAACCTTAGCGGTCAGGACCGCCTCATCTTTATCCTGATGGACTTCCAGGCTATCGAAGGCGGCCTTCACGTCAGGGTCGGGACCACCGTCATCCATTGAGATGTTGAGCGACTTGAAGAGAGCGAGAAAAGTGTTCACGCGATCGGCGAAACTGCGGGCCTCGGCTTCGCTGTTGGTCAGGACTTGCGCACGCAGGTGGACTTCGTTGAGCGGACGGGCCGATGCAATCACGGTGCTGTCCGTGGGCAGAAACCTGCTCCAACCCCCTGGCAAGAGCAGTTCGGCATGATCTTCCGCGGAACTGGCCGCCGGCGGGCGCGCAATGGTCCAGATGATGCTGCCAAGGGGCACGCGCTGGTAATATTCGCTCACCAACGGCGGACCAGCAAAAGGCAGGGCCGCTTGCCTATAGCGGTCGATCATGCCGTGAATGGCGTCGGGCCCCTCGGTATTCGATGCGGCGGCAATGTCCACGCCGAGCAGCGCCACCGTAACGGTGCGGCCTTCCAGCGGAATAATGTAAATGTCGAAATCGCCGTAGTGATCGACGCTGGCCGACAGTTTGCGAAGGTACTCGCTCCACCCGGCCGCTGTCGAAGCGTCCTTGCAGGATTTCGCTGTAGCGCGTATCCGTGGATTTGCCCCGTATGGATGTACCGTAATGAATGGCCAAAGCTGCCTTATCTAGATCGCGCTCGAACTCAAAGCCGGTCTGGCGAACAAAGTCTTCGTATTGAGGATCGCGGTCTTCGGCGGGATGCTTGCCGAGGTCAGTCAGCAGGCGAATAGGTTCAAAGTTAATGTAGAGGACGGCGTCGGACGTGGGTAGCAGGCGGACAGCATCTGGGGCGGCGCGTTTTCGCAGCAGAACGGCGGTAACGATGCCACCGGCGATGACGAGAACAACTGCTAGCGCAACCCACAACTGTTTTCGGCGTGTTCGCATGGGCGGAGGATTAATGATACGGGAAAGGCGTGGCGGTGGCCAACCTCGCGAAAATTGGTTAGAATGAAGTTGACCGCATTTCAGTGTTGGCGAAAGTCAACGCGCTCCGCAGAATCCCCAGCCACGAGGCCCGCGGGAGTGGCGAGTTGTGGGTCGCTGATCTGTTGCACGGTCGAATGGTGAGTTCGCTGAGGGCTGGTTGCACGGGGTATGCCGTTGTGTTAACCTTATTGTTTGTCCCGGCTGGCAGGAAGAATCATGCTTGGTTCGGGGCCTACGTGTCGAGCCATGCTGCATGCTGGCGTAGCTCAGCTGGTAGAGCATCTGATTTGTAATCAGAGGGTCGGGGGTTCAAATCCCTTCGCCAGCTCCAGGATCGTAACCATGAGCGCGCCGCAAGGCGTAGCAGGAGCAAGCCAACGAGACGCGCAGCTCTCCTAGAGAACTGATTCCAGCAGCAGCTTCCTAAATCGCAGAACGCGCGCGGAAGTAGGGCCGCGCGACTGTTGCGGAATTTTGCCGGGACTGCGGAGCGGCGCTTGGCAGCGTGTTCTTTGACAGCAGAGACTGGCGATTCCGGGCCGGCGAGCTGGGCTCTCAGGATGTCGATGAGAGCGGGATGCTCGGTCGAATGTGCACAGGTGGCCGAGTGGTTAATGGCAGCAGACTGTAAATCTGCCGCTCCTTGCGAGCTACGGAGGTTCGAATCCTCCCCTGTGCACCAGGCCTAGCGGCCGCTTGCTGGGGTGGTTGAGATGAAGCGGTTATGGGTGGCCTTGGGTGTGTTCGCGGTGCTGGCGGTGCTGGCGTGGACCACGATCGGCGACCAGAAGTTCCGGCTGGCGACGTGGCGATTTTGGCGATGTTTGCCGTTCGCACATGGACCGTGGCATCGAAAGCAGCAGAGCGCGAAGAGCGCGACGACGAGCACGACGAATGAGCGGCTCAGTTGCTCGGAGTGGCGGGAGTAACTCAGTGGTAGAGTCACAGCCTTCCAAGCTGTTGGTCGCGGGTTCGATTCCCGTCTCCCGCTCCAGAAGTTTTGTTGCGGTTGCAGTGGCGGGAAAGCCGAGGACGCTCGCCGTATCGGCGAGCGCCGCAGGCGAGGGCGAAGCAGCGAAGCGTTGCGGAGCCCTTTAAAAGAGGGCTGATGTAGCTCAGTTGGTAGAGCACTCCCTTGGTAAGGGAGAGGTCATCGGTTCAATCCCGATCATCAGCTCCATGAATTTAAGTGAGGAAGCGCGGGCTGCGGGCACGACGGATTTCCGGTTTAGTGAACATTTCGATGGAGCAGTCGGAGTCGCGGATACCGTTTCAGCAGGCTGCGCTTCGCATCGAGAAGCTGGACGAGTTTGCGCAGTTCCGTTCGGCGCTGGCCAGGATTTTTGCGGCGGATGCGGTGGAAGATTTTCTCCGCCTGTTGCAGCGCAAGGGAGTTCCGATCCGCGATTTCGACCGCGTGTTGCGCGAGAAGCTGCTGGAGCGGGCGGACCGCGAAGCTGGCGCAGGCGGCAAGATCGGCGCAGCAGTTGTATGACGCGCTGCCGGTGAGCGACCAGGCGCAGGTGCGCGAATTTTATTTGACGGCGCTGGAGGCGGTGGACCTGCCTCTGCGCGAGAAATTCAACAAACTTTACCGGTACTACTAGGGCATGGGAAAAATGGCGAAAGAGAAATTTGACCGCAGCAAGCCGCACGTAAACGTAGGCACGATCGGGCACATCGATCATGGCAAGACGACGTTGACGGCGGCCATCACCAAGGTATTGCAGAAGCACAATCCCAAGATCGTGTTCCGTTCTTTCGACTCGATCGACAACGCGCCGGAAGAGCGCGAGCGCGGCATCACCATTGCCACGGCGCACGTGGAGTATGAGACTGCCAACCGGCACTACGCGCACGTGGATTGTCCCGGGCCACGCCGACTACATCAAGAACATGATCACCGGCGCGGCGCAGATGGACGGCGCCATTCTGGTGGTGGCGGCCACCGACGGCCCGATGCCGCAGACCAAGGAGCACGTGCTGCTGGCGCGCCAGGTCGGAGTGCCGTACGTGGTGGTGTTCCTGAACAAGTGCGATGCGGTGGAAGATCCCGAGCTGATCGACCTGGTGGAGATGGAAGTGCGCGAGCTGCTGACCAAGTACAACTTCCCGGGCGACGATCTGCCGGTGGTACGCGGCTCGGCGCTGGGCGCGTTGAATGGCGAGGCGCAGTGGGAAGCCAAGATCGACGAGCTGATGGATGCGGTGGACAAGAACGTACCGCTGCCGGCGCGCGACATCGACAAGCCGTTCCTGATGCCGATCGAAGACATCTTCTCGATCCAGGGGCGCGGCACGGTGGTCACCGGCCGTATCGAGCGCGGCAAGGTGAAGGTAGGCGAAGACGTTGAGATTGTCGGCTTCCGCGAGACCCGCAAGACAGTTGTGACGGGCGTGGAAATGTTCAAGAAGCAGCTGGACGAAGGTCTGGCGGGCGACAACGCCGGGCTGCTGCTGCGCGGCACGGCGAAGGAAGACGTGGAGCGCGGCATGGTTTTGGCCAAGCCGGGCTCGATTACGCCGCACACCAAGTTCAAGGGCGAAGTGTACGTGCTGTCGAAAGATGAAGGCGGGCGGCACACGCCGTTCTTCAAGGGCTACCGGCCGCAGTTCTACTTCCGCACGACCGACGTGACGGGAGTGGCGACGCTGCCGGCGGGCACCGAGATGGTGATGCCGGGCGACAACGTGAGCCTGGAGATTGAGCTGATCACGCCGGTGGCGATGGAGAAGGGCTTGCGGTTCGCAATCCGCGAAGGCGGACGCACCGTGGGCGCCGGCACCATCACCGAGATTATTGCGTAGCGGCCGTCGGCCGTTAGCTTTCAGCCATCAGCTTGGCTTGCTTTCGGTAGAGGCTTTTTGGTCACCTCAGGGCTGCGATGACAGGTGGAGGTTGGCCGGATCAAGCGCTGTAGTCGTGAGACTGAAGTTGGTAGTTTCGGGCAGATGCAATTTGGCAGTTTCGCGCAGACGCGTTGCGGTGTTGGATTGCCGCCGGCAGTTGCAGGACGCGAGCGCCGCAGGCGCGAAAGAGCTTAGCCCAGCGCTTCAGCGCTGGGTAGGCTAGAGAAAAGGGCTGAGTCCCGTAAGGACGACACGGATCTAGCCCAGCCTTTCAAGGCTGGGCATTGCGTGAAGTTCTCGGCGGAGTGGAACACCCGCTGATTTCCGCGCCTGGACGCGGACAAGTCCTCGCGGTACTCAGCCGTGAGGTAGACAAAGGAATAGATCAATGCCTCGAGAGATTGTTACGTTGCAGTGCGGTGATTGCAAGAACCGCAACTACTCCACAACCAAGAACAAGAAGACCACAACGGCCCGGCTGGAGTTCAACAAGTTTTGCCGTAAGTGTCGCAAGCACACGTCGCATAAGGAAGTGAAATAACGCTGTTCGCTGTTCGCTGTTCGCTGTTCCTTTGTAGTCTCGAGCTGCTAACGAAGAGCGAACGGCGAAAAGCGGAGAGCGGCATTCAGGGGCGTAAGCTCAACGGTTAAACTGTCGGTCTCCAAAACCGAACTTGGGGGTTCGAATCCCTCCGCCCCTGCCAGTATTTGGACGCGCAACGCAAGCGTTGCCAGGGCCGGGAAGAACGCAGTAGGCGCCGACGGGCGCCGGAAGACAGGTATTAGATGGCGAAGTCAACAGCGATCGAAGTTGCAGCCGACAATAAGTTAGGCACGATTAAAGTGTGGCCGCAGCGAATTAAGAGTTTCTACAACGACGTGCGCACGGAAATGAAGAAAGTCACCACGCCGTCGCGCAAGGAAGTACAAGGTACCACGACGGTTGTGATAATCACCGTGTTTCTGTTTGGCCTGTACTTTGCCATTGTGGACAAGATCCTGGGTTCGTCCCTCGATCGCTTGCTAAAGTTCTTGACACACCGATAATGCGCGTACACATGACAGAAGAAGAAATCAAATCGGAGAAGAACGGCGCCGAGCCGCAGACGGGCGGAGAGGAAGCCGCCGCTCCGCTTTCCGCCGACCAGCCGAACCCGCAGAATCCGAATATGAAGTGGTACATCATCCACACCTATTCGGGATTCGAGCGCAAGGTGAAGGAATCGCTGGAATCGCGCGTGCGCGCCTATCCTGAACTGGAGCACAGGATTGGCCGGGTGCTGATTCCCACTGAGTCAGTCACCGAAGTACGTGGCGGCAAGAAGTACACCAGCGAGCGGATGTTTTACCCGGGTTACGTGCTGGTGGAGATGGACATGGATGACAACGTGTGGCACGTCGTCAAAGGCACGCCGCGGGTAACCGGATTTGTCGGTACGGGCCAGCAGCCCACTCCGCTGTCGGAAGAAGAAGTCAACCAGATCGTTTACCGGGTCGCCGACAGCAAGGAAAAACCGAAGCTCAAAGTCAAGTTTGAAAAGAACGAGAAAGTGCGCATCACGGAAGGTCCCTTCGCCAGCTTCACCGGCGATATCGACGAGGTCAACGAGGACCGCGAGACGCTAAAGGTAATGGTCACCATCTTTGGTCGCTCCACCCCGGTAGAACTGGGATTCGGTCAGGTCGAAAAGGTTGTCACGTAAAAATGCCGCCCTTTGCTTTTCGCCATTCGCACGTGGTGCGATGAGGAACTCCGGCGAACAGCGAAAGGCGAAGAGCGAAGAGCGAAAATAGCGTAGGAAATCAAATGGCAAAAAAGATTACTGGTTCGGTTAAGTTGCAGATTGCGGCGGGCAAGGCCACTCCGGCTCCTCCAGTGGGTCCGGCGCTCGGTCAGGCGCAGATCAACATCATGGAGTTTTGCAAGCAGTTCAACGCCAGAACCAGCGCCAAGGAACTCGACGGCCTGATCATCCCGGTGGTGGTTTCGGTATATAGCGACCGCACCTTCAGCTTCATTACCAAGACGCCTCCGGCTTCCATTTTGTTGAAACGCGCTGCGGGTGTAGCCAAGGGTTCGGGAACGCCGAACAAGGACAAAGTCGGCAAGGTCACCGAGAAGCAGGTCCTGGAGATTGCCAAGCAGAAGATGCCCGACCTGAACGCGGCGTCCGTGGAAGCAGCGATCAAGAGCGTTAAGGGTACGGCGCGCTCCATGGGCATTGAGGTGACGGCGTAGTTGCCTGGTGGCTTTCGCAAATGACCTCGGGAATCCCACTCATTCGGAAAGCGCGAATGAGTGGGGCACCCAGCGGTTAGATACCACGGCCCTCCGGCAGCAAGGGACGGCGGTGGGAGACAAGGAGAGCAATGAGGAAATTCGGAAAGAATATCGGGAAGGCGCGCGCCGCGGTTGAAGCTCGTTCATACACGCTTCAGGATGCGGTGCCTCTTTTGCAGAAAGTGAAGTTTGCCAAGTTCGACGAGACGGTGGACTTGACCATGCGCCTGGGAGTCGATCCCAAGCATGCCGACCAGATGGTTCGTGGCACCGTAGTTCTGCCGCATGGGCTGGGGAAAACCAAGAAAGTTCTGGTCATCGCCAGCGGCGAGAAGGTGCGCGAAGCCGAAGCGGCGGGCGCCGACATTGTGGGCGGTGAAGATATGGTAGAGAAAATCCAGAAGGAAAACTGGACGGACTTTGACGCCGTGATCGCCACGCCCGACATGATGAAGTCCGTGGGCCGACTGGGTAAGGTGCTCGGTCCGCGCGGGCTGATGCCTAACCCCAAGACTGGTACCGTGACCTTCGATGTGGCGGCGGCGGTGAAGGAAACCAAGGCCGGCAAGGTAGAGTTCCGCACCGACAAGACCGCGCTGGTGCACGTTCCCGTAGGCAAAATTTCGTTCTCGCCGGAGAAGCTGGTGGAAAATGCCGCCACTGTGATTACCAGCGTGATCAAGGCAAAGCCCACGGTTGCCAAGGGCAAGTACATCAAGGGTTGCTATCTCAGCTCCACCATGGGCCCGGGCATACCTATTGATACCGCGGCGGTGGAAGCGGCTGCAAGAGCCTAACGCAAGGCGCAAAGAGGCGCGTTCCGAGCGCCCGACACAAAGGATTCAAAGATGGCTGTCACAAGAGCGAAAAAGATAGAGCAGGCAGAGAAGCTGAAGCAAGAGTTTCAGAACGCAAGCCATGCGGTTGTAGGCACGTTCAGTAAGCTGACAGTGCAGAAGGATTTCGAACTGCGCAAGGCTGTCCGCAGCGCGGGCGGGCATTATCGCGTGGTCAAGAACACGCTGGCGGAACGTGCCGCTCAGGGGACCAAGGTAGAAGAGGCGATGAAGGGCCTGGCTGGAGTGACTTCCATAGCCTACACCGGCGGTGACCCGGTGGCCTTGGCCAAGGCGCTCAGTAAGTACGCCAAGGACAATCCGGAGTACACCTTCAAGGCTGGCATTGTGGATGGCCGCGTCATAGCGGTCAAAGACATTGACGCACTGGCCAGCATGCCGTCCAAGGAGGAAATCCACTCCAAGCTGCTGTTCCTGATGAACGCTCCGGCGCAGCGCCTGGTAACCGTGATGAACGCCATTGGGCGCGATCTGGCGGTAGTGATCAACCAGGGGGTGGAGAAGAACAAGTTTGGTGGCGCAGAAGAAGCGGGGCCGGCAGGTCCGGCGACAGAGCCTGCAGCGGTAGAAGCGCAGGTTTAGGCCATACACGAGTTTGGCGGTGCGTGAGCACTTCCTTAGGATTTGCGTTATCCGTTGTGAGGCGTGCTGCATGCGTGAGTCTGGCATGCCGCAGCACATTGGAAGCCTCGAAGACCGATAACGAAATCAACACAACGAATAACGAATAGGTGGATAAACACATGGCGGATTTGCAGCAGTTGGAAGAAACAATCGTAGGGCTCTCGCTCTTGGATGCGGCGGCCCTGGTGAAGAAGTTGGAAGAACGTCTTGGCGTCTCGGCGGCGGCTGCGGCCCCCGTCATGATGGCAGGCGGAGCCGGGGCAGGCACCGCAGTAGCGGCCCCGGCGGAAGAGAAGACCGAGTTTGCGGTCGTGCTCACCGCGGTGGGCGCTAATAAGATCAACGTGATCAAGGCCGTCCGTGAAGTGACCAGCCTAGGTTTGAAGGAAGCCAAAGACCTGGTCGATGGCGCTCCCAAGACCGTCAAGGAGGGCGTCTCCAAGGACGAGGCCGAGACCATCAAGAAGAAATTCACCGAGGCAGGCGCAACTGTCGAGGTGAAGTAAGGTTCCGTCCCGTTTCGAACGTGTTTTGGTAACGAAACGGGACGATTACTCTGGCTCGCTGACCGGAGTTAAGGCTGCTGCCGTCTTGGAATGACCGGGGCGGCGGCTACGTTCCTTTTCACGTCGGAGCGGTCGTGGAGAGGCGCGATGAAGCCGAGGAAGTAGAGCAGTCCTGCTCAGCAGGGGCTGCGGAATTCCCGGGCATCGTTGGGTCTGGATTCTTTCTGGAATCCGGAGCATCAAACAGGTAGTGGCAGGCGGCGAGCTCAACCGGAGTCGCGTCAGCTCAGACGCGGCGGTGAGCCAGCCGAGGACAAGGCCTGAAAACACTGGCGCGGGAAGCGAAAAACATCGCGGCACGTTTCGTGCCGAAATCCCGGACCAAATGGTCATGGGATTGCAAAACGCCTGGCGTGGCGCTTACGGGGATTTCTGTCTTCGTGGGCGCACTTGCGTTTTTGCGCGTGCCTCAGCCCGTCCTTTCCTCCTGCGCTTACCTGTCACCGGGGGCGGCATTCCTGCCCGTCGCACATCCCGCATTAGCGGCTTGCATGGCCACGCATGAGCGAGCGGGCCAGCGCTGATATAGGAGTTTTATACATGGCACGACAGAAAACTGCCAATCGAAATCGATTCGATTTCTCAAAAATTCCGGCTACCATTCAGATTCCCAACCTGATCGAGGTGCAGAAGCGTTCGTATGACCGCTTTCTGCAGATGGATTCGTTGCCCAGCGAGCGCGACGACGGTGGTTTACAGGCGGTGTTCCAGTCGGTATTTCCGATCACAGACTTCCGCAACGTTTCGCAATTGGACTTCGTTGAGTACGCCATCGGCAACTGGGAGTGCAAGTGCGGCCACCTCAAGGGGCTGAATCACCTGCGCACTACGTGCCGTAATTGCGGCGCGACGGTAAAGACCGATCCTTTTCATCTGGGAGACGTGCTGTGCACCAAGTGCGGTACTTACAACGCCAATACACCCGACTTCTGTAACAAGTGCGGCGACCCTGTGGGGTTACAGCTGAAGTACGACGTGGCTGAATGCGAAGAGCGCGGCATGACCTACTCCGCTCCGCTGAAGGTCACCATGCGCCTCACCATCTACGACAAGGACCCGGAAACCGGCAACCGCTCCATCCGCGACATGAAGGAGCAGGAAGTCTTCTTTGGCGACATCCCCTTGATGACTGCCAACGGCACCTTCATCGTTAACGGTACGGAGCGCGTCATCGTTAGCCAATTGCACCGCTCGCCGGGCGTGTTCTTCGAGACCGCGAGCAACCGCACGTATTTCCTGGGCAAGATCATTCCGTACCGCGGTTCCTGGGTCGAGTTTGAATACGACCAGAAAAACATTCTGTATGTACGCATTGATCGCAAGCGCAAGTTCCTGGGAAGCATCTTCCTGCGCGCGCTTGGTTTGCGGTCGGATGAGGACATCCTGCGTACGTTCTACACCGTCGATCGCATCGCTCTAAAGGACAAGAAGCTGTACTGGACTCTGGAGCCCGGTGTCGAGCGGCCGACCAACCTGGTCGGCATGAAACTGGCGCACCGGATCGCGACCAAGGGTGGCGAAGAGATCGCTCACTCCGGCCGCAAGGTCACGCCGGCCGTAATGAAGGAAATCCAGAAGCACAAGATTTCCGAGATCGAAGTTGACCTCAGCGACATGGAAGGCGCGTACGTGGCCGCCGACGTGGTAGACACCAACACCGGGGAAGTCCTGCTGGAAGCCAACTCCGAGCTTACGGCAGAGAAGTTGTCGAAGCTGTTGGAGGCGGGCGTTGCCGAAGTGTACGTGTTCTTTCCGGAGCGCGACGATGTGGGCACGGTGATCAGTGCCACGCTGCGCCGTGATTCGGTAAAGACGCCGCAGGAAGCGCTGATCGAGATTTACCGCAAGCTGCGTCCCGGCGATCCGCCGACGCTCGACACGGCGACCTCGCTGTTTCATGGTATGTTCTTCGACCCACGCAAGTATGACTTCTCGCGCGTGGGCCGGCTGAAGTTCAACATCAAGCTCTTCGAGAGCGAAGACGCCACCCAGCTCGACCACCGTACGCTGGAGCCGGACGATTTTTACGGCACCATCCGTTACCTGCTCAAGCTGCGCAAGAACATCGGTTCGGTGGACGATATCGATCACCTGGGCAACCGCCGCGTGCGCGCGGTCGGCGAACTTCTGGAGAACCAATTCCGCATCGGCCTCGTCCGCATGGAACGCGCCATCAAGGAAAAGATGAGCGTGTACCAGGAGATGTCTACCGCCATGCCGCACGACTTGGTGAATGCCAAGCCGGTAATGGCGGCGATTCGCGAATTTTTTGGTTCGTCGCAGTTGTCGCAGTTCATGGACCAGACCAACCCGCTGTCAGAGATTACGCACAAGCGCCGTCTGTCGGCTCTGGGGCCGGGCGGCCTGTCGCGGGAACGCGCGGGATTCGAGGTCCGCGACGTGCACCCCACGCACTACGGCCGTATCTGCCCAATTGAAACACCGGAAGGTCCGAACATCGGCCTGATTTCGTCGCTGAGCTGCTACGCGCGAATTAATGACTATGGCTTCATCGAATCGCCGTATCGCAAGGTGAAGAGTGGCCGGGTGCTGGACTTCGTCACGGTAGTCAATGCTGGCGACAGCGATTACCGCGTGGGCGATCACATGGAGAAGGCCGAGGCGGTCAAGGCCAATAACGATCTGCGTGAACGCCGCAAGAAGTTGATCGACTTTGAGCCGTTCTCGTTCTACCTGTCGGCGTGGGAGGAAGATCGCCACGTGATCGCGCAGGCCAACGCCGAGATCGACGACAAAGGCCGCATCGTTGCAGAACTGGTGAACGCCCGCAAAGCGGGCAACTTCGTTCTGGTCAGCCGTGATGATGTGGACTACATCGACGTCAGCCCGAAACAGCTTGTGTCGGTAGCGGCATCGCTGGTCCCGTTCCTGGAGCACGATGACGCCAACGCGCCCTGATGGGCGCCAACATGCAGCGCCAGTCCGTGCCACTGCTGCGCGCGCAAGCGCCCATCGTCGGCACCGGAATGGAAGGCGTTACCGCGCGCGATTCCGGCGCGGTGGTGCTGGCTCGCCGTGGCGGCATCATCGACTCTGTCGACTCCGAGCGCATCATTGTGCGCGTTGAGGGCGAGCATCATCCCATGCAGCTTTCGCGCGAGGTGGGCAGCGATATCTATCAGCTTACCAAGTTCAAGCGTTCCAACCAGAACACTTGTATCAATCAGCGTCCCATCGTGATGAAGGGGCAGCGTGTCGCCAAGGGGCAGGTCATCGCCGACGGGCCTTGCACCGACATGGGCGAACTGGCGCTTGGCCGTAACGTGCTGGTCGCCTTCATGCCCTGGCGCGGTTACAACTTCGAGGACGCCATCCTGGTTTCCGAGAAGATGGTGAAAGAGGACTATTACACCTCGGTCCACATCGAGGAGTTCGAGATCGAGTCGCGGGACACGAAGCTGGGCCGGAAGAAGTGACGCGCGACATTCCCAACGTTAGCGAGTCGGCGTTGCGCGATCTCGATGAGAGCGGCATCATCCGCATCGGAGCCACGGTGAAGGCGGCGACATCCTGGTGGGCAAAGTTACGCCGAAAGGCGAGACCCAGCTCACTCCGGAAGAGAAGCTGCTGCGGGCCATCTTCGGCAAAAAGGCCGGCGATGTTCGCGACGCCTCGCTCACCTGCCCTCCGGGCATCGAGG
>CAVXQI010000022.1:0-438420 GCA_963763725.1 uncultured Acidobacteriaceae bacterium
GACGCAAAGAAGAACGAGAACACGAGCACCAGCAGCAGTCCGATCGCCACCACCGTGAACGTCGGCGTCAACTTGCCCAGGAAGATTGCCACGGCCACGGCACTCACGATCACGCCTAGAAGAATCGCCATCATCGGAATGTCGCGGTCCGTACGCTCGGTTTGTGGCGCTTCGCCCTTGCGGAAGGTTTTCAGCGCGATGCTGAACGACCCTGCCACGACTTTCAGCGACTTGACGATGCCGAAAATTCCGGCCGTCGCGATCGCGCCCACGCCGATGAATCTCACATAGTCCCGTAGATCTGTACGGCGCTCATCTGCGAGATAGGTATCGTGCCCGGATACACGTTGGCGCTGAGATGGCTGCCGACGAACCAGATCATCGGCACCATCACGAAGTTCGAAAGCACGCCGCCCGCGCATAGGATCATCGAACTCCGCAATCCCATCACGTAGCCGAGTCCGAGGATGAAGCTGAGCGCGTCGAAGTTGAAAGACCATCCGTGTGCGATCGGACAAGGTGCGCACCAGCGGAATAAACTTGAAATCGACGTACTCCTTCCACACCTCGAACGTGCTGACGAAGAAGTCATAGACACCCGCAATGGCCGTCGCTTCCAGCAGCAGTCTGGCCTGCGACCCGCCTTTTTCGCCCGTCACCAGCACTTCGGTGATCGCCGTCGCTTCCGGGTACGGCAGCAGCCCGTGCATGTCGCGCACGAAATAGCGCCGCAGCGGGATCAGAAACAGCACGCCCAAACATCCGCCCGCCAGACAAATGAAGATCGTCTGCACCGGATGCGGATTCAGCTTCAGGATGTAGAGCGCCGGCAGCGTGAAGATCGCGCCCGCCACCACCGATGCCGCCACGCCGCCGATGGCTGTGATGATGACATTCTCCAGCAGCGTGGAGCGCCGCCGATACAGGCGCGCCATGCCGATCGCCAGGATCGAGATCGGGATCGCCGACTCCATCACCTGCCCGACCTTGAGGCCCGAGTACGCCGACGCGACCGTGAAGATGATGCAGAGCACCACGCCCCAGACGATCGACCTCGTCGTCATTTCCGGAATTACGGTTTGCGCCGATACTATCGGCAGATAATTTTCCGCGGGCTTGAGCGGTTCGTAGGCGTTGGCCGGAAGCGACTTTGTTTCGACTTCGCTCATTCGGGGTTTCTCCTGTGTGGCTGGGGCAACTGCGCATTTTATCCGAAGTCACAGGATTTCCGTCAGTACTTTAAGCGCGGGGATATCAGGAAAGAAGGGCCTTACAAAAAGCGCGGGGATATCAGGAAAGAAGGGCCTTACAAAGTTGTCATTCCGAGCGCAGCGAGGAACCTGCTTTTCGCTCGCACCACCACTGCCACTCATACCATTGTCATTCCGAGCGTAGCGAGGAACCCCTACCCTTGCCACAACTGCCGCGCGTGAGCCACAAAGACTACGAAAGAAACAACTCCCGAAACGACGCCACCACCTTCGCCGGTACATCCAGGAATTCCGGGCGAACGCGTTTTGACCACCCGAGGTCGTGTCCTGCTCCCTCGATTACGAGGTGCTCGTGAGGCGCACCGAGCAACTTGAGCGCGGATTTCATCTCTGCAACGCTCCCGAACGGGTCCTTCGTCCCCTGCACGAACAGCGCCGGATTCAGCAGCCTGGGGAAGTGCTCCGTTCGCAGTCGCTCTGGCTTCCCGGGCGGATGCAGCGGATAGGACAGCAGCAGCAATCCATCACAGACCGACTCGTCGGATGCAGCCAGCAGCGTCGCTTGCCTGCCACCGTAGGATTGGCCGCCGATAAAGAGTCGTCCGGGAGCGATTTCTCGCAAGACGTTTGCGGCACAGCGCAATCCCAATTGATCGCGCGCCGCGCTCGACGGAGAAGGCGGTCCATGATGGCGCACCTGACGGAACGGCAGATCGCACCGCAGGACGGTGAATCCGGCCTCGGCGAACGTCGTCGCCAGAGCAATCAGCAGTGGGCCACTCGCGTTACCGCCCGCGCCATGCGTCAGCACGATTGAGCCACGCGACTCGCCGTGCGCTGGGTGGACAAATCCACGCACGTTTACGCCGTCTTCGCAGGGCCGATGTAATTCCTTCACGTCAGTCATGGCCTTCCGCCTTGGAGCAATTGGAAAGAACCATAATTACTACCACGAATCCTGATGATGCGGAGCCAAAACCGGTGCTTAAACGAGGCACCCGCAGACATGGGATACCGGTCGGGGGCCAAGATTGCGCACTTGCATCTGTGCGCTGGAATCGGCATTCTTCCCCGTATGGATTTCGATCTTATTCAAATACGCGAGCTGGCGAAGAACAAAGAGGATGAGAACTGGCGATTCCGGCACTTCCTAAAGACTCGGTGCAATTTGAATTCGGACGAGATCGACAGGCTCGTCTTTGAGACCACTCAGCGAGTGTGGGCCGGAATCGATTGCACTGCCTGCGCCAATTGCTGCCGGCAGGTGAATCCGTCGTTCAGCGAAGAGGATGTCGACCGGTTGGCGCGGCGTTTCGAGATGGACCGCCGGCAGTTCATTGAAAAGTATCTTGAACGGACGGAAGATCGCAGCGATAACCCCTGGAAAACGAATACGCGTCCGTGTCCTTTTCTGAAAGACAACCGCTGCAGTATCTATGAGGATCGCCCAGCCGATTGCAGAGGTTATCCGTATCTCTACGAGCCGGAGTTTGTGTCCCGCACGATGGGCATGATAGGACGCACATTCACATGCCCGATTGTGTATGAGGTCGTCGAGGACCTGAAGAAGTCGCTAGGATTTTCCGGAAGGCGCAGACGCTGAATTGCAACTGCCTACGCCACGGAAGTTCCATTTCGGGATAGATGGTGGTATGCCGACAGCTCTGGGCGGGCTAGCGTGAGACACGCACTAGTAACCAACGCGAGTACCTAGGTAATGGGCGTACCACCCAAAGTCCGATTTAGAATTAGCTATCTCCTAGAATCTCTTGCAATAACAGGAGAAGTTCAGAAATGACGTCCTCTCTACGTGGTAGTGCTTTCGATTCCTCCGAAGTATCAGCCGCCCTTGCACCTAATCGCCTAAGTGGTCCTCGTTGCATCAGAGTTCTGACTCTGGCTCTGCTGATATCACCCTGGGTGTTCTTGCTATCGGGAAAGGCGACTGCGCAAAGCGCGTGTGCGCAGCTGGGCGTGGACTGCAGCCATCGAGGCAGATCAACCGAGTCCGACGACGACCGACAGGCGCGACTGGAGGCGGCTGCCGAAGCTCGCGCTGAACGGAAGGCCGAGAGGGACGCGAAGAGAGCGGCAGACAAGAAAGCGAAAGAAGAGGCTCGCCAGCGATCGGAAACGGCACGAATCGAGGCTGAAGCAAGGCGGCGGCAAGAGGTTGAGGCGCAGAAATCGCGCGAGATCGAGGCCACTCTGCAGCGACAGGCGGCGATCGAGGCCCGACAGCGTCAGACCGCATTCAATGCGCAGAAGCCGGCGGTCGTCAGCAGTCTAAAAGACGCATACGATGTACCGCAGGGCCCCACTACTACCGACAGTTTCGGCCTGAAGCCAGCCGATGATGCGAAACCTGCGGGCAAACCTGCCTGGGACGCATCCATTACCGATCCCCAGGTTACGAAGATTGCCAAACGCCTCGGTTCTGTTGTGCCGCCACTTCCCATCCCAAAGGAAGAAGTCTCGCTGACATGGAAGGACATTTACCTCAGCAATGACCGATTGATGAACACGACGGATCTCGTCGTCGCCGGATGGGAGATGACGGGAGTGGTCGGCGGGGGCCTCGCTGCCCCGTACAAGATCATCATGATTGCCGGGAAGACATTTATTGCTGGCGAGGACGGAGCTTATCTCCATCTGGTCAAGCGCGAGCAGGATTATGACGCTGCGCTGGCGTTCCTCAAGAATCCAGCGCAATCGCAGAAGTTCGCCCGGTTAGTGCAGGACATCCGCCAGAATCGGCCCGTTCCTGCCGGGGCCGATCCCGCGATGGTCAGAGCTGCGCAAGCCGTAACCGACCCGAAGCTCGGCAACAGCGCAACCAGCATCGCATGGGACGCGATGATGTCCCGCGAGGCTCTTTCAGCCATGTTTCGCAAGGCGACCGTCGAGATTACAACCGAAGCGGTAAGCGCCAAGGCTGAAGACCTCGTCAAGAGCTTGACCAATCGCAAGGCCGTGTTCGATTCCGTGCGGCTCGAGCGCGAACAGGCCCGCCGAATGATGACGACTGAAACCACAACGCCCCAACAACGAGAGCAGCTGACTACAGTCATGAATGAAGCCAATCGCAAGTTGGCCGCGATGTACTGGGTGGATAGAACAGCAAACACCGGCAACGGCATGAGCATTGGCGATGTTACAGACAAGTTGGTCAACACGGTTCTCGGCCCGGCCAACGACACGCCAGAGAAAAAGCAACCATCCCCTGGCCATGTCGATTGACGTCGATTCGGTGTTCGCCGTGCCGAGCGAGGTCCACGATAAAGAAACCACCGCGGCCATGCTCGGGAAAGTGTTGAACCTCGATCCCCAGGACGTTCTGGTGCGATTGAAGATGGCGCGTCCCTTTGTCTTCATCGCGCGCAGGATTGACGCCGAAACCAGCACCCGCATTCGCCAGTTGAACCTGCGCGGCATTGGCTTTCGCAAGGAACCCAAGCGTTTCTACCCCAAGCGCGACCTGGCCGCTCAAGTTCTGGGATATGTGGGCATGGACGGCGTAGGCCTGGGCGGCTTGGAGCGGGGATTCGATGACGATCTGCGCGGGATTCCCGGTCAAGAGCTGGTTTCGCTCGATGCACGTGGCAAGTGGTTCAGCCGGGTAGAGAAGCCGCCCGATCCCGGGCAGAATCTGATCTTGACTATCGACCAGACCATCCAGTACATCGCCGAGCGCGAATTAGCGCAAGGGATGGAGGACACCAAGGCAATCGCCGGAACGGTGGTCGTGGAGAATCCTCGAACCGGCGAAATCCTGGCGCTGGCCAGCCGCCCGACTTTCAATCCCAATGTGTTCAACAGTGTCCCCGCGGAGTCGCTAAAGAACCGAGCCGTCAGCGATATTTATGAGCCGGGTTCGGTCTTCAAGATTGTCACCTACTCCGCAGCCATCGATCAGCATGTGGTGACGCCGGAGGACAAGGTCGACTGCCAGCATGGCTCGATCGACGTGTTTGGCATGAAGATCCACGATCACGAAAGCCTGGGCGTCATAACCATCGCCGAAGCGCTGGCGCATTCCAGCGATGTGGCCGCGATCAAGGTGGGCATGAAGCTGGGAGACGAGCGGCTCTATCACTACATTCACGACTATGGCTTTGGGCAGCAAACCGGCATCGAGCTTCCCGGCGAGACCCGCGGACTGGCTCGACCGGTGAGCCGCTGGTCGAAGGTTTCAATCGGCGCCATCTCCATGGGACAGGAGATCGGTGTTACCCCACTGCAAACTGTCTCGCTGATCTCCACAATAGCGAATGACGGAGTCTATACGCCGCCGCGCATCGTAGCCGGGGAGTTGCCTCCTGACGGCACTCCCAAGCCGGTCGTGTTTCATTCCGCGCAACAACACCGGGTGGTTTCGGCGATGACTGCGGCCCAGATGAAGAAGATGATGGAAGGCGTGGTGCTATTCGGGACCGCCAGGAGAGCGGTCCTCAACGGCTACACCGATGCGGGCAAGACCGGCACGGCCCAGAAGGTTGACCCGGCGACCGGCGCATATTCCAAGACCAAATATGTCGCTTCGTTTGTCGGATTTGCCCCGGTGAACAGTCCAGCGATAACCATCGCTGTCATTCTTGATTCACCGATCGGACTGCATCAAGGCGGCCAGGTTTGCGCCCCGGTGTTTAAGCGTATCGCCGAGCAAGTGCTCGAATACATGCACGTTGCGCATGATGCGGATGTTAAAAATCCTCAGCGCCAGAACCTGGTGGCAGCGGCAAAAGACGACGACGTGGCGGATGAATCGTCCGATCGGCTGAGTCCTCCACTGCAGATGGCCGACGCGGACGCAACCACCAACGCAAAGCCCCAGCCAAATTCTCAGGCGGAGGTGGCGGGCGCCAAGCCGTCGGGCGGAACCGGCACCCGCCTGGTTCCATCAGCCTTGGCTATGCCGGCACAGAAAGTCCAATCTTCTGCTGAAACGGAGATGCTGCAGGTGGCTCCTCCGTCGCAGGCGCCCAGCCCGGCCGAGCAGGCCGCCGGAAGCGGAACTGTGGTTCTGGATGTCGACAGCGGAGTGGTGGTCCCATCCTTCCTGGGCAAGCCGCTACGCTCGGCAGTGGAAGCCGCCCAGCAATCTGGATTGGAGATCAATGCGATTGGAAGCGGCATCGCGCGGCAGCAATGGCCCGCCCCGGGAAGTCATCTGCCTTCCGGGCAGAGGATCACGGTGCGGTTCACGCATTAGGATCTATCCAAGACAGTTGGGCAAGCGCTTAAAGAAGCTCGAACCCCGGAAGCCGCAGCGCTTTCCGGTCGAAGGTGAAAGTTCGCGAACAGCCGGCCTGCGCATTGATCGCGCCGATAAGAGCATCGGCAAAAGCCCCGTGCTTCTGCTTGAGAGCTACCATGGCCAGAAACACCTCGGCTTCATGCTCTACCACGAGCAGCTCAATTTGCAGAATGCGCTCAATAGCTGCGGCGATTTCCGTATGGGTGAAGCCATAGATGCTGTCAAGAACCCATGCAATTTCCGCTATAACTACGGTGCTGATGAACCCGTAATTGCGCTCCGTAAGGTGCTGTCGGATGCACTCCGTCGCCTTCCGCAGCTGTACCGGGTCGTCCTGGACGATATAACGGACCAGAATGTTAGTGTCCAATCCAATCATCTACGCGTAGCCCGTCGATAACGTTCGCTGACGCCGGTTGCGATAGCTTCGTCCATTTCCTCAAGCGAGGCATGCCTCCTGGCTTTAAGCATCCCCCGCAGTGCCGAGGCAGGAAGCTTCGGCAGTAGAACCACCGTGCCGTCAGCATGCACAAAGAACTTCACACGGTCGCCTGGCTTGACGTGGAGATGTTCGCGGATTGCTTTGGGAATTGTGATTTGGCCCTTTACCGTGATTGCGGATTCCATTCCGTCTCCATTACTTTATACAAAATGTAATACCTGGGCCGATTTGCTTTGTCAAATTTGAAATTCGAGTCCCCCAGACCGTTATGGAAGTTGTGGTATCGAATCGGTCATCCTGGACGATTACGACCGGGCGGGGCTTGCCTGCGTAATCCCTGCCGCTAGCAACCGTCCAAACCTCCCCGTTTCACTCATCGCCCCAAAAAGAGATTGAGTCGATGAAAGCCTGATCGTCCTTCTCTTGGGGGCTATTTGCAATTAGGAGCGACTGCCGATGCGCCTCGCGCGCAAACTCCGGCGAGCGAACGTCGGGGACCCAGATTTGGATAGGCCGCAGCCCCTGACGGCGCAGCCGTTCGCGATGCGCCCGCACTTTTTCCCGGGAAGACTTGGCTTGCGTTCTGGCCCCCATAAACACCTCACCAAGCGGTTACATGTAACCTTATCAACTAGGCACGTCCGCAATTCCTGCGCCCTCACACGCGCAAAGCATAGCTATAATGCGGGTAGAATGGACTTCCTTCAGTTGCTGGATGGTGCGGAATATCTGGCGCAGCAGGGCAATCCGCAGATCCCCGGTCTCGATTACGACAGCCGGCGGGTGCAGCCGGGCTGGTGTTTTGTAGCGATCCGCGGCGAGAGCACCGACGGCAATCGCTACATCGATGCTGCTCTCCATGCCGGAGCCGTTGCGGTTGTCAGTGACTCGTTACCGCCGCGGCCTGGAGTTGCCTGGGCTCAGGTGCCACATGGGCGGAGAGCCCTGGCGCGGCTTAGCGCAAACTTCTATGGTCGCCCCGCCGAGCAACTCTCGATTACTGGAATCACGGGCACCAACGGCAAGACGACAACCGCGTTTATCCTGAATGCCATGCTGCGAAGTGCCGGACGTAAAACTGCCCTGGTGGGCACCGTGGAATATCGCATCGGCGAACAAGTTCTGCCGGCTCCTCATACCACACCTGAGGCGCTGGAACTGAATCAGCTCTTTGCGCACGCTCTGAAAGCAGGTTGCGGTGAGGCAGTGATGGAGGTATCTTCGCACGCCCTGGAGCAGCAGCGAGTTTACGGAGTACCGTTCGATGTTGCGGTATTCACCAACCTCACTCGTGATCACCTTGATTACCACGGAACCATGGAAGAGTATTTCACCTCGAAGACGATACTCTTTAGGGGTTCGGGTACCGAACCGCCGAGAGCGGCGGTGATTAACGTAGAGGATGACTACGGCCGACGGATCATCAGGCTGCTAAAGAAGCAACAGGAATTAATCACGTACGGCGTTGATGGCGGCGATTTCTGCGCGAAGGCTGTCAGCATTGAAAAGAGTGGAACCGAGTTCACCCTGGTGACGCCAACGGGCCAGTATCCACTTTGGAGCCCGCTTCTGGGGCGGGTGAACGTGCTGAATCTCATTGCCGCCTCCGCCGCCGCTTACGCGCGCAACCTCGAGCCCCAGGCCATCGTCCAGGCGGCCTCTGAAGTCGCCCAAGTATCCGGGCGCTTCCAACGTGTGGACGTTGGCCAGCCCTTCACCGTGATCGTGGACTACGCGCACACCGACGATGCTCTGCGCAATCTGACCGCAGTCGCACGTGACTTCCTGGCGCAGCGTGGGGGTCCCGGACGCGTCATTACCGTATTCGGATGTGGCGGAGACCGCGACCGCAGCAAACGTCCGCTGATGGGCGAGGCCGCCGGGGCCGGCAGCGACTTCGTGGTATTGACGAGCGACAACCCCCGGAGCGAGAATCCCCTCGACATCATGAACGATGCCCTCCCGGGGTTGCAGCGTTCTGGTGCTCGTTACACATTGGAACCGGATCGCCGCAAAGCCATCCAGCTGGCGATAACCGAGGCCCAAGCCGGCGATATCGTTCTGATCGCTGGCAAGGGCCACGAGAAGGTTCAGGTCACGGCAACAAGCGCCATTCCATTCGACGATATCGAGATGGCGCGGAATGCACTGCAGGACGCAGGCTACCTTACCGCCCAACCGGCGCAGTCTGCAACGTCATGAAGCTAAGCCTGTCGCGCGCCGCCGAATTCATGCAGGCCAAGGGAGATTTTGCTCCGGCCTCGGTCGCCGGCGGATATTCCATTGACTCGCGCACGCTGTCGCCGGGCGATCTGTTCTTCGCGGTACGGGGCGAGCGATTGGACGGGCACGACTTTGTCGAGACGGCACTCGCGAAGGGCGCGGTCGGCGCCGTCATTGGCCAGGCCGAGTGCGCACGATTCGCGCAAAAAAATCGATTGCTGGTGGTGGAGGAGCCGCTTCTGGCATTACAGCGGCTCGGCGCTGCCGTACGCCGCTTGTGGGGAAACCCACTCATCGCGGTGACGGGGTCGGCGGGGAAAACGACGACCAAGGAAGCCATTGCTCACGTGCTCAGCGCAAAGCGCCGCGTGCTGAAGTCGCAGGGCAATTTGAACAATCATTTCGGCATGCCACTACAATTGCTCAAACTAGAGGCGGAAGATGATATCGCCGTGGTTGAGATTGGAATGTCGCATGCCGGCGAGATTGCCGCCCTCGCCAAGCTGGCCCAGCCGGATTGCGGCGTCGTGACCATGGTCGCTCCTGTCCACTTGGAGTTTTTTGAGTCAGTCGCGGCGATCGCGCGTGCCAAATACGAGCTGATTGCCTCGCTTACCGATGGCGGTATAGCTGTATTGAACGCCGACGATGAGTACGTTTCGCAGTTCGGGCGGGACTTCCACGGGAAAGTTGTCACCTTCGGATTGCACCAACCTGCTGATGTGTCGGCACGGAGGATTGAATCGCGCGGCCCGCTGGGCTCGGTGTTCGAAATCGCCGCGGGTGGAGAGCATGTCCCGGCTGCGTTGCGGCTGTTGGGTGAGCACAGTATCTACAATGCGCTTGCCGCGGTTGCGGTCGGATTGCAGTACGGAATCCCCCTGCAAACGGCAGCAGCGTCGCTCCCCACCCTGGCGCCCGCAGACAAGCGGGGAGAAATCCTGAACTACGCAGGCGCGACCATCATCAACGATTGCTACAATTCCAATCCTAAGGCGCTCGACAATATGGTGCGGTCATTGGTCCAGATTCCGGCCCGCCGCCGCATTGTAGTTGCCGGCGAGATGCTGGAACTAGGCTCTGCGGCTGACGCTATGCATCGCGATTGCGGGCAGCACATGGCGAACTACGGAATCGATAGACTGCTGGGAGTCCGCGGACTGGCGAAGGCGATGGTAGAAGCCGCGGCCGGGGCGGGAATGGATGCGGAATTCGTCGCCACGCCGCAAGAGGCCGGTGATTGGCTGCGGCGAGAAATCAAAAGCGGCGATGTAGTTCTGCTCAAGGCGTCACGCGGAGTGCGCCTGGAGCGTGCGCTCGAGGCTTGGGTCGGCAAAACGCCGGAAGCTGCCCATTAGTGGAGGCCGTACTGCAGGTTCTCGCGCGAGTACGGCAATTGCGGAACTGCTCTAGGGTTGTAGCTCCCGCATAACTTTCAGAACGGGGAAGAATTTGCTCTATTGGTTGCTTTACCAGAAGGGTTTTCTCGTCTTTCATATCGGCCCGTTCCGAATCTTTCGCTATTTGACCTTCCGCACCGTATTCGCGAGCCTCACCGCGCTGTTCATAGGCCTCATCATTGGTCCGGCGGTGGTTCGCCGCTTACGTGAATTCCAGATTGGCCAGTACATTCGCGAAGACGGTCCCAAAGACCATCTGAAGAAAGCCGGCACCCCGACCATGGGCGGCTTGCTCATTGTCGTGGGCATGATCGTTCCAACGTTGTTATGGGCCGATCTCAGTAATCGCTTCGTGTGGATTGCGGTCTTGGCGACACTATCGTTTGGGGCGATCGGCTTCACCGATGACTATTTGAAGGTAGTGCACCGCCGCAACCTCGGTCTCACCGCGCGCGCCAAGCTGCTCTACCAGTTTCTGGCGGCGTTTGTAATAGGCGCTATCTTGAGTGCCCTGGAAACCCACGGACTCTACTCCACGCGCCTGATCGTACCTTTTCTCAAGCACTTTCGGCCAGACCTGATGATCGGCCGCTTGCATCACGGCTACCTTTCGCCATTTGCGTTTCTGCCATTCCTTGTGTTCGTGGCCATAATCATTGTGGGCTCCAGCAACGCCGTGAATCTCACTGACGGTCTCGACGGGTTGGCGATTGGCTGCACTGTAATCGCCGCGGGAGCGCTCACGGTACTCACCTACGTCAGCGGCCATGCTGTGTTCGCCGATTACCTCGAGCTGTCCAAGATGCCCCAGGTCTCGGAGATGACCATCTTCTGTGGCTCCATGGTCGGTTCCGCAATCGGTTTCCTCTGGTATAACGCCCATCCTGCGGAGATCTTCATGGGCGATGTCGGATCGCTGGCTCTGGGCGGTGCGATCGGAACCGTCGCCGTCATCATTAAGCAGGAGCTGCTGCTGCCGTTTATCGGCGGCATCTTCGTGATCGAGGCGCTCTCGGTCATTCTCCAGGTGGGCTCGTACAAGCTGCGCAAGAAGCGCATTTTCAAGATGGCCCCCATTCACCACCACTTCGAATTGATGGGCTGGAGTGAGTCGAAGGTGATTGTGCGCTTCTGGATTGCCTCGCTGGTGTTTGCACTCTTTGCTCTCACCACCCTGAAGTTGCGCTAGAAGCGAGGCAAACGTGGCACAATGGCGACGCTAGCAGAATTCCTGATGGACGTTAAAGGCAAACGCGTGCTGGTGGTCGGGCTAGGCAAATCAGGTGTGGCCAGCGCCCTGTTCCTGGAGCAACGCGGTGCCCGGGTTGCCGTCTCCGATGCCAAATCACAAGAGCAACTTCGTAACGAAATTCCGCTACTGCTCGACCACGGCATTACCGTTGAAACCGGAGAGCATGGCGAACGCACCTTCCGCGATCAGGACTTGATCGTAATCAGTCCGGGCGTGCCCTTCGATGTTCCGCAGCTAGTACAGGCCCGAGCCTTGGGTATTCCTGTCATCGGCGAGGTGGAACTTGCTGGGCGCTTCCTCAAAGGTCAGATCGTTGCCATCACCGGCTCCAACGGAAAGACCACCACGACGACATTGGCGGGCGAAATCATTGCTGCTGCAGGCCGTAATGCGCTGGTCGGTGGAAACTTAGGCACCCCGGCGATCACTTTCGTCGAGAGTTCCATCGAGGACACCTGGGTAGTGCTGGAAATCAGCAGCTTCCAGTTGGAGACGATCGAAAGCTTTCGCCCCCGCATTGCGGTGGTGTTGAATGTCACTCCCGATCATCTTGACCGGCACCATTCGTTTGAGAATTACGCCTCGGCCAAGGTCCGTATTTTCGAGAACCAGGGCCCTGGCGATTTCGCCATTTTGAACGCGGACAACCAGCCTTGCATTGAGATGGCCGCGGCCATCAAAGCTTCTGTGTTCTGGTTCAGCCGGCTGAAGGAGGTCATGACCGGAGCATTTGTTCGCGGAGACCGAATAGTCTGGCGCGACAAGCATGGGGGCCGCGAGGTCATGCCCGTCAAGGAGATTTCGCTGAAGGGCGCCCACAATCTGGAGAATGTCCTCGCGGCAGTTTGCGTGGGAGTGTTGGCCGGAATCGAGCCAGCAAAAATCCGGCGCGCGGTCTCCCAGTTCAAAGCGGTGGAGCATCGTCTGGAGTTCGTGGCCACGGTCCGTGGCGTCGAGTATTACAACGATTCCAAAGCCACCAATGTTGATGCGACCATTAAAGCGTTGGAGTCGTTTCCCGGCCGCATTCACCTCATTCTTGGTGGCAAGGACAAAGGCAGCGACTACAGCGTGCTCAATCCGCTATTGAAGGAGCGAGTGAAGCGCGTGTACACCGTTGGTGCGGCGGCCGCCAAGATCGAGTCGCAGCTGCGAGGAACTGAAATCGCGAGCGTCGGCACGCTGGAGACCGCGGTCAAGCGCGCCAGCGAATCTGCCACTGCGGGCGATGTCGTGTTGCTGGCTCCCGCCTGCGCCAGCTTCGATCAGTTCGACAGCTACGAACATCGCGGACGGTTATTCAAAGATCTGGTTCGCCAGCTAGCCTCGAGGGAACAGCAGCGAGATCGGGTGGGCAGCACGGCACGCGGAGGCAACGAATAATGGCCAAGCGGGTCAGCGTGGATAAGTGGCTGTTCACGGTTACGCTGTTGCTGGTCTTTATCGGACTGGTGATGGTCTTCAGCGCCTCGGCCGTAATGGCGAAGGAGCGCTTCGGCTCGCCCTATGGCTTCCTGCTGCGGCAGATGGCATGGGCCGGCGCCGGCATAGCAGCCATGCTCGTCATCATGAACATCGACTACCGAAAATACCGGCGGGCGTCGGTGGTCTTCACCTTTCTGGGATTTACCTCGCTACTATTGATCGCCGTTTTCCTGTTTCGCGATTCCCACAATACTCACCGCTGGATCAAGCTTGGCGGCTTCTCCCTGCAGCCTTCAGAGCTGGCGAAACCCGCAATCATTTTTTACCTCGCGTACTTTCTGGAATCGCGCTGGCAGCAGATTGCCGACTGGAAGAACGTGCTGCTTCCGGCCGCCGCTCCGGTAGTGCTGTTCGCATTGCTCATTGTGAAGGAGCCAGATCTCGGTACCGCCATCGCGTGCCTGGCCATCTCCGCCGCGGTGTTGTTTGTGGCGGGGATGAACATGAAGTACCTCTGGTATGCACTGGGTGCGTCGCTGTTGCCGTTGTACTTTCTTGTCGTCCGCGTTCCCTGGCGTTGGGCGCGCGTGCAGGCATTCCTCGATCCCTTTAAGGATCCGCAAGGTAAGGGATTTCACATTATCCAGTCCATGATCGCCGTGAGCACCGGAGGCCTTACTGGCTTGGGGCTGATGGAAGGTAAGCAAAAGCTGTTCTACTTACCGGAGCCGCATACCGACTTCATCTTCGCCGTTACCGCCGAAGAAATGGGATTGTGGGGTTCGCTGCTGGTGGTCACGCTCTTCGGCATTTTCCTGTATCGCGGCATCCGCACCGCGCTTCGCACGGAAGACATGTTCGGAAAGTTCCTGGCAACCGGCTTTACCGCGATGGTGGTGGTACAGGCGTTATTTAACATCAGCGTTGTACTCGCCATGATGCCTGCGAAAGGAATTCCGCTGCCTTTCATTTCCTACGGCGGTTCTTCGCTCTTCATCACTCTGGCCAGTGTCGGGGTCCTCCTCAACATCACCCAACAGACGGACTAGCCATGCGTGTGATCGTGGCTGGAGGCGGAACCGGCGGACATGTCATCCCCGCGCTGGCCATCGCGCAGGAGTTGCGTTCGCGCTATAACGCACAGGTAGTGTTCGTCGGCACGCAGCGTGGCATTGAGACCCGTCTGGTTCCAGCGGCAGGTTTCGAACTATATCTCATCCAGGTTGGTGCACTGAACCGTGTGGATCTCGCGACCCGGCTCAAGACGGTGTTGGACCTGCCGCGCGCCTTGATCGAGGCGGCGAAGCTGATCCGCGAATTCCGACCTGATGTCGTGATTGGCGTGGGCGGCTACGCGTCGGGGCCGGCAATGCTGACGGCTGCGATGATGAGCGTACCCACGCTTGCGTTCGAACCCAACGTGATTCCCGGTGTTGCGAATCGGATTGTCGCGCCAATGGTGAGCGTGGCGGCGGTGCATTTCGAGGCGACGTGCCACTATTTTCGCAATTGCCACGTGACCGGCGTGCCCGTGCGGCACGAGTTCTTCCATGTTCCAGCGCGGCCCCCCATGAGTCTCAAAGACGCGCGCCCCAGTCTGCTGGTGTTTGGCGGCAGTCAAGGCGCCCATGCCATCAACCAGGCCGTGCTGGATGCATTGCCGAAACTGATGGAGGCGGTGCCGGCGATCCACGTCATCCACCAGACCGGCGAGAAAGATTACGTTCCGGCCCAGGCGGTTTATTTGCGCACCATGATTTCGGCGGAGGTGTCGCCTTTCATCGATGACATGCCGGGGGCCTTCGCCCGCGCCGATCTACTGGTTTGCCGCTCCGGAGCCAGCACCGTGGCCGAGATCACAGCGGCCGGAAAGCCTGCCATCTTCATTCCTCTGCCGACGGCCGCCGATGACCACCAAAGCCAGAATGCGGCGACGCTCGCCGATGGGGGCGCGGCCCGCATGTTGCCGCAATCTGAACTTTCCAGCGACCGCCTGGTGAATGAGATTGCCTCTCTGTTGCACGACCGCTCGCGCTTGGCGACGATGGCGGAGGCGGCGCGCCGCTTTGCCCATCCCGACGCAGCAGCCAGAATCGCGTCGCTTGCCGCCCGGGCCGCTGGCATCCAAAGCCAGCACGCTGTAGCCTAGAATCTCGTCGCTCCCATGTTTGCAAAAATCCAACGCGTCCATTTTGTCGGAATCGGCGGCATTGGTATGAGCGGCATCGCCGAGGTGCTGCTCAACCTTGGGTACAAGGTCTCGGGTTCTGACCTGAAGCCCTCGGCGGTGACGCAGCGTCTGGCTGCAATGGGGGCCGTCATCGGTGGCGAACATTGCCCGGAAAACGTGATCGGCGCTGAGGTAGTGATTACCAGCTCAGCCATTACCCGCGACAATCCCGAGGTCTTGGCAGCCCACCAGCAGCACATCCCGGTCATTCAGCGCGCCGAAATGCTGGCGGAACTGATGCGTCTGAAATACGGGATCGCCGTCGCCGGCATGCATGGCAAGACCACAACCACTTCGATGATCGCGGCGGTATTGGCCGCGGGTGGGCTCGATCCCACCGTCGTCGTCGGCGGCCGCGTGGATGCGATGGGTTCCAATGCGCGGCTGGGAAAGTCCCAGTACCTGGTGGCGGAGGCCGACGAAAGCGATCGCTCCTTCCTGAAACTTTCGCCGATTCTCGCCGTGGTCACCAACATTGATCGTGAACACATGGATTGCTATCGCAACATGGAAGACGTGGAACAGACCTTTCTGAAGTTCATGGATTTGGTGCCCTTCTATGGGATGGTTGTGGCCTGCAACGACAACGATGATCTGCGCCGGTTACTGCCTGCGGTGGAGCGGCGGATCGTCACCTATGGTACCCGCCATGGATCGGACTTCTACATTTCTGGAGTGCATTGCGGCCCGGGCAAAAATTCCGCGGCACTGAACAGTTTTCAGGCCAGCTACCGCGGAAATTCCTTGGGCGAATTCCATCTGCGTGTTCCCGGAGAACACAATGTCAGAAACGCCACCGCGGCGATTGCGGTGGGGATCGGGCTCGACGTGCCGGTCGAGGATATTCGCCGGGCGCTGGAAAACTTCAATGGAGTGGATCGCCGCTTTCAGCTGATCGGCAGCGTCGGAGGTGTGACCGTGGTTGACGATTACGGGCACCATCCCACGGAGATCAGGGCAACTCTAGCGGCGGCGCGACAGTGCGGATTCGGGAAAGTGCATGTCATCTTCCAGCCGCACCGCTACACCCGAACCCAGCTGTTGCTGGAAGATTTTTCGACGGCTTTCCGCAACGCCGATTCGGTTATCGTGCTCGATATCTATCCGGCGAGCGAGCCGCCAATCCCGGGAATTACCGGCGAGATGCTGGCGAATCGTATTACAGAAGTTGGCGGACGAGAAGCGCTCTACGCCGCTTCGTTTACCGAAGCGGTCAAGCTGGCGGCGAGCGCAGCTGTGTCAGGCGACATGATCCTGACCCTAGGCGCGGGCAGTGTCTCGCACCTCGGGCCCCAGATGTTGGAAGATCTGCGGAGCCGTGCAACCGAGCCGGTCGGCTAAACCTCTATCTCTGCACTCCAGTTGTGCGAGGAGGGCCTTTACCTCGGTTCGAAGGACGGGCGAAATAGCTGTTCAAGTTCCTTGACAGACCAAAATACGAGCGAGCGTGTTCCTGCGGCGGCATGGGCAGGAACTCCACTAGGAAATCGAGGTCACTTGTCTCCGGCTCGAAATCGGCGCGGGCTGCGGAACCAAACAAAGCCAGGCTAAGCACGTGAACCTAGAGCAGATGTCGGCCAGCTCTTCTTTGCGATCTTGAATCAAGTCAACCATGCGCGAACAAATCATCGCTCAACCACTCTTTCCTTGCAGAGCGTGTGAGAATCAAGCTTTGTATTTGTCGGCGGACTGGATATGGGGAAGATCCAGCGCCGTAGGCGCGAAGTAGTTTAGCCCAGCACCGAGCCGCAGGCGGTTGCCAGGTAGCCTGGGAAATGGACCCGAGTTCTTTCAGGGACGGCACAGTTCCACCTACCCTTCTTAGCCCTGCGGACCCCGAGTTTACTCTTCTGGTTCAACTTCACCGGCGAATCCGCCGCTTGCGATTCTCTCTTTCCGCAAGCTGAACAAAAACGTTTATAGTGAGGCGAACAACCGAAGTTGTGGGCGTTTCACCCGGTTTTCATGGCTCGGAAAACTTCATCAGCAGCGCCGGAAGACGAACTCGAAGCGCGGGTCAGCGATGCCGCGTTGCGTCCGGGCGGCTACGACGAATCCCCGCTCGACGCCCGCATGCTCGACCTCGATGACGAGGCCGAATCCCCGTTTTTGCGCGGACAAAAGCGCGTTTCGGTACGTCGCGGAGCGCTGCCCCGCAAGGCTGCCAGCCGCATCAAGATTGCCCTTATCCTGATCCTGGTCCTGGGGAGCGTCACTCTGATCTGGATTACGCTTCATCAATACGCCACTCGCTCCTGGCGATTTCAAATCGATTCCAGCGACAACATCCAGGTCTCGGGAAGCAGCAATGTCAGCCGTTCGCAGGTGATGGAAATAATGGCCAGCGACCTCAATCGCAACGTTTTTTTTGTTCCGCTGGAGTTGCGCAAGAAACAGTTGGAGCAGGTTCCCTGGGTGCGATCGGCTACGGTGATGCGGCTGCTTCCCGACCGCCTGAACATTGTTGTCAAAGAGCGCACACCGGTGGCATTTGTGGAGGTCAACTCCCACATTGAACTGATTGACGCCAACGGCGTGCTCATGGATTTGCCGGCGGGTCAACTGACAAGTTATTCCTTCCCGGTGGTGGTGGGAGTGCCGGACACGGAGCCGGTATCGACACGCGCTGCACGAATGAAGATCTACACTCACCTCATCAAGGACCTCGACGCGGGTGGTGCGCACTACTCACGCGACCTAAGCGATGTCGATCTTTCCGATCCCGACGACGTGAAGGCCACCGTGACCGATCCCAACGGGGCGGTGCTGGTGCATCTGGGGTCGTCGAACTTTCTCGAGCGCTTCAAAATCTACGTGACCCATGTGAAGGAGTGGAGAGCACAGTTCCAGAGACTGGAGTCGGTGGACTTGCGGTACGAACACCAGGTGATTGTTAATCCCGATTCCGCAAGCGCCAACCCTAACGGGGCTGCGACTCCAGGCACTGCGGCGAATAACCTAGACGCACCTGCAGCGCCCGCCGCGCTAAAAGTTAAGCGGGGTCTGAAGCACAAAACGAAAAAGCACGCATAAACCATGGGTAGTCAAACCGAAAACCTGCTCACCGTGATTGATGTTGGTAGCGCCAAGACATGCGTTATCGTCGCCGAGGTGAATGACTATGCCTTGCGTTATCGTGGCCATGGCATCTCCGATTCGCGCGGTATGCGGAAGGGCGTGATTGCCGATCTTGACAAGGCGGTCGACTCCATCCGGAAAGCGGTGGAAGATGCCGAGAATGTGGCGCAAGCACCGGTGGAGAACGCCGTGGTCGGGGTAGCCGGCTCGCACATCCGGGGGGTGAATAGTCATGGCGGCATCTCGCTGGGCTCGCGTTCGCGCGAGATCAGTCGCGACGATGTGCGGCAGGCGGTAGAAAAGGCGCGCAGCATCGCCATGCCCGAGGAGCGCGAAGCATTGCACCTGTTACCGCAGGAATTCATCCTCGACGGGCAGGGCGGCGTCCACGACCCCGCCGGGCTGATGGGCAGAAAGCTCGAAGTCCGCGTTCATGTGGTGACTGCGGGAACCACCGCCACCCAGAACGTGGTGTCGGCCATGAACCGCGCCGGCATCCACGTTGACGACACCGTCTTCGAAGCCCTCGCTTGCGCCGACTCGGTCTTGCAAACGGACGAGCGCGAGCTCGGCGTTTGCTTGGTTGACATTGGAGCAGGTTCAAGCAGCCTTATCGTGTACTACGAGGGTGTCGTGATCCATAGCGGCGCCATTCCGATCGGCGGCGATCATTTCACCAACGATGTGGGGGTGGGCTTACGTACACCCGTTCCTGACGCCGAAAACATCAAGAAAATGTTCGGCTGCGCCATCGTCACCCGCATTCCCGAGGGTAATGAAATTGAAGTGCCTTCGGTGGGCGATCGCCCGTCGCGCCTGATGCAGCAGCGCATGTTGGGGGAAATTCTGGAGCCTCGGGCGCGGGAGTTGATGGAATTGCTGCGCGATCACCTTCGCCAGGCGGGTATCTACGATTTACTTGGCGCCGGGCTGGTGTTCACTGGGGGCGGCTCGCGGCTAAATTCGCTGCTGGAGGTTGCTGACGACATTCTGCGGCGTCCAGTGCGGCTGGGGTATCCGGTGCCCATCGCCAAGCTGCCTTCGAATTTGTTGGAACCGGAGTTTGCCACGGCGATCGGGATGGTTCTCTACGGACATCGTGCGCGACAGGCGCGAATGAACCTTGATCGAGGGCTGCGAGCGAAGCTCAGAGGCTTGTTCGCCAGACAGAACGCATAACCAACTTTGCAGAACTGACCAGCGCCGTCGCTGCGGCGCGCATGGGAGTAAAGATGATCGAAGATTTCAACGACAAGAGCCAGCCCGAAAACGACATTCGCATTCATTTCAACGAAGAGCTGCTGAATTCCGCGAAGATCAAAGTCATAGGGGTCGGCGGCGGTGGCGGCAATGCCGTCAATCGCATGATCGAGTCGCACCTGGAAGGCGTGGAATTCGTCGTTGCCAACACCGATCTGCAGGCGCTTAAGCTCTCGAATGCGCCGGTGAAGATCCAGCTTGGCGTCAAGCTGACCAACGGCCTCGGCGCGGGCGCTAATCCCGAGGTCGGCCGCAAGGCAGCGCTGGAAGATGCTGACAAGATCATTGAAGCGCTCGAAGGCGCCGACATGGTTTTCGTCACCACCGGTCTTGGCGGCGGCACGGGCACGGGCGCCGCGCCGATCATCGCCTCCCTGGCCAGCGAAATGGGCGCGCTCACCGTCGCGGTTGTCACCAAGCCCTTCGCCTTCGAAGGCAAACGCCGCCAAAACCAGGCCGAGCGCGGCTTGCAGGAACTGATCGACTCCGTCGACACCACCGTCGTGATCCCGAACGAAAAGCTGCTGGCGGTGGCCAAGGATGCAGGCTTCTTCGAATCGTTCCGCGTCGCCGACGACATTCTGCGGCAGGCCGTGCAGGGCATCTCTGACATCATCACCATCCCCGGCATCATCAACCGCGACTTTGCCGACGTGAAGACCATCATGGCGGGCATGGGCTACGCCGTAATGGGCACGGCGACCGCGAAGGGTGAAGGTCGCGCCACGCTGGCGGCGCAGGCTGCGATTGCTTCTCCTCTACTCGAGGCCGGCGCCATCGACGGCGCGCGCGGCATCCTCATCAACATCACCGGCTCCAGCTCGCTGCGGCTGGCCGAGGTGAACGAAGCTTCCACCATCATCCAGAGCGCCGCGCATGAAGACGCCAATATCATCTTCGGCGCCGTACTCGACGAGAAGATGAAGGACGAGGTGAAGATCACGGTTATCGCCACCGGCTTCAAGGGTGTGACCCGCCACCGCGAGTCCTCGAATCCGGTGGCTGAGGTAGTGCACCAGGCGCGGGCCACCGCAGCGACCGCCCACGCCACTTACGAAGTGCCTGCCACGCGCGAGCCGCAGGCAGCGCCTGCACGCGTCGAAGCGGTCAAGTCGTCGCAGGCTGAGTCGCAGCGCGCCGCGGACCGGCCGCGAACCATCTCCTACATTCCCGACAATCTTGACGATATCGATTCCGAGATCGTGCGCCACGCCGAACCGATGGACGAGGCGCAGATCCAAGCGCGAGCCGCAGCCGTTGCCGGTCGAGATGAGCCACCCTCGATTGAAACCGTCAGCAGCAGCGTCAACATCACGTACGACACGGATGACCTGGAGATCCCCGCGTTCCTGAGGAAGCGAGGAGAAAGCTAGGCAGATTTAAGGGCGGCTTTCCGGAAATCCTCAAGATCGTTCTGAGGCTTCGCTTCAACACGAAGCGATGGCGACTGCGAACTGCGTACGGACTTTCGTCGTACTGCTCAAGCAACCGCCGTAGAGTATTTACGGCAAGTTCCGATCAAACTGTGAACCCTCGAGAGTTCGCAGAGATCTGGCGTGCTCATGATATTCTTATTGTGATAGCTGCGACCCTCCTAAGTAGGCAATTTCCCCGCAGTTCCCTAAAGAAATCATGATCTCAGTCAGTAATGTATCCATGCGCTACGGCGCTAAAGTTCTGTTCGACGAAGTGTCCACCGCGTTTACGCCCGGCAAACGCTACGGCCTCACCGGTCCCAATGGGGCGGGGAAGTCCACTTTCATGAATCTGTTGACCGGCGAATTGGAGCCGCAGAAGGGCACCGTGGTGCGTCCGCGAAAGCTGGGTGTTTTGCGGCAGGACCAGTTCGCCTTTGACGCCTATCGCGTGCTCGATACCGTCATCATGGGCAACAAGCGCCTGTGGGCGGCGATGGAAGAGCGTGACCGCATTTACGAGAAGCATGAGATCACCAACGACGATGGCATGAAGCTCGGCGAACTGGAGGGCATCGTCGGCGAAGAGGATGGATACTCCGCCGAGACCGACGCCGCACTCCTGCTGCAAGGGTTGGATATTCCCGACGAGATGCATTCGCGTGCGATGAGTGAGCTGCAGGGCGGCCAGAAGGTCCGTGTGCTACTGGCCCAGGCGCTCTTCGGTCACCCGCAGGCGCTGTTGCTGGATGAGCCCACGAACCACTTGGACTTGGACTCGATCCATTGGCTGCAAGGCTTTTTGCGAAACTATGACGGAGTTGTGATCGTCATCTCGCATGATCGCCACTTCCTCAACAGCGTTTGCACCCACATCGCCGACATCGATTACGAGACCATCATCACTTACACCGGAAGTTACGATGAGATGGTGATGGCCAAAACGCAGATTCGCTCGCAGATCGAAGGCCAGAATGCGCAGCGGGAAAAGAAGATTGCTCAACTGAACGAGTTCATCGCCCGGTTCTCCGCCGGCACCCGCTCCAGCCAGGTGCAGTCGCGACGCAAAGAGGTGGAGCGCTTGCAGGTCACCGAACTTGCGAAGTCGAACATACAGCGCCCCTACCTCAAGTTCGAACAGAAGCGCCCCTCGGGCAAACACATTCTGGAATTGGAAGCCGTAAGCAAGTCGTACGGAGAGAGCGAGATTATTCGCAGCTTTACGGCCAGCGTGACTCGCGGTGAGAAGATTGCATTGATGGGCCGCAACGGCGCCGGCAAGACAACGCTGCTGAACGCGTTGCTGGCGAACTCGCCCACCGTTCCCCAATCTGAGCTGCGCCAAACCAGCGGCTATGACGGTCCCTTTTTAAGCGACGGCGGAGTGATCTGGGGACACGAGGCGGCCGTGGGATATTTCGCCCAGGACCATCGGGCGCTAATCGAAAAGGGAATGACCGCGTTTGAGTGGCTGCATCGCTGGGATCCCGCAGCAGCGAACGAAGAAATTCGGGGTTTGTTGGGTCAGATGTTATTTGCCCGCGACGATGGCAACAAGCGTACCGAAGTACTTTCCGGTGGCGAGGCGGCGCGGCTGCTCTTCTGTAAGCTCATGCTGCAAAAACCGAACGTGCTGGTCCTCGACGAGCCCACCAATCACCTGGACCTTGAGGCCATCAATGCGCTGAACATCGCGCTGCAACGGTACTCCGGAACCGTGTTATTGGTGACGCACGACCACGATCTCATCGACGAAGTCGCCACCAGGATCTGGCATTTCGAGGGCGACCACCACGTGACTGACTTCAAGGGCGCGTACGAGGAATATCAGTCGGCTGTTGCTGCCTGATGTTTCGTGCCGGTGCAGAGTTGTTGTCAATTGCCTGGCAGCGCGTATCTCGCTAAATCCGTTAGGGTTATCCGCCGCATTCAGTCGTAAAGTTCTACTGGTGTTGCCTTCAGTCTTTCCCCTTTCGGTATCGACTGCGAAATTAGCTCACAGCCCTCTTTCCAAACACGCCGTAGGCCGCTCTATATTCGGATATGGGACCTAGCTTGATTGGCTCCCGAGGCCGAACCCTTCTTAATTCCCGCTTTGATCATGAATCGTGCGGCGTAGGCTTTGTTGCGACTCTGCGCGGCGAACCCAGTCATGACATTCTGCGGTTGACACTCACTGCGCTGGGACGCTTGGCCCACCGTGGCGCAGTCGCGGCCGATCGCAAGAGCAGCGACGGCGTCGGTATCCTGACCGCCATTCCTCGCGCTTTCCTGCTCAACCAGACTGCCATCTTCTTGCCGCCCGAGCGTCCGCTGGCGGTGGGAATGTTGTTCCTGCCGCCGGAAGGAGTGACCAGCCGCGACGCTCTACGCTTCGAGCAGTGCATCTCCGCCCAAGGTCTACGATGGCTCGCCTGGCGCGAAGTTCCCGTCCGGCGTGACGTGCTGGGCGAGCTCGCGCTCGAGTCGCTCCCGGTCCTCCGTCAAGCGCTGATTACCGTTGCCGATTCCGTTCGGTGGACTGAGGCTGAAGTCGAGCACCGCCTCTATCTCGCCCGCAAGGCTTTCGAGCGCCAATCTACGGACAGCTATGTCTGCTCGCTCTCGACGCGTACCCTTGTGTACAAGGCAATGTGCGCGGGAAGGTTGCTGCACGAGTTCTATCCTGACCTGCAGAATCAGGACTTCGTGACGCCCTTCGCGATTTTTCACCAGCGCTACGCGACCAACGTATTGCCCTCGTGGCACCGTGCCCAGCCGCTGCGAATGTTGGCGCACAACGGCGAAATCAACACCATTTGGGGCAATCGTGCCCACGTGGAAGCCCGGCGTGCCACCCTTCCACCCGAATGCGAGCCTGTCCTCACGGCCGATGCCTCCGATTCGACGAGCCTCGACGAAGTTGCCGAGTTGCTGGCGAACCATGGCCGCAACGTGGCGGAGGCAATTCGCATGCTTTTGCCGCCTGCCACCGATGGAAAGGAGACTGCTTTTCATCGCTATCACGCCGATTGCATGGAGCCATGGGACGGACCATCGGCGCTGGCGTTCAGCGATGGCCGACTGCTCGGAATGGCGCTTGATCGCAACGGTTTGCGGCCATGCCGTTACGTCATCACCGACACTGGCTTGATCGTCGCCGGCTCGGAGGTTGGACTTGCCGATGTCAGTTCCGATTGCATTGTACGTAGTGGACGCCTTGGGCCGGGGCAGATGCTTTTGCTCGACCTCGAACGCAGACAGTTATTGGAAGGCGAAACTATCGATCGCTACATCAACGAACTCTCGACCTACGATGGGCTGATCTACAACATTCAACTGGAGCCGGCGCCTCAGCCAGTACCAGTTTTATCCAAAGATGAAATCAGCCGCCTGCAGCGCGGCTTCGGTTATAGCCGCGAAGAGGTCAAGATGGTGGTGGCGCCCATGGCGCTGGACAGCAAGGATGCCACTTGGTCGATGGGCGATGACACACCGATTGCGCCGCTGGCGCGCACGCCGCGTCCTTTGTATGGCTTCTTCCGTCAGAGGTTCGCGCAGGTTACGAACCCCGCCATCGATTCTCTACGCGAATCCTGCGTAGTTTCGTTGCGCACCCGCCTTGGGCCATGGCCGCACCTACTCGACAAGCATGCGCCTTTGCCGGGCCTGGTGCTGCCATCGCCTTTTCTTTCGCTGGGTCAGATGGAAGCGCTGCGCGAGGGCACTTATCCGTTGCGGGACGAATTGCCTTTGGCTCGCATGTATTGCACGTTCTCGCCGGTCCGCACTCTGGAGAGCGCGGTCGCTGACTTGGGTGGCACCGCGATTAGCTTGGTGCGGCACGGAGCTCGTATTCTCCTGATGACCGATCGCGCGGCTTCTGCCCAATCGCTGCCGATTCCGATGGCGATGGCCACAGGGGCGGTGCATCATGCGCTCGTCAAGGCCGGATTGCGCACCAAGGTCGGTCTGGCGCTGGACGCAGGCGACTGCCGGGACCTGCACCATGCCGCTGTCCTGATTGGATATGGCGCGGGCGCGGTTTGTCCCTGGCTGGCGTTGCAAACCGCACGTGTACTGGCCGGAGAAGATGGCGAAGCTGGTCTGCTCAAGGCCTTGCGGTCGGGCTTGGCCAAAGTGATGTCGAAGATGGGAATCTCCGTTCTCGATAGTTATCGCGCGGCGCAACTGTTTGACATTCTCGGACTGGACGCGGCGGTGGTCGACCAATGCTTCCCCGGAACTCCGTCGCCGCTGGGAGGACGTGGATTTCCCGAAATCGAAGCCGCAATTCGCGCTTCATGGGCGGGCGAGATCAATAACTCCGAGCTGCCGGATTACGGCTGGGTGCGATTCCGTCGCGACGAAGGGGCTGAACTGCACAATTGGGAGCCGCAACGGACGCGGCAGCTTCAGATGGCGGTCGGGCGCCGGGAAGGCAACCGTCCAAGCCTTGGCAACGGCGCCTTCCCACGCGGAAGCATGGTCCGCTTTCGCGGGAGCAGGAAAGTGAACGCGAGCCGGCCGTGCTGCGAGACTTGCTGGACTTCCGTTCCGCCGGTCCACGGTTGTCCATCTATCAAGTTGAGCAGAAGTCCAGCCTGGCGCGACGTTTCGTCTCCAGCGCCATGTCCCTGGGTTCCATCAGCCCCGAGGCACACGAAACCATCACCCTCGCCATGAACCAGTTGGGCGGACGCTCCAATACCGGCGAAGGCGGCGAAGATCCCAAGGCGTACCTTGGCGAGCCTGACGCTTCGCCCAATTTTCTGCCGCGCAACAACAAGATCAAGCAGGTTGCTTCCGGCCGCTTCGGCGTGACCGCCGAATACCTGGCGCACGCCGAGGAACTGGAGATCAAGATCGCGCAAGGGTCAAAGCCCGGAGAAGGGGGACAACTTCCCGGCCACAAAGTGACCGAGCTGATCGCACGTTTGCGGCACGCACAACCGGGAATCTCGCTGATCAGCCCGCCGCCGCATCACGATATCTACAGCATCGAAGATCTGGCGCAACTGATTTACGACCTGAAGCGCATCAATCCGCGGGCCGCCGTGGGAGTGAAGCTGGTCTCGCAACTCGGGCGTGGGGACGGTCGCCGCCGGCGTCGCCAAAGCTTACGCCGACTACATCATGATCGCCGGACACAGTGGTGGCACGGGCGCGTCGCCCTTGAGCAGCATCAAGCACGCCGGCAGTCCGTGGGAGATGGGCCTGGCCGAGGCGCAGCAAGTGCTGCGGCACAACGGTCTGCGCGGCCGCGTACGGCTGCGGGTGGACGGTGGTCTGTCCACGGCGCGCGACATTCTCATAGCTGCGCTGCTCGGGCGCTGACGAATTCGCCTTTGGCACTGCGGTGCTGGTTGCAATTGGCTGCGACATGGCGCGGCAATGTCATCTCAACACCTGTCCTACGGGGATTGCGACGCAGCGTCCCGATCTGCGAGCCAAATTCCGCGGCAAGCCGGAGAACGTGGTCCGCTTCTTCCTTAATATTGCGGAAGACCTGCAGCGGCTGCTGGCCGCATTGGGACTGCCTTCGCTGGAGTCGGCCATCGGGCGCACGGACCTATTGCAGCAGGTGCGGTCCGACGGCAATCTCGATTTGCAGCCCATACTCGATTGTGCTGGCGATGCTCCGCTGCATTGGCAAGGCCAACGAAATGCGCGTCCGGAAGACCATCCCCCGGTTGACGATGCGTGGGTGCAACCGGCGCTCACGGCGGTCATCGCGGGCGAGCCGTTCGAGTACGACACCGTGGTGAAGAACGAAGATCGCAGCCTGGGCGCGCGCATGGCCGGCGAGTTGGCGCTGCTGCACCGCCGGCAACCCGAACTGAAGCCGGACATCCGCCTGCACCTGCGCGGTACCGCGGGACAATCCTTCGGCGCCTTTGCCACCGACGGCATGGCTTTGACCCTGGACGGCGCGGCCAACGACTACGTCGGCAAAGGGCTCTCGGGCGGCGAACTCATTCTTCGTCCCGTCGGCAAACTGGCGCAAGCGCGCGAGCCGCAGGTCATCCTGGGGAACGTGGCCCTCTACGGAGCGACGGCTGGCTATTTGTTCGCGGCAGGAAGCGCGGGTGAACGCTTTGCGATTCGTAACTCAGGAGCGACGGCGGTCGTGGAAGGAGTGGGAGAACACGCCTGCGAGTACATGACCGGCGGGGTCGTCATCATTCTGGGAGCCGACCGGCAGAAACTTCGGAGCGGGCATGACGGGCGGCGTGGCTTACGTTTGGGACCCCGATCACAGCTTCGAATCTGGACGCAAGTTTCATCCAGAATTTGTCGAGCCCGATCTGCTGGAGGATTGTACCGGCAAAGAGCAGGCGTTGGTGCGCGATCTGCTGCAACAGCACATCCGCAAAACCGGCAGCCGCGTTGGGCAGCAACTGTTTGAGCGCTGGCCGGAAACCCTTGGCCAAATGCTGCGTGTCGCCCCGAAGGGCAGCGGGGCGGCGTAAGAATTTTGAGAGCGTGTGTTTCTTCAAGTTCCTGCGACCCGGACCTTCCTCCTGCCCAGGTTAGCGTCCAAATGACGGACGCGAACCTGGGGCACCAGGCTGGGGTTGACGGACATCATTCTGTGTGAAGTCTTACAGGGAATTCGAAGTGATGCGGCTTTGCCGGGATTCGGCATGATCTTGAGAAGTTCCACATTTTCAACACCGGCGGCAGCGAGTTGGCCGTGGCCGCCGCCCAAAACTATCGCCTCCTCCGGCAAGCGGGGCATACGGTGCGCACAACCATTGATTGGTGATCGCTACGTTCTGTCTGAAGGCCGGGCAGTCGCTGCTCCACCGTGATCGTGACTTCGACTCTTTCGAGAAATACCTTGGGTTGCGCGTGGTGCATCCATAGACGGTATCGCTACGAGCACACCAGCCCGCGGCTGAAAACCCTCTCCTCTTTGGCCGGAGCTCGCCTGATGGACCGTCAGACGTTCTGATCTGGTAGCCGATTCCGAGCGATTCGTACACCGATGCCAGCAATTCCGATATTTCCCGACAGGTTGGTCTCCGCCAGCGCCACGATTGAGGGCCCCGACCCGCTAAGACAAACGCCCAGCAGATCCTCATGCTCCAGTTGCAGCGCCTGCTCCAAGCCCGGCACTAGTTTCTGGCGAAATGGCTGGTGCAAACGATCGCCCAGCGCCTGCTTCAGCAACGAGAAATCGCCACTTTGCAGCAACTGCAGCAGCAGCGTAATTCTCTGCAAGTTGAAAACGACATCGCTTCGCGGAATAAAACTGGGAAGCACCTTGCGCGAATCTGCCGTGGCCAGCGGGATGTCCGGAGTCACAACCACAAAGCTCAGCGACTCCGGCCAGCGAAACGTCGTGGCATAAACTGAGCCATCCGGAAGTTGGCAGCTTGCGGTGAGTCCGCCTAACACTGCAGCCGCGGCATTGTCGGGATGGGCCTCGAGCGCGCAGGCGGCATTGATGATCGCCTGCACCGGCAGCGGTCCCGCTAACGCCTCATACAGCCGAAGACCGGCTACCGTGGCGGCCGCGCTGCTGCCCAGTCCGGCCCGCATGGGAATTTCGCTGTGCACCTCCACCGACAAAGATGGCAAGGAATTGCTGTCCTGGCGCGCCAGGAATTTGAACGCCCGCTCGATGTAGTTCTCGCCGCAAAGGTCCTGGCCCACAAAACGAAACTCCAACTTGCCACGTCCCGGGATGGTTCTTACGCAAAGGCGCAGATACAACTGCACCGCGACCGCGAGCGTGTCGAAGCCTGGCCCCAAGTTGGCAATCGATGCCGGAACCTTAATCTCGAATGGTTCTCGAGACGCGATCGGCGCGACGCTGAATTTCGCAGCGGTGTTCATGATTGCAACTCTCCCTGCAGCACGTGCTCAAACGCTGCTGCGACTTGATGATGAAATCGGTGTCTTTGAGAGCGTGGCCGGTCAGAATGGCCACAACCACGGCATCGCGATCGATCTTGCCTCGCGCCGTAAGCTTGCGCAACGCGGCAAGGGTGGTGGCCGATGCCGGCTCACAACCGATGCCATCGCGCCCAATCATCGCTTTCGCTTCGGCAATCTCTTCGTCGGTCACATCCATGACGAAGCCGTTGCTGTGCTGGACCGCGCGCAGCGCCTTCTTCCATGAGCGCGGATTGCCGATACGAATCGCCGTCGCAGCCGTCTCGGGTTGGTCCACCGGCGTCAGCTCAGCAGAACCCGAGCGCCACATTTGCGCGAAAGGGTTGGCTCCTTCCGCCTGGACCACGATGAGGCGCGGAACCTTGTCCAACAATCCAGCGGCTTGCAGTTCAACAAATGCCTTGCCAAATGCCGAAGTATTGCCGAGATTGCCGCCGGGAACGATCACGTAGTCCGGCGCTTCCCAACCCAGCTGTTCGAGCATTTCAAACATCGCGGTCTTCTGGCCCTCCAGGCGAAATGGATTGATCGAGTTCAGGAAGTAGAGATCGCCGGTCTGGCGTGTGCAGCATCCGTTCGAGTGCAAGGTCAAAGCTGCCTTCCACCTGCACCACTTCCGCTCCGAAGTCGAGAGCCTGCGCCAGCTTGTTTTGCGAAACCTGTCCGGCGGGAAGATAGACCTTGGCGGTCAGCCCGGCGCGCGCCGCATAGGCCGCAAGCGAGGCGGCGGTGTTTCCGGTCGAAGCGCAGCCAACAGATTTTGCGCCGACATATACTGCCTCGGTCATGCCGACCGTCATCCCGAGATCTTTGAAGCATGCGGTCGGATTCCAGCCGAGATGCTTGAAGCTGAGATTGCGCATGCCGCACCATTGCGCCGTTTTCCTGCCCTTGCACTAGAGGATTGTTGCCTTCCGACATGGTCACGACTTCGGAGTAGCAGTCGGGCAGGAACTCGCGAAACCGCCAGACCCCACTGGCATCCAGGGGCGCATAAGAACAACGCCGCTCAAGCCACATGCGCTTGAGTTCCGTCGGAGTCTGAGCGACACCGTCAACCACCACTTCGAGCAGATCAGCGCACACGGGACAAGACAACGCCCGATCGTGAAGATCCAGCGTGGCGGCACAATCCGGGTTACTACAACGCAAATGCATGAAGATAGCTCCTATTTCAGTATTGGCATTCGCACTGGCGTGTCCACCAGGAAATCAAACTTGGCAATCTCGGCAAGCGCCGCCATGATCCGGCTTTCCTGGCATGGCTCCAGAGTAATCACAAACGGCAGTTCTGACTTCGAATGGCCCGGCTTCTGAAACACCGCGTCAATATTGATATGGTGTCGGCAAAATACGCCTGCCAGCGCCGCAATGATTCCCGGCCGGTCTCGGACGACGAAGCGCACATATTGCGGCGTTTCAAGATCGTTCGTCACCTCGTGCGAAATGGCGGCTGGGCGATGCGGCGCCGTCGATCGAGTCGATCCATGTCGTGCCACTTGAAGAAGGTCGGAGACTACGGCGACGGCCGTGGGATTTCCCCCCGCTCCGGCGCCAGAGAAAGCGACATCCCCACCGAATTCTCCGCTGCTTACCACCAGGTTCTGGCTGCCCGAAACTTGGGCCAGCGGAGAGTCCTTTGGCACAAGCGAAGGTTCTACGACGGCGTAGCGCTCTTCCGCCGCTTACGGTTGCGCTGGAAACCTGCCTTATGGTGCAGCCCAGGTCATGCGCGTACTCGAAGTCGAGGGCCCGAACATTCCTGATGGAACGGCACGTGACCTGCTTCGGGCCGGAGTTCAAGATTCAGTCCAACTCGCGCCAGGATCACCAGCTTGGCGCCCGCGTCCAAACCATCGATGTCATCGGTGGGATCGGCTTCCGCGAATCCTGCGCGCTGCGCTTCACCGAGAGCTTCGGCAAACGAGGTACCGGCCTGCTCGATCCGGGTCAGGATGTAGTTGCAGGTTCCGTTGAGAATGCCGCAAACCTTGATTAGTCGGTCGCCTGCGAGTCCGTCGCGCAGTCCCGAGAGCACCGGAACGCCGCCGGCTACGCACGCGCCGAAGCTCAGCGATTGTCCGTGGTTGCGTCGCTACTTGCAGCAGTTCCGACCCAAAGTGCGCAATCAATTGCTTGTTGGCAGTGACCACGGATTTGCCTGATTGCAGCGCTCGCCGCACCCAGTCGTGCGCCGGATCCAGTCCGCCCATCAGTTCGACTACCACGTCCACATCGGATGCCAGCACATCTTCTATGTCCTCGGTCCACGTCACGTCAGGCGGAATCCAATCCGCCTTCTTGCGAGCTACATCGCCGATTGCAGATGTGAGTCAGTTGCAGCGAATGTTCCTCACCCCGTGCATAGAGCAGGCGCGCCACGGAACTGCCCACAGTTCCGAATCCCACCAGTGCAATCTTGCAGGTTTCGCCGGCCAAGAATTCGGGCGTTCGCAAAATACGGAACTAACGTCGTCATGATGAACCCTGCTTCCGATCCTAGGATGTTTTGAAGGGGCGCACTTTTAGGTGCGCCGTTAAGCTCTCAATTTTTGTCATCCCGAGTGGGCTTCAGCCCGCGAGGGATCTGTTCTTTCGACTTTTTCCCCAGGGGCTGAAGCCCAAGCCGTTCTTGACGTCTCTACGGCACGGCTGACGCCGTGCACTGATACAGAACGCGTTTCGGGGGAACGACTCCCCTTCGTCGCTTCAAAGAAGTGCTGATGAAGGCGCTGTACCGCGCGTGGGACATCTTGCTCTTCCACCACGAAGCTGATGTTGATCTCCGATGCTCCCTGGGAAATCATGTGTACGTTGACACTGGCTGCTGCAACCGTGCTGAACACGCTGGCGGCTATCCCGGCTCGCCCGCGAATGTGCTTACCCACCAGGCAAATGATGGCCTTTCCATTCTCGACGTCAACCTCTCCCAGCTTCTTCAAATCGCTTACCAGCGCGCTCACGTCGCGGGATGAATCGAGGGCAACGGAAACGCTTACCTCGGAGGTCGAGACCAGGTCGGCAGCGCAGGAGTGGCGATCGAACGCCTCGAACACGGCGCGCAGAAAGCCGTGCGCCATCAGCATGCGCGGAGATTTTATGTTGATGACGCTCATGCCGCTCTTCGCGGCGATGGCGCGAAACACCGTCCGGCTGCGCGGAGCCCGGGCACGAATGCAAGTGCCCAGGCTCTCGGGCCGACGTGAGTTCAGCACGTGAACGGGAATGTTCTTTTCCACCGCGGGGATCAGCGTCGCCGGATGCAGTACCTTGGCGCCGAAGAATGCCAGCTCCGACGCCTCGTCGAACCCAATGACATCGATGCGCTGCGCCTGTGGGCACAGTCGCGGATCGGTGGTCATCATTCCCTCGACGTCGGTCCAGATCTCGATTCTGCGGGCATTCAGCGCTGCGCCGACGATGGCAGCCGAGAAGTCTGACCCGCCCCGGCCGAGGGTGGTGGGTACACCCTCGGCGGTCGCTCCGATGAAACCGCCCATCACCGGAACCTGGTTGGCTTGCAGAAGAGGTTTCAGGTGATGGCGCAGTCGCTCGCTGCTTTCATCGAATAACGGAACTGCTCGGGTATGGTTGGCGTCGGTGACGATACAGTGACGGGAATCGACCAGCAACGAGTTGATACCGCGCCCTTCCAAAGCGGCACTGACGATTCGACTCGACAGCAACTCACCCGTGGCCAGGATGTTATCCGTGCTGCGAGGAGTCAGTTCGCCCAGCGCCGAAATGCCGCGTAGCACGTCCTGCGTCGAATCGAGCAATGCCTGAACTTCCTGACGGACGGCGGCTTCGCGCGGGCTGCTAACCAAGGCAGACAGAACGGCCAGATGCCGCTGGCGCATCTTGCGAAGTAGCTTCAAGGCCTCCGGAAGAGAACCGGAAGCGGCGGCGCTTGACATCGCCAGCAGTGCGTCCGTCACGCCCGCCATCGCGCTGACCACAACGACCGGCCGTTCCTCCAAGCCGCCGAGCACGATGTCGCCTACCCGGTTGATCGCCACTTCATTTTCTACTGAGGTTCCACCAAACTTCATTACGATCATGCTTGCTCCCCGATCCGAATTCGTCCAAAAATGCAAAACCCACCAGCCTTGCGGGCGGTGGGTCATTTGATCTTGTCCTTAAGTTGCTCTAGGAACTATTGCTGATCTCCCCGCCCGTGCTTGTGCGCACACTTGTCCGTGATGTTGTTGTTGTTGTGTTCAGTGCCCGGGACGTGAGACGGAATGGTGACATGAGATTGAGATACATTAGAGCAAGTTTGCGGACGAGTCAACGGAAATCACGCGCCCGTAGGCTCCCTGGTAATTCACCCACTCTCCGGCGCAAGCAGCGTTACCCCTCGTATAGCCTGTTAGTGCTATACATACACCAATTCTAAAGTGCTGGTTAGGGCATCGCGTAGAGTAGCCGTTGCTGACCTTCTGGAGGCCCTAGGACGACGAACCGGAGTTCGGACGACGAAGACTACATGCCGTCGTCTTGTCGTGCTCTGAAGTGAGATCGGCGTTCCATTTTGGAACTTACCCCGATCTCAGGAGGAAAAGGTTCTAATGCTTCCGGCAGGATGCTACTTCTTGTCTTCGACCAACTTCCCCACGATCTGATCAATCGTGTCGAGCGCCTTCTTGGCAGGCATGGTGTCGTTATTGGTCATGATGGAGAACGCGAGGTGTTCGCCGCGCTGCGTGGTGGCATAGCCGGCGAGCGAGTACACATGCGCCAAGGATCCTGTTTTGGCATGGACCAAACCCATAACCGGCGTGGTGCGAAAACGTTCCGATAGCGATCCGTCCACCCCGGCGACAGGTAGCGTATCTTCGTAAAGCTGTCCCCAGGGTTGGCGGTGGCAGTAGAGCAAAATCGCAACCACCGCATCGGGAGTGACCAGGTTCTCGCGTGACAGTCCCGAGCCGTCGAGAAAGACGAACTGTTCCGGCTTGATCCCAGCCCTAATCAAAAAGCCGCGCAGAACCTCCAAGCCCCCCTGAATTGAGCCCGAGGTGCCCTTCTCTTTGCCCAGCAAGCGCAGCATCAGCTCGGCATGCAAATTCTGGCTCACCTTATTAATGACCCGCAGGTCTTGCGAGACTGGCTGCGACTGATAGCTGGCCAGCACCAGGGGCGCCGGATTGGGCGGGCGGGTCCTGTCCCCGCCTCCCGATGCCATGGAGGTGACACTGAATGTCTGCGTCGACGCCAGTTCCGTGTGGTGGGTACGTGCCCGCCCGTAGATGGTGACCCCCCGCTCCTCCAGCAGCTCGCGGAAGAGTCTCGCCGCAAAATCAGCGGGGTCTTCGATGGCCAGGGCTTCGCCGAAGCCGGGATCATCTTGCGGGATGTTGCCCCAGAAGGTGAGCTGATTCGAGCCGGGTTCGCGATTGATGGACACCGTGCGCGGTCCGGTGCCTTGCGGCGTCGTCATGACGCGGTTATCGATTTTGTAGTACTCGGGAAACGGCGTGATGTTAAGAAACGCGCGTTCGCCCGGACGGTCGGCCGGCATGATGTTCACGAAGATGACGTTGTCGTTGATCGTCAACGCCGAGACCGGTGCGCCCCATTCCCGCACCAGATCGTCCTGCGACCAGCCTTCGCCATAGCGTTCGAAGACGAAATACGAATCGTCGGCCACAACGTCGCCATCAATGTATTTCAATCCCTGCTGCACCAGCTGATCGGCCAGACTCTGCAGCACCTGGATCGGCGGCGTCTTGCGTTCGGTGTGCATGTTGTAGGGCAGGGTGCGTCCAGAAAGGTTGGGATCGCCGCGTCCTACCAGCACCAGGTCAGAGTTGAGCCGTCCATACTTGTCGAGTGTGCCCAAAGTTTCAACCGTGGTCTTGAAGCGATAGTCTGGCCCGATCAGTCCAAAGACGGCCGCCGTAGTGAACAGCTTGGTGTTCGACGCCGGAGTAAAAAGTTTGTTTTGGTTAAGAGCGTAAATCGGTTTGCCAGTGTCGAGTGACACCACATCGATACCCCAGAAACCACGCGTCGCCTCGGGATCGCTGAGAATCTGCTCGATCGCGGCAGCCAGATTCTTCTCCGTGCTTTGCTTTTTGTCGAGCTTGTTGTTGGCAGCGGCCAGGACAGGCGAAAACAGGGTTAAGAGCAGAACAAAGGCGGCGAGATGGCGAACCCGGTACATGGGCCTACTACCCAAATTCTAGCACCCGCCACAAAAACTGCTATCTTCAATTTTGCCGGGGAATAAACGACCTACCAGGAGACCCGCTTGCAACGATTCGCGATGGTGATTGCCGTTCTGCTGACCGCATCGGCAATTGGAAATTGCAACTCGGCCAAGTTGGTGGCCAGCGTGAAGAATCCCAGCTATTCCGGTCAGCGCTTCAAGAAGGTGCTGGTGATCGGCATGAGCGACGATCCGGCGATTCGCTCCGACTTCGAAGATGCGCTGGCCAACAAACTTGCCCGCGACGGCGTTGAGGCTATTCCCGGTCATGCCATCCTGCTGCGGCCCGACTCGGCCAACATGGACATGGACTACTTGAAGGCACAGATTCGCGAACACCACATCGAAGCTGTCTTGCTGACGCGGCTGGTGAAGGTGGACAAGAGCGTCACGTACATTCCTGGGCACAGCTACACCGTTCCTTATGCGTACTACAACTCGTTCTACGGCTATTATCCCGTTGCGTACCGGCAGGTCTATTCTCCCGACTATCTGCGCGAGGACAAGACGGTGCGCGTCGAAACCAATCTCTACGCCACCGCAACGCCAGAGGGCGAGCTCGTCTGGACAGGCATCAGCGATAGCTTCAATCCGCGGTCAGCGAAGAAGGCAATCAACGGCGTGGTGAAGGTAGTGGTAAAGGAGTTGGAGAAAGAAGGGATTTTCTGAAGGGTGGGCTGTTCGGGATTCCCACGCTGTCGCTGCGCGACGAGGAGGGGCGCCCGGCAAGAAAACTGTTACCTCAATTTCTTCGAAGGCGCGACCGGCAGTAGAAAAAGCCGGAGCTGGTTGGCTCCGGCTTCGACTCAACCGCGGCGGGTTTACCGATTCAGTTTGCGACGGATCGCACCAAACGCTCCTACCAAGCCGGTGCCGAGCAGCAACAGGGAGCTGGGCTCTGGGGTAGTGCCCCCGCCCAAGTCACCGGAGACCGTTCCGTCCATCCGAACGCCTTCGAGAAAGTTGTCATCCGAGGTTATCGTAATCGTGATGGTATTTAGGCCGGTCACGAAGTCCCCACTACTGGCGTCCACCGAAAATGGGGTCAAGGATCCCCAAGCTCCGCTACCAAGCGTCGAAATCAGATTTCCGTTCAGAGACAACGTTCCCGCATCATCGATCGCCCAGGCACCGGAAAAGGAGGCACCGGTCGTGTCGAGCAAATTGAAGGTGGTGGTGAAGCTGTAAGGCGCGGGGCCATTGCAGCAGTTAAAGGCGTCACGGGCAATCCAGTTAGAATTGGGGCCGTTCGCAAGCCAGCCGCCGAACCAGTCGGCGTCCTGCGGCATCACCACCTGCGCAGGGGTAAATTGGCCGCTCGCCTGCTGTACCAACCAATGCGCATCAAATCCCCCGTCGGTGGTGATCAGGTGTCCACTGGCATCCAAGCCGGTGGACACATTAGCCGTGCCAGCAAAGGCCGAGACCGCACACAACAGAAATATCACTAACCCAAATTTTTTCATTGGTCCATTCCTTTTCAAGCTTTTAGAGTCGTCTGTAAGAGGCCTGAAGACTACGGGCAATCCAAAATATTGGTTCTGGCTGGCATTAGTCTCAACCGTTACTTCATAGCGAACGAGGCCAAGCTAAAGCGGCGAACTCGCGTCTGCTTTCTCCCCAATTGCTGCCCTGCATTGCCCTGTATGGGGAAGCACCCGGTCACGCGCTGGGAGGAAGCGTGACGACCGGCGCTGCAATAGCGGCTTCGTTCGCTCTGTCGTATAGTTATGTTCATTTCTGAAAATTTGGGCAACAGGTATTGCGTGACATTTTGGGACATTCCGGGACATCGCGAGCCATGAGTGACTTGGACGAGGCGAAAAACGAGAATCGGCGGCTGGATTCCTGGAAGGAGATCGCCTCCTTCTTCCGTCGGGATGAGCGCACCGTCAAGCGCTGGGAAAAGGAACGGGGGCTACCCGTCCATCGCCTGCAAGGCAGTGCGACGGGCCGAGTTTACGCCTACTCCGATGAACTGTTGCAATGGATGAAATCGCCAGTTTCCGCCGAACCGGTGGCTTCGACAATGGAACCCGCGGCAGTTGACCGCGCGTCCCCAGCGGTAGAAGCTCCGCAGACTCCATCGCTTCGTCAAGCGATACCAAAGCAAGGTAACCAGAACCTACGTCGTCGTGCGTCGGACAAAGTCCGTCCAGCACGAAAGAGGTGGCTGGTTGGAGCTTTGGTGCTGGCCACCCTGCTTGTCGTCGCAGGCGGCTTTCTGTACTTTAAGCGTCCGTCGCGCTCCGTCCGGCAGGATGTCTCCGCGGAAAAGTCGCTCGCCGCCGGCCACGCTGCGAATCCTGAGGCGCGGGATTTCTATCTCAAGGGCCGATATGAATGGGACAAGCGCACCCCCGAATCTTTGAACAAGGCAGTCGATTACTTCACTCAGGCGATCGTCCGCGACCCCAACTACGCACAGGCTTATGTGGGACTGGCCGATTGCTACAACCTGCTCCGCGAATACAGTGCGATGTCGCCCGAAGAAGCCTTTCCTCGTGCGCTGGCGGCTGCCAAGAAAGCCGTGGAGTTGGACGACTCTTCCGCAGAAGCGCATACCTCGCTGGCGTTCGCCACCTTTTATGGCAACTTCGATGCCGCCGGCGCGGAGCGCGAGTTCCGACGTGCCCTCGCCTTAAACTCCAACGACGCCCGCGCGCATCACTGGTATGCGACGTTCCTGTTCGCCGAAGGACATTATCCGGAAGCTCTGAACCAAATCGAGCTGGCCCAACAACTCGATCCAGCCTCCAACGCCATCCTGGCCGATAAGGGCCTGATTCTTCTCCATGCCGGTCGGAGGGAACAGGGAGTCGCGTTACTCAAACAACTGGAGAGCAGCGAACCTACATTTCTTTCGACCTATCGTTACCTGCAAGATGCTGCCCTCATGAACCAGGACTATCCAACATTCTTGGAGGAAGCTGGAAAGGCGGCGCGATTGCGGCATGACCAGCGGGCGTTGGCGATCGTGAAAGCCGGCGAGAAGGGCTTCGCCCGAGGACAGCGCCAGGGCATGTTTGAGAGCATGCTTGAGGAGCAGAAGAAGCTCTACGCCGAAGGACGCCTGCCGGCCTATGACTTGGCGCAAACCTACGCTTTCCTGGGAAACAAGCCCGAAGCGCTTGCCTATCTCCATCTGGCCTACGACCATCACGAATTAGGACTGACATCCATCCGTAATAATCTTGCCTTCGCAGATCTGCACGGCGAACCAGCCTTTCGCAAGTTAGTAACGCAGGTGGGACTGCCTGCCCTGCCATAACGACCACACCTCGGTCGGGGAGGCGCGGGAGTTCAGCGTGAGGTTACGCTACCCTGCATCGGAATCCAGTGGAACGCGGACTGGTGAAGGAACCAGGAGACTGGAGTGGAGCAGCTTCCGCTCTTCAGGGCTGATTTGTGGTCTGGCTGTTCGCGTGTGACGTGAAGTTCCGGAGCACGAATTCTTGGAAGACGCCGCCGACCGCACGCCCGGCGATCCCAACTAGCGCGTTCTGGACCACCAATCCGCCGCTACGATCGCTCTCGGGATAATACAAAGAAGTAAGACCGCTGTTGGCGAAATTGCCTATGATACCGGAGTAGTTGGGCTGCCAGCGACCATTGTCGCCCTTGCGCATGATCGCATGGCTGAGAGCGTGCGCCAGCCGCGAGCGGGTTGTGCCGGTACCTTGATAAAAGTAGCGAGGATCTTGTTTCAGCAGCGACGCTAGGACCGCGTCATCAATAAACGCTCCGGTAACCAGCGAGGCGTAAGCCACCGAGAACCGTTTTCCATAGCCTCCGGCCTCTTGTCCAAGCCCACCATAATCATTGGTAGCCTGTTGAATTCCTGCTAACGTGCCCGCCCCCAGGATCGAGACCGGATCGGAGACCGACCTCCAGGCAAGCTGGAACTTCTGCTTGGCGTTCAGCGGAGCTGCATCGGGAATATAGCTGACGTAAAAATTAGGAACGATGCCGAGCACCCGCTGCTTCTCCTCCTGTTTAATCTGGATCTGCGCCACCTGCTCGGCCGTCACTCCGACTTGCACCGTCGTCGTCGCCGGCGCAACCTTCAGAACCATCTCCGGCACGAGAAATGCCTCCCCCGATTGCAACGATCCAGTGAAAATTTTTGTTTCGAAGCCCGGAGCTGTGATGGTGAGCTGAAACGAGCCAGGGGCGAGATTGCCAAAAGCAAATTGCCCATTGTCACCGGAGGACACTTGCTGAGCTTGCGGCTGATCCGGGCGCGTCAGCTGTACCTGGGCTCCCACGGCGACCGCGCCACCTTGCTCAAGCACGGTGCCAGAGATGCTGCCACTAGGTTGAGATCCCGTCTGTCCCGAGGACGCCTCCGGCGCTTGAGAGGTTTGCTGCGTCGGGGTGGTACTTTGTTGGTGCAAACTTGATGGCTGCTGGGCGTGAGCTACGGCTACCAACAACATACATGACAGCACCGAACCTGACAGAGCCCTCACTCTGCCTATGGGATTGATTTCACGCTCATAAGATCGATATGACATCCCCACCCACACCTAAGTCACTTTAGCAGTCCAAGTCCAGGAATGCGGTTACTGCAGAATGAAGACTTTGTCATCTTGATCCGGGGCTGGTATCGGCTGGTGCCCCGGGTTCGTCCTTCAGTTGAGTAACTTGGGGTCACTGTACACGACACTGTGAAAGAATATGGGTTAGAAATCGAATCGGAATGGACGGCCCGAGATCGTGAGTTAAGAATGTTTGGGGAGCCAGTCCGAATCTTTGTCAGCCCAGGTTAGCGTCCGCGAACCGGGCACCAGGCTACTTTACATCGGAATCCCGTGAAACGCGGACTGCGAAGGAAGCGGGAGACTGGAAGTGGAGCAGCTTCCGACACGATGCTTTCCGCGAGAACGGAGTGGTCGAGATCGAGTCGGAGTGGACGGCAAGAGATCGTGAGTTGAAAATGTTCGGTGGATCGGGCCGAATCTTCCTCAGCCCAGGTTAGCGTCCAAAAGACGGACGCGAACCTGGGGCACCAGGCACCATCAGCTAACCTCGACTTCTCCAACTCGGCGAGGAGGTCGATCTCGTCGCCGCTGACCTGCCCCTTCGCTCTCCGGACTTCTAGCCGGACTCGTGACAATCGCTATTTCTTGTTATGGAAGAAGGTTGCTGCAACGACAAATATCCAAGTCGTTGCGAAGGTCAAGGATGCGATCTTAAGTCAGAAGCAGGCTCTAGCTCCGCGATGCGAAATGCATCTTGATCGTATCCGATTTCTACCCCGTTCGCATCTAGCGATATATCCTCGGCCTTCAGCATTGCTACTTTCTGCTTAAGCCTTTTGCGGGTTTGCCGAGGTGACACATATAACAAAATGTATTGCAAGAGATCGAACAGGAGCGTCACGAGGGCCAGCGCAGCAATTAACAGGAGACGAAACTGAACCCAATTGGGTAATTGCCGCCTTCACTATTTGGTTTCACAGCGCTGAGCCCGGTAACCAAAAGGCCACCAGCGAAGGCCAGCAATCCTACGGCCAGCGTTCTAACCTGAGTACTTAGGTAATTATTCTCTGGATATCCATGCAGAGTCTTTGGTGGGCGAGGGGTCGGCTGGGTGGTGCACCAAGGCAAATTCTAGCATATAACCTTCACATGCGGGCGGTTGATGGACTTTGGGGGGTGCCCGTCTTGTGGCGCAGCGACAGGATAGATTCCGCGCCGTTGGACTCCTGAATCCAAATGCTGTCTTGAGGGTGTTGACCCGTTGGTTTCGCTCAGGCCCAGTCTACGAGAAGCTCGTGCGGGAGTGATTAGCCACTCGTACTATCACAAGCATCGGTGATGGCCGGCACCAAGCATCTGTCTCCGCAGCGGCATACTTATGCTGCCACTCGTTCGTTTCTTGAAGTTCAATCCCAGGAGACAATATGAAATCCTTTCTGGCCGTCCTCCTTTGCATTGCAATTCCACTCACCGTCTTCGCGGGAGAAACCAGTTACAAGGTCACCTACGATGGCGGCTCGTTGCCCGACACCAAGTCTGGCACCGGCTTACACATGTTCATCGAGCAGGACAAAGTTCGATTCGTGAAAGACGGCAAAGAAATAGCAACTGTGCCGGCTTCCTCTATCACGGAAATCAGCTACGGGCAGGATGTTCACCGGCGGGTCGGCAGCGCCATTGCCTTGGGTGTCGTGAGCTTTGGACTTGGGCGCTTTGATGGCGTTCAGCAAGTCCAAGAAGCACTTTGTCGGTTTGACATGGGCCGACGGCGACAAAAAAGGCGGCTTGGCGATGCAGTGCGACAAGAACGAATACCGAGGCATCCTGGCCGGACTGGAAGGCGTTTCCGGCAAGAAAGCCATCAATTCGGATGCCATGACCGTCAAGAACTAATCCACTATTGGCCCGACCGCTTCAGGTAACCGATTTGCGGCCTCAACCCCCGACAGGCCATCAATTGGACCAACAATAGGGGTCCTTCGACTGCGGTTCGCTCGCTGCCGCGAACGAACCTCCGCTCAGGATGACAGATCAATCTTGCACCTGCACTAAGATCGATTTTGCATTTGCGCTGCTATGTGCGAAAGTAGCGCGGTGCGCGCTGTTGCCCTTCTTGGACCTGTCGCCAAAGAGCACCACGTCCGGCAATTCGAGGTGCCGGGCGTCAACCTGTTTACCGGCAACGAACTCGATCCCACCGACCAGCCCGACGCGGCGCTCATCTTTGGCGGCGACGGCACCATTCATCGTCATCTCGGCGGATTGGCGCTCAAGCAGATTCCCACGCTGATTGTGCCGCTGGGCAGCGCCAACGACTTCGCGCATTCCATCGGCATCGAGAGCGTGGAGCAGGCGCTGGCGGCATGGCGGCGTTTCTGCGCGTCGGGCGATAACACGCGCGCTCCATCGACCTGGGAACCATCGAGCCACTCGACGAGCGAAGCAAGTCCGGCGACGAAGACCGCGTTCCCTGGCAGGGCGAGTCGCTGGAGTCGTTGCACTTCGTGCCCGACGGTCCGCGGCGCGACCCGTCGTCGGGAGCGAAGGAAGAATTGGGCGCGCGCATTATGCAATCGCAGTTGCGCCGCCTGGCCGAGGCCGAACGCGAAGTCGCGCGCACCACATTTTTCGGCTGCCTCGCCGGCACTGGACTGGATGCGGCGGTGAATCGCCGAACCCTGAAGCAGCCGCAATGGTTACGCGCGCATGGCGGATACGTGATCGCGCTGCTGCAAGTGCTGGGAGGCTTTCGTCCGCCGCACATCACGCTGTCCGTCGAAGTGGACGGCCGCTGGGAGACGCGCGTGGACCAGCCTGGGTTCCTGATCGCCGCCGGTAACGGGCCGCAATATGGCCACGGCATGCGGTTGGCCCACGAAGCGCGCATGGACGACGGCCTGCTCGATATCTGTTTTGTGCGGACATTGAGTAAACCTCGCTTACTGCGGCTGTTCCGGTCCGTCTATAGCGGTGCGCACATCGGCATGAAAGAGGTGGAATACTTCCGGGCGGCGCGGGTGCGCATCCAGACCGATCCGGTGACCGAGGTGTTCGCCGACGGGGAGTACATTTGCCCGAGTCCGGTCGAGATCGGGGTGCGCCGAAATGCGCTGCAGGTGATTGTTGGTGGGTGACGTAACGTCAACGACGTTACCGTTTTGGGTCGGCGGTTCTGCTCTGGGACGAATCGCAGTAACCTGGAGGCGAACTCCGGCGCCGCCTCGACATTTTTCTGGAACTTATCGTCCGTAGCTGGGTCTATACTGTAGTACAAGGCAATGTCTACCCCCGTAGTGTCCAAACCGGCGGTTGAAGAGGTATGTCAAGCGTTGCGCCGCAGGACCAGGTTCTGCCCACGCTATTTGGCGAAGGGCAGGGGCTGTATCCGCAGCGCAAAGATACGTTTGTGTACTCCTTTATCGTCCATATGCTGGCGGTGGGCCTGCTCATCTGGTCCGGCCACTGGGCGTTTCAGCACAAGGACGAGATCAAGCAACAGGTGATTGGCCTGGCGACCGATATCAGCCCATACCTGCCGATGCCGGTTTCCAAGACGCGCGCTGGCGGTGGCGGCGGTGGAGGCGACCGCGACAAGCTGAACGCCCCTAAAGGCGCGCTGCCCAAGCTGTCGAAGGACCAGATCACGCCTCCGGCGATCGTGGTCCGCAATGACAATCCCAAGTTGCCGGTGCCGCCTTCGGTGGTAGTTCCGCCGGAGCTGAAGCTGCCGACAGTCGGCGCCCTCGGCGATCCTCTGTCGAAGGTGATCGGGCCTCCGTCCAACGGAACGGGATCTGGCGGCGGGATCGGCAGCGGTAGCGGTGGAGGCGTAGGGTTCGGGAACTGGCCCCGGTGTTGGCCCCGGTCACGGCGGCGGATACGGTGGTGGAGCTTATCGAGTCGGGCGGCGGCGTCAGCGCACCAAAGGCGTTGTACGCGCCTGATCCCGAATACTCAGAAGAGGCGCGCAAAGCCAAATATCAGGGCACCGTTGTGCTGTGGCTGGTGGTGAGTGCCGATGGCAAGCCGCAGCAGATTCGTGTGCAGCGCCCGCTGGGCATGGGACTCGACGAGAAGGCGGTCGAGGCGGTGCGGCAATGGCGCTTTGAGCCTGCCAGAAAAGACGGTCAGGCGGTCCCGGTCATGATCAACGTGGAAGTGAACTTCCGGCTGTACTGACGCTTTCGCTCATCCACAGAAGTCCCGGCCGTTATCGCCCGAAGGGTCTCTTGAGCGGCGGCATCTTACTCTTCGCCTTGTCGGCCCACTCCGAACCCTTGTCAATCCAGTCGCCCGCCTGATCGCCGATATCTTCCATCACTTCGCGCGCATCCTCATATTTTCGGCGGAGGGTGCGGCGCATCTGCTTGCCAGTCTTCGGGCGCCAGCAGCAAGGCCACCAGGGCGCCCGGCTGCCAGCCCAACGAACAGCATGGTCAAACCCAAGCCGAGGCCGCTATGACTCCTCATACTCTCCGTTTGGTTCAAAATCTCTCACTTCATCATTCATTGGATCTATCCTCCGGGAAATTCTATCGCGATTCGGATGCTGCGCTGCTCTGCAGTTCTGTTGACGCCGGTTGGATCCGCCAACCCGCTAGTTCGTCTTTGCCGAATACTTTAACTTAGTTGGAAACCTCGGGCGGAGCTCTTGTTGCCTAGGCCACGTCGCAACATTTCCCAATTTTGCTGGCCCACGTTAAAATTAAGTGTCTGTCCTTCGAGCCGCGCGTTTTTTGCGGGGCTCCCAACACGCGCCGCAGTCGCGGCGTGATGGGGTGCTCTTCCGGCCGGCGGCTCTCCCAGGAAATGAGGAGTTACACGAATGGCGATTCCAGCCACACAAATGCGTCCCGGCATGGTCATCAAGCACAACAATGACTTGCACTCGGTGTTCAGCGTGGAACACCGCACTCCGGGAAACTTGCGCGCTTTCATCCAGGCCAAACTGCGTAATCTGCGCACCGGCGCCATGTTCGAGCACCGCTTCCGCTCCGGCGATGCCATCGAGAGGATCACCGTCGACGAAGTGCAGATGGAGTTCCTCTACTCCGACGGCGACGATTACCACTTCATGAACACCGAGAACTATGAGCAACTGCACTTGAATCGGGACATCCTGGGCGATGCGGTCGAGTACCTGATCCCCAATCTGCAGATCAAGATCGAGTTTTTCGATGGCAAAGCGGTGGGTGTCGAGTTGCCGCAGACGGTGGAACTCACGGTGGTGGAAACCGAGCCGGGCTTGAAGTCGGCGACCGCCAGCAGTGTTACCAAGGCGGCGAAGACCGAGACTGGACTTGTGGTGCAGGTGCCGCCGTTCATCAACGAAGGCGAGAAGATCCGCGTGGACACCTCGGAAGGCGCATACCTGTCGCGGGCATAGCAGCTGGTACGACGAGGAATGGATTTTGCCGATAGCTTGCACATGGCATCAGCAGGAACACAAAGTCGCTTCGTCACCTTCGACGCGCGTCTCTGCAGAAGAAGGGCGCGGCGTATCGGCGATCGGCAAGATTGCGCTTCTTTGATCGGCTTGGTAGATCTGATCCTGGTAGTTTCATTAGCGCTACGGCAATTTAGGAGGGAGCATATGAAACGGTTTTTGTCTGTCGCACTGTGCATGGGCTTTGTGCTTCCTGCGTTTGCCCAGCAGAAGGAAGCGGAGAGGCTGCATGAGTCCTACTCGGTTTTGAAGGCAGTCGTCGGCATGCCCGATAAGGGTATTCCGCGCGATCTGCTGAACAAGGCGGAGTGCGTAATTGTTGTTCCTTCGGTGAAGAAGGCGGCCTTCGTAGTGGGCGCCAGCTATGGCCGCGGTGTCATGACCTGTCGCTCGGGCCCGGACTTTCGCGGTCCATGGAGCGCTCCGGCGTTTTACGCCATCGAAGGCGGCAGCTTTGGCTTGCAGATCGGAGGCCAGGCTACCGACTTCGTGCTGCTGGTGATGAATGAGAAGGGCGCGAAATCTGTAATGACCAGCAAAGTAAAACTTGGCGGCGACGCCTCGGTGGCGGCCGGCCCGGTAGGTCGCGCGACTTCCGCTGAGACCGACATCGTCATGAACGCTGAGATTCTATCATGGTCGCGCAATAAAGGACTTTTTGCCGGAATTTCGCTGGCAGGTTCGACCCTGCGTTCCGACGACGATGCCAACAAGAACCTCTACGGAAAAGATCTGAACGCCAAACAGATCATCCTGGAGAAAGCGGTAAAGACGCCCCCCGCAGGCAAGTCATTGGTCAACTTGCTCAACAAGATGTCACCCAAGCACCTGTAAGAACTGGATAGTTGGGTTTATTGGCCGGCACGCGGTTCTGGACATCCCAGGGCCGCGTTTTTCGCCAGGAGAACTTTCAAACGGGCACGTTCGCTCCAAAACCAATTACAATCGCTCTTCGCGCCGATGCAAGTAGTTGCCGTTTCCAATTGCTAACGGCTAATTGCTAATTGCTCATTCATGGCTGACTTGCAAACCCGCCGCTACGTCATCTCCGGACGCGTCCAGGGCGTCGGCTTCCGCTGGTTCGTGGAACGGGAAGCGGCGCAGATCGGCGTCACCGGATGGGTACGCAACTGCGAAAACGGTGACGTTGAAGTGATGGCTACGGGCACGCGCGAGCAGCACGGTGCCTTGCGGGCCCGTTTGCAGCAGGGCCCGCGCGCCGCGCGGGTGGACCAGGTCAGCGAATCCGCCGCGCCGTTGTTGGAAGCGCAATCGTTTCGCATCGAAGGAGTCTGGTAACCCATGCAGCCGCATAAGTCGCACAACTGCGACGACCTCAAGAAGCTCATCCGCGAAGTTCCCGACTTCCCCAAGCCCGGCATTCTCTTCTACGACATCACCACGCTGCTCAAAGACAAGCTGGGCTTTGCCCGCCTCATCGATGCCCTCACCGAGCACTACATCGACAAGCACATTGACTTGGTGCTGGGCATCGAGGCGCGCGGATTCATCTTTGGGCCGGCGCTGGCGTACCGCCTGAACGCGGGTTTCGTTCCGGTGCGCAAGCCCAAGAAGCTGCCGGCCGAAGTTCTGCAGTGGAAGTACGAGCTGGAGTACGGCCACGACACGCTGGAGGTCCACAAGGATTCAATCGAGCCGGGCCAGCGCATCGTCATCTGCGACGATCTGCTGGCCACTGGCGGCACCGCCAGGGCCACCGCCGAGATGGCGAAGTCGCTGGGCGCCGAAATCTGTGGCCTGGGATTTGTGGTCGAACTCGACGGCCTCAAAGGCCGCGACAAGCTCAAGGGCTACGACGTGTTCTCGCTGCTGCACTACTAAAGCAATGATTAGTGGATAGCGCTCAGTGGTTAGTGTACGACCCTACGCTATCGGCTTTACTCACCAGATCATCTTCACCAAAGAGCAACTTCGGATTCGCTCGTCGGCCGTCACTAGCGGCAGTCCCTCGGCACGGGCGGTAGCCGCAATGATGCGGTCCATGGGATCATGGGGAAAATCAGGGGGAAAGTGAGCCGTCGTGGCAGCAATTTCAACGGTGATGGGTAGAACCCTCATTCCTTCCACGAACTCGCGAAGTGTCCACTCGACGGTGCCTGTCGTCCTCACCCTCCCCCGGCTGAGCAGTCCCGCTAGTTCGACAACAGTGGCAGCCGAAACAGCCAAACCTTCGCCAAACTGAGCACGCCGAATTGCCGATTCGGCCGCCCGTGACAACTTACGCGGCTCCCGTTGCAACCACACGAGCACATGAGTGTCGAGCAGGATCATTTCAGCATGTCGTAATCTTCCCGCGGGAACACCGGTTTCATCAGATCGTCAGGATCGCCAACGATCTCGATGATGCCTTCCAGCCGGCCAAAGAACGGGTCTTGTTCGGGCGGCCTGAAAGGAATGAGCTTCGCCTTCGGCTGGCCCCGTTTTGTAATCACGATCTCCGTCGCCTGTCTGGTCGACTTCGTCGATCAGGCCTAGGCATTTGGCTTTGAACTCGCCAGCGGCCATCTGCTTCATGCCCGACGCCATAGCTTTACCGGATTCCCTCTTGATTCTTCCTTACCACTGTCACCACCATATGGTCACCTCCAGATGACCATGGTCATTGTAACATGGTCATCTCGCTGTTTGCTTCGTCACAACTCTCCGCCCCTCAATATGGTACTTCCCCTCCAGCACCATCCGGATTGCCTCGCTGTAGGCGATGTGTTCCTGCTCCAGGATGCGCGCGGCCAGCGTGTGCTCGTCATCGCTGTCGAGCACCGGCACGACCTTCTGCACCAGGATGGCGCCGTGGTCGAGGTCTGCGTCCACGAAGTGCACGGTGCAGCCCGAGACCTTCACGCCGTAGTCGAACGCCTGCTTCTGGGCCTCCAGTCCGGGGAACGCCGGCAGCAGCGCCGGATGAATATTGAGGATGCGGTTGGGAAACTGCTGCACGAACCACGGCGACAGCAGGCGCATGTATCCGGCGAGGCAAACCAGATCGACCTGGTGCTCGCGCAGCGCGGCCACCACCTCGCGGTCGTGCTCCTCGCGCGGCTTGCCCTTCGACGGGATCACCAGCGCCTTCAGCCCGCGCCGCCGCGCCGACTCGATCCCGCCCGCGTCCGCCCGGTTGGAGATGACGACCGCAATGTTCGCGTCGAGCTTGCCCGAGGCGACGTTGTCGGCGATGGCCTCAAAGTTCGAGCCGCGCCCGGAGAGAAGGATGCCGAGGTTCTTCATGAGTGATATTCGGAATGATACTGAGGGTCTCTGCAATTGTCAGCGTGCGGGATCTGACCTGAGATTTTGTGGCGGTTTCCTCGCTCCATGCCGGAAGTGAAGCACATCGATAAGGCGCTTGTCCGCGTGTAGCCGGTAATAGACTAAGCCCGGACTGTGCAGCAATTTGCGTACGTTGGAGCGTTTCCTCAGAACGCCACCCATGCGTGGAAAGCGAGGGAGCAAGTACGTGGTCGAGTAGCGAATTACCAAAGCGAGACGCTGCCTCGGCGTCGTCCTCAGCAATATGGCCGATGATTCCAGCCAAATCGTCTATCGCTCTTTGCGTGTACTGGGGGCGAAAATCCACTTGGGCAGGAGCTTTCGCACTTCTTCGCTGGGCAGGTTCGACCGGTTTCAGCGTCGCGGAAGCCTTCGTCGATGGCAGCTAGAGTTTCCTGATCCTCATCGTCGAGGACGGGACCAGACTCCTCCAATTCGAACTTCTTCATCTTCGCCACAAGGCTGATGGGTAGCTCCGATGCGTACGTGGATGCAAACGGACCGCGGCAGTCAGCACCGCGTCCGTGACGGGGCGCGACGTTCGCTGGAAACGACTTGGCTAGCATTGCTGGCAATGATAGCATTGAATACATGGCCACCTTAACCATCCGCCAACTCGATGAGAAAACTAAGAGCCGCCTACGAATTCAAGCTGCACAGCACGGACGCTCTATGGAGCAGGAGGCCCGGGAAATTCTGCGCTCAGCCTTAGTGCCCACGCACAAACAGGGAAAGAGTTTAGTGGAAGCTATTCGTGAACGATTTGGCCCTCTAGGGGGTGTGGAACTTGAACTCCCGAAGCGCGGCCCAGGACGGGAGCCACCTGATTTCAGCAAATGATCATCCTCGACACCAATGTACTCTCGGAGTTGTTGCGGCCTAGGCCATCAGCAAGAATCGCCGCTTTGGGTTGAGGAACAACCCCGTAATGGGGTGTTCACGACGGCCGTTACGGAAGCAGAGATTTTCTATGGCATTGAACTGCTGCCTAAGGGCAAGCGCCGAGAGGCGCTGCTGGCTGCAGCGGGGTCCATGTTTTCCGAGGATTTTGCGGGTCAAGTTATTAGTTTTGATAGCGACGCGGCGCGCGCTTATTCGCGGGTTGCCGCGCGCCGGCGCGAATTAGGCAGACCCATCGCATATCCTGATGGCCAAATCGCTGCCATTGCCAATCTCTATGGCGCTATTGTGGCCACCCGAAATGTTGCCGATTTCGAAAACTGTGGAATTCAACTCATTAATCCGTGGACGGAGCCGAGCCCTGTCTGATTCGTATGCGCCTCCTTCCCCATGAACGGAACAGAGAAGAGGGAAGGCCCCGCATTGCGTCCCTCCCTCGCTTCCCTTTACTATCGCCCTGCGTGCCTTTACCCGCGACAAAGCACATCCTGACCGCATCGTCTCGGCCGTGCCGGTGGACGACGACTCGTCGTTCGAGCTGAAGCTGCGTCCGCAGCGGCTGCGCGAGTTCATCGGACAGAACAAAGTCAAGGACAACCTCGAGGTCGCCATCCAGGCGGCGCGCTCGCGCGGCGAGCCGCTCGACCACGTGCTGCTCTACGGGCCGCCGGGGCTGGGCAAGACGACGCTGGCCAACATCATCGCCAACGAAATGGACGCGGCGTTTCAGCAGACCTCGGGCCCAACGCTGCAAATCAAGGGCGACCTGACGGCCATCCTCACCAACCTGCGCGAGAAGCAGGTGCTGTTCATCGACGAGGTCCACCGCCTGCAACCCGCGCTGGAAGAGCTGCTCTACTCGGCGCTGGAGGACTACAAGCTCGACATCATCATCGGCCAGGGGCCGTCGGCGCGCACCCATACCATCGAGGTGCGGCCGTTCACCTTCATCGGCGCCACCACGCGCGCGGGGCTGCTGTCGGCGCCGCTGCGCTCGCGCTTCGGCATCGTGCTGCGGCTGGAGTTCTACACCCACGAGGACCTGAAGATCATCCTGCAGCGCTCGGCGGAGATTCTCGGCGTCGAGATCGACGAAGCTGGCGCGGTCGAAATCGCCACCCGCTGCCGCGGCACACCGCGCATCGCCAATCGCCTGCTGCGGCGGGTGCGCGATTACGCGCAAGTGCGCGGGACGGGCAAGATCGACAAGCCCACCGCGCAGGCCGCGCTGGAGATGCTTGAGGTCGATCGTCACGGCTTCGACGAGATCGACCGCAAGCTACTGCTGACTATCATCGAGAAGTATCAGGGCGGCCCGGTAGGGCTGAACACGCTGGCCGCCTCGCTCGCCGAGGAGCCTGACGCGATCGAAGAGATCTATGAACCATTTCTTATCCAGATCGGCTTCCTCGATCGCACGCCGCGCGGGCGCGTCGCTACGCATCTTGCCTACGAACACTTCGGCATCAAGCGGCCGCGGACGAACGCGGCCGGGCAGGAGACGTTGTTCTAGCGGCACTCGCTCTTCGCTGTTCGCTGTTCGCTATTCGACTCGCCATTCGCTTTCGCCCAAAGGGATTCCATCTTCAAGTTACTAGAGAACTGCCAGCGAAAAGCGCTCTTGCCGAAAAACCAAGGGCGAAGAGCAGATGTCTGGCGAAGAGCGAAAAGCGAACAGCGCCCATCCGCTGGCGCGCCGACCGTAGCCAGCAGGTAAGCTAGTTCAGCAAGGAGAAATGCATGGCCCAATTGATGAAAACCTCGAACCCGGCGTTAAGCTCAGACGCCTTCCGTACCGGCGAAGCCACATTCGGCGAGAGCATGACCGTGTCGGGGACGGTCAACAAGACGGGCATCCTGCTCATCTGCTGCGTCGCCGACGGCGGCATGGACCTGGAACCGCTTCTTCAACGCGCCTCCCGAGGAGGCCATGCAGACGATGGCGGCCGGCGCTCGCCATCGGCGGCATCGGCGGCTTCATCGTCGCCATGGTCACCATCTTCAAAAAGCAGTGGGCGGGGATCACGGCGCCGATTTACGCGCTGCTGGAGGGCCTGGTGCTGGGCGGAATCTCCGCCATGCTGGAGCTGCGTTATCACGGCATCGCCATCCAAGCCGTCTCGCTGACCTTTGGCACGCTGCTGGTCATGTTGCTCGCCTATCGTTCCGGCCTCATCAAGGTGACGGACAAGCTGCGGCTCGGCATCGTGGCGGCCACCGGCGGCATTGCCGTGTTCTATTTCCTGCAATTCATCCTGGGATTCTTCGGCGTGCACTTCACGGCGATCAACAGTTCAAGCCCGATTGGGATTGGCTTCAGCCTCATCGTGGTGGCGGTTGCGGCGCTGAACCTCGTCCTCGACTTCGATCTGATCGAGAACGGCGCGCGCATGGGCGCTCCCAAGTACATGGAGTGGTACGGCGCCTTCGCGCTGATGATCACGCTGATCTGGCTCTACTTCGAGATCCTGCGGCTGCTGTCCAAGTTCCGCAGCCGAAGCTGAAGCTGCAGCGAACGGGTGGCGAGGAGAACCAGCCCTATGGCGGCAAGCCCGCAGCCGGAATCCAGGCGGATCCAACGAGAGCGGACAGCCTTCCCGGAAGAGCACGCCGGTGGCAACAGCGTTGAAGTGGGTTGGCGGCGCGGCTGCGGTAGTCTCCTTACTCCTGGCCTTGAATCAGGTCACCGGCCTGATGCAGAACTTCCGTATTCATCACACAGAGTTCTCCGAGGCGATGAAGTCCGGCGAACAGCAGCAGGAGCGCGGGGATTATCCTGCGGCTTTCGACGAGCTTTAAGCACGCGGCGGAACTAGACCCTATCGATCGCCAAGCGCAGCAGCGCGAGGCCCAGGCCGCCATGCTCTGGCTGGAAACCGCGCACTCCTCCAAAGACAAGAGTTTTACTGATCTCGCGAATCAACTGGTGCCGGTGCTCGACAAGGCGCTGAGCAATGCCAAGGGCCCGGCGGCGGCCGACATTCTCGCTCATATTGGGTGGGCGAATTTTCTGCGCTATCGGGAGAATTCGGCTGACCGCGACTTGGTCGCCCGCAGCTATCATGATGCGTTGAAGATTGATCCGCAGAACCCTTACGCGCATGCCATGGCGGGTCATTGGATTCTATGGAATAACGGTAGGGTGGAAGACGCCAACCGGGAGTTCTCGGCGGCTCTGGCGAGCGGGCGGGAGCGCGCGTTTGTCCGGGAGCTTCAACTAAGCGCCTTCAATAACGAACATTCCGATACCGAGGATGCACAACTGCTCCGCATCGCCAACGAAATGCGAGTAAACCAGGAGCCAATCAAAGCGGCCTATTGCAACAACATCTATAACCGCGTCTTCTATTTCAGAACCAGCGATCCGGAGGGGCTGCGACAGGTACTCATCGGGGCTGGTTTAAAGCCCGAAGAGACGCTGGCCACCTACGACTGGCTGGCCTCCCAAAGCGCCGGCGATCAGGACGTGCGCCGGGTGCGGGAATTCATGGTTGCGTTCCTGGCAGAAATGGCGGGAAACACCACGGAAGCATTGTCGAAGTACAAGTCACTCCAGGCGGAGCTGCAGGGACAAACGACGAATTCGTTGTTGAGCGACGTAGAGGGAGCGATCAAGCGAGTGTCAACGGCAAGGGCATTGAACAGTGCGCACTTGAATAGTGAGTTCCTGCTCCGAGCTCCCGTCGATGTGCCTTGCTACACTGCCTGACCACTATCCTCAGCCTGATCCCATGCCTATTGCCATCCGCTCATTTGCGAAGATCAACCTCGGACTGAAGATCGGCCCAGCGCGGGCTGACGGCTTTCACGAGCTGCGAACCATCTATCAGACGCTGGCGCTGCATGACGTCATGCGGGTGGACGTGCAGACCGGCTCCGGCATCGAGATTCGCTGCAACAATCCGCGCGTGCCGCTCGATGAATCCAACACCTGCTACAAGGTTGCCGAGCGCGTGCTGAGGGCCGTCCAAGATGGAAGCCATCTCATAAATGGACGCAGACCGAGGTACCTCAGGGGCTAAAGCCCAGTCCTGAGGGAGTTCTCGGCGGCACGGCTAAAGCCGTGCCCTTTCAAAACCAGAGTCACTTTCAAAGCCAGGACCGCTTTCAAAGCCAGGAGTCACTTTCAGAATCAGGATCACTTTCAGAACCAGAATCGCGAGATGGCTCAAGTTGGCAAGGTCGTCATCGAGATCGATAAGCGATTGCCGGTGCAAGGTGGAATGGGAGCGGGCTCGTCCAATGCAGTCGCAACCATGCTGGGTCTGGAGCGTGCGCTCGAAACGAAAATTTCCGCCGAGGACAAGATGCGGATCGCCGCCGAGGTAGGCAGCGACGTGCCTCTCTTCTTGATCGGCGGAACCGTGCTGGGTGTAGGTCACGGCGAAGAAGTTTATCCGCTGCAAGATCTGCCACGCATGCACTTGGTGATCGTGACGCCGGCGATCGCCGTTTCGACTCCAAAGGCGTTTGCAAGATGGGACGAGTTGGTCGCGCGAGAAGCTGGATTGACCGGCGCTGGAGCCACAGGTACAATTAACAAGTTCAGTCAGGCTGTGGATGCTTGGCTGAGTGTTTCCTCGCGAGCCGTATCCGCGAGGGAAACTGCATCCGGTGTTCCCGCGATAGGCGGGGACCGGGCCGAGACACCGCTTCTCGACCTCGTCCGAGCCGGGATCGAGAACGACTTCGAACGCGTCGTCTTTCCAGAGTATCCCGATTTGCGTGAGGTAAAACGTGTCTTGGAGCGCGAGGGTGCGCATTATGCGTCACTGTCCGGCTCCGGGTCAACGTTGTATGGGTTGTTCGGTTCCGGCGAAGAGGCGCAGCGGCGGCGGCCCGCATGAGCGCCTCGGGACACCAGGCAGTTGCGACGACAACGCTCGACTCGCGACGAGTACTGGCAGCAGGTCTTTGTGTGAAAGCAGTTTCGATTTTCCGGCTCCCACCCTTTCGCCAAAGGCGGGCGAAAGGATGGGGCACCTAGCTTCAGGTTTGCAACTGAAAGCTGACGGCTGATAGCTGACAGCTTGCTTCACTGGGCGGTCGACTAATGGTAGGTCAAGTGCCTTTGGAGCACTTTGTCTAGGTTCGAATCCTAGCCGCCCAGCCAGACTCGGTGGATAGTGGCTAGTTGTTAGTGGATAGAACTCAGGTTCAAGGTTTGCAGGCTGAGAGCTAAGAGCTAACGGCTAATAGCCAATCGCGAAGGCGAAAGCAAACGGCGAACAGCGGCTATTCAAGACCCAGCGTGTAACTCAACCAGGTTAAGCGGGGGTATTTGATTCGATGGAAACGGCGGCAAAAACGAGCGCAGTGCATACGGCGGGCGTAGCTGGGGAAGGCACGGCAACGGTCGCACAGCAGTCGGACAAGCAGACTCATCCCGGAGCTGATGCCAAGCCGAAGCCGGTGCGGGCGCGCCAGGATGACAAGTGGAAGATTTTTTCCGGGACGGCCAACGATGCTCTGGCTCGCGACATTTGCACGTTCCTGGGCTTGCAGCTTGGGCAAGCATGCATCTCCAGGTTCTCCGACGGCGAGACCTATGTGCAGATCGAAGAGAACGTGCGCGGGGCCGATGTTTTCATGGTGCAGCCTACGTGCGACCCGGTGGACCTGCACCTGATGCAGTTGCTGCTGCTGATTGATGCGCTGAAGCGCGCCTCGGCGCGCCGCATCACGGTGGTGATTCCGTACTACGGCTACGCGCGGCAGGACCGTAAAGACAAGCCGCGGGTGCCGATTTCGTCGAAGCTGGTTGCCGACTTGTTGACTACGGCGGGAGCCGATCGGGCGCTGGTGGTCGATCTGCACGCGCCGCAGATCCAGGGGTTCTTCAATATCCCGGTGGACCATGTGTTCGCGTCGCCGGTGTTGGTGGATTACTTCCGGAAGAAGCAGTTTCCGGATTTGACCGTGGTTTCGCCGGATGCAGGTGGCGTGGAGCGCGCTCGCTTCTTCGCCAAGAAAATGGAATCGGCGCTGGCCATCGTGGACAAGCGCCGCGTGGAAACGGATGTGACCGAGGTGATGCACGTCATCGGCGACGTGACCAACCGCACCTGTCTCATCCTCGACGACATTATCGATACCGCCGGTACGCTGGTGAAGACATGCCAGGCGTTGTTGGACGCGGGCGCGCGCGAGGTCTATGCCTGCGCCACCCATCCGGTACTTTCCGGGCCGGCAGTGGAACGAATTTCGCAGTCGGGGTTGGCCGAAGTGGTGGTGACCAACACCATCCCGCTGACGGAAGCGGGACGCAACGAGCCCAAGATCAAGGTGCTGTCGATCGCGGGATTGATCGGGCGCACCATTCAGTCGATTCACGAGGAGACTTCGGTCAGCAGATTGTTTTTATAAAGGACAAGATTATGGCTACAGCAACCGCAGACAAAAACGTAGAAGCCAAGCCGCGGCAAGGTGGCGGCAAGAATGACGCCCGCCGGCTACGCGCCAGCGGCATGATTCCGGCCGTCGTATACGGCGCGGGCCAGCCGGCGCAAGCCATCGCTGTCGATCCCAAGCAGATGAGGCGGATCCTGAATTCGGAGACGGGGCACAACTCGATCTTCGATCTCAGCCTGGAAGGCCAAGCCGCCAAGGTGATGATCGTGGACTGGCAGTTTGAGCCCATCAAGAGTGCGCTGCTGCACGTGGACCTGAAGCGCATCGCCATGGACAAGGTTTTGCGCGTGAGCGTTCCCATCGTGCTCAAGGGCGAAGCTCCCGGCGTCAAGTTGCAGGGCGGCATCCTGGAGCAGATGCTGCGCGAGGTCGAAATCGAATGTTTGCCGGGCGACATTCCGGGCCACCTGGTTGCCGACGTCAGCACGCTGGAGTTCGGCCAGACGATTCGCGTCTCGGACCTGGCGCACGACGCCAAGGTGAAGTTCATCACCGACGAGAACCAGGCCGTTGCCCACGTCACCGCGGTCAAGGAAGTTGTGGAAGCCGCGCCGGTCGAGGGTGCGGTGGAAGCGGAAGCGGCGGCGGCCGAGCCCGAGGTCATCAAGAAAGGCAAGCAGGAGACCGAAGGCGAAGCTGCCGAGGGTGGCGACAAGGCAGCCAAGCCGGAGAAGGCTGAGAAATCCGAGAAGTCCTGAGAAGAAGAAGTAAGCGCTGTGAAGCTGATCGTCGGGCTCGGCAATCCGGGCATCGAATACCAGTTCACACCGCACAACCTGGGGTTTCTGGCGGTGGACCGCATTGCCGAACAATGCGGCGTGCGCGTGGACAATCGCAACTGCCGCGCGCAAACGGCGCGGACGCGCATCGCCGGCCACGAAGTGGTGCTGGCCAAGCCGGAAACTTTTATGAACTTGAGCGGCGCTGCGGTGCGCGAGTTGGTACGCGAGTACGAAGTGCAGCCGGAGCAGGACCTGGTGCTGCTGTACGACGAGATGGACCTGCCGTTCGGGACTTTGCGGGTCCGGCCACGCGGCCGCTCGGCGGGACACAACGGCGTGGAATCGGTGATTGACGCGCTGGGCACGCAGGAAATCGATGCGCGTCCGGATGGGAATTGCGCCCGATCATCCGGTGGGCGACGGCGCACGGTATGTGTTGTCGCAGTTCAAGAAGTCGCAGCTTCCGGCGGTTGACCAGATTTTGGATTTGGCGGCCGAGGCGGTGCGAGTCATTCTCGGCGAAGGCGTGCAGGCGGCCATGAACCGCTTTAATCGCAAGGCGGAAGACCAGGAGTCAAGGGATAGTGGCTAGTTAAGAGCTATGGCAGCAAGCGACTTGAGTTTTGTTGGGCGTTCGCTTCAGAACTTGGTCATCAGGATGTGGTTGGCGGACGACTTGCAAAGCAAGGCAGCCCGAAGTCCTCGCTCGGGATGACAACAGAACTGAGGACAAGAAAGATGGAATCCCACCCTTTCGTCAAAAGCGTGCGAAAGGATGGGGCACCCGGCGATTTAGCTGAGAGCTGATGGCTGACGGCGGATGGCAGAAGTCCGACAGCTCAGGAGAAAAACAGAATGCAACGTACTTATGAATTGATGTTCATCGTCCGTCCCGACATGCTGGAAGAGGACCAGGACAAACTGATCTCCGAGCCTGGAGACGCAGGTCGGCGGTGCAGGCGGATCGGTGAAAAGCATGGAGCGCATGGGCAAGCGCCGGCTGGCCTACACGGTGCGCAAGTTCCAGGATGGCATTTACATGCTGATGGTCCTGGAAGGCGAAGGCGCCATGGTGAAGGAAGTGGAACGCCGCCTGCGCGTGACGGAACCGGTGATCAAGTTCATCACCGTGCGAATCGATGAAGAGCAGAAGCGGCTGGCCAAGATTAAGGCAATCCGCGACACCAAGGTCCGCGGCAAGGGACGCCAGGCCGCAGCCGCGTCTGCGGCAGCCGAAGCCGCGGCAGAAGCCGCCGTGGCCGCAGGCCCGGAAGCAACGTCGAGCCCGAGCCGGCTTCGCCAGCAGGCGCCGAATCGGAGCCGGTTAGCGCGTAACTTGCCGGACTGGTTTATAGCGCGCAGGGCGTTGTCGGGAAAACCTACAAGTGACGTGCAGGAGAGAAGGACATGATGATCGACGAACGTCTGGATCGGTTGGTAGTGCGCCACGAAGCCTTGTCTCAGCCCGTGGAGTTGCTCACCAAGGATGTGCGTGAGATTGGGCAGCAGGTCGGTGAGCTCGGACAACGCTTTGGCGAGCTCGGAGAGCATGTTGGTAGTTTGAGTAAGTATGTGGGTGAGATCGCCGAAGGTACGGCTCGGCTGTTGCACGTCGCAGAAATTCATGAGCACCGGATAATCCGCCTGGAAGGCGGAAGCTAGCGGCACGCAGAACGAAAAGTTCGTGAGTGTAGCCGGTGGTGAATTCGGAAACGGCATCCTCGCCAGAGAGAGGTTCGCAAAAAGGAAACCTCCGCTCAGGACGACGATATCAGGCATGATCGCGCTACGGCGCTAGACGAACAAAGTAGGGCCTGCGAGGCCCCGAAGGAGAATCATGGCAGACGAATCCAATAGGAATGCGGCCCCCGGAGCTGGCGCCGCAACGACTGACGCACCTGCGGCGCGGGCGGACGGTGGTGCGCCTCGCGAAGGCGGCGGCGGGGGCGGCGGCTACGGTGCGCCGCGCGGACCTCGTCCCGGCGGAAGGCCCGGCGGTGGTCCTGGAGGTCCCGGAGGCGGTGGTGGCGGCGGAGGAAATTCTTCCGCCGCAAGAAGGTTTGCAAGTTCTGCGTCGAGAAGATCGACGGCATCAACTACAAGGACGTCCGGTTGCTGTCAGGATTTGTGTCAGAGGCTGGGAAGATCGTGCCTCGCCGCCTGACCGGGGTGTGCACACCGCACCAACGGCGCTTGGCCGACGCCATCAAGCAGGCGCGCAACATCGCGCTGCTGCCGTTCGGGGGAAGATAGAAGCAGTGGATCAGGGGCTAGGGATCAGGGACTGGTTGCGCAGGGCACGTCTGAAGACATGCGCTGATACAGAAGGGATTTACGAGGTGGCTTCTAGTACCTTGCTGCCGGCAGTAGAGGCGAAGGGCGTTAAGTCGAAGCCTCGCAAAAAATAAGATTCGACGGAGTTTATTCATGGAAGTCATTCTGAAAGAAGACGTAACCAAGCTCGGCTCCCGCGGCGAAGTAGTGAAGGTCGCCGAAGGCTACGGCCGCAACTATCTCATCCCCAAGAAGCTGGCGATTGAAGCCACCGCCGCCAACCGCGCCGTCATTGAGCAGATGAAGGCCTCGGCGCTGCGACGTGCCACCCGCGAGAAGGGCGACGCCCAGGCCCTGGCGCAGCAGGTCGAAGCCGTGAGCTTGAGCTTCACCCGCAAGTCGGGCGAGCGTGATCAACTGTTTGGTTCCGTCACTTCGGCCGACATCGCACACGAACTCGAGCATAAGGGATTGCAGATCGATCGCCGCAAAATCCAACTCGACGAGCCTCTAAAGCATGTCGGCGAGTTCAATGTGCCGGTGAAGTTGCACAAGGACGTAATTGTGCAGCTCAAGGTCGTCATCAACAAAGAGGCGTCGGCAGAAGCCGCTCCGGCGGAAGAAGCCGGCGCCCAAGCCGAAGAGTAAAACCCCTTTCGCAGTCTGGGTTGACAGGCTTGCGGATGTGAATTCCGCGCCGGGGAGTCTTACCGGAAGGCGAGGCATCCATTGTCTCGCCACGCAGGCGTAACGCGTTACCGGTTCGCCGGCCCCTTGTTTACCAGATCCGGCGTACGCCGTAGTGATCGAAGACAGGATCGGCGCTGATGATCGGCCAGCCTGTGGCCTGAGCTTGGGCCGCGAACACGCGATCGAATGGATCTTTTGCCCCGCGTTATAACAACTTCCTTGCCGCTCTGAGTTTCTTTGATCAATCGCGAGAGGTTGGTCTTTGCCTGGTGTACCGTGTAGCTCATTAGCTAAATCTATTTAGCTAATTAAAAATCCGTCAAGAACCGGGAATTGCCTCCCGTGAACCGTTCTGCTCCCGCTACGTATCTACTCAGTGAGGGCGTCTATAATGGCCGCTCACGGTTTCCTCTCTTTCCCGTCTATGTAATTGCAGGCACTCGAATTGAGCTTGCTAATTGCAGATATAGGTAGAAACCAGCATGCCGGCCGAAGCGGTAGCAGTTCCTCTCACGGTTGGCCCGGGGCTTCGTCCTTCCGTGGCGTGGCGGGAGGCGGACAAAACGTCCTCAACGCCCTCTAATCGAGGGTCCATAGTGGGGCAGGCCCAGAGCCGCATGAATGACACGGAACTGATCCGGGAAGCGCAACGCGGCAATCACGCCGCGTTCGAGGAACTCGTACGCCAGTACGACGGCGCCGTGCTGCGTCTGGCCTATCACCTGACGCGCTCAGAGCAGGACGCTCAGGACATTTACCAGGAGGCGTTCCTCAAGGCCTACCGCAATATCGGTAATTTTCGTTTCGAGTGCTCGTTTTATACCTGGATCTACCGCATCGTGACCAATCTGTGTCTCGATCTGTTGCGCAAGCGGCAGGTGCGCAAAGAAGATTCAGGGGTTACGACCGACTCGGAAGGCGGTACATACGACTTGCTTGACCAGGTTGCTGACCAGCGATCGGGAGCAAGTCCGGAGCGCGACCTGATGCGCCGCGAACTGGGTGCGAATATTGCCAAGGCACTGCAGAAGCTGACTCCGCGCGAGCGCATGGTGTTTGAAATGAAGCACTATCAGGGTTTGAAGCTGCGCACCATTGGCGATATTTTGAATACTACGGAAGAGACGGCGAAGAACACGCTGTTCCGCGGAACACAGAAACTGCGCGCCGCATTGAAGAGCGTTCGGTAAGGCGAACTATAGAGGCTGTGGAAAAAGTCGTTGTGACGGACAGAACAGCAGGTCCCTCCGCTCGGACTGAAGTCCTCGGTGGGGATGACAGGAATAAAGGACTGAAGTCCTCGGTTGGGACGACAGGAATGAAGGGAAGTGACGGTACGGGAAGAAGCACGAGGAAGTCATCATGAATTGCGAATGGGTACAACAGAACACGGCGCTTTATCTTTACGACGAGCTGGCTGACGACGCGCGCCACGAATTGGAGCAGCACATCCGGCGCTGCCAGGATTGCGCGGCTGAGCTTGCGGCGCAACAGGAATTCCAGGAGCAAATGAATGCGCTGCCGGTAGAAGAGCCGTCGGCGAGCTTTCTGGCGGCGGCGCGCATGCGCCTGCAGGAGTCGCTGGAAACCGCTCAGCAGAATCGTGCCTGGTACCATCGCCTCGCCTTCGACCCCTTGGCATGGATGCGCCAGGTTCGCTTCTCGCCCGCGCTCGCCATGATTATCTTCATGGTCGGCTTCGGCGGCGGCATCGGCGCCATGTACAGCGTGAAGGGCCCAGTTACCGCAACGCCCACGGTGGCTCCGGTAGAAGCCGCCATCGGTGGCATCACCTCCATCGAAAAACAGCCTGGCAGCGATAACGTCAAAGTTCAATACGACAAGCGCATGCCCGCCTCGGTCCAGGGGTCAGCCTCTGATCCGAAGGTGCAGGACCTGTTACTGTATGCCGCCAAAAGTAACGAGAATTCCGGAGTGCGGTTGAATTCCGTGGATGTACTGACCAGCAAGGCTAACGATCCTCGCGTGCGAGAGACCCTGACCTATGCGCTGCGTTACGACAGCAATCCCGGGGTACGGCTGATGGCGCTGGACGGACTTGGCTCCTACGTAAAGCAAGACATCCGGGTGCGCAATGCCGTGCTCGAAGCCCTGCTGAACGACAGCAATTTGGGAGTGCGTAGCGGAGCTCTGCACGCGCTGGAACCGGTCCGCGCCGACAGCAGCGTGCGCATGGCGCTGCAACAGTTGTCGAAAGAAGATCCCAGCGAGTACATTCGCACCGAGTCGCGGCGGGTGCTAGCCTCGATGCCCAACATTTACTAGGCGGAACGCTGTTCAGATCTTCGTGCATACGCTCCTGGAAAGGGGATTGGTTGAAGCAGGGTTGGCAATTTAGAGCGGTGGTGAGAAAGGCGCGGCGTAAAGACATCGGCAGATGGCATGCCGCGGGCAGGCGCAGATGGAAAGCGGCTGCCGCCTTACTGGCGATGGCGTTTGCGATTCCGTTGTGGGCGCAGGAATCGCGAGTTTACCGTGACGGCAATTCGTGGGTGGAAGAGATCACTGGGACATTACCCGCTTCCCGTCAGGTTCGCATTACCACCGACGTGGGATCGGTCCAGGTGCAGGGAAGTTCGTCCAGCGTGACCTATGTTATTCGAAAGCGTTCATACGCTGGCAGCGAGGAAGCGGCGCGCCGCCAATTCGAGCAAATGCGTATTTCGGCGGTAAAGAATTCGGAAGGCGCCTTCATCGAAGGCAGGCTGGCGAACCGGAACCTGGAGCGATTCAATGCTGAGTTTGTTGTGCAGATACCCCGGCGATTAGAGATGGTGAGAGTGGAAACGCGGGGCGGTGCGCTCAACTTTAGTTCCATTGCGGCTACGGTCGTGGGCGCGACGGGCGCCGGATGGGTGAAGCTCGACGATCTGGAAGGTACGGTGAAGATCAGCAGCGGTGGCGGTAATGTGGAGGTCGGCCGCTTGGGTGGAGATTTTTCACTCACCAACGGAGGAGGGGACGTCCACATTAAGAATGTTGCCGGACAAACGCGCGTGAACATCGGCGGTGGCAAGGTGTTCCTCGGTTCCGCAAAGGGAGCCAACATCCAGACCGGCGCGGGCAGCATTGAGGTGCACAAGTGTAACGGCGATCTGGGAGTAAGCTCCGGCGGCGGCAATCTCCGGCTGGGAGATGTGACGGGAGCCGTTCAGGCGGAAACGACTGCGGGAAGTGTGCATCTGGATAGCGCCCGGGGACGGGTGCGGGTGACCACCGGTGGCGGCAGCGTGGAATTGTTCAACCTGGGTCAGGGTGTTCAAGTAGAAACGGGAGCAGGCGGAATTACCGCTGAGTTTGTGGGCAAACGTGGCACTTTCAGCGATTCATCGCTACACACCGCCGCCGGTGACGTGACCGTCTATTTGCCAAACGACCTGCCGGTGACCGTGCATGCCTCCTCTGACATGGCGACAGGGCACGGCATTGTCTCCGACTTTTCCGGACTGCGCATCACCAAGGAAGGCAGTAATCTTGTCCCCAGGTCCATGTATGCCGAGGGGGCGTTAAATGGGGGCGGTCCGGTGTTGAAGGTCCGCACCATCATCGGACAGATCGATTTTCGGCGTCCCCGTTAAGGATAGGAATTATGCGCAAAATTACGATGCTTATGCACGCTTTAGTCTTAAGCCTGTTGGCAATTGCAATCGTGGCGCCGGCATCGGCCGAACCCCCGTCGCCGACTCCAGCGCGGCCGGATTCGCGTGAGACCGCCTATCTCGGTGTGCACATCGATCAGGTTACGCCGCAACAGGTGTCTGCATTGAAGTTAGCCAATCCCAACGGCGCAGTCATTACCGATCTCGACCAGGATGGTCCCGCGTGTAAGGCGGGATTGAAAGAAAATGATGTCATCGTTGGTTTAGACGGCTCGAAGATAGAGTCCCCTGAACAATTGGGGAACCTGATCCACGGGACCCGCCCCGGTAAGACGGTGACTTTGACGGTGGTCCGCAGCGGGCAAACGAAAGACGTCAAGGTGACGCTTGGAAAGTGGCCGCGAGTGACGTCCCACGCGCAGAGCTTCGTTGCTGGAGCTCCACGGTGGACCGGTCCAGTGGTGGCCCCCGGTGCGATCAACGGTATGGATGTCCCGTCGGTCACCGTGCTTTCTTCGCGTCATGGCTTAGTGGTGGAAAGTCTGTGTCCGCAATTGGCCGACTTCTTCAATGTTCCGGCAGGGAAGGGCGTTTTGGTGCGCTCGGTGGAAAAAGGCAGTCCCGCTGACGCGGCCGGCTTGAAGGCTGGCGACGTGATCGTTAAATTGAGCGGCGAACCCGTGCATGACATGGCTGACTGGCGGCGCGCCATGGGAGTACAGGCAAGTCAGATATCGGTCACCGTGGTCCGCGAGAAGCACGAACAAACCGTCGTGATGCATCTTCCAGCACCGGCAGATTCCTCAAGATGGCTTGGTCCAGACTGGGGTGATGTTGAGAATCAGATGCAGGCCCTAGGGCAGGAAATGGAGAAGTTGCGCCCGCAGATCGAGGCTAGCCAGAAGGAAATGCTGGCGGAATTGCAGCCCAGCCAAGAGCAACTGGAACAGATGCACCGCGAAATTGAAAAGTCGATGAAGATAAAACAAAAAGATATGGAAAAGGTGGCCCGCGAAATTGCAAAGTCCGCGAAGCCGACTCAGAAGCAGATCGACAAGATGACCCGGGACATTGCGAAGTCGGCGCAGCCTACCCAGGAACAACTCGATCAGATGCGGCATGATATCCAGGAGTCGATGAAGAACTTGACGCCGCAGCTTCAGCAGGAAATGCAAGAACTCCAGAAACAGATGGAGCAGCAGAAGCTCGATCTGCAGCAAATGATGAACGGCTTCGGAGCCGAGCGCGAATTCTAAATTGCGATTACGAGCGAAGCGAGGAATCTGCTGTCGTTTGCGCCTGGAATGACGGATAGAGAACAGCAGATCCCTCGCGGCCTAAAGGCCGTTCGTGATGACAACTCAGAGTCGTAGGCCTTAGTAAACGTCATTCTTTGCGGCCCTCCCTTGTTCTGTCTTTGCTCCGCCATCTTCGATCGAGCCACTCGACAACGCCATACAGGACCAGGCACACCCAAGCATCGATCAGCAATCCGATATCAATCCGGAAAGGTTGATGACGACCCGACGGCGGCAGGTGTGGCATCAGTACAAAGAAATACAGCAGGCTGCCCAGAACCACCGCAATCAGTTGCTTTAAAATTCTTCGAAGCACGCACTTGTTGGACACCAGCAATGGCGCATTCGATGCGAGAAGAGCAGTGCGAAGCGCTTTTCGCTCTTCGCTTTTCGCTTTCGGCCAATCAACGCCTTCCCTAATGTAGGTGATTTCGATCGAATGTGGACACTATCTTTGTGGTGTCGATCTCGCAAGTTAATAGCGAAGAGCGAATAGCGAAAGGCGAATAGCGAATAGCGGAAAGCGCTGCTTCATTTACCATCCTTCTGTGCTCGACCTCGCCACCAACGTCCAGTTCGTCAAAGGCATTGGGCCCAAGATCGCCCAAATTCTGCTGGAGAAGGGCATCAGCACGGTCGAGGACCTGCTCTACTATCTGCCGTTCCGCTACGAAGATCGGCTCAATCCGCGCGGCATTGGCGAGCTGCGCGCCGGCGAGATGGCCAGCATTATTGCCGAGGTGCGCACCTTCGGGTTGTTCCGCACCCGCCGCATGCCTATCTTCGAGATGACTGTTGGCCAGGGTCGCGACACTCTGAAGTGCGTGTGGTTCAACGCCACCTATCTGCAAGACAAGTTTCGCGCCGGCATGCTGCTATCGCTCTACGGCAAGGTGGACGCGGGCGATCATGGAGGCCATCGCTTCGAAATTATCCAGCCGCAGTTCGAGATTTTGCACGATCCCACCGCAACCCAGGGCAACGGCAGGGACGACGAACCCGAGTGGCAATCACTCGAGGTCGGTCGCATCGTTCCCATTTACGAAACTGCCGGCAACGGCCGTCTTACTGCGCGCTGGTTCCGGCGCGTGATCCACGCCATGCTTGAGAGTCTCGACCAGGACCTGCCGGATGCGATCCCGCCCGCCGTCCGTGGGCGCATGGGCCTGATCGATCGCCGCCGCGCGTTCTGGCAGGCCCACTGGCCTGAGGTTGGTGAGAGTCTGGCGAATTTGCAGGCGGCGCGCACCCCGGCGCATATCCGCCTTATCTTCGAGGAACTCTTCTTCCTCGAACTCGGACTGGAACTCAAGCGCCGGAAGATGCGCGCCCAGACGGGGATTGCATTCCAGATCAGCGACAGCGTACGCGCCGCCGTGAAGCGAATCCTGCCGTTCCATCCGACGGCGGCGCAGAAGCGAGTGCTGAAGGAAATCGCCGACGATATGGCCGAACCCGCTCCCATGCGGCGCTTGTTACAGGGCGACGTCGGCTCGGGCAAAACTATCGTTGCCCTGGAAGCTGCCGTCATTGCGATGGAAAACGGCTACCAGGCCGCACTAATGGCACCTACTGAGATTTTGGCGACGCAGCATTACCTCTTTGCACGGCGCATCCTCGAGCCCGCCGGATATCGCATTGTGCTGCTCACCGGGTCGCAGGAATCTGGCCGCAAGAAACAGGCGCGTCATCACATTGCGCAGGGCAACGCGCAGCTGGTGATCGGTACTCATGCGCTCATTCAGGAGACGGTCGAGTTCGACAAACTGGGGTTGGTGATCGTGGACGAGCAGCATCGCTTTGGCGTGCTGCAGCGCTTCCGCCTGATGAAGAAGACGAATGAAGCCGAACCCGACGTGCTGGTGATGACGGCAACGCCCATTCCGCGCACCCTCGCTCTCACTCTGTATGGCGACCTCGACACCAGCGTCCTCGACGAGCTTCCACCCGGACGCACGCCCATCACCACGCGGCGCGTCGGCGACGAGCGCTCGGAGGAAGTTTGGGAATTCGTGCGCAAGCAAGTCGCTGCGGGACGGCAAGCCTACATCGTGTACCCCGTGATCGAAGAAGGTGCGATGGAAGGCGAACTGAAGGCGGCAATCAAAATGTATGGGCAGCTTCGCAAGTGCGAATTCTCCAGCCTGCGCGTTGGTTTGCTGCATGGACGCATGAGCGCCGAGGAAAAAGATGCCACCATGGCCAGCTTTCAGCGCGGTGAAATTGATGTGCTGGTCTCAACGACAGTCATCGAGGTCGGTGTGGACGTGGCTAATGCCAACATCATGGTCGTGGAGCATGCCGAGCGCTTCGGCCTGTCACAGATGCATCAACTGCGCGGGCGCATTGGACGCGGCAGCGCAAAGTCGTACTGCGTGCTGATGACCGGTGGCAAGGTTTCGGTCGAAGCCGAGCAGCGGTTGGAAGCCATGGTGCGCACGCAGAATGGATTCGAGATTGCCGAACTCGACTTGCAGCAACGCGGCCCCGGCGAGTTCTTCGGCACGCGCCAGGCAGGCATGCCGAACTTTCGGGTGGCCAATTTGCTTCGCGATCGCGAATTGCTGGAGGCCGCGCGGCGCGAAGCAAAATACGTGCTCGCCGGACCCAACGCCGATCTGAGCAAAGAGGAGATCGCCCGCGCCGTGCAGCATCTGCGCGGACATTGGAACCGGCGGTACGGGTTGGTGGAGGTGGGATAATCAACGCTGAAGGGCTTCCGGACCGTGAAACCAACAGCGAAACTGCGAAGACTCCTCAGTCGATATGTGGATTTTGTGGATGGGAAGGGCTGGTACCCACGCAAGCTCTATCTTGACCACGTGCTGCTGGCTCTGATGTCAAAATCCCTAACTACGGCCCAATCTGTCCTCTGTCTGATAGATAACGGTTTCTGGGATGAAGCGTTTGCTTCCTCCCGAACCCTAATCGATATTTCTTACTCCGTCCGATTCATCGCTAATAAAGATTCTGAAAAGCGAGCGCAGCGTTTCGCGGAGTACTACGGCAAGGATCGAGAACAATGGATGAAAGTGATCTCAGATTATTTTCCATCTCTCACTTATGAGACCTCTCCGGATCACGCTAGATTGATGGGATTCGCGACGAAGTTCGCGAGTCCATATAGCTGGTCTGGCGTGACAATCAGGGATATGGTTTCCGAACCAGATTCATTTGAAACTGACAAGGCAGGAAAGCCAATCGATTGTGTATTTAGCTACAGGACAGTGTATCGTTGGACCTCGCATTACGTTCACCCAACCATAGTAGCGCTCGACGATCACATTGTCGGCGAAGAGTGGCAAGTTCAGTGTGCACGCGAGCAGAAAAACGGCGCAGAGATTTCGAGATCTCGCTCTTTTCAATTGTTGCTCTTGCATAGGCATAACTTTTATCTATGCGTTAAGGGCGATGAACGATGAGTTTCCGCAGAAACTGGCGGACGATACCAAGAAGCTTTTGCAAGACCTTCCGATGAAGTCAAGGGCGTGCTAATGTGCCGTTCTCCTAGAGAAATCAACTTTTAGATAAATCAACTTTGAAAACGACCGCACAATCCGCCCTCTTCCGCCTGCTGCCGTCCATCGACGAGTTGCTGCGCGATCCCCTGCTCGAGGCGCTCGTACTGTGCGAAGGCCGCAGCGCGGCGCTCGACGCGGCCCGCACGGTATTGGAACAATTGCGCTCCGACATCGCGGCCGGCAAGTTGGACGAGGCACAGATCAAATCCCGGCTGGATGATTTACCGCGCGATATAGAACAGAAGCTGCAACAATCGCTGGCGTATTCATTGCGGCCGGTCATCAATGCCACGGGCGTCATCCTTCATACCAACCTGGGTCGTGCGCCGCTCAGCCGAGCAGCCCTGCAACATGTCGCGGAAGTTTCTGAGGGATACTCGACCCTCGAATTCAACCTCAGCACTGGCGAACGCGGCAAGCGCGACGTTCATGTGGATCGTTTGTTTGCGAAATTGCTGAACACTGCCGGCCGCGAAGTCTCGACCATCGTCGTCAACAATAATGCTGCCGCCGTGCTGCTGGCGCTGAACTCGCTGGCCGAGGGCGGAGAGGTGCTGGTTTCGCGCGGCGAGCTGGTCGAGATTGGTGGCTCGTTTCGCATTCCCGACGTTATGGCGAAGTCAGGCGCGATGCTCCGCGAAGTCGGGACCACCAACCGCACCCGCATTGATGACTACGAGGGAGCAATCACAGAGCGCACCAAGCTGCTGCTGCGCGTTCATCGCTCCAACTTTCAGATCGTCGGCTTCACCGAGCAGCCCTCGCTGGAAGAATTGGTCGTGCTCGGACGCAAGCACAGTATTCCGGTGATGGAAGATCTGGGCAGCGGAGAGATCTTTGATCTGCGAAACGTCGGCGTGCGGGGAGAACCTATGATCGTCGACAGCCTGCACGCTGGCGTCGACGTGGTTACCTACAGTGGAGACAAGTTGCTGGGAGGCCCGCAGGCCGGCTTGATCAGCGGCGATCCTAGGCTGGTTGCGAAGATTCGCGCCAACCCGCTGTTTCGCGCCCTGCGGGTGGACAAGATGTTCTATGCCGCGCTGGAAGCGACGCTGCTAGCGTATCTTCGCGAGGACTTCGATTCGATTCCGGCAGTGCGCATGATGCGGCTGTCCGAAGAGGTGATCGAGCAACGCGCGCAGCAGATAGCCGAGCGATTGCGGGCAAGCTGCCCAAACTTGCGCGTCGAAGTTGTCGAGTCGCGCTCGGTACTGGGCGGCGGGGCTGCGCCGGGATCGACGCTGCCGACACGAGTGCTCACCCTAAAGAGCGAAGGCGCTAGCGCCGATCAACTCAGCGCGCGCCTCCGCCAGTGGGAGACGCCGATCATTGCGCGAGTAGAGGAGGATCGCGTGCTGCTCGACCTGCGCACCGTTGAGCCGTCACAGGAAGAAGCCATCGTCACGGCGATGCAGAGCATCTCGAAGTAAGTGGCGACCATTTACACCATCGGGCACTCCACGCGTACGCTCGACGGACTCGTGGCGGCGCTTAAGGCGCACTGCATCGGCACCCTGGTCGACATCCGGTCTTTCCCGATGTCGCGCCGGATGCCGCACTTCAATCGCGAATCGCTGGAAGTCGAGCTTCCCAAGCAGGGCATCGCCTACGTCTGGATGAAGGAACTCGGCGGACGGCGCAAGAAGATCCGCAATGATTCGCCGAACACTGGCCTGCGCAATGACTCGTTCCGCAATTACGCCGATTACATGCTGACGGACGAATTCGCGCAGGGCGTGGCGCGGTTGCTGGGGATTGTCGAAAGAACAGCAGGTGCCTCGACTCCGGTAGCCAAAGGCGGGCCGCCTACGCCCGGGATGACAAATGAAAAGGGAGACGCGATAAACACGGCCATCATGTGTGCCGAGAGGGTGTACTTCCAATGCCACCGCATGTTGGTGAGCGACTATCTCACAGCGCACGGTAACACCGTGCTGCACATTGACGACGACAAGCGCCCCTTGCGCGAACACAAGGTAATGGCCGAGGCGCGCCTGGTGGATGGAAAGCTGGTGTATGACGCGCAGCAGGCGTTCTGAATTTCGCTATTCGCTACTCGCCATTCGCCATTCGCTATTCGCCATTCGCTATTTCGCAAAATAGCCGGCACATCGTCTTTGTTGAGGATCATTGGCCCTGATGGTAGGGAACTTGCGATCGACGGCTCCAGGGTTCGTTGCGAATAGCGAAAGGCGAATGGCGAGTAGCGCAAAAGCGAATAGCGAATAGCGCTCGTCGTTTCTTGCGCGCTGCCCTGGATTACCGCTAACCTAGGTACTCGCCCATGAAACAAGCCGTCTTCCGCGAGCGCAATAAGGGATACTATCGCGTTCTGCATTCTCCCATCTGGATTTGGGTATTCTGGGTCCTCCCCGGATATCCGCTCACCTACGACCTCTACACTCACGGGCCGGACCGGTGCCATTGGATTTGGCTGGCCATCGTGGTTGCCGGCGTGGCGTGGCGCGGCTTCAAAGGGCGCATTCCCGGTTGCGAGCCAGCACCCTACATCACGCATTACGGCGTGCACCAGCCTAACTTGGCGTATCGCGTGGTGTGTTACACGGCGGCGTGGGTCGACCTCATCGTGCCTTACGCGCTCAACCTTATCGGGTTGATGGCGGCTTCCATCAATGGCCGCTGGCTGCTGCACGATCTTTATCGCTATGGCTATTATCCGCTGGCGCTGGCCGTGGTTCTCGCGACGGTCTTCGACTGGACGCCGCGTGCTAAGCGCGACACCGTCGGCGAGGGCGCCGAGCGGGCGTGGTTCTACATTGCGATCTGGGCCGTGGTGCCGACACAGGTCATTAACTGGGGCGCATGGCGCTTTGGCAAGTTTATGGATCTGGCGCCACTGCCGCTGGCCCGCCTCCGGCTGGCGATCTGCCTTCTCTCGACAGCTCTTTTTTTACTCCTGGGCTATGCAGCGAAGCTTCCGCGCACTCAGAGGCATTACGAAGGTGTGGCGGCAGCAGGAGTATGAGAACCGCGGGCAGTGTCGCCGGCTGAAGCCGGCTCGTTCTTTGGGATTCGCTGCAACGTGGCGCTGAAGCGCCACTCTACCCGTACTTGCGCCGGACTACACCTGCCTGATACCGCTCTAAAGTTGGCTCGATCCGGAACTCGCCAGCGGAGCATTCCCGCCCGGCAACGGAGCTGGAGTGAGCCCCATGAACGTTGTTCCCAGAAATTTTCCCTGAGCGTCAAAGTTCCAGGTGAACAATGCGATTCCGGCATGGGCACAGGCGTGACAGCCATTAATCAGCGGATAGCCCAGGATGAACTGCAGGCCGTTATTCGGGCCTTGTTGCGTGTTGGGCCATGTGGTTCCGTCGCGATCGCCCGGCCATACGCCGACTTTGGGAAACTGATTCTGCAGGTCCTGAAACTGAAAGCTCTGCTCCATTCCCTTCTGATCGAGCAGCTTAAGATCTTCCGCATTCATAATCTTGGGCGAGCCATTCACCAGCAGCAAACCGTTATTAGTGTTGGCGCGTAAGGGATAAACGATCCAAGCTACATCCACCGGACCGACGGGATTGAACCCGCTCATGATTCCCACGTCGCCGCCGTTCTCACGGTAGAGCATCTGGGTGAAGGCTACGGCTGTGGCTGGCGCTCCCGCCTTCGCCATCTGGGCAATGAAGCACTCGGCAAAGCTAGGCGGCTGCGGAGCGCTATCGCAAGCTTTGTGCGCATTGGCGAGGAAGGCCGGCGGCATTTGCCAAACATCAGAGGAGCCGATCTTGCCCATGGAGGCTGCCTGCGCTCCCGGCATCCCGCTTTGTGGAATTGTCCGATTCTGCGCGAGAGCCGAACTGAGTAAACCGGCAACAATGGCGAATAGCAATGCTCTTCGCATCTGATGGCCTCCAATGGTAGGTGGAATGGTTATAGAGGAATGTACCTCAGAGGTTGAAACGAGTCGAGACATCTTGCCGAGCGTATTGCCAAGCGAAAGAAGTCTTGAAGTCCACACACGGTCGAGCGTCGGTTGGGAAGCAGCACGCGCGCGTCAAGATAGGAGTACCGGAGCCTGACAGGTGGCTGATCGCCCAAACGCAAGAAAGGCGGCCACGTGGCCGCCCTCATCCAAACTCTCTGCTCGGAGATCTAGAGAACCTGTACGTTCTCAGCCTGCCATCCCTTAGGCCCTTTGACCACGTTGAACGAGACAGCCTGGCCTTCCTGCAAGCTGCGGAAGCCATTAGTCTGAATTGCAGAATAGTGAACGAAAACGTCTTCTCCATTCTGACGGCTGATGAAGCCGTAGCCCTTCGCGTCATTGAACCACTTAACTGTTCCTTGTTCCATGATGATGCAAGTTCCTTCGATGTTGATATAGCGCAATTCGATCGGGATGTGATGCAGGCAGGGATTGCTGCTAGGCAGGAACTGCTGCGTACAACGTCGATCAATCGAGCCCCTTCATCATACCAGCCAAGCCTGCAAAGCCAAAGGAGTTCCTGCACATGGGCTACTCCGGTCATCGAAGTACACTGCTCAAAACCAGCATTCTCAATATGTTACCTTGTTGAAAGCTGGGGTGCTGCCTCTTGGGGGCGGCGCCGTAGTCGATTGAATGGTCGCTCTAATGATTGTCGGAACCGGTATCGACATTGCGGAGGTAGATCGCATCAAGGCGTCGATTGAGCGCTTTGGCCGGCGCTTTCTGGAGCGGGTCTTTACAGCAGAAGAAATCCGTTACTGCGAATCCAAGGCCAATAAGGCAGAGCGCTACGCCGGACGCTTTGCCGCCAAAGAGGCTGCCATGAAGGCCATCGGAACCGGTTGGAGCAAGGGTGTCACCTGGCACGATGTGGAAGTGAAGCGCGCGCCGGGTGGACGGCCCACAATGGTCTTTCACGGCAAGGCAGCAGAGTTCGCCCGGAAACTAGGCGCAATCCACGCCCACCTTTCGATCACCCACACCGAGCAGTCGGCTATGGCGCAAGTGATCCTCGAATCTGACAAAACGGAGAAAGTCTGACAGGTTCCTGGAATCTGTCGCGAAACTGGCGCTAAGCTGGGCCTAGTAAGGTTCGGGCCGGCCTACCGAACGTTTCCGATTTGCGTGCCCCAGACTCTGCTCGTAAACTGTAGAGACCAGTAGAAACTAGTTCCCGCCGAAATCGTTTCAGGAGGCTTTTCTGGGCTGTTTTCGCCGTTGGTTTGTCCTGCCACTTGTGCTGGCGTCGCTTACCTGCGCCGCAAGGGCGCAGTCCAAGGCCACGCTCGACGTGAGCGAGACGTTATTCAGCGTGGTAGCTGCCATGAACGCTTGCGGATACGATCAGGAATTGCAGTCGTCATCGCCCATCCGCATGGAAGTTCGGGCCGACCTCGTCGAAACCAGCAAATCGCCTGCCGCCGCTGCTGCCGCCAAAGAGATGTGCCGCTTCTATCACGATCACCAGCAGAGCGATGGAGCGCACGACCTGGCGCAATACGTTTCGCTGGCCTTGTACCTGGGACCGCCCCCAGACTTCACCCCCCGAGTCAAGGAATCCGACATGCCTCCGGATTCGACTTATGTGGTCGGATTCGTACCCTTGCTCAGGCAGTATTACGCCGCCGCCAATTTGCATTCCATCTGGCTCAAGCACCAGGGCGAATATCTTGCGCTGATCGACCGCTACCATGAACCGGTGGCGCACATGATCACTGCCACCGACACCTATCTGAAGATGCCGCTCTCCGGGTATGCGGGCCGCAGCTTTACCGTGTATCTGGAGCCCATGAGCGCGCCGGGACAGGTAAACTCGCGCAATTACCTTCAGGACTATTACTATCTGGTGATCTCGCCCAATGGCGATAACATCCACATGGAGGCACTACGGCATACGTATCTTCACTTCGTGCTCGACCCTCTGATTGCTAAGCGGGCAACGGCACTGGATCGCCTAAAGCCAGTCCTGGTGGCCGTGCAAAAGGCGCCCATGGCGACGGACTACAAAGTGGATCCGGGGTTGCTGGTGGTGGAGTGTTTGATTCGGGCGATCGAAGCGCGCACCCCGTCCGATCCCAAGTTGCCGGACAAGGAACGCCAAGCGATGTTGCAGCGGGACGAAGCCGAGGGTTTCATCTTCACCCACTACTTCTACGACCAATTGAAGGACTTCGAGAAGGAAAATACCGGCCTGCAGGACGCCTTCCCAAATTGGCTGCACAATATCAATGTCGATGCGGAGAAGAAGCGCGCCAGCGCGATCGAGTTTGCATCGCAAGCTACGCCCGAGGTGGTGCGAGCCGCGAAACCTGCATCTCAACGGAAGTTGGACTTGGCCGAGCGAGAGCTGGGGAGCGGCGATCCAGCGGGAGCGCAAAAGCTGGCGGAAGAGGCGCTCAATGAAAAGGAGGATCCGGCGCGAGCTTATTTCGTGCTGGCTCGGGCGGCCACCATGAGCGGCAACATGCAAGGAGCGCAGGAGAACTTTCAAAAAGCGCTGAATACGACGAAGGATCCTCGCGTAGCCGCCTGGTGCCACATTTATTTGGGGCGCATCCTGGACTTGCAGGACGAGCGGGAAAACGCGGTTGCGCAATATCAAGCGGCGCTGAGCGGCGGGGATGCGTCGGCGGATACCAAGAAGGCGGCGGAGGGCGGGATCAGAGAACCCTACCAGCCCCCAGCGGCAAAGCAGGAGCAGCAATAGGTTCGCATTGAGAGAAGGACCAGCGTTTCTTCCGCAGAAAGGACGAGCAGTAATGAGATCGAGATTCGCAATACTAGTGTTGTTGCTAACCGCAGCGATGGCGATGGCCCAGGCAAAGCCGATGCAGGGCCCCAGCGGCCAATCGCCGGCACCGAACGGCCAGAGCCAATCACCGGCGACGGGCACTGCCTCCAGCACTCCGCAGGCGCCGTCTACGACGGCTGGCGGGCACAAGCTGCTGCAGGCGAAATCGCAGGATGAAATGAAAGCGTATCAAGTTGCCGTAACTAAGACTGATCCTGCCCAAATGGAAGCCGCAGCCAACGCTTTCGCCGCCAAGTATCCAAACAGCGATCTGAAGGCCGCCCTCTACATTCGCGCCATGAACGCGTATGGGCAAGCCAACAATTCGGACAAGGTAATCGAAATGGGGCGGAAGGCCATAGCGGCAGATCCGAGCAATCCGGTGCCGCTGGTACAGGTGGGCTCGGCTTTGGTGGAGGGCACTCGCGAGACCGATATGGACCGCGACCAGCGCCTGGCTGAAGCTGCCAAGGACGCACAGGGCGCAATTGACAACATTAACGGACTGCTGGCGCCACCCGAAGCACCCGCTGACCGAGTCGCAGCCGTGAAGGCCCAAATTATAACCATGGCGTATGACACGCTGGGCATGGTGGATCTGACCAAGAAGGATTACACCGGCGCCGAGCAGCAATTGCAGAAAGCGGTGGCGGCCAGCAAGGCGCAACCGGAGGCGGTAGTATTTCTGCGCCTGTCCGTAGCCCAGGACCAGCTGAAGCAATATCCGCAGGCACTCGATTCCGCCACCAAGGCGGCACAATATGCACCAGCGGGAAGCGCGGCGCAAAATCTGGCGAAGCAGCAACAGGCGCGGTTGCAGAAGCTGATGGCTGGCGGTACTGCAGCCGGTCCAAGCGGCACTGTGCCAGCTACGCCTGCCCCTACGACACCGCCAACGCAGGCGCCGACTCAGACACCGCCGCCTCAGACTTCGCCGAATACACCGCCACATTGAGATGCAAGGATGGCGATGGCTTCGACCGGCAGTGCTGGAGGTTGGAGCCATCGAACTCAAATGAACTCTGGACCTCATGACCTCTCTGTGTTGGAGGAAGCTCTTGGTCATCGCTTCAGCCGCCGCGCTCTGCTTGAGCAGGCCGTCACCCACGCTTCCTATGCCCGCCAGACGGAATCGCAGAACGCGACCGAGGGAACTCCTGCGGCCTCGGCCGACAATGAGCAGATGGAATTTCTGGGTGACGCGGTGCTCGGTTTCGTGGTGAGCCGGGAACTTTTCCAGCGCTTTCCCGAATACCAGGAAGGAGAACTCTCCAAGCTACGCGCGCACCTGGTTAGCGCCCGGCACCTGCTTCGCCCAGCACGGGACCTGGAGATCGGACAATACCTTCGCCTGGGAAAAGGTGAAGAACGAAGTGGAGGCCGTCACAAGGTGGCTCTCCTGGTGGATGCGCTGGAGGCGGTCATTGCCGCGCTGTTCCTGGATGCGGGACTGGACGTGGCGCATCGTTTTATCCAGCAGTCGATCCTGGAACCCGGACTCGCCGAAGTGCACCAGGGCGGCAGTAAGACGCTGCCTGTGATTGATTACAAATCGGCGTTGCAGGAAGCGGTGCACGCCAGAGGACGTCCGCAGCCGCGCTATGTGCTGGTGAAGGAAGAAGGCCCGGACCATCGCAAGGTATTCACCATGGAGGCACAGGTTCCGGCGGCCCCCGACGGGGAGGAAGGCTTTGCTCGCCGCGCCGAGGGCAATACTAAGAAGCTGGCTGAGCAAAGAGCGGCACAGGAAGCTTGGCATTTTCTACAATCGCTAAAGAGAGGTTCTGGGATCAGGGACACCGATCCCCCCAGCCGGTTTTCCAAACATTCATGAATCAAGTCCGCACCCAGTCATCCGTCGAGACTGTTGTCCAGGCGCCGATCGCTGCTGGGTCTCGGCATCCGACCCGCGGCCGCGCGGGCGGCATGAATTCCCTGCAGTCGCTGGCCACCACCATCGTGATCGCCGTGTTCGTCATCGCTTTTATTGTGCAGGCTTTCCAAATTCCTTCGCCGTCGATGGAGAGAACCTTGCTGGTTGGCGACTACCTGTTAGTGAACAAAGTGCACGATGGAGGTTCGCCATTTTGGCGGTGGCTGATGCCCTACCGGCCGGTACACCGGCAGGACATCATTGTCTTTCGCTATCCGCTGGATCCGCGGCAGCACTTTGTTAAGCGCGTGGTAGCGGTTCCTGGCGATCGCGTCAGGCTCATCGATAAACACGTTTACGTCAACGGGGCGCGGCAAGACGACGCCTATGCCACCTTTCACTGGGAGGAACCGGATGGATTCCGCGATAACTTTCCCGACGGCAATTTGCTGGTTCTGGGAATGTCGTCGCCATGGTATCTGCAAGTGAAGAAGCTGCTGGAAGACAGCGAGTTGATCGTTCCCGAAGACTCGTTCTTCGTGCTTGGGGACAATCGCGATGACAGCTCCGACTCGCGCTATTGGGGCTTCGTGCCTGCGGAAAACATTGTTGGCCGCCCACTCGTGATCTACTGGTCGGTGCGGCGATCGACTTCCGCAGCCATTGACGGGGTGACGTCTGATAAACTTTCGAGTCTGGCATACGACGTTACCCATATGTTGCAGGACTTGCGCTGGCGCCGCATGTTGCGAACCGTGCAATAAGGTGCCTTTGAAGGAGCACAGCTTTAGCTGCGCCGTAGAGGGTAAGGTAACAATTTGGCTTCAGCCCCTGAGGGAATTCGGTTTTCCGGAATTGCCACCTCGGCACACCTTCATTTTGATGGACCGGGAAAGCGAAATCCCTCAGCGGCTAAAGAGGCCGCAAAAAGGTGGAAAAGCAGATTCCTGGCGGACTGAAGCCCGCTCGGAAGGGCAACAATAAACGGCCGATAACGACGCACTTAAGGTGCGCCGCTTCGAGGAGCCTGTCGCCTACTTTTCCACCGGCCGCTGAAAGCCGGGCTTTTATCAGTTGCTTTTTTACGGGCGTGCCTGAAGGCGGGTCCCTTTCAATACTTAAGGAAGAGGGCACTTGGCTGCTACGAAAAAGATTGTGAAGAGCGCGCCAGCCCCGGCGCAGAAACCGGAAAAGCCGAAGGAGACTACTCCGGAATTTATTGCCTCGATCGCCATCGTCCTGGTGACCGGGCTGTTCATTATCACCTTCGCGCTGCAAGCGTTCACCATTCCGTCGAGTTCGATGGAGAACACTCTTCTAATAGGCGACCACCTTTTCGTTGACCGCGTTTTGCTGGCGCCGAAAACCAGTTGGATCGGGAAGCTGATTCCTTATCGCGAACCTCAACACGGCGACATCTTCGTCTTCATCTCGCCGGCGCAACCCGGACTCTATCTGGTTAAGCGCGTCATGGGTATTCCGGGCGACCGCATTCATTTGCAAGACGGGGTAGTGTACCGCAACGGAGAGCGCCTCAACGAGCCATATGTCATCCGCAAAGGGGACTACAACGGCTATCGCGATAATTTTCCCAACTTGCCCGCCGGCGATTACGAACAGGTAACGCCGGAGTGGCGGCTTACTATGCCCTCACACCTGCAGGAAGGCGATCTGGTGGTGCCGCCGGGCAGCTTCTTCGCCATGGGCGACAATCGCGACGTTAGCCTGGATTCGCGCTATTGGGGTTTCGTACCGCGCGAGAACATCATAGGGCGTCCCATGTTTATCTACTGGTCGTTCGTCACCCCGCGTGACGAGTATGAACGGCAAAGCCTCGGAGATCGCATACAGTGGATGTTCAACATCCTGTTCCATTTCTTTGATCAGACGCGCTGGTCCCGGATGTTCCACGTGGTGCACTAATGCCGGGCCGCACTGCACGGCGAACGATATGGGCGATCCTGCTGATCGTTCTGCTGGCCGTGTTGGTGCCTCCGTTCGTGAACGTGAATCGCTACCGCAAACGGGTGGCGGAGGCCATCAGCCAGGCGCTGGGACGCGATGTCACCGTTTCGCGAATTGCGCTCAAGCTGCTGCCACGCCCGGGGATCGTGCTCTCAAATTTTGTAGTGGCTGAGAACCCCACTTACGGCGCGGAACCGATGCTGCGCGCCGATACGGTCACCGCCTTTCTTCGGCTGACCTCGCTGTGGCGCGGCCGTCTCGAGATCGGAACCCTGGACCTGGACAGTCCCAGCTTGAATCTGGTTCGCCGTTCCGATGGCCACTGGAACGTGGAGGAACTGGTCGAGCGAGCCTCACAGGTTTCTTCGGCGCCCACTACGAAAACCCGTCCGGAAATGCGTCCTCGCTTTCCCTATGTCGAGGCTTCCAGCGGACGGATCAACTTCAAACTCGGTCAAGTGAAGAAAGCGTTTGCGTTCACCGATGCCGATTTTGCTTTCTGGCTGGAGTCGGAAAGCCAATGGGGCATCAGGTTGGAAGCGCGCCCTACGCGCACCGATGTGGAGGTTCACGATACCGGCATCCTCAATCTGGACGGGCGTTTCCAGCGGGCTTCAAGTTTGCGCGACACACCGCTCGACCTCAAGTTGACTTACAACGGTGGTCCGCTGGGGCAGCTCACCAAGCTGATTTACGGACGCGACCGGGGCTGGCGCGGCAACGTCCGCTCCGATGCATCCTTCACCGGCACTCCGGCTCAGCTTGGGATCACGCTGGATGCCCAAGTGGATAACTTTCGCCGTTACGATATCGCGTTGGGTGAAGCTCTGCGCCTTCGGGTACATTGCACTGGAACTTACGCCTCGCCCGAGGACGCGTTGCACGATCTGCAATGTGAATCGCCGGTTGGTGAGGGCGTGCTCGAGGTTCGCGGGAACGCGCAAGGGTGGGCTGGCAATGCCTACAATTTGAGCATCTCCGCCGAGCGCATCCCGGCTGCGCGTATTGTTGCTTTCGCCCGTCACGCCAAGAAAGATCTGCCTCAGGATTTGACGGCGACTGGCGAGTTTGAAGGGGTATTCTCCGTGCGCAGGCAGCCAGGAGGCATGCCCGTGTGGGAAGGCGGCGGCCGCACGAATCTCTTCAGCCTGCACTCCGGCGTGTTGCAGCAAGACTTGCAGATCGGAACCATAGAGATCGCGATTCCCCGGGCGACTGCGCCCAGCAATCTTCGCCTCACCCGCTCCGTTTCACGCAGGGCCATCCAACCGCCGGCTGACCCGGAATTGCGGCTTGTGGTAAAGCCTTTTCCACTTACGCTCGGGGCACTTTCACCCGCGACTGCCAGCGCGCTGTTTGATGAGGGCCACTACAGCGTCAACCTTCAGGGCGAAGCCGAGCTGGCGCGGCTGTTAAACATCGCGAAGGCATTGGGAGTCGGCACCCCAGGAGTCGGGCTTGCAGGAATCGCTCAAATTGACCTGGATGTGGCCGGAAACTGGGTTGGATTTGCGCCCCCTGGTACCTCGGGCAGCGTGCAACTGTACAGCGTGACCGCCGAGTTGCAGGGTGTTGCAGAGCCCTTGCTACTTTCCTCGGCTGCGGCAACCCTGGCAAATCAGGAGGTGACCGTCACTTCGTTTACGGCAGCATTTGCCAGAGGACCAGAACTCAGTGGATCGGCAAGTTTCCCCGTGCATTGCACCGGTCCCGAAAGCTGCATCTTGCACTTCGATGTTCACACCGATGAGGCGTCACTGGCGCGATTGAATCAACTGGTAAACCCTAGCTATTTCAACCGACCGTGGTATCACCTGCTGGATATCGGACAGCGGCATGAAGATGCGCTCTTGAAGTTGCGGGCCAGTGGGCATTTTTCTACACCACGCTTCGAAGTGGGAACCGCCGTTGTGAACAATGTGAGCGCGACCGTTGAGTTCGACGCAGGCAAGCTGCGAGCGCACGACTTGCGCGCCGAGATTCTCGGCGGCCGGCACATCGGGAACTGGACCGCCGATTTCACCGTCTCGCCCCCAACCTATTCAGGCACTGGAAGCATTAGTCGAACGTCGATGGCGCAACTGGGGACGCTGATGCACGACAGCTGGGCGGCGGGAACGGTTGATGCGCGATACAGCCTGGCCATGCGCGGGTTGGACACCGCCGGCCTTCGCGATTCGGCAACCGGCTCAGCCGACTTCACTTGGAGCGACGGCTCTTTGCGCCATGTGGTGCTCGACAGCCGAGGGGCTCCTCTGGCATTTTCTAACTTCGTTGGCAAAGTGGCGCTGGCGAAGGGAATATTCACTCTAGCCGACTGTAAGCTGCAATCGGGAGGCGCCAACTACATCGTGAGGGGCACAGCATCCTATGACCGCAGCTTGGCGGTCCGGTTGGAGCGTGCAGGCGGCCGCTCCTACGTGATCTCCGGACCATTGGATAAACCGCGCATCGAGACCCTGACTGCGGCCGCGGCGGAGGCAGCGCTGCGATGAATCGACACTCATGCATCATCCTTCCGGTTGTGCTGCTGGCGACCACTGTGGTGCTAATAGCCGATAGCAAGCCAGAGCCGCAGCATGACAGTCATAGCCCCGACTTCCGGGTGATGGAGCGGAAGATCGCATACTTGAAGCAGAACGCGACGAAACCCCACCCTGATCCCAAGCCGACCGAAATCACCGAAGGCGAGGCTAATGCTTACTTCAACGAAGGCGGGGTCAAGCTGCCAAAGGGAGTTAGCCATGTGCGGCTTGCGTCAGCACCGGGAATGATCGATGGTCATGCGGAAGTTGACTTTGAAGCCTTAACCCAGGGGAAAACTTCGGCGAATCCTCTGCTCAGTCTGTTTAGCGGAACGCACGATATCCACGTGGTGGCGCAGGCGACGGGCTCCAACGGCACAGCCAGCATTCGCGCGCAATCAGTTTCGCTGGACGGTGTCGAGGTGCCTCAAATGCTTTTGCAGCTTTTCGTTCAGCACTTTCTCACACCGAAGTATCCCAACGTCGGCATCACCAGTACATTTAAGCTGCCGCTGCGGATCGACAGCGCTGTTGTGGAAAGTGGGCGCATGCGGCTGACGCAGAAATAGTCCAGAGGAACTCTAGAGCAGGGCTAATGTTGGGATATCTGGTCCTGAAGGGGCACGGCTCCAGAGGCTGCCGAAAAAGGCTAAACAGCAGATCCCTCGCGGGCTGAAGCCCGCTCGGAGTGACAAAATAAAGAGCTTAACGGCGCACCTAAATGCGCGCCCCTTCAAAAATCCGCCGAAGCCGATTTTTTCAGCAACCTTTTCAGCCGTGCCGTCAGGAGCGCACAAAAGAATTCTCACTATGAGTTGCAACGGTGAAACGAATTGCGTAAAAGGAAGCCCCCGCAGGGGCGAAAGAGCTTAGCCCAGCGCTTCAGCGCTGGGTAAAGTGGAAAATGATCGAGTCCCTGCAGGGGCGGCACAGTTCTCACGCACGTTCTTTTATGGCCTGAGGGATTGTCCTTCAGCGGCTTAAGCCGGGATCTCTGGTTGATTCAGCGGCACGCCTCATGCCATGCCCCTTCAAAGCAGGACTACGCCAACTCTAATGCTGCGTTCTCTATCATTCGTGAAAGCCTTACGCATTGCAGGCGCTCCGGGTACTTGCAATTGGGCAATTCCTCAGACTCGGCTTCAGCGGCGAGTTGGTCGAGATAAACCTCGGCCCGAGCAGGGCCTCCACCAGTTTCTTAGCGAAGAGCGGAGGAAATGTTTTTCACGGCCCAGCGTGCTAGCATGAGAACCCGACAGGTGCTGCTATGAACGTTAGTGACCCAGTTGAATCGCTGCTCAAGCAAAAAGCCGGCAATGCAGTATTGTCGGTTGGTCCCGAACAGTTTGTTTACGAGGCTATCGAGAAGATGGCCAAAGAAGGAATCGGGGCCTTGTTGGTGTTGTCGGAAGGCAAGGTCGTTGGCATCCTCTCAGAGCGTGATTATGCCCGCAAGGTCATCCTCAAGGGACGGTCTTCGAAGGAGACTCCAGTCCGCGAGATTATGACTAGTCCGGTTATCTTTGTGACTCGCCAAAATACGGTAGACGAGTGCATGGCGATCATGACCAATCACCGCATCCGGCATCTTCCGGTAGTCGAGGAGGGTACCGCCATTGGCATGGTGTCAATCGGCGATCTGGTGAAGTGGATCATCTCGGGTCACGAAGAGACCATCCGGCATCTGGAAGGCTACATTACGGGTAAGTATCCCGCGTAAACGGCGGGGGCCAGGGGAGGCTTTTAATGGCAGCCTCTTAGTCCGGACTATGACAGAATGAAACGGTAATCTCATGTCCAACTCTCAATCCAGCCCCGAACCCGACGAATCATTCGGAGAACTTCTTTCCGAATTCGAACGCAGCCATTCGCGCAAGGCGGAAGATGGTAGCAGACAAATCGAAGGCACGGTCATTGCTGTTTCCGCTGACTCGGTTTTCCTTGATATCGGCTTCAAGAGCGAAGGTATCCTGCCGTTAGTAGCCTTCCAGAGCAGCGGCGAAGAGGTTAAGCTTGGCGACAAGCTTGTCGTCTCTGTGAAGGGCCGGGATACGGACGGCTATTACGAGCTTTCACGCTTCAAAACTGCTTTGCCCAAAGACTGGCCAGCGCTGGAGCGGGCGTTCGCCGAGAAGGCGACGATCATGGGCACGGTGACGGGCGTGATCAAAGGGGGACTGAGCGTGGATGTGGGAGTGCGGGCATTTATGCCGGGCTCGCGCAGTGGAGCACGCGACAGCGTCGAGATGGAGAAGTTGGTCGGACAGGAGATCCGCTGCCGGATTATCAAGCTCGACGTAGCAGACGAAGACGTGGTGGTAGATCGCCGCGTTGTGACTGAAGAAGAGGAGCGCAGCGGGAAGGAACGCCGCTACACAGAGGTCAAGGAAGGCGAGACGGTCCATGGCACGGTCCGCAGTCTCACCGATTACGGAGCGTTCGTTGATATTGGCGGAGTGGACGGCCTGCTGCATGTGGGCGATATCGCCTGGAACCGCGTTTCGAACCCTGCTGACGTGCTGTCGGTCGGGCAAGAGCTTGAGGCCATAGTTCTCAAGATCGATCCTGAGAAGCACCGCATTTCGCTGGGCATGAAACAGATGCAGCCGGATCCGTGGCATTCGGTGGGCGAAAAATACAAAACCGGCGAGCGCGTGCGGGGCGCAGTGACGCGCGTGGTTGACTTCGGAGCGTTTGTAGAACTGGAGCCCGGGATTGAAGGCTTGATCCACCTGTCGGAGATGTCATGGACCAAGAAAAAGGTGAGGCAAGCCAGCGACGTGGTGAAGGCGGGCGAGACAGTTGAAGCGGTGGTTCTGGCGGTGAATCCGAGTGACCGCCGCATCGCGCTGGGACTGAAGCAGGCGCTAGGAGATCCCTGGGCCGAGGTGACACAGAAGTTTGGCATTGGCGCGGTAGTCGAAGGGCCAGTCACCAGCCTCACCAATTTCGGTGCCTTCGTGCAGGTATCTGAAGGCGTCGAGGGGATGATTCACGTCAGCGAAATCAGCGCCGAGAAGCGGATCAAGCATCCGCAAGAGGTGCTGAAAGTCGGGCAAGTTGCGAAGGCCCAGGTGATCGCCATCGATCAGGAAAGACGGCTCCTGCGGCTGGGGATGAAGCAACTGGTTCCCACCAGTTTGGATGAATATATCGGAGACCACAAAGAAGGGGATGTGGTCACGGGACGGCTGATCGAGGTTGCAGACGGCGGCGCGCGGGTGGAACTAGGTGAAGGCATCCAGGGCACGTGCGCCAGCGTTGCCGAGAGCGCAGCAAAGGAAGAGACGCGGGGCGAATCGAAGGCGGATTTGTCAGCGCTGAGTTCCATGCTGAAGGCGCGCTGGAAGGGCGGTGCTATGGCCGGCAGGGCGAAGGCGGAAGCGCTTCGGGCGGGCCAAATTCGCAGTTTTCGGATTACGAAGCTGGATGTGGTCACGAAGAAGATTGAATTGGAGTTAGCTTAGTACGCGGGGGATTCACACGCCGGCCGACAGGCGGCGAGAAATCAAACGACCTGCGAGTGTTAGGTATGATTTATGCTGCTACGTTGCGACCGCACCGCGCCAATAGTTGAGTTCATATATGGAAAGGCATTCGGTGAAAAACACAGTCAGTCATAGCTTCTTCCTTGTTGTTTTCGTACTCTCCCTTGCACTCTTCGAGCCGGCCCATCACGTGCTGGCAAATGGTTTGGCTGGCCCGGGCGCGGCCATGGCGCAAATGCAGACCACCCAGTCTGCAACGGACTTAGCGCCGGGCAGCACTCAACTGATCAATCCCGAAGATCTGCTTAAGATTCTCCAATCGCCCAAAGGTGGCAAACCGCTCATCCTGAACGTCGGTCCTCATCTTCTGTACATGCAGGCGCACATTCCCGGCTCCGAGTACATGGGGGCCGGTTCGGATCCGCAGGGGATTGAATCTCTGCGCAGGCGAGTGAAAGCGCTGCCACGCAAGACCTTCATCGTCCTTTACTGCGGATGCTGCCCTTGGAGCCACTGCCCCAACGTGCATCCCGCGTACAACGAGTTGCACAAAGCCGGCTTCACCAACGTGAAAGTCCTCTATATTGCCGACAACTTTGGAGCTGACTGGGTAGACAAGGGCTATCCCACCATCAAGGGCCAATAGCGTCGATGAGGAAAACAGGCTTCATTGTTGTCGCGATCATCCTCGTATTCGGAATCTTTGAACTGAGCCGGCATAGCGGCGGACCGGCTAAGCCGGGACCGCCGGCTGTTGCCCATTCGGTCGCCCCCGATTTCTCGCTTCAGGATTTGAACGGGAAGCCGCTGAATCTCTCGGACTACAGAGGCAAGATTGTTCTGCTCGACTTCTGGGCGACGTGGTGTACTCCCTGCCGCGATGAGATTCCGCATTTCGTGGAACTCCAGGACAAATATCTCCAACAAGGACTGCAAGTGATTGGCATTTCGATGGACGACGGGCCCAAGCCAGTGCGCGAGTTCTACCAGCAGTTCAAGATGAGCTATCCAGTCGCTTTGGGAAATGAGAAGGTCGCAGAGGCGTACGGAGGCGTTCTCGGATTACCGATAGCCTTCCTGATTGGCCGCGATGGCCGGATTCATGCGAAGTATATCGGCGAGGTGAACATGTCGGTACTGGAACAGGAGATCAAAACGCTATTGCAGGCGAAGTGAGGCTGCGCCCAGTGACGCCGAGGCTAGAACCGCTTGCGGGTGTTAGAGCGGCGCCAGGATTGATGTACGCCTCCGTCGAAAAACGCGCCGGGCGGGAGTGGGTGGGCGGTAGAGGGGGCCTTCGACTGGCTCACGCTCGCTCAAGATGACAGGCGAAAAGGCTTTTCATTTCGATGGGTGCTCCGTGGGACCATGTACTAACCATGCAAATCGAAAGCACGTATCCGGCATCGGTGTGGCTTTGCCAAAACAGTTGAGCCCTGGCCTACTTGTGCTGGGAGAACGCATCTTGTTTACTGGTGGAGAGAATCGCCGCCGATGGCGACTGGTTACCGGCGTCCATCTGCCGGCGTAGCTTGCGATTGGAGAAGAAGCGAGACAGCGATCTGCGACGAGATCTCGAGGTTGTTCACCACACATGCACGCGCAAATAAGACTTGGCCGAATCGCCGGTATCTCCATCGGGCTGCACTATAGCTGGTTTATCATCGCCTTCCTTATCACCCTGTCACTGATCGATCACTTCCGCGCAGTCATGCCGCAATGGAGCGGCACTACGTTATGGTCAGTAGCGATCGTTACCGGAATACTCTTCTTCGTTACTCTTCTGCTGCATGAATTGGCACACTCATTGTTGGCAAAATCCAGAGGTCTGACGGTGCGAGCCATCACGCTTTTTGCCCTGGGAGGGGTATCGCAGATCGAGTCGGAGGCTCCCGATGCGAAGTCTGAATTCTGGATCGCCATTGTCGGCCCGTTATCCAGTCTTGTCATTGGAATAATTTGTCTGCTGCTGGCGTGGTCCACCGGGTGGATGCCCAACACTGAAGCCCGTACTCCGGTTTCGGCGATCTTGGTCTGGTTGGGCTACATCAATCTTATGCTGGCCGTCTTCAACATGATCCCTGGCTATCCGCTGGATGGTGGCCGCGTGCTGCGCGCCCTGATTTGGTGGAGCACCCACAGCATCGACCGTTCGACCAGGATCGCGGCCAGAGTCGGGCAAGGAGTCGCCTTCCTTTTCATCTTCCTGGGACTCTACCAGTTTTTTGTCGGAAAGAACTTCGGCGGTCTGTGGATGGCATTCATTGGCTGGTTCTTGCTGGATGCATCTCGTAGTAGCTATGCTCAGGTGGAGGTTACAGCGGGACTTCGAGACCGGAAGGTTTCCGACATCATGGATCGCGATTTCGCCACGGTCGAAGCCCATTTGAGCCTGCAGGACTTTGTCCACCAATACCTGCTGAGCAGTGGACGGCGGTGCTTTGTAGTTGTGCAAAACGGCAACCTGGCCGGACTCATCACCAGCAACGAGGTCAGCGGTGTGCCACGCGACCGCTGGCCGCAAACCAGTGTGCAGAGTTTGATGCGGCCGGTAAGTCAATTGAGCACGGTCACTCCCGACACATCCGCGCTGCAGGCCCTTGAAACCATGAGCCGGGAGGACGTGAATCAATTGCCAGTTGTCTCTGATGGCCAATTGGAAGGGATCTTTTCGCGTAGCAGTGTGATGGGCTTTCTTCGCAACCGTGCTGAACTGTTCCGGCATTGAACTCGGGACGGGGCGAGATGAATGCGACAAAACAGTAAGGAAGAAAGGTGCCGCCTTATGTCATTTCAACCGTGGAAAGTTACTAGCGCGCTCAGGACCTTGATGGCCGGCGTATCGGCCGCCGCATTCCTGTTGCTCATCATAGGCAGGCCTGTGCCCACAACCGCGCAGGAAACAAAGCAGGGGAAGGAGACCGCCCAAACTGGCGCCAATGCCGGTTCGGTCGCGCGTGGCAAGTACATTGTGACGGAGGTTGCGAAATGCGGTAACTGTCACACGCCGCGCACCCAGAGCGGCGCCCTTGACTATAGCCGCTGGCTGGCGGGCGGGCCGGTGCCGTACCTACCGGCCAGACAGGAACCGGATTGGCCGCTGCTGTGCCCCCGCATTGGCGGCCTGCCGCCAGCAAGCGATGCCCAGATGATCGCATTGCTGACAACGGGAATTTGGGTAACGGGCAAGCCGCTTCGCCTTCCTATGCCCGAATTTCACATGACGCGCGCGGACGCTGAGGCGGTGCTGGCTTATCTGAAATCTGTAAGGTCTGGCCGGAACATGATCAGCCAACCGACAGACTAAGCCGAATAGTTCGGTTACAAAAGACATCGTCCAGATTTCAGGTGAGTGAGGCAAGCTGAAAACGACTGTTCTGAGTTTAGAGAGGGGTGGGAGTTGATCTATACGGGTCGAGCGGGCCTTCAGAAACTATGCCACAACCTCTGCCGTCGCTATGGGACTCGGCTATTTCCAACTGTACCCAGTGCTGAAGCGCTGGGCTAAACTCTTTCGCCCCCTTCGGGGCTGCTTCTTGGCCGCTTGGTTTCACTGCCGCAAACTGATGCACGGTCACGACACAGTCCCTTCAGGCCCGCGCCCAAGGGTGCTACCAATTCCTGCTTCAGCCGCTGAGGTCTACGACCTCAGCGGCTGAAGCAATTTTTTCACCGCACCGGAACGCGGCGCTAAAGCGGCGCTCTACTCGAGAGCGTGAATCTCAGAATTCGCCGGCAGCGTCGCTCATTGGCTGCTGCTGCAATATTTCTGCGGTGAGATCGGAGAACATCTCCTCCACCCCGTCTCCGCTTTTCGCGCTGGTGAGCTTGATCTTCCATCCCTCGGAGGCCAGCTTTTCCAGGTCCGGAGCCGTGATCTGCCACTTGTCCCAGAGGTCCTTCTTGTTCACGATGAGACGGAACGGAATCTCGCCAACTGCTTCGAGCGCTCGTTTATGAATACTCCGGGCTGTCACCAGCGACTCCGACCAGGTACCGTCAACTACCAGGAAGTATCCAGCAGCACCCTTGAGGTAGGAAGTTTGAACCTGCGAGCGGGAGTCCTCACCGGCGAGGTCCCAGAGCATGAGCAGCAGATCCTGGTCGCCAACCTTCATCTCGCGCTTGTCAATCTTCACTCCGACCGTGCTCTGGTATTTGGTTGAAAAAATCCCTTGAACGAAACGGGCTACCAGGCTCGTCTTTCCCACACCAAAAGAACCCAGCATGCAGATCTTCTTCTGGATCATTGCTTGTCTCCCTGGTGCTGCGACTGAACCTTCAGGGTAACACTGCGGTTGACTTCCAACTGGTACGCAGGCGATCCATGTCGAATGGGATCGCTGTCGCCAAATCCGACGGCCGTGATCATGTCGGGTGGGATGCCGCGCTGGCGCAGAGCCTCCAGGACACGTTGCGCGCGTTCCTTGCTTAAGGCGGCATTCTTGGTTTCAGCGCCGGTCTGGTCGGCCCGGCCGTAGATGGTGATATGGATTTGCCGGCCCAACTCGCCAGCGATTTCTTGTAACCGGTTGATATGGTCCTCAATGGCATCCAGGCGCATGCCTTGCTCCGGCGTCAGCGCACTTGAGTTCACTGGGAACAATACCATCTGCTGCTCCAGCAGCTGCTCTTCCGACGCAAATTCGCGCGGGCGTGAGAACCGCGGGTCGAGCGACTGATACGACTCGAAGCGGGCCTCCAAGCTGGCAGGCGCAATGCCAAATTCGGCGGCCACTTGTGCCGGGTCAGCCGCCAGCGGATCGCGCATGCCGGTCACGGTATAGTGTCCCCACTGTTGCTGCGAGCTGGTGACCACAATTCCCGGCTGGCTCTTTAGCTTGGCGAGATATTCGTTCCAGCGCTTGTTCCGGCGATGGCCAAGAATCCGACCGCGAGGAACGCGATGAGCACGGCGGCCAATGCGGCCAGCCATCGCCAAGACCGCTTCTCCGGCTGTCCGTTTGACCAAGCAGACAATTTTGCAGGTGTGGGCGGGCGCCATCAAATGTGCTGGCGTCTCCGTTGAACGACGCGAGCGCAGCGGCAAACTCCTGGTGGATGAGTTCGTTTTCACGCGCAAAGACAGTCTTCAACTCCGGCGGAGGCGTGCCGAGAATGGTTGCCGCCAGCAAAGCCTGCGGTCCGTAATGTACCCATAGCTTGAAGTCGCCAATATCAGCGCTTCAAATTCCTGTGACCGCTTGGCGTTGAAGGAATCGGCGATGAAATCGCCCAGCGCGGTCAACATGCTGGACACCAGCTCAGCTTCTTTGATCCCCTCTCCGGGTGCCTTGACGTACTGCAATACCGACCCGGTTTCGCGGTGGATAAGGACCACCTGTTGCACTTTATAACGGAGGCTGCGCAGCAGGGCGATCTCGCCGAATGACTTGCCGCTGCGTAGCGCCTCCAGACGCCACTTCAGGCTCTCCCAGGAAAGGCTGCGCTCCATCAGGAAGTTGAGGGATTCGGCCATGCCACGGAAGGCGTTGGCCACGGCCTTGCGCACGGCGTCACCAATGATGGGAGCCAGCGATGTGGCGAGGATGTTAGGGTTTTTGGTGATCGAGATCTTAAGCGCGCGTTCTACGATGGGGTAGAACGCACGTTGCAGACCGCCGTCGCGCTTGATGGAAAGCGCGACCGCCTGTCCGAGTATTTGGCTGAGCTCTTCCGCCCGTAATTCAGGGTCGTCGAGGCGCTTGCGCAGGGCCTCCAACTCCACGAGTTGCTGGCCGAGCAGCAAGGCCCGCAGTTCGGCCAGTTCATCTGGGCGCTGGTCGAAGTCAGGATCGCGCTTCAGGTCAGCCGGCGTCGAACCCATAGGATCCTCATGCTTCAGTGGCACTGCGGATCGGTTTCGGCCGCGGCTTGCCGTCGTCGCTTTCGTCCTTCAAGCGCACCGCCAGCTCGACAAAGAGGGCGGCCAGGGCAGAACGGTCGGTCTTGGCATGACGCAATTCCTGGACGCGATTCTCCAGCAGGGCGCTCAGGGATTCATGGCGTTGGCGGATCTCGTCGAGCAGCTTGCGCGACTCGGCCATCAGCTCCTGGCGCGCTGCACTGCGGTCCTGTGCAGCCTTATTGTCGAGATCGAGGATTTTCTTGGAGAGCTGCGCCGCCGTCGTCTTCAACTCACGGCCAATGGTGTTCAGCGTTTCCTCGCGCTCATCGCGCTCCGATTTCAGGCGGGCTGCCAGCGACTCGGTCTCGCTCTTGAAGAACGCTTCCAGCGAGTCCAATCGCCGCCGCATGGTGTCCTTGATTTCGGATGTCTCACGCGCCAGCGCCTCTTCCAAGCGAACAAAGCGCGCATCGTAGTTCTTGATCTGAGAACCAAACAAGATCTCGCGGATCTTCTCCACGCTTGCGCCGCTTGCTTCCGCCGTTTCGGCTACGGCGGTTTCAACAGCGCTGGACTTGTGGGGCGGTTTCTCTTTTTCCTTGTCGCGTACCGGAACAGGGCTCATGCTTCCTCCGTACTTGGCCTGCAATAGGGTCGGAGCAATATGCTATACCCAAACGGGGCAGGTGAGAACAGCCTTTAAATGGCAGAGGCTGGGTTTTGTGGTGCGTTCAATGCGGCGCTGAAGCTGGATTATTCACCCGACTTCGGTGGTTCGACAAGGAGCGGCTGAAGAGGCTACTGAAAAAGTCGAAAAAGCAGAATCCCTCGCGGGCTAAACAACGGTGTGGAAGAACATCTGTCGTCCCTATGGGACTCGAATGCGTTTCCACTCTACCCAGCACTCCGCCTGCGGCTCCGTGCTGGGCTAAACTCTTCCGCGCCTATGGCGCTGGATTCTACGCAACCGTTCCACCGTGCCAACTCGCAACCAGTTCTCACCCATGCTCTAACAGCTCGCTTCGGGATGACAAAGCAAAGAACCCATCGGCACGACTGAAGTCGTGCCCTGACACAAACCGTGCGCTAGCCGAGTTTCTCATGAGCCTGTAAGGTCGGTTCGGGATGACAAAAATAACAGACTTATGACCGGCGTACCCTGAAGGTATGCCCCTTCAAATACGGTCGAAAGCGTGTTTTTCTGCAACCTCTGAAACCGCGCTCCTTCATTCGAACCGTGGGCCGATCATGAACAATCCAGCTGAAACGCCGCGCTCCCCGTAGTCCGCTAGCTCTTCACGAACGCCAGCGACGCCGAGTTCATGCAGTAGCGCAAGCCGGTAGGCTTGGGGCCGTCATCGAAAACGTGGCCCAGGTGCGCGTCACACTCGAACGCACACGCACCTCCGAGCGCGCCATGCCAAGGCTGCGGTCGGTATGGACCTTGACGTTCTCTTTTGCGATCGGCGCCCAGAAGCTGGGCCAGCCCGTGCCCGAATCGAACTTGGTCGCCGAGCTGAACAACGCATTCTTGCAGCACACGCAACGGAAAATTCCCTTGGCGTGCAGGTCCCAGTACTGGCCGGTGAAGGCGTGCTCCGTTCCTGCGTGCCGGGTCACGTTATATTGTTCAGGCGTCAATTGGGCGCGCCATTCGGCATCGGTTTTGACCACTTTCATCACGCGCTCGGGGCCGATCTTTTCCCCCGAATCCTTGAACTCGACAACCTCAACATAATCCCGGCGGCGGGGGCGGCACTTGATTCCTTATCGTTCAATACGCTCATAAACGCTACTCCAGACAGGGTTAGAAAAGCCGTTTTGAGAAAATTTCGACGGTCACTCATATCGATGAACCTGCCAGTTTCAAGTTTCTAGTTTCCCGTGATCGAGGTGCGATACAGGTTGGGAAACTGCTGTTGAAGGTTCGCCACCTTCGGCAAATCGTTGTACTTGATGTAAGGGTTGTCGGGATGAAGCGTGGCATAGTTCTGGTGATAAGCTTCCGCCGGATAAAACGCCTTCAACGGCACCACCTGGGTGACGATCTTGTGCGGGAACACCTTGGCCTGGTCCAACTGCGCGATGTAGGCCTGCGCAATGCGCTTCTGCTGATCGCTGCTGTAGAAGATGACGGAGCGATACTGCGTCCCTGAGTCCGGGCCCTGGCGATTCAGCTCGGTGGGATTATGCGCGACGGAAAAAAACACCTTGAGCAGCTGGCCGTAGGTGATCTTCGCCGGATCGTAAACGACTTTGACCGACTCGGCATGCCCGGTAGTTCCGGTGCTGACCACCTCGTATTCCGCGGCGATGGAGGGGCCTCCCGAGTATCCAGAGGTGGCGCTGATGACGCCCTTCACATGCTGGAAAACCGCCTGCACACCCCAGAAACATCCACCGGCAAAACCGCTGTCTCCTGGCCACCTTTGGCGGAAAGAGAGTCATCCACGGCCGGGTCGGGTAGAACTACCGCCTTCTCGGCCGCGCTGGCAGACATGGCTGCCAACAGCAACAAAACAGGAACGAACAGGCTGAAACGAGATTTCGACATAACCATCCTCGCTCGGATTTCGGCCGAGGCTTTCAATAAGTTAGAGTCACAGACTCCCGCGAAAGTTACAGTCAATGCGGAGCTGCGATTCGCCAGTCTGTACCGTGAACAACACAACGGGAGCCAACACTTGATGTACGTGCGTGCAAAGCCGTTGGATTGGGAGACGTCGCAGTCGAAATCAGCGGCTTCTTGCGCGCTTCCGGGGAGACGGATCCGCGTGGCTTCGACTGTTGTTACAAAATCTGGGAGTTTTATCGGTATTCGGTACTCCGACACCGTAGTCCGCTGCAACAAACTGTGCTCTCGCGCGTCCTATCCTATGTCATGAGAAGAGCCTGGCGGATACTGATCGAGTCCTTCATTTTCGGAATGTCCTTTGTCTCGTGCGTGTGGGCACAGGCTCCGGTGGTCGTTGAGCTTTTTACCTCGGAAGGGTGCTCCAGTTGCCCACCCGCCGATGCGTTGCTGGTGCAACTGAGCCAGAAACCTTCACCAGGGGTGGACCTCATCCTGCTAGGTGAACACGTCGATTACTGGAACCATGACGGATGGAGAGACCGCTTCTCCTCGGCGCAGTTCAGCCAGCGGCAGAGCGATTATGAAAAACATTTTCATGTGGCTGAGGTCTACACTCCGCAGATGGTAATCGACGGCCATCTGCAGCTGGTTGGAAACGACGTCGCAGCTTTGAACCGCGACGTGCAGTTGGAGTCGGCGCAGGCGAAAACGGCGCAAGTGTCACTGCAGTGGGAAACAGGCGATCATCTGAAGATTGGAGTACAGGCTCCTTCGACCAAGCATCTGCACGTTTTTTTCGCAGTAACTGAAGACGGACTGACAACCGTAATTGCTGGCGGGGAGAACAGCGGCCGAACCTTGCAACATGCCGCCGTGGTGCGACAGTTACGCGACGTGGGGAGCGTGAAAAACGGATCGTTTGAGAAAATCGTCGAGGTCTCGCGAAATTCAGGATGGAACGCGGCCCATCTGAAAGTCGCGGTGCTGGTGCAGGACTCAGACGGCGGACCGATCCTGGGCGCAGCCTCACTGCATTACCAACCGTGAGCCCAGCGGCCCCGCGCCTCTATTGCGCCTTCTTCTCCAGCTCAAGGCAACGATCATGCAATTTAGCATCATGGGTCAGTCCATCCGCGATAACGCACTCGTCGGCCGCAGCTTTGGGGTCTGAGTCCTTCAATAGATTGGTCAGCATGAGATGCGGGGTCGGCCAGTCGGGCGAGAGCTTTGCCGCTGCGCGCAGCTCAGCCACTGCTGCCGGCATGTCGTGCTTCTTCTGATACACGATCGAAAGATTGTAGTGAATGCTGGCATTCTTGGGCTGCAGGTTTAACGCTTGCTTATATTCGGAGATGGCTTCATCGGTCTTACCGGAATCGTCGAGCACGCTGCCCAGGTTCATGTGCGTCTGAGCGCTCTTCGGATCGATCGCCAAGGCTGCCCGGTAATGTTGAATTGCGCCCGCGAAATCCCGCCGGGCATACAGGAGGTTGGCCAGGTTGTTCTGCGCCGAGGCCATCTTGGGATTCAGCCGCACTGCCTCGCGGTATTCAATGGCAGCGTCGATGGGATCGCCGTTGTGCTTCAATGCCAGGCCAAGATTGTTGTGCGCGTCGGCATCATCTGGCTTCAGTCGTATTACTGTCTTAAACTCGGCGATCGCGTCCGCGTAACCCTTGCGATCAAGGTATAAGCGCCCCAGGTTGTAATGGGCGGCCGAGTAGTCGGGATATTCTTTGATCGCGGTCTTGTATTCGGCAATGGCATTTTCTGCGTCGCCGTCTTTCTCGAAAACGACTGCCTCGTGGAAGTGGCGTTCTGCACTCGCGGGAATGATGATCTTCTCCTGCGCGGGTGGCTTGTCTGGCGAGGCGGTTTTCTCCGGCGCCGCTTTTTGCTGCGCGTAGGCAAAACTGCAAATCAATAGCGCCAGTGTCGAGACGATCACTGTGCGGCGCAACCTTAACCCTTCTGTGAAAAATCGCATAAGGAGATCAAATCGGTAGAAAATCCCCTTCTATTTTAGCCAGTCTGGCACGGGCTGTGGCTTTCGGGGCAATGTCGCGTCCATGGTGGCCAGCGCATAGGCCAGCACCGCAACCACCGCGGCATTCTCGCGCAACTCGCGGGGATCGATCTTGTCCAGCGTGTCAGCGGCCGTGTGGTGATAATCGAAATATCTGCGTACGTCTTGTATGGGACTGAAGGTCGGCACTCCGGCGATCTTCAGCGGAATGATGTCGGCGCCGGTTTCATCCGATGACCGCAACAGGCCTGCTCCAGACGTTGCGAGTACATCTGCAACTGGCTGGAGCAGCTTGAGGATCATTTCGTCCCCGCCAACATTGATACCTAGTGGGTGCCCGGCTCCCAAGTCCGTCTCGATGGCGGCGAAATGGTTGGTGAGATCGTTAGCGTGCTGCTTGGCGTAGGCCTTGCCTCCGAAGATTCCCATCTCCTCAGCCATCCATGCCACGATGCGGATTGTACGTTTAGGCTGGAGATGCAATTGCTTCAACAGTTGCGCGGTTTCCATCGACACGGCAATGCCAGCGGCATCGTCAATCGCGCCAGTGCCCAAGTCCCACGAATCCAGGTGGCCTGAGACAATCACCACCTGCTCAGGATGCTCGCTGCCCTTCAAGTCGGCGACCACGTTATAGGAGACAACATTGGGCAATAACTTCGGCGTCAGCACCAGGTGCAGACGCACCGGACCCTGGGCGGCGAGCCGGGCCATCAACTCAGCATCTTCGGCAGTAACGGCAGCCGCCGGAATGCTCGGCAGTTTCGGGTCGTAACCGGTTTCGCCCGTATGCGGCAGCCGGAATTCCGCTCCACCTGCGGAGCGCACCAGCGCGGCTACAGCGCCCTGTTTCGCCGCAGCCTCGCGTCCGCCCTCGCGATAGGCTACTGCTTGTCCGTAGGCCGCCAGGCCGAAGCCTGCGGCCGCCATCTGGCGGTCGAAGCGTTCATTGAAGACGACAATCTTGCCGGCAACTTTCTCGCGTGGCATCGCCGCGAGTTCGTCGAAATTGTTGACGACAACAATTTCAGCCGTGATCCCTTCGGCCGGAGTAGCGTTGTCCAGCGAAGCCAATGCAGTTACCACGATTTTCTGTTGGGTGCCTGGCACCTGGCCGGGATAGCTAACCAAGGCGGCTTGCTCTTCGCCACGGATCCAGTGGGGCACGCTGACTGGTTCCAGCGTCACCTCCAGACCGAGCTTGCGCAGTTCAGTCTGCGACATACTCGACCGCCGCCGCGGCCTGCGGAGAACCTGCCAAACGCGGCCCGATGTTATCCGTCAGGTGGGCCGCCTGCTTATAGGCGTAGTCGTCCTCAAGGCCGGCCTGGTGTAAATGTCGCAATTGTTGCAAGGTTTCGGCATCCCAGGGCGGGGCGGGTTTCGTTTGTGTTGTCGCGGAGACGGTTGCAAGCGTCAACATCCCCAGCAAGAGCAGGTGCGATTTTGGCATCGGCATTTTTCAGCACAGTCCGAGGTGAGCATAGCAAATTGCCAAAAGCTATGTGGTCAGCCGAGCGCCGCTTTGACCTCCGTCGTGGTCTTTTTCTTCCAAAGCCGAGAGTGAATATCGAGCGAGCAGAAACGTATGAGTGAGCATGCGGTCGACGTACAGCGTCCCGTGCAAGTGATCAATTTCGTGCTGCAGGATGCGGGCGTACCATCCCGAAGCTTCAATTACCCGCGGCGCGCCCGTCTCGTCGAGACACTCCACGCACACCTGACGCACGCGCGGCACAATCGCGGTGAAGCCGGGCACGCTGAGGCAGCCCTCGAAGAATTCCACATCGGCGGCGGACTGCTGCTGCTGCAACACCGGATTAATGATCACATGGAAGGGAACCGGTTGGCGCTCGCGCTCGGCGATCTGTTCTGCCGTTGAGCCGGCAAAGTATTCCTGCTTGTCTTCGATGACGGCGAGCTGTAGGGCGAATCCCACTTGTGGCGCGGCCAGCCCGACACCTGGTGCATCGTTCATGGTCTCCCGCATGTGCAGGATGAGTTGTTGAATTTCTGAACTGCGAATCTCTGCCACCGTGAGAGGGCGCGCTGGTTGCCGAAGAACCGCCTCGCCAATACCTATAATCTTGAGCCGCATCGTCTTTCTGTTCGCCGGTACTCAGGGTTGCGAAAGCTAATTCACCGTCACCGCAATTGATACATTGTGGTTGAGACCGCCGCTGCTCGCCTGCACCGTTATCGTGCCAACCTGGATAACGGGAGGACTGGCGGCCTGTTGGCTGGTGGAACTGCCACCCCCGCCGCACGACGTCGTGACGGTCAAAATTCCGATCAACACCAGCATCAGCATCACACTCCACCGCGCCTTTTCTTGGCGACGCGTCCTGGCGGGCGTGACGCCCGCGAACACAACGGCAGCGGCGAATACGAAGCCTCCCAGCCAACCGCCGGGATGCAGGAAGAGTGGATTACCTTTCAGCATTCCGGCTATCGGGCTGGCGGTCACCGTCAGGGTGGCAGTTCCGCCAGGGGTGACGCTCGTGGGATCCACCGAGCAGGTGGTTGCCGTCAAGGTGAGTGGCACGATGCATGAAACGTTTACCACCTGCGAGAATCCGGCGAGTCCGCTTACGGTAAGCGTGTCGGTTACCGGACTCCCTCGGGTTATGGTCAGGCTCTGGCTCTGTATCGTAACTTGGAAGTCCGGATTGGTAGGCCCGTTCCACGCCGCGGCGAGCGCCCCAGCGTCCAGCGATCCCAGCCCCGTCACCAAGTCGTAACCGGTCGCAGCACTGTACCCAATCATGCCGCTGGCTGGACAGTCCTTTGAGCCCGCGGTGCATGGCACCATGTTGTCGCCGGTGGTGATGTCATGAAAAGCGTTGGGCACGCTGGCCGCCAGCGAATAAAGGTACTGATTCACGTTGCCCTGGGGATCATTGGTCATTTGCACGATGAGCGCGACGAGCCCGGCAAAGGTCGGCGCCGCGGCAGATGTCCCGCCGATTATAGTCAACGTTTGATCGGATTTTCTGTACCCGGTTACGCAACTGCTTTGCGAGCAGATGAGGTATCCATCGTGATCGGCCGACGAACTCAATGCCAGGTCGGGCACGTCGCGCTGACCGTCAGCAGGAACGCCGGCGCCGGTCTGCCACGAAGGTTTGCTGATAAGCTTGCTGACGCCTCCACCACTCGCCGCCAAGAATCCATTGATTATGGTGTCGTTCCAGGCCATCTCCGGAATGTAGGAGAGGGCGGAGCCATTATTGCCGTTATTGGTGCCGCTCCAGTATTGCGTCGCTCCCGTGTCATCGCCTTCGCTGAATTCGCCGCCTCCCATGGCGGTAACATTTGGAAGACTGGCCGGCATGTCCACGGCGTAACCGTGGGTAGCGCTTTTCACTGGGTTATTTGGGTCCGCGCTGTAATCGCAGTCGGCGGGCCCGCTGTCGCCAGAGGAAGCCACGATAGTCTGCCCTTGAGAGTTGGCCTGCTGGGTCAGCGTAGTCAGAATGCTGACGTCAGAGCTGCTGAGCTGAGTTTCGCAAAGTCCGTAGCTGACGCTGATGACCGGCGCGAGGTTCTGGTCAATCGCGTATTGCATGGCGCTGAACAGAGCGTTCTGCGAATTTACATAGATGAGGCTGGCATTCCTGGCGACTGCGCCAGCCCATTCCACATCCAGATTGGCCTCGTCCACATCCCCCTTGGCGATTCCGGGATCTGTGTCGCCGGGTACCAGGATTACTCGCAGATTTGCCGGCGGAAGATTAGATATGGCACGAAATGTCACGACATCGTATTGGTTACCGTGGTTAGTATCCTTCGATAAATCCGACTGACCCACGATGACGACGCTCTGGCCGGCGCCAGTGATGCCGCTGCCGTAGAGTCCCTGGATGTCGTAGATGGTTGCGAAGTCATCGGGAGCTAGAAAGTGCTTGCCCGAAATGTCCGAGGTGAAATTGGGGTGCTCGTGCTTGACGGTGACCCGCGGCCTGGGACGAAAGTCGTTGAGGGCCGTGATTCCCACGACGACTCCGCGAAAGGCGCTGGGCAGCGATGGCTCGCTGGTGTTGGCGTAATGCATCTCGCCGTCGACCAGGTATTGATGAATCGGGGTGTGGAAGGCCGATTCCACTTGCGCGGCCGAGCCGCTGAAGGCGATCCAAGTGCGGCTGCGTGCCGGGGCTACATTGCTGAAGCCCTGCTGGCGCAACCACCGCGCCGCCCGCTGGATGTCGGGTAGGTTTAATCCAAAACGGTCGGCATATTGCTCGGGCGTGAGCCACTTGTGGTAGTTGGCGGATGCGCGGTCCTGTTGTTGCTGAAGAAGTATGTCGAGGGTGTTCTGTTGCGCGCGCGTCGGTCTGAAGGCCAGCCTCATGCCTCGCATCGGTAGCGAAGCATACACCTTTCCACGGTTGAACTCGGGTCGCGCCAGCGGTGAAACGCTGCCGCGCATGCGCCACAAGGTGGCATTATCGATCGTTTGTGGAATCCGCTCAGCGAATGCGCGCGCAGGGGAGAACAGGCCTAGGCCCGAAAATAGAAGGAGCGCCAGCGTGCGCAGCACGATGAGCAAACTGCGAGTCATGGCTTCCCGAACAAAGTTTACGCACGCCACAAAGGCGCCTCTAGATTGGTTGTACCTTAAGCCGATTGTCATCCCCTCGCGGCACCGGTCCGCCGTGGCGGACTTGGACTGCGTCAAAGGACCTAGCAAGGATGCCGCGGACCGCCGGCGCTGCCAGAAACACTGTCTTAATTGGTTGGCTTGATTTTACCCCGTGTTCGCTGAGAATCGAAGTGGGCCGAAAAAATATTAACCGAAGCAAAGCAGCCTGAGATCACAATGGAGAACTATGAAGTGAGACTATACCATCGCTTGTTGCATCCATTTGGTAACGCTAGTTTTGGCTGACGTAGGGGGCTTACTCTGCTACTCTCGCCCCAATGCGTCTGAGGGAAGGTGGCTGGACTGAAGAAGAAATTAATTCGCCCGCATAAGAGCCGCGATCAGCATGAGTTGGTCATTATCTCTGGCATGAGCGGAGCGGGGAAAGCCTCGGCGCTGAAGACCTTCGAGGACCTTGGATACTACTGCGTCGACAACCTGCCGGTAGGACTGATTAGCAATTTTGCCGAACTGGTGTTGGATTCGCTGGAGATCCAACGCGCCGCCCTGGTGGTGGACATCCGCGAGGGTGCCCGCCTCGACAAACTCCCGCAGATTCTTGCCTCCCTGCGGCGACTGCTCAAGACAACCATTATCTTTCTAGAGGCCGACAGCGATGTCCTGGTACGGCGTTATAGCGAGACGCGCCGTCCTCACCCACTCGGGCGTGACGTCTCCGTGAGGTCGTCGCTCACGGCAGAGCGCCGCCGCCTGCAACCGCTGCGCGCCTTGGCCGACCTGGTGCTCGACACCACCAAATTCAATGTTCATGAATTGCGGGGCCAGCTAACCGAGCGTTTCCAGGGCGGCAACCGTGACCAAAACATTCTGATTTCCTGCGTGAGCTTTGGTTATCGCGAAGGGGTTCCGGAAGATGCGGACCTGATGTTCGACGTGCGCTTCCTGCCCAACCCACACTTCCTTCCCAAGTTTCGTCCGCTGACGGGCCGGCATCCCGAAGTGGCTAAGTACATTCGCTCGTTTCCGCAAACCCGGGAGTTCATCCATCGCATCTCCGAGCTGCTCATTTATCTGATCCCGCATTACATCCGGGAAGGAAAGAGTTACCTGACCATCGCCTTCGGATGCACAGGCGGCAAGCATCGCTCGGTGATGATCGCCGAGGAGGTGAAAAAGCGTTTGGCCAAGGCCGGGTACAACGTGAAGGTGGTGCATCGCGACTCGCCGGTGGCCAGTTAGTCAGGCTGGTGTCGAAGTTGTTTTTCTAGCGCCGGCCGGCCGGTGCTTCGTCGCAGCCACATTATCCAGTAGAATCAAAGACTGAATCCTAATTTTCCCAAGGCCTATTTCTTCGCGGAGCTGAAGCAGCAATCGATCCTGCGGGAACTATGCATCAACTGAACCGCCTTCTTCGCTACTTCAAGCCGTATTGGTTGCACATGCTGGCCGCCGTGGTGTCCATGGCGCTGGTGGGCCTGCTTGACGCCTTCCGGCTATTGCTGATCGGGCCTATCTTCGATCTGGTCCTGAATCCTTCTGCCAAATCCCACAGCCTGCCCTTGTTCAAAATGCCGATCAGCCACAAGCCAATTGAGCTGAACTGGTTCGTTCCCGAGCACTTTCACAACGTGTGGACGATGGTCGCGTTCGCGCTGGTCGCCTCCACGGTACTGAAGGGCATCTTCGATTACGGCGGCAGCTACCTGGCGAACTATGCCGGCTACGGCATGGTAACCGATCTGCGCAACGAACTCTATGCGGCTACGCTGCGGCGCTCGGTGGGGTTCTTCCAAAAGCATTCCACCGGTACGCTCCTGTCGGCGATTGTAAGCGATATCGAGCGGGTGCAGTTCGCACTCTCGTCGGTGCTGGCGGAATTTCTGCAGCAATTTTTTACCTTTCTGTTCACCGCCTGCGTGGTGGTCCTGCTGGGCGGGCGCTTAACTTGGGTACTCATCATTTTTGTTCCGGTGGTGGTGATGGCGGCCAGAAGAATCGGCCATCGCGTGCGCACCACGACCCGCCGCGGGCAGGACAAGCTGGCTGAGATCCAGAACATCCTGCAGGAAACTATTACCGGTGTGCGCATCGTAAAGGCTTTTTCGATGGAAGCCTGGGAGACCCGCCGCTTTCGCGATGCCGGGCGGCGGCTGTTCAAAGCCAACCTGCGTTCGGTGAGCGCCTACGCGGTGAGTTCGCCGATGATGGACATCTTCGGCGCCATCGCTATCGCCATTCTTATCCTGATTGGCCGCGAGTACATCAAGCATGGCTTCTTCACCGAAGGGGTCTTCCTGGCGTTCATCATTGCCGTGTTCAAGCTCTACGAGCCGGTGCGGAAGTTTGGGATATTCAACAACAACTTTCAGCAGGCATTAGGCGCTTCGTCGGCGATCTTCGAATTCCTCGACGCCTCGGACGACGTGCGCGAGAAGACGGGCGCGCAGAAGCTGCCCTCGTTTCATCAGGGTATACGCTTCGAGCATGTTTACTTCAGTTATGGGCAAGCGAACGACAACCGCGACGTGCTGCAGGACATCAATCTCGAAGTCTCGCCGGGCGAACTGGTGGCGATTGTCGGCTCCAGCGGTTCCGGCAAGACCACCCTGGTGCATCTGCTGCCGCGCTTCTTCGACGTCACTCGCGGGCGGCTGCTCATTGACGGCCGCGATGTGCGCGATTTGACCATTGCGTCGCTCCGCTCGCAAATTGCCATCGTCACCCAGGACACCATCCTGTTCAACGATACGGTGCGCAACAACATTGCCTATGGGCGGCCGGAGATTTCCGCCGCCGCCGTGGAAGAAGCGGCCGGCGCGGCGCTGGCGCACGATTTCATCATGGCGTTGCCCGAAGGCTATGACTCCGTGATCGGCGAACGCGGCCTGCGCTTGAGCGGTGGAGAGCGCCAGCGTATCTCGATTGCGCGCGCCATTCTGAAGAACGCGCCCATCCTGATTCTCGACGAAGCCACTTCCGCGCTCGACACCGAAAGCGAATCTCTGGTGCAAACGGCGATTCAGAACCTGATCACCGGGCGCACGGTCTTTGTGATCGCACACCGGCTGTCTACAGTGCGCGGCGCCGACCGCATTCTGGTCCTGGAAAACGGCGTGATCGCCGATGAGGGCACGCACGAATGTTTGTTGGCCCATCCCGGCACTTACCGCCGGTTGTATGATTTGCAGTTTGTCGATGTCGAGACGGCTACCGGGACCGAGTAACTCCCCTATGAATATCCGCTCTATGACCGGCTACTCGCAAGTGAAGATGAACGCTGACGATCAACTCACTTTCACCCTCAGCCTGAAGGCGGTGAACCACCGTTTTCTCGATCTGCATCTCCGCGTTCCTCCGGAGATGGATTCGGTCGAGATGAAGATTCGCCGGGTGCTGAAGGAGCGCCTGCATCGCGGCCACATTGAAGTGACCCTCAGCCTGGAACGCAGCGGTGGGGCGGCGTTTTCCGTGAACCGAGACCTGGTGGGCGGGTACTTGCGCACCTTTCGCGAGGTCGCTGAAGAGTTTGGGGTGAGCGCGGAGCCCGATCTGAACGCTGTGCTTAAAATGCCGGGTGCGCTGAATGCCGCGCAAAATGGCGATGCCCTGGCCGCTCTGGAGAAGCAGGTGACCAAGGCCCTGGAACAGTGCATCGAGCGGTTAAACCACATGCGTGAGGAAGAAGGCCGGGGCGCGGTGACGGAGCTGCGGGAGCGCATGATTCATCTGTCGTCCGCCACTCACGAAGTCGAGCAGCTTCGCGGTAAGGTGCTAAAGGCCTACCATGACAAAGTGCATGGCCGGATGCAGGAACTGCTGGGCACTCACGCCGATCCTGACCGTATTCTGCAGGAGGCGGCCATGCTGGCCGAGCGTAGCGACATTCAGGAAGAAATCGTGCGGATGAAAAATCACATACAGCATTTTCTTTCCCTGCTCGACGCCGGAGGTGAAGTCGGCAAGAAGCTCGACTTCCTGCTGCAGGAGATGAACCGTGAAGCCAATACGCTAATGTCGAAGACGACGGGCGTGGCCGGCGAAGCGCTGCGCATCACCGGCCTGGGATTGGCTATGAAATCGGAGATCGAAAGGGCACGCGAACAGGTACAGAACCTCGAATGAGCGGCGACATCTTCATCATCTCGGCGCCTTCCGGCTCGGGGAAATCCACGCTCACCAATGAACTGCGCCGCGTTGTTTCCAATCTCGAATTTTCCATCAGCTATACCACTCGGCCGCCGCGCGGCAGTGAGCAGTCGGGGCGCGAGTATTTCTTTGTCTCGCGCGCAGAGTTCGAACGCATGCTGGCCGAGGACGAATTCCTGGAGCACGCCGAGGTTTTCGGCAACTACTACGGTACGGCAAAACGGTTCCTGCGCGAAGCCAAGGCGCGCGGCCACGACTTGCTGCTCGATATTGATGTGCAGGGGGCTGCCCAGGTGAAGCAGAATGTATCGGAGGCGGTCAGCATCTTCATACTGCCACCGTCGCGCGAAGAGCTGGAAAGGCGTCTGCGCCGCCGCGCCCAGGCCGACGACGACCTGCAGCGCCAGTTGTTGGGGGATGGCGCGCGCCTCTTCAATACCGAAGATATCATCCAGCGCCGGCTGCAGACGGCTTCCCGCGAGATTGAGAATTTCTCCCGCTACGACTATATTTTGGTGAACGACCGGTTGGAGCAGTCGATTGACATCTTGAAGTCGATTGTGGAGGCCGAGCGGCTGAAGCGTTCCGGAACTGCTCGGACAACCAAGGATGAGGCAGTGCTGGCCATCGCTCAGGGCGCCTTGCGAACGCAGATGCTCCAACAGGTGCAGACTATCCTGGCAACGTTCGATCTTTCCCGTTTTCCGCCGTCACGGAGTGATATATGAAACTGGTTGAAGGGTTCGACAGTAATTATCGCTATGTTCTCGTGGCCGCGCGTCGCGCGCGTCAACTGCAGAATGGTGCCCGTCCCGCAGTAGAGTCTCACTCACGCAAGCCGTGCCGTATCGCCGAAGAAGAGCTCCAGGCCGGCAAAGTGAAGTGGGAGATTCCCCAGGTCGTAAAAACTCCGTTGCAGTCGGCCAGCGAGATCCTGGATCATGCCGTAAACGGCGACAGCGACGATTAGCGCCGCTGCGACTGAATCCTCCGGGTTGCTGCTGCGAGCAAGAATCGTCATTGACGTCAGGCGCACGAACCAGGGAGGGCGAGCCCCGAAGGGGCGAAAAAGCTTAGCCCAGCGCTTCAGCGCTGGGTAGGCAAGTTGAGGACCCGAGTGCCGTAGGGACGGCAGGGCTTGGAGGGAGCGTTAGTTCCTCACCGCCCGAATCGGAAAAAGCCAATGCGCCATCAACTAATCAGGCACGCATGAAAATCGCACTGGGCGTGAGCGGCGGAATCGCGGCCTACAAGTCCGCCGAAATTGTTCGTCTGTTACAGGAGCGCGGCGCACGTGTGCAGGTCATCATGACCGCCGCGGCGCAGGAGTTTGTCCGCCCGCTCACCTTTGCCGCTCTTTCCGGGGAGAAGGTGATTTGCGGCATGTTCGGTTCCGCCTCCGAGCAGCCTAATCTCGATTCCGCCGTCGAACACATATCCGTCGCGCAGTCCATTGACGGTCTGCTGGTGGCTCCCGCCACCGCAGATGTGCTGGCCAAGTTTGCGCGGGGCATTGCTAACGATTTCCTCAGCACGCTTTATCTGGCAACCACCGTTCCGGTGGTGCTGGCGCCCGCCATGAACGTCAATATGTGGGAGCATCCGGCCACGCAGGCGAATCTGGAAACCCTGCGCCGCCGAGGTGTAACCATCGTCGAACCGGGTAGCGGTTATCTTGCTTGCGGGATGATCGGCGCGGGGCGTCTGGCAGAGCCGGAGCAAATCGTCGCCGCCACGCTCGAGCGCCTCGGCGTCGCGCAAGACCTAGCGGGCGACATCGTGCTCGTCACCGCTGGACCCACGCACGAACCCCTCGATCCGGTGCGCTATCTCGGCAATCGTTCCAGCGGAAAGATGGGATATGCGCTCGCGGAAGCGGCGCTGCGGCGCGGAGCGAAGGTCATCTTGGTGAGCGGGCCGACTGCACTGCAACCGCCCGCGGCGGCGGAAACGATTTTCGTGGAGACGGCGCAGCAGATGCGGACCGCAGTACTCGATCGCTGGGAGCAGGCGAGCCTCATCATCATGGCGGCTGCAGTCGCCGACTACCACGTTAAGCAGGTTTCGCAGGAAAAGATCAAGCGCAAAGCTGCGCTGGAGCTGCAACTGGAAGCCAATTCCGACATTCTTGCCGACCTCGGCAGCTTGCGGCACGCCACGGGAAAACGCTCGCCGGGGTTGATAGGATTCGCCGCCGAGACCGAGAACATGTTGGAGAACGCGCGCTCGAAGCTTGCGAAAAAGCAAGTGGACGCGATTGTGGTGAATGACGTCTCCCGCGCTGGCATCGGCTTTGACAGCGATCGTAACGAAGTGACAATCATTACTGCAAGTGAAGCCATCGCCGTGCCCGAAGCGAGTAAGCTGGATGTAGCGCAGAAAATTCTGGAGATAGCGCTGCGCATCCGGCAGCAGCAGAGTTCACCTGTCGTAACTTCGACAGGGTAGTGCGGACCCTTAGACCGGCGTTTCTCTTTAGATTTGTGTCATCCTGAGCGACGAGCGCAGTGAGGAGTCGAAGCCGCCGCATTTCACGTTCTCTTTTTATTGTCATCCTGACCGAGGACTTCAGTCCGAGTGAAGCGACCTGCTTTCTCTTTTGCGGCCCGTCGACTCCTGCCGTAGAATCGCATCATCGATTCCATCCCATGACTCTCGACGCCAACACCCTATCCGCGCTGCGGGAGCGCCTCAACTTCTATCGCGAGATGGGCGTCGGCCCGCTCTATCGCCGCGAAGTCCCGGAGCGCGATGATCCTTCGCCGGTCGATTCCGATACCCCTGCAGTTGTCGCTTCCACTGCCTTCGAATTCGGAACCGCAGCCAGTCTGGCATCCGCGCCAGATCGCGCCGCGCTCCTGCAAGTCATCGCCGACGACATTGGCCCCAATTGCCAGCGTTGCCAGCTGGCGACGCTAGGGCGCAAGCAGATTGTCTTCGGCACCGGCGACCCACATGCCGAGCTGATGTTCATTGGCGAAGGTCCAGGCGCTGACGAAGATCAGCAAGGGTTGCCATTCGTCGGTCGTGCGGGCCAACTACTCAACAACATGATCGCCGCCATGGGCCTTAAGCGCGACCAGGTGTACATAGCCAATATCGTGAAGTGCCGGCCGCCGGGCAACCGTACGCCTGAACGCAACGAATGCGAAACCTGCTCACCATTCCTCATGCGGCAGATTGGTGTTATCCGGCCGAAAGTCATCGTGGCCTTGGGCGCGACGGCCGCCAAGAACCTGCTGAGCGTTAACGATTCAATGGCGTCGCTGCGCGGCCGATTTTATGATTATTCGCCGCCTGGCGCGGACGCCAGCTCCGATCAACCTTTCCAATGCAAGCTGGCGGTCACCTACCATCCGGCGTTTCTGCTGCGTGACCCCCGGCAGAAGAAGGAAGCCTGGAAAGACTTGCAGATGGTTATGCGCTGTCTTGGCCTCAACCCTCCCCACCGCGCCTCCGTGGACAGCTAGCCTTTCATGCCGAAATTTTGCGATGTGGCTGTGCCGGTGCCGCTCGATGCCGTCTTCACCTATCGCATCGCCGACACTGAGCCGTGTGTCGGCGGGCGCGTTATAGTGCCTTTTCGCGAGAAACGGCTCTGCGGCATGGTCACGGAACTCCACGACCGCGAGCCGAAATTCCAAACCCGGCGCGTCAGCCAGGTCCTTGACTCAGCACCCGCGCTGACGCCTGAACTCATGCAACTCGGCCGCTGGATCGCCCAGTATTACATTGCGCCTATCGGCGAAGTGCTTCGCACCATGCTGCCGCTGGCGGCGGAATTTCGCCGCGTGCTCGGCTACCACATTACAGAGAAGGGAATTGCTGCCCTGCATGCTGCATCCACCATCGGTTCCTCATTACGATCGCACAAAGAGCCCGAACAGCAGATGCTGGAGTATGCCGTGCTAAACCGTCTCGCGGATGGCGAAGTGGTACGCGAAGCGGCCCTGCGCTCAGCGACCGGGGCGTCCCGAACCGTGCTGCAAGCTATGCTGCGAAAGAAGTGGATTGCGCGCGACGACCTCAGCGACGTCCGCGATGCCAGTCGTACCGTGCAAATTGTGAGCTTGAAGGAGGTGACCGGCAAGCTAAACGCCAACCAGCAGAAGATTGTGGACTACCTCCGCGGCCAGGAGAACCAACGCGCACCGGTTGAAGCGATTCGTGAATTGGTCGTCCCACGCACCACGCTGCAGACCTTGGTGAAGCGCGGGGTCGTCGCGCTCACCGAAGAGGCGGCTGCGTTCCGTATGTCTGGGATGAAGCCGCGCAAGCTGGAGTTCCTATTTACGCCGGCGCAGAAAGCGGCGCTCAACGCGATTATTAGCGCCACCGAAGAGCGCCAATTCCTTCCCATGCTGTTACATGGCATCACCGGCTCGGGCAAGACCGCAGTGTATCTGTCGGCTATGCAGGCCGTGCTGGCCAAAGGGCGATCCGCGATTCTGCTGGTTCCGGAGATCGGCCTGACCCCGGCGGTAGCCGCCGATTTGCACCAGATCTTCGGGGACGAGGTTGCCATCCTGCACTCCGCGCTCAGCGACGACGAACGGGCCGAGCAGTGGAAGCGCATCCGCAATGGCGAGTCCCACATTGTCGTAGGCACGCGCTCCGCTATCTTCGCACCGGTACCCGATCTGGCGCTCATCGTGGTGGATGAGGAACACGATCACTCCTACAAGCAGGAGGAAATGCCGCGTTACCACGCCCGCGACGTAGCGGTGATGCGCGCCAAAATGTGCAACGCCGCTGTCGTCCTAGGTTCGGCCACGCCATCGCTGGAGACATACTACAACGCCGTCAACGGCAAGTACCGGCTGCTGGAATTGCCCGAGCGCATCGAGAAGCGGCCGTTACCCGAAGTTCAGATCCTCGATATGCGCGAGGAGTTTCAGCGTACCCGCAAAGAGGAACCCCTGTCGCGCAAGCTGGTGGAAGAGATCGGCGAACGGTTGGCGCGCCATGAGCAGGTGATGGTGCTGCTGAACCGGCGCGGTTACTCCGCTTTCGTACTCTGTCGGGAATGTGGTGAAAGCGTGCAGTGCAAGAACTGTGCTATCTCGATGACCTATCACAAGCGCGAACATCGCCTGATGTGCCATTACTGTGGCTACATGCGGCCCGCGCCCCGCACTTGCCCAAAATGCGGCAGCGAATTCGTGCAGTATCTGGGCACCGGCTCGGAGAAGCTGGAGCATATTCTGCACGGCATGTTTCCGCAGGCGCGAATCGCGCGACTGGATCGCGACACGGTCCGGGGCCGCGACGATTTCGAGCGTATGTTGAATGCGCTCCACGCCGGCGACATTGACCTGCTGGTGGGTACGCAGATGATTGCCAAGGGACACGACGTCGCTAACGTCACGCTGGTGGGCGTTGTCGGCTCTGACGCAGCGCTCAGTTTTCCCGACTTCCGCGCCGCTGAGCGCACCTTCCAGCTGCTCACTCAGGTGGCCGGGCGCGCCGGGCGTGGAGATACCCCCGGCAAAGTTGTGCTGCAAACATTTTTCCCCGACCACTACGCCATTCAGTTCGCCGCCGCGCACGATTACCATGGCTTCTACGAAAAAGAAATTCGCTTTCGTAGCTGGATGCACTATCCGCCCTTCAACGCCGTAAGCAACGTGCTGGTGCGCAGCAGCAAACTCGACGAAGCGCTGGCCTGGTCGGGCATTTTGGGGAAGTGGTTCGAAGCGACCCGCCTGGAGCGCATACGGGTCATGGGCCCGGCAGCCGCGGTGATCGTGCGGCTGAAGACCGAATACCGTTATCACTTTCTGTTGAAGTCCGCCAGCCGGGAACGCATGAATGCCGCACTGCGTTCCATGCTTGCATATGCTGAGACACAGAAAATTCCACGCAATAATCTGGTAGTGGATGTCGATGCCCTGTCGCTGATCTAGCTGTCAGCCGTCAGCCAAACCATCATTGCAAGGTCTTTCAAAAGAACGGTACGCCTTCAGGCCGCGATGCTGTATACCATGCACCAATGGCTTAGCGATTATCCCTTCCACGCCCCCAGCGCCCTGCGCACTAGCACCAACTCTCCCAGGTGATAGGCGCCGTGGTCGGCGGCCAGCAGAACCTCGCGGAGCAGCGTCTGGCCGTCTCCATGAGGAAGCGGCTTGAACAGATCATGCGACGGGTCGATGACCAATTCGCGCAGTTCCTCTTGGGCCTTCAGAATGGCCTTCACGCTTTCGTCCCATGCTTTGTCATTCGGCGGAGCTGCGGACTTCGGCCAATAGCCTTCTGGCCACTTTGGCGATTCGTGTTTGGCATCGCGGCTGAACTCCAGGATGTCCCACAACGCGAGACGTATGTGTTCGAGTAACTGCCACGCCGAATGCGGCATGCCGTCGGGCACTTGGCCCCGCAGCTTGGCCGGAAAGCCCTTCACGGCTGCGCCCAAGTCGGCATGGGCCTCATTCCAGTCGATCGTTTTCGCGAGTTGCTGGCGAAGAAGTTTGTCGTGATCCATGGGACCTCGCAGGAAGAAAACCGTCAATTGTGTGTGATGTGATTTGTAGGCGAGCGGATGGAGATTCGGGGAAGATCGCTTCACCAAGGATCGCAACCAGCCCCTAACCCCTGATCTTTCTGGATCGGCGCTGCTGCAAAACCTCGGCGGCCTCAGCGTTCACTAGCACGGTGAATCCCTTGTGCGCGGGAGGTTGGTCCCACTGCAAGAGAATGGCACGGTCGCCTTCAACACGTCCGCCAAGCACGCGTCCCAGGCTCAGCAGCGAGCGGCTGCCGCAAATCTCGCAGGCTTCGCCCACGCTGTTGCTGATGATCTCACAGTCGGCGCATAACACCGCTTCCTGTAGAGGAACGGAATTCAGCTCCAACCGCCATTTGTGGCTGTCGTCCATGGCTGAGTCTCTGCTGTAAACGGTAGCCGTGTCCGGACGACTGGGGAAGTACCTTTGTAGAAAAGGGAAGCGGGAGAGTAAATGGGCCGAAGGCGAGCAGAGTAGTTCAACTTCTGGAACTCTGTGGGTGGCGACGCGGGTCGAGCGCCGGCAAAACTGCTGGCTATCTCGACACGTCCGTCGTCGCGGCGGGCGGCAGCAGATTGTGATTTAGCGCGAACAAGGCCAGTTCCAGGCGGTTGCCGACCCCCAGCTTATTGAAGATGTTGGTCAGGTGGCGCTTCACGGTTTCTTCGCTGATACCGAACGTCATCGCAATGTGCTTGTTGGTAGAGCCCTCAGTAATCAAGGTCACTACCTCAAGTTCGCGTGCGGTCAGACCGAAGGTTTTGCGCGAAGGTGCGGCGGTTTGTGCCGCGAGATCGTGCAGTACCTGCACCAGGTTCTGCACCGGACGTCCCTCCAGCCAGTACTGGCCCTGCATTACTGCACGAATGCAAGCCGAGAGATGTTCCACGACGGCATCTTTCAACACCACGCCGCGGGCGCCGAGTTGCAGCGCTTCCAGTATCTGCCGCTTGTCCACAAGGGCAGTCAACACAATGGTGCGAGTGGGAGTGCTCTCCCCGGTAAGTTCGCGCAAGGCATCCATGCCCGGCATCGTCGGCATGGCCAAATCCAGCAGCAAGATGTCGGGCCTATAGGTCCGCACCATGCGGAGCGCCTCGGCGCCGTCCTTGGCTTCCGCCACGATTTGCATCTGCTGGTCGGCTTGCAGCATGTTACGCAAACCAATACGCACCACCGGATGATCGTCGGCGATCAGGACCTTAATGGGAGTTACAGCCACCTTTGTCATAGGGTTCGCACATCGTCTCCTACACGGGCCGGTCCTTGGCCGGACGTACCTCTGGACCGAGGATCTTTGCCAGTTCCTGCTCCACGGCTGTCAATGCAGCCGACATCTCATCGAGCATTTGCTCGGCTTGGCCGAAGTCGCCATTTCGGCCCATCGCTTCCAAACTCGCGCAACACTGAGTGACGCGGGTTGCCCCCACAAGCATGCTACTGCCCCGCAAATAATGAGCTCTATTGCGAAGCTCATCGGACTGCTTCAGTGTAAATGCCTTGCGCAACTGTGCAAGTGTTTGCCCGGCCTCGGTCAGATATTCGCGGCAAAGCTCTACTAGTTGATCGGGCTGCGAGGCCGTCGCTTGTTGCAACCGCGCAAATGCATCGGAGGCTATCAGGTTGTTAGTCACAAAGGTTTCGTCGCCGCCCACGCGGCGAATGTTGCCCACAAGTAAATCCTTTCCGCGCCGTCCCCGTCAAGGACGGAATGCCGCGAAAGACAGAGCTACCGAGGGGGTGTGAGAACACAGCGATGCTTATTAGTAGTGTGCGCGAAGGAAAATCAGCGTCGTCAAGGCGAGTTATCGCCCTTCACTTCTCGCTGCGGTAGACAACCTTCAACTTGTCAGCCTCGAGAATACGAGCCACCTGATTGCGGGCGTGGACCGCCCAGGGACCAGCGCTGTCCAGCTTCAGGTAAGTCCTCCAGTGGGAAAGTGCCTGTCGCGGCTGACGCAGGCGTTCGTAAGCGAGCGCCAGGTTGTAGTGGGCATCGGCATAGGTCGGAGCCAATTGAATTGCGGTAGTATAGGCTGCAATCGCCTCTCCGATCCGGCCGGTCTCGTCTAAGACATTGCCGAGATCGAAGTAAGCCAGCGCATAACGGGGATCCGCTTTAACCGCCTCGCGGTAATGTTTCTCGGCCGAAACAAAATCCTGACGGTTGTAATACAGGGTGCCCAGGTTGATATGGGCCGGGGCATGGTCGGGTTCAGTCTTCAGCACCTGCATATAGGTCTGGATGGCTTCGTCGTGCGTGCTGGGATGCTCCTCCAGTGCCACTCCCCGTGCAAATAAATCGCCCGCGTTATCGTATCTGGCGATAGGTTTCACCTTGACCGACGACACCACCATCCCGGTATTCGCAAAGTCCAAGACGAACTGACCGGCAATAGGTTCGACCGAGTGGCCCTCATGGCGGTATGCCACGCGAGATCCAACGCTGAAGGCGCTGGCTTCGAGGAGCGGGTTTTCCATGCCCGCCACCTGCTTCTGCATGGCTTGCAGGGACTCGCGGATCGCTGCCGGACGCACCCGTTTGGCGCGCAGGTCACGCACTTTGGTGAGCTGAAGCAGATCGAAGAAGGTGAACGTATCGGAAATGGGGACAAGTCCTGCTTTTTGCCAGCCAACCAGCTGGTTGGCCGAGATGTGCAGGATGCGAAGGACGTCCGCTCGACAGAATCGGTTCATGTAGGCTCGGCTAGAATCGCCGCAGAGCTTGCTATGATTATCGTCGGGAGTAACCTCGGGCGCAAGTGCAAAACGGCGCAAGACGGTGGAAAACAGGGGCTTGCGGATCTTTACCGTTTTGGTTACCCGCAGTTACAATCGAAACCAGGCCGACGTAGCTCAGTTGGTAGAGCAGTCGATTCGTAATCGCACCTCCCCACAGCAAACTGCAAGCTTACATACACAGAGAATTGGTTGTGAAACCAGCGTGTTTGCGCCGCTTTTCAGCGAGTTACAACCGGACAAGATGGCAATCGGGCAATACACACATTTCCGTTTGGTTGTATACAGTTGCCCAAATTGGGTGCCTAGTCAACCGCTCTGGCGAGCTGTTTCGCGACGATCTTAGAGTAGTTGACTATTGCAAGCGGGCAAGAAAAATATGACGCTGCGCAAGAGGTCATAGGGGTGGTTTCCTAAGATGCCGAAGCGTGGAGGAATGCTGTATCGCGCAATGCGCCGAAGCTCTTGATAACGTGGTTCGCAAAGTCGGCTTTTTGAGTTCGATTCTTCGCGTGTCGAACTCAACAGAGTTGACAACCACCTGAGCGCGTGCACTTCACCACCAATTCTGTTGCCTCGTATCCATCCACTTATAGTCTGTAGACGTATAAACATCTTCCGCCTACTCTCACCCACAGTGACTCACGCACGCCAAAATGACCCACGTGTTGCTTTCGGGAAGGCTCTTCGCAAGCTCCGGCACAGCAAGGGAATTTCGCAGGAGAAGCTGGCCGACCTCGCCGAGATACATCGTACATACATCGGCGATGTTGAGCGTGGCAAAAGAAACATTGCTTTGATAAATATGAGCCGGGTCGCGGACGCCCTCAAGATCTGTTTAAGTAGGCTCATCGCCGAAATGGAGGATGAGCCATAGGCGACGAGCACATCCCGTATACTGAATCGTTCTCTTGGGAGAGGGTTAGCGAATACTTTTCATCAATTGAAGATTCTTTTGAAAGTACCCTTGCGATGGACGAGCACGCAAGTGCTCTTGATTGGGCTATCCCTCTTTTTGTTGTCGTCGCAGTCCTCAGTGTGATTCAGTCCTTCCAACGGCAATATGGGGGCTGGTGCGTTGGCTACTTAATACTCGAAGCCTGATTCTTGAAGGAAAGTACATTCCGATTGACTCCTTCTTGTTTTGGTACGTAACACTCTCGACCGTGTGTGTCGCATTCGCGTGGCTGCTCATCTCTGCGGGACAGAGAAGAGACAAGCGACGTGACGAGCAGTCGTTGGATTCTGCTCCGATGCGCTTCGCACTCTGTTATGCCACTGTGCAGGAGATTGATAAGTACTCAAAAAACCACCTTGCTAAACACATCGAACAAGCGACGAAGTATTGGGACTTGTGTTTGCCACGACTGCGAATGTTGTTAGACCCTGTAAACCGCATCCTATATCCTTATACAGCGATTCGAGAAGGTGTAAAGGTTACAACAGTCACGGCGCCTGATGCCGATTCTGAAGTGATGGCAGAATTCGCGGCGCTCGTCGGCGGCTTCGCAACAGGCACGTATCTTTCATGGTTCCCCCAGATCGACGTGCTCCGGATGTCTCAACCTTGGTTCAAACTTGAGCGAAGCACGACGCAGGTTATCAATGCTTTTAACTCGCTGGCCGCGAAGATCAATGACAGACTTAGGGACAAGAAAGACCTTCAAAAAATCCAAGTTGTTTTGAGTCATCTTGCTACGTACCTGTACAGCGTTATTCCAGAATTGTCGAGTGAAGAACCTGAAGGCAAGAATATTGCTAGCGCAGGCCAGATGGCGCTGGTGAAGTTCGCTGAACAACTAAACGCAGTCTCCCAATATCGTGCAGAACAGCGACCTCTTGCAACCAAGGAGCGAGTGTCCGAGAAACTTGCTAGAACATGCACCTGGCTTCTTAGCTTGTTCTCTCACGAGAATCTGCTCCTCAAGTTCTTCATATGGTGGGTGCTGGCGCAGCTATCGCGTTCGTCGTTCTTCGACTTGCGTTGCACCTCAGTTCCGGTATGAAGCCGGATTCGACGCTCATAGTCTTTGTGATCGGTGCCCCCCTGGGCGTCGCGGCCACTGCTCTAGCAAGTCCCACACGCAAGAAATAGGGTTGACGACTATACGTTGACATGCTATAAGTGTCAATCATGAAGGGAATCGACGAATCGGATTACGAGATTGCGTGGTGGAAATATCTGAACAAGAATCCTGAAATGAAGCGATTCTTCATCGTTTGGGATTCACTCAGCTTGAAGAGACGCCGCGACGTTACTGTTCTAGCACGTGCTTTGGCACAAGGAGACCCGCAAGCAAAGCGGGACGCTCAAAGTAGCCCGAAACGCTCCCGTCAGTGAAACCCCTTTGGGCGACCTAGTGTTTTGGGCGTAAACTGCGCTAATCCTTCAGATGCCGGAACTCCCAATGCCTCGCACATGTGCTTCATGCGTTGCACTGTGGGCCTGCGCTTGTCAGTCATGTAATGGTAGACCGCGGCACGCGTAACACCAATTTTCCGGCCAAATTCCTCGATGCTCCAGCCGCGCTCTTCCAGCAGCGGGTACAGCCAGTCTTTTATTTTGTTGAAGTCTTCTTCCATAGTTCCTGATTCTACTCGGCAATCCTGCCCCAGTGGCCGAGCGCGGTGTTCAGCTGCGAGCCGTGCTTCGGTTGCATAACACGGACATTAGTGTCAGACATCACATAGTCATGCTAATCCGGTGTGTAGAAATAGGTATCACAAAATGCCAAACGAGAATTACGAACAGTCTGCAACCCGATTTGGCGAAATGCTGCAAAACGTGATGGCCGACAAGGACATGACGATTCGTAGCCTTTCCGAAGAGATCGGCTCCACATACGAGTACATTCGCAAGCTCGTGCGCGGGCTGGCTCTTCCGTCCAAATATATGCTTAACACCCTGGCTCAGGTTCTGAAGTTCGACATCGACGCTGCGCATCGTCTGATCGCTGCTGATAAGATCGAGAAGGAGCACGGCACCATACCGCTTGAGCTTTCTGGCAAAGACCCGGAGTTAGAACCCCTAGAGCGCGGTTGGAAGAACCTAACTCAGCAGCAGAAAGATGTGCTGATGATGCAGTTCAAAGAGTTCATTGCCACCAACAAGAAGCACCGGGTGCACGCATGATAGAATCAACCGTTCTAACGATAGCTAAGGATGGTGTACCAGTCTAAGATGATGTGGCAGTAGGAGTTATGGCCGACGTAGCTCAGTTGGTAGAGCAGTCGATTCGTAATCGACAGGTCATCGGTTCAAGTCCGATCGTCGGCTCCATTTTTTCAATAGCTTACCGACAATCAGTTCACCATCTGCTGCACAACTGCTGCACACTCGAGTTTTTCCTCGAACTTTTTCATCGCATCCATGGCGTCTTCACGGGCCGTCTTGATGTAAAAGCGCTGAGTCGTGCTGACGCTTTCATGCCGGAGAATGGCTTGAATGGTAGTGTCGGGCACGCCTAGCTTTTTCAGGTTCGTCGCGAGCCCGCGACGATAAGCGTGCCAACCTTTCCAATCGAGACCATTGGCCTTAAAGACAGGCTTGATCACTCTCTCTGCAATGTTGGCGAGGTCTAGCGCCCCCCCCGACACTGTTTGGGAAGATCCAGCCGTACGCGTTCGCAGGCCGGATGGCGTCGAGCAGCACGCGCAGAGGCCGGATGACGGGAACCACCCCCGGATTCTCCTCGTCTTCGTGTGTCTTCGAAGTCATCCGGTACGTGGAACAAGTCCGAAGGCGTTACCTCAAGGAACTCACATCGCACAGGCGGCTCGCCTTCTTTGGTCCTGCGGCACGGTTCATCGACAACTCGAGGGCGTCGAGCTGCGCGCCCATGCCTATCATCCGCATTCCCTTGCCGACGGTCTGAAGTTGGCTGGGCAACAGGATCTTAATGGCCTGGTTCTTGAAGTAGCCGTCGACCCGACCGGTAGAGGCCACTGCCGTTCCCGTGCTCTTGGTCAGCGCCTCTTTCAGACCGCCGGCGATCTTGTCATTGCTCAGCGCCATTCCGGGCAGGTTGGTGGATTGCGTGGTAGTTTGAGCTTTCTTCCAAAGGTCCTCCAACTGCGCCTGAGCGGTGCAGCAGGCTAGAAAGACTCCGCTTATCAAGGCGATGGAGAATCCCAATCGTTTCATGGCTGGCCTCCGGGACACCTAAGCAGGGGTAAGTTTCAGGTGAGGCGGCTTAGCTCAGGATCATCTGAATGGGCGAGACGATTTCGCCCTCTTAAATTGTAAGCCCGCTGCGAAGCGCTAGCTCGCTGAAGTCATTGCCGGTTATGTCGAACTATCTGACTATGCTCTGGGGGCTGGTCGCAACTTTGAGCGCTTCCCGTTCGATCCCGTCTAGCATGCCTCTGAACACTATGGCGTGGAAGGGCAGCACGCTGTACCAGTAGGCCAAGCCGAACAAGCCTCGCGGCCGAAATAACGCCGACTGGCGCAAGACGCATCGACGATCATCGAGCGCTTCAATCCGGAACTCGAGAAGTGCCTCACCCGGCAACTTCATCTCAGCGCGCAAAGCCAACCGGCAGTCGCGCTCGAAACCCACGACGCGCCAGAAGTCCAGCGCCTCTCCATAGCCGACCGTCTCCGAATCCCTTCGCCCCCGTCGCAGACCCGGGCCGCCAGCTAACTGGTCTAGCCATCCGCGGATCTTCCACAGAATGTCCGCGGCATACCAACCGTTGCCACCGCCCAGCCGACAGACAGCGCGAAAGACGGCCCACGCAGGTGCTTCCACGGTAATCTGCCGAACGTCACGAAAGACTGTTCCTCCAGCCCAGTCCGGGTCGCCTGGAATGGGACCAGCCATCGACCAACTGGTCTCTACACCGTGTTCAGCCATCTCGTTTAGAGCTGCGTGTATGGCTTCGCGGACGCCCAGAAGTTCCTGCGGGATGAGAGCAGCGATGCGATTCTCCCGGCAGACTACTGGATTCTTGAGTCCTTCCGCCAACGGGCTCGCGATGGTGTTGCGGAGAGGCGTGATCAACTGGATCCAATAAGAACTCAAACGTGGCGTCAATACGGGCACTGGAATAATAAGCCGACGGCGCACTCCCAACTCTTCCGCCATGATGCGCATGATGTCGCGATAGCAAAAGACATCTGGGCTGCCAATGTCGAACACGCCACCGGCTGTTTCTGGCACTTGCAGGACGCCGACCAGGTAGCCGATTACATTTCTGACTGCGATCGGCTGACACGGGGTGCTCACCCATTTCGGGGTTACCATGATCGGCAATCGCTCCACCAGGTAGCGCAGGATTTCGAAGGAGGCGGAGCCTGATCCGATAATCATGGCCGCGCGCAGCACCGTGACTGGCACGCTAGTGGACGCAAGCGCTTCCTCCACTTCGCGGCGCGATGACAGATGTTCACTCAAATCCGGCCCGGTCTCACCCAGCCCACCGAGATAGATGATTCGTTTGACTCCGGCACTCTTCGCGGCACGTGCGAAGGTCAAAGCCAGTTGGTGATCGTGCTCGGCGTAGTCTGATCCCGCAGACATCATGGAATGGACGAGGTAATACGCTGCTTCACATCCTTCCAATTCGCGGGTCAGCGACGTTTCGTTGGCCAGGTCTGCCAGCCTGATTTGAACGTCTGGATCAGTGGCCCAAGGGCGATTCTGCAGTTTGGCCGGTGACCGCACCAGACAACGGATTGCATAGTCGTGCTCGAGCAAACGAGGAGCAAGACGGCCACCGATGTATCCAGTCACCCCGGCTATGGCTACGCGTTCAGAACCAGACACAGAAGTTCCTTTGCCGGCAAAGTTCTAACACGGGCGCCAACTATCAGAGAATCAGCATGGTTGGAAAGTTTCATAGTTGTGTCCCGGGCTTGTGCGTCTTGGATCGTATTAGGCCCGGGCGATGAACTGCGGGTACGGGCCTGGATCGTCGAAAAAAGGAACGCAGGATCCGAGCGGAAGCCACCATGGCCCCCTATCTGGCAAGGAACGCGCACATGCCTGGGGGACATTCCTATCGCTTCCCCACGGTCCATAGGCCTAAGTTGTTTCTTCGTAACGGTTCTTTTCATCCCGAGTTTGCGCGAGTTGACCAAAAAATCTAAGCCCTATGCCGTCACTCTTTTGGCTTTCTTAGGACCCAAGTTGTCATGCAACGACGGTCCTGAACGACAGTCGTCTTTAAGGGATCGACGAGCACTCCTTTCATCTCCTCCGTTAAGGCAAGTAGCATCTTCTGATCGACCAGAAACCACTCAGAACCGTCTCCCGTTTTGAACACGTTGTCGCGCACCCGTTCGAAGTTCATTCCAATCCTTGATCCCAAGCGGGAGAAAAGAATTCCACCTGGCCTTAGTACCCGCCAGAGTTCGGTCGACATCGCCCGGAAATGCCTCTCGTCCTTTGCGAAGTGAAGCACGGCACTGCAGATGACGACATCCGCAAATTCGTCGGGAAATGGCGCCCGCTCGATTGATCCAACGCGGAAGTTCTCTGCAGGCAATCCCGTCTTGAGTGACTCAGCGAGCTGGCTGACGTGACGAACGGCATCGGGGTTCGCATCCAATGCGAATACCTCGAATCCTTCGCGCAGCATGTAGACGAGGTTTCGTCCGTCGCCACAACCGGCATCGAGCACCCGCATACTTCGGGTAATGTTTCCTCGAATGATCTGATCGAACAAATAAATATCGATTTGCCCAAACTGCTGTTGCAGGCTCATTGTCGTTATGCCACCGTCTGCCCCTTCGGCAATTCAACCGCAGGGATTTTGTGCTGATTTGTCTCAATCTACATGGACTGAGCAACATCGGCCTATGCCTGGTAATCCGCGAAGCCCGGACAAGCCTATTGGTCGCGATAACTTTGCTGGCTCCCGAGTCGGGCGCAGGTTGCGTCCCGCAGCAACGGGATCATCTGCAAGCACGATCTCCCCAGCGCACGGGTGGTGCTCTCGGCTGTTTTCACTGTTCTTCCGCTGCACCAATTCCGTTCAAGGTGAAGAGACGACCGGGGACAGGGCGGAATGAGGTCTGAACCCGTGGAAGGCACTGGCCTGCAGCACAAAGGTATCCGGCTGGAATATCAGCCAAGATCCAAAGTTCCTCAAAGCACCGGCCAGAAACTCTGCGGTACTCGAGTTCCCTCGCCTCGCGAGTATCGCTTTAGCCAAGGTGCTAGTCTGGGCTGCGCGGCGATTATGACCGTCGATGTCTTCGGTCGGCTGTGCCCTGACTCTCAAATGTACAATACTTACGACAGTTACACACGAGGTGAATGTAGATGAAAGCGACTCGTTCGACGGTTCTCAGCATGCGTCTTTCCGTCGAAAGCGGCAAGCGTCTAAGGCGCATGGCGAATCGACACGGGTGGACCCCGAGCGACGCCAGCGCGCGCCTGGTCGAGGAGGGCTTAAGGCGGTCAGAATTTGCCTTTATCGACTTTCACGATTCATCGGCAGGCCGGCAAGCCTACATTCAAGGCAGTACGCTCGCAGTTTGGGAGATCATGTTGCTCGTCCGGAGTTACAAGGTAAATGTACCGGCTGTAGCCAAGCACCTGGGGTGGCCGGAAGCCAAAGTTCGGGCGGCCGTTAACTACGCTGAGGTGTTTCCGGAAGAGATCGCCGAGGCTATGTCCGAAAACGAGTCAGCCGATTTCGAGACGCTGAAACGCATGCTGCCCCAGGCGACCGAATTCGTTTCCAGCAAGCCGACGAGAAGCTGAGATGCTCAAGCTTCTTCTGGATGAACATATCTCGCCCGAAGTGGCAGATGGTCTCAGGCGTCGCAACCGTTCGCTGGCAGTGCATTGGATGGCGGAATGGGAGGATGGTAACTTCCTGGGCCAGGAAGATTCCGCCTGCTTGCTTGAAGCTGCCACCGCACGGTTGACGCTGGTTACCTACGACCGCAGGACCATTCCTCCGCTGCTCAAGTCGTGGGCAGAAGAAGGCAGAAAGCATGGCGGTGTAATCTTCGTCGACGAAAAGACCATCTCTCCAGCCGACATTGGCGGCTTGGTGCGGGGACTGATCCAGTTGTTGAAACAAACGGGGAGATGGGACTGGACGGATCGTGTCTACTTTTTGCGTCGATGATCCCGTCCGTCATCACCGTTTCGCCTTCCCGCACTGCGAGCCAGTAAATATCCACATGCCGCTTTCGGACCGTTCTTAATTCCTTCTCCTTCCTGGGCCGATCGCGCCGTTCCTCAAAATCTCCCCGTTTAGACCCTTATTGAATTCTGGAGAAACCCACATGCGATTCAGCATTGATGTCGGAAGCGAGCTCGAATTGAAGTTGTACCAGGCCGTGCTCCTCTACAAGAACGATCACGGAAACCGCCACATGGCGACCGTCCACGCCGTGGTGCAACAAAACGGTGATGGAAATCTCATGCTTGGTGCCGGACAGCTGCTGGGTACGGCAAGCCTGCGGGAGTTGGCTCGGCAGCTGGGACCTGTTGCCCCGTGGAGTTCTTGCCGGACCAGGTCGTCGCGCGAACCCCGGACTTGCTGGCATGGGGCATCCGGCTGAAACTCGAAACAGCAGATCCTCGCGGGCTGAAGCCCGCTCGGGGTGACAAAATAAAGAGCTTAACGGCGTACTTAAAGGTGCGTCCCTCCAAAAAATCCGCCGAAACCGACTTTTTCAGCAGCCTCTGAAGCCGTGCCCCTTCAAAACGTGAAGTCCGCTGATTTATTCAGTCTAGGGCGCCAGCCACAGTTTAGCGCTTCTTGATCGCGCCGTTGTTTTTTAGGCTGGATTGTGTGATCGAGCCGTCCTGGTTATGTGCGACATTGTGGCACACCAGCGTGCAAGTGTTCGTGGCGCGGTTGTAGGAAACCGGCGTGCCCCCATTTGGCGCGACGACATTGATGTCGAAGTTCACCAGACGCTCGCCGGAGATGGTTCCGCTTCTTGCGCCCATGCCGTGAGCGGTATGGCAAACCGAGCAGGAGAAGCCGGTGTTGATGTGGTCGCCGTGCTGGTTCCAGCTCGCATTGGAGACGACGTTGTTAAGGTCGTGGCACTTGCCGCACATCGCGTACGGACCCTTGAAGCTCAAGTCAGGATTGGGGAACAGGTTCGTGATCAGCTGACCGGGCGCCGGCGCCTGGCTGAATTCGTAGTCCCTCTCCAGGATGTGGGTGTGGGTCGAGCCGTGCGGACCGCTGGCGCCCGACTCCTCCAAATTCGCGGTTGTCGTCGCTATTGTGGCAATCGGTGCAGAAGATCTGAGTGCCCATGGCGCGGCCATGGGTCGTGCCGCCATTTTCATCCAACATAATCTGCAGCAAGCTGGGCTGCGGCAGCGGACTGCTGCGGGCGTGCGTTACCGGATGGCTCGAAGTGGCGGTGGCGTTGAACTGCGGAATCACATTCAGCGGATCGTTCGCCGAAACCGCCCGCAGCGGCAGATATCCGAAAATCAGGATTGGAAACTTTGCCCGTGCTGTTGCCGTGACAGCGCAGGCAATTCTCATATTGATTGACCGAAGGATTCACAATGGTGGTGCCGTCCGACGCGCTGATGCCGGCCACTCCGTTCTGCGAAACGCGTATGGCCGGAGGCGGCGGGAAGGTCGCCACCTGCTGCGACCCGTGTCCGTTATGGCAATCGGCGCAGGTGGCGTGGCGATTGTTGTTGAGCAGCACATCTTCGGCGGCATCGTGCGTATTTTGCCCCGCGGGAAACGGATGCCCGGTCTTGGCGAACTCGGCAAAGACATTCGGGATGGCGGGAGTGAGGTTGGTGCCGCCACTGTGGCAGCCGGCGCAGTCCTGCTCATTCGGCCCGTGCAGCAACCGCGCCGGCCCCAGCGCATTGTGCGGGGTGTGGCAGGAGATGCAGGCATTGCCGGCTACCGTGCCGTAGCTTCCCAGGTTCGCCGCCAGCGCCACTTTGTTGCGTGGCCAGATCGTGCGCGCTGGTATCCCATCCCGCGAGCGGGTTGACCTGATTGGAGATGGTCCGGTTGGGATCGTGGCAGGCCAGGCACATCTGCGCCTTCGAGCTGTCACGCACCAGAAAGTTCTGCGACAGCAGGTCGATGGCCTGGACATGCGCATTATGGCACGACGTGCACTCGATGTTCCCGTTGATCAGCTTCACCTTCCGGAGCGGATCGCCGGTCTTGCCCTGCGACAGCCAACGACGCAATCAGGTCAATCGTGTCCTTGATGGGCAACTGCAGGCTGAAGGGATGCGAGCTCTGCAGGTTCGTCCCCAGCACATCCTGGGCGTTCATGGAGCCGGTCATCGTGATCTGTCCGGAGACAATCGTATTGCCGACGGCGACGGTCCCATCGTGGCAGCTCAAGCACAGGTTGCTGTCGGAGCCCAGGATCGGCTGCTGGCCTTTCTGGTGATAGGTGGTGCTGGTATAGAGCTGATAGGTCGCCTTGGTCTGCGTCTGGTTCCACAGCGACATGCCGGTCGCCAATCCGGAGTGCGGAGCGTGGCAGTAGGAACACGATCCCGGCCGCGCGCCGGTGATCGGCGACTTGCTGCCCGGCGAGAGATCATGGGTGCCGATCACATCGCCGGTGATTTGCGCCAGCAGAGGAATCCCAGCCAGCAGGAACGCGAGCAGGAATGCGCGCCTCACTGCGAGCCTCCCTTGGCCGGCTTCGCCAAGCCGTAATAATGGAAGACCTGCACCCGCCGGTTGAACGAATCGACTACAAAGATGCGATCGTCGCGATCGATGAACAGCCCGGCCGGCAACTGGAATTCTCCCGGTCCGGTGCCGCGCTCGCCGAAGGTGTACAGCAGCTCGCCTTCCCGGTCGAACACCTGCACCACGCCCCACAGTCCATCCACGACGTAGAGATCGCCCTCCGAGTCGAATCCCACGCCCTTGGGGCGGAACATGGTGCCCGACTGATCGCCGAGCTGCCCAATCGCGTACTGGAACTGTCCGGAGCGGTCCAGCACCTGCACGCGGAAGTTCATCGCGTCCACCACCACCAGGTTGTCGCCGTGCAGCCGCAGCTCGGTGGGATAGTTGAACTCGCCCTTGCCCTCGCCGTTCTGCCGATCGTCTGCAGCACGTTGCCCTGCATGTCGGTGACGAAGATCTTGTTGCGCAGCGTGTCGGTCACGTAGATCCGCTGCGCCGCCGAGTCCACCGCAATTCCCGTGGGCCGCTTGAAGAAACCTTCGCCGCCCTTCAGGCTGCCGATCGTCCGCTGAAACTTGCCGTCGGAGTTGAAGACGAACACCTTGCCCGCCTCCGAATCGGTCACGTAGATGTTGTCCTGGGCATCCACGGCGACGCACTGCGGCGTCAGCATGGGATCTTTGCCCTTGTCGGCGCGAAACAGGAACTTGTACTTCTGTTGCTGGAAGTCGAAGATGTGGACCCCGTAGGCGCCGGGGTCGGTCACGATGATGCGCCCGCGGGAATCGGTGGCGATGCTGTAAGGACGGACCAGGCTGTGGAATTCCGGCTCGCCGGCCACGAAGTCGAGCACCTTCTTCCAGAAAGCCCGCTTGGGTTGCACTTCGCGCGCGGAGTGGAAGCTGCGCTCGTAGGTGAGCTTGCGGCCGCCCAGCAGCTGCATTTCAGGCGGAGCCGGCTGCGGGTGTGACCTGTTGTTTTTTTTCTTTAGACGCCGCCGCCCCCGATGCCAGCAGCACCAAGGTGACGATTGCGATCTGGAGTGCCTTCCACAGCAAAGCCGGACACGACCCATCAGAAAAAGTTGAAGTAGCGCGATACTCCAAAGTATATCGAGTTTACGTTACTTGCCGGCAACTCCGGAGGCACTGAATCCCTGCACCAGCCGTCCGTATCCGCCGGTGAAGGTGAGCTTCCTGAACTGGTAATTCCCGTTGATGAAAACCTGTTCATTGTGATTGGCCGAGAATATCAAACCATTGACGGTGTTGCTGTCGGCCCGGGAGAAACTGGCTGCCTAGCGACAGAGCGCCGTACCGGCGTGGTTCCCAGCGAAAACGAATAACCGGAGCCACCATAGAGCAGCAGCCATTCCGGCGGTATCACTCCCGGAGGCAGGTTGGGTGGCAGGGTTATCCCATTCCCAGTCAGCAATCCGTATCCATTCGTCTTGGCAGTAACTGGCGGCCAGCGTAAGCCGGCGGGCCCCCAGGCTGGTCGAGTAGCTTTGGCCGCCATTCCCGGTATTCGGCTGGTTAGCCAACGCGCTATGCGATCCTGCCGCGCTCGCCGTCCAGACGATCCGCCCGAAGCGGTGCCGCACGTTTGCCGAGTAGATGTAAAACGAGTTCATGTAAGTCAGCAGGAAGGTCTGCACGTTCTGGGCATAACTGAGATCTCCGCCCACCGTCCAGTCCGCAAAGGTCCGGTTGTAGCCAAGGTTCGTGGTGAAGCTGAGCGCATTGCCACTTGAATAATCGGAAGTATTGTCGGCAAAGTTTACCGAGGCATTGATGGATCCACCGAGCAGCGGTCGGGTGTAGACCATCCCGCCCCGTAGCTGTTGGCCCCGTAACTGTTTCCCAGGAAGGTTTGTTGGCGCCGCTGGGCCTGAAAATTCAGTTGCAGGTTAGGCGCCAGCGAATAGGCGCCAAAGCCCGAGATATAAAGAGCATTGGACGATTGCTCCGTCTGCTGAAACACTCCCCCGCTCTGCTGTTGCTTGGCCAGGGGTTCCGCTGGATTGCGCCTGCGCTCCGGTTGTGCCCTGCGATGCGGCGCTGCTTGCCGGAATGATCGACTGGTAGAGCGAGCCCGCGAGATTGTCGCTGTAGCCCATGCTCACCGAGAGGCTGAGCTTTTGCGTGGGCTGGAACCCGGCCGCGGCGTTAAGCGTGTCGATAGTGCCATTGAAACTGTAGCCGAGATAGTCGGAATCGATATAGGACCGCGAGAAACTGGCGGATGCCGAACCGTGCATGGGCAGCATGTGCGAGCCGCTGACGAACCAGGAGTTGTTATTCGAATTGACAGTTTCAATGGTGTCGGTCCCAAAAACCAGGGGAATCTCGCGAATGGGAGGTTCCGATGTTGTAGCCTGCACTCAGGTTGAAACCGGCGATCGAGTAATTCGACCGCAGGTTGAAGTTGTTGTAGCCGTTGCTGCCGTTCTGGTTGGCACCCAGCACGCTGTATTCGCTGCTGCCGGTGTTAAAGTTCGCGCTCAGAGCTCGGCAAGACCTGGCAGGAATGCTCCCCAGCCGATGCCGAATCCCTGGCCGTTGCCGCGGGTGGTGTAGTTGGGCACGCCTGGAATCCCGAAATTCCCCTGGCTGTCCCAGGACTTGGCATAGGTGATCGATCCGGGAAAGTGACTGCCCCCGAAGATGCCGCTGTTGAACTCGAACCCGGTGCTGTTGAAGAGGGAGCGCGACTCGGAATTCTGCGACGACTGGTTGTAGTAGGGCGAGAGGTTGAAGTTGAGAAAGTTGGGATTGTAATAGAAACCCGATAGGGTTCCGTTGCCGTTGAAATCCAGCGAGTGGCTCGAGTTAATGTCGCTGCCCCAGACATCGTTATAGCCTACGCCTACGACGCCGTTCAGGTTCATGTTGAGGTTGTCGCCGACCTGGATCTGCGCCGCCGCGGGGAGGGCGAGAAGCATGAAAAGAGCGCCGCAGGCGCAAAAGAACTGCGCCCAAGGCTTCAGAGTGTTTGTGAGAACTGTTTCTGCTGTGCGGCAGGGTAGTGAACTGCGAAGAAACTGAGCCCCAAAGGGGCGAAAGAGCTTAGCCCAGCGCTTCAGCGCTGGGAGAGGGCTAGGAACGAAGCCGAGTCCCGTAGGGACGACAGAGATTTGTGCGGCTGATGCATTTTGTGCCGTGCCTACGGCACTTTGCGCTCTTACCAATGCTACCCAGCGCTGAAGCGCTGGGCTAAGCTCTTTCGCGCCTGCGGCGCTTATCTCAAGCTGCGAAAGGCCGTGCCCCGTCGGGGCACAGCCGCGTCGAAATTGCTCTGTCCCGAACCACGCATTGGAAATGTCCTCGCGCACGGCATCAACCTCTACAGCACTTCCACCTTGGCGTTCTGCCGCAGCTTCTTGTCCAGCGCGGCGCGCACTTCGTTGGTCTTCTTGGTCTGCAATTGCTTCATCAACTGGACCTTCACATCCTCAAACTTGATCTTGCCCGCCGGAACATGCTGGTTCAGCCGGACGATGGTGTAGGCTTTTCGATCTGGATGAGGTCGCTGATTTGGCCCGGCTGCATGGTCAGCAGCGCCTTCACCATGTCGGGCGGCAGCTTGGCGCGGTCCACCTTTTGGTGGTCGCCCATCATCACCCGGTAATCGTCGTCGGAGATCTTCTCCGCCAGCAGGCCGAACTCCTCGTAGGTCTTGGTCGCCTTGGCCTGCTTCAGCGCGTCGTCGGCCTTCTTGCGGGCTTCTTTCAACTGCGCCGGCGTGGCATTCTCCGGCGGAAGGATCGAGATGGTCTGGATGGCAAACGCCTCCGGATACTGGAAGCTGGCCGGATTCTTGTCGTAGTAGGCTTTGGCTTCGGCGACGGTAACTTTGGACTTGTTGTCCACTTCGCTCTTCAGCAGAGCTTCGATCAGCAGCGAGCGCCGGATCTTCTCGCGCAGCGCCTGCTGCGAGCCGTGAAACTCGGCTTGCACAAAATTGTTGTATTCGCCGGCGTGGCGAAACTGCTTGCGGAAATCGGCCTCGGCGCGGTTCAGGCGCTCGGCGGAGACCGTCATCTTGCGCCGTTGCGCCTCCTGGTACACCAGTTCCTCGAAGATGATCATCTGCAGCGCGCCCTTGCGGATCCGCGGCTCCATCTCCTGAGGAACTTGCCGTTGTGCTGCCGGGCGTAGGGAAAGATGGCGTACTCTCGCGCAGCAGGTCGCGGTCGGTCAGCACCGCGCCGTTGACCCGCGCCACCGGCTTGCCCGTTATTACCATGGCCGGCGCCGGAGTGCCCGGCCGGGCTGGCTGAGAAACTGCCGTCGGCGCGTGGGAGGCGACTTGTGCGCAGAGCGCGCGGTGCAGGCCAGAAGAACCAGTGCGCAGATTGGGAGCTTGTACTTCATGTTCCTCACCTCCTAGAAACAAAAACTGGGGAGAGAGTTGCTCTCTCCCCATCAGGTTAGACAACGACTAGAAGGTGGTTACAGCCGTGCCACCGTTCATTTCGTTGGCTTCGCCACCATGGCACTGGCGGCAGAACTGCGCCGTCTGGTTGGAGCCGGCGGTGCCGCTGGCCGGGTTGTAGGGCGCGCGAACGAAGAACATCGTCTCGTAGTAGCCCGCCGGCAGACCCGACTTCGAGCCGTTGGTGACCTTGACCACGTTCATCAGGTGCTGGTTGTGGCAGGTGGTGCAGGTGACCACCGGGTTGCCGTTGTAGTTGCTCGGGCTGACGAAGAAGCCGTAGTTCTGGACGAACTGAGTACATCTTCGTGCCCGGCGATAGGTGATGGCGCCGTTGACGATGGTGCAATCCCAGTCATACTGTGCCGCCGCAAGCCGATGACGCATTCAGGCCCACCGGGTGATCGTTGAGGTAGTTGCCCGGCCGTGGTGCCGTCGTTTCCGAGCAGGGTCGGAATCGTGTTGTAGGTGCCGTAGGTGGAGGGCAGCGTCTCATAGACCGCGTTCTTCATCATGGCGCCGGTGGCATAGTTGCCGTCGTGGCAGCTCAGGCACAGGGTGATGTTGAGCGTCAGGAGTTGCGGCGGTCAAGCCGGGCAGCGTCTCGCGTGTAACCTGCCGTGCTCGGTCTCGCCGAAGATGATGGTCTTGCCGAACAGCGGAGCCACATCCTGGCCCCACAGAGCGATGTTGCCGGCGGTGGGGTCGGCGGTCTTGGCTGTGCCGTTGCCGTATGCGCCGCTGTGCGGAGCATGGCAGGCCGCGCAACCACGGCCGTAGTTGAGGTGAGCGCCGAGGACGTCAGTAGTTCGGCGCTGCCCGATCTGCGCCATCGCGAACGTCGCGGCGGCGAAGATCACGAGCGTGACTAACATTACTTTCTTCATTAGATCGATCTCCTGATATGAAACTGCAGTTTTCATGATTTATGCCTGGAGACCCTAGGCCCCGGCGGCCTCCGCTCTGGATAAGTGCAACTGGCTGGCCGAAACTGAATGGCGCCGTTCAGTGATTTCTTCAAGTTCTTGAATACTGAAAGATGCTTCGACTCGGAACGTTGAAGAGGCTGTCGATGACTGGTCACATTTGTGCGTGAAATGAACCACTTCCCACGACTAGCTGGTCAAATGCCGCAGTCGTCGTTAAGCTGCTGGATTGAGCACTTCGAGTGCTTGAGGCAAAGACACTTCGGCGCCAGGAACAGCAATGGCTCTGACGCTGCATTGGCAGGACGAGATTCTCTGCCACTTGACGCCGGAGATGACAGGCTTCAGGCTGAGACTGCTTCGAGCGTCAATTAGCCAGTGATCGTCGCTGATTCAGTACCACTGTGGTCAGATTACTAACTGCGTCGATCTAGCCATCTCGAGCAGGGCAACGCGGTACCTGGAACTGCGCATTCTGCAGCGCTCGCCGCTACTTCTTCACTTCCGGAGTTGACTGCAGCCGTCTGCGGCGGTCGCGGCTGGCTTGGCGGCTTGCTGGCCTGCTTCGTCTGATGACTCGCTGCTTTCTCCTTCTTTAGCTGTCGGCTTCGGCATCGGTGATGTAGCGGAACTGCTGCACCCGGCCCCAGGGATATTGCTCGGAGGTGAACATGCGATTGTTCTTGTCGATGGAGACGTCCGACCGGGATCGGAGAACTGTCCCAGAAGGCGACCGGGCCCGCCGATGAAACCCAGCAGCGTGCCATCGCGATCGAAGGCCTGGACGAGGTCCAGCATGGGGTCGGCGACCCAGATGTGGCCGTCGCTGTCCACCGCGATTCCCTTGGGGCGCGCGAAGCAGCCGATGGCCGTCGCAGTGCTTGCCGAACTGGCTGATGAACTTGCCGTCGGCGTCGAAAATCTCGACCCGCTAGTTCAGGGTGTCGGTGACGTAAACGTTGCCGTCCTTGTCGAGCGCGACGTCGGTGGGCAGAGCGAAATCGCCCGGGCGTGGTCAGCGTGTGCTTCTTGCCGCCCGTGCCGATCTTGCGCAGCGGCTTAAGGCTGTCGGCGTCGTAGACCAGCACTTGGTCCTGCTGCGTGTCGACGACGTAGAGCAGGCGGTTCTCTTTGTCGATCGCGATTCCTACGGGATCGACCAAGACCTCCTTGATCTGGTCCACCACCTGGTGCTTGGCGTTGAAGACCAGCACCTTGCCCAGCTTGCCGTCGGTGACGAAGATGCGGTCGTCGTCATCGATGGCACCACGCTGTTGATCATGCCGAAGTGGGCTTCGAAGCCGTTGCGGATCAGCTCGTGTCCTTGGTTTCGGTGTTGAAGATGAAGATCGCGCCGACCTTCTGGTCGGCCACGTAGAGATCGCCCTTGGAGTCCACCGCCATGCCGTAAGGGCCAAGCAGCTGGAAAGGGAAAGTTCTTGACTGTGACCTTCTCGTCCTGCGGCTGGGTGCCGGCCAGGCGGTCCATCCAGCGTTTGCTTGGGCTTCTTGCTCTGGCGTGTCGGCGTCTTAGTCGAGCTTCATGCCCGCGAAGTAGCTGGTGTAGCGGACGCGCGGGATGTTCGGCGGCTCCGGCCAGACCAGCTTGCTGAGGTCGCTCTGCGGCTTCGTCTTCCGCAGGCTTCTTGGGTGCGGTGGCCTGCTTCTTCTTCTTTCGCCGGCGTGGAGAGCGACGGGCGAAGCCAGCGTCAGCCCCAGGCAAAAAGCAGCACGATCAGCTGCCATGCGAACGCTCAATATGACTTTGGACGAAGCTTGCACATCATTACTTTCTCCACTCCCAGTCTTCGGTCATGTCAAGTCGGTTCTTGTGGCAGGTGTCGCAGAACGCCATATTGTTGGCCTGGTCTTTCACCAGCAGCTCCGGCTGCGCGGAGGAATGCGGCTGATGGCAGGTCAGGCAATTCATCTGGGTCTTGACCTTGCGCTGGATTGGCCGGATCCATCAGGTCCGAACCGGATGTCCCAGTCACCGGATGTCCCAGGCCGTACTTGATCGGCAGCATCGACGACCTTGTTCTTCTCGTAAGTAGTCCTCCGGCAGTTTTACCTGGCCGTTGAAGATGGTGATCACGTGCTCCGCTTCCAGCTTCTGCGGCTGCGAATCCGGCGCCATGGCACTCCAGGCAGAGCGCGTTGACTCTGTGGCCCGCAGCAGGTGGGCGTTGTCGCTGCCGTGCGGCTCGTGGCAGGTCGCACAGCCCTGGCTTGAATGCCGGCTGGTGCAGGTGCGCCTTCTTCATCTGCTCCGCTTGTTCGCTGTGGCAGGCCAGGCAGGCGTTAACCGGATCAGGCTGCAGGAAGCCCGGCGTCGTTCCGGCGTGCGGATTGTGGCAGGCAATGCATTCGCCCTGCGCGCCCGGATGCTGCACCTTCGCCTTCTCGATCTTCTCCGCCTGCTCGCTGTGGCAGGTGACGCAGAGGGCCTTGGTGTCGCTCTGGGTCAGCACCACCTTGCCGTCCTTGGCGGGCGCGTGACAGGTATCGCAGCTCTCCGCTGGCAAACGGCGGATGCGTGAACGCCTGCATCAGCTTGGGCTGCGACGACTGGTGCGGATCGTGGCACTGCACGCAGTTGGCGGTGGCGAACGGCTGCCCCTGGTGCGCCTTGATCAAGCCCGCGTCCTTGGGATCGTGGCAATCGAGGCACAGCGCCGGAGTCGCCTTGGTCAGGTGATAGTCGAACTCGATCTTGCCCTTCTCGCCGACCTTGTGGGTGACGTGGCAGGTCTCGCAGCCCATGTCCAACGCCGCGTGCCGGCTGCCTTTGTCGGGAACGTTGAGTCCCTTGCGTGTGGCAGGTCAGGCAGAGGTTCTCGCTTGCCCCGCCCGAGGTCGGCTTCAGCAGTTGGTACTTGTTGTCGCTGAAGTGTGCGGATCGTGGCACTTGAGGCAATCGCGAACCGCCGGAGGATGGACCGTGCCTTTCAGGTCGGCGGCGTTCTTGTCGGCGTGGCAGGTAAGGCAGAGGGCGTACGGCGTTGCGGTGATCAGCTTCACGCGAGTGACATCTTTGTTCACCCGCACTTCGTGGCAACTGGTGCAGCCGGTCGCGATGGCGGAGTGGACGGCCTTGCCCTTGGCTTTGTCTTCGTGACACTCGATGCACTTGGCGGAGTCGGTGTTCTTGTCCAGCGGAACTGGATGGGTGGCTGCGCCGCAGAGGCCGGCGCTCAAAATCAAGCCCAATCCCAGAAACAACCGTACTGCTCTCACAAACTACCTCCACCACCTGAGACTAACTATTTGTGCACGTCGATTACCGTGAGCACGCCAGGCCTGCGAGAGTCTGGCTGCTGACCGCGCTAAGTTGATGTTTCGGCAGAGTAATTAGACAGACATCAGATGATTTCTCGTTCAGCATCCCGGAAAGGCTCGCATCTGTGCCTCGCGGAATGGGTTTTCCTCCGCATGCAAAGGTGAAATCCCCCACCAACTTCTCGATCTGCGCAGTAGCTTAACGCAAGCGCCTGAGCCGGCCATAGCACCAGGGTGGGACGCGGAACTTGGCAACGAAGTCTGGCAGCTGCGAATGCGCGCTTTCATCACCGAAATGGGTGATATGCCTCACTCACAGCGGCGGACATTGAAGTGTTCCCTCTCACGCAATTGCTCAAATCGCAATAACTTACATGTTTGTCGCGGGATGGCTTCCCACGTGCACTTTATCAGTTGCTCACGGGAAGGAGCACGCATGGCCTTCAGCCTTTCATTCATTCCAAAACGCATTCATAAGACCTTCGCCAATTTGCGGACGGGCATCGTCCTGCTGATTCTGGTTGTGATCGCCTCTGCGATGGGAACATTCATCCTGCAGCGTCCCGCCACCGACGCGGACAAACTCGCCCAGGCTTACTCGCCCAACACGCTGCGTTGGCTCGATCGCTTCATGCTCACCGACGTATTCCATTCCTGGTGGTTTCTGACTCTGTTGGGCTTGGTGAGTTTGAGCATCGTGCTGGTGTCGATTGATCGCTTTCCCAATGCCTGGCGCTTCTACGCGCGGCCATACCGCAAGACGGACTGGCACTTCCGCGCAGCGCTTCCCCACAAGGTTGAGCTGCCCATCAAGAATGCCGAAGACGGACTGAACGCTGCCGAGCGCGCACTGAAGAAGCTGGGCTGGCCGGTCGAACGCGTCGCCTACAAAAACGAACCCTCCTTATATTCCGAGCGGCATCGCTTCTCGGTCATGGCGGTGTACATCGTCCACGCCAGCCTGCTTCTGATCTTCGCCGGCGGCATCATCGATGGGATCTTCGGCTACAGCGGCTTTCTGGTGCTGCACAAGGGTCAAACCGACAACGTCATCGAGCTGCGCAGCGGGGGCAAGAAACATCTTCCCTTCGCGGTGAAGTGTTACGCCGCCGGACAAGAAAACTATGCTGACGGTTCGCCCAAGAAGTGGTGGTCGAAGCTGGCCGTGGTGCAGGACGGAAAAGAGGTCGAGTCCAAAGAGATTGTGGTCAACGATCCCCTGGTTTATCAGGGATTGCGCTTCTACCAGTCCAGCTACTGGCTCGACAACCACACCGTGGACTCGCTGCAAATCGCGTGGGTGGCGAAAGACGGCAAGGAAACGCCGCTCACAGTTGCAGATGAACCAGCCCGTCGCATTGGATAGCGACGCCACCGTTTCCCTGGTGGACTACATTCCCGACGCATTCGTTCGCGACGGCCAGGTCTTCAAGAAGTCCGACGACATTGAGAATCTGGCGTTCGGCCTGGAAGTGAAAAACGCGCCACCGCCGAAGTCACCAAGGTCTGGCTGTTTCCGGCACAAGGCGCCGTCCTCGGTGGAGAGAACCTGAACTACCAGTTCAAGAATCCGACCTCGGCCCAGGACATCGCGTGGGCGCGGTCACCGGCCTGGAAGTTTCGCATGAGCCCGGACAGTGGCTGGTGTGGGCAGGCGTCCTGTTGATGAGCGCCGGACTGGGAGTTGCGTTCTACATGGTGCACATGCGGCTGTGGATCGTGGCCATTCCGGATGCCAGGGGCAAGCTGGTGCTGTGGGTCGGCGGTCAGGCCAACAAGAACCGCGACCGCTTCGAACAGAAGTTCAACGACGTGGTCGAAGGTATCCGGACCGAACTGGAAAGCGCGTCAGCTCATGCCGCGGTCTGCGCGCAAAGAACAACCTGAACTAACGCTGGCTGGCGTGAAGTAGCAAGACGGAGGAAAGAAGATGTCAACCCGCGCACGAGTCGTACGAATGGAACCACCGGCCGCGACCGGCGGAAACGCGCTGCTGGTCCTGGTCGGACTGTCGGTGGTTTTTCTGCTGATCGTGGCCTTGCTGGGCGTGGCCAAGTCTGGCGGCAGCCTGATCAGCGAAAGCAATTTTCTCTATGTCGCGCTGATCTTCTACGCCGGCGCCGGCTGCGCTGTACATGGGATTTGGCGTCACCGGAACGCCGCGTTATGTCAGATATGCCTCGGTGGCAACCTCCATCGGCCTGGTGGCCAATACCCTGGCCGTGGCGCACCGCTGGTATCTGTCCGGACGCCCGCCCTTCGCCAGCATCTACGAGATGCTGCTGAGCTTTGTCTGGGCGGTGGCCGCCATGACCCTGATTGCCGAGAAGAAGTTCGGCGTCAAGATCATCGGCAGCATCACCATGCCGCTGGCGGTGGTTTGCGTCATCCTGATGCAGTTGCTGCCCTCCGAAGTGCGGCCGCTGGTGCCGGCGCTGCAATCCACCTGGCTGCACGTGCATGTCACGCTGGCGATGTTGAGTTACGCCGCCTGCGCCTTGAGTTGCGCACTGGCCATGATGTTCCTCATCCAGGACAACTTCCAGACCGAAACTTTCCTGGCCTGGACCAGCGCGATGGTCAGCGCGATCTATGTCGGCATCGTTGCCACTCGCTTCGAGCGCTGGGGCGGCTTGTCGGTCACCGGATGGGATGCGAAAAACAAGTCCGACATCTTTCTCGGCCGCGGCATGCGTCTGTTCGTCACCGTGCCCGACCTGGGTTGGCTGTTTGTCATTGCCGCCTTGGCCGCCATCGTTCCCTTGCTTGCTGTATTTCGCAGGCCGCGTCAAGAACGACGAATCGTTCTTCGGGACCGCCAACAAGGCGGTGTTTATCAGCATTCTGTTGCAGCTGGTGGTGGTGGCTGCTTTCGTTCTTCGCGTCCGCGATGCGGCTTACCCGTCACCCGACCAGGATGGACTCTTCCCGACCAGTCTGGCTGCCAGCCCGTTCTTACTGGGAGGCATGGTGACGGGTATTTTTGCTTCCCTGTTGTACCTGATGCTGCTGTGGCGGCGCACCGACCTGGAGGGTCTGCTTCCCTCGGCCGACACGCTCGATCGCGTCACCTATAAGACCATCTGCATCGCCTTCCCGCTGCTGACCGGCATGATCGCCGCCGGCGCGTACTGGGCGAACCGCACCTGGGGCTCGTATTGGAGTTGGGACCCAAGGAAACCTGGGCTGCCATTACCTGGCTGGTCTATGCAGGTTATTTACATATGCGGATCACGCGGGGATGGCGCGGGCGCAGGGCCGCGTACTTCGCCATTCTGGGTTTCGGCGTCGTGATCTTCACTTTCCTCGGCGTCACGTATCTGCTTCCCGGCTTACACGCGTACGCATGAGGAACAGGGCTGGCCGATCCGGTTCTGAGGATGGATTAGGCCCCAAGATTCAGCGCCGATTCCCCAGCCCTGAAATTTGAGTCTTCAAGGAGCAGAGCAGGCAAACTAGTAAAGATGTCGATTCCAGCCCCATTCCGACTCTATGACGCTGATCCAGTGGCGACGAGCTGATGCTCCTCCACTGGACGAGCCACCGGTGGCGCGCAAGCGCCACCTCAACTGGGCGCTGAAAGCGGTATTGCCGATCGCGGCAGTACTGCTGAACGGCTTGCTGCTGTTTGTGCTGGTTTCTCTGTCGCTCACCGTAGGAGAGCGGCACATCATCATCGCCGTCGCCGCCGCCGGTGCGTTCCTCATTTGCGTCGCGGTCATTATGGTGTTGGCAGTTTCCGTCCGCCGTCCGATGTTGGAATTGCAAGACAAGATCGCGCGCGTTCGGCTGGGCGACATGGATGTCTCCGTCAGCTTTGCCGCGCGCAATGACGAAATTGGCGACCTGGGCCGCGATTTCAATGACATGGTGGCGCAGCTGCAAGTCCAGCCGGGAAGAGATCCAGCGTTTGCATCAGACGCAAATGTCGCGCGCCGAACACTTCGCGACGCTGGGAGAACTTGCGGCTGGACTGGCCCACGAAATTCGCAATCCTCTTGCCGGCATCGCCGGAGTAATCGAGATCATAGGCCGAGATTTGCCTCCCAACAGTCCGGCGCGTTCCGTCATCAAGGACGCCAAGGAAGAGGCGATACAGATTAATCGCATTCTTACCGAACTGCTGGAGATTGCCCGGCCCAAGCCACCGCAATTCCGCATCGGCGATCTATGCAGCACGGTCGAGCACGCAGTCATGTTCGCGCGCCAGCAGGCCATCACCAAGCGCATCGTGGTCGAGTTGGAGATTGAGGATGTTATTCCACCGGCGGAGCATGACCCCAATCAGATCAACCAGGTGTTGCTGAACCTGCTGCTCAATGCGATTCAATCCATGGACAAGCCCGGTGTCATCCGGGTTTCCCTTCAAAGCGAGGACGACGACGTGCTCATCACGGTCGCTGACGAAGGGAAGGGAATTCCGCCGGAACACCTGCCCAACATCTTTCGTCCCTTCTTCACCACCAAGGGCCACGGCACTGGCCTGGGACTTTCGCTTGCCCGCCGCATGGTGGAGGCGCATGGCGGCCACATCGATGTCACCAGCGTGGTAGGGAAGGGGACCCAATTCCGCGTGCAGCTACCCATCAGGAGCCGCACGGAGCAACACAACGCAGGGTAAGAATGTGCGCACAAAGCCGGCGCCGTGCACCCCTAGGTGGGAGACGAGCGCTTCAGCGCTCCAGGGAAAACTCGATTTTTAATCGATGCGCTTTTGGGCCGGTGACCGCAAAATGCCAAAGATAAAGAAGGTGTGTGAGAACATCTGTCGTCCCTACGGGACTCGGGTCCATTTTCCACGCTACCCAGCACTCCGCCTGCGGCTCCGTGCTGGGCTAAACTCTTTCGCGCCTACGGCGCTGGATTGTTGCGCAACCGTTCCACCGTACCAACTCGGAACCAGTTCTCACACATGCTCTAAAGCCGATTCTCAGATAGAGCGCACTCTTCGCTGGACTAAAAGTCCAGCTTCCCCCCGCTGAAGAAGGGGGCTCCCACCGAAGGTCTCCAAGGTCTAGCGCGGTCTTGCTCGCTGGCGTTTACTTCTGCGGAATCGGCAGCACCGTGAACGACGGATCGTGATACGTTCCCGCAACTTTCACTTCTACTGTGGAGCCTTTCTGCTTTTTTTTATGGATTAGCGGTTGAACAATCTTGAGCAGGAACGATTTCACCCCCGTAGTGGCCTGCGAGAGCTGTGCGTCCAGGCGCACGGGACCATGCAGGTCGACCTGCTCCGACTTAAGGTTGTAGGTGCCACTCACAACCGCAGAGGCGCCGGGAACGTCGAAGGAAACATTGCTCAAGTTTGCGATTGCGTCGCGCAAGACAACATGACCTTTGACATTTGACAACACCCGCCCAGGGTCATAGTTGTAGTTTCCGTTCTTCTCCTCTTTTTCCTGCTGGTCCTCGACTTTGTCGGCTTTGCCGCGCGCCCGCGCGCTTAAGACATCCACGTTTTGCTGGGTCTGAAATTTGGTGTATTGCGCGCCGGCAATTCCAAAGTCTCCTTGCAGACGCACCTTGTCGAGGAATGGCCGCTTCTCGGGAGGGACCGTTACCTTGGCCCGGAAGACGATATTCCCAGTCATGGGCGGAGGATTGTCCCTGGTGAACAAGCGCAGCAGGTCCTCTGTGCGGGCGTGCGTCGAATAAGCAGTCATCGCCACCGTCTTGCCGTGGTCTTCCGACTGGCTCTCCACATCGGTTTTGGCGACAATCGTCGTCCGTCCCCAGTGGGTCACGACCGGCTGAAGTGCAACATCTCCGTTCAGTCCGTCCACCACGGCTTGAAAGCGAGTGGTCAGGTGTACCTCGTGCCCGTTGCGGGTGAGCACAAAGTTGGGTGTATCGGTTGTGCCGGTTACCTCCACATGCTGCAGCACACCGTCGAATTTTCCTGTGGAGGAAAGGGTTCCGGCAATCCCGGAGAACACTCCAAGATCGGCGTGCATCAAGGTGAAGGAGCCGGAGAGCGGAGTGTGTCCACCGTCTCCCGATTTCCACGGACCGAACTGTCCTTTGACGCTCACATCGCCCGGGGGTTCAGGGATCCTCAATTCAGCTTGGAACGAGAATGGATGCCCGTCGTAAATTGAATGCAGCGAGAGCTTTTGAATTGGAAATACCAGCGGTTCCTGGCCGGGCTTTGCCGCCGTAATCTCAACTTGTGCGCCAGCGGCGATGATCTCGCCAATCGCGATTCCGGACGGCGTGGAAATCCCCGGCGGCGCCGACGCCTCGGCGCCAGCGGCGTGCGGGACCACCACGCGCATGCCTTCGGCTCGAACCTGTTGAATGCGATGCGTCAACAGACCGGGATAACTTCCAACGATGGTCAATCTCTGGATCGAGATAAACGGCGGCGAGGTCTGATCGCCGTCGCGGCGAAAGGTCACTCCCTCGGCGACGCAGCCGGGATGAGGGAAGAACGTTTGCCGGAAGGCACCTACCTGCACTCTGCCACCGGACTGTTCCTGCAGGGACCTAACCACGGCATCGCGAGTGAACGGCCAGTGGCGCGCGGCGACTGCAGCCGGTATTCCCAATGCAGCCACCACGAGCACGAGCACAACAAACCCCAGTGGCCCGCGAGCAAAACGTGCGCTCTGGTTCATCGTTGGAGAAGGCATGACATGAAGTTGGCTGCGCACGGATTGCCGATGATCTCCCGCGATTGGATTGAACTGGCTGGAACCGGGCAAGACGCCCTACAACTGGGATGAGGACCGCGGCGCGGCGGTTGACTGGGGTTTGCCTGAGGGCAAGAAATCTCTCGGTTCTCGCAAATTCGCGAACGTAATCGAACCCCGTGCCCGCTTGCCGAATTGTCCAGGACCTCTCAACCAAGTTCCACCTTGCCGATCGCCATGTCGACCTGGACACAGCAACGGGGGGAGCCACCCGCTAGCGGCGCCAAGAATCTTATAAGTCTGGCCAGGTTTTAACCTGCTCTCGAAAGGATATTCTTATGAGGGTGCCCTTCCTGCTCGGCCGCTTGATATTCGGCGGCTTTTTTCTTCAGGCCGGAATCCATCACTTCAAGCAGCGTCAAATGCTGGCGAAATATGCGGCCGGCAAGAACGTTCCCATGCCCGGCATTGCGGTGACTGCTGCGGGGGTGGCACTGACCGTCGGTGGAGTCAGCATTCTGCTCGGCGTAAAACCGAAGCTTGGGACGCTGGCGATAATCGGCTTTCTGGCTGGTGTGTCGCCGGTCATGCACGACTTCTGGAAGATCGAAGATCCGCAGCAGCGGCAGAACGAGATGATTAACTTCACCAAGAACATGGCCATGCTGGGCGGCGCCCTAGCTTTGATGGGAGTGGAGGAACCCTGGCCGGTGAGCATGCCCATCGGACAGCGCGACATGGTGCAACGCCTGCGCCGATGCGCGCGCGACGTAGCCGCGTAGCCGATTCAACCGTTTATGGGTCCTTGAAAGAAAGGGCAGCCCCTCCGAGTTGCGCCGTTAGTCTCGGAGCCAGTTATTCGCTGGCGTGGTTGTTGCGTTCAGCCGCCTGCAGTTTCTGAATATCGGCCGGCGTCAGCTGCGGCCGGTCAATCGTCAGCGTCAGCTTGTCTAGCTTGCCGGTGAAGGCAAACGGAACCTGGTAGTCATGGTCGTCCACTGGAGTGCCAGTGTCGGCGCCGACATCAAAGTTCTCGTCCCACTGCAGGATGAGTGGCAATGTGTGCTCCATCGTCTGCGTGGCTACCGCGGTGCCGTCAACCTTCAAGACACCCGTTCCGCCCTGCCCGATGCCGCTCACATTGTTAAAGGCGAGCGTGCCCATGCCGAGACCGTTGTACTTGAAGTCGAACTCCAAGCGTGTGTTTGCCGGGCTTAACGTTGTCGCGCCTTGCCACTTCACCCGCTTAAGGTCGACCAGGTTCCAGGTAAAAACTGGTTTGCCCTTCAGCACATAAAAGCCGTAGCCTCCAAAGCGGCCGCCCTGGGTTACGATCATGCCGTCGCCACCGCCCTGCGGGATTTCAACTTCGGCCTTGAAGTTATACGATGCGTTGAGAATGCTCGGCGCATCCCCGTTTGGCGTGCCCGTGACCGGCCCGTGATACGTGAATACATTGCGTCCAGCACTCAGACTGGGCCGCGGCGCAATCAGTCGGGTCGCCACCGTCGCGTCCAGCGGCATCACCTGGTACTTCGCCGCCTCCTCCCAGAAGATCTTCTCCATCTCCTTCAGCTTCGTCCGGGTATTTCGCGGCGACATTCTCGAACTGCGTCCAGTCGTGCGTAACGTCATAGAGTTCGTAGGGGAAGGACGCAGGGTCTTGGCTCACCGGCCCCGCAGTCACCCACGGCGGTCGCATGACCTTGGTGCTGGCAATCCAGCCGTCATGGTAGATGGCGTGGTCGCCCATCATCTCGAAATACTGCGTAGTGGTGGTTCGACGGCGCGTTGGCGTTGGCCTTGTCGAAGGTGTACACCATGCTGACGCCCTCAATCGGTTTCTGCGGGATGCCGTCCACTACTTCCGGCGCGGGAATGCCGGTGGCCTCGAGGATCGTCGGTACGATGTCGATCATGTGGTGGAATTGGTTGCGAATACCGCCTTTGTCGGTGATGTGGCCCGGCCACGCGATGGCCATTCCCTGCCGGACGCCTCCCAAATGCGAGGCGATCTGCTTGGTCCAGAAGAATGGCGTGTCGAACGCCCATGCCCACGGCACCGCCATGTGCGGATATGTCTGGTCGGTGCCCCAGACGTCATAGAAGTATTTCAACTGGTCTTCGACCGGCACCATGACCTGGTTGAACATCGCGACCTCATTGGGCGTGCCCAGCAGCGTGCCCTCGGAGCTGGTGCCGTTGTCGCCGTTGATGTAGATGATAAGGGTGTTGTCGAGCTTGCCCTCGTCCTCGACCTCCTGGATCACCCGGCCGATCTCGTAGTCGGTGTAGGCGACGTAGGCGGCGAAGACGTCCACCTGGCGCAGGAACATCTTCTTTTCGTCAGGCGTGAGCTCGTCCCAATGCTTGAGCAGGTCATGCGGCCACGGCGTCAGCTTGGCGTCCTGCGGAATCACGCCTAGCTTCTTCTGGTTGGCGAAGATCTGCTCCCGCAGATTGTCCCAGCCGTCATCGAACAGGTGCATGTCGCTGATCTTCTTGGTCCATTCCGGCGTCGGATGATGCGGCGCGTGGGTGCCGCCCGGCACATAATAAACGAAGAAAGGCTTTTCTGGAGCGACGGCGTCGAGACGCTTCATGTACTGGATGGCATCGTCCGCCATGCGCCGTAGTCAGATTCCAGCCGGGCTTGCCGACGTAGGGATAAATCTCCGAGGTGCCGCGGAATAGGTTCGGCTCCCATTGGTTGGCGTCGCCGCCGACGAAGCCATAGAAATAGTCGAAGCCCATGCCGGTTGGCCACTGATCGAACGGGCCCGCCTGACTGGCCGCGAACGTCGGGGTGTTGTGGTCCTTACCGAACCAGGAGGTGCTATAGCCATTGTCTTTCAGGATCCGGCCAATCGTCGCTTTGTCGCGAGTGATGAAACTATCGTAGCCGGGGAACCCAGTGGACTGCTCGGCAATCACGCCGAAGCCCACGGAATGATGGTTGCGTCCGGTAATCAGCGCGGCGCGCGTTGGCGAACACAGCGCCGTCGAATTGAAGTTGGTGTAGCGAAGTCCCATCGCCGCAATCCGGTCGAGCGCCGGTGTCGGTATGACGCCGCCGAAGGTACTGGTGACGCCAAAGCCGGAATCATCGGTCATGATCAGCAGCACGTTCGGCGCGCCTTTGGGCGGCACCACGCGCGCCGGCCAATAGGGCGTCGACTGCGCGGCGTTGCGCCCGATCTTGCCTTCGAACTTCGGTGGTGGGCGGTGGCAGCTGTTTGCCGTCGATGCTGGTGGTCGCGCTAAGCCGAACCTGGGCCGCCGGTAACTTGCTGCGCCAGAGCCGGGGCTGAGGCAAACAGCAGGGCTCCGCCCAACAATGGCATTCCCTTCGAGAATCCTTTCATCAAAAGCTCCTTTGAATGGGCGCACGTATAGCGGACAAAAATGCGTTCATGGGACGGTGCGGCTGTCGCCATGCCGTGCCCACATGATTCTTGGGGTTTACGGTTACGCAGTGTACATCATCGCCGGGCTGTATGGCTGTGACAACAGAGAAGAGAGCGACGGTTGAGGCCTGCGCAGCTACAACTCTACGGGGCTACGAGCTGGTACGAAATAATCTTCCATTGGCCATCGACCTTGCTCCACAGAAATGTGAGGGCTGCAGGATGGTCGCCCGGGGTTCGTAGCGCGAAGAGCGTGGCGTAATACTTCCCGTAGGTCTTCGCCTGCGAATCGTCCGATGTCGCTTTATATGGCTCCTTGGACGTCCATTTCTCGCACGAGAACGATCCCGCCAGGTAATCAGGAACAGCGACCACCATGTATGCGTCTTGCGCCGAGTGTCCAACCATCTTCAGGCCGTCATGATCGGGGACAACCGGTTCGATGACGTCGCGAAGGTGCCGCACGGGACCCACATCCTTTCCGACGATCGTAAGGCCTTTGCGAATTCGGGCGGCATATTCCTCTGGTGTTTGCGGCGCTTGCTCGTCAACCGATAAATAGGGAGTGACACAGGGATAGCAACGCGGCGAGAAATAGAGCGAAGCCTGAGCAAAACTGTCGCTGATCAGCCACGAATGCAGGAACTGGCTGGCTGCATGCAGGAAATCGGGGTCAGCCGCGGCATGGGCTTTAGTGGTGGCCACAACGGAAGTAGCACGCCGGTTGTCAGGAGCTGCATCGGGCTTTCCATCTTCAGGCTCAACGTCCCAGGAAATGATCTTCCAGTACTTGCCTTCTTTGGTCCATAGCAAGGTGATCGTGTCACCCTTACCGTGGCTTGGCTTTAACTGAAAAACCGACGCAAAATAACGGCCGTACTTCCCTTTCGTTCCCGCGATTCGCGAACTGTCGTAGTCCTCAAATGCGCGCTCAGGATCGCACTCGAAATCCGTAGCCACCCCATCCGGCACCTGGTAGAGCGCGAACGTCGTCCCGTAATTCTGCTTGATGAGCTTTAAACTGGGATCGGGGATAGGCGACGGCTTGACCGCATCCTGCAGATTTACCGGCTTACCGATCAATCGATTCGTAGCCGCCATGTCTCTTGCCGCAAGATAGGGAGCGACTCCGGCATTGATTTCGTTCCCGGCTTGCGGCCCGTACTCCTCCAGGCAGGCGAAGGATCGCTTCGACAGATAGGCGGCAGCCAGTTCGGGCTTCTGCTCCACCAGCCAGGAGCCAAGATAGTCGGCCACGGCATCCTCGAGTTTGTCCGATCCCTTGCGTGGAACTGGAGGCACTTCTCCAGAGGCGGCCTCGACCGCAGTTGTTGGTTCTTCCTCGGAGTCTGCCAGTCCGAACAGGTTGCGCCACCAGTCGGTCAAGCCGTCCCACCGTTGCAAGTGCCTCTGGGTATTGTTGCCCGCCCGCACATCCGAATTGGCAGCCGTAAGGTGCCCATTGAGGAGCGCGCTGGGAAACCGCGACGAACGATAGTCCACGTCAATATCGGCGTGTCTGCCATCTTTCGCGATCGACACTTGAATCGAGGGGACGCCGCCGTCTTGCCGGTAGTTCATCGGGAAGCCGTGGTGATAAATGGTGTTGTCGCGGTCACGAAAGAATTCGCTCGAGTCTTTGAGTTGTTGCAGAGCATCTGGCTTCAGCACCACGTACATACGGAACTGCAAATCGCCTCGCGCCTTTGGCACCTTCCCATTTATGGCTTCAATGGACTGCACCAGGTCTAAAGCGTTGCCCTCAGGTTGGCCGGTTTTGCTGGTCATCTTGGTCGTCAGCAGCGCATGGGTGACGGCCTCAAACGTGGTTCGGGTGGAGAGCGACAACTGGTCGTAATCGGCAGGATCGTCGTGGGTCTGCATTAGCTTGTTGTATTCCGCGTACCAATCGTCAATCAGCTTTTTCTGTGCTGGCCGCAGCTGAGCATATGTCCCGTTGAACTGCTGTGACGTGGTAGCGGGTTTCGGCTGCGCCACGGCGCACAGCGCCCACAAGACGATGAGGCCTATTCCGATTTTCATTGCCATCCCCCAGGGTCGACATCCTGCCATCGAGGGATAAGTATGCCTCAGCTGGTTGCGTTTTGCATTTCACGCACTTAGTCTCCGGCTCGAAGAAATCGCAGATATTTCTTGTCGCGGTTTGCTGCTGGGGATGATGCTCGAAGGGGGAGGAGCAACTTGGCATCTTAAGTTGCTCCTCGCGAATTCTCGTCCAAGCGCTTTTGGCTGGTTCACCACCGTCGGCTTGGTCCGAGCAGGCAGGCAGCCTCATCTCTGAGCAACTCAGGTGATAATTCGCTTGCGAAGAAGCCCGCGGATCCCGAGTAGCCCTGACCCGAGCAGGAGGAGCGACGAAGGCTCGGGAGCCTCTGATGGTAGCTGCAGCCCTAGGTGGAGGTTGCCCCCATCAAAGGAGAAAGAAGCAACGTTGGAAATGGGCGCGTCGTATGAGTCGGTATAGAAGGAGACTTCCGTACCGTCCAATCCGACGCCCTGATACCCTGCGCCGACCAGCGTCTGGTCGAACGCGTTGGCTACCTGAGACATCGTCTCTCCCTGGAACAGCAGGGTGTTGAGCGTCTGTTCGCCGGCCACTTCAAATGACAGCGTGCCGGCGATCGTGATTCCCTGGTTCGGATCGAAGTTGGGCAAGAAGGACGCTTTCCATGCCTGCCCAGGGAGCACATATTGTGTCTTGACCGTTCCACCCAGGAAAGGCGTGTAATTGCCGGCGCCTCCGCCATCGACCTTGGTGATCTTGGTGTTGTTGATATCGTAGATGTTGATCGAGTTTGTTCCGTTAAGCGACGCTTTAGCTCCGGCGTCTTTCAGTTGCTGCAGGACGTTATTAGCGGCCTGGTTCTTGTCCAGCCCGGAAACGTCGATGGTGAAATCGATGTTGTCAGCAGCTTTACCGTCAGTCGCGGTTATGCGAATTTTGGTGCCCATTGGAGCAAATCCAGCCCAGTTGAAGGTTTGCGATCCCACGGGATCGGCAAACAGCAATCCCGAGAACACGAAGATACCCAGCAGCAATACCGCGATCCTGCTCAGAGGAGCAAGTTTGCCGGATCCCAAAGCCTTAGCGTTGTTGCGACGGAGTTGCAAGTTGGACAAAACGGTTTTCATAGTGACCTCCTTTTGGTCATGGGTTGTGGCGGCGATTGATAAGGGAAGCGAGGAGCAATGCACCGCCTGGTCGCTCCTGCCTTTGGCTTCACAAAAAAGAGTCGAGGCTTAGGCGCTCCAGCCAACTTTGCCAAACCGTGACAAGGATTGGCCATGCGGACATCGGCTCACTCTTCCGCGTCGTCGTTGGCCTTGGAATACTTGACTATGAGCTTGGGCTGGTTGCCATCGTGATCACGCGAGTAGTACGCGCGCATGGCGTCCTTGGTCACCGCCAGGGTGATTCCGACGTGCGTCCCGCCGCCCCGGTAAACCGTGCTCACAAAAGCTGTAATGTCTTGTGGCGTTGTGAAAGGGCACCGGCCATCCGCCGGTCCGGCGATACGGTTGGTCTCATCCGTGAAGTTACCGGGTGCCTGAATTCTTCCAGTGCCCGCATAGCCATAGGCCACCAGTCCGGCGTCATCGCCTCGGCCACCCGCGCAAGTCAGGACGAAGGAGGCGCTGTCGATCTTCTGGCCCGCCGGAATTAATCCCAGAGAAAATTGCATGGTGCAACGTTCTTCCGGGTTTGCGTTGCCTGGACCAATCGACGGCTGGTAACGGTCTCCTATCGGAGCAAAGGTTTGTCTATACGGGTGTACGGCACACGCATCGGTGACCGGAATGACCTCGATCTCCCCAGCCAACAGCATGCTGCCGAAGAACAAGATAGTTAGAAAGGGAAGTAGGCGAGAGCAAATTCTCATGGTGGACTTCATGTTGACCTCCTTTTGGTCATGGTTGTGGCGCGGCGGCGGATGAGAAAGTGCGAGAGCAACGGCCGCGCGGTTGTCCCTCACGGGGAGCGCGGCTTCGGCCAGCAAGTGCGATCGCGCTCCCTATTTGGCGGCGTTCATTGCGAGACGTAGCGCGCCGCTAAAACTGCTCCTCGCGGGGCCTTCGAGCCCTGCCACCATTGTTGGTCGGTCCACAAACTGGCGTGATGCAAGGTCAGCAACAGGGTCAAGAACGGACCCAAGGTCCTGGCGCGCGTAGAGACACGGTGTACGCTCTCCGTCCTTTGTTGTGGGTCATTGGAAGCGGCAGCGCTCGGCGCTTTGCCGGCAGGCTTTTGCAGTGCCCCGGCGGTGTCGGGTTCGCAATGCAATGTCAGAGTCAGGATCAGTCTTAGGAATGGCCCCAGCGTAGGCGGGGTCGAAGGAACTACTTGTGTGCTCATGGCGACCATCCTTGCCGCTACCCGGAAGCGGGATTGTTTCCCCGCCCCCGGGAGCGTCCCCCTGAGAGCAGTTGGTCGAGATGTACCCAACTTCCGCTCTCGAGCCCACAATGCGCTGGATCCCCGGCCCGTTCAATGGCTAGCGTCTGATTTGCGGATGATTTGGAGATGATCGTCTAACCTTCTGATACGGCGAGAGTTGGGTTGGAAGATGATCGAACCCGGTAGCTTTGATTCAACGCAGCCGGGGTATAATCCCTAGCGCCCCGCTCTTTTTTTTGAGGTGGTCAAGCTTGAGCGTCACGCAAAAGCTGCTTCGTTTCGGAGTGTACGAGCTAAATCTCGCAACCGAAGAGCTACGCAAAGGCGGGACACCCCTTAAGGTGGCGCCGCAACCTTTTCGACTTCTCGTGTTGCTGGCCAGTCGCGCCGGCCAAGTAGTGACGCGCGAGGAAATTCAGCAACAACTCTGGGGTGAAGAAACCTATGTTGACTTTGAGCAGGGGATGAACCATTGCGTTAAGCAAATCAGAAGTGCGCTCAACGACAATGCGGATACTCCCCTCTACGTTGAAACCCTTCCCCGGCGTGGATATCGCTTCCTGGCCCCGGTTACCTCCAAAGAGATTCCTACGCCGGCGCCGCAGGTGACGGAATCCAAGTCCGGCATGCAAAGCGGCATTGCTGCCGTCGTGCTGGCAAGGCAGGCAAGCGTGCCGCCAGCGCCTACGACCTCCGCACCGGCTTCGGAAAATGTCATCGCTCCTCCCGCCCCTGAAATCAGGCCTGCAACCCAACCTCCTGAAGTAGCGCCCATCCGGGAATCCAGGCAGTCCACTCCGCGAGTTTGGCTGGTCTGGGCCGCGCTTGGCTTGCTGTTCTTGCTGGGCAGCGAGCTAGGCTATCGGTTGTGGCGCAACTCGACGATCGTCGGCCACATATCCCGCTCAGCTGCGGTCAAGCAACGCCGCTCAGTGGCTGTGCTGGGCTTCCAAAATGTGTCTCAGCGCCCCGACGAGGCTTGGCGTTCTACCGCACTCTCCCGCTTTCTCAACACCGAGCTGGCCGCCGGAGACAAGTTGCTTACGGCTCCGGATGAACACATCAACCAGATGAAGAATGACTTGAGGTTGAAGGATGCCGACGGCTACAGCCAGGAAACTCTGACCAAGATCCGCAAATACCTTAACGTTGACGATGTTGTAATGGGTTCGTACACCCCATTAGACGGAGGTGATCTGCGGCTGGATTTGAGGCTTCAGGACGCCAAGACCGGTGAGACCGTGGCGTCTTTCTCGGCAAAAGGCAGCGAAGGCCAAATGGATGAACTGGTGGGCCACGTCGGTGCGACACTCCGCGAAAAGTTGGGGGTCCAGCCCACCATTTCGCAGGCTGAGGCGGCGGCGGTGAGCGCTGCGATGCCGGTCAATCCGGATGTGGTGCGGCTTTATTCGGAGGGTCTGGCGAGGTTGCAGGTGTTCGATGCGGCGGCCGCGCGAGCCCTTTTTGAGAAAGCAGTGGACGCGGAGCCTGACTATTCCCTGGCGCATTCCGCTCTGGCGGAGGCTTTAGGCTTCCTCGGCTTCGACCAAAAGGCGCAGCAGGAAGCCAAGAAGGCCTTCGACCTTGCAGACAAACTTTCGCCCCAAGACAAGCTCTCTGTGCAAGCGCGGTATCTGGAGATGTCCAACCAGTGGCCGGAGGCGATCAAGCTGTATCAAACGCTGTGGCACGACTATCCCGACAACCTGGAATACGGGCTGAGCTTGGCGAAAGCGCAGAGGAGCAACGGCCAAGGGAAGGACGCTCTGGCCACCGTCGGACAGCTGCGCGCTCTCCCGCCGCCCAGCCGCGACGATCCCCGCATCGATTTGGAGGAAGCCTACGCCCACCACGCGCTGGGCGATTGGAAGCTGGCTCAAGCGGCGGCCAGGAGAGCAGGAGAAAAGGCGCGTGCCCAAGAGCGGAAACTGATACTGGCCCAGGCGCAGTCCGCCGAGGCCGACTCACTGCTTCCGCAGGAGAACTTTCCTGCGGCGCTACTTTTGTACAAGCAAGCACTTGATATCTACCGAGCCAGTGGTGACAGAGGTGACGAGGCTTCCGCGCTGAACAACATCGGAGCCGCGTACCAGGGACAGGGCGATCTGGCGGCAGCCGAGAGCAAGTATCGCGATGCGATCGAGATCTACCGCGCCATCGGAGCTAAGGGACTAGCCGCGAATACGCTAAGCAACTTGGGATCCCAGCTGCAGAGGGAGAGAAAATTGGATAGCGCGGAAAAACTTTACGAACAAGCTTTGGATATGTTGCGGGAGGTGAAAGACAGGAACAACGAGGCCATTGTGCTCAACAATATGGGCGAGATCCTGCATGACAAAGGAGACTTGGCAGGCGCCGCAACCAAGTATCAGCAGGTTCTGCGAATGTATGACGAACTCGGCGACAAGTCAGGCTCGGCTTACGTCCGCTCTGATCTGGGAGAAGTTTTGGCGGAGCAGGGTGATCTTGCCGCCGCGCAAAAGATGCATCATGAGGCGTTATCGGTCCGCGAAAGCATCGGCGAATCCACCGCGGAAAACCGGTTGGCGCTCGCTGTGTTGTCACTCGACGACGGCCGGCCTGCGGAGAGCGAAGCTAACGCCCGGACTGCCGCCGAGGAATTTCGCAGCAAAGGCCTCGTGGACAAGGCGGCGCGGGCCGAAACAGTACTTGCCAGATCGCAACTGGCACAAGGGCGGCTCTCTAAGGCTAACGAGTCAATTGCACATGCCGGAACCCTCGCCGGGCAAATCATGAACCCTGCACTTCGCCTACCGGTTGAGATCGGGGTGGGCATCGCCGCGGCCCGCATACAGGCGGCCTCCCGCAAGCAGCGCGATCAAGTTGAAGCCATGGACAGCCTGGGGCGGAGGCTCACGGAAGCCTCTAAGAACCACTTAATGGAACTCCGGTTCGAGGCCGCCCTCGCTCTCGGAGAAATAGAAATCGAATCGGCGAAGACCGGCGTCGGGCGCGCGCGCCTGCAAACTCTGGAGAAAGATGCCACTGCTCATGGCTTCCTGCTAATTGCGCGAAAGGCCGCTGCAGCTAGACGGCAGCCGGTGGCCACAACTTGAAGGAGCGTCGCCTTGGATGCTTCAGAGTTGGAGTGGACTCGAGTACAGCCAGCCTTCAGGCTGGTCCGAGGGCGTGATCGAATGAAGGGACCCGGCTGAACGGGCTGCGGAGCTTCTGGGGTGTTTTGAAGGGGTTGCGCCGTTAAGCTCTCTATTTTTTGCTTTTGAGGGGTTCGGGCAGTGCGGCGACGATTCATTCAGCGCGCGTGAACCCGCCCCGTTCCCAACTGAGCCGGCCTCAGGCGGAGGCACAGGTCTGTGGTGGGCTGAAGGCCGGCTCGGTGAACGTATGGCAGCCGCAACGCGGGCCTGAAGGCCCGCACTCCCCGGACACAGCAATTCCTAAACTGCTCTCATCCGCCGTAACAGCGGCGCCAGCCCAATCGCGAACAGGCTCAACGTACCGGGCTCGGGATTGGCGAAGGCCAGGAATTGTTCATCCCGGCGCCAACCGGAAGGTCCAAGATCAATTGTAAAATCCTGCCCACTCGAGATTCCAGGACCACCGGAGAAGTCGATGACAGTGAAGCCGCCTTCTTGGTGGGGTTGCACCAAGCAGCTGGCGAAGGCGGTGCCTCCACATAGAATCGTATTCTCAGGTGGCGTTTCGCGCGTCTTGATTTCGAGGAAGTGCCAATCCTCGCCGCTATTATTCAGGAAGCAGAGTTGGCCCCCGCCGGAATCATCGGCATTGAAGCTGAAATCATTCCCTACCGCCACGGGGATACACGAGTCTAGGGGGACGTGGCCGTTGTTAATGATGACGCGGGGATCGTTCGGTTGCGGACTGGCGTGCATCCGAAGAACACAGGACATAAACAGAACGGTCAAGATCAGTACACGGAAACCCATCGTCCGAGCACCTCCTGGGCTGGGTGCCTAAGTGAGTGCTGGCAAGTATAACCCCATTGGGCAAATTCCCATCAGAGAAAACTCATGCCTGAGCCTCTCCCATTCACACCCCAATGATGGTTTGGCGGTGAGGTGGGCCGTTGCAGTTTGATCGCGCTACTTGAGGTCCAATGTCCTGTATGCTTAAAGCTTTCATGCGAAAGAATCGGTTATTGCCCTTCAAGTCATCCCAACTGCCGATGAAGCTATTCCACGCAATCTTTGTTGTCCTTCTGCTCATCGGCGCGGGGTTCGCAAAGACCGCACCCAGCCCGCCGCAATCGAGCTCGACCAGTCAGGCTCCGACGCCTGCGCAGCCCGGGACTTCCGCAGTTCCCTCGCAGCCCGCGGCTGCTCCAACTCCCTCGCAGCCACCGAATCCATCGGGGACCATACAAGTTCCGGGAGCCGGCGTCGACGTACAGGACCAACAGCAGGAAAGTGCGCCGCCGCAGTCTGCCGAGCAGCCGGGGGCACAGACTCGCATTTCCAAGGCGCAGGCCAAGGAACTATTCCGCTCGGTGGATGAAATCCTCGGCTTCGCCAGCCATGACACCGGCCTGCCGATCGAGCACAAGGTCAAGCGCCACCTCATCACGCGTGAGTCGGTGGAGAAGTACGTTGACAAACGCATGAAGGACGACAAAGATGCCCAGCGACTGGAGCAATCGCGGCTGGTGCTGGAAAAATTCGGCCTGCTTCCGCCAGGTTATGACCTGCACTCTGAGTTTCTTCGCCTACTGGGCGAGCAGGTTGCGGCTTATTACGATCCCAAGTCGAAGAGCGTCAATCTTCTCGACTGGGTGCAGCCGGATATTCAGAAGCCAGTGCTGGCGCACGAGCTCACCCATGCGTTGCAGGACCAGAAGATCAATCTGGAGAAGTGGGAGTTAGCCGGCGCCAGGGATGATGCGCCAGAGCCTGATCAGCAGGAACAAGTCGTGGAAGAAGCGCAGGCCGCGCGGCAGTGCGTTGCCGAGGGTCAGGCGATGGTGGTTCTGCTCGACTACACTCTGGCGCCCACGGGTAAAGACATTCTGACCGCCCCGGAGATCGTCGAGGCCATGCGCGCCGCTATGGCCGACAACAAGGACTCGCCGGTGTTCGCCGCGGCGCCCATGTTTCTGCGGGAGTCGTTGCTGATGCCCTACACGTTTGGTCTGGACTTCGTGCGCACCGTGCTCGCCGCCAGGGGCAAGGATGCAGCCTACTCTGGCATGCTGCAGAATCCGCCCATTGATACTCGCCAGATCATGCAGCCTGAGACCTACCTGATGAAACAGAACGTGGCGACGCTTGTCATTCCCGGCCTTGACCAGCTGGTAGCGCCAGACTACCAACGCTTCGACTTTGGCGGGATGGGCGAGTTTGACATCTATCTGCTGGCCAAGCAGTACGGCGGGGCGCCACCGAACTACTATCCGCATTGGCGCGGGGGATACTACTTTGCAGCGCACGCCAAGTCCGCGCCCAAGGACCAGATCGCAATGTTGTACTTTTCGCGATGGGATTCGCCGCAGGCCGCGCAGGACTTCGCCAGGCTCTACGCCGACTATCTCCCTAAGCGCTACAAGAAGGCGGTCTTGCAGCAGCCGGTGTCGGCGAGCGGCGCGGGCGCAACTGGCGTTCCGTCTGCAATCACATTCGAGACTAACGAAGGTAAAGCCGCGCTAGAGATACAAGGCAGCGATCTCCTGATCCTCGAAGGGTTCGACGACAAAGTCGAGGAGAGGGCACGCGAAGTGCTGCTGCACGGCATGTCATTGCCGCCGCCTGCGGCGAAAACCACCAAGTAGCAACCTCCCAAAGGGCCTCGGGAAGGTTGAGGTCAAGCGGTTAACCGAGGGAAGGATTCTGCAACCGATACACCGCCTCGTTACCTTGTCAATGGGGTCCGCGGTGATAATCGGCCTTTTATCCTGGCCGCTTGTGGGCCAACAACTGACGGTCACGGCGTGCAGCAGGAATAGCGTGCAGGTCGCGACCCCTGCGATGCCGCCGCCGCTGGTCACTGTGCTAAAGGCGACCGCGCAGGAGGTCCCTAACGCTACGGCATAGCTGTTCCGACGGCGAGGGAGTTGGTGGCTTCGATCAACTCATTGATTAAGGGGCGGGTTTGAGCGACTGATCTGTGAAGGCGCGCCCTCGTGTCGATCCGAGGTTTCGGTCTTCGTTTATCCCAGATATTCGGGATCGCGCTTCCATCCGGTGACCATGGAATAGAAGTTATTCCATCCGTGCAGAAGGACCATGATGAGGTGGCCTGGGATAAAGGCCAGGAATCCGCACATGGAGAGGAAGTGCCAGATGCGCGTGAGACGGAAGCCGCCCATCAGCCCTGTCAGCCACCAGAACTGTACAGGCTTGTACAGCACCAAGCCAGTGAGCGTCGATAGCACGCCAAAGAAAATGGTGGCAGTGTAAGCCAGCTTCTGTAGCGAGTTGTAGGCGGCGTCAATCGCAGGCTTCGGGCCGGAGAAAAAGTAATAGCGCGCCATCGGCCAAACGCCTTTGATATCGCGCGTGGTGAACAGCACCTGCCGCCAATGTCCGGTGACAATCTGATAGATCACGTACGTTAGCCCGCTGGCAACGAAAATCCACATAAAGGTGAAGTGCCACTGCAATGCGCCACCTAGCCATCCGCCGAGCGTGATCAGCCGGGGAACGTCAATTAAGTTCTTCTGTGGAATCTTCGGGCCGAAGCTGGGAAAGGCGCGAAAGATCTGCAGACCGGTGCCCACCAGAACCAGCACAGCTATAGCGTTCACCCAATGGGCGAGGCGCACCACCCAGGGATGCTCGTAGGCAATGGTGACCGGAGCGGAGACTTCGGCCACGTTTTGTTTTTGCACGTTCACAGTCGTTGCCATCGGCACTTCCTCAGAGTCCGCCGTACCAGTCGTAGCCCTGGTCTTCCCAATAGCCGCGTTCGCCATCTCTCAGCACGTTAGTCACGCGGAGGGCGATCAGATATTTCGCCTGCTTGTAGCCGAGTTTTGTGGGCATTTGCAGCCGGAGTGGTGCACCATGTCCGCGGTCGAGAGGCTTGCCGTACATTTCGTAACACATCAGCGTCTGAGGATGGAGCATCGTCGCCATGTCGATCGATTCGTAATACTCGTCTGCACAATCCACCTCCACGAAGCGGGCGCCCGTATCGGCCCCAATCGCTTGGAGAAAATCGGAGGCGCGGGTACCGCCGAAATTTCCGATCACGTCCCAACCCTCAACGCAAACGTGGCGGGTGTTCTGGGTGACCCTGGGGAATGCCTGAATCTGGGAGAGCTTGTATTCGCCGGGACGTTGGACGAGCCCTGCTACCGTCAGCGTCCACCTTTCCAGATCAACTCCCGGGTCGGCGACGTCATAAAAATTGTACGGGAATCGTTCGAAAGCAACTACATCGCTATCCGGAAAGGTTTGCGCGAGCCGGTTGCGACCGAAGAGCTTTGCAGAGGCCCAATCGCTCAGGCGAAGCCCGTCGCTCAAGAGAGAATCGCGAAGCTTGGGCACCGCAAACGCTCCCAGCGCGAGCACCGGAACCAGTTTCAGCAGCTCCCGGCGATTCATACGCTTGGGTTCGGAAGAAGTCACGCGGCGCACTTCTTCGCCCGCCGGACCGATATTGTGAAGCACAGCGGGCGCGCGGACGACCACTTGCTCGACTGCGTCTTGCACAGGCTCTGCAGGCGCTTCGCTCTGATCGGCAGCGTGAGGCTCTTCCCCAGCGGGATTCCGCTGGTCATTTACGTTGTCTAGCATTCTTACCTCTGTACGAACATGCTCTGTAATCAGATTGGCCAGCTGAGCAAAAGTTACATGGGAAATGCTCTCCAGCGCAAAGCAGGGCAGAGGGCGACATCTTCAAGTTTGTGCGAAGACCCGTATTAAGTGCTAACCACGGAGGGCGTCAACAATCCGTAGTCCTCATCCCTAGTCCCTAGTCCCTAGTCCTTGACCTTCTCTCCCCCAGTGCCGTCCTTGCTAATTGACCATCACCACCATCCATCTCATAATCTCTGTGCGTGAGGAATTCTGCTGCTCGCAGGGGGGCTTATGGTGCAGAAAAAAACCAAAAGCTCTGGCCGTCCATTCCAGACGGCTGGCGCCCGCTTAGACGACGTATTCGGCGATGCATCCAAACGCATCGAAGAGGAAACGCAGACGCTCATTGCCTACATCAACGACGAACTGGTGCCCGCTATTCGCGAGCACTCCAGCTACGGGCTACGCATCGCCAGCGAAAAGCTGAAGCAGGCGGCAGACATGATGGATGCCGGCAAGAAGCCGAAGAAGGGCTGACCACGCGAGTTCCGCTTCTCATCTTCGTGGGCACGGCGTTGCTGCTGCTCTCGGCCTGCGGCGGGCGTAAAACCGCGCGCGCCCATCCCGTTCCTCCTCCGCCCACCGTCGGTCCATCTGAGCCTGAGCCGCCGGCCACGACCCAAGCCAACGCGAAGCCAAGCCCGGTTCCGCGCGCCGCGAAATCCATTTACGTGGAAACTGGATTGGCCAGTTGGTATGGACCTCCGTATCATCACCATCGCGGCGCCAATGGTGAGATTTATGATCAGAACGCATTGACCGCGGCGCATCGCACCCTGCCGATGAACTCGGTGGTACGAGTCACCAACCAGAAAACCGGCCATGCGGTGGTCGTGCGCATCACTGATCGCGGACCGTTCGTCGAGGACCGCATCATCGATCTGTCTCTGACGGCGGCGAAAGCAGTAGACGTTTGGCGGCCCGGCACCGCCGAGGTGAAGATCGAGGTACTGTCCGCGCCGGCGCCAATTGCGGAAGGCGGCCGCTGGTGCGTGCAGATCGGCGCGTTTCAGAGCGAGCACGAGGCGCGCAAGCTGAAGGCGAAGCTGCAAGACCACTACGAAGGCGCCAACGTTATACAGTTCACCGGGCCCACCGGAGAGTGGGTGCGGCTGCGCCCTCCGGGGGACGACAAACGCAAGGCGCAAGAAGTTGCCAGCAAGACCCGCGTGAAAGAGGGTGGAGTATTTCTGGTAAGGCTGGATTAGTAGCTTTGGTCCAGGGGCTAGAAATTAGGGGTTAGTTGTCGGCACCGGGGTTGCGTCGCCGGAGCCGAAGGATCTGCTGTTCTGGGGTTGCGCAGGGAACAGTAATGCACCCCAATGACATCCGCTTATACTTCTCAGTGGTGAAGCTGGTGGGCATCCATTCGGAAAGCGGGTTCTTCGCGCTCGACCACACCGCCCTTATCGCGCGCGGCCGACGACTGGAATATTTCACCATTGCCTGGAATGGCTTCGAAGCGGCTGTTGCAATCATTTCTGGCCTGTTGGCTGGCAGCATCTCTTTGGTGGGCTTCGGTCTTGATTCGGTGATTGAAACCTTTTCCGCGGGAATTCTGCTGTGGCGTCTGCGCGCGGAACACGATCCGCAGCGGCGCGAGCATACGGAGCGGATGGCCCATCGCTTGGTGGGCGTTTGCTTTTTGCTGCTGGCCGCTTACATTGCCGTCGAGTCTGTCCGCTCGCTCTGGATCAGAGCCATGCCGGAGCGCAGCGTTCCGGGCATCCTTATCGCCGTCGCCGCGATAGTGGTGATGCCACTGCTAGGCCGCGCCAAGCGTCGGGTGGCTGCGCAAATGGGCAGCCACGCACTTGATGCTGACTCGCGCCAAGCTGATTTCTGCGCTTATCTTTCCGCAATTCTGTTGGCCGGATTGCTGCTGCATATGCTGATGGGCTGGTGGTGGGCTGATCCGGTCGCAGCTCTGATCATGACACCCATCATCGCACGCGAGGGCGTACAAGGGATGCGCGGCGAAGGTTGCGACGACTGCAGTTGCGCACATTAGACGAGCGCCAGACTGGCTGTACCGTACGCGCAGGGTTGAGTGGCGTTTTAGCGTCGCGTTTGAGGCAGAAATAGAGAGCTTCAACCGGTAAGGTTGTTGACCTCCGCGGCTGAAGCTTGGAATTGTAGCGACCTTGCCCGCGGCCTGAAGAACCGTGTCGCTTCCGCCCAAGCAGTGACGCGTGATGTCATCTGCGTCTCACGACTTAACCCTCCACTCCAAGAGAACAAGTACTAAACGCCAAGTCTCTATTGCTAGCTGCTAACTGCTAGTTGCTCTTCCCCTTTTCCGCTATTCTGAGTCTAGTAGCAATGCGATTCCTATGAGACGCAAACAGGCAAGCTCCTTCGACCGGAAGTTCGTCCCGCTGTCAACTCGCTTTGATCACGCTCTCCTCTTTGCGGCCCAAGTCCACCGCGATCAGGACCGCAAGAAGAGCGGCATTCCTTACATCTCGCATTTGCTGGGAGTGGCCTCCATCGTGCTCGACTACGGCGGCGACGAGGAGATGGCCATTGCGGCGCTGCTGCATGACGCGGTCGAGGACCAGGGCGGGCGTCCGATGTTGAACGTCATCGAACAGATCTTCGGATCACGTGTTGCGAAGATCGTGGACGGGTGTACGGACTCGTACGTTGAAGATCCGAAGAAGAAGGAGAGTTGGGAGCGGCGCAAATTTCGCTATCTGCGCCGGGTGCGCCATGAGGGTGCCGAGACCCGATTCGTCTCCGCCGCCGACAAGCTATACAATGCCCGGGCCGTGCTGCGCGATTTGCGCCATAACGGCGATGCGGCGTTCACGCGTTTCTCCGCTCCCAAGACGAGAATTATTTGGTATTACCGTTCCCTGGTCAACGAATTCCGTGCCGGCGGCGTCACCCACCTATTGAAGCCCCTGCTCGACGACCTTGATCGCGTCGTAATCGAGGTGGAGCATCTGTCAGGGTTATTGGCGGCTTCGCCCCACCCCCATCGCAAGCTGACCACCAAGCTCAAGAGCAAGCGCTAAGCAGCACTACAGTTGGTGTAGTCCTGCTTTGAAGGGGCACGCCTTCAGGCGTGCCGTTGAATCAACCAGAGAGGCCGGCTTTTAGCCGCCGAGGGACAATCTCTCAGGGCCTAAAAGGCCAATTCTTTTGTGCGGTCCTGTCGGTACGGCTGAAGCCGTGCCCCTTCAGGACCAGATATACCAACATTGGCTCTGCTCTAGTCACTGTGACCGGAAGCCGACCACGTTACAATCGCATGTTCGATGCCAGGAGCTGCGCGTGTCCACAACTGAAGCCGAGCGCATCACCGAACTACTGAAATCCGCTAAGACCATCGCTGTTGTCGGGCTTACCGACACTCCCATCCGGCCGAGTTACGGTGTCGCGCACTACATGCGGTCGCAGGGGTATCGCATTATTCCGGTGAATCCGAACATCACCGAATGGGAGAGCGAAAAAGCTTATCCGTCACTGCTCGATGTTCCCGAGAAGATTGACATCGTGGATGTCTTCCGGCGCCCCGGTGCTGTGCCCGAAGTTGTCGAACAGGCGATCCAGATAAAAGCTCCCGCGATCTGGATGCAAGAGGGGGTGGTGCACCAGGAAGCAGCACAAAAGGCGCGCCAGGAGGGCATCTTTGTGGTGATGGACAAATGTATTTTGAAGGAGCACATCAAGAGGCAGTAAAATCTTTCACACGGTCAAAGAATGGAAACGACACGGCGAGGCAGGGACATCCCTGACAGCGTTAAACTGTTGCTCGCAGCAACGCTGCTGATCCAGCTCGTCTTGTGCGTTGCTTGCGGCTCGCCGGTCGGATTCGGCAACTGTCAACCGCCGACGGGAACCGGCGCCGGTCAATTGACAGTCGATCAAACTTCACTGACCTTTGGCACTGTGACCGTAGGCAGCAGCAGCTCGCAGAAGGTTAGCGTAACGGCCATTGCGGCAAGCGTGACTATCTCGCAAGCGAACGTAGTGGGGGACGATTTCCACGTGGTCGCTCCAGCGCTGCCTACGACGTTGAGGCCCGGCCAGTCGGCATACTTTGCAGTGGAGTTTACTCCGGTTGTCGCGGGTAGCATCACAGGTGTCGTATCCTTCGTCAGCAACGCAGTGAATGTTCCAATTACTATTGCAGTAAGTGGAACCGGCGCCGACGTATCACCTCCACCACCCCCACCGTCACATTCGGTCGCGCTTAGCTGGGACGCTAGTATATCCAGTGATGTTGTTGGATATCACGTATACCGAGGTGCGCAGTCCGACGGCCCGTATGCAAAGCTCACGCCTTCCCCGATAGCGGCGACCACTTACATCGATTTATTGGTGGACGCAGGCGCTACCTACTACTACGTCGTTACGGCAGCAGATGGGAATGGCGTCGAGAGTGATTATTCCAATCAGGCGTCGGCTACAATCGCGAGTCCTTAGCTGGATTCGGTGACTTTAACTCCAGGTCGTACGCCCACTGATATTCCTTGCTGTAATTCGAGGCTCTTCCCAGCAGTCAATGCATGGCTTTGTTTATTGCGACGGGTGTGGTGTTTGGGAGGTAGGAGAACGCGGCTTGCCCCAATCGAATCTTCGCCCAACGATCGCCTTCACCAGCATATGGTCAGTCCCACCGCTTACACCGACGCCGACTCCAAAGTTGATCTCCCACTTCGGCGAGACATCCAAATCAAAGGCCGGAACGAACTGCTGCGATTGGCGAGGAAACGGATCGAAATCACCGACCGGTCCCAAGCCGCTGTAATACTCGAGGCCGAAAGCCACGGCCTTGGTGAAGTTCCAAGAGATCTTCGCGTCCGGCGCGAACTCCCATCCCCGTCTAGCTTCCGGCCCGGTATAGGCCTTTTCCAACGCTGGGTTGACTGACCAATATAGCCGCCCCTGCTGTTTGTCGACGATCGGTCGTATCTCCAGGCTCCAGACTGAAGTGGAAAAGTTGGGTCGAGCATATCCGAATTCCGCCGACAAGCTAACTCCGACCGGCCAGTGCCAACTCTCCGGCGCCCGCACTCGCGGCCGGATGTGGTCGCCGACCCATTGCCATCCCTGGTTATCCGGCACCGCGGTGAAAATGTAGAAGCCGGTTTCGAACCAGGGAGTAATGCCTTGCGTTATTTCAACCGTCTCGTGGAGTTCGTGTTCAGTGGGGAGAACACCTTCGACCGTGGTCTTCGATCCCTGAAAGGTGTAGTTGCTGTGCAACTCTACCATGGTTGTCTTGGGCGCGGCCGTCTCGGACCCGTAAACCTGAATCTCGTAGTTGTCTTGGGCTCGGCAGATAACGCTCCCGATACTCAGCGCCAGTATGCCAAGGACTGTCGGCAGCAGAGAACGGGTCGCCATCCCACACAGCATCGCACAGAATATGACGAATGCGTATCGCCATACGGAAGGCAGCTATTGCTTGAAGATCGCCATGCCCAGCGGCGGGATATCGAGCAGCAACGAGTGGTCCTGTCCGTGAGTGGGAATCGCGTCCGTGTGCCGTCCACCCATGTTGCCTTCATCGGTGCCGCCGTAGACGGCTGCATTACTGTTCAGCGTTTCCCGCCAGTATCCCTCCTGGGGGACGCCGACGCGATATCCCCGTCGCGGCACTGGAGTGAAATTGCAGGCCACTACTACCGGATTGTTCTGATCTTTCCCAAAGCGCATGTAGGTCAGCACACTGTCGTCGGAGTCGTCGGCATCGATCCAACGCCAGCCCTCAGGACTGAAGTCGCATTCATACAGGGCGGGCTCGCTGCGGTAATAGGCGTTCAGGTCGCGCACCCAGCGCTGCACCCCTTGGTGCGGCAAAAACCTAAGCAAATGCCACTCGATACTGTCGTCGTGGTGCCACTCGGTGTATTGTCCAATCTCGCCGCCCATGAACAGTAGTTTTTTCCCGGGTTGCGTGAACATGAATCCGAATAGCAGCCGCAGATTGGCAAACCTCTGCCATTCGTCACCCGGCATTTTTCCAATCAGTGAGCCCTTGCCGTGCACCACCTCGTCGTGCGACAGAGGCAGCACGAAATTCTCGGTAAACATATACAGTCCGCGGAAGGTCAGCTTGCTGTGGTGATATTTGCGATGGATGGGATTTTTTGACATGTAGAGAAGGGTGTCGTGCATCCATCCCATGTCCCACTTCATGCCGAAGCCGAGGCCTCCGATATAGGTTGGCCGCGACACCATCGGCCATGCCGTGGACTCTTCCGCGATGGTCTGAATATCAGGAAACGCCTTGTAGGCGTCGCGATTCACGGCTTTCAGCAAAGATACAGCTGCCAGGTTCTCCCGGCCGCCAAACTGATTGGGAATCCACTCGCCCGCTTTTCGTGAGTAGTCAAGGTAGAGCATGGAGGCAATGGCATCCATGCGCAGGCCATCAGCGTGGTATTGATCGAGCCAAAACATTGCGTTGCTCAGCAGGAATCCGCGCACTTCGTTGCGGTCGTAATTGAAGATTGCAGACTTCCAGTCAGGATGAAAGCCCTTGCGCGGGTCGGCATGCTCGTACAAGTGCGTGCCGTCGAAGTAAGCCAGCCCATGTTCATCGTTGGGAAAGTGCGATGGTACCCAGTCGAGGTACACGCCAATGCCACGCTGGTGCAGATAATCCATCAGGTACATGAAATCCTGGGGCGTTCCGAAGCGCGCGCTGGGAGCGTAATAGCCGGTGACCTGGTAGCCCCACGAACCGAAGAAGGGATGCTCCATCACGGGCATGAACTCGACGTGGGTGAAGCCCATCTGGTTGACGTAATCCGCGAGTTTGGGGGCGAGTTCGCGATAGCTCAGCGAGCGGTTGTCTTCTTCCGGGACCCGCATCCACGAGCCCAGATGGACCTCATATGTTGAGATGGGCGCGTCGAACTTATTGCGGTCGTGGCGAGTGCGCATCCACTCGCCGTCGTTCCACTTGTAATCGAGGTCCCAAACGATCGAGGCAGTGCGGGGTGGAATTTCGTTGAAGAAGCCATAAGGGTCGGCCTTGTTTACTTGGTACATGTGATAGCGCGAGCGAATGTGATACTTGTACACCGTGCCCTTGCCCAAGCCGGGCAGGAACGCTTCCCAAACTCCCGAGTTCCCCCGTGGCGTCATGGGATGCGAGTCGGGGTTCCAGGCGTTAAAGTCACCCACCACCGAGATGCGTTCGGCATCGGGAGCCCATACCGCGAAGTACGTGCCTTGTTTGCCGTCGAGCTCAGTCAAGTGCGCGCCAAACTTCTCGAACAGCCGATTGTGTTTGCCCTCGTTGAAGAGATGGAGGTCAAAGCTGGTCAGAAGCGTGGAACTATGCTCTCTAGATGCGGTAGGTGCCATTCGTTCGTTCTCCTTATGGCTTGGATGACGCTTCGCTCAACCATGGCGTGCGGAACGAAAAAATCTCCCGACCGTATTCCGCCGGGCTTACTCAGTTTAGAGGAAGAAGGGTGATTGGGCGACGATTACAATTTGCCGGATCACGCGTGGAGGATTCACGCCCCCGATAACTTCCGGCTAACGCAAATAGCGCCCGCGTTCTTGACACACGGCCTGGTGACGCCGGTTACTGCCTTCCCGCCCGCGCGGTGCTTTAATCAGATTGGCGACGTGCGCTATCCGATTCGTACCACGGCAGACAGCTTGCTGGCGCCGCGTCGACCGCATAGTTAAGGAGAACAGCATGGCGGACAAAAAAGCAGATCTAGCTGGCCCCGGAATTGGCGATTACACGGAACTGGAACGTGCGCTTCCGGCGGATTACAGCTCGCTGCTGTCACCCAAAGAAACCCAGAGGGCGATCTTCGAGGTAAAAAAATATATCGAGGACAACCTTTGCAAAGAACTGAACCTGATGATGGTCACTGTGCCTCTCATCGTGGATGAGGAATCGGGCGTCAACGACTATCTTGACCGGGATGGCTCCCGCACCCCAATACAATTCCACATCTCCAACGATCGCGATAAGCACCCCATCAACGCCCAGGTGGTACAGGCTGCGACCAAGTGGAAGCGGATGGCGCTGAAGCAATTCAACCTGCAACCGGGCGAAGGACTTTGCACCGACATGCGGGCCGTGCGCAAGGACTACTTTCTCGACCACGATCACAGCGCCTATGTTGATCAGTGGGATTGGGAGCGTGTAATTGCGCCCGACCAGCGCAGTCTCAGTTTCCTGAAAGGCATCGTTGGCAAAATCTGGAAGGTGATTGTCGGTGCCGAGCGTCATGCGCAGGAGCTTTTTCCGCAACTCAAGGATTCGAGATATCCCAATTTGCCGGAGAACCTCACTTTCCTGCATGCCGAAGAAATTCTCGACATGTATCCCGACCTGCCACGCAAGCAGCGCGAGACCGCGATTCTGCAGAAATATCCGGCGGTATTCATCATCGGCATTGGCTGGACGTTGAAAGATGGCTACCCGCACGAGATGCGTGCTGCCGACTACGACGACTGGGTCACGGAAACCAAGGATGAAGGCCATGTCCGGCACGGACTAAACGGCGACATCTTGGTATGGAACCCGATAACGCGCCGGCGCCATGAGTTGACATCGATGGGCATCCGTGTCAATGCGGAATCGCTTAAGAAACAACTGGAACTAACCAATCAGCTCGATTTCCTGAACTTCCCCTACCACAAGGCCATTGTGAATCACGAGATTCCGTTGAGCGTGGGCGGCGGCATCGGACAGTCACGAACCCTGATGTTGCTGCTACGCAAAGCGCACCTCGGCGAAGTCAGCGTAACCGTGTGGCCGAAGGTACTAAAAGAGATGTGCGAAAAGAAGAACATCCATGTTTTGAACTAACGCTCCGACCCTGAGCGTCATCCCGAGCCAGGACGCGGTAAACCTGCCGCGTCATAGGTCGAAGGATGTAGGGTTCGCCACAGAGATATTGAGGCACGAAGAGCGCATTCTCAGCTAGAGAAAACGGGCATCAACCCAAACGACTCCGTGCGATAGATGTCTCTGTGGCGTCTTCTCGATGAAACCATCCAAGCCCGATTAGAGGCGACTTGACCAGCTTCCACGATTAGTCAGGTGGCTGCGGATGGAAATAGCGAACCCTGGGAATGTTCCCCCCAAGCACGTCTTCGCGAAAATTAACATACAGAAGGCCTTTATTCTTCACGTTTGATCATCGCGGCGGAGAAGATGCAACGATTCCATGTATTGCACGACACGCGCATGACTGGAGCGGGAATCTGGAAATCGCTGAAAATCCACGAGATGAATCGCTTATCCTTTCTGGACACGATGGTTCGCTAGAATTGTAGAATCGAGAGAAACGGAGGTTCCTTTTGGCCCAGGACTCATTCCGCCAAAGCGGAGCCGCGGGAAGCATCAGGGAAGCGGTGCTCCGCATCAAAATGAATCGTGGAAGGATTGTGGCCGCACGTGAGGGCAGACTGATGCTGTCCCTGTGAGATTTTAATCCGCGCCTTGTACCTCGCCGATGTTTTGCAGTTCACTAGGTGCGGCTTAACGAATACTGCAGGCGCGGTTCCCCCCTGCCTTGAAAGTTCTGCTTGAATTTTCTGTTCACAGATTACCGGCCACTATTTCCCGAGCCTCTGACGGCGGAAGAGCAGTTCTGCGTGCAGTTGGGACGAGAGTTAACTCCGGAGGAGAGACATTACTTAAAGCTGGCGGAGATCGCGTTGGGGCTGGTCCTTCCGCACGCAGCTGTCGGCAGGAGGCCGTATGCGTCGCCGCCGAAGAAGATGAGAAGTCATGATGCTTAGAACGCCCAACGAGTCTGGTGGTGCTCTCTATCCTGGACTGCGGTCCTTCTTCGGCTTCATCATCTCCCACGCCGCGTCTGACATCTGTCGTCCCATCAGGCTGAAGGTACTAGCGCCTGCCAGCATTTCGCCGCCGTCCATATACACCATCTCCCCGTTGATGTAACCGGCTTGATCGCTAATTAGAAACGCTCCCAGATTAGCGATCTCCTGCAGCGTTCCCAGGCGGTGCAGAGGATTATGGGCAAGCAACATCTTCTCCAGTTCCGGCGTGGGCAACAAACGCGAGAACGCACCTTCGGTGCGAATCGCTCCCGGAGCGATAGCCACAAATCGAATTCCGCGCCCGCCCCACTCCACTGCCAGGCTGCGCATCAGGGCGACCACGCCCGCCTTCGCAACGGCGCTTGGCACGACGTAAGCCGAGCCGGTATCCGCATACGTAGTTGCGATGTCCAGCACCACGGCTTGGTGCCTGGAGGCCAGCCAGCGCCGTCCGCATGCCATCGTCATGTTGATGGTGCCCTTGAGCACGATGCTAATGACGGCTTCAAAGGCGTGCGTTGACAGCTCCTCGGTGCGCGCCAGGAAATTGCCGGCAGCATTGTTCACCAACACGTCGAGCGGGCCCTTTGCCCATAGTTGCTCTACGAGCGCCTCGACCTCCTCGGGATAGCGCACATCACATGAGAAACCTTCGATAACTCCTCCGGTCGAGGCAGACAGCTCTGCTGCCGTTTTCTCTACAACCTCCTTGCGCCGTCCGCAGATGTAAACCGCGGCGCCCAACTGTAGAAATCGCTGGGCCATGGCGCGGCCGATGCCCGTGCCACCGCCCGTAATGAGAATGCGTTTGCCCTTCAGAAGATCATTGGTGAACATGGCGCTCTCCCGGAAAGGTACAAAGCTAACACCGGAAGAGGGTGCTTGTCTGTGCGGTAATAGCTCGCGCGAGCGACCCCAGCGCTACGTTGACGTGCTGGTGGTCTGCATCGGGCGGTGCACACCGGAGCGGCGATTAGGTTGTGACGCTGGCAGGATCGGCAGGCGGAGTTCCACCTCAAGGCCGTGAGGTGCTACGTTTTTCGCGGAGACGGTGCCGCCGTGCGCCAGCACGGCATTGCGCATGATCGCCAGCCCCAGTCCCATGCCGCCGGTGGTGGTTCCGCGCGAATCATCCACCCGATAAAAGGCCTTGAACAGCAAGGGCAGGGCATTGTCGGGAACCCCCGGACCGTTATCCCGGACCGAAATCAGCGCCGTGGTGTCTTCTTTACTCAGCCGAACCTCAATCTTGCCGCCTTGGCCGGAGTAAAAGACGGCATTGCGCACGATATTCTCGATCGCGCTACGCAACAGTCCGGCATCGCCCGTTATCTGCATGTCACCGTCGCCCTGGTAGGCTATGGTCGCACCGGTCGCCGCCGCTTCGAAGTTGGCATCGTGCAACACGTCATCAACGATTTCGTTCAAGAAGAGGTTCTCAAATCGAGGTTTGTGCTGTCCGCTTTCCAGCCGTGCTACGGTTAGAATTTGTTCCAGCATGGAGTCAAGTTGGATTGTGTCCTGCTCGATGCGATCGAGCATCTCGGAGCGTTCGTCGTCGTCGGCCGCGCGTGCCAGAGTCAAAGCCAAACGTATGCGCGCAATGGGCGACCGCAGTTCGTGCGAGACCCCGCTCAGCAGGTTCCGTTCACTTTGGATCTGGGTTCGCAACTCGCCGGCCATAGAGTCGAAATCCCGTACTAAGTCTGCAATTTCGTCGCGCCGGTTGCCCAGATTCTCGCCTGCCCGAATGTCGAGGTTCCCGCGTGCGAGTTGATGGGTCGCATCGCGCAGGCGTTCGATGGGCTTGCTCAAATAATGCGCGATCAGAAAACAAATGACGGCCGACAAGATGGTGCCATATTTCAAGGTCCACAGGATGTCTCCGGGGACGCGCTCGGAGAGCTTGGGAGGTACAAGCTCGGAAATCAGGACATAGCGTTTCTTGCCAGTCTGTGTTGCAGCGGCCAGGACGTTGGCTTCAAAGGAGTGGTGAAGGCCTTCCGACTTCTGGGCTGCTGCGGCGTCACGAAGAACGCGTTCTGGAATCGGGCGTCCCGAAAGCTCACTTCCACTGCCGTCCACTAACCAGTATTTCGAGCGATTCGGCAACGATAAGTTATCGAGTAACTGCGACAACCCCGCCTGGCCCTGGTTTTCGTATACCTGCGCTGCATAATCGGCCAGCACCGGCATTTCGCGGCGTTCGGGCTGGATCCACCACGGATGCTCAGAAGAAATGCGGTAATGAATGCGCAGATACAGCGCTCCCAGAAGCACCGCCTGCGCCAGCCAGAAGGGAAGGAAGATTTTCCAGAACAGGCGCCGATTCATATCGTGCTCTTCTCCGGCGTTCTAGCGGCCAGAAAATAACCGGTTCCACGAATCGGCCGGATCAACTCATCGGTTCCAGGACAGGTGCTCAACTTCTTGCGTAGCCGGCTGACGTGAACATCCACGCTGCGGTCGAATATATTCAAAGGCCTTCCCAGCGCTACCTCGGCGATTTGCTCTCGAGTGACGACGCTACCCGCATGGCGCAGCAGCAATTCCAGAACGTTGAATTCTACCGAGGTCAGATCGACGGGGGTGTTCGAACAGGTGACGGTGCGCGTTCCCAGCGACATGCTGATTTCACCGACGCTGAGGATTTCATCATGATCGCTGCGACCCGTGGCGGGCGCCGTTTCGCGCGTCCTGCGAAATATGGCGCGTATCCGGGCTACCAGTTCACGCGGGTCAAAAGGTTTCGCGAGATAGTCGTCGGCGCCAATTTCGAGGCCAAGGATCCGGTCGACGGCTTCTCCTCTAGCTGTCAATAACAGTACGGGAACCGAGGACTGGACCCGCAACGCCTTGAGCAATTCAAATCCCGTCCCGCCCGGCAGCATCACGTCCAGGATGATCAATTCATGGTCGTTGGACAGGGCTGCGTTCAAGCCCGACGCTTGATCATAGGCCGCATCCACGTGAAAGCCCTCACCTTCGAGAAAACGCTTCAGCAGATTTACCAGCCCATGGTCGTCATCGATGATGAGCAGACGATTCACCGGATTCATTCTGCCCTTTCCCGCGCGTGCCTGCGGTGAAGAATTGTTTCGGGATGTATTTGTATCCTTCACAAATCTTAACTTTCCTTCACCCTCTCTTAACGGCTGCTGCCACCCCTGTCCGGTCTAATAATATGAGTTAATAGTACTGTAACTTATGCGCCGCGTTGCGTTTGTGTGGCGAGCGCCGTGGCATTCCTGCTGGAATGGCTATGGCGTTATTCAGGAGGGGTTAGTGAAGACAGGGGCATTCTGGGGGCTGGGACTGACGCTGGCTGTTTGCGCAACGCTCGCGGCTTGCAGTTCACAGCAGGCGAAGAGCGCCAAAGCGAGCGGCCCACCGCCGGCAGTTCCGGTTGGGGTTGCTACCGTCAAGCAGGGCGATTTCAATGTCTATCTGGTTGGGTTGGGATCCGTGGATGCCTTCTACACGGTTTCGCTGAAGACCCGCATTGACGGGCAAATCATGCAGGTGAATTTTCGGGAAGGCCAGGAGGTGAAGAAAGGAGACCTACTGCTCGTAATTGACCCGCGTCCCTATGAGGTGGCTTTGGCGCAAGCAAAAGCCAACCTGCAGAAGGATGAAGCCCAGTTGACAAACGCCAAAGCGCAATACGAGCGCAACAAGGTTCTCTACGAACAAGGTGTGATAGCAAAGCAGGACCTGGACACCCTACAAGCGTCATTCGGCACCTACGAAGGCACCATCGCCTCCGACAATGCCGCCATTAAGAATGCCGAGCTTAACCTGACCTATTGCTATATCAAGTCCCCAATTGACGGTCGCGTGGGACTGCGTCAAGTCGATCCGGGCAATTACGTCACCGCGGCTGGCGGTACCGCGGTGTTGGTGATTACCCAACTTCATCCCATCGCCGTGATATTTACGCTTCCCGAAGACCAGTTGCAACCCGTCGCGCAGCACATGAAGCAGGAAGTGTTGGAAGTGGATGCTTACAGCCGTGACGATCAAACCAAACTCGCGACGGGCAAATTGCTGACCATCGACAATCAGATCGATCAGACGACCGGTACGGCCAAGTTAAAGGGAATTTTCGACAATACGGAAGGCACTCTGTGGCCCAATCAGTTCGTCAATGTGCATCTGCTTCTGGAGACCCGAAAGAACGCCATTACTGCGCCGGCCAGCGCCATGCAACGCGGTCCTGAAGGCAATTTTGCCTACGTGGTAGATGCCAACAACACCGTGCAAATGAGGCCGGTGAAGGTGGCTCTCACCCAAGGGAACACTGTGGTCGTCACCTCGGGTCTGCAAGCGGGCGAGAGAGTCGTAACCGACGGTCAGGAGAAGTTGCAGGCGGGAAGTCGCGTAGCTCCGCAAGCACCGGCCCGTCAGAGCCAGCAGAACAGCGCTAATATCGGATCGCAGACATGAGTATTTCGCGGCCATTCATTCTTCGGCCCATCGCTACGTCATTGTTGATGACGGGGTTATTGCTGGTGGGCGTCGTCGCTTACCGTCAGCTACCGATCTCCGCCCTGCCGCAGGTGGACTACCCGACGATCCAGGTGGTGACGTTTTATCCTGGCGCCAGCCCCGACGTCACGGCGTCTTCGATCACGGCACCGTTAGAGCGCCAGTTCGGTGAACTTCCAGGTCTCAGCCAGATGACATCCAGTAGCTCCTTTGGAGCCTCAGTCGTCACCTTGCAGTTCACCCTCGAAGAGAACATCGATGTCGCCGAGCAGGAGGTGCAGGCGGCAATCAACTCCGCGCAAACGTACCTGCCTGCCGACCTGCCGACCCCGCCGATTTACAGCAAAGTGAATCCAGCCGACGCGCCCATCTTGACGCTGGCGATGACGTCGGACAGTATGCCCCTGCCGCAAGTGGAAGATCTAGCCGATACGACTTTCGCGCAAAAGATTTCGCAGTTGCCTGGCGTAGGGCTGGTCAGCATCAGTGGCGGTCAAAAGCCTGCGGTTCGCATCCTGGCAAACCCCACCACCTTGGCTTCGTATGGCATGAGCCTGGAGCAACTACGGACGGTGATCGGCCAAGTCAACGTGGACCAGGCGAAAGGACAACTGCAGGACAACCGCCAGGCCTTCACCATCGGCGCGAACGATCAGTTGCTCAGCCCACAGGGTTACGCCGATACCATTGTCGCCTACAAGAATGGCAATCCCGTGCGCTTGTCGGATGTCGCAACGGTGGTCACCGGCCCGGAAAACATCAACCAGGCGGCGTGGATGAACAACACGCCAGCCGTCATTCTGAACATTCAGCGGCAGCCGGGCGCCAACATCATCAAGGTGGTCGACAGCATCAAGTTGAGGCTGAAACAGCTGCAATCGAACTTGCCCGCCTCCGTTAAGGTCACCGTTCTGACCGACCGTACTAACACCATTCGCGCCAGCGTTAAGGATGTGCAATATGAACTGATGCTCACCGTCGTGCTGGTAGTGTTGGTCATCTTCGTTTTCCTGCGCACGTTGGCGGCGACCATTATCCCCAGTATCGCTGTACCCCTCTCTCTTGTCGGGACGTTCGGCGTGATGTACCTGCTGGGTTACTCGCTGGACAACCTTTCCCTCATGGCGCTCACCATCTCCACGGGCTTTGTGGTGGACGACGCCATCGTGATGATTGAAAACATCGAGCGCTACATCGAGGAAGGGCACTCTCCGCTGGAAGCGGCGCTCCAAGGCGCCGGGCAGATCGGCTTCACCATCGTGTCGTTAACCGTTTCGCTGATTGCCGTACTTATTCCGCTGCTTTTTATGGGTGACATCGTGGGCCGCCTTTTCCGCGAGTTTGCCGTGACCCTGAGCGTAACGATTCTCTTCTCGGCGATCATTTCCCTCACGCTGACGCCAATGATGTGCTCGCTGTTGCTGCGGCAGAGGGGCGAGGCAAGACACGGACGCGTGTACGAATGGTCGGAGCGCGCCTTTGCCAATACCATCGCGTTATATGGCCGCACCGTAAGATTTGTTTTGAAGCACCAGACCGTAACCCTGCTCATTACCATCGGAACCTTGGTGGCCACGATCTGGATGTACATCGCCGTGCCCAAGGGCTTCTTTCCGGTGCAAGACACCGGTGTGATCATGGGCATTACGGACGCGCCAGAGAGTATTTCCTTTGCCGCCATGTCGGAGCGGCAGCGCGAACTGGCGGCGGCAATTCTGAAAGATAAGGACGTTGAGAGTCTGTCATCGTTTATTGGAGTCGATGGTACCAATACGACGCCGAACAGCGGACGCCTGCAGATCAATCTCAAGTCGCGCGACGAGCGCAAAGATGACGTGACCACCATCATGCAGCGCTTGCAGCAGGAGGTCGCTGGTGTCGCAGGCATCACTCTTTATATGCAACCGGTGCAGGACTTGACGGTGGAAGACCGCGTCAGCCGTACACAGTATCAGTTCAGTTTGGAGGACGCCGATCCGAAGGAACTGACAAGCTGGACGGCCAAAATGGTCGCCAAGCTGAAGGCTCTGCCGGAGCTGCGCGACGTCGCCACCGACCAACAGAACCAGGCAGCGCAGGCAAATCTGGTGATCGATCGCGACACCGCATCGCGATTAGGAGTAACCGCCAGCGCAATTGACAATACTTTGTATGACGCCTTCGGCCAACGCCTGGTGTCGATCATGTTCACTCAGCTGAATCAGTACCACGTCGTGCTCGAGGTCGATCCCAGCTTTCGCACCGGTCCCGATTCGCTGAAGAACATCTACGTGCCCGCCGGGGGCGGCCAAAGCCCGGCAGCTCAAGGGGGAAATGCCCCTAGCGCTAATATCCCTAGCGTGGGGGTTCTGGGCGCCAGCGCGCAACAGGTGCCGCTCAGCGCGATCGCGCACTTCGAAACAACGACCGGACCTCTGACGATTAATCACCAGGGGCAATTTCCGGTGGTCACGATTTCATTTAATCTGGGCAATGGGGCATCGCTAGGTGAGGCCGTGAAGGCGATTGAGCAAGCTGCGGCTGAGATAGGGCTGCCGCCAAGTATCCAAGTAGCGTTTCAGGGCACAGCACGAGCCTTTCAGGCTTCCCTCGCCAATGAAGGCTGGCTGATTCTGGCTGCCATTGTAACCGTCTACATCGTGCTCGGAGTGCTGTACGAAAGCTACATTCATCCCATCACCATTCTATCGACGCTGCCGTCCGCTGGGGTGGGCGCCATTCTGGCGCTGACGCTGTTCCATATGGACCTGGGAGTGATGGCCTTGATCGGCATCATCCTCCTGATCGGTATCGTGAAGAAGAACGCCATCATGATGATCGACTTCGCATTGGAAGCGGAGCGCAAAGAAGGCAAGAGGCCGGTGGACGCCATTTACGAGGCGTGTCTATTGCGCTTCCGTCCGATTATGATGACGACGTTCGCTGCTCTGTTTGGCGCGGTGCCGCTTGCGCTCGGCTCGGGAACCGGATCGGAACTGCGACGGCCACTTGGCATCACCATCATTGGAGGGCTGGTCTTCAGTCAGATGCTCACTCTGTATACGACTCCGGTAGTGTATCTGTGGTTCGATCGGCTTGGCGAAGCGCTGCGCCACATGCGCGTGCCTAAGGCCGCGGAGGCACTCGGAGATTAAGCAATGAACATCTCCGCCCCAGCTATCGAGCGGCCGGTTGCCACCACGCTGTTGACCGCAGCCCTGCTTCTGGCGGGGGCCCTGGCTTACACGCAGCTTCCGGTTGCGCCGCTGCCGCAGATCGATTTTCCGGTGATTTCTGTCGGTGCGGCACTGCCCGGCGCCAGTCCTGAGACCATGGCATCCGCGGTGGCGACACCGCTGGAGCGGCAGTTCGGGCGCATCGCCGGCATCAACCAGATGACCTCATCGAGCCAGCTCGGTTCTACTGGCGTCGCCATGCAGTTTGACCTGGACCGCAACATTGATGCCGCCGCGCGCGATGTGCAAGCAGCCATCAACGCGGCGCGCGGCTACCTGCCCGCCGACCTGCCCAGCAACCCAACTTACCGGAAGATAAATCCCGCGGACGCTCCCGTCATGATTTTGATATTGACGTCCGACGCAATGACTCAGGACCAAATGTACGATGCGGCCGATTCAATCATGGGCCAGAAGCTGGCGCAGGTTGAGGGAGTCGGCCAGGTCTTCGTATGGGGCTCATCGCAGCCTGCGGTCCGCATTGAAGCCAATCCCAACCTGCTGAACAACCTCAACATCGGCCTGGAGGCGGTGCGGTCGGCGGTGGCGACACAGAACGTCAATATCGCTAAAGGTTCGCTTGACGATGGCAACAAGACCTGGATGGTCAGGGCCAACGATCAGCTCAAGAAAGCGGCCGATTACAAGCCGATTATCGTCGCTTACAGAAACGGCGCCGCGGTTAGATTAAGCGACGTTGCCGACGTTCAAGATTCCTATTCCAATATCAATAACGCGGGCAGCTTCAACGGTAAGCCCAGCGTGCTGGTTGTCATCTTCCGCCAGCCGGGCGCGAACATGATCGCCACTGCCGACCGCGTAGCCGCGGCGCTTCCATTCCTGAAAGCATCGCTGCCGGCCAGCATCAATCTCGTGGTTGGTCTTGACCGCACCACCACCGTCCGTGCTTCAGTGGCGGATGTTCAGCGCACACTGGTCATCTCCGTCATCCTGGTGACGCTGGTAGTGTTCATCTTTCTGCGTGAGGTGCGCGCCACCATGATTCCCAGCGTGGCCGTGCCGTTGGCGATTGTGGGCACGTTCGGAGTGATGTATCTATGCGGCTTCTCCCTGAATAACCTCTCGCTAATGGCGCTCACCATTTCTACCGGTTTTGTGGTGGACGACGCCATCGTGGTGCTGGAAAACGTGATGCGCCACGTGGAGGCCGGGATGAAACCCTACCAGGCTGCGCTGCTGGGGGCGCGCGAGATCGGCTTCACCGTGGTCTCAATGAGCACGTCGCTCATTGCCGTGTTCATCCCCATTCTGCTGATGGGTGGCATCGTCGGCCGGCTTTTCCGCGAATTCGCTGTGACCCTGAGCGCTGCCATTGCGGTTTCGTTAGTGGTCTCTCTTACTACCACGCCGATGCTTTGCGCCCGTTTTCTGAAGGCGCATGATCCCGGCAGTCACGGTGCGCTGTACCGCCTGAGCGAGCGCGGATGGCTGTGGATGACCCGCACCTATAAAACCACTGTAGGTTGGGTGCTGCGCCACAAGCGGTTCGTTTTCGCCGTGGCCATCCTGATGGTCGTGCTTAATGTATGGCTTTATATAATTGTACCTAAGGGATTCTTTCCGCAGCAGGATACTGGACGTATGGTTGGCATCGTTATGGGCGATCAGGATGTCTCATTCCATGACATGAACGCCAAAACCAATGAGTTCATCCGGATCGTGAAGCAGGATCCGGCAGTGCAGAACGTTCTGGCATTTGTTGGTGGCAATGCCGCCCAGAACCAGGGACGCATGTTCGTCGTGCTCAAGCCGCTGGCCGAGCGCAAGATCAGCGTGGACCAGGTGATTGCGCGCCTTCGCCCCAAGTTGGCTCACGTTCCCGGCGCGACGCTGTACTTCCAGGGAGTGCAAGACTTGCAGATCGGCGGGCGCATGTCGAACGCCCAGTTCCAGTACACGCTATCTGGTGAAAACCTGAATGAGCTGTATGAATGGGCACCCAGGCTGTTGCAGAAACTTCGCACCATCCCGCAGCTTAAAGATGTGAACAGCGATCAGCAAGTCAGCGGACTGGAGGCAAACGTCATCATTGATCGTGACACGGCTTCACGTTTGGGTATCACACCATCGCAGATTGACAACATTCTCTACGACGCGTTCGGCCAGCGACAGATCTCGACTATCTACCGCACTCTGAACCAGTACCATGTGGTGTTGGAGGTCGATCCTCGCTATCAGCTGACTCCCGATGCATTGCAGAGCGTATACGTTATCACCAGCCAGGGCGCTCAGGTACCGTTGTCGTCGTTTGCTCATTTTGGCCAAGCCGCGACTTCGCTCACCGTCAACCATCAGGGGCAGTTTCCTGCGGTCACCATTTCGTTCAACCTGGCGCCGGGCGGAGACTTGGGAACGGCCACCCGCGCCATCTCCGACGCGGAACTGGAAATGCGAATTCCGGCTACCATTCACGGCAGTTTCCAGGGAACGGCTGCCGCCTTCCAGGATTCACTGTCGTCGGAACCCATCCTGATTCTGGCGGCTTTGGTCGCGGTTTACATCGTACTCGGGATGCTTTACGAGAGTTACATTCATCCCATCACCATTCTTTCTACGTTGCCTTCGGCGGGCACGGGCGCGCTGTTGGCCCTGCTGCTCTTCCACATGCAGCTCGACGTGATTGGACTGATCGGCATCATCCTACTGATTGGTATTGTGAAGAAGAACGCCATCATCATGATTGATTTCGCGCTTGAGGTGGAGCGCAGCGGCAAGACCGCGGAGGAAGCGATTCACGAGGCGGCGCTGATTCGCTTCCGTCCCATCATGATGACCACAGCCGCGGCTATGCTGGGCGCACTTCCGCTGGCGGTGGGCCGAGGGGTGGGCGCCGAGGTCCGTCGTCCGCTCGGTATCGCCATCGTCGGCGGACTCATTGTGAGCCAGGCGCTGACCCTGTACACCACGCCCGTGGTCTATCTGTATATGGACCACTTCAAGGATTGGGTGGTGCGGCATCTTCCCGGAGGCCGCAGAAAGACCCTGGCCAAGGAAGAAGTTCCAGTCTTCGCCGATTAGCTGGCGCTGCCAACAAGACCTCAACACATTTCCAGCCGCAGTACGAAATAAAACTACGGCACCGTTTTCCGCATCTAACCTTAACCTAGGTCTTGGCTTAGCAAGCACTCCTTCCCCCAGAACAAGAACAGACGTAGGCGGCAGATCCAGATAGCACGGGGACGAATGACTCAGGAGCAGAAAAACTTCGAGACGGCATGGCGGGAGCGCATGTCGGCTTTGCGCAATCTGCCGCCCGTGCTCGCGATCGTCTGGCGGTCGGGCCCACTGGTGGTGACGCTGGGACTGGTCTTCCGCCTGTTTGCCTCCTTGCAGCCCATCGCACTGCTCTACGTCAGCAAGCTGATCATCGACTCGATCGTCACCATCCTCTCCCGCCACCAGCCCATTCCGGCCCGTCTGTGGTGGCTGGTGGCGATCGAGTTCCTCATCGCCGTTCTGGGCAACGTGCTTACCCGCATCATCGACTACCTCGACTCGCTGCTGGCCGACAAGTACACGCGCCACGTCAGCATCCAGGTGATGAAGCACGCCGCCGAGCTCGACGTGATCGCCTACGAAGATCCGGTCTTCTACGACCGCCTGGAGCGGGCCCGGGTGCAGGCCACCGACCGCCTGGCCATGATCCAGATGCTGGGCCGGCTGATGCAGCAGGTCATCACCACGATCACGCTTTCGGCTTCCATCATTTACTTCTCGCCCTGGCTGTTGCTGCTGCTTGATCGCAGGCGTGCTCCCCGCCTTTCGTCGGGGAAAGCCACTTTGCCTTTCTCGGCTACGCCAAGAATTTCCGGCAGACGCCGGTGCGGCGGCAGCTCGATTACCTGCGGGTGCTGGGCGGCAGCAAGGAAGCAGCCAAGGAGCTGAAGCTTTTCGGCTTGAGCAAATTCCTCACCGAGCGCTTTACCCGGCTTTCTGACGAGGTCTATGAAGAGAACGTTGCGCTGTCGCGGCGCAAGCTGATTGCCGGCGGATTGCTGTCGATCGTCGGATCGCTCGGCTACTACTCGGCTTATGTTTACGTGATCTGGCGGACGGTAACCGGAGCGCTCACCATTGGTTCGTTGTATTTTCTGGCGGGCGCGATTCTGCAGGCCAGCACGAACATCCAGCAGATCTTCTCGACGCTTATCGGGCGTGGCCGACCAGGCGTTGTTCCTCACCGACCTGCTGGCGTTTTTCGAGATGCAGCCGACCATCCGCTCCAAGCCGAATGCGCTTCCGGCGCCGCGGCCCATCATGCGGGGCTTCGAGTTTCGCAATGTGTCGTTCGCCTATCCGGGAAGCTCGCGGCTGATCCTGAAGAACTTAAACTTCACTTTGCACACCGGCGAGCGGGTGGCGCTGATCGGCGAAAACGGCCAGGGCAAGACGACCATCGTCAAGCTGATTACGCGTCTCTACGACCCTACCGAGGGGCAGGTTTTGCTCGACGGCATCGACCTGCGCGAGTACAGCCTGGAAGATCTTTACCGCGAAATCGGCGTCATTTTCCAGGATTTCATGCGTTATGAGATGACGGCGCGCGAGAATATGGCCGTAGGACGCATCGAAGAAATTGAGGATCTCGAGGAAATTGAGGCGGCAGCCCATAAGAGCCTGGCCGACGAAGTGGTTGCCAAGTTGCCGGGGAAGTACGAGCAGATGCTGGGACGGCGCTTCGAGAACGGCGTCGATCTCTCGGGCGGCGAGTGGCAAAAGCTGGCGCTGGCCCGGGCGTATTTGCGCGACGCGCAGTTGCTGGTCCTGGACGAGCCGACCGCTGCGCTCGATGCCCGCAGCGAGTATGAAGTGTTCGAGCGTTTCGCGGAGCTGACGGAAGGCAAGATGGCGCTCTTCATCTCGCACCGGTTTTCGACCGTGCGCATGGCCGACCGGATTGTGGTGCTGGCGGATGGACAGATCGCCGAAGACGGTAGTCATGAGCAGTTGATGGCCCTCGGCGGCTCGTACGCTGCAATGTTTGAAATGCAGGCCGCAAGCTATCGCTGAGAAATTTGCTGGAATCACATGGCCAATAACAATCATCGGGACGTGACTGGCTGACACTGCCTGAACCAGCGAATTCGACCGTGGTCGAAGCGCCGCCGGACGGCGCCGATTTGGCGGAGCACGCTCAGGGCTGGGCGCACCAGCTGGTTTGGCTTCCCGGCGGTCAGCGAATCCACTCATTTCGAGGAGCGACTTAAGGCGCTGAGTCGCAAACTCGATGCTGTTCTGGCGGCGGCGGACGACCGAATTCAATCCGCGACTAGCCCTGCGAAGACCTGCAGTGGCTGCACGACAATTCGCGACTCGTGCGCTCGGCGCAACGGGAGTTACAGGAGGTAAGCAATTTTCTGCGGCGTGTTCCTCACGTTCGAACTCCTGATACGAGCATGATGCCGCGCGTGGTGGCGGTCGCTCGGGATTTCCTCAACTCGGTTGCGTATCGCTATTCCGACCACACCTTCACGACCTACATGGAAGCGTTTCAGGGGTGACGCCGCTCAACATGCGTGAACTTGCTCTGATTGTGCCGGCGCTGAAACTGGTTTTGCTGGAAGAACTCGCCGGGCGTGCTGAAAAGGCGCTGGCGGACCCGGATTCGCCGCAAGCCATCGGCGAACTGATCACCAGCTTGCGCGATTTGACCGAAGCGCCTTGGAAGGAGTTGCTGGAGCGGTCTGATTGCCTTCGAGCGCATCCTGGCCGCCGATCCTGCCGGCGCATACTCGCGCATGGATTTCCAAAGCCGGGAGCTCTACCGCCATACGGTGGCGCAATTTGCCGAACATTCGGATTGTTCGGAACTGGAGATCGCGCAGCTTGCCGTGGACTCGCCAGCGATTCCAAGAAGCATCGAGCACGGGATCCGCGTCTGGCGTTGCGCAAATCGCACGTCGGCTATTACCTGATCGGCGAAGGCGCGGAAGATCTGCGGCGGCGAGCGGGGGTGCGCCTTCCCTTCGGCGAACGAGTGCAGGCATTTCTGCGCCGCCATCCCGAGGAGTTTTATCTCGGCGGCATCGAAGTGCTCACGCTGTTGATCGTCATCGCGATCATGAGCCCGGTCTACAACGCTTTCAACACGTTTTACGGACGGATTCTCGCCATTATTTTGCTGCTGTTGCCGTGCAGCCAAAGCGCGGTTGAGGTGATGAACTATCTCACCACCGCCCTGCTGCATCCGCGAATTCTTCCCAAGCTGGATTTCTGCGAGGGCATTCCCGACGACTGCGTGACCATGGTCGTGGTTCCCACGCTTCTGCTCAATGAGAAGCAGGTCCATCGCCTGGTGGACGACCTGGAGGTACGCTATCTGGGCAACACCAGCCCCAACCTGCATTTTGCCTTGCTGACCGACATGCCCGATTCAGCGGAGACGCCGAACCACGACGATCCGCTGGTCGATCTTTGCCAGGAGTTGATTCGAGAGCTCAACGAAAAGTATTCCGCCAGCGGATCGGGCACGTTTCGCATGTTCCATCGGCACCGCGTCTACAACCCGCGCGAAGGCGTCTGGATGGGATGGGAGCGCAAGCGCGGCAAGCTGCTCGATTTCAACCGCCTGATAAAAGGAGAGTACGACAGTTTTCCGGTCAAGGTCGGCGACCTTTCGCTGCTCCGCGGGTGCGCTTCGTTCTGACGCTGGACTCGGATACCGAACTGCCGCGCGGCACCGCCCATCGCCTGGTGGGCGCGATGGCTCATCCTTTGAACCAGGCCATCATCGATCCGCAGGCGAACATCGTCACCGCCGGGCTATGGAATTTTGCAGCCGCGAGTCGGCATCAGCGTGCAGAGCGCGGCGCGGTCGCGGCTGGCGAGCATTTACTCCGGCCAGACCGGGTTCGACATCTACACGCGTGCCACCTCCGACGTCTACCAGGACCTGAACGGTGAAGGTATCTTCACCGGCAAGGGCATCTACGAAGTTGAGATCTTGAGCCAGGTGCTGGAGCATCGCTTCCCACGCAACGCGCTGCTCAGCCATGACCTGATCGAAGGCGCCTACGCCCGCGCCGGATTGGTCAGCGACGTCGAGGTCATCGACGATTATCCGTCGCACTACAGCGCCTACAACCGCCGCAAGCATCGCTGGCTGCGCGGCGATTGGCAAATCGTGAGCTGGCTGTTCGGCAGGGTGCCGGATGAGAACGGCCGTCGCGTTCCTAATCCCATTTCGTTCCTCTCGCGCTGGAAGATTCTCGACAACCTGCGCCGCAGCCTGGTGGAAGCGGGAATGTTTCTGCTGTTGGTTCTGGGATGGACGGTGCTTCCCGGCCGTCCCGTCTATTGGACGCTGGTCACGATTGCGATCCTGTTCGTGCCGCCATGGTTTCAGTTTGCTATTCTCGATCACGCGGGCACTGATGTCGCGCCGATTGGAGCCGATTCGCGACGCCTTCATCGCGCTGGGTGCGGCCACTTTGAGCGAGTTCCTGACGCTCACGTTTCTGGCGCATCAAACCTTGCTATCCGCCGATGCGGTATTGCGGACTTTCTATCGCCGCATGGTGTCGCGCCAACGTTTGCTGCAATGGGAGACCGCCGCCGAGGCCGAGATGGGAACCGGCAAGCTCACTTTCGTGGATGTCCTGCTGAACTGGACGCCCGTCGTGGCCTTGATCGTCGGCGTGATGGTGTATTTCTCTCATCATCATGCGTTCGCAGTGGCGCTGCCGGTGCTGGTTCTCTGGGCTTGCAGCAAGCCGGTATCGCTGTGGTTGAATCGTCCACCCAGGCCGGTGCAGAAGGCTGCGACTCTGCAAGACAAGCGCTTCTTGCGGCACGCTGCGTTGTACACCTGGCGCTATTTTGCGACATATTGCAATCAGGAACACAACTGGCTGATTCCCGACAATGTTCAGGAGGAGCCGCCCAAGATCGCCGCCCGCATATCGCCGACGAACCTGGGCTTGCTGTTCAACGCCCGGCAGGTTGCGTGTGAGTTCGGGTATCTGACCGTTCCGGAATTTGCTGCGCAGACCATGCGTACCATGGACGACCGTGATGACCTTGCCCAGGGAACGCGGACACCTCTTCAACTGGTACGACACGCGGACGTTGGAGCCGTTGACACCTCGCTTCATTTCGACCGTGGACAGCGGAAACCTCGCGGCTTCTTTGATTACCTTAGAAAGGGGCTGCCTGGAATTGTTGCAGAAGCCATTGCTCAGTTCCGATCTTTTGGAAGGGTATGCCGATCATCTCTGCGTATTGGCGGAGTTGAAAGTGATTCCCAAGCGCGTGGCCCATGCTTTCGAGAGAAACTCGAAAACCCCGTGGTTGGATCGTCTGGTTGTTTCATCGGAATTCCCGCAAATTACGGAGAAGCGTGAGAACGTAGAGGACGCACGCTGGTTCACTCGGCAGACCAGCCTTCTGATCGAGCAGGTGAAGCAGGCAGCCGGCAGTTATATGCCATGGCTGCTGGCGGAGTATAAGCCCCTTTGCTGTGATCCGGCCCTCCAACTAACGGGAAGTGATGATCAAATACCTCTAGCCGTCTTACCGGATTTTATCGAGCGACTGCAGGTAAAACTGGAAGCAGCGGTGTGCGATGCGCCATCGCAATGGTTGAGGGAAAAATTGCTGGCCCAACTTCCCGACGCGCGGCGGCGCTGTTTGCACCTGATCGACGATCTGCGGCATATAGCATCGCTTTGCGAACAACTCATTCGCGAAATGGACTTCAGCTTTCTGTTGGATCGCCGGCGCAAGTTATTGTCGATTGGCTACGATGTCGAAGCCGGAAAACTGCAAGCAGCATGCTATGACCTATTGGCTTCCGAGGCGCGTCTGGCAACCTTCGTCGCCGTAGCGAAGGGCGACATTCCGCAGGAGAGTTGGTTCCTGATGAGTCGTTCGCACGCGGTCGTTGACGGCCGCCCCGTATTGCTTTCGTGGACCGGCACGATGTTTGAGTACCTAATGCCCGGACTGTGGATGCGTGCCTATCCCGATACCTTGCTTGAGCGTAGCAAAGAAGCCGCGGTAGGAGCCCAGCAGGCCTATGGGTTCGATAAACATATTCCGTGGGGCATCTCGGAGTCGGCCTTCGCCGAAAACGATGAAGAGGGTAACTACGGCTATCGCGCCTTTGGAGTGCCGCAACTAGCGGTGCAACAAGATGAGGACCGATTGGTTGTCGCGCCTTATGCGACCATGTTGGCGCTTGGAGTGGCTCCCTTGGCCGCGATTAAGAACTTGCGCTGGATGACCAGCAAAGGTTGGTTCGGCACCTATGGTTTTTACGAGTCGGCTGACTTCACACCCCGTCAGCGCCCGAAACGGCAGCAACGTTATGTATTGGTGCGTTCCTGGATGACCCATCATCACGGTATGAGCCTGCTCTCGATTGCTAATTTCGTAAAGGGCGGGATGGTGCAGAACTGGTTTCACCGTGATGCTCGCGTTCAAGCCACCGAGCTTCTGCTGCAAGAACGACCAGTGAGCCATGTCGCCACTTCTCCTAAGAAGCGCGGCCGATCTAAAAACGCGCGCCGGTCTAAGGCCAATCAGCATAACGGCACCGCTAGGCCCGCTCGGAGCGTGGCCTGATTTCCGGTGTCCATATCTGGACGGACTATTTGCATTTGTGGGCGTAGCTCGACCGGCCATGCGACGTATCTGATTCTCTCTAAGGCATTACTGCCCTCGCTGAGTTGGTCATCCATCTGCACTATTATCCGCGGATACGACATGGCTGTTCACCTCGACCAATCGACAATCCTGATTGCCGAAGATCAGGAACATGTGCGGGAAGCATTGGCAATGTTGCTTCGCGGCCACGGCTATTCCGTTACCCTATGTTCTTCTCCTTCCGAGGCCATGGCATCGGCGCAGCAACAAGCCCCCGACCTAGCAATGGTTGACATGAACTATCAACGCGATAGCACGTCGGGGGTGGAAGGATTGCAATTGATCGAACGACTGCGCCGAGCGGACGTGACAGTACCCATCATTGCGCTCACTGCCTGGGGGAACGTTGATCTGGCGGTTAGCGCGATGAAACATGGCGCTTCCGATTTTATCGAGAAGCCGTGGAGGAATGATTCGCTGCTGGAGAAAGTAGGCATGCTGACGCAGCGGGTTCAGCAACTCCGCTCGTCGCAGCGTATATCCGATCACGAGCGCGAGGACGCGCAGCAACTACAAACATGCATCGTGCCTAGGCGCCACGTTGTTGCCCAGGGAATCGAACTCTTCGGCGAAAGCATTCCGGCTGGCGTGGTGGGTGGGGACTACTTCGGGGTATGGCAGCCTACGTCCCACTCCCTGCACTTCTGTGTCGCCGATGTGTCGGGCAAAGGCACGCCAGGCGCAATGATCGCAGCCATGTTGTACGCCTCTGTCAGCACCTTATCGGCGTCCAATGACAGTCCTGATCTCATACTCGGCGACGTCGAGACAATTCTGCGGAGCCAGTTGGGCCAAGGCCATTACGTCACGATCTTCTACGGCGTGTTCGACCTCCAGACCCGGGTTTTGAATTACGTAAACGCAGGGCATTGTCCTCCGATCCTGCGGCGCGCACACGGATCGATCCAGTCACTCTCGTCCACCCGTCCGGTGCTTGGACTGATGCTGGAGACGGGGTCTCCTTCGGAGCGTTTGCGGCTTTCAACCGGCGACCGTCTGCTGCTGTATACCGACGGCGTGACTGAGGCTGCCGACGATGCCGGGGAGGAGTTCGGAGCCGATCACCTGGCCGCATTGCTGGAGTGCCTGCCCGATCAACCATTGCCCGAACTATACACTCGGATCATGCAGAAGGTGAGCGGCCACGCTCGCGGTAAGTTTAGCGACGATGCGACCCTGCTGCTGGTCTCCGTACAAGATCCGCCAAGGACGCCCGTACAGGTCACGAACCCGTAATCTCCTAGGCTCTTGCGGACCTGGCTCGCGCACCGGAGCATCAGGCCCAACCACCGGATTGTCGGGTGGCTCCTCGATGGGCGGGGGAGGTTCCTCGCCTGGCGGAATTGGAATCGGCGGATCCTCGTCGCTGCGCGCTTCGACCAAGTTATTGCCAGTCTCTGATGTTTGCATGTTTCCTCCGAACCGAATTGCTGAGCGACAAGTGCTGGGTTTCAACCTGCTGCGCCAGACGAATCATTACGAGTTTTTGTCCCGCGAAGCCTTCCCCATGGGCGGCTGTTTCTTTCTAGAGACGACGCTTGCTATGGTTGCGGTAGACTTCTTGCTAACCTTGTGCCTGCCAGCGCTATACTTGGCCGCCCTTTGAGGTTCACCTTTGGGTAAGGTTGCGATTGCGCCAATTCCCGGAGCCCTGCGGGACTTTCTGCGCGAAGCACTTCTCCCTTTTCCTCCGACCGCCGATTCGACTTCGTCCACAGTTTCTCGGCTGACGACCTTGTTGAAGTTGCTCTTCTCCCCGCCGGCTGTGAGTTCCTGATAAAGAAATGCTAACTGGGCTGCATCAAACTGCTTGAACCAGTCCCTCCAGGTAATCTCCCCCCAGGCATGCTCGCTGCCATCACCTGGGAAACAAATGCGGATGGGCCCATCACTGTCATCGTCAGTTTTGGAGTGGATTATGGCTACCGGTGTGCCGTTACGCGCCGCTGCCCAGCGTCGAATCTCTTCATGGTCAGTTGTAACCTTGGATCTGGTGCTTCCTGTCACATTCACTCCCGGGGGCCACGGTGTGCCCTCTGTCAGGACGCTCAGGATTTCTGTCGCACGATTATAGTTTGCGAGGGCGGATGGAAACCGGACATCATACTTCTTGCCATCTACTGGCAGTGGCTAGGTTTCGCCCGCCTTAACTTGTCCGAAGTTTAGGAGAGTAACGATCATCACTCCTCCGACGATGTTTCCTAGTGTCGCCGGCGCCAGCCAATACAAGTAGTGTGTGAACGAAACCGATCCTGCAAACACGGCTGACATTATTTCTCCGCTGCTGGCAATGCAATGCGAAAAGTGTCCGACACCAACCACAAAGGTCATTAGCCAGATAACAGCGATTTGACCGATGGTCCAATGGCTGGCGGTTACCATCCACGCTACCAGGGCGATGATCCAGCCGCCAATTACGCCACTCCAAAAGATATGCGCCGCTCCTCCCCGGATCCCCGCCATCCCAAGTCGCACCAGATTGACCTGAATGTTGCTATTTAGCGCGTCCGTGCGGGTGGCCAACGCTGCGAAGGTAACAGCCCCCAGAATGTTGAACAGGAACACTACCCCCCAAAGTCTGGCCGTGTCGAGAACGTGCCTGCGCTCGCTGAGAATGAGAGCTACGGGATATAGCGTATTCTCCGTAAATAATTGCGCGCGCCCGATAATCACCGCGATGAACCCGATGGGATACAGCATATAGGCCACGAAGTCGCGGCCTGCCGTATCGCCTAAAGCCGTCCATGCGGCCGACACGCCCAACCCTGTCAGGCCCATTGACAAGCCTCCGGCGAACCCCGAAAATGCCAGGGCCTGGGTTGAACGGCGCAGCTCCTCGTGTGCATTGTTCTCGACGTGCTCAAAGATCTCTCGCGCGGTACGGCGCAGTGACTGGTCGGACGGTTCTGCCATTCGCTCGTGCTTCCTCTTTGCTTCGGGTTAGATGCGGATTTCGAGGGCGATGAGGGGGTTAGCCGCAGGAGCACAATCATTTCAACCAGGCAGCATTGGCAGGTTTCCATCACGCCGGTGGCATGCTCGGGACATCGAGCAGTCCCAGTTCCTGTTTGAAGGGAAGAAATACGGAAAATGCAGTTCCGCTTTTTCCGGTGCGCGACGCGGCTGGAGAGATGGATCGTTCCCTCGTGCTTTTCGATCAGGCCACGACTCACCCAAAGGCCTAATCCGGTGCCTTTTTCACCTTTGGTGGTGAAGAAGGGAGCGAAAAGGTTCTTGCGGACGCCGTTCGGAATGCCCGCCCCAGTGTCGAGGACGGTGATGCGCACCCCCCGGCGTGCTGGATCGGACGCCAGGCTGGATTCGCGCACGTGCAGGATCAGCTTGCCCCCGTTGGGCATCGCGTCGAGGGCATTGCCGACAAGGTTGGAAAATACCTGGCGCAGTTCGCCAGGAAATCCCCGCACAGGGGCCGCTCCGGTTCGAAACGCTGCTCTAGGTCGATGTGGGCCTTCCGGATTTGCGGCGCAAACAGAACCAGCACGCTCTGCAACACCTCGAAAGATTCACGTCAACGGGGACTTGCGCCTCGCGATGGAAGGTCAGGAGCTGTCCCGTAATCTGGGCGATGCGGGCCAGTTCATCAGCGGCGAGTTCCAGGTACTGGCTGGTAGCTTCGTCGGGGTATTGTTCCTGGCGTAGCAGGTAGATCAGATTCGAGACGGTGTCGAGCGGATTGCGAATCTCATGGGCGATGGTGGCCGACAGCCGTCCCGCCAGGGCCAGACGCTCGTTAGAGCGCAGGGTCTGCTCAGTTTGGCGCCGCTGCGTGATATCCCGAAAAACGACCACAACTCCGACGAGTTGGTTGCGGTCGTTCCGGATCGGTGATCGAGTCAGTTCGAGAGGATACTCCTGGCCGGAACGATTTAGGAGGGCGACGTGGCCGGAAACACTTAATACCGGCTGAGAACGGGGAACCAGGCCGACCGGATCCTCAATTTCGGTGCGGCTACTCTCGTCGATGATGCGCAAGACTTCTCGCAGCGGTCGTCCAATGGCTGCTTGGTGGTCCCAGCCGGTGAGCTTTTCGGCGGCCGGGTTGATGAACGACACGTTTCCCGAAGCGTCGGTGGCAGACTACCGCATCCCCCAGGCTGGTAAGGGTGATCCGATAGGATTCGCGGCTTTCCTGTAAGAGCCGCGTTTTGTCAGCTTCAGCTCTCAGATGCTTGTCGTAGGTGGAAGAAAGTGCGAACAACTCGCGTCTGGTCAGGGTAAAAAGCATGACGCAGTCAGCAGTGATAACGCAACCGCCGTGCCAATGACAATATCGCTTAGCATCTCGGCCCGACGATAGCGAATGCGATGCAAACGATCTTCCACGTCAAGAATTTCGCGCTGCTTGGCGCGGATACTGATCCATCAATTGCTTACCGGCGGTGAATTCCTGGGATGAGATAGATCGGGTACCCGGTTGTTGTAACAAGTGCTCCGAATATTGGATCCAGCGAAGGTCAAGGTCGCGAAGGTCTTGCAGGAGACGCTGCTGGCTAGGGTTGTCACTTGTAAGACGATCCAGCACCGTCAATTGCTCGGGTACTTCCTCCTTAGCGGCCTTATAAGCGTCGAGAAAAGACTGGTCGCCGGTCAGGTAAAAGCCACGAAGGCCAGTTTCCATATCCAGCATATACCGCATCAACTGCCTGACATTGACGATGACTTGGTCAGTGTGGTCGACCCGACCAAAAGACGTAGTCAGCCCAAGGATTTCAACCACCAGAGTCGCGGTGAGCAATAACAGCAACGCCACCGGTATCAGAACCGTGCGGCGCAGCAGTTTTTGGAAACTGCGTGGGTCCATATCGACTCGTCAGTGTGCGGCAGTCTACGGCGCGAAAGTCCTGATGATACAGCATCTTCGCGGATCGGTAGGAGCGAGATGTGCTCAGTCGGCGGCAGGCGGAAGAGCAGTGGTGGGACGGGATGCCACCCGAGCGGCGTCCGCTCTCGGTCGATTGTCGGCTTAACGAAGCAGAGTCGTCGGATCGGGATCAGCGGGAACTGCGCTCTCAGGCAGTACCGCAGGAGCTTCTTCGGTTGTGTCGCCCTCTCCCGGCGCCAGGAAGAGATTCTCTTCGATGCCGTGTTGCTTGGTGTACAGCTCGTAGTAGCGGCCACCGAACTGGTAAAGCGATTGGTGGTTGCCGCGTTCGACGATCGTCCTTCCTCGACCACTAAGATCTGGTCGGCACGGCGAATGGTGGAGAGCCGGTGAGCGATGACAAACGTGGTGCGCCCTTGCATCAGATAGGAAAGTCCTTCCTGGATTAGGGCTTCCGACTCAGAGTCAAGACTCGAGGTGGCTTCATCGAGAATCAGAATGCGAGGATCGGCAAGAATCGCGCGAGCGATCGAGACTCGCTGGCGCTGGCCGCCAGAAAGCTTTACTCCGCGTTCTCCGATGATGGTGTCGTATTGCAGGTCGAATTTCTCCGCGAACTCATCCACGCGGGCGATGGCGCAAGCGCGGAGGATCTCCTCTGTCGTCGCATTCGGCTTCGAAAAAGCCACGTTCTCGCGAATGCTTCCGTCGAACAGAAACGAATCCTGCAAGACCATGCCCAGTTGGGTGCGGTAAGACTCCAGCCGGACAGTGGCGAGGTCGACGGAATCCACCAGAATTTTGCCCTGGTTGGGGGTATGGAAGGCGGCAATCAATCCGATGATGGTGGACTTGCCCGATCCCGACGATCCGACCAGCGCCGTCACTGTGCCCGGACGCGCGCGAAACGAGATGTCGTGCAGAACCGTCTTCTTTTGCTCGTAGGCGAAAGGTGACATCCTCGAAAGGCGACGTCGCCGCGAATCTCCGGCAGCGTGACGGTCCGGTTAGGATCTTCGTTTTCAGGAATTTCGTCGAGAACTTCGCGGGTGCGTTCCAGGCCGGCGAGAGCTTCCGTTAGCTGGGTGCCGATGCCTACAACCTGAAACAGCGGAGCGGCCAGGTATCCGAGGAACATCGTGTAGGTAAAAAATCCGCCTAGCGTCAGCTTGCCCGCCAGGATCTGCCGCGTTCCCATGAACATGACAATCGCCCCGATGATGCCCATGAGAGTCGAAGATGACAGGCTCATGACCGAAGTCGCGGTCAGGGTGCGAAAGACATTTTGCAGCAGGCGCTCGACCCCTGAGCTGAAGACCTCGTGCTCTCGCTGCTCGGCGTGATAGCCCTTAACGACCCGCACTCCCCCAGCGATTCCGTCAGACGGCCGGTAACTTCGGCGTTGATCTTGGCGCGCTCACGGAAGATGGGGCGGATAGTCCGAAAGGCCTTGCGCAGTCCGAATCCGAAGACGGCCAGAAAACCGAAAGCGATTGCGGTCATGATCGGGCTGATGCGGATCAGCACCGCAAAGGCAATGACTGCCGTGAGCAGTCCGCCGGCGAAGTCCACCAGTCCGGTGCCGATGAGGTTGCGCACGCCCTCTACGTCGCTCATGATGCGCGAAACCAACACGCCGGTTTTGTTGGCGTCGTAATAGGAAACGGAAAGCGCCCAACGTGCTCCTGCACCCGACGCCGCAACTCGGCGATGAGCTTCTGCGCCGCCTTGGAGAGCGTTTGGGTCAGTGCAAACGACGTGAGGCCTTGGATGATGGTTGCCAGCAGGACCACTCCCACCAGCGGATAGAGAAGCTTGTAGTGTCGCTTACCGATAATGTCGTCCACCAGGTACTTGGTGGAAGCCGGCAGCACCAGCCCCGAGACGCGGTTGATGACCATCAATCCCAGAGCCGAGCGCGAGCAAGGCGCGGCGGGGCCGGATCAGTTGCCAGACTTCAGGCAGCGCTTTGAATATCTCGGTCTTCTTCGCCGGCTTGGAGGGAGTGCTGTCCATAATGGAGGTAAAGCCTTTGGATTCACCAGACAGGGTTTTGGGTTCGGAAGCCCGGTGACTGCTTCCGCCCTCCTTGGCGGTTGTAGGATAATCCACCCGCAGGAGTCCCGATGAAAATCGCGCTTTGTTTTGCCGCCGCACTGCTGATTTCGCTTCCGCTGGTGGGACAGGACAATCACCAACTCAGGCCCGATGCCAGCCTGCTGGACGAAATCAATCACATCCAGGCGATCGACAACCACTCGCATCCTCCTGCCCTGGACGAAGCAGGTCAGCCGGACGACGACTTCGACGCGCTGCCCTGCTATCCGCTGGAGCCAACTGCGGATGGGCTGATGTTCCGTGCGGACAATCCCGTGTACATCAAGGCATGGCAAGCGATGTTCGGCTACAAATACAACGACGCCACCCCGGAGCACGTGAAGGAACTGCTGGCCGCGAAGGAACAGGTGAAGCAGCGAGAGGGCGAGAACTATCCCAACTGGGTGCTCGACCAACTCGGCATCGAAAGCGAATTGGCGAACCGGGTGGCCATGGGGCGCGGTTTGAAGCCGACCGCGCTTCCTCTGGGTGCCATTCGACGACACGTTGCTATTTCCGCTAAACAACTCTGCGCTGGCGGCGCAATCGCCCGATCGCAAGATTTTCTTCGGCCGGGAGGAGACGCTTTTCGCGCGATATTTGCAGCAGCTCAACCTGAACAGTGTGCCGCCCACGCTGGCGCAATACACCGACCAAAATCGTCACGCCCCTGCTGGAACTGCAAAGAAGCCAACGGAGCGGTGGCCATCAAGTTCGAAGCTGCTTACCTGCGGGCGTTGGATTTTGCTCCCGCGAAAGAGGCTGATGCCGCGCGCGTCTATGCGCGCTACGTGAAAGGCGGGGTTCCCAGCGACGCCGACTATAAGACGCTGCAAGACTATCTCTTCCGCTATCTCGCGCGCGAGGCGGGACGGCTGGGGATGGCGGTGCACCTCCACACGGGCGGCGGATGTGGCGGCTATTTTGCGCTGGAGGGAAGCAATCCTCTCCTTTTGGACTCGGTGTTTAATGACCCGACGTTGCGCAAGACGAACTTCGTCATGCTCCACGGCGGCGCCGGCGGCTTCGAGCAAACGTGCCCGTATCTGTTGATGAAGCCGAACGTCTATGCCGACTTCTCCGAGCAGACCTGGATGACATCGCCGCGCCACATTGCGGCCAGCATTCGCTTCATGCTCGAGTTTTATCCTGAAAAGGTCCTGTTCGGGACGGACTTGTATCCGCTGGAGCCGCAGGTGAACTGGGAAGAGACTGGATACCAGACCTCAACTGCCGGACGGACGGCGTTGGCCATTGCACTCACCGGAATGATGCAGGACGGCGAGATCACGCGCGAGCAGGCAGGTGCTATTGCACACATGGTGATGCACGATAATGCCGCGAAGCTCTACGGGTTGGGTTCCGCGCCGCCGCAGTGAACTGCGTGAGGAGTGAGGCGATGGAGAACTTCATTCCAAGAAGAAATCAGTTTCATTCGATCAAAATTTTCTGCGCTGAGTAAACTGACGCAAACGAAAAGGCCACCCGGCAACTGGGCGGCCTTCTCTTCAAGGGAGAATAGTTCCAACGGAGGCAAAACCGTCAAAACTTTCTGCACAAATACTAGGGTCACGGAAAACCCCATGTCAAGCAATTTCTCGGGCTTAAATTGCTGTGTTTTCAATAGTTTACATCTAATTTCAGGAATTACAGGAAATTGACCGAAAATCGAGGAGTTCTCGATTTAGTCATACAAGTGTGCTGTTTTCATTCATTTACGAGAAATAGCCAGGTTATCGCAGATGCAGTTGAATGATCTCGACATCTTCAGCGCGATCGAAGACACGATCCGGAAAAAGACGCTTCAGCAAGATGCGAATGCCTCCAAAGAAGACTCCAAAGATCAGGGAGATCAAGAGAATAATTCCGATTAGCGCAAATACTCCAACGATCAGATTGCCGATGTTGTCGCGTTTGCTTAGCGACGTTGCTTCATTCCAGGTGACCTCGGCTTCGTAATTTACGGAGTTGAGAAGTGCATGCGCCTCGCTGCTGCCGACAGCGCCTGTTACCACGTCGACCAACGGGCCGCTGCGCCTCACGAGCAGAGAATTCGGAGCCGCTTGTTGGAGGCTTTGCAAGGCGCGCAAGCGCTCGCCCGCAATCTGCGGTGTCGGATACTGAATCAACGTAAGGGTGAGAGGACCGCTCTTTGACGAATAGTCTTGAATCAGAATTTCGGGGTCATGGCTGAAGTCAACCTGCTCAGGCGTAAGCGGCGCCTTCTCTGCAAGCAGTGCTTGCGCGCCCAGGATATATTTCGCCGAGTTTTCCACAGCTTCGCTTTTTGGTAGGTACTCGGGAAGACTCGGTAAGTTTGCGGCCGAAGCCTTAGCGGCGGGTAGCGTACCGGCAAGCTCTCGCAATTCGGCGGCTGACATTTCCGTCAGGCGGTCGAAAGCGGCGTCCACCAGAATATTGTCGCGAAAGAACAGGATTCGCTGATTCGCCGAGGCGGCTTTCGTGCCGATGCGTTCTGTCTTCATTGCCGGCTGGCGATAAAAGGTGAAAGCGCCATAGGCACCGCTAGCGTCGTTGAACCTTGCTGCCTTTACGATTAGCTTGCGTCCATCCGCGCGGGTGTAGGTTACCGTCTCGGCGCCGGCGAATCCGTACTCTTGCAAGACTGCGGGATAAGCAGCATCGGCTTTCGCTGGGTCGGTCGTTGACTGCACGGAGCCGGACTGGGTCCAGCCGGCGAATGCAGGCGGCAAAAAGGCATTAGGGTCGGCTGCGAATGCAACACACGTCACAGAGAGGAACAAAACAACGGCAATCAGAAAACGTTTCATCAGACAAGACTGTAGAGAATCTCTACGACCCCTGCAGAATTAGACTACTGCGACGGGAACAAAGTTTCCAGCAAACCGTCAGGCCCAAGCCATCAGCAATCAGCCAAGATACCCGGCCGGCAGCCAGCGATTAGGCTTGGCTAAATGCTGACTGCTGAGTGCTGGGACCTATTCTCCGCTGGACTTGCTCAGCTTGGACGCCACTTTCACGCCGCTGAGCCCGCCTGCATACTTCGCAATGCCCTTGTACAGCGACTCGGCGATCTTTTCCCGGTATTCCGGAGTTTCCAGCTTCGCAGCGTCCGTAGGATTGGAAACAAAGGAGATCTCCGCCAGAATGCTGGGCATGTTGGCGCCGATCAGCACCACGAAGGGTGCTTTCTTGACGCCGCGATCCCGCAGAGTGGAATGCTTACCCGCCAGTCCGCCGTAAAGCGATCGCTGAACATCGCTCGCTAGTTCGTGCGATTCCTCAATCTTCTCCTTCAACGTGATCTTCTTCACCAGATCCTGGAGTTCGAAGATTGATTTTTCGGAGACAGCGTTTTCACGCGCGGCGACTTCCAGCGCATCCGGATTTGAAGTGAAGTTCAGGTAGTAGGTCTCGACTCCGCGGGCGGACGGGTCGGGGCTGGAGTTCGCATGTACCGAGATGAATAGGTCAGCCTGATGCTCGTTAGCGACCGCCGTTCGCGTTTCCAGCGGGATGAAGGTGTCATCGTCACGGGTGTAGATAACGTCAGCGCCGAGACGAGTTTCCAGTAAGCGGCCCAGCCGCAACGACACATCGAGAACGAGATCTTTCTCCATGAGTCCGTTCGGACCGATGGTTCCGGTATCGTGACCGCCGTGCCCTGCGTCCACAACAATGCGTCCAATCTTCAGTCCGAGCGCGCGGGTCAGGCTGCGATCTCCAGCCGAAGTTGGTTCGGCCTCGTGGACGGAAGGCACGTCAGTGGCTGCGACCTTGCTGGTCTTCCTGCGGTCCTTTGCGCGAGGAACGACGGCCACGGCAGTTGGAGCTGTCGTCGGCTGCTTCGTGGCCTTCAGTTCTGGACCTTTGGTGTCTCCAGGATCGAGGAAGAGCGGATCATTCGGACTAACCGCAGGAGCTGAGGTGGGTTGGGTCGCCTTCGCGGTGGACGGCTTTGGGGTTGAGGCTATCCGTGGAGGCAGGTCATCGGTGCTTACCTCATCGTTTTCGTTCACAATGACTTTGCCACGGTAAGGGTTGGACGATGCCGTTGTGACAGCTGGCGCTGAATGGATTGGCTGCACCGCCGTGCTGGCACTCTTGTCGCCACTGGCTTTTTTGGGGGGGCATTCTGCTTTTCGTTTCGGTCGCCGGACGACTTTGCGCCGCCTTTAGCGGGCGCAGTGGCCGTTGTACCTGGAGGCGAACTCGCCTCCTCTACACCAGTCGGTACAGGTTCTTCATGGGCGGAATTTGTTGAATTGTCGAGCTGGGCCACCTGTGTTTTGGAGTGAGGTTGACGCCCGTGAATATCAATGATGAGGCGGTACGGGTTTGGCAGCAGGAACGCCGAGTAGTCGGACACGTCTGCTACTTCCAGAACGACGCGAGTGTATCCTGGACGGTACTGAGCTACGCGTATCTTCTTCAGAAAGCCATCTTGTACGTCGAAGCTCTTTCCGACCAATACCGATGCAAGCTTAGTGTCTGGCAGATCGAAGAAGATGCGGTCGGGATGCGGAACACGTCCAACTTCATACTTCACTTCCCGGTCCACATCAATTGCGACTCGAGTGTAATCCGGAGTTGACCAATGGCGAATGCCGGTCACCACCGGCAGCCCCGGCTTCTTCGGCGCGGTTGAGCGATGGTTTCCGCGGGTGATGCTTCCGGCTGGAGTCGCAGACGCTTTCTCAGCAGGCTTCTCGCTTGCTTTGGGTTGGCTCAACGCGACCAGTGCCTGTTTTGCTTCTCGCGCCAGAGGCTGGCGTGGATATCGGTCGCAGGAATTCCTCAAATGTCTTCCGTGCCTGTCGTTGTCTCCGAGGTCTTCGGCATAGATTTGCCCAATGGTGAAGAGTGCCTGGAAGCGGTACTTGCTGCCGGGGTACTCATGCCGCAAGAACTCATATTCGCGGATGGCCGAACGCAGGTCCTTCTCGCCAGGTTGGAACTGGCGGCCCAGGGTTGCCAGTATCTCCGCCACGGCGATCACGCTGGCATCAGCTTTGCTGGAGGATGGCGCTACGTAATAGACCTTGCGATATGCATCAGCAACATGTTGGTAATCACGACGGGTGCGTTCCTCCACGGGCCGGCCATTCAGCGCCTCCCGCATCTGCTCGGCCTTCTGAAACTGGCTGGCGGCTTCCTGCTTGCGACTGGACGCACTCCAGGCGAAGCCGTCCAGGTTCGCACTGGCCAGTAGCAATAACAAAACCACGGCGCTCAATATTTTGAAATAGCAAGCATTGCGCGTACGACAGGGTGAGGAAAGGCGGCTTGTGGATGATACTGAGCCGCGTGCGAAGAAGGGCATCGCCATATGGACATGCTTCGGGATATTCGCCTGCCACAGCCGCGACTCAGCGTGACTATGGCTGGGCGCAATCCAGCGGGCTATTGATCGTCCAGAGCACTTCAATTATAGGGGTGCAAGAAGCCGGTACAAGGGCGAAAGCGGACGGAATCAGGGGAGTGACCCCACCCACAATGGACTGCTCACCAAAGCAGACGCTCAAATCCGCGGTAGAGCAGGCGCGCCGCGTCGGAAAACAGAAACGATCTGCGGCTGCAAGAGGTACCAAATGATTGCCACGTTGATCGCTAACTTGATCAGGCGATATCCGCCCAGGAGGAATCCGAAGTGAAGTCCCAGGAACAGCAACCTGGGAAGCGAAAGAAGGACGGTAATGCCGGCGAGCACAATGCACAAAATGCGTCCCCACTCGCGAAACGTCCAAACGCCGTAACCGGCAAGCGCGGCAACCACGGCAAAGCCGAGCATGAGAACCGCCCCCACAACGCCAACAAAAAAGCCCATGCCGCCAAGCGGGAAGCTCTTACCGGCGGCGAACATGGCGCCTAGGACGCTGCCACCAACTGCGAGGGCGATTGCCAAGCAGACCAGCAACGCTGCAGTCAGGAAGTGGTAGATCGCGATCAGGACGATTCCTGGGGGACGCATGTTGGCTCTCCTCTTTGTCAGTGAATTAAGCCGGACGGTATGCGAACCGAGGGATTAAGTCAAGAGGGGGTATTGGGGTATATTCTTGTGAGACCGATGCTCACGAAGCTGGAAGAGATCATCGCCGCCACCCGCGAACGAGTCGCCGTCGCCAAAGCTTCGGCCGATCTTCGGGCGCTTGGCGATGTGGCGCAGCGGCATCGGCCGCGCGGGCTCCGCGAAGGTTTGCGCCGGGGCGCCAAGTCGGGGATTGCGGTTATTGCCGAGCTGAAGAAGGCATCTCCTTCGAAAGGACTGATTCGCGCGGATTTCCGAGTAGCCGAACTGGCCGAGGAATTACAAGACGGTGGGGCCACGGCTCTCTCGGTCCTGACTGACGAACGATTCTTTCAGGGCTCGCTGGAGAATCTGGAAATTGCATCCGAAGCGACCCGGCTACCTTGTCTGCGGAAAGACTTTATTATCGATGAGTTCCAGTTACTGGAGGCACGGGCTCACGGCGCCGACGCACTGCTGCTCATTGTCGGCGCCCTCGCGCAGACGGAGTTGGTTAGCCTGCACCGCCGGGCGAGCGAGCTGCAAATGGATGTACTCTGCGAGGTGCATGACGGCGCTGAGTTGCAACGCGCTCTCGATGCCGGCTGCGAGACCATCGGCGTAAACAACCGCGACTTGCATACCTTTCAAGTTGACCTGAACACGTCTCTGCAATTGGCCGAATTGATGCCTTCAACAGTGGTCAAGGTCGCTGAGAGCGGTATCGAAACAGGAGACGACATTGCCAGTTTGCGAGAAGCGGGATTCGACGCGTTTCTAATCGGCGAATCGCTGATGCGCGCGCCGCATCCCGGAGAGGCGCTGAGACACTTGATCACTGCGGCGACCGTCTTGGACAAGAACCGTTTTGGACAAGAGAAGAGCCGACTCTCCACCCAAGGATGAGAAAAAGCTTAGCCCTGCGCTTCAGCGCGAAGTAGAGTGAAGAGTCCCGCAGCGACAGCATTACTCGAGGCAGCCCGGTGACCTGGGTGAAGATTTGCGCAACTACGAATTTGGGCGACGCGCAGGCCAGTGTGGACGCTGGTGCCGATGCTGTGGGGTTTATATTTGCGTCCAGTCTGCGCCGAATCGAGATCGACCCAGCGGCGGAAATTATCTCGCGCCTAGCCGATTACATCGAGAAGATCGGCGTCTTCGTGAACGAGACACCCGCGCAGGTTGCCAAGATCGCCGGGCAGGCCGGCTTGACGGGGGTTCAGCTACACGGTGATGAAACGGCGGATCAGATGGTGCAGTATCGGCAGGCACTTGGACAACTCAAGATCATCAAGGCCCTGCAAGCGCAGGAATTGCTGAATTCGCCCGAGAGGATGAGTAGTTACTTGCGATCGCGCCCAAACATCGACGCGATTCTTCTGGATGCGGGATCGCCGAGCGAGCGAGGCGGAACCGGGGAGACCTTTGACTGGATCGCCGCAGCACCGATCGTGGCGAGGGTTCGAGCGCAAATGCCCGTAATCATCGCGGGAGGGTTGAATCCCGAAAACGTGGCCAAAGCCATCCGATTGTTTGCACCCTGGGGAGTGGATGTGGTTTCGGGCGTCGAACGCGAAACCGGAAAGAAGGACGACGCCAAGATGCGCAGCTTCGTCGGGGCGGTACGTCAAGCCCAGGTGGCATTAGGTAGTGGATCAGCGTAGGCGTACTAATGGGCGGAGGGGAGAGCGGGCAGACCCGCATTGAAGCCCCTCTGAAAATCCGAGCGCCCCTGGTACGACTGGTCCGTGCCGTTCTGTGCCGCCCCTGCGGGCGCGGATGCGAGAGAAGTGGTTGACGCGGGCGTGAACGCCCGCTCGACCCGAACAATGCAAAGTGAGGCTTGACCCGCATTGCGGTAGAAGGGGAGCATGGAAGAAGCCACCAGCAACGTGCAGAATTCCACAGCAGGTCCAGCGCTCGACAACCGGGCCAAGCAGCCGCGTATACGTGTCGTCCCAGGAAGGTTCGGTTCCTATGGCGGTCGATACGTTCCTGAAACTTTGATGGCGGCGTTGCAGGAACTCGAGACTGCCTATGGCGAGGCGCGGAAAGATAAGACATTTCGTGACGAGTACCATCGCCTGCTGGCCGATTTCGCCGGCCGTCCGACACCGCTGTTCCATGCCGCGCGGCTCACCCAGGAACTGGGCGGCGCGAAGATTTATCTGAAGCGGGAAGACCTGCTCCATACCGGCGCACACAAGATCAACAACTGTATCGGCCAGGCATTGCTGGCCCGACGTATGGGCAAGCACCGTATCATAGCCGAGACCGGCGCTGGCCAACACGGGGTGGCCACCGCAACCGTGTGCGCCCTTTTTGGAATGGAGTGCGTGGTCTACATGGGGACGGAAGACATGCGACGGCAGGAACTGAACGTCTTCCGCATGAAATTGCTAGGCGCCGAAGTGCGCGGCGTCGACTCGGGGTCGCGTACCTTGAAGGATGCCATCAACGAAGCCATGCGTGATTGGGTGACGAATGTCCGCACAACCCACTACCTTCTGGGCAGCGTGTTGGGAGCGCATCCCTATCCCACGATGGTGCGGGACTTCCATCGCGTCATCAGCCGGGAGGCGCGCAAGCAGATCCTGAAAGCCGAAGCCCGGCTGCCTTCCGCCGTAATCGCGTGCGTGGGTGGCGGCTCCAATGCGATTGGCGTTTTCTACGAATTTATCAAAGACCGCGAAGTAAAGCTGATTGGCGTGGAAGCCGGTGGCCGCGGCCACTCACTGGGAGAGCACGCAGCACGATTCGACGGCGGTGGGCCGGGTGTGTTGCAGGGAACTTATTCTTACGTGCTGCAAGATCCGGGTGGTCAGATCGCAATGACGCATTCTGTTTCAGCCGGACTCGACTACCCCGCGATCGGCCCAGAGCACGCCGCCCTCCACGATCAGGGGCGGGCGGAGTACGTCTCAGCCAGCGATCGAGAGGCGCTCGATGCGTGTCTCAAATTGGCGAGGATGGAGGGTATCATTTCCGCGCTGGAGTCGGCGCACGCGATTGCGGAATGCATCAAGCGAGCTCCGAAAATGGACAAGTCGGAGATCGTGATCGTCAATGTCTCCGGGCGCGGCGACAAAGACATCGGAATTCTGCGCGAGAACTTCACCTTGTGAGTACGGTGGTTGCGGACGCCTCTCGCGTTCTGCTTGCCTCCGCCATCTCTTCCAACAATTTGCGCAGAGAGACTCTAAGTCACGACCTCATGCGATTGCCGGGGCCGGTTTCAGTTGAGCCGCCTTCCTATATGGTAAGGGAACGAGAAGGAAGCTTCCCGCAAGGAATGATTTCGTCGAGGGATAGGGAGCTCAGATTAAGACGAGCTCCCTATGTTGGACGCAAAAGAGGGCACTCGCGTGAGTGCCCTCGGAATCACCATCCGATCCAGCTAAAAGATCAGAAGCTAAAACGGAAACCGAACTGACTGCTGAACGACGGAACCGCAGCTGCTCCGAAGCCCGATATGCCACCCAAGGCAGCATTACTCGGACCATTGCAGAAGGACTGCGGCGTGTTAAATGTGCCATTCGGAGGAAGTCCGGCGGAAACGCTCTCCTCGTAACTGTTGCAGAAGTTCGCCCGGTTGAAGAGGTTGTAGAACTCCCAGTACAGGGCCAGATTCATCCGCTCTCCGAACTGGAAGCTCTTGTCCACGCGAAGGTTCATTTGGACGAACGGAATTCCTCGCAGGGTATTTGGTTTAATCATGGTGCAACCGGGAGTGGTGATGGGGTTTGTCAGAGTGCTGCCAACGCAAACCCGATCAATGACGACACGTCCGTCGCCGTTGACATCGGTGCCTGCCAGGAAGCTGTAGGGACGCGCAGACGCCGCTGTAAAGATCGGCGACAACTGGAACCGCCAGGGTAAATTGAAGACGCCGCTGGCCACGAAACGGTTGCGCTCGTCGAAGTTGGTATAGTTGAACTCGTTGGCTGCGAACTGCTGCGCCGGCGTGATAGCCAAACCGCTGCCGCCGTATGACGCTACCGGGAATCCACCCCAAGACCTCGACCAAGAGATTACGTCGCTGATCTGGAACATGAAGCGTTTGCTCAGGCGCCGCTTGAGTTGCAGGTTAATACCGTCGTAAAACGAGCGGTTGTTGGTGCTGTAGTCGTAGATTTTATTGAAGCGACCCACGCCTGTACCGGTTAAGGCAAAGGCATAATCCATCAGGCGAGTACCCGTTCCGCCCACACAACGCGGATTGCCGGGGTTGCCGCCGTAAGCTGGGTCGCAGATGGTCGAGATGGTTGGATTCTGGTTGAGCACTCGCTCTTCGTGGGTACCCAGAATGTGGATGTAGTCCGCCGAGAAGGCATAATCGGAATTAATCTGCCAGGCATAACCAATCGAGAACTGTTGCGACCACGGATCGTTAATGGTCGGACTGGTGATGCGAGGCGTTGCGCCAAAAGCCAGATCGGTAGTAGCGGGAGGTGGCTGCGGGAGCGGCGTCACGCCAAACCTGAAGCTGCAGATATCAACCGGTCCCGTACCAGTGTTGGTACACGGCGAACCCGGCACGTTGGGCGCATTGGAGCCGGCTTGGTCAAATACCGCCTGGTAAATGGTGGGCTGCGACTGCTGGATCGACCAAAGCGTCAGGTTCTGGAAGATCTGATCGCGAGCGATGCCGTATCCGCCACGCAGCACGTGCTTGCCAGTGCCGGTGACATCCCAGGCGAATCCAATGCGCGGTTGGAACTCCTTCCAGTAGGCAGCCGTGCGCGTCAGATTGCTGGTGTTGCCCACGAGTTGTTCAATCGCCTGTGCACCCGGATCGCTGGTCGGGAAGTTGGGGTTCGCCATGACCTGCCGCAGGTCCCAAATTCCCTTGTTGCTGGTGGTCAAGCTGTCGCCGAGCTGCGGCTGCAGGAAGTCAGCGTTGGCATCCCAACGCAGCCCAAGATTAAGCGTCAACCTCGGCGAAACTTTCCAGTCATCCTGGAAGTACAGGCCGAGTGAGCTCCAGGGCGGTTGCGCCGTCGAACCGCTGCCACCGTTTAGCAAGATTTCCTTGAGCGCGCCGGGGGTCTGCAGACCCTCGGGATACAGTCCGCCGCTTCCGCCAACGGTGCAGTTGCCAGCGGCAATGCAGGCCGGGTTGTCCCAGAAGGTCATGGTGTAACCCAGTTGCGAATAGAAGTAGCCGCCGGTCTTAGCGAAGTAGATCCAGTTGGCGCCAAACTTGAAGGAGTGGGTGCCGTGGGTCCAGGTGAAATTGTCGGCGAACTGATACTTGCGGATCAAAGTCTGTTGGGGCACGTTGGCGTTGATGCCTACGTTGGTCCCATCCGAAAAGGAAATGTTCGGGTTGGTGACCGTTCCACCGCCTACTACCGGATAGGTGAACTGATGGATTGGCGAAGCGCCAATGATGTTCACAAAATCCTGGAAATGGGCGTTGTACTGGTTCACCTTGGTCGGCGATATCGTAACGTTCCACTGGATGGCCAGGTCATGGAAGTTGTTGATGTCGCTGTTGGACTGCGTACCGTCCGTATTAAAGATCGCGCCTAACTGATCGTTTGGTGCGGTCCACTTCTGACCGCCGTAACGGACAAATATGTTCTGCGCATTGTTGATCGTCCAGTCCAGCTTGACCGTTCCCAGGGTGTCAACATAAGGCGTTGGCAGATTCTGCACAGGGAAAGCGTAGGGACCGCCAGGATACCTTTGGGTCAAGGCAGAAAATGTTGTCAGATCGCTAAAAGCCGGCGGATTGACCACCAGGCTGCCCGGTTCGCGCTTCTGCTCGAAAGCGCCGAAGTAGAAGAGCTTGTCCTTGATGATTGGGCCGCCGATCGAGCCGCCGTAGTGATAGCGATGCAGCAACGGCTTGGGACAGTTGCTGGAGGTGATGCCCTGCGCCGCGCATCCTTGCAGGGTGAAGTAATCGTTCTTGTCGAGAGCGCTGTTCTGGAACAAGGCAAACACCGAGCCATGGATCGTGTCGGTGCCTGACTTGGTGACCACATTGACCACGGCCGCCACCGAATGGCCGGCCTCGGCGGTGTAGTGGTTGGTGATGACGTTGAACTCCTGGATGCCTTCCATGGTGAAGTTCTGCACCAGTCCACCTACAACCAAGTCCTTGTTGTCACCGCCGTCCACCGCCGTGTCAACCTGGCGGCCATCGCCGCCATTTACGCTGATGTTGCCCACGCGGGTCTTCGTCGGGTCGAATCCCTCAGCCTGACGCACGCCGGGTATTAGCGTCTCCAGTCCGGAGAAATTGCGGTCAAGGATCGGAAGCGACGACACCTCGGTTGGCGAAACAGTGCCAACCACCGTCGAAGTGGTCGTCTCAATCATGGGCGGCTCGCCTGTAACCTCGACCACTTCAGACGCTCCACCTGGTTTCAGCGTCTGGTTCACCGTGACGACCTGGCCGACCAAAAGCTGGATCCCTTTCTGCTGCACGGTTGAGAAGCCCGGCGCCTGCACCTTCATCTCGTAGCTGCCAGGCGGCAGGAATGTGAGGCTGTAATCGCCGGCTGACCCTGAGATTGTCTGGCGCGAGAATCCGGTCGCGGGATTGGAAACCGTAATCTGTGCTTTGGTAACGACCGCCCCGGAGGAGTCCACAATCGTTCCGTTGAGGGTTGCGGTGGACAGTTGCGCCGCCAAGTAGCTCGACAACACAAGAATGAATAGCGACAGTAGAACCAGCTTCCTCATGAACGGCTCCTTCGTGCTAGTTGACCAAGCTTGTGGTTGGAAACAGATGGACAGAGGAGGACGGTTGATTAAAGCGATTCATCGCACGCCCCAGTCCACTGCGAGAATTGCCGACACTTGTAAGCTCCACGTTTCACCTCAGCTTACGGAGGTCTATGAATTGTGGTTGTCTGGGTACTCGCATGTAACAAGCCAATCCCATCTACCGACGCTAAGTGCTTGTAGATCTTCGGGAAGACTTCACACACATAGCCATGTCGGTACCAATTACTGAATATCTGAAAGCGGGACATGTTAATTTCCATAGGCAGAATCTTGGAAGAAACTAACGCATAGCATCTAAGTGGTGCGATGCTCCGTGTGGGCGACGGCGTGTTACATCACACAAAAAATGGCCGCACGGGAGAGTGCGGCCAAATTGATTCTACGTGATCGGACGGATTGAAGCGCGGGGTACTTACCTGAACCCCGTCTCATCTTTCTCCTCTTTCTCCTCCAGCGGTTGACTGGTGTCTAACGTCTGACTACGCGGGTTTCGAAGCAACAAAAGCTACATGAAGCCGCATGGAAGAGAAGCAAACGACAGAATATCAATTGCCTTGCTGGAATCGAGTGCCAGTTTCTATGTTTCAGGGCGAACCATAGAGATCGCACCAGTAAGATGCCCCGCCTACTCCACTCCCAAATTCATAATCGGAGCGTGGGATGAATTGGGCTGACTAAAAGCATTCGGTCAACAAATACGGTTGCCAAGCTAAGTCTCTGGAAACGCTGCACGGCTCTGTAGAAACCGGGGATAAGGATAAAATTCTGAAGATGCTGACGCTAGGCATACGAATTTTCATATGTGGAAGCTGAAGCTAAAGTGTCTAGCATTTAAGTGGCGCATCGTGATCGCTAAGTGGAGTAACCAATAATACGTGTCGACCCGGAGAGGCGCGGATAGCATTACCAGAACTGACTGAAGTCAGGCTTACGCTTTTCGGCAAACGCGTTGAGGGCTTCCCGGCTCTCCGGCGAGTCGAGCCGACCTTTGATCACGGATACTTCTTCCTGGATGGCACGATCCACCTCCGCTTTGTACGTACGCCTCAAAAGCTCCTTGCAGGCGCGGAGGGCGCCAGCGGGCTTTTCCGCCAGCGCTTGTGCCGTATTAGCTGCCGTCGCGAGCAGTTCCGCAGGAGTGACCACGGCGTTCACCAAACCTAACTCATAAGCTCGTTGGGCGCTGAACGGTACGCCCAGCATCAGCAATTCTGCCGCACGCTGATGACCGACGAGCAGAGGCAGAAGCACCGTAGAGCCTGCTTCGGGAACGATACCGAGGTTGATGAAGGGCATCAGAAACTTGGTGTCCTGCGCTGCATAGACAAGATCACAATGTAGGAGGATCGTGGTGCCGATTCCCACGGTCGCGCCATGAACCGCAGCAACGAGAGGTTTTTTGGCGTCCACCACCGATCGGATAAAGCGAACCGCCGGCGGCAGGTCTTGTCCCTTCCACGGCTTTTGCAGAAAATCGACCAGGTCGTTGCCTGCGGTAAACGCCTCGCCTTCGCCGTGCAACAAGATGACGCGAACCTCGTGGGCCGACTCAGCCTGTTCCAGCGCCTCGGAAAGGTCCTCGTACATCTTCGCCGTCAGGGCGTTCTTCTTTTCTGGGCGATTAATTGTTATGCGCCGTACGGCGCCGTTGCTTTCGCTTTGGATGTGGCTCATGGCATGTTTCCTGTGGGTGAGTTCGAAGAACTAGCGGTAAGCACATACTATCTTGCCGTGGTGAAAACGCATTGTAAAGGAAGCTCACTGGTAGTGGCGCCGCGCCCGATGCGGCTCCGGCCAGAATCGACCGTCAATTTGATGTAAGCTTTATCCAGTGATGAATCGCTCGCCCATCCCGTCTCGCTCACTCGAAAATCGTACTCAGTTTGTCAGTGGGCTCTACGGAGACCTGATGGAGAATGGTATTCGCTATTTCTTTCCTGGCGCAACCTTGGAACGGGTTGAAGGGAAGCCGGAGCGAATGCCGAGCCTGCTGGGCGCGGTGCCTAGCGGTGGCCAAGTCGAATTCGAGTGGATGGGAGAGGGCTACTCGCTGACCGCCAGTTCGAAGCTCTCGGACCACGAACGCCGGCTGCTGCGCAGCATCGGCATGGTACTTTCTGCGCGCTATCAACTGATCACCAACCAGGCCCTGGCGGCGCAAAGCTTTCAGCTCTTCCGCGGACTGCCCGAGGACCGCTTTGTCTCGGCCTTCCTCGATCCGTCTCCGCACACTAGCGGTGAGGCCATTGCCGACGTGCCCGATCGCATCGCCGATGCCATCGAGGTGTTGCGTGCCAGCAGCATGAGCACTTACGAGAATCGCCGCATTGCCACCGGAGTATTGTTGTTCGGCTCCATGCCGGAGCCCTGTCATGACCCGCCGCAGACCCCGGACTGGGCCATGCGCTACTCGCACGAACTGACCAGCATCCGCAGCTTCCATCGTTTGTGCGATGGCTTGCAAACTCTCGCGTTGGTCGATCGCGATGGCCTGCTGGCGGAGTTAATCGACGTGCACGAATGGGCCAAACCCTATCGCGACATGCCGTTGCCAGTACCGACCTCAACCCGCTATCGCGACCATTGCCGCGCCACTTTGTGCGGCGGACACATTTGCCTCATCCTGTCCCCGAACGGCGAAGTCAAAATTTACTCGGATGGTGTGCCGGTCTTCCGCTTTCTCGATGGCAAGTGGCGCTTGGTCGATGCCCGTTATCGCTACGAAATGTGGAAGAACGCCATCGGGCATACGGAACTGGCGGAACGACTGTTTACCGTGGCGCTGAACCTTACCGAAAGCCGTCGCGGGGCATTGTTCGTGGTACTCGACAATCCTGACGCGGCACGAGTACTGGTGTCGCAGCCCGATCTGCTTGAGCACATGAATCAGCAGCCGGTGGCGGACGGAATTTCCAGCAAGGACCAATTGCATTACCTGCTGCGCGACAAGAGCGTCTTTGACTTCCCTGCTACCGTGCTGGAGAACGTGGCCCGTATCGATGGCGCTGTGGTGCTCACTCCCGATGCCAACCTGCTGGCCTTTGGCGCCATCCTTCATCATCAGTCCACTGAAGAAGCCATCAACCGTCCTGTCGAAGGCGGACGCACCACAGCCGCCATCGCCGCATCTCGCTATGGGACGGTCATGAAAATCAGCGAGGATGGCCTGATCTCCATGTATCGCGACGGATACTGCCTGTGGGAGATGTAGGTTGCTCCCGGGCTTCAGTCCAGGTTCAGAATCTTGTTCGAAGGTGGGGCCAATTCAAAACTTAGTCTGTTGGCCCCTAGTGGAGTTCACGATTGAAGCTTCACGACTCGGGCCTCTTTGCCTGCGTTGACCGCCCAAATCGCGCATGTTACCGTACTTAGTTACACCAACCTCATTTGCGCGATCTGTGCGCCAAAGGATTCCCGCTTGTCCTCTGAGACCGTGGCGGCCACGCCCATCCGCAAGACTGCTTTGAATGCTGTCCATCGCCAGATGGGCGCGAAGATGGTCGATTTCAACGGCTGGGACATGCCGGTGGAATACCCTCCCGTGGGCGGGCTGATGAAGGAGCACCTGGCGGTCCGCAACGGCGTAGGAGTTTTCGATGTCAGCCACATGGGCGACATCCGGATCTCGGGGCCGCAGGCGCTCGCCGCCGTGCAGCACATCACCATGAACGACGCCGCGGGGATGGCGATCGGCCAGTGCCGGTATTCGGCCATGCTGTATCCGCAGGGGACGTTCGTGGACGACGTCATCGTGCATCGCCTCGGCGAAGACGATTACATGCTGGTGATCAACGCCGGCACGCGCGAGAAGGACGTCAACTGGGTCACCGACAACACCCGCCAGTTCGACTGCAAGGTCGAGAACCTGAGCGACAACTACACCCAGATCGCGATCCAGGGACCGAAGGGCGTGGACACGCTGCAGAAGCTGACCGATGCCGACCTGTCGAAGGTGAAGTTCTACTGGTTCACGCACGGGACGGTTTGCGGGCTGCCGAACATCTTGATTGCGCGCACGGGTTACACCGCCGAAGACGGCTTCGAGATTTACGTTCCCACCGACGAGGCGACCAGCGCTCGCGTCTGGCACGAGGTGATGGAAGCGGGCAAGGAATTCGGCATCGTTCCCTGCGGGCTGGGCGCGCGCAACACGCTTCGCCTGGAAGGCAGGCTGCCGCTCTACGGGCATGAGATCTCCGACACGATCAATGTGTGGGAGGCCGGCCTGGAGCGCTTCCTCAAGATGGAGAAAGGCGAGTTCATCGGCCGCGCGGCGCTGGAGCGCGCCAAGGCCGATGGCATCAAGCGCACGCTGGTGGGGCTGGAGTCGGTGGACCGCGGCATTCCGCGCGACGGTTACAAGGTGCTCGATCTGAATGGCAAGGAGATCGGCTACGTCACCAGCGGATCGTACGCGCCGTTCCTGAAGAAGAACATTGCGCTGGCCTACGTGCCCATCGAGCACTCCGCGATCGGCAGCGAAGTGGCAGTGGAAATCCGCAACCAGCCGGTAAAGTGCAAGGTGGTTCCGACGCCGTTTTACAAGCGTCCGAAGAAGCAGTCCTGAACGAGAATGGAGAGACCTGTGCGTATCAGCGAATTTTGTTGCCGGAATTTGATGAAGAAATGAAGAAGACGCGCGCCACGTTGGAACGAGTTCCAGCCGACAAGCCGGACTTCGCGCCCCATCCCAGGTCCATGCCGCTGGGGAAGCTGGCGCCCCACGTAGCCCAGCTCGCCGGCTTCGGCCTCATCATCTTGACGACTCCTGAGTTGGACTTTGCCAAAGGCAGCTTCAAACCGGTGCCGTTGGAGTCGGCCGCCCAACTGGTCAGCGTTCTCGATGAAGGCGCAGCCAAGACGCGGAGCGCACTTGCCGGCATGCCTGATGATGCGTGGAACGAGAACTGGAAGCTTATGATGCAGGGCAAGAGCATCTTCGACGGCTCGCGTTTCCTGGCGTACCGCCAGATGTTTCTCAATCACATCGTGCATCACCGGGCGCAACTTGGCGTTTATCTGCGCATGAACGAGGAAAAGGTTCCGGCGATTTATGGTCCTTCGGCGGACGACACTCTTGGTTTCTAGCTGTACGGTGATCGCATCAGGGTTGCATCGCGCGGAATAGAAATCGCGAAGCATTCGCCTGAATGAGGGAACTGAATTTAATTCGTATTTAATTTTCGCCGATGCACGCGCTCGGTGCTGAGGAGGCAGTCATATGGCTTATCCCGCGGACTACAAGTACACCAAAGAACACGAGTGGCTGAAGGTGGAAGGCAACACCGGCACCATCGGCATCACCGATCATGCGCAGGAATCGCTCGGCGACATCGTGTTCGTCGAGTTGCCGAAGGTGGGAACCGAGATCACGGCCGGCAAGACTTTTGGCACGGTCGAGTCGGTGAAGGCGGTTTCGGATTTGTTTGCGCCGGTGTCCGGGACGGTGACCGCAGTGAATGAGGCGCTGAACACCTCGCCCGAGCAGGTGAACAAGGACGCTCACGGGGCGTGGATGGTCAAGGTCACGCTGAAGGACCCGAGCGAGGCGAACCAGTTGCTGTCGGTCGGCGATTACGAGAAGTTCGTCGCCGAAGAGGGCGGGCACTGAGGCGGAGGCGACTATGGATTTTGCTAACTTTGAAGAGTTCTGGAAGGCGCTGGGTCGGCTGTATGACGACATCCTGGAAATTAAAGAGTCGATTAAGGAAGATCGCCAATCAGCCAGGAAGACCGCGAGTCTGTCAGGGAGCTTCGCGAAGCTCAGCGAGGCAACTCGACGTCTGCTGAGCGCTGTGGAAAAGCATCAGCTGGTGGTGGAGTCGCACGAACGCCGGCTTGACCGGACCGAGATCACCGTGGAAGCCATTTTGGAAGATCTGCGACGGCACCGAGAAGGGCGCTCCCCGCAATGAATTTCTAGCGTCGTCTGAGCGGCGAGGAATTTGCGACATAAACTGAATTCTGTTATTACACCTCGATCATTCCCGCTTGTCACGGTGGTTTCCTTCATACATGTCGCCCAGAGAAAGCTACAGGTACCCATGCGCTATCTTCCTAAGTCTGAATCCGACCGCGAGGTCATGCTGCGCGAGATCGGCGCCAAGTCCATCGACGATCTGTTCGCCGCCATTCCCCCCGAGTATCGCCTCAAGGGCGATCTCAAGATTCCGCGCGCCTACGCGGAAAGCGAGATCGTGGAGTTCTTCCGCGAGTGCGCGGCCGGGAGCGCGCAAGGTTACGCCACGTTCCTTGGCGCGGGCGCGTACTCGCACTACCGTCCGGTCGTCATCGACTCGCTGGTTTCGCGCGGCGAGTTCTTCACCGCCTACACGCCCTACCAGCCCGAGATCGCCCAGGGCACGCTGCAATCCATCTTCGAATTTCAGACGATGATCTGCGAGCTGACCGGCATGGATGTGGCCAACGCCTCCATGTACGACGGCTCGACCGGCGCCGCCGAAGCGCTGATGATGGCGGCCCGCCTGACCGGCCGGCACAAATCGGTGGTCGCCACCAGCGTGCATCCGGAGTATCGCGAGGTCATCACCACCTACGCGCGCTATCAGGGCATGCCGATCTCGACCGTCGGCTACCTGAAGAATGGCCGCGTCGACCTGGAAGCCCTCGACAAGGCGATCGACAACGAAACTGCCGGCGTGCTGATCCAGTCGCCGAACTTCTTCGGCACCATCGAAGACGTTGCGGCGGTCGCTGACATCGTGCACAAGAAAGGCGCGCTGCTGATCGTCTCCATCGCGGAGGCGGTTTCGCTGGGCATCGTGAAGCCTCCGGCCGAGGCCGATATCGTCAGCATGGAGGCGCAGTCGTTCGGCGTGCCGCTCGGATTTGGCGGCCCTTACTGCGGGGTGATGGCCACGCGCGACAAGTTTGTGCGCCAGATGCCGGGCCGGCTGGTCGGCGAGACCTGCGACCGCAACGGCAAGCGCGGATTCGTGCTGACGCTCTCCACGCGCGAGCAGCACATCCGCCGCGAGAAGGCGACGTCGAACATCTGCACCAACCAGGGGCTGGTCGCGCTGATGTGCTGCATCTTCATGACCGTCTATGGCCGCGAGGGACTGAAGGACCTGGCAAAGCAGAACCTGGCCAAGGCGCATTATGCCGCCGGCGAGTTCAAGAAGGCCGGGGCGACGCTGCTGTTTGAAGGCGCGCCGCGATTCAACGAGTTTGTCATCCAGACGAAAACCGATCCCTACGCCATCAATGACAAGCTGCTGGGGCAGCGAATCATCGGGGGCTTTCCGCTGAAGAAGTTTTATCCCGACCTGGGCAACGCCTCGCTGTGGTGTTGCACGGAGACCACGGCCAAAGCGTCGATTGACGCGGCTGCGAAGGAGGTGGCGCTGTGAACTAACGAAGATCCGCAAAGCTACCACCCACATCAGCCAGAACGAAGTGCTCCTCTTCGAAAGGTCGTCGGCGGGCAAGAAGGCGTACAAGCTGCCGCCGCTCGATGTGCCCGAGGTCGATCCCGCGAAGCTGCTGGGCGAGCAGGCGCGCGAGGACCTTGGCCACATGCCCGAGGTGAGCGAGATCGAAATCATCCGCCACTTCACCCGCCTCTCCACCTGGAACTATGCCGTGGACCACGGCATGTATCCGCTGGGCTCGTGCACCATGAAGTACAACGCGCGCGTGAACGAGGCGGTGGCGCGGCTGACCGGGTTGGCGGAGGCGCATCCCTATCAGCCGGAGCGCATTTCGCAGGGCGCGCTGCGCATCCTGAAGATGCTGAGCGAGCAGCTTATCGAAATCACCGGCATGGATGCGATCACCTTGCAGCCCGCGGCCGGCGCGCATGGCGAGCTGACCGGAATTCTGCTGGTGCGCGCGTATCTGGAGTCGCAGGGCAATCCGCGCAAGAAGGTCCTGATTCCAGATTCGGCGCACGGCACCAATCCGGCGACGGCGGCGATGGCGGGCTACAGCGGTCGAGAACCTGAAGTCGAATGCCGCCGGCATGGTGGACATCGCATCGCTGGTGGCGCAGGTCAACGAAGATGTCGCCGCGCTGATGCTGACCAATCCCAACACGCTGGGCGTGTTCGAGCAGGAGATCCACAAGATCGCCGATGTGCTGCACGCCAAGGGCGCGCTGCTCTACATGGACGGCGCCAACATGAACGCGCTGGTCGGCAAGGTCGCGTCCCGGCGACTTCGGCGTGGACGTGATGCACCTGAACCTGCACAAGACGTTCTCCACGCCGCACGGCGGAGGCGGTCCGGGTTCAGGGCCGGTGGCCTGCAAGAAGATCCTCGAACCCTTCCTGCCGGCTCCGGTGGTCGTCACCAAGCCGGATGGCTCGCTGGGCTTCGACTACAACCGGCCCGCAGTCCATCGGACGGGTGCGCATGTTCTACGGCAACTTCGGGATGCACGTGCGCGCGCTGGCGTACATCATGGCCAATGGGCCCGACGGCCTGCGGCAGACCACCGAAGACGCCGTGCTGAACGCGAACTACATCCGCAAAGGGCTGGAAGGCAGCTACGATCTGCCGTACAAAACGCCGACCATGCACGAGGTGGTGTTCAGCGACCGCTTGCAGACGCCCAAAGGGCATCAAGACCGGCGACATCGCCAAGCGGCTGATCGACTACGGCTTCCATCCCTACACCGTCAGCTTCCCGCTGGTGGTGCGCGGGCGCGCTGATGATCGAGCCGACGGAGAGCGAGTCGAAGGCATCGCTCGACATGTTCATTGAGGCGATGAAGGACATCGCCGAGGAGGTCGAGGAGCATCCGGAGTTCGTCCTCGAAGCGCCGCACAACACCCGCATCTCGCGCCTGGATGAGACCATGGCGGCGCGCAAGCCGATCCTGCGCTGGAAGCCGCAGAGCGAGGCGGCAGGGAAGTAACTCGTAGAGCTGGCTTTCACCCGCGTTAGGGCGAGTTGTGTTTTCTTGCTGTCCCTGGACGCTGGCCTGAAGGCCGGCTCTACCCTTACGTGATGATCTTCAACCTCTTCACGGCGATTCCTCCGGAGAACAACAAAAAAAGGCGGGCGCTTGGCCCGCCTTCAAACTTTACGGAGACTGAACTACTTCGCCGCGCCGACGGCCTTCACCCGTTTGCTGAGGCGGGACTTGTAGCGGCTGGCGGTGTTCTTGTGCAGGATGCCCTTCTGGACGCCCTTGTCCACGACGGAAACCGTTGCGCGATAGGCGGTCTGGGCGGCTTCCTTCTCGCCCTTGGCAATGGCCTCGCGCAGCGAACGTAACGCACTGCGCAGACGCGACTTATTGGCGCGATTGCGCGTAGTTTTGGTCTCGGTTTGACGCGCACGCTTGAGCGCCGAAAAATGGTCTGCCATAACTTTGCTGTGATCCTTGTAGGAAATCTCGACGTGAGCCGGATACCTGATTCTACCGGAAGCGGCCCCATCGAGCAAACCTTTGAAGATAAACTAACCATGTGGCAAAGAGAGGTGAACCGCCAATGTGGATGGTCAAACGCTCATGGAGTGGTCTGAGTTTGTGCCTTGCAATTTTGTTGACATGCGGTTGGAGCGCTGGCAATACGAACGGCCAAGCCATGACTAACAGCCGTTCAACTCAGCCTCCGCAAGCGGTTTCCATTGGAGGCGAGCCCGTGGTGGTGCTGCAACGCCCAAATTCCAGCAACAAGACCGAGCCGCAGTTTCTGGAAGCCACGATACTGCCCGGGCGTGGAATGGCGGTGTTGCAGATTAAGGCGTATCTGCCGGGAAAGGGAGAGATCAATCTGCTGAACTCGCCGCCGTTATCCGAAGCCGAGCGGTTGCTCGACAATGGCGATGACGCCTTTGGGACTCAGGTTTTCAGGATCGGCGGGGCCATTCTCTTGCCGTTCGCCAATCGCATTCGTGGCAAAGTTTCGCCTGACGGAAAAACCATCACCGCAGATGTAGCCGGAAAGACTGTGACGCTGCCGGCGAACTGGAGCGGCAACAATCCTGGCGCCGAGAAGCACGCGATTCACGGGCTGATGCTGCGCTCGAAATTCGAAGATGTCACCCAGAATAACGGAGCTGCCGAGTCAAGCGTTGCCGCCATGCTGCACGCGGGCAATTTCGATGGGCATTGGCTTTCCGACACGGATGTCCGCGTCGAGACGACTTTGGCGAACAATGCCTTCGAGATGACGGTGACCGCCAAGAATGTGGGCCATGATCCGTTACCCATTGGTATTGGCTGGCATCCTTATTTCGTTCTCCCCAGCGGCGACCGTCAACAGGTCAGGCTGCACCTGCCCAGCGAAACTCGCGCCGTCATGAATAACTACGACGATTCGTTCACCACCGGCCAGCGGGTTCCGGTCAAAGGGACGCCGTATGACTTCAGCGCACCCGGCGGACGTCCGCTGGGCTCGCAATATCTTGACGACAATTTCTCCGAGCTGAACTATCGCCCTAACCGGAGCACGGTTTCCGAGATCATCGATCCTGCAGCCAGGTACGGTTTGCGACTGATTACGCTTTCGCCGCAGATCAAGTCCATCCAGGTATATGCGCCGCCGCAGAAGAATTTCGTCGCCATCGAGCCACAGTTCAATCTGCCTGACCCTTACAACAAGAATTGGGGAGGGGCCGATACCGGCATGGTATTGCTGCAAGCTGGACAATCGGTGACCGTGGCGTGTGCGATTAGAATTGTTCATTCCGGCTCAATAGGCGAGTCATGCATCGACTTGTGGTCAAAACTCACAAGAAGCGCGAGATTGTAGATATCACCAAGCACCTTGAATCTCTGCTGTGGAAGCAGTATGGAGACAAGACCGGGATATGCCAATTGAGTGTGCTTCACACCACGGCGGCGTTGACCACAGCCGATCTCGATCCTGGGACCGATCTCGACATGCTCGACGCCTTTGAACACCTCATTCCCAAGCTTCCGTATCGCCATCCCCACAATCCGGAGCACACGCCCGACCACATTCTTTCCACCCTGATCGGACCTTCGCTGGCGCTGATGGTCGATCGCGGGCTGCTGTTGTTAGGAACCTGGCAGCGAGTCGTCCTGGTCGAGTTGGACGGGCCGCGTGAGCGGGAACTGGTGATGGCGTTCGTGGAGACAAAGTAGCCAGCATTCGGTACTCAGCATTCAGCCCAACCGAGGAGCTGTCAGCCTTGGCCCGCACGCGTGAAGGAAAACGGCAGAACAGCAGGTCCCTCCGTTCGGACTGAAGTCCTCGGTCGGGATGAAAATTCGAGATGAAAGTCAGAGCATAGAGCTGAACTTAGCTGATGGCTGACAGCTGATAGCCACAGCCGACGGCCTCGTCACAACATCTGCGTGCCCCACAGATCATGCAGGTGCAGCACACCCAGCAGGTGGCCGGCTGCGTCCACCACGGGAAGGGAAGTGATCTTCTTCTGCTCCATGATGTCGAGCGCGGCAATGGCGAACACCTCAGGGCCGACGGTGCGCGGCGAGCGCGTCATGCATTCTGCCGCTGAGAGGTCGAATACCTTCTTACCGTGCTGTTGCAGCAGGCGGCGCAGATCGCCATCGCTGATCAGTCCCACAAGTTTTTCGCCTTCGACCACGGTTGTCATTCCCAGGCCCTTGCGCGACATTTCGTAGATGACCTCAGTCATGTGAGTCGAGGGACTCACGCTGGGAACTGCATCCCCGGCGTGCATAAGCGAGGAGACCCGCGCGAACCGCTTGCCCAGCTTGCCTCCGGGATGCAGGCTGGCGAAGTCCTCTTCCTTGAATCCACGCCGTTGCGAGAGCGCCACCGCCAGCGCATCTCCCAGGGCGAGCATGGTAGTGGTCGAGGCGGTGGGCGCAAGTCCGAGGGAACAGGCTTCGTGCGCGACCGAGCAGTCCAGCGCGATGTCGGCCGCTTGCACCAGCGTTGACATGTTGTGCGGGTGTTCGGAAGCAGAGTGAAGGTCATCGCAGGTCATGGTGATGAGCGGAACGCCGAGCCGCTTTACGGTGGCCAGCAGTTGCAGGATTTCGTCGGTCTCCCCGCTGGCCGAGAGGGCGAGAACCACATCCCCGCGGACCACCATTCCGAGGTCACCGTGCAAGGCCTCGGCCGGGTGAAGAAACAGTGCCGGACTTCCGGTCGAGGTGAGCGTGGCCGCGATCTTGCGCGCGATCAGCCCACTTTTGCCCATGCCAGTAACGACGATGCGCCCGGCGCAGCCGTAGAGCAGCTCCACCGCCCGTTCAAAGTCGGGCAACATGGGTCCCGCCAGGCGGTCGGCGAGTGCGCACAAGGCTTCGGCTTCTATGCGTACGACGTTTTCACCAACGTTCCTTATGGTGTTTTGCGGTGAAGGTGGGAGGGAAGGCCGCATCATTGTGGCGCCGCGCCCGGCAGCACGCCATGGGAATTGAAAACGAGGACGCGCTCATCGTTTTCGCCCCCGCTCAAAGGAACATTCTTACCATTAAATGAGACTTCCACCGCGCCGGCATTGCCGGTAAAAAAGACTACTTGGCCGCTGGCGCGGATCGTCTTGACATCCGGGGGCTTGATGATGCCACGAACCACAAACTGACCGTCGGATTTGATGGAAACCCAGGCGCGATCTTTGGGGCGGACGGTGAGTTCGAACGGGACGCCTGATTCAGAATTGGCAGTGCTCTTCGAAGCCGTCGTTCCCGCTGCGTTCTCTCGAGCGGTTGGCTGCCGCAGTCCGTTGACGTTGGTGCCGGAAACGGTCTGCGGGGTAGAAGCAGCGGACGTGGCGGGAATGCCCGCTGGAGTGATGACGGTGGAATTGCTTTGCGCGGCAGCGGGCGTACTCGCGGTTTGCGATCGTCGATCGAGCTGGCGCTCCCGGTAAATGCGCCAGCCGCCTATAATTCCCGCAATTAGCGCGAGAACTATAAGTACGGGAACAACGGGAAATGTGGATCCGCGAAGGTCACTGGATGGATCGCCAACCCTCTCGAATCGGCTGGAGGTGTTCTGCTCGGCATTCCCACGCATGTCGGGGACGGCCTCGTGCACGGCTTGCAAATAATCTGTGACCGCCTGTTCCTCGTCGATTCCGACGAACTTCGCGTACTGTCGGACATATCCCTTATTGAAGATGCCGCCGGGGAGCTGATCGAATTGTTCATCTTCCAATGCGCGCAGCAGTCGAGTGCCAACCTTGGTGGTGGCAGCAATGTCGTCGAGTGAGATGTTCCTCATCTCCCGTTCGCGACGCAACCTTTCGCCGAAAGTGCTCATCTCAGCCTCGGCCTGTTCCAATGAGTGTCGCACTTGAATTTACCGAGTGTCCTTGCCGATCATAGAAAGTGGTGCAGGCAGTGTCAAACCGCGCCGTCCACCAATGTTGTCCAGCTCCGCCGGGTTGAGGAGTCGCGAGAATAGGAACCGTCCGCCCTTTCCGGTAATATAGGGCGGCGGGTCTGTATTCTTCAGCCTGAACCTTTTGGAGTCGAGGGCCGCGGGCCTTGGTTCACATTTCCGGCGCAGCACACGAGATCTGCGCCAGGTTCTTGCATGTCGCTTCCACCTACGGACGATCGGCAGTTTTACGACCTGAAAATCTTTCACGACGTCGCCAAAGCCCTGACGTCGTCGCTCGATCTTGACACCATTCTGCAAACCATCATGGAGAAAATGGCCGCCTATTTTGAGCCTGCGACCTGGGCGCTACTCATGCTAGATGATGCCACCGACGAACTTTATTATGCGGCGGCGGTAGGCAAAGGTTGTGAGAGTCTCAATGCCTTGCAAATGACGTCGGGTGAAAGCCTCGCCCGATGGGTGATCAACCATGGCGCACCGCTGGTCATCGCTGACGTCGCCAGGGACGGCCGCGTTCGCCACACCAGGGATGACGACTTCTTCGTCGAAGGGTGCTCCGCGGTCTGTATGCCGGTGCGGACGGGCGGCAAGGTCCTGGGCATCATCGAGATGGCGAATATCGACATGGAGGTCTACACCCGCAACGAGATGCTGTTACGAACCTTGGCCGATTACGCCGCCATTGCCATCGAGAACGCACGTGCCGTGCAACGCATCCAGGAACTCAGTATCACCGATGACTGCACTGGCTTATACAATGCACGGCATTTGTTCACGCGCGCTCTCCGAAGAGGTGCACCGCTCGAAACGCTTTGGGTATGAGTTCAGCCTGCTGTTTCTTGACCTCGATCACTTTAAGCGAGTGAACGATGAGCATGGACACCTGGTCGGCAGCAAGCTTCTGGGACAGGTAGGCCAGGCTTTGCGCGAAAACCTTCGCATGGTGGACGCTGCTTTTCGCTATGGCGGCGACGAGTTCGCCATTCTGTTGCCCCAAACTTCTAAGGGTGCGGCGCTTTTGGCCGCGCGCCGGTTGATGTCAGTTTTTCACTCCCGGAAATGGCTTGCTGCGGAGGGTGTGCCGCTGTCGCTTCGGGCTAGCATCGGTATTGCGAGTTTTCCGCAAGACGCCGCATCTCCGCAGGCCATCGTGCAATGCGCCGATGAAATGATGTACCGCGTGAAGCAGTCGGGGCGTGACAACATCGCCGTAGCGGGCATCGGGATGGTGGGGTCCCAGGAAGGAACACCCCAGCCTTGATCCCGCTGCGCTTAGCTCGCCGCCGTCGCGGTTTTCGTCATTTCGGCTGCGCTTCCGCCGTGCTTTTGTCGGGCTGCACCGCGTTCGGATTTGCCGGAGTGCCGGGATTGACTCCGAAGTCCCACACGTAAAGGTTCATCTCCTGCGGGCCGAGCATCTCTACCACCGCATACTCACCCGACGCCAGGTCCTGCGCCGGACGCACCTTCACCCATTCTCCCGTTCCCAGCTCTTCAACGTTCGCGGGGACTGAAAGGTTCTGCTCGCTCACCTTTCCTGTAAAGGTGACTTTCAAGTTGCCGACGATGCGTTTGTCTTTCTTGATCTCAGTGCGAACCAACCGGAAGCGCTCGGCGATGGGGGTGCCGCTCTGCGCGCCTTCGTCTATATCAATGTAGATGGTGGGACGCGGCACGTGGGATTGAATCTTCGCGTGTTCCCCCTTCAGTTCAAAGGGCTGCTTCGAGCTGGCTATGGGATTGATTGTGGAACGTAACACGCTCTTGCCGGTATTCTTGTTCAACTCACTGCCGTTTTGCACGATCTCCGCCAGCTCTGGTTTCCCCTGATACTGGTCCAACAGAAATACCCCACCGGTTCCGGGCAGGTGCAGACTTGGCGCGACCTGCGGCGAGTTGGCGTCTTCCTTCTCGCGCTCTTCTTTCTCCTCAGGAGTTTCTTCCCTCGCCTTGTGGAATTTGCCGCTGCTGAGCTCAGCTTCGTACTTTTTGGTCGCGTCCCAGTCGATAAGCGAACTCGGTATGTCTTCCCACTCATACCGTTCCGCACTGAGATAGTGCACCCGGTCGCCCTGAATCTCATATTTCACCACGGACTGGTAGGAGCCATCTTTAAGGACGAGGCGCAGGGTGCGCTGCTGCGCTTGCACGCTGACCGGATGCTGCACGAGCCACGCGGCAGGGACCGCCAGCAGAAGCAGGGAGATGAACGCATTCAGAAGAGAGCGAGGCATCGGCACTAGTTTAGACCCTAAAGCTGCGAGGAAGACTCGGTCTTGGGTGATTGGACATGTGGCGAGCACATCTAACCGGATACCACATTCACAGACCGGCGGATCGAGGCCATTCGCCGCACCGCTCCTTCACAGCATTTTGTGACCTTAATCACAGCGCGATGTGCTCCCGCTGCTGAACAATGACAGGTACATTCTTCTCGGAGCCGTTGCCCGGTACAAGGCCGCGTAACCTCCGGGCGCAGCGTGTCCTACCGAGGGTCCAGCATGGATAGCGCACTCTTAATTCACCGCCTGCACTTCGCTTTCACGGTTACCTATCACTATCTATTTCCACAATTGACAATGGGACTGGCGCTCTTGATCGTGATCTTGAAGACCTTGGCGCTCAAGACCAAAAACGAAAGTTACGACCGGGCGGCCCGCTTCTGGGCCAAGATTTTCGGCATCAATTTCATAATCGGCGTAGTGACTGGAATTCCCATGGAGTTCCAGTTTGGCACCAACTGGTCACATTTTTCGCGCTACGCCGGCGGCGTGATAGGGCAAACCCTGGCCATGGAGGGCCTGTTCGCCTTTTTCCTGGAGTCCACGTTTCTGGGCCTATTTCTCTACGGCGAGAAGCGACTGACCAAAACACAGCATTGGTTCACCGCGCTGATGGTCTTCGTCGGTTCATGGCTTTCGGGTTACTTCATTGTTGCCACGGATGCCTGGATGCAACACCCGGTGGGATATCAGCGCGCGGCCGACGGGTCCCTGCAACTGACCAGCTTCTGGCAACTGGTGCTCAATCCCTGGGCGTCGTGGCAGTATGCGCACAACATGAGTGGCGCGGTCATCACTGGCGCGTTCGTGATGTCGGCGGTCGGTGCATTCTACTTGCTCAGCCAAAAACATGTGGAGCAGGGTCGCATCTTCGTGCGCGTCGGCGTGATCGCGGCGCTGATCGCGAGCCTGCTGCAGCTCTTCCCGACGGGCGACGCCCAGGGACGTATGGTGGCGCGCAACCAGCCTGTAACGTTGGCCGCGATGGAAGCTTTATGGGAGACGCAACCCGGAGCGCCGCTGGTGATCCTGGGCCAACCCGACGTCTCGGCGCAGAAGATCGACAACCCGATCATCGTTCCGAAGATGCTGAGCTTTCTGACTTGGCGCCGATGGAATGCGGAGGTAAAAGGTCTCAACGAAGTGCCGAAGCAGGATTGGCCCGACAGTATTCCCCTGCTCTATTACTCCTATCACGTCATGGTAGGGCTGGGGACGATCTTCATCGCAGTGTCCGCAATCGCAGCCTTTCTGCTGTGGCGGCGTCAGTTATATGACGCTCGCTGGATGCTCTGGATTTTGCTGTTGCTCTTCCCGTTGCCTTACGTCGCCAACACCGCAGGTTGGATGACAGCTGAACTCGGCCGGCAGCCATGGTTGGTTTATGGTTTGCTGCGCACGGTGGATGGCTACTCCAAGATGGTATCCGCCGGTAACGCTTGGTTTAGCTTCCTCGGTTTCCTGGGAATGTATACGGTGCTTTCGGTCCTGTTCCTCTTCCTGGTGCGCCGTGAAATCGAGCATGGTCCTGATCCTGATCCCGAGCCACGGCTCAAAAAGCCCAGTGTAGTTGCGGTAGAACCCGTGGAGGTGCGATAGCCATGTCAACCCTATGGTTCATGATCGTTGCGGTGATGGTCGCGGTTTACGTGCTGCTTGACGGCTTCGATATCGGAGCGGGCGCGGTCCATCTCTTCATCGCGAAAAATGACGCGGAGCGCCGCATGGTCCTGCGCGCCATCGGCCCGGTATGGGACGGCAACGAAGTGTGGCTGCTGGCCGCCGGCGGAACTCTCTACTTTGCCTTTCCTTTGTTGTACGCCTCCAGTTTCAGCGGATTTTACCTGCCGCTGATGATGGTGCTGTGGCTGCTGATGCTGCGCGGTATCGGCATCGAGTTTCGTACTCATATCCAAGAAGCGGTGTGGAAGGCCTTCTTCGACGTCATCTTTGGAATTTCGAGCATCCTGCTGGCCATTTTCTTTGGCGCCGCTCTAGGCAACGTAGTGCGCGGCGTTCCTTTGCAGGCGGATGGCTATTTCTTCGAGCCGCTATGGACGAATTGGCGCGTCGGCGCGCAGAACGGCATTCTTGACTGGTACACCGTGATCTGCGGCGTGGTAGCGCTGGTGACACTCGTCGTGCACGGGTCGCTTTATCTTGCGATCAAAACCGAAGGCGAACTGAATTCGCGGGCGCGCAAGGTTGCAAGCTTCTTCTGGCCGGTGCAGGTGCTGCTCACGATTGCCAGCCTGATCGCTACCGTGTACGTCGTCCCGCACGTGCTCGACAATTACAGCAAGTGGCCTATTGGATACCTGGTTCCAGCCCTGGTGATCGGCAGCCTGATCTACTTGTACTATGCGCATGCGAAGAGGAATGACAAAGGCGCATTTCTGGCGTCCTGTGCCTACATCGTAGGCATGCTGGTGGGAGCGGCCTTCGCGCTCTATCCCAATGTCCTGCCAGCAAGCACCGGTTCCGACCTCAGCCTGACGATTTACAACACTGCCGCCGGCGCGCACGGGTTGGGCGTCGGCTTCGCGTGGTGGACGATAGGCATGATTCTAGCGCTTGGATATTTCATCTTTGTCTATCGTATGTTCAGGGGCAAGGTGAATTTGGACGAAGGCAGCGAACACGGATACTGATTCGGTAAACTCCCAACGCGAAAAAACGGCAGGCTCCGGATTGAGTTCCGGAGCCTTTGTTGCTCTCGATCTGCCGCATTGCACTATTCTTCCGGCATCGCCCGCAAAAGCTCTGCTTCGCGTCGCTGTGTCGGAATGCCGAAGCCCTGCCATAGGATCTGGGCGGTATTCGCCCACAGGTCGTCTTTACCGGAGAGGTTCCAGATCATGATGACGGCGATGTCGCGCGCCGGTACAAAGTGCCATTGGCAAGCGTAACCCGCAACCATGCCATTCTTGGCTATGACCTCATCCTTGCCTGCCATGCGCGCCTGCCATCCCGGCGTAAAGTGCCACGGGGTCTCGCTCCCGGGCGGGATGGTGCGCGTGTACATCTCCTTGTAGGTGGCGGGGCCCATCAGTTTCTGCTGCAGCAATGCCGCATTGAGCTTTAATAGGTCCGACAACGTCGAGGCTATTCCGCCCGAAGGGATTCCATAGCCTGCAATATTGAGGTCAGCCTCATGCTGGTTGGGCGCCTGCCCCTGGTAACCGGTGGCATGATCACTCTTCTTCAGGAACTGCCTGTAACTTCCTGTCGAGTCCATGGCGAGCGGCGCGAAGACGGCGTCGTGCATATACTTCAGGTAAGGTTGGCCGCTGACCGCTTCAATCAACTGGCCAATCACGGCGAAATTCGCGTTGGTATATCGCTGCTGGGTGCCGGGAGGGAACAACAGCGGCCGGGTGGCGACGCGACGCACCGCCTCCTCGAAGCTGCCCGACTTGGGAAAATCAGGAATGCCGCTGGTGTGCGTCATGTACTGCCGTACCGTGATCCGCTCCCAGAGCCGCGGCAAGTTGTGGAGATAAACGCTGATAGGGTCGTCGAGCTTGATCCTGCCCTTGTCCACCAGCATCATGGCTCCTACCGCGGTCAGCGCTTTCGATACCGATCCGATAGCGAAAACCGTATTCTCGTCGGGAACTTCGTTTCCGCCGAGCTTCTTGACGCCATAGCCCTTCGTCAGCACGACCTGGCCATTCTGTACGATGCCAAGAATCAGTCCCGGAATCTGGAATCGATGCGTGGCATTGCCAATGACCCGGTCGGCAACCGCCTCGATTTGTTGAGCGGTAGCGGGCGGAGGCTCTTGCCCCAACGCGGCTGGCAGGCGAGATGCAAGACTCAACAGAGACAGAACGACAAACGCGCCTGATGGAAAGGCTCGCATAGATATTTTTTCTCTTGCGCTTTACGCGCCCACGGCGGCTGCGCTGGCAACCGGCAATTTGGCCTGCTCCCACGCATCGAATCCGCCGATCACGTTGATGACGTTGTAGCCGGCCCTTTGCAGCAGACTGCAGGCGATCATGCTGCGATAGCCGCTCTTGCAGTGGACCGCGATGGGCAGGTTCCGCTCAAGCTGCGGCAGGGCTGCCTTGAAACGGTCCAGCGGGTACCAGTCCACGCCGTCGATGTGCCCAGCCTGCCATTCACCTTCTCTGCGGACATCCAGCACTTGTAGCCCACCGCTTTGCAGCCGGGTGCTGAGTTCCTGCACGGTAATCTGTTGCACCGGCGCGAGCGGAAATCCCGCTCGTTTCCATCCCTCGACGCCCCCCTCAAGATAACCCAGCAGGTCCTCAATGCCCACGCGCGCCAAACGCATGCGTGCCTCGCTGAACTGCTCCGGAGTTTCGCCGATGAGTATCGGGCGTCGCATGTAGTACCAAGAACCGCTCCCGCCCAGGAAGCAAACTGACCGGAGAGCGGAATATTGATGGAGCCGGGAACATCGGCAGCGGCGAAACTGCTCGGCGGGCCGGACGTCGAGTGCGATCGCGCTGCGCTCGATCATGTCCTTCAGTTCTGTCGCCGGGATTGGGGTCAGCCGCGGCAGATCGGCCAGTGATGGCGCCCCAGCGCGGTTGATCGCAGCGTCCTCAAGAAAATATTCCGGGCGTGCTGGAAGGTTGCTCGTCAGGGAGCTGATAAACTCGTCGCGACTTTTGATCTGAAGGGCGTAATTGGTCAGCCGTTCGGTGCCGATGGTGGAGGAGCGCTCGGCGCGCATGTTGCGTCCGCAAAGCGAGCCGGCGCCATGCGCAGGATACACCTGCACATTGTCTGGCAAGGTCGAGAAGCTTGTTGTGCAGAGAATCGTAGAGCAGGCCGGCGAGTTGCTGGGGAGTATGCGTAGTCGAAAGGTCAGGCCTTCCCACGTCGCCGATGAATAACGTATCTCCGGTCAGCACAGCCCAGGGCGACGGCGACTCCTCTTCGTCGGTGAGCACCAGGCAGATGCTCTCCGGCGTGTGGCCCGGGGTCGAGAGACCGTTGATGCGCAGCTTCCCGACTTGCAACTCGAAGCCATCGCCAGCAGCGACATGTGGAAACGTTGCGCCTGCTGCTTTGCCGATGTAGATGGTCGCGCCAGTGCGCGCGGCCAGCTCTTTGTGTCCGGAGACGAAGTCGGCGTGCAGATGCGTCTCAAAGATGTGGCGAATCTGAAGCTGCTGCTTCTGGGCCGCTTCCAGGTAGATTTCAATATCACGTTGCGGATCGACGACGACGGCTTCGCCCTCCGACCCGAAAAGATACGACGCATGCGCCAGACAAGCCAGGTAGAACTGTTCGAAGTACATATTGCCTTGACTCCGCGGGAAACATGATACAGCTCGGCTTATGAATCAGCTACATTTTTGCGTGGGTCGTCACAGAACTGGCCTGACGCTCGTAGGTTTCCACCAACTCCTTCAGCCGCACGCCCATCGCCGGTGTTAGATCTTCCTGGCGAAAGCGCCAGCGCCAGTTTCCCGACGAGGTGCCAGGCAAGTTCATCCTGCCTTCGCTGCCGACGCCCACAACATCCTCCAAAGGAAACAGAACAGTGTCGGCGACCGATGCCAACAAGGTGCGGATCATCACCCAATTGATCTCGTGGCCGTCGGTGTTCAAGTAGCGGCAGGCGTAATCCAATTCTTCGGCGACGTCAGCGGAGGTGCGAATGCTTCCGGCTCCCGCCGTGCTCGTCCACCAGCCCACGACGGTGTCGTTGTCATGGGTGCCCGTGTAGGCGACCAGATGGTGTGGGTAATTGTGGGGCTTGAAATCCGGAGCTTGCGGGTCCTTGCCAAAGGCAAACTGCAGAATCGCCATGCCTGGAAATCCGAAGCGCGTACGCAGCGCTTCCACCTCCGGAGTGATCACGCCCAGGTTTTCGGCGATGATTGGTAACTTTCCCAGCGCACTTTCTAACCCTTCGAAGAGCGGGGCTCCGGGTCCTTCGACCCAAGCTCCATTAACCGCGGTTACGTCGCCGCCGGGAATTTCGTAGTAGGCCTCAAATCCGCGGAAATGGTCGAGGCGAATCATGTCGAGCATTTCCAGAGAACGGCGCAGGCGTGCAATCCACCACGCATATCCAGTTCTTGCGTGTACGTCCCAGCGGTAGATCGGGTTGCCCCACAGTTGGCCGGTGGCGCTGAAGTAATCGGGCGGCACACCCGAGACGACTCTCGGCCGGCCCGACTCGTCCAGTTCGAACAGGTCGCGGTTGGCCCATACCTCGGCGCTATCGAGAGCGACATAGATGGGAACGTCGCCCATGACGCGAATGCCGTTGCTTCCACAATGCGCTTTCAGATCGCACCACTGCCGCTCGAATTCGAATTGGATGAACTTGTTGCATTCAATTTCTTCGTGGAATTGGTTGCGTGCGCGCTCGATGGCGTCGGGCTTGCGCAGCGCCAGGTTGGCGTCCCAAAACGTCCAGGCAACATTATCGTGGGCTTCCTTGAGTGCCATAAACAAGGCAAATTCCTCGAGCCATTCCGAATGCCTTTCGCAGAAAGCGGCGAATGCTTCGCCGTCGGCCGGCGAACTGCGCTGGAACGAGCGGAAAGCATGCCGCAGCAAAGGCAGCTTCCACGCGATTACGGCGCCGAAATCAACTTTCTCGGCAGGAAAATCGGGGCGCGACTCTAACTCGCCGGAGTCGAGATAACCGCGCTCCACTAGCGTGTCGAGGCTGATCAACAGAGGATTGCCCGCGAAGGCTGAGAAACACTGATAGGGAGAGTCGCCGTATCCGGTCGGGCCCAGCGGCAGAACTTGCCAGATGCGCTGGCCGGCCTCGCGGAGAAAATCGGCGAAGCGATGTGCCTCGGGCCCCAGTTCGCCGATGCCGTAAGCTCCGGGAAGGGAAGTGGGGTGTAACAGGATGCCACTGGATCGTGGAAAGCTCATGCCGTGATGTTAGATCGCAATTGCTGGTTCGTGAGCGTAACGGCCTGATTGCAGCAGCGACCCTAAGTTGGATCGGACAAAACGGCGCCTATCCTTGCTTCACCAGATGGACCGAGAAGAGTCGCCACTGCTGGTCTTGTTTAACAACCACGACGTTATACCAACGCTCTACGGTGACGCCATGGTTGACGTAAACCTCAATGAGCGCCTTATTTCCGGCAGAACTCAACGCGAGGAGATGCGCCTTAGCGACAGCGCGATCGGCGGGTTGCAGGAAAAAGGCATTGGCAACCACGGCCTCAACGAGCGAGGGACGGGCTGCAAACCTTTTCTGCGCCGCGTGATCGCGAATACTGCTGGCAAGCGCGTCCAAGTAATAGCGCGAGTCTTCATCCTTTGATTTTTTTGAATTTTTCAGCCACTGTGCAAGTAGTTGTTCACTGCGTTCCGAACCGTCCAACGCCAGGGCATATGCGGAACTTTCCGGGACGGCATTCCATCGGCTTAGAGGCACTTGAGACATCCTTCGAATTGCTTCGTAATCAAAATCTGAAAGCGGAATAGGAAAGACATCTAGAAAAAACTCACATCCTGACTGGCTACGGCATTTGTTGTTCAACGCCTCTATTCCCATAGGGTTGCCTAGGTATCTCAATCCGACCACTGCTGTGTACCTAATGTCCCGATTGGGATCGCTCAGAGCTGCGATAAGGTCGTTGATTCGCTCATCCCCAACATGGAAAAGCGGCGCCAAGGTCTTGGAATCGAACCCCGCGTTGGCCATGTCTAGAAGGAGCTGTCGTGTGGTCTTGGCGGGCTCGGCTGTCGCGGGCGCACCTGCAAAGGCCATCGCGCAAATCGTAAGTACTACGAGAGGCTTTCGCCACAAATTCAAGGTTTTGTTCCCCCGCGGCATGGACTATTCCCGTAGCCGGGCCGAGAGATCAAAACGGAATATCTTCGTCCGTGATCTCCGCGCCCGCTGGCGCCTGCGAGTGTTCGGGTTCGGGAGTGCGCTGATCGAAGCCGCCGGATTTCCCGGCTCCCGAGCGGCCACCGCCTTCGCCGCCGCCCGCATCGCGTCCTCCGAGCAGCACCAAGTCGTTGATGATGATCTCGGTCTTGTACTTTTTCTGCCCAGTCTCTTTGTCGTCCCAGGAGTCACTGTGCAGACGGCCTTCGATGTAAACCTTGCCGCCCTTCTTGAGGTACTCGGCGGCGATCTCGGCGGTACGCTGGAAGGCGACCAGGTTGTGCCACTCGGTGCGATCTTGCCAGTTGCCGTCTTTGTCTTTGACCCGATCAGTGGTTGCCACTGAGAAGCGAGCCACCGCCATCCCGGTTTGCGTGTACTTCACTTCCGGATCTTTTCCAAGATTGCCGATCAGAATGACCTTGTTAACGCTCTTAGCCATGAGAGCCGCTCCTGTGCTTCGTAAATAGGGATGATCAAAAGCCAAATATAGCAGAAGCGACCAGCATGGAAGGGGCGGTCTCGCCGGCGGGTTCGGCCCGCCTCCTCTATTTCTCTCGCTTCCCGTTTCCCACTTTTTTACCGGCGCCGTTCTTCTTCGCCGCCAGTTCGGCTTTTTTCTTTTCCCGAGCTGCGGCGCGCGCCTTTTTCTTCAGTTCCTCGGGAGAGTACATGCTGCCTCGGCAACTCTTGCTGCCACAATAACAAGGTGCGTCGTCGTCGCCATCATAGAGGCAGTAGTCGTAGGTAAGCTCTTCGCCGGCGGCAATGTCACGAATCGCGGCGATGTAGACTCGCCCATCTTCTTCGTCGGTCTCGCAGTTAGGATCGCACGAGTGGTTAACAAACATGGCCATCCCGTGGCCGTCGATCACCACCTCGCCATCGCCCACGCCAAACAGATAGGTGAATGGGCGGCCTTCGTAGCGAACGTCACCTTCGGCTTTGGTGATGCGCTCCCCTGTGTATTCTAAGACGCGGGCGCTCTTGGGAATATCTTCAAGAGTGAAACAGCCAGCCGCGTGAATGTCGGAAGAACGAATGATCAGGCGCGCCACGAGGAAGTGCTCCGGTAAGTTTAGTTTGCAGTATAACGCACCACAGGTTGGGCGTAATCTGCGCCGGACGCTCTCCCGAGTGCACGGCGACGCTTCGCCGTCAATACCCCTTGTCACAAACGTCTGTTACATTTCCTGATTCACATTCGGCTGCAGATTTCGTATCTTGAAGGAGACGATTCGATTTGGAGGCGTTCTCATGGTCCATGTTTTGCTCCGTCACAAAGTGGCGGATTACAACCGCTGGAAACAAGCTTTCGATTCTCACCTGAACACGCGGAGGCATGCTGGCGAAACCGCGTTCCGCATTTTTCATACGGTCGACAATCCCCGCGAAGTGGTTCTGTTCTTCGATTGGGAGAGCGTGGAGCGGGCGCGCAAGTTTATGAACTCCGACGAACTCCGTAAGGCGATGCAGCAAGCCGGAGTAGAAGGCGCTCCCGATGTGCAATACATCGAGGACGTCCTTACGGTCCATCGCTCGTCAGCCGATTAGCTTCTGTTCGATATTCGTTTCGGAATTTTTTTCTCCGAACTCTTGACACCGGGCGTATCTTTAAGGTTTTCACATTTTCGTCCGACGGAGGCGGGGGTTGCGCCTCAAGGTCTGCGCGTGGGGGAATCCATTTGCTGGAAAGCCTTTACGCGCAAGGCTTCCGCGAGATCCGGCACTCTGTCAAGAATTTTTCCACAGATTTCTTCAGGGGTGCTGCAACTAATTTTTATCTGACGTTGACAAACCCGCCGGGAAAACTAAAATACCCGACGACCTCTCTAATTTGGTTTGCGACGCCGTGACCTATTCATCCCAAAATTCCGAAGTTCTCTTGCACACCGACTTTTCTGGTCTGAAGCTCTTCGCCAGCGGAAAAGTTCGCGACCTCTACGAGGTTGGTAACGATCATCTACTCTTCGTGGCGACCGATCGCATCTCGGCATTCGATTACGTTTTGGCCACCGGCATCCCGCAGAAGGGACGAGTGCTGACCCAGCTCTCGCTTTTCTGGTTCGAATTTCTGAAGAGCATCGTTCCCAACCACCTCGTCACCTCCGACGTTCGCAAATATCCGCCGGAGCTGCAAAAGTATGCCAGCCAGTTGCACGGCCGCTCCATGCTGGTGGTGCGGGCCGACATGATCGCTATCGAGTGCGTGGTGCGCGGCTATCTTTCCGGCTCGGGTTGGAAGGAGTACAAGGCCAGTGGTTCGGTCTGTGGCATAAAGTTGCCGGCGGGATTGCGTGAGTCAGACAAGTTGCCGGAGCCGATTTTCACTCCTGCCATCAAGGCCAGCAGTGGTCACGACGAAAATATCTCGTTCGATCGCATGGTGACGTTGGCGGGCCGCGAACTCAGCGAACACTTGCGCGACTTGAGCGTCAACATCTACCAGACCGCGGCGGACTATGCGGAGACGCGCGGCATCATCATCGCCGATACCAAGTTTGAATTTGGACGGACTGCGGGTGGCTTAGTGCTCGCCGATGAGGTGCTCACGCCGGATTCGTCACGCTTCTGGCCCAAGGACAAGTATCAGCCGGGCGGGCCGCAGGATTCATACGACAAGCAGTATGTGCGCGACTACCTGGAAGCGATCAAGTGGAATAAGCAGCCGCCGGCCCCGGCATTACCTCCGGAGGTGGCGGCGAGAACGAGTGAGAAGTATGTGGAGGCTTACACCCAATTGACCGGACATCCGCTGCCGGTCTAGGGAAAGCCGAATGATGGGCATGTCTATCCTCGATTGGGTGATTCTGCTCATCATCCTGTTGTCGGTGTTGCAGGCGATCGCGCAGGGATTCTTTTATGAGTTCTTTTCGCTGGCGGGCGTGATCGCGGGATATTTGCTGGCTGCATGGGAGTACTGGCGCGTGGCGGTCTGGTACGCACGCTATGTGAACTCACAGTGGGCAGCGGATATCGCTGGGTTCTTTACCATATTTGTTGTTGTCGTGTTGCTGGCGGGAGTGCTGGGACGGATCGCGCGCTGGGCCGTCCACGGTGTGGGGCTGCGCTGGTTCGATCGCCTGCTGGGAGGAGTGTTCGGATTTCTACGAGGGGCGGCACTGTGTACGGTGGTTGTGCTGGCCTTGGCCTCGTTTGCGCCGCAGTGGGGATGGTTGCAGCAATCGCGCATCGCGCCATTCATGTTAGTCGGGGGACGTGCTTTGATCTGGGCTGCGCCAGCCGAATTGCGGCAGCGCTTCCGTGAAGGCTGGGATCTGTTACGGACTGTTCCGCAACACGTTTCCATGCAGCGCGGCGACAATGATGCTCACCGGTGACGATTTGGTCCGTTTGCGCCATTACGGAAGTTACATATAGAGAGAGGCGTCGTGAAAGATCAACTGGAAGCGCTTGTTATGCAGATGTACAAAAACGGCATCACCTATTCCGAAGGCGTGTGCGAATTCAAGAAGCGATTCATCCTTACGGTACTGCAGGACTGCAAGGGCAACCAGTGCAAGGCCGCACGCCAACTTGGTATGCACCGTAACACCCTAAGCCGCACCATCGCCGAGTTGAAGCTGGATGCGAAGGGTCTGCGCAAGGGCACGCGCCGGCCGCCGCGCAGCGCCCATGCGGTCTCGATGGACAGGAAAGTCGCGCGCTAACTTAAGCGACACTCCTCGTGCGCGCCAATAAGAACGGCAATTCAGGTTCAGTACTGTTACCCTTATCCGGCACGGTTCGGCCGGCTGGGAATTGGCTTTTCGGAGTCTTTCTGCGGCAGTAAGCTGTCGCGGGTGTCTTCTTCGATTAATTCGCACATCCCGCAAAAGGAGAGACACATGTCTTTACCAGAGTTCAAGCAACTGGTTGATGAAGCGAAGTCGCAGATCAGCGAAATTGGTCCCGACGAACTCAGACGTATGCAACAGTCGGGAGAAGACTTTACGCTGGTCGATGTGCGAGAGCGCGACGAACAGGCGAAGGGAATCATCCCCGGCGCTATCACCCTGCCGCGCGGCATCCTGGAAGTGAACATCGATAAGATCACGACGGATAAGGACCGCAAGCTGGTTTTGTATTGCGGCGCTGGCAGCCGTTCGGCGCTGGCAGCCCTCAATCTCAAGATGATGGGCTTTCGCAAGGTGTTTTCGTTGGCCGGGGGCTATCGTGACTGGCGCGAAGGCGACACCTACTAGCGTCTCGGGGCTTGCGCAGCTTATCGAGGTGACAATGAATCTGCAAGGTAATCGCATTACGTGGCTGGGCCACGCTACATTCCGCATTGAAACCAAGGACGGCGTCACCGCCTACCTGGACCCTTGGGTGATGGGTAATCCGGCATGTCCCGACCGTGAAAAGCAGGTGAAGAAAGCTGACGTGCTCATTTGCACCCACGGCCACATGGATCACATCGGCGACGCGGTGCAGATTGCCAAGCAGCACGATCCTGTGGTGGTCGGGATCTTTGAGCTCTGCACCTGGATGGGAAAGAAGGGCGCCAAACAGATCGCGCCGATGAACAAAGGCGGGACGCAGACGGTGGCGGGAATCAAGGTTACGATGACGCACGCCGTGCACTCCTGCGGCATACAGGACGACGATGGCAGCATTGTGTACGGTGGCGAAGCATGCGGCTACGTTCTTGAGTTGCCCGGCGAGGTGAGGCTTTACCATGCGGGCGACACCGCTGTATTCGGCGACATGCAGATCATCCACGATCTCTATGCGCCTGAGATCGCGATGCTGCCCATCGGCGACCACTTCACCATGAGCCCGCGCGAGGCAGCCTACGCTTGCAACTTGTTGCAACCCAAGACAGTCATTCCCATGCATTTCGCAACATTTCCGATGCTGACCGGACGCCCGGATGATCTGAAGAGATTGCTGGGTGGCGGCGGCCCGGAAGTGGTCGAAATGAAGCCGGGACAAACTATAAGCTGAGGAGTAGATACCCTCGATGAAGAGCTTCACCGATGAACGCGTCGAAAATTATCTCTACGCTATGCTTCCGGATCGTGAGCCTATCCTGCAGGAGATGGAGCGTCAGGCGAAGGCGCGCGACATCCCCATCGTGGGGCCAGCAGTCGGCCGGCTGTTCTATCAATATGGGCGGCTGATCAACGCGAAGACGGTCTTCGAGTTGGGTTCAGCGATCGGCTATTCCACCATCTGGTGGGCGAAGGCAGTCGGCGAAGGCGGCAAGGTCCACTACACCGATGGTAGCCGCAAGAACGCCGACGAAGCGCGGCGGTACTTCGACCAGGCGGGCGTAACCGATCGCGTCCAGGTACACGTTGGTGATGCGCTCGAAATTATGTCCGAGCGCAAAGAGCAGTTCGACGTCGTCTTCAACGATGTGGACAAGCATGATTATCCCCGCGTCTTCAACATGGCGGCGGCGCGCGTGCGCAAGGGGGGCCTCTTCATCACCGACAACGCGCTGTGGTCGGGCGAAGTCGCGTATGCTGCCGGCAATCCTGATCTGACGAACACCGAGGAGCCCGACAAGTACGCCAAGGGCGTGGTGGAGTTCAACCGCTTGCTTTACTCGTCGCAGGACTGGTTCACCACAATCGTTCCGCTGCGCGATGGCGTCGCCGTGGCAATGCGGCTGTAGATTCCATGCCGGAGGCGCCACACTGCGACATCCTTGCCATCGCCGCGCATCGTGACGACGTCGAGCAAACCTGCGGCGGCACGCTGCTCAAGATGGCCGAGCACGGACACCGCACGGCAATTCTCGACCTGACCCAGGGAGAGATGGGCACTCGCGGCAGCGTCCAAGACCGGGCGCGGGAGGCCGACCAGGCTGGGCGCATCCTGAAAGTTAGCTGGCGGCAAGCGCTCGACATTCCCGATGGCCGCGTCGAAAACACCTTGGCCAACCGGCTCAAGGTAGTCAGCGTTATCCGCGAATTACGTCCGCGCATACTCATTCTTCCTTACTGGCAAGCGCGCCATCCCGATCACGCCACAGCTTCATTGCTTGGCTATGAAGCGGCGTTCCTCGCTGGATTGACGAAACTCGGCCAGACCGAAGCGACGGCAGATATTGCTCGCGACGGTCTGCAAAAACTGTGCTCATTGCCGCCTCATCGCCCTTACAAGATCGTCTATGCCAGCCTTTATGCCGAAGTGCGGCCATCGTTCGTCGTCGATATTTCCCAGCAGTTTGACACCCGCTTCGCCGCCCTGATGGCGTATCACTCGCAGTACCAGGACCAGTCGGTGGGAAGCGGCCTCTTCCCTCGCCAGGCCGAGATCCGCGAGCGACTTGCCTCCATGGCCGGCTTCTATGGTTTACTTGCGGGCGTCCAGTACGCCGAGCCTTTCTTGCAGAAAGAAGTTGGGCTGGTGGATGACCTGCTAGCGTTGCCGGTACAATCACTCTAGCCGACGAGCCGGCTCAGACATTTCTGAGCTGCGAGGCCGCACGACAGTGACGCTGAATGATGACGTAGCTGCGATGGCTAAACGGTATGCGGAAAGCCGCGGCCGGTGGAGTGCAGATTCCACAGCAAATTTTAGGCCTTGCGTGGTCCGGTGGTGTTCTTTACGGAAGCGATCGCAGTATCGATAATATCGTGACCATTGATCCCAGTAACGCGAGCGTCAATTTGCCGTATCCGAATACGTCCGGTGTCAGCAACCTGCAAGAAATTGCCTTTGGTCCGTCGGGTAACCTTTATGCTGTCTTTGACCATGTTGCCACCAGCGATAATGCCGGGCTTCTGACTTATGATTTCACCACTGGCACGGCTGCCGTCTTAGGTGAGCTTCCCTTTCAGATCGATTTCAATGGCTGCCAGGGTTGTGGGAATGGCACCTATGGGGCGGGCGGCTTTGCTATGGCTCCTTCTCCAGAGCCGGGCTCGCTCTTCCTGCTTAGTTCTGGCGTCCTCGGCCTCGCCGGATACCTAAGACGGCGCTTACTCACCTGACGCGCTGAGCGCTTCTCGATGCAGAACAACAACTGAACCTATGGAGCCGCTCTTCGGGCGGCTCGTTTCGAAGACGACGCCCCTGCAGTTCAATCCCTCTCCCGCATTTGCATGCCAGATGCAGTTGCTGGCGGTGCTTCCTGATGCTGCTTCTGCCAGTCCGCTTCGCTCATGGCTTGGATGGGCTCCAGTTTCTTCTGCTGCAGCGCAGCTGTTGATGCGGGCAGTTGGCCCGCGAGCTGCGTCTGGAATTTCTTGATCACGTCTTCTAACTCGCGGCCCAATACTTCTGTGCGCGCAATCTGCGGAGCGGTCGGAGGGCCCGCGTATCCGTTCACATCGCCATAAACCGTGGTCAGGAATTCGCGCAGCCGTTCCTCGCCGGTGATGGCGCCGCCTTCCTTGGTAGCCACAATCTCCGAACGGATCTTGTCCGCCGAAGCGGCAAGTGCAGTGAGACGCTGGCGCAGAGGATCGTTTGCCGGCAGCTTGCCGGCTCGCTCCGTGGCGGCGTCACGAATTCCGATGATCGAATCGACCGCCCAGGTCATGTGGTGCCAGCATGTTGTAGAGCTTCATGGTCAGATCAAATTGGGCCTGGCGCTCCGCCATCGTGTACTTGGTGCGGGGATCTTCGACGACCTTTAGCTCGGTGGTGTACACCTCATCGCCTTTGGTCATTTTCACGGTGTAGGTGCCCGGCAGAACAAGCGGTCCCTGCGAGGGCGCCGAATGCCGCGGTCGCCGCCGGAGGCACGGTGGGAGATTTCAGCCGCATCGACCAGGTGGCGCGGTTCAGACCCTTGTGCTTGGTACCGCTGATGGTATCGAGCAGCTTGCCCTGCTGATCGAAGACTTCAATCTTCATGTCGCCGTAAATGTGGCGGCTTCGCTGGTAGTAAGTGATAAGCGCGTCTGTCGGCCGGCTGGGCCCGATGAAGGTCTCGTCGCCCTCCGGCCACGAAGCATTGGCGTCGATGTACTGCACCGCCGGCCTGCTGGTGATGAAAGCCGCGGTTTTCGGCATCAGGTCGGGAGTCAAGGCACGCAGCGGCGAAATGTCGTCGATGATCCAGATGCCGCGGCCATGGGTGGCCAGCACCAGATCGGATTCGCGCGGCTGCACCACGATGTCGTCTACCGCAACCGCAGGGAAGTTGCTGCCTTTGTATTGCGCCCACTTGTTGCCGCCATCGACGGAGATCCACAGGCCGAATTCAGTGCCGAGAAACAGGATGTTCGGGCTGACGGTGTCTTCCGTGATGACGTGCGCATAGCCGCGCACTCCGTTGTCCTGCACCGGCAAAGCCGTCCAGGTCTTGCCGTAGTCGGTGGTCTTGTAAAGGTAGGGCTGCATGTCGCCGAAGGTATGGCGATCGAAGGTAACGTACGCGGTGCCTTCGTCGAAGCGGCTGGCCGCAACCGTGGATACCCATGAATATTTCGCCACGCCGACGTTGCCGACCACGTTCGTCCAGGTCTTTCCGCCATCGCGCGTGATCTGCAAGTTTCCGTCGTCGGTGCCGACCCAGATGATCTGCCCATTCTTGGGCGACTCGCTGATGGAGTAGATCGTGGTGTGCATTTCGGCGGCAGAGTTATCAACGGTGACGCCGCCGGACTCTTCCTGCTTCTGCTTCTCGGGATCGTTGGTCGTCAGGTCGGGCGAGATGCGCTCCCAGGACTGTCCGTGATCGCGCGAACGGAACAGGAACTGCGCGCCCATGTAGATCGTGCCTTTTTCGTTGGGGCTCATGGCGATGGGCGTGTTCCAGTTGAAGCGCAGTTTCTTCTCGCCATATTCGGCATAGGGCGTGATGGAACGGGTTTCATGGGTGTAGCGATTCACCCGGCCGATGGTGCCGCCTTGGTATTCGGCATAAATGTAGGCAGGATCGGCGGGGTCTTCGAACATCCAGAAGCCGTCGCCGTTGAACATGTTTTCCCAGCGCGAGTTACTGACGCCGCCCGGATAGGACGAGTCGCCCACCCAGGAGCTGTTGTCCTGCAGGCCGCCATAGACGTGATACGGGTCGGCATTGTCCACGCTGACGTGATAGAACTGCGAGACCGGCAGATTCATCTGGTGCTTCCAGCGCGTGCCACCATCCTCGCTGCGCCACAAGCCGCCATCGTCCCCGGCATACACAATGTTGGGATTCGCCGGATCGATCCACACCGCGTGAAAGTCGCCGTGGGCTGCGCTGGAGACCGGACTGAAGCTGCGCCCGCCATTCACGCTAAGCAAAAGAATGAGATCAGGCTTGAAAATCTTGTTCTCGTCCTTGGGATCAACGATGAGATTTGCGAAATAAAACGGACGCCACACCATGAACTGGCTGGCATCCATCTTGGCCCAGGTCTTGCCACCATCGTCGGAACGGAAGAGGGCGCTAGCTGCCGACTCGATCATGGCGTACACAACCTGCGGTTTGCCTGGCGCTACGGCCAGCGCGATGCGGCCATAAGGTTTCGCGGGAAGGCCCTGGCTGTTGGCGTCGGTGAGTTCGGTCCAGTGCTCGCCGCCGTCGGTGGACTTGTAGAGTCCGCTGCCCGGTCCGCCGGAGCGGAAGGTCCAACCCTGGCGGCGAAAATCCCACATCGAGGCATAGATGGTGTTCGGTTCCAGTGGGCTCATGGACAACATGCCGCAGCCGGTCGAGGCATTGCTGCCCGCCAATACTTTGCGCCACGTCTTGCCGCCATCGCTGGTTTTGTAGACGCCGCGCTCAGTGTTGTCGTTCCAGAGATGGCCGGTGGCACACGCGTAAACGGTGTTGGAATCCTTCGGGTCCACCAGAATTTTGGCGATATGCTCGGAATCTTTCAGTCCGACATTGGTCCAGTTCTCGCCGCCGTCCGTCGATTTGTAAATGCCGTCGCCCACGGAGACGCTGTTGCGCGTCCACGCCTCGCCGCTGCCTGCCCACACAATCTGCGGCTTGGACGGATCGATGGCGACGGCTCCGATCGACTGCACGTCCGGCTTGTCGAACACCGACTTGAAGGTCGTGCCGCCGTTGACCGACTTCCACACGCCGCCGCTTGCCGAGCCGACGAAGACCGTCAGCCGGCCCTTGTCGTTGATCGCGTCCACGGCGGCAATGCGTCCACTCATCGTGGCGGACCCAATGTTGCGGGCCGACAAGCCCGAGATAGTGGAGGAATCGAACTTGACGGGCGTTTGTGGGGTTTGTGCAACGGCCGTCATTACGGCCAGCAACAAGAGGGCGTCAGACAAACAAATGATTCGGACAGCTTTGTTAACACCGGAAGCAGCAATCATTTCGCTCAAATCCCTTTCAGGGAAGATCTCGTGGAACCAGGTGGTACAGGTTGCATCTCGCCTGCATTATTCATGATGGCCTCGCAGCTCGAATGAAGGGGCGCGGCTTCAGTCGCGCCGTATGCTGCACTCATTGTTCTTGGCTTTAGCCACGGAGGAACTTCGCCCTGCAACCGAATGCTATTTTCCTCAGAGCTAAAGCCAACTCGCATCCACATCTAACGGCACGCTGAAAAAGTCGAAACAGCAGATCCCTCGCTGAAGCGCGCTCGGAGTGAGAAAATAAAGAGCCTAACGGCGCACCTAAAGGTGCGCCCCAAAAAATCCGCCGCAACCGTTTTTTTAGCAACCTCTGAAGCCGTGCCCTTCAAAACGCGCGATCCTCACGAATAATGCAATCTAGCTGTAGCTTTATTTCTTCGTGGCCGGCATCTTGAATTGTGAGTCGTCGATGGGAACGTTCACTTCGATCTTCTCGACGGTGATAACTGCATGCTGGCTGGGATCGTTCTTCGCGCTCGCCTCAATGGAGTAGGGATAATAAACGCCCGCCACTTGTTTGTACGATCCCAGGAGCTCCTCGCTTTCACGCACGGAACCGCGGATGAACTGCTGTTTTTCCCGCTTGATTTCCAGGTAGGTGTCGGGATCGAGGTAGTAATAAATGACATCCCCGTTTTTCAAGGTCACTTTGAGTTGATAAACGTCATCCCCATCGACCGTGTCGTGGCCGAGATACTCGACTTTATTGCCCTTGGCCTGGTAATCGACCAGTGGCCCATCGATGTCGGAGTCGTCCACCAGGTCACGCATATCATCTTCGCCCATCAACTGAGGGTCCTTGCGGCCGCCGAAGGGTTGAATCTGCCATCCGCTCGAGCCGTCATAAGCCTGGACCTGGGTCATTCCCTGCACGGTGAAGTTCTGGCGCAGCAAGTGATCGCGTTTCTTCTCCACGCTAACTACGGCGTAAAAGCCGCTGACGTAAATCTTGCCGGTCATGCGTAGGGTATTCACCGCTTTGATTTTTTCCAGGCCGCCGCGGGCTTGAATATTCTTGGCGACCAGTTCCTCAGCCGTCTGGGCCGATGCCAGGGCGGTAAGGCAAAGGATTCCAAGCGCTACCTTCATGACTACACGCATGTAGTTCACTCCTCTTAACACTAAGCTGCTGACTTTGGCGGGCCGGTATGCCCATTCGACGCGCCGCAGGGTCTTTTGTGAGTTACGCCATGGGATCCGCCGGTCCCACGTCGGGCGCGGGCACGGCTGTCCATTGTACTGCCAAATGGCGGATAGCGAGAGACCTTAACCACTCCCACTCCCGGCTACCAGACCACGCAGCGTTGGGCCGCGGGACGCACCATGGCAGAATCCGGCTTGCAGGAGAATGCGCTGGCGAATGGCGGGAAGTTAGACAGCGGGCCTATCACGCGATACTTGGCAACCGGATGCGGATCGCCCTGCACCATAAGCCGTTGCGTTTCCGGCCTGGTCTCGTCTCCGCGGAATTGTCCCCACGCGATAAAGAATTGCTGATCGGGGGTGAAGCCGTCGATGGTTGGCGCTGGCAGGCTTGCCTTGTTGCGACTTCTGGAACGCGAGGTAGGCGATCTTGACCCCGCCAAATCGCCGATGGATTCGCCCAGCACCAGCTTGCCGTTGTGATGGATGTTCGGCTCGATGTAGTAGCTGTCGAACTGCGTCACGACGCACTGGGTCTTCGCCTGAAACTTCTTCAGGTCGTCGGCCGTCCACCAATTGTTTAGCCGTCCTATCGAATCGTACTGCGCCCCCTGATCGTCAAAGCCGTGGCTGATCTCGTGTCCGATGACCACGCCGATGGCGCCGTAGTTCACCGCGTCGGTCGCCTTCACGCTGAATGCCGGCGGCTGCAGGATTCCGGCGGGAAAGACGATTTCGTTCAACAGCGGATTGTAGTAAGCGTTGGAGGTCGGCGGCGTCATATCCCAGCGTCCGCGATCGACCGGTTTACCGATGGTCGAGCGGTCGTCGGTCACGGCGAACTGCGCCCCGGCCATGACATCGTCAAAGTACGAATTGCGCGTCATGACAACGTGGCTGTAGTCCTTCCACTTGTCGGGATATCCCACTTTGACGTTGAAGGTGGCGATCTTTTCCATCGCCTTCTTCTTGGTGTCGGGAGTCATCCAGTCCAGGCCGTCGATGGTCTCACCCATCGCCGCCAGTATGTTCTTCACCATCTCCTGCGCCCGCGCCTTGGCTTCCGGCGGGAAGTAACGCGCCACATAGTCTTGCCCCAGAGCCTCGCCCAGAAACTGATCGGTCGATTCCACACATTGTTTCCAGCGCGGCTTCAGTTCTCCCACCCCGCCCAGCGTCTTGTCGATAGAAATTGAAGTTCTCTTGCACGAACGCTTGCGAGAGATAGGGCGCAGTCGCGTGGAGAAGCTGCCAGGTCAAGTAGATCTTCCAATCTGCCAGAGAGGTCGCGCTTAGTTGTCGGTCAAACTCTTTCATGAACGTCGGCTCCCGAACATTCAAATTCATTCGGGTCAGGTTCGCGTCCTTGTAATATCCCGTCCCAATCGAAGTGCGGCGTGAGCTGTTGGAGTTGGGCGTAGGTGGTCTGATGATCGATGGCCTGGGGATCGCGACGAGCGACGTTATCCAGGGTGGCCTGGGCCAGCGCGGTCTCGAATTGCATTACTTGATCAGCAGCCTTGCGGGAATCTGCCTCGCTGTATCCGGCAAGCTGGAACATGTTGGCAACGTGGATGAGATACTTCGCACGCGCTTCTTTGAAGCGCTCTTCCGTCTTCAGATAGTAGTCGCGATCAGGAAGGCCCAACCCGCCCGCCTGCACGTCGGCAATCACCTGCGAAGGATTGTGATTGTCGGAGGCCGCACTTAACACGAACGGAACCTGGATTCCAAGGTCGGCAAAGCGAATAAGCATGTGCTGCAGGCTCGCCTGGTCTTTGATGGCATCGATATCGGCGAGCATCGGCTTGAGGGGAGTGGCGCCGGCTTGATTAACCCGCGACTCGTCCATGCATGCTGCGTAGTAATCCCCAATCAACTGATCAACGCTACCCTTCGGGAGATCTCGCTTCGCGGAGGCTTCGTCAAGTATCACCCTGAGTTGGTCTTTGTTGGATTCGCCCGCGGCCCAGCGTCGGCTCCAGCGATCCATGGTGGCCGGGAATCGGATTGGCGGCCCGCCACGCTCCGTTGGAAAACTCAAAGAAGTCATTACAGGGATTGGCGGCGCGGTCGATATCGGCAGCTTCAATTCCGACGGGAGCTGGTTGTGCAAAGGCCGCGGCTGAGCAGAGTATGAGCAAAAGAAAAAGCCGGATAAGTTGCATCATGTCCTTCTAGCCTGCGATCTGCAAGGCGAGGCTATTCTACGCTCGGAAACTGCGAAGCCGAGTCCGAGAGCGGATGCTCCGGGCATACGCAAAGCCACTGCGGATCGAGGTCAGCTTTTTCTTTACTGTTTCTCTGGTTCTTATTTCGACGAGATCAGGGCGTGCATTCGCTGGGTTACCGCACCTTGAATGAAAGACACCTCTCTGCTGAGCATATCCGTGGCTTCCTGGCAGAGTACGGGTTCTTCCCGCATCAAGCGAAGGAACTCGCCGTGCGGGATGTGCACTACTGCAGAGTCTGTAACCGCGAAAGCCGTAAGGCTGTATTCGCTGCCGGTGAATGTTGCCGGCAAGCCCAGCAGCGACCCCGCCTGGAAAAACTCGATCCAATCTCGGGCAAGTCCTCGACGCGAAGGCATACTTTGCCCTTACGGACCAGGAAAACGCCGAGGTTTTCATCGCCGGTTTTGAATAGGACACCGCCGGCTGGAACATGTTGCGCCTGACCGAGCGCTTCGAGAGAACTCTTCAGGTCGGACGAGGCATTGAGGATATTAGAACCCGGCCCCACGTTTTTCATTGTGTTCTTTATGCCAGAATGCGGGCGGGCGGGGCGGTGACCAACATCACACATCGCTGTGAGTCAGCCGGCGTTCGCAAGGCGGTCGCCAGACCGGAGCGCGGAAATGTCTGCATTTTTGGGCTTTTCCGCGGTCAAATAGAGCACGGAAGGCGATGCTTGAATGCGGAAAAATCTGTGATCCGGACAAAAAGTCGCGCCGCTTACGCGCCGGGGAAACAGGGGGTCTGATTTCCCGGCTACAAAGACGGCGCGACACTCGAGTGAGTACAACACCATCATCGTAGTTTCAGCGCGGGCAGAATCGCAGCGACCAAGGTCACGCCTGCAACGTGCGATATTTACCGAGGCAGTGTGTTCTGCGTCGCGAGGCGATGTGCGGTTGTGATTGTGCCGCCTTGGGACGGACGCGTGGAAGAATGATGCGGGTCTTCCGCCATCTCCAGAGACTGACGGCGCTGTCGAAACACAAAAAGCCGCGGCGCGAACCGCGGCTGAGGTGTTGGTGACTCTTGCTTAGCGGCGCTTGCGGCCCTTTTTGGCTGCTTTCTTCTTGGCGCCGCCCGCAGACTTCTTTGCCGCTTTCTTCGCGGCCTTCTTGGCACTTGCTTTGCCGCCTTCTTGGCGGCCTTCTTCGCTGCCTTCTTGGCAACTTGCTTTGCTGCCTTCTTCGCGGCTTTCTTGGCCGCTTTTTTCGCCGCCTTTTTCGCCGCTTTCTTGGCGGCTTTCTTGGGAGCGCTCTTGCGCGGCGGACCGCCGCCGGAGCCGCGCGATTCCGTGGTGACTTCCGGCTCCCCTTCCTCCACCTCAACTTCTTCTACAACCGAAACGGATTCCGGTTCTTCTTCTTCTTCCTCTTCCTCTTCGTATTCCTCGTCTTCGAGGGAATCGCCGTAGGAACCGTCTCCGTAATCATCCATTTCGTCGTCTCGCCGACCGTAGAGCGTCTCATCGAAAAACGTCATGTGTCCTCCTGATTTTGCTCGACTCCGCAGAACTAAACGGAGGCAGCTCGTAAGGCTGAATTCAGATTTATACCCAAAAATCACTGCCGCAATAAGCGCGCGATTATAGCACAGCAGCAATCGTCGCCGCCGGTATGATCGCGGCGCCTCAAAAACTCGTAACGGGCTTGTTGTAACAGAACATCCGCAGGAAAGGAAGAGAGCAAATAGAAAATGATGACGAATTGCGCGAGGAGCCAGACGGTCGCCGTTACTTGCGAATCAGCAGCACCTCGCCGGCGCGCAGATTGGCCGCCAGCTTGGGGTTGTCGCGCTTCAGCGCCGCCACCGAGGTGTGGTTCGATTCGGCGATGCTGCTCAGGGTCTCGCCCTTCTTGACCTTGTGATACTTGGCGGTAGCTGGACTCGACGACTTGGAGGCCGGCTTTACTCTTGGCCGTCTTGACCGGAGCACTACCGCTATCGGAAGACGCCTCTTCTGAGCCACTCCCAGCCACCGGCTTGTAGATGACCAGCGATCCGTCCCGCAGCTCACCGCCGTCCCCCGTAGATGGTTCCATTTCCGCAACTTATCGACCGGAACCTCGAAATCGTCGGCGATGGAAGACAGGGTGTCGCCCTTGCGCACTTTGTAATGCGTAGCGTGGCGCGAATAGGAGGCCGTTTCGGCGTTCGCGCGACCCGGAGCAACCGGAATGATGAGCTTGGAGCCAACCTTGACCTCGTCGCCAGTCAAGCCGTTGGCTTCGGCAATGGACGAGGCCGAGGTGTGATACTTGCGGGCGATCGACGCCAGGGTATCTCCATATTCCACATGGTGATAGCGCCACCACGTCCGCATATCGGACGGTATGGCCGCCATGGCGTTCTCGTATTTCTCGCGCGATCCGGCAGGAAGATTCAGGGTGAAGCTCTGGTCCTTGGGGGTGGTCATCCGCAGCAGGCTGGGATTTAGCTCCTGAAGATTATTCACCGACGTGTCAACGCACTCGGCCACCAGACGCAAGTCCACAGGGTAGTTGATGGTCACCTGGTCCATCTGCGGTGCCGGGTCAGGGGCCACGCGCTCCAGCCCATACTGCTCCGGATTCTTGGCCATGATGGTCTCGGCCAGGATGATGGGCACGTAGTTGCGGGTCTCCTGGGGCAGCACGCCGCGCCGGTAGAGCTCCCAGAAATCGGCATAGCCGGTGCGTTCCACCGCGTGCTGCACCGTGCTGGCGCCGGAGTTGTAGGCCGCCATGGCCAGGTACCAATCGCCAAACTGCTTGTAGAGGTCTTTCAGGTGGCGAGCCGCGGCCCGGGTCGCTTTTTCCGGGTCCTGGCGGTCATCCACCCACCAGCTCCGCTCCAGGCCGTACAGCTCGCCCGACGCGGCCATGAACTGCCACATGCCGCGCGCGCCCGCCCGCGAAAGCGCCAGCGGCTGAAATCCCGACTCCGCTTGCGCCAGGTAGATCAGGTCCTGGGGAACGCCCTCCTGCTTGAGAATCCGCGAGATCATGTCGCGGTAGCGGCCGGACCGGGCCCACGCGTGCTCCAGCGTGGCGCGCCCGCGCGGGCTGGAGAAGTAGTTGATGAACATGGCCACCTGGTCGTTGAGCACCAGCGGCAAGTCGGACTTGGTGGTCTTGATCTCGGCTTCGGCCTTGGCCCTGATGTTGGGATCGACGGGAAAGGTGATGTCGTTGGCTTCGTCGATGGGCGCCGGTTCGGAGCGCGGTTCGCTGAAGCCGTCGCCCTGCTTCAGCGCCGCCATTTCCAGCTCGTGGACGGCCTCGACGATCTTGTCGAATTCGCGCTCCAGCCGTTCGTCGTTGCGGATGTCGAGATTGCTGGACAGCAGGGTGTTGAATGCCTGGTCGAAGTTCTGCTTGGCGGCTTCCAGATGGTCGGCCTTATAGTTGGCCTGTCCGGCCGCGTATTGCTTTTCGGCCTGCGCGATCAACGCCTCGGCCGGATCGGGCTTCGCAGACACCTCTGGCTGGGCTTTAGGCTTGGGATCAGCTTTCTGCGTGACGGGGGGAGCGATCTCTGGAGCCTTGGCTTGAGCGGGAAGGGAAGCGGTGGCCTGCTTGGGACTGAGTGGTCTCGCATCCGGTGCCGAACACCAGGCCTGCAACGAGGGCCACCGGAACCATGCCGCGAAAGATTCTCATTACTTCGAAACAGCCCTCTCCCGCATCGTCGTCGGCGAGCGAATGTGATGTTACTACGCGTTGAAATTCAGGGTCAACGGAGGGCGAAGCTTCGCCGTTAACCTTCCACCTGCACAATGGTTTGACGGTCGAGGCGCCCACAGGTTGGCTCAGGCGCGCTTCAACGCCTGATCCAAATCTGCGATCAAGTCGCCGGCGTCCTCGATTCCCACCGAAAGCCGGATCGTTGCCGGCGACACGCCCAGCAAGTCCAATCGCTTGGCGCTCAGTCCGATGTGCGACGACAGCACCGGATACGACACCGTCGATTCCACGCCACCGAGGCTGGCCGCCAGATACCAGAGCTGCAGCCGGTCGATGAAGCGCTCGGCCGCGCGCCCGCCGCCGCGAATGTCGAACGACACCATCATCCCGAAGTCCTTCATCTGGCGGCGCGCCAGTTGATGCGCCTCGTGGCTCTCCAGGCCGGGATAGTACACGCGCGCGACCTTGGGATGGGATTCGAGCGCCTCGGCAATCTGTGCGGCATTGCGGCAGGCGCGCTCCACTCGCACGTGCAGCGTCTTCAAGCCGCGCAGCAGGAGGTAGGCGCAGCCCGGATCGAGGCATCCGCCGGTCAGGATCATCGTCTGGCGCGCGGCATCCATCCACTTCCTCGAGCCGGCCAGCACACCCGCCGTGAGATCGCTGTGCCCGCCCAGATACTTGGTCGCCGAATGGATCACGATGTCGGCGCCCAGCTCCAGCGGCTTTTGCAGCACCGGAGTGGCGAAGGTGTTGTCGGCCACCACGCAAGCCTTGTGCTTGCGGCCCAGTTCGGCCAGCGCTGCCAGATCGACGCAACGCACCGTCGGATTGGTGGGCGTCTCCAGGAACAGCATTCGCGTCTTGCGGGTGAAGTAGCGGATGAGCATTCCCGATGTCGTGATACGGGATGAAGCGCGTCTTGATGCCGCAGCGCGGCAGCACCTGCTCGAACAGCTTCAGCGTCCCGCCATAGATGTCGAGCATGGAGACGATCTCGTCGCCCGCCTGGCAGGTGATCAGCGCCGCAACCAGTTCGCGCCGCCATTCCGCTGGAGGTGGCGACTGCGGCCTCCGCTCCTTCCAGCGCGGCAATCTTCTCTTCGGCGGCCGCAACCGTGGGATTGCCGTAACGCGAATAGAGATACAGGTCGCGATCGCCCTCGGCGTAGCGGCGCAGCGCGTTGACATCGGGGAGCACGAACACCGCGGTCTGCGCGATGGGCGTGGTCAACGGCACAGCCTGGCCGTGCCGCTCTTCGCCGGAATGCACACAGCGCGTGGCGTCCGCGCGCCGGTCCGCTTTCTTATTCATCCGCATCCTTTCGCGAGCATTTCTCCGCCAGAAAATATAAAGAACAAGCAATCAGTGAATTAGCCGTTAGGAACTCGTAGTCTAAGGCAGCACTACAGTTGGCGTGGTCCTGCTTTGAGGGGGCACGCCTTCAGACGTGACGTTGAATCCACCAGAGAGCCCGGCTTTAGCCGCTGGGAGAACAATCCCTCAGAGCCTAAAGGCCAAATCTTTTGTGCGCTCCTGTCGGCAGGGCTGAGGAGGCTGCTGAGAAAGTCGGTTTTGCGCAGGCGCTTTGAAGGGGCGCACCTTTAGGTGCGCCGTTAGGCTCTTTCCTTTTGTCGCCTCGAGCGGGCTTCAGCCCGCGAGAACTCTGCTTTCTCCACTTTTTCAGCAGCCTCTGAAGCCGTGCCCCTTCAGGGCCAGAAATACCAATATTAGCTCTGCTCTAGACTTCAATGCCCGAAGATACGCCGTCTGTCGTGGTCAAGGCCCACGCCATGCGAGGCGTGTTGTGGGCCAAGCCAATTCTCCCTCTGGTATCTACGATGATGATCCCTCCGTGGCCGTTCAGTCGGGCCTTTAAGTAGTACAGCGCGCGCTGCGCAGCTTCTTGAGGAGCAAGCCCATCTTCCACCCGGTCCGCCGCCCACTTGCTGAGAACCAGCTTCATCATGGGCTCGCCCCAACCGGTCGTGGAAACCGCGGCGCTGCGGTTGTCGGCGTAACAGCCGCAGCCGATCAGCGAGGAATCGCCCACTCTGCCGGGGGCCTTGTTCAGCGTCCCACCAGTCGAGGTCGCAGCGGCGATATTGCCGTCGCGATCCAGGGCCAGGGCCCCGACGGTGTCACTTGACCGCGTGGGGCCAAACTCGTCGGGCATCTCGAGATAACTCTGCTTCTTGGCTTCGCGCAAGCGCCGCACCTCACGCTCGATAATCAGTTCATCGTTGGGGCACAACTCAATGCCGTGCTCCTGAGCAAATCGTTCCGCTCCGCTGCCGACGAAGTACACATGCGGGCTCTCGGTCAGCACCTTCTTGGCGGCGCGGATCGGGTTGCGGATGTGCTCCACGCAACCGACGCCCCCGGCGCGCAGCGTCGCTCCGTCCATCATCAGCGCGTCGAGTTGCACCCGGCCATCCATGTTGAGAAATGAGCCGCGTCCGGCGTCAAAGGCCTCGTCTTCTTCCATGGCGACCACCGCCGCCTCCACCGCGTCAAGGCAGCTTCCGCCGCGTCGCAGTACCTGCCAACCTTGGGCCGCCGCCGCCTCCACTCCACGCAAGTGCTCTTCCACCACATCCTCAGGAATCGCCCACGCTCCGCCGTGGACCAGCATTACCGGATTGACTGCCAAATCATGACCTTTCGTTACCGAGTCTTACGCACGCGAGGACAAACTCGACAGCATACCAGAAGCCAGGTATGTGGCAGGCAGCCGGTCTCGGTTAGATTAGCAGTCAGGCTTCTGGGCGCGCTCGCGGATTATTCGCGTATAGCGTGAGGTGAAAATTGACGCGGCTATCATAGTAAGAACGGGAGCAGCGACGCCGCTCACCAGAGCATAGTGTCTCGGGTTAAGCGCGACCGTGACCAGCACGATGTTGAGGGAAAACGCTATGCTCCAGACGACGCTCATGACCTGGTTGGCGCGAATAAATCCCGGACTGTGCCAACGCTCGGGTGGTGCGGATTCGTGGGCATATTGCACGGTAAACGGCGCTCCCAACAGGATAGATCCCCACGATACCCCTGCGTACAAGACCCAAATGATTACGGAACTGTACTTAGGAAAAGTCGTCGAGCGGACTATGAAGGTCGCAATGGCGGCGAGAATGAAGTAGCCCAGCAGCGTCCAATCCATCAGCTTGAGCTCTATGCGGCGGCTGGCCTGCAACGCCAGCAAACACACACTAGCGAGGAGGCCAAAAGCAACTCCCATCGGCCAATGCCCTATGCCTGCTAAAACTCCGTAGATCACCCATATAACGAATTGCAGGCTGAGAAGAAGCTTGGAAAGCCGGGCCGGACTTATTGGCATGGTTGCACCTAATGTGTGCCGGTTTATGCCACCGACGTGCTACATCTCTGGGCACCACCGTGCATAATAGATCGGCCAGTCCGGGAGCGCCTTTATCAAACCAATCTGGAGGAAGGGGTTTGTTGCAACGGCCGACATCACGCTGCCAAATATATGTTGATTCCATGTCACGTATGATCCAGTTGCGCAACGTGCCTGACGCTTTGCATCGCACCCTTAAGGCCCGCGCGGCGATGGCAGGAATGTCGCTTTTGGACTACCTGCTGGCCGAATTCTCGCTATGGTCGTTCGGGAGGACAGAGACTGACGGATAACAGCCGAAAGTTGGCCGTCTTACTCGTAGCGCAGCGCTTCGATTGGGTCGAGCCTTGAGGCTTTGATCGCGGGAAGCATTCCGCTCACCAGGCCGACCAAGGTCAGAATGATGGTGGCGATGAAGACGATCTTGGGATCGATAATGAGCCGGATATCGGCGGCTTCGGCGTTCTTGGCGACCGCGCTGTAAAAGGTAAGGCGGCCTACGCCAATGGAAATTGCATAGGCCATAGCGATTCCGGCAATGCCGCCGGCAAAGGTGATCGCCAGAGCTTCGGCCAGAAACTGAAAAAGGATGTCGCGCCGCCGGCCGCCCAGGGCCTTCTCCACGCCGATCTCGCGCGTACGCTGGGTGACCGATACCAACATGATGTTCATCAGGCCGACGCCGCCAATGCCGAGGGTCAGCGTCCCGATGAAGGCCAGCAGCACCTGCAAGCCGGTGATGATGATCTGGAACTGCTTCAACTGCTTCATCATGTTGAAGACGAATACGGCGCGCTTGTCATCGGGCTTGAAGTTGTACTGGTGAGCCAGAACCTCGCGCACCTGGTGCTCCACTAACTCATACTCATTGCCTTCATAGTCGAGCCAGATGCCGTCCAGGTAGTGCGTGTCCTTGAAATCGCTCATAGTGCTGAAGGGGATATAGATCAGCTTGTTGACGCTGTCATCGCCTTCTTGCATGTGTGGCGCCAAAACTCCGATAACTTGGTAGCTAATTCCATTGATACGTACGTAGCGGCCCAGGGCGTATTCGCCGGAGAACAGCTTGAGCTTGGCGTCGGAGCCGATGACTGCCACCCGCGCGCGCGACGACTCGTCGTCCTGGCTCATCAAGCGGCCCTCGCCCAGGGTCAAAGCCTGAATCTTGAACATGCTGGGATAAACGCCGTTGATGGGCAGCGTGTAGGTGCGAACGTCCTGCTGTACAACGCAATCCTTCCCCACCATCGGGGTGATGCGACCCACGAGCGGAGCTGCGTTCACGATGCGATCAATGTCGTCGAAGGTGAACCTGATCTGCGTGCCGGCCTTTTGTCCGCCGGCCTGCTGCGAAGTCCGCCCGGGAAAGACGCCGATAATGCGCGTACCCCAGTTGGCGAATATCGTCTCGATGGCGCGGCCGAACCCTGCGCCGTAGGCCAGCAGCAGGACCACCGTAGCGATGCCCCACGCCATTCCCAGCATAGTTAGCGCGGTGCGGCGCCGATTGTGGCGCATGGCTCCGTAGGCCTGTGTCAGCAGATCCTTGACCATGGCTACTCCTGCCTCAGGGCATCCACCGGCTGCAACATAGAGGCTTTGCGCGCCGGATACACTCCAGCAAAAACTCCGGCGAGTGCTAGCGTACCAATGGCAACTGTGGCCGACATGTACGACATGGTCGGAGGATCGAAACCCGGCACCTGTCCCATGCCGCTCATCGCGTGCATCAGTAGCGCGGCGCCCCCCATACCGATGGCTCCGCTCATTAACGTCAGGAACGCGCCTTCCAGAAAGAACTGCAACAGGATGCTGCGATTGGTAGCGCCCAGGGCTTTACGCAATCCAATCTCGCGCGTGCGCTCGCTGACGGCGACCAACATGATGTTGACGATTCCAATCGCACCCAAAGTCAGGGTCACCAGACCCACTCCCCCTAGGAAAATGTCCATCACATCGAAGATTTTTCCCACCGTTTCGGCGTTCTTGACGGTGTCCCAGTCCTCGAAGGCGTCCTCATTGCGCCAGTCGAAGCCATGGTTGCGGGCTACGATCTTTCGCACTTCCTCGCGGGCGAGAAGGTGCTCGTCGCGCACCCGCGGACGATAGTTCAAGAACGAGACAGCATCCTGCTGCTGTTCCCCCGCCAGCGGAAAGAACTGGTGCATCATGGTGTAGGTAAGGAAGACGCGATTGTTGGTGGAATTGTCATCGCCGTGGCCTACGCGCTGCACCACTCCCACAACCTCGAAGCGAATGCCATTCAACAAGATCGCGCTGCCGACTGCGGTTCTGCCGCCGGGAAACAGGTTCTTCACCATCTCGTCCCCAACCACGCACACGAAGCGCTTCTGGGTATCGTCTGCATCGTTCAGCCAGCGGCCGCTATCGAGCGGCAGGTAGCGAATGGTGTTGAAGTGTGGCGGCACGCCGACGACCTCGCCGTTGGTGTTGCCGTAGTCGCTGACTTCGCGAATGTCCTGCCTTCTTAGCACAGGTGCAACGGCACGAACATGTGGCGCTTCGCGCTGAATGTCAAGGTAGTCCTTATAGGTGAGGTGGTATTCGCGACCGGAACTCATGTTGCCCGCGACCGCCGGAGCCCGTCCGGGGAACATGAACATGATGTCTTCACCTAGCGAGTTCAACTCGCGCCGATTGCCCGAGCGGAATCCTTCGCCTAATCCCACCAGCAGCAAAAGGGAGCCCACACCCCAGGCGATACCAAACATGGTGAGGAACGAGCGCAGCTTGTGCGCCCACAAGGTCCGCAACATCTGTCGCAGAATTTCGAAGAATAGCATCGCGGTAAACGGAACTCCGCTCCACTTAAGTTATACGCAACGCAAGGAAGCTAAGTTCCTGTATCGCGAGTAGTGTCTCAGTTTGCATTGTTCGGGTAGAGCCGGCCTTCATTCGGGCCCGCGTCTAGCACTTTTCTTGAACCCGAGCCCCTCCGGCACATGAAAGGCGCGGACCTGCTGTGCCTACGGCACTCGGATTTTTGGGCCGCTTCAACGCGGGCCTGAAGGCCCTCTCTACCCCCGTCTGTTTCATATCGCGTCTAAACTGAGATACTATCGCGAGCGTTTCGTAACTCCTATTGGACAACAAAGGGCATAGTAACGATAGCAACATGTGATCAGTAACAGAATGTTCATTGTGAGTTGCTGAAAGTTGTGGAAAAAGGTACCGGGCGCGCCATAACGGGGCGCGATTCGTTTATAGTTGAAGCTGTAGTGATTGGCCGCGACTGTCAGTTGAGCGCGGACCGGCTGCAAATTTATCTGGGTTAGGAGTCAAGTACGATGCCGAAAGCAACACGAGCCAATGATGGCACTACGCCGAAAAAACGGAGCCGCAAGGGTACGCCGGAGGTCGGGAATGGTGCCCAGCCTGAGAACGGGAATGGCACTCAGGTGGCGAAACCCGTGACGACGACGTCGCCGGAATTCGCTCCTGGGTCTCCTGCCTCGCCCGTGGTGGAGGAGAAGATCCGCGCTCGCGCATATGAGTTGTACCTGAAGCGCGGAGGTATGGGCGGTTCTCCCGAGCAGGACTGGTTACAAGCGAAGGCAGAGATTTGCGGTCAGGCGCAAACCGCTTAGTCTTTGAATTGTCGGCAGTTAACGTTTGCGGCCAACAGCGGTCGCGTGTGCTCGAAGACAGCGTCATGGAGTGCTGCGTGCGATCTCGCACTCGGCTGTTTTGGGTTCCGTGAGTGGGATATTGGAAGGGTACGGTTTCTCTCCCGGCCCTCGCCTGGGGATGAGGAGCAGAGGGTTAAGGAGTGGATGTTTTGAACCAGGTCCTCCTGGTTGACGATAATGCTTTACAACTCAGCGTCCGCGAAGCAATTCTGCGGAAGGCCGGGTTCCAGGTATCCATAGCCACTAACGCCGAAAGCGCCCTGGCTGCGCTTCGCATGGTTGGCGATCACATCGGCGTAATCGTCACCGATCACCTGATGCCGGGCTGTGGCGGGCCGGAATTGGTCCGCCGAATCCGCGCGGAAAACGATTGGATTCCTGTCGTCGTGCTCAGCGGCATGCCGGATGCTATGTCCGAATACAAAGGGCAGGAGGTAGTCTTCCGCGCAAAGCCCCTCCCGCCACCGGAACTGATCGAGCTGGTGAGGTTAAGCCTGGCCGAGGCAAACCGCCATCGCGGGGCGGCATAAGGTGTAGTACCAAATGGGAAAAGTTACCCACCGATGTGATTTGAATCACATGGCGTTGTGCGCTCAAACTTGCTATTCTTAAGCCATTCGGAAGACACGCCGGGAATGCCCGAAACGCCCGAAACGCTTCCACATTAAGGTATTCAGCAGAGGATTTAGTTTCATGTCAGATCAGGGACGCAGGTACATGCGCTTCGGCGCGGTGATGGTGTTAATTATCGTGGCTCTCGGTTATCTCGCCTACACCGGCGTGCAGGACAGTAAGAGCTATTACGTCACTATCAAGGAACTGAACGGGATGGGCAACGGCGCCTACAGCAAGCGGCTGCGCGTGGCCGGAAACGTTCAGCCGGGATCGATCAAGCGCCAGGGAACGCACCTGGAGTTCCTGCTGGTAGAGCAGGACCGCACTCTGCCTGTGGTTTACAACGGTAGCGAGGCGCCACCCGACACTTTCAAGGACAATGCCCAGGCGCTGGCGGAAGGGAAGTTTGGACACGATGGCGTCTTTCGCGCCACCAACATCCAAGCCAAGTGCGCATCGAAGTACGCTCCTAAACAACCGGGCCAGCCTGAGGCCGCTCCGGCATCACAGTCCAATCCTCAGAAAGCATCGTTGGCGGGACAGCCTGGCACGCCAGGCCAGTAGCTGAGCGACTAAGGTAACGAGTAACTTTACGCACGAGAGTAGAATAGCCGCATGTCGCCGATACAAGCCGCGATTCCCTTTTGGCAGTTACTCGTTGCGGTTCCCACGCCGATGATCTTCGTCGGGATCTTGCTCAACCGGCAGGATTACCACAATATGGATGCGAAAATCGGCCAGCTACACAACGATATGATCATGGTGCACTCGATCCTGGGCGAGTTCGAAGGGCGGCTCAGCAAGCTCGAATCGCGTTCATAAAGGAAGCAGGTGATCGGAATCGCACCAGCCTCTTCGCCTGTCATCGTTCTCCACGACCTAGTGAAATTTTTTGGCCGCTTTGCCGCCATCCGCGGCATCTCGGCCAGCTTTGCGCCCGGCCGCCTCTATGTCGTGCTGGGCGATAACGGGGCTGGCAAGAGCACACTGCTGCGCATGGTCGCCGGACTGATGGAGCCGAGTCAGGGTAGCTTTACGCTGCTGGGAACGAACCACCATCGCGAGGTCGCTCATCGCGTGGGATACATGGGCCATGCCCCGCTGTTGTATGACGAGCTAAGCGGAATGGAGAACCTGCGCTACTTCGCCGGTTTGTACGGTCTCCAAGACGACACCGTTTGTCGCAAGGCGATGGAGATGGTCGGGCTCGATCCGGAACTGTCTCGCCGCGTCGGACAGTATTCGCAGGGTATGCGGCAGCGCCTGTCACTGGCGCGGGCGGTGCTGCACGATCCCGAGTTAATCCTACTAGACGAGCCGTTCTCCAACGTGGACATCCATTCGGCGCGCGAGATGGCGGCTGTGCTAGGAAGGGTGCGCGACAAAGGCAAAACCCTTTTCGTGGTCACCCACCAGGCCGCGCTAATGGAGGATGTGGCGGACGAATTTGTGCACATGGCCGTCGGACAGATTGTGTCTCGCGAAGAAGTGGCCCGCAAGGCTCCCCTTCCGAATGCGGAGTGGACGCCGCGATGACCACCCTCAGCGTAACTCGCACCACGCTGCTGAAAGATCTGCGCATGGAGTGGCGCTCCAAGGACGCCATCAACTCCATGCTGTTTTTCGCCTTGCTGGTGGTGGTGATCTTCAGCTTCGCCTTTAATCCCACGGCAGAGGAGTCGCGCCGCATCGCTGGAGGCCTGATCTGGGTGGCCTTCCTATTTGCGGCGGTAGTGGCGTTGAACCAGACTTGGGCGCGCGAGCTGCGCAATCAAGTGCTCGATGCCTACCGGGTGTCGCCGGCTCCGCCGAATGCGCTCTTCCTGGCCAAAGCGATCGGCAATTTTTTCTTCGTGGTGGTGCTGGAAGCGCTGATGGCTCCGCTGTTCGTGGTCTTCTACGACCTCCGATCCGTCGGGCCCCTCTGGCAACTGATCGTGGTGGCATTGCTGGGGACCTGGGCGTTAGTGGTGAACGGTACTTTTTTCGCGGCGCTATCGATTCGCACGCGCAGCCGCGAAATCATGCTTCCGCTTATTCTCTTCCCTATTTCGATACCGGCATTGCTCGCCATGGTGGATGCCACCACCTCCATCCTGACCGGAGAAGCCTCGCCCGATTTCTGGATCAAGATGCTAGCGGTTTACGATGTGGTATTCACGGCAGTCTGTCTTCTTCTGTTTGAAAGTGTGTTAAACGCGGAATGAAAAGGCAGGGGTTAGGGGCTAGAGGTTAGGGATAGCGGATAGACAAGATGAAAGCATCCTGAATGAAAAATATATTTATCGCATTTGTCGTTCTCACTCTCGGGCTACTGGCGTTCAGCACCTACCAGGGACTCTTCGTTGCTCCCACCGAACAGACCATGGGCGAGGTTCAGCGAATCTTTTATTACCACGTTCCCTCGGCATGGACGGCTGGAGTTTGCTTCTTCGTCAACTTCCTGGCCTCGGTCGTGTACTTGTGGAAGCGCAACCTGGCCAGCGACGCCCTGGCGGCGGCTTCGGCTGAGGTTGGGGTGATGTTCTGCACTATAGTACTGATCACAGGTCCGATCTGGGCGCGCCCGGTGTGGGGCATCTGGTGGACATGGGATGCACGCCTGACAACCACGCTGGTGCTGTGGCTTATCTACGTAAGCTATCTGGTGCTGCGACGTTTTTCGGCGGGAGGACAGACGCAAGTGCTGGCGGCGGCGCTAGCCATCTTCGGATTCGTGGACGTGCCCATCGTCTACATGTCGATACGCTGGTTCCGCACCCAGCATCCTTCTCCGGTTATGGGAGGTGGCGAGAACTCGGGACTCGATCCGGCGATGCTGCACGCGTTCTTCTGGAACCTGGCGGCGTTCACCTGCGTGGGAATCGTGCTGATGGTGGTTCGTTACCGTTTGCAGATGATGGAAGAAAGAGTCGAAGCCACGCATGCCGCAGCAGCCTTAGAAGGGGGCGCCCGATGACCGGCCCGGTCGCATTGAAAGCTGCTTACATCGTTACTTGGGTAATACTTGCTCGGCTACCTTGGATCACTGCTCCGCCGTTTCCGCCGCGTCCGCGAAGAGATGCGGGACCTGCAGCGCGGAAAATGAACTGACAGGGCCGGAAGACAGACCGAAATTGTCTGTCTGAGATGAGACAAGGAAAAGGTGAACGGACTACGCGTTGGCTTTGGGTTCATGTAAAGAGGCCGGATGTGTGTTTTCGGCGCGAAAAAAAAGTGGCCCTCATCGGGCCACTTGGAGAGTATCGAGTTGCCTATCTTCCAAGCTTCCTGCGGAGAGGCCGATACAAACCAGCGACCCCGATGCCGATTAGCGTGAGCGACGAAGGTTCTGGCGTGGTGCCGCCCGTGGGGTTGCCGATTAGCTGATAGCTCTGATCCCCTACCCCAGTGAAACCCTGGAAGGTCGTGCCGCTAAACTGTGCCATTAGCCCGTCGCCTGGGTCTCCTGGCCCCAGGAGGCTGACCTGCCCCGCCTCGAAGCCGTTGCCAGAGGCGCCAATCCAGTATTGCACTCCCCCCAGCACATCCATTGAAATTGGCAGCGCGGCCACGTAAATGTCGTTTCCACCGAGGTGCCCATAGAACGTGAAGCTCGAGGCGGTCACGTCCTGCGACATGAGGAGGGCGCCGGGAACGCCACCGCTGTCGGCGTACAGGTGGACGTTATAGGTGCCGGTCGGCGGGAAATTGCCAGTGAAGAGGTTGAAACCGGTTAAGGTCGTGTTCCCCGCCAGCGTGAAGTTGTCGGCAAAATTCTGCCCCGCCGTCTGATTTTGCCAACAGCAAACAGCGTCGGTGTCAACGGGCGCGTAGTCCCAAACTATGCCGGCATATGCTCCCGTGGCCCATAGTGCGGTGAGTAGTAACAACGCAATGCGTTTCATGTCGTCCAAAGCCTCCAAGGATCTAAGCCGAGATTTCGAATTTGGCCCCAGTAGGTCTAGAAACCACCTGCGACTCCGAGTGCAATTTAAATGCCAATCCCTCTCTAATGCATTCATCAGCTTAGAATTGACATTGCTACGAGAGTGAAAAGTGTTGCGATGTATGGGAAGCGGATTACAGTCGGAAGCCGTGCCTGTACGTGGGCGTGGAGCGTTGGGCTTTAGCCCCTGAGGGAATTCGCAGTTCGTGTCCTCACAGAAGTCCTAAGTGGCTAAATAGTTTGCTGAAAAACTCGCAAAAGCAGATCCCTCGCCCACTAAAGTGGGCTCCTGATGACAAAAATAAAGGGCTTCCAACGGCGCAGCTAAGGCTACGCCCCTTCAGCACTTGCCGCCTTCTGCTGCGAGAACAGATGAATAATCCAGCTTCAGCTCCGCTCTACCCGTACCCGCCACGACTACAATTTCTAAACGGATATAAGGTGCGCGATTGAGCAGCGACAAATACGACATCCTGACGTTGCTTGGAGTCGCCACTCTCATCTTGTGTATGCTGTGCGTGATTTTGAGCCTGCCCTTGTTCTGGCGGCAGTACCAGCTTTTGCAAACCTGGCCTGAGACCGAAGCTCAAGTCATCCGCAGCGAGGTGGTGGCACAACCGGCGCCTCCGCATCAGCAGTTATATGCCGCAAGTTTGCAGGTTCTGTACACCGTTGAGGGCAGACCTATCACGGCAGAGCTGATCAGCTTCCAGAGCCAGAACTACCAGCAAACCGCCGATCGAGCTGCGCAGTTCCGGGTCGGCAGCCGCCATCTCATTCGCTACGATCCGCATGACCCTACGCAAGCGCGCATTGGCGCCGGCTGGAACCTGCGCTTTTTCATTGTGCCGCTGGTGATGCTGGGGATGGGCGCAATCTTTGGCGGGATCGCGGCCGTCTTCCTGATAGTTGCAAAGTACCTTCGCTCGCCGAAATTAATCCGATAGGGTTTCAGTTTCAGACTAATTTGATGCCCCCTTTTTTTCTGGTAGCGGTGCTTAACTGAGCCACTACCTTTTTCTGGCCTCATTGACATTCCTAACCTGTCCAGAGTAGATTTTAAACGCCCCTACTTTGAGTCGAGATGTAGTTGACCGCTCGCACGTCCTAAAGATGTCAGAGGTCCGCGTCAGAACTCGCCCATTCACCGGACGTACCATTTGAGGAGAAAAATGAAGCTTTCGCGAATGCTCGGATTCGCTACAGGAGTGCTGTTGGCCGCGGTAGGCGTCGCCAGCGCACAATCGTGGCAGCCTTTAGTCCACCAACCCAGTTTCACCGCTGGTCACGCTCTGCTGCTCACCGATGGAACTGTTATGGTCCACCACGAGGACCCGAATGACGGCTTTATCGATTGGTGGAAGTTAACCCCAGACATTAATGGCAGCTACCTAAACGGAACTTGGACTCAGCTTGCCTCCCTGCCATCGAATTACGGTCCGCTTTTTTTCGCTTCTGCGGTGCTGCCCGACGGCCGAGTCATCGTTGAGGGCGGAGAACAGAATTTCGCTCAATACGTTTGGACCAACAAAGGCGCCATATACGACCCGCTACACGATGCCTGGACGCCGGTAAACCCGCCCAGCGGGTGGACCAGCATTGGCGATGCCCAGAGCGTGGTTCTGAACAATGGGACATTCATGATGGCCAATTGTTGCAGCACTCAGCAGGCTCTGTTCAATGCAACCACCCTCAGCTGGACGCCGACTGGTTCCGGCAAGTTCGACGAGAACGACGAAGAAGGCTGGACGTTGCTTCCCGGCGGGAAGGTGCTGACGGTCGATGCCTACGTTAACATGTTTAACCCTAACGGCATGAACTCCGAAATATACAATCCCAGCACCGGCTCGTGGACGACCGCGGGCAGCACGATTGTACAACTCTGGGATTCCCACGGTTCTTATGAGGTTGGTCCCGCAATGTTGCGGCCCGATGGCACCGTCTTTGCGACTGGCGCCAACGGCGCGGGCGCTGGTCACACCTCGATTTACAACCCCACCACGGGCGTGTGGACGCCGGGCCCGGATTTTCCTGACGGGCTGGATGTGGCTGACGGTCCCGCGGCCCTGCTACCCGACGGCAACGTGCTGGTCAGTGCAAGTCCCGGCATATTCCGTAATGGCACACTTTTCTTCGAGTGGGATGGCACAAACCTAAACCAAGTCCCAGCTACACCTAACTCCCCAAACAACTCCTCCTGGTACGGACGGATGCTCGTCCTTCCAACCGGACAAGTCCTATACACCGACGGCAGCCGCGATGTCGAAATCTACACGCCCACTGGCACCCCCAATCCTAATTGGAAGCCCAAGGCGTTTATCGTCGGAGGCGCGGGAGGCTTGGCGCGGGGGAGCAGCTTCCTCCTCGGCGGCGGAAACTTCAACGGCTTTTCGCAGGCGGTTGCCTATGGAGACGATGCGCAGGCGGCCACAAATTACCCCATTGTGCGTCTGACCAATGTCAGCACGGGGCACGTTTTTTACTGCCGCACGCATGACCACAACAGCATGGCGGTGGACTTTCCGGGCATCACGTCCACCCACGTTGACATACCGTCCGGTATGGAAACGGGACTTAGCTATCTGGAAATAGTGGCCAATGGCATCGCCTCTCCCAGATACACTATCTTGATAAGGTAGAGAAAATTCACAGACTAACCGGCGCCACCTTTTCTCACACCAGGGAGCGTGGCGCTTTCCATTAGATCATTTTCACTTGGTGTACAGGGTGGAGCATCGCTTCAGCTGGATTATTTATGAGAGTTTCACGTTTTGAAGGGACGGCTTTCAGGCCGTCCCTAGATACCTGATATAAAGGCTGGGCTTTAGCCCCTGGGGCTCCAACTGGCTTAATCAGACCTTCCCTAAAGCGGGGTCCAGCAACTCCCCGCAATTGTTCGCCTGGGAGGCGTACTCCACATCGTGACCTATACACCTGAGGTGAAACTGCTATAGTGCTGATCCCATCCCTCGGGGCGGTTTCTACCAAGGGCCTTTCTTTTCCGCGGGCGGGTGTTCAATGCATTCCTGGCTGTGGGGACGGAAAAAACAATTGACTTCCCGCCAGTCTCCATTCTTTGCCCCGTAGATGCGGTCATGCCACTGGTCTTGAATGTCCTTGATTTGGGCGGGATTCATTTGCCAGGACAGTGGCGGGTCGTTGCCTTGGAATTCAAAAGTCGCCAAACGGATCTTTGCATTCTCCTCCGACCATTGAGCCGCAAAACTCAGAACCGCTTCGCGGTCGCGCACCAACTGCCCCGTGGTGCGGACGTTCAGTAAAGCCGACACCGGCGCCTCCGCTTGGTAAAACCAGCCTTTGCTGCCCGCACTTGGGTTGATGGCGCCGGCTGGAAACGAGCGAATCTGAATAATCAGTATGTCCGGTCTTTTTTCAGGAGGAATGGAGGCCAAGGCTTCGTTCAGCCATTCCAGTAGGCTGTTAACGCCGTAGTTATCGTAGTACCCACCATCCACGACGTGGTACTGAGGACCGCTGGCGATGGCTCTGGCTGCGGGGGTTACGAAGGGAAAGGTGGCGGCCAGCCGCACCGCAGTAACGACTGGGATATCGTTGCTGGGAAACAACTCGGCGAAGGTTCTTCGCTGGGGGCGCTCAATCTGATTTTTCTGCTGGATGTTGGTGGTAGCCAGCAGTAACGGCTCCCCACTCTCGACCAAGGTTGCGTTGAAGATAACCGCGGGCCTCCAGCCTTGCTGAACTCCCTGGCGCCACTCGCCCAAGTTAGCGGTTATAGGCCCGCGGCTACGCCAGCCTTCTTCCAGCGCCCATCCGCGGTCAATGAGCTTGCCCTTTTCCCTCTTAAGATAGGGCAAAAGGATGCGCGACAGATCGGGGTAAACCATGGCCCAGGCGATGTCGTCGAGGCTCGGTTTCTCGGCGGCTTGCACGATACTGGGAAGCTCGCTATCCGTCGCCGTAAACCCGTAGGGCGGCGCATCGGCGTGGTAACAGTTGACGAAGTACATGGTACCCACGGCTCCGCCGGAAACCGAACTGATCAGAGCGATGGAATCGGCGAAGTTGACCGCCTGCGCCGGCGGACCGCTGCGGAGTTGTGCCTGAAGGCCCGTGAGCACTTGTGCGGTCCAGGCTGCGGCCTGGATGCCTCCGCCCGCCGTCGCAATGACGGTCACACGTCCCCGAGGATGATCGGCGTCCGGCGCCAGCCGATTTGCAGCAGTGAGGACCTGCGCGGGACTCACTGCGGGTATCGTTGAAGCGGGCCGCAGTTCATAAAAGTTGTCCGATTTTGAGGCCCGGTTGCTGACGACAACAAATCCGAGCAGCAACAGCAACAGCGGCACCCGGTAGCGGTCCAGAAAGAATGCCGCTATAGCCAGGCTCCAGTTCAAAAGAATTAACAGCAGAATTATGTAGGCAATGGCCGGAACGCCGAACTGTTGACCGAGGCGCGCGTGCTTGAACCAACCGAGGACCAGATATAACGCGATCGTGCATGCCAACATGATGAAGCTGAGCCACTGCCCTGGATAAAGCAATCCGGTTTCGGGATCGAAATACCCGGCCCGCAAGCCCTCGGGCAACTCTTTGCCCCAATACCCAAGTCGCCGGCGTGTCTCGCTGGAAACCACGTTGTAACGGTAAGCCCATGCCAGCCATGTGTGCAGGAAAGGCAAGCGTACCGGATATCGATCCTCCGCAGGTATGTGATAGCGAGGCGATAACAGCACGGTGAGCCACAAGACGCCATAGCCCATAATATGCACCGCGACAAGGCCCACGAGGGCGGCGCTGAGCCGCAGGGAAAGAGCATTCTGGGCCTGCCCATTACTGAAGACGATGGCGATCAACATAGGCACGGCCAGCGACTCAGTTAACAACAGGGCGCGAGGGGAAACGAAGTCCTCGGTCAGCGCTTGCTGAATCCCGAACCGTTCCTTGCCATTCAGCAACACCACCCGGAACACCACCAGGATGCTAAAGGCCAGGGTGGTAGTCGCGACCATGGTCCAAAGAATGTTCCAGGGATTAAGAAGAAACAGGTTTCCCAGCAGCTGCCGGTAGGTGAACAGAGACACGATCGGCAACGCAACCAGCGTGATGGCCACCAGGATGGGAACTCGCAACAGATAAAGGTATTGCAGCCAGACTCCCGCCGGCATCGGTTTTGGCGGCACATTGTTTGGACCCGCAGCAGGCGAGATGCTGGCTCCCACGGCATAACCTCCAAGCGCACAGTACGAATTTGTAACACGGATTTAAGAGTGGCGGATGGGTTAATCCCCGCCACTTCCAAAATGCGCTATGCTTCTTCCCATGGTTCGAGTTGGGAAAGACAGGATACGGATTATCAATGCAAGGCTGATGTTGGCGCTCGCCAGAAGCAAACAGATCTATCGGGTAAAGGACACGCATGTCACTGTCTCTGGATTCACGCCATTGCGGCCGAGTATTTGTGATCAAGTGCGTCGGCCGAATCGTCACCGGCGAAGAGATTACCATGCTGGAAGCCTGCATCAATCGCGGCTTGCTGGAGTCCACGCGTATCGTGGTGCAGGTTAGCGAAGTGACCCGCGTGGACAGCACCGGTATGGGCTTGCTGGTGCGGTTCCTGTCGCATACCCGAAACCGCGGCGGCGACTTGCGTCTGGCTGCCGTGCCGCCATTCCTCGACAACCTGCTGCGAATGACGAAACTCACCACCATCTTCCGCATCTACGATTCGGAAGAGGAAGCCATCGTCTCTTTTCTCAAAGAGCGTGCTCTCACCAACCCGGGCGCCGTCAAGAGCCGGCCCGCTGGTTCTGTTCGTGGACCAATCGCCTGACCTGTGCGCGTTTGTGAGAACTCTGCTGCAGCATCATGGATACGAGGTGCTGTCCACTTGCAGGATGCATGACGCTAAGACTCTTTTGAGCGCCGCGAAAGTGGACTACATCGTCCTCGGTCCCGACAGCTCTTCGCTGCCTGCAGACAGCGCGGCAGCTTCGCTGAAGTCATTGGCGCCCAAGGCATCTACCGTCCTATTGCAGAAGGATTTCAAACATGGCGACGCCGAGCAGGCGGGACTCGAGTTGCTGCGGTTGATGCAGCACCGTGCGAATTCGTAATACGGATTTCAGCCACGGCACAGGCGTTTATCCCCAGTCGCTTCAAAATGCGATATGCTTTTTCCCATCTTTATGAGTGTGGGGGAGACATGAAACATCGTAACCATTGCAGCTTTGATGCTTGGCGCTCGCGCCCGCCGCGATCGCGCAATCCAAGCCGCCAGCCGAGGTCGTCAGCAATCCGGTAGTCAGCACCGTGCGGCAACTGGAACAGCGCCAGTCAAAGAACCTGATTGGTGCCGCCGAGGAAATGCCCGCCGACAAGTACAGCTACCATCCGACGCCTCAGCAGATGAGCTTCGCGCATCTGGTCATGCACGTTACCGAGTCCAACAATTCTCTGTGTGCGCGCGTCGCGGGCGAGCCAGCCGCGCGAGCTCAAACTAAGTGAAAGCGATTCCAAAGAAATGCTGACCAAGGTACTGAAGGATTCGTTCGCCTACTGCGAGCAGGTCCTGGCCAAGGCGGATGATTCGGCCCTAGGCCAGCCGGTGGAACTCTACGGTGGTCGCAGCGGCCCTCGGGCAGCGGCGCTCATTTACCTCGCTACGGGTTGGGCCGACCATTACAGCGCTGCCGCGATGTATTTGCGGCTGAACAATCTGCTGCCGCCCAGCGCCAAGAAGGAGGGCCACTAGAGCAGCGCTAAGGTTGGTATATCTGGTCTTAAAGGGGCACGGCTTCAGTCGTGCCGACAGGAGCGCACAGAGAATTGGCCTTTAGGCAGCTGAGGGATTGTCTCTCAGCGGCTCAAGCCGGGCTCTCTGGTTGATTCAACGGCACGCCTGAAGGCGTGCCCCTTCAAAGCAGGACTACACCAACTGTAGTGCTGCCTTAGACGTGCGTGAGAGGGGCAGCAGCCCGTAGCAGTCGGAATTCTGAAGAGAGTATCCCTCAGCGGCTTAAGCCACATTCATTCCGCGGCACTTGCGGCACGGCTGAAGCCGTGCCCTTTCAAAACGGGACATTGACCACGGCTGCTAGAGCTACTAACACAGCTATAGCTCCCACATTGTCGGAACTATCACAGACGGGGACTTTACTCCGCTTTCACCACGATCAGCTCAAAGCTGCCTGGCACCATGGCCGGTCTTTGTCCCGGAGCAGGCGGCGTCGCTTCGCGCTGCGCGGTCACCAGATAGGCGGTATTGCTCGCGTAGTCCATGGCCATGGTGCGCGCGCCCTTGGCGGTGGGCAAATTCTGCGTGACCGTGTACTTGTCGGGACTGTCTTCGTGAATGATGGTCAGCACACCATCACCGCCGCAGGACATGAATACCTCCTGCGTATTGGCATTGAACCGGCCGGCATCAACTCCCGCCCCTATCGGCACGGTGGTAACGACTTTGCCGGTATCGGAGTCCACGACGGCCATCATCTTGTTGTCGCATCCGGCGAAGAGGCGATGGTGAGCTACGTCGAACGCCAGACGCGCTGGGCTCCTGGCACGGACTCACTGACCAGCGATTCAAGACCGAGAGCTTGGTGGCATCGATCGCGGCGATCTCGCTCTTGTCTTCAATGTTGGCGTACACCTTGCCCTTGCCGTCGGTGACGGGAAACTCCGGCTTGCCGCCGAGTGGAACGGTGCCCACCACCTTGCCGCTGGCAGCGTCCACCACGCTCGAATCCTTGCTGCGGGCGTTGAAGGTGAAGACATGCTTGGTGAACGGATCGTAAAGTATGGCGTCTGGCCGCTCGCCAACCTTCACGCTGTCCAGTTTCTTGAGCGTCTTCAGGTCGAAGATGGTAACGGTGTTGTCTCCGCCATTGCTGACGAAGCCGCGGCCCAGTTCCGGCGCAAGAGCGACCCCGTGAATGCCGGAGAGATCAGGAATGTCGCCGCTCACTTTCAGGGTATTCGCGTCGACCACCATCACGTGGCTTCCTCGCGTGATGAACAGGCGTTGCCCATCTTTGTCGTAATAGAGGTAGTCCCAACCGCCTTCGCCACCTAGCTTGACGGTATTGACTACTTTGTATTGTTTCTGCGCGAGCGCTGGCACGGCGGCCAGAAGGGTGGCTGCGAAGAACAGTGCAAAAATCCGTTTCATGGTTTCTCCTCTTTCAATTGGCTTTTGTAGGGCTGGTTTCGTGACTCAGGTAAAAGTGAACAGCGGGAGTGATGATCAGCGAGAGCACCATCGAAATGGTGATGCCTCCGATTACCGCGATGGCCAGCGGTTGCAGCATCTGCGAACCGGCGCCCAGCGCCAGCGCCAAGGGCAGCATGCCGGCGACGGCGGCCATGGCCGTCATCACGATGGGGCGCAAACGGCGACGGCCTGCCTGGATCATGGCATCGTGCGCGGAGTATCCGGCGGCGCGGAAGCGCTGGTCGGCGTCGAGCAGCAGAATGCCATTCTTCGCCACAATGCCGATCACCATGATAAGCCCCATGAACGAGGCGATGTTGAAGGTGATGCCGGGTTATGAGCAGCGCAAGAAATACGCCTGAGGTGGAGAGCAGCGCCGAAGACAGAATCGCCACCGGCGCCGCCAGGGTGCGAAATTCAAACAGCAGCACCAGAAATACCAGCAGGACGGCCAGCACCAGCACCAGCACCAGGTCATGGAACGATTGCTGCTGCTCCTCGTAGGTCCCCCCGTAGATGATGCGGATGGACGACGGCACATGCAGGCCGTTAACCACTTTCTGCACGGCCGCGACACCGCTGCCCAGATCGCGTCCTTCCAGGCGCGCGGTGACGGCCACATCGCGCTGCAGGTTCTCGCGGCGAATTTCCGTCTGCCCCGGCAGTTCCGTGATGTTCGCCAGCGAGCCCAAGCGTCGCGGTGTGCCCACTCGCGCTGTTCAGCAGCGTGTTGCTCATCGCCGCCAAGGAGCTGCGGTTGGCGTCGGGATAGCGCACGCGAATGGTGTAGGCGATGTCCTGCGCGATGACGGGCGTGGCCGCGGGCTCGCCCTCGAGAATGGCGGAGGCATCGATCGCCACTTCCTCCGGGGTGAACCCGGCGCGCGCGGCCACCGTCGGATCAACCTGGAAAACCGTCGCCGGGCCGCTGATGGTGTTCTCGATTCCGTTCCGAAGATCCACCACGCCCTGCACTTTTCCGATGGCATCGCCGATCCGCGGCGCCCACTGAGCCAAGAGCGCGGCGTCGGGCGAGAACAGCTTGATTTGGATCGGCTCCGGCGCATTCGACAGGTCGCCGATCATGTCCTGCAACACCTGCACGAACTCGACCTCAACGGCGGGTTCTTTTTGGTTGATTTCGGCCCGCAGCTCTTCGGTGATCTCGTCCACGCTGCGGCTGCGCTTGTTTTTCAGCTTCACCGCAAAATCGCCCCGGTTCGCTTCGGTAACCGCAGCCAGACCGAGCTCCAGGCCGGTGCGTCGCGAGAAACTCTCGATCTCGGGAACCTGCCGAAGCATGCGCTCGATGTGGCTGAGCATGCGATTGCTCTCCTCCAGCGAGGTGCCCGCGGGAGTGAGATAGTCGAGCACGAAGCCGCCTTCGTCCATTGCCGGCAACAGGTCTGAGCCGAGCGCTTTGTAGCAGAAGAAGGACGCAATCACCAGCACTGCGGAGAAGACTGCAATCCACCTGGGGCGATCCAGCGCAAAGCGCAGCCAGCGTTCGTAGAATTCGATCACGCGGCGGAAGCGTCCACTCAAAGCGGCATCTTCAGCCGCGAGCAACTTGTCCTTCTCGCTGAGATCGCTGCGCGGTGCGGCTTCGCTGTTCTTGCTGTGAATGAAGTACTGGCTCAAGGTGGGAGTCAAGGAGAGAGCAAGACCCAGCGACGTGAGCAGCGACACGCCCACGGTTACAGCCAGCGCGCGAAAGAACACTCCGGTAACGCCGGTGATCGCGATTAGCGGAAGGAACACGACAATCGGCGTAATGGTGGAGCCAACCAGTGGCGTAGTGATCTCGCTCAGCGCGCTGTGGACCGCTTCCACCCTGCCTTGCCCGGCGGCGCGATGCAGGGCGACGTTTTCGACCACGACGATGGCATCGTCAATCACCAGGCCCACCGCCGCCGCCAGCCCGCCCAGCGTCATCAGGTTGAAACTCTGGTTCAGGGCCTTCAGTGCGATGAAGGTGACCAGCACCGTGACCGGAATGACCAGCCCCGCAACCGCCGAGGCTCCCCAGTCGCGCAAGAACAGGACCATGATGATCGAGGCCAGCACCAGGCCGATCAGGATGGCGTCGCGAACGCTCTTGATGGATTGCGGTTACGATCTGCGACTGATCGTAGAACGGCTCGATGTGGATTCCCGGCGGCAGCGACTGCCGAATGCGGTCGACCTCGGCGTGAACTTCATCTGCGACTGCGACCGTATTGCTGTCGGGCTGACGGTTGATGTTGAGCAGCACCGCCGGCTTTCCGTTGGCGGTCACGATGGTGTACACCGGCTTCACGCCGGGAGCAACCGCGGCCACATCGCCAACCCGGACGGGAATTCCGGCTGGCGTGGCCTTGATTACGATTTGCGAGAGTTGCGCCGGATCTTTCACCTGGCCGTCCACCAGCGCGAGATAAAGCTGATGGTTCTCCTGCATCAGGCCAGGCGAATCAATGAGGTTGGTCCGCCGGACCGCGTCGAGAATGTCGGCGACGGTCACACTTGCCGCCAGCAACTTGGCAGGATCGGGAGTGATGGTAGAACTCCGGTTCCTGTCCGCCTTGCACCACCACGGTGGCCACGCCGTCGAGACGATTGAGGCGCGGCTTCAGATCATAGGTTGCCATCGTCCAGAGCTGCGTTTGCGGGACAGTATCGGACGTAAGGCTGTATCCAATGATCGGAAAGCTGGCAGAAGTTCAGGCGGTGGGATTGAATGACCGCCGTCGCCGGCAACTGGGAGCGAATGCGAGAGAGCGCTGCGTCTACCAGTTGCAGCGTGGTAACCATATCCACGTGCCAGTCGAAGAACAGGTCCACTTCAGCCGAGCCGCGACTGGTGATGGAGCGGACCTGCTGCAGTCCCGGCACGCTGTTTACCGACTCTTCGATGGGACGCGTAATGGTGACCATCATCTGGTCGATCGGCATCACCCCGTTGTCGACGCCGATGACGACGCGCGGAAAATCGGTGGTGGGAAAAACCGAAATTGGAATGGTGAAGGCGAGATAGGCTCCGGCCATCACCAGAACGAGGATGAGGAAGATCAGCGATTTCGCGTAGCGAGTGAACCAATAGCGCTCGTCCGCCGGGCCGCTGGTGCGCAAACGCTGGAGCATGGATTTCCAATTCATGCGCACATTCAGTCCTTGGCGTTGCCGTTCTTGGAGTCGGGGTTGCTCGGAGTTTGCCGGCGGCGCGGGTTCCGCAATTTTCACTTTCGTGTTGTCGGGCAGGCCGTAAGCGCCACTCACAATGACCGTTTCTCCGCCGCTCAGGCCTTTGGCGATCTGCACGCGATCGCCCTGGCGAATGCCCGTCTCCACCGACACTTGATGAGCGCGATCGTCCCTGACGATCATCACCGTGGTTTGGCCTTCCGGAGTCTTCAGCAGCGCGGACACCGGCACCACGATGGCATCGTTTAAGGTTTGCGCAACCATTTGAACGTTGACGGTCGTGCCCGGACGCAGCCGCCCATCGGGATTTGCGGCCTCGATCCATACTTCGACGGTAGTGCTGTTGGGATCGAGCGCCGGGCTTACCAGCGTGACCTTACCCTGTACGCGACCTCTCCCGGCGCAGCAATGGTCGCAGTATCTCCCGGCTTCAGCGCGGCGGCATCAGCTCTGCGGAATGTGCGCGCGCGCGATCACCGATGAAGTGTCCATGATGGTCAGCAGCGGAGTGCCCGGCGGAGGCGTTTCGCCGGGATAGCTGGGACGATCGGTGACCACGCCATCGATCGGGCTGCGAATCTCCGTGTAAGCAAGCTGTGCGGCGGCGCCTTCGTATTTCCCTTTGGCCGAAGTGAGCTGTCCTCGTGCCGCTTTCATTGGTGCTTGCTTACCCGCCGATTGCAGCGCGGAAAGGTGCTTCTCGGCCATTTCGTATTGCGCCTTGGCTTGGACCAGCGCGACCGCCGATTCGTCGAGCTGCTTGCGCGGGAGAGCGCCCTGCTGGAACAGAAAGCGGCGGCTGTCATAAACCTTCTGCTCCGCGTCATAAGCTTCCTTCGTGGTCTTCACGATCGAGCTTCAGCCTTCTGCCACTCTTCCGGCAAAGCCGACGAGGTCGCAAGCCCATAGGCTGCCTGCGCCTGTTCGTACGTACCCTTGTTCTCGACCTCGGCGGCGGCGAGATCGCGGTTCTCCAACACCGCGAGCAATTCACCGCGATGCACGCGACTGCCGCGATTCACGTAAAACGTTTTTACCGGCGCGACGACTTTCGGAGTGATGGCCGCCTGGTCACGCGGAAACAGAACGGCTTCGGCGCTGATGATCTGCTGGATTGTGCCGCGTTGCGCGACCGCGGTCTGCACGGTGACCACCGGTTCGGTTTCCTCTGGCTTCTTGGAGCAGGACACCAGCATGCTGAGACAAGGCCGAGGAGCAGCAAGAACAGCAGCGCGTTGGGAATGCGTTGTCGCTTTCATGGTTAGAACGCCCCCGTCAGCGTCTGCAGGTTGGCGATGGCCACGTGGTAGCGGGCCTCGCCATCGCGATAATTGTTGCGCGCCTGCGTCAGGGTGTTCTGCGCGTCCACCACTTCCAGTGCGATGGCCTCGCCTGCCTGGTAACGCAGGTTGGTCAGCTGCAGGCTGTCGGCTGCGAGTTCGGCGGAGTTGCGCAATGTGTCCAGCTGCTGCGCGCGCGGTTTCAGCCTCAGCGTAGAACGATTGCAAATCGGCGATCGCCTGACGCTGCGCCGCACTCAGCTCCACCTGTGCCTGGTGACGCTGCAACTCAGCTTGTTTTACCCTGCTCTCAATCGCGCCCCAGTGCCACACCGGAATGTTGAGCGTGGCCGCGGCCGAATAACCCAGATTGCGGATGCCATCGGTGCTGACGGCAAAATGGTTCGCGTCAATACCGTAGAAGTAATCGAACACCAACGTAGGCAGATGTCCCGCACGCGCGACCGTGACTTCGTGGTTGGCGACTTCGAGTAGCGGCGAAGGCGGCGCTCAGCTGCGGATTGTTCTTCTGCGCCATCTGTTGCACCTCGGCAATCGTCGGCAACGCGGGCGCAGCGGCAAGATCGTCCACCAGCGAGAAGTCCTGAAAGAAGTTTGGGAACAGCAAGACTGCGAGACTTAGCCGCGCATTCTGTTCGCCAAGCGTTGCATCCTGCCACGCGCGCTGCTGATCGTTGGCCTGGATCTGCGCTTTGATCACATCGGAGTGCGCGACCTCGCCGCCCTGCTCCAGCTTGCGGCTGTTGTCGAGGAAGTGCTGGGCTTCGTCGGCGGCGATCCGCGTACTCTGCGTTTTTTCCTGCGCGGCCAGCAGTCCGTAGAACTCCCGCACCACGGTGACGGTCAGGCCTCGAACTGCGATCTCAGCCTTGGCTCGGGCAAGGGCTTGCGCGGCGGCGGCGCGCCGGTAATCAGCGACTTGTCCCAAGCCAACTACTTGCTGCACGGCGCCCTGGCTGATGTACTCGTGCGGACCATTATTGGCGATGAACCGCCCTGAGGGCGTGCCGTTGCCCTCGGTGTAAATGAATCCATTGTCGTAGTCCACGCCGGGGAGAAGGGCCGCCCGCGCTTGCACGCGGTCTTCGCGCGCAATTCCTAATTGCATCAGTGCCGCCTGAAACTGGGGACTGTTGGCCCGGGCGCGCGCCAGCGCATCGGCAAGCGTCAGCGAAATTGTGGCGGCTGGCGCTTGCGCGTTGATCGTGGCCCGGGCAGCGGCTTCAGCGGGCGGCACGGCTTGCGCGCGCGCTGCCACCGCCGCAAGCAATAGGCACGCGATCAGCGCGATAGTCTTCTGGCTCATGTACACGGCCCCCATGGAGGACTCAACTTAAGATGCTGGAACGTACCTTAACGCAAGCTGAACCAGTGACGGAGCCGCTTAAGGCTTCCTTCAGCTTGCCTGGCTTAGCGTTGGCATAGGATAGAAGCAACATGCGGGTATTGATTATCGAGGACGAAGCCCGTCTGGCCGAAAATGTCGCCCGCAGTTTGCGCGAAAGCGCCGGCTACGCGGTAGATGTTTCGCTCGACGGTGAAGACGGCGCGTTCATGGCAGAGTCGAACCCGTACGATCTGGTGGTCCTCGACCTGATGCTCCCTAAACTCGACGGACTGGCTGTGCTGCAACGCCTGCGAAGCGGAGGCTCGGCTGTCCCGGTGCTGGTGTTGACTGCGCGCGACGAGAAGGAGTCAATAGTAGCGTTGTTGAACGCGGGCGCCGACGACTATGTTGCCAAGCCGTTCGACCTGGGAGAACTGTTGGCGCGCGCCAAAGCTTTGATCCGGCGTGGTAAGGGGCAGAGCGCGGCAGTGTTGAAGGTCGGCGATCTGGAAATCAATACGGCTGATCTCTCGGTACGCCGCAAAGGAAAGCTCGTTACCCTGACCGCGATGGAATACCGTGTTCTTGAATACTTGGCGCACCGGCCCGGGGCAGTGGTGCCCAAGACCGAGTTGCTTGAGCATCTCTATGACTTCAACTGGGAACGGTTCAGTAATGTCATCGAGGTTTACGTTTCCGGCTTGCGTCGTAAACTCGAGGACGGTGGAGAAAGCAAATTGTTTCACACTCTGCGCGGGCAGGGATACATGCTTCGCGGGTAATATGCGACAGACCTCAATTCAGCGCCGGCTGATCGCAGCGGTAGTCATCTCGCAGTTGCTACTCGCCATCGGCATCGTTGCGGTGGCGGTGTTTTTCACTCGGCGTCAATTGCGCACCGCCTTCGATGCCGGCCTGCATGGGCGGGCGATGAGTGTCGCTGCTTTGGTGCGGTACTCCGAAGATGAGCATCCCACCTTGATCTTCGAAGACGCTCTGGTTCCCCCCCCGCTGGAGAGGCAACATCCCGATCTTTACCAGGTGACCACTGGCGACGGACACGTGCTCGCCCGGTCGCGGAATTGGCCACCTGATTTGCAGGCCATTCCCAAGAAGAACCGGCAGCACGCGAACTTTACGGTCGATGGCGTCCGTTATCGCGCGGTGCGACTGGAGAACGTTCCCGTCCTCGATCGCGAAGGCGATGCGCCTTCGACCGATGTATTGACCGTAACCTATGCGGCGCCTACCGACCAGATGACGCGCGCTGTCGCACGTGCCGGCCTCTACATTGCGGCGGGTGGCGGCGTGTTATTGCTGATTACCGTGGGCGCTGCGGTTTTGGGCTTGCGGCGGGGATTGCGCCCCCTGGCTGAATTGGCCGCGAGCGCCGCCCTAGTCAACGCTTCGAACTGGACGCTGAATCACGGCGAAGCCGCCCTAAGCACGACGGAACTTACGCCTCTGACACAGGCAATGACCGCGATGCTCGAGGGACTCCATCGTGCGTTCACTCAGCAACGCGAATTTCTGGCCAACGCCGCTCACGAGTTGAAAACGCCCGTTGCAATCCTAAAGTCTACGCTGCAGTCGCTGTTGCAGCGGCCACGGGCAGCAGAAGAGTATCGCGCCGGCCTGGAGCAGGCCCTCGACGATATGGCGCGCCTCGAGCAACTGATGCATTCGATGCTCCGCCTGGCGCGCGCTGAACAGTGGGCCTCGGGCAGTGCCCGCCGCGACCTGGAAGCGGTGGAAGTGGCCACCACTTGCCAGAGCGCCCTAGAGCGCCTTGCCCCGGTGGCCCGCGAGCGCGGCGTCACCGTGCATTTCGCCAGTAACGGACCAATGCCCGTGCGCGCCGATGCCGACGATCTCGAACTGGTCTGGTCCAACTTGCTGGAAAATGCCATCCGCTTCAGTCCCGTCGGCGGGAGCGTACAAGCTTCGCATGCGCTCCAATGGTCCGCGGGGCTATGTCGAGGTGGAAGACAACGGGCCGGGAATTCCGCCGTCAGAGTTGGCCCATCTCTTCGAACGTTTTCATCGCGGCGATAGCTCGCGCGCGCGTAATACCGGCGGATATGGCCTGGGTCTGGCCATCTCGAAAGCCCTGATCGAGGCCTACGGGGGAACTATTACTCCCGAAAGCGCGGCCGGACAAGGGACGCGCATGGTGGTGGAGGTGCCGTTGGACGATTCCGCCGTTAGCTCTTAGTTTTTGGCTGTTAGCTTTTGGCTCTTAGAATGTCCGCATTCATCCTCGAAATCCGCGGTCGCCTCTGCTTCACCGATTCTCCTTCAGCCGCAATCGCAGATAAACATTCACTCCCAGCGGGTGCTCTCCGTAATACGGTTTGACGGTGTCCGGCAGGCCGTACAACGAGAGGTTCGCACCCAGTCCGGCTTCTACGTTGTGAAAGACGCCGAGGTCGCGCGTGTAGCCAATTGTGTATGCGCTGATATCGAACCAGTGGCTGCCGGTCTGCCGGAAAAGCTGCAGCGCCAGCGCGGGATCGTTGGCGAATAGTTCGTCGCGCTGTGACCATTCGTAGCGGCCAGTGACGAAATTTTTCTCCTTCAAGGGCACGACCGTCTCCGCCAGCACGGCATTGGTACCGTAATGCACAGCTTGCTTCCCATTGCGCCCCCAGAGCAGCGTGGTTGCCCACGCATTACCGTGCGGCCGGGGGACAATGTATTCCACGGAAGCGGTGGTACGCACAACGTTGCCCGGCTCCAGCGCCTCAGGGTGCACAAGATGACCGGCCGAAACCTGCGCTAGCCATCTTGCCGTCGGGGTGACGGCGAGGCGCGCGGAGTAAGAATTCATTGGCCCAAAATCGAAGTTCCACCGATTCTCGTCGGGCTCTGCGCCGTGAAAGCCGGATGCCTCCAGCCGCAGCGCCTTGTACGAGATGCCCGACGTGACCACGTTGTAGAGAATGTGCGTCGAGTCTTCCCAATGATGCCCGAGTGGGCTTTGCGGAATCTCCGCTGCCGAGGCGCGATGCGGATAAGCCACCGGGCCCAACGCTGGGTCGCCGACCGGCGCGTAGTACAGGTCCCACACCGCGTGCTCACCCAGCCCGTGCGCGTATTGCACGCTCAACTCCATCACGAAGTCATGCGGGTGCTGGCCGTTGACAATGGGTCGCCCATAAGCTGTCTCCCCCGTCTGGAAGAGCAGCGGATAGAACTCGCCACTGACGGTTGCGGGCTCCAGGCTCAGCATGGTGCGCAGCATTACGTCGCCGCCGCCCAGCCGGTGCACGGCGCTGAGCATGCCCCAATTGGTGGAGTAGAACTTGTCGGCCCCGAGCGGGCCGGTCTGTTGCGTGTCCACCAGGAACGCCTGCGCCATCCACATCAGGCGCCACTGGCCGACACTCGTCATCAACATGGGCATGGGCCACGCTGCGGGCTGAAAACCGGTCCCTGACGACTCGCGCATCAGGAAGTCGCGGCCTGCGTCCATCTCATGACCCATGCGCGGCATCGAGTCCATCGGCATCTGCATTTGCATGTTTATGCTGGCGTGCGAGTCGGTCTGCTGGGATGATGAGGATTGCGCCCCTGCTCCCAAGCAAAGAATGCAAGCCACCGCCAGCAACCGGCTGCTGTGGAGAATTGCGATGGTTGCCCGGTTGCGCAAGTGACAGCCGATAGAGACTTGCCGCCACATAGGCACGAACTCAAGCATGATTGTAGAGGACAACTATTCCCCGGCTTCGTCGAGAAGCTTGTTCAGGGTTGGCTTATGTTTGTCGGCCTTGAGCTTCCGCTTCTTGCTCGCCGGCTCGGTCCGCGTTGGCGGGGGAGTACCGATCGCATGGCGGGCCGCAGCCTTCACCGCCGATGCGGCGCGGAACGGCTTGGGCTTGCGTATCTTAGACGGCACGATTCGTCTCTCCCGGTCAGTTCGTAACGGTTATCGAATGAGTTTCGGATAATGGTAAGTCAAAGCGTCGAAGAAAGTCGATCATCTGCAACACGTCAACAAATTTGGATTTGCTCCCGGCCAAAGAGGGTGTCTGAAATCCATCTTGGGTTGGCGTGGTGGAACCATTGCGGAAAATCCAGCCCCGGAAAGGCCCGGGTGAACGGCTTGAATGTTTGGGCAGGATTGGGTTCTTACAATCCGCAAGTCTTTGTCGGCGGCGGTACTCGCTAACGGTTCCGTCCGCGCATTAATGCGCTCTTCAGCGGGTGGTCACAAAAGCACATAGTGCGCCGAAGGCTCGGGTTTTACCAGGCAAACATCTGCATGAATATCTTCCGCTGCTTCCAGGGGCACATAGCGGTCGGTACGTACCGTCTGGAAACAAGACATGCAAGTGCTTTCTGTCTCCGATTGGCGAGTAAACCTGATCGACTGAGGGTCGGGATTCCCTGGGCTACTCATAAAAACTCCGATAGGCCGCAAGAGCTCGTTGTAACCCTCCGACCTCTGCGACCTTCCGCGACTTCGTTCGTTTCAAAAATACCAGCCTGAAAGCCAAATGTCGGTGACAGGGGTCACCCACCGGCGTGCGGACGTCATTTTTACTGGAGGTCGTGGCGGGAAATCGAACTGAGCAATGCACTTTTCAGACACTATCGATCGCCAGGGAAAATCCTCTTCGGCTCTCACCCCAGTTAGAATAGAAACCTAACCATGATCCGATCGATTGTTTTCCCTCGCATTGCCGGCACGTCGCTGGAAGAGTTGCAGCCTGCGCTGGAGTTATTCCGCGCTCTGGGTTTCACCCCCGGCAATGAGTGGCATGAGGGTGGGAACCACGGAGTCGAGATGCTGGCGGCAAGCGGAGGCATCGAGTTTCTGGTCGCCGCGGATGCGCCCAGCGTCGATGCCATGGTGGAAGTCTCCGATGCCGATGGCGCATGGCAAATCGCCAAGAAGCTGGGCGTGACCGTCCGCCGCGAGATCGGCGACACGCCTTATGGAGCGCGTCTTTTCGAAGTGGAAGTGAGTGGACTTCGCGTCGGCTTCCTGACCTACGCGAAAAAAGAGGGAGAAAATCGCGGCCTGGAAGCGTCGCTGAAGGCAGCGGGCAAGCGATTCGCTGTTGTCGTGAGCCGCTTTAATTCTTTCATCACCGAGCGTCTGCTGGATGGCGCGCTGCTGGCTTTGCGCCAGTGTGGTGCAAATGCAAACGACATCACTATTGCTCACGTGCCTGGCGCTTTCGAGATTCCTGCCGCAGCACGGCAGCTTGCGCAGGCAGGGCACTACCATGCCGTCATTTGCATTGGCTGTCTTTTGCGCGGCGGTACCTTGCACTATGAGGTGATCGCCAACGAAGTGACGCGCGGAGTCGGCCAGTCGGCGCAGGAGACCGGTGTTCCCCACGCTTTCGGCGTGCTTACCTGCGACACGCTGGAGCAGGCCATCGACCGTGCCGGATTGAAGGCGGGCAACAAGGGATTCGAGGCTGGCCTGGCGGCGGTGGAGATGGCGTCATTGCGCCAGCAGGTGGCCGAGCACGTGACCAGTGCAGCGGACGGCAAGCGATGAGCAAAGCCGGCACTCGTAGGAAGTCGCGCGAACTGGCGCTGCAAATGTTGTTTCAAATGGAAATGGGAAAGCAGAACTCGGATCAGGTACGGCAGTCGTTCTGGAGCGAACGCCAGGACCTCGATGACAAGGTGCGCAGTTTTGCCGACGACCTGTTCGGTATTGCCGCCGAACGCGGAGCCGAGATTGATCAGTTGATTGAGCGCAATGCGGAGCACTGGCGGATGGACCGCATGGCAGCCGTGGATCGCAACCTTCTGCGCGCCGGGGTGGCTGAGTTTCTGGGATTTCCGCAGACCCCGCCCGCCGTGGTGATCAACGAAGCACTGGAGATTGCGCGGCGTTTTTCCACGCCGGAGTCAGTGCACTTTATCAACGGCGTACTCGACAGCGTGGCCCGCGAACTCGCCCAAGCCAAGAAACCGGCAGGTTAAACGCTGTTCCCGCAATTACGGCACCACATATACAAGGTTGGGCGGGACTGCAGTGCCGTTGGCATCTTTCAGGCCAACCGCGATCTGCCCTACGTCGCCGCCGCCAGAGACGGCGATGCGATGCACGGTGCCGTCACTGGCGCCAACATAAATTAATGCCCCATCAGGCGTGATGCCGCCGCTGTAAGCTGTGGCCCCGCCGATGAAGGGAATGGACGACGGAGTGGAGGTCGCAAGGTTGAAACTTAACAACTCCGGCAGGTCGCTGATGATCCAGGCAGCCGAGCTGTCGGGACTCAGGAACATCTGTTGCGGGTTGAATGGTCCTGCGCCGAGATCGAAGCTGGCGATCGAACTTGATGCAGTTGTCGGGCAGCTCGCCGACACTGCTCCCGTCGTGACCACATCAATTGCCGGCGAATCGGCAGCCACCGCACCTGTTCCGTTGGGAATGGCCTTGATGAAAGTAGGACTGTTCGCGCTAAGCGGTGGTGCCTGCACTTCGGCCTGATTGCAAGTGGCAAGCACATGAATTTCGTGGGCGCTGCTGCTGGTGATATAGGTCAGTCCGCCCTGTCCGCTGATATCGAGGGCGTTGCCGGTATAGGCGAGCGTCGGCACGACAAAGAATACTCCAGGAATTGCTACTCCAAGCTGGTTTCCGTTCAACCATTCGTTCACCACGCTGTCCGGAGTGTATGCGCTCGACTCCGTTGTAGCGCCCGAGTGTGCGAACGGAACGGTCTGGCTACTGACGCTGAAGTAATTGATGGTATTCCCCACGCTGTCCGATATCAGCAGCGATTTTCCGTCCGCCGCAATCGCCTCAATTGTCCCGTTCACTCCCAGGGTTGTGACTGCGCTGGTACTCAGGTTCACCACCATCAAACCCGAACTGGATCCCAGATAAAGGGTGGTCCCGGCGGGGTCAGATACCATCGAGTTTGGAAGGAAGGGGAGCGTAATCGCCGTACCCGCGGTATTGCTCGAGGTGGTAATAGGGATCAGCGTGGTGGAGTTTGTGCTGGCGGCATAAACCGTGGTTGAGGTCGAGCCGCTCACGGTTGCGGTTGCCACATTCAAACTGTACTGGGCCGGCAGATTCTTATTGCAGCTTGGGTAGTTGCAGCTTGCGGTGATATATGCCGTTCCGGGCGCCACTGCCGTAATCGTTCCCGGGTTGTTGGCGGCCGTCCCCGTACCGGTCACCGTCGCACTTGCGGGGGCCGACGAACCCCAAGTGAGCGGTGGTTTGATGTATTGGCCATTGCTGTCGTAAACGTCGGCGGTGAGCGCCACCGTCCCGCCGGTGGTCAGAGCGAAAGACGTATCCTGACTGGCGGAGCTGTGGACGAAGATGGAGGCCACCGGACAGGTAGTGTAGGGAACAGCCGGACTGTTAAGACCCGAAACGCCAGCGAAGATGCTGGTAGCTCCTGGATTTTCAGCCGTAATAGAGCTACTGGCGGATAACGCGGTGATCACATTGGCGGTACCGCTACAAGTGGCTGTACCATTGCTCAGCGTGGCCGTCGTTGGGGGGGTTGTTCCGCCCGTGCCCTGATCTGTGACGGCCAGTTGTGTTCCCCTGGCAATCGTATTTGTGCCTGTCAATGCTACCGATGCGGTGGCGCCCGTGACCCCGTTGAAGCTGGATAGTTTGCAGGTTTGGCCCGCGGAACCGGTAATGCTTCCGCCGGAAGTATAGGTTGGACTATTCGTACCTGGAGAGTACGCCGACTCTATTCCGGATGCGCTGGCAGCAATCGAAAAGTCATTTGAAGTAAATCCAATGGGCCCCACGGTGGAAGTAATGTCGCATGGAGAAGCCTGCGAGCATCCCGGCGCGGAGGTGTTAAAAGCGGACGCCGATACGTTTATCAACTGCCCCTGGGTGGTGCAGCCGCTCAGGGGATCGACGATAAGCCGATCCACTTTTTCGTGTACGTAAACCGTAGCCGAGGCATGCACGCTGCCGGATGAGGCGGTAATGGTGACCTGACCGACGCCTGCTTGTCCGATGGTGGCATTGCAATCGATAAATCCGGAGTCCCACACCCCGCCGCAAATCGATCCGCCCGTGGAGACGGTGGCGATTTTGGCGTTGCTGCTGGTGAAGGTGATGTCGGCCGCCACTGTAGACCCCGAGGAATTTTGCGCTATTGCCGAAAGCGTGGCCACCCCCCCCTCATTCAAGGAAACCGTTGTGGGTGAGACGACGATTGTGGTTGGAGTGGGGTTCGTTGTGGCGCTTCCTCCGCAACCGGCCAGAAGGGAAAGAAAAAAGGCCGTTAAGAGTGCAGCTAGGACACGAACCGGGGAAAACCGCTGCATGTACCCTCCCCGCCGAAGCAAAATGCCGGCGGATTTATGAAAGCAAAAATAATTCCTGACGGAAAGCCCTCAGTGTAGAAGCTGTTCACAGTTTCGGCAAGCCGCCGCTGTTCTTGTTGCCCTTGTCGCCGCTGCTGGAACATCGACCATTTATGCGACGATTCCTGAAACCCGCGCAACCTGGTTGAGTTGTGACTTGAAAATTCTCGTGCGGCCCGCAGACCGAAATTTTGCCGGCGCGATTTGGCTTCGTTTGGTTGACGGAGAGTTCGCGACTTGATATATTGAGTGGGTTCCGCGAGTCATATTTTGGCCTGCCTGTAGTCTCTGGCGGTGCTGCATCGATCTCCATCCTGTAGAATGGGATTGCAGGATGCCCTCGCTGAAACGTGTCTGCGCTTCCGCTGGAGCTTTCCAGTGGGTATGCAGGCCGAGGCAACGAAACGGAGTGCCCTCGTTCCTTATGTCCGCACCGGCTTTCGGGCTGGTTTGCGGAACGACCACGGCGCCACCGTCGTATGCCTAACCTGATCGGAAACCGATATTCCCCGTGCGTTGCGTTCGGGGAAGCATGGGCAGAGCGGCCCGCAAGAGCCACTTGTAGAGGCTGCCCAGTCCCAATAGATGGGACGAATTTTGTGCGCGATGAGCGTCCAACAGGCCGCTCACGGCACAACGCTAAAAGTGCGGCCTGGTGGCCGCTGAGAGTTTTGCTGCGGCGTGAGCCGTCGGCCAGCCCAGAGTTGGCGTGAAGAACGTAAGGAGCTGCAAAGAGTGCCTACATTTAATCAACTGGTGCGCAAGGGACGAACGGCGCCAAAGTATAAGACGGCAAGTCCGGCCTTGCAGTCCTGCCCGCAGAAGCGTGGTGTCTGCACCCGCGTCTACACCCAGACGCCGAAGAAACCGAATTCCGCGTTGCGCAAGGTAGCGCGCGTCCGGCTGACCAATGGCATTGAGGTAACGACCTATATTCCGGGTGTCGGCCACAACCTGCAGGAGCACTCGATTGTGCTGATCCGCGGGGGCCGCGTAAAAGACCTGCCGGGCGTTCGCTATCACGTGGTGCGGGGCACGCTGGATTCCGTAGGCGTCGCCAACCGTAAGCAGAGTCGCTCCAAGTACGGGGCCAAGCGGCCAAAGGCTTAGAGGATTTATGCCGAGAAAAGGATACATCGCGAAGCGTGAGCAACTGGCAGACCCGGTCTATCAGTCCACTCTGGTCAACAAGTTTGTTAACTCGATGATGTGGGATGGCAAGAAAAGCACCGCCCAGAACATCTTCTATCGCGCCATGAAGAAGCTGGAAGACAAAGGTGGGGACGAGGCCATCAAGCTGTTCAAGAAGGCCGTAGAGAACGCCAAGCCCGTGTTGGAAGTGAAGACCCGCCGCGTCGGAGGCGCCAACTATCAGGTCCCGGTTGAGGTCAATGCCGACCGCCGGGTGTCGTTGGCGATTCGCTGGATCCTGACCTACAGCCGCGGACGTGGCGAGAAGGGCATGATCGACAAGCTGGCGAATGAGTTGCTGGACGCCGCCAACGGGCGCGGAGCGGCCATCAAGAAGAAGGAAGACGTGCACCGCATGGCCGAGGCCAACAAGGCCTTCGCTCACTATCGCTGGTAAAGGTAGACTGCCTTTAGGCCAGCGTGTCCAGCGGCGTTAGAGATAAGTTCTGCGGCTCAAATCGCATTCGCGTTTGAACCGCAAAACGTAAATAAGATTGCAGATTTTAGCGCGGGCCTGAAGCCCCGCTCTACCCGATTCACCGCGACCTGAAAGGTCGCTTAGCAAGAAACGGAAAAGACTGTGCCCAGACAGGTTCCCTTAGATCGTTGCAGGAATATCGGCATCATGGCCCACATCGATGCCGGTAAGACCACCACCACGGAGCGCATCCTGTTCTATACGGGACGCACGCACCGCATTGGTGAGGTCCACGAAGGCACGGCGACGATGGACTGGATGGCGCAGGAGCAGGAACGCGGCATCACTATTACCTCGGCTGCGACTACCTGCGTCTGGAAAGATGTTCGCATCAACATTATCGATACCCCCGGCCACGTGGACTTCACCGCCGAGGTAGAGCGCTCGCTGCGCGTACTGGACGGCGCCTGTGCCGTGTTCGACGCGGTCCATGGCGTCGAGCCGCAATCGGAAACAGTGTGGCGCCAGGCCGACAAGTACGGCGTTCCGCGCATTTGTTTCATCAACAAGATGGACAAGATGGGTGCCGATTTCGAGCATGCCGTCGATACTATCCGCAAGCGCCTCAATGCCCGCCCCGTCGCGATTCAGTTGCCCATCGGCCAGGAAGACAAGTTCAAAGGCGTCATCGACCTGATGACCATGAAGGCGATCATCTGGAATGACGAGAGCCTGGGCGCCGAATACGAAGTCGAAGAGATTCCGGAAGAGCTGAAGAAGAAGGCTGCCGCCTACCACCAGATCCTGGTCGAAACCGTTGTCGAAAACGACGATCAGGACGAATTGATGCACAAGTACATCGAAGGCGAAACCATCGGCGAGGCCGAGTTGAAGGCGGCATTGCGCCGCGCGACCCTCAAGATGAAAGTGTTTCCCGTGATTTGCGGGACCGCCTTCAAGAACAAGGGCGTGCAGCCCATGCTCGACGCCGTGGTCGACTATCTGCCTTCGCCGCTCGACGTTCTGCCGGTTACCGGTATTGACCCGAACACGGGCAAAGAAGTTCAGCGCCCCGCCGAGGACGATGCCCCATTTTCGGCCCTGGCTTTCAAGATCATGACCGACCCCTTCGTCGGTCAGCTTACCTTCATTCGGGTTTACTCCGGACACTTGAAGCAGGGCGACAGCGTGTTAATCAGCGGCCGTTCGCGCACCGAGCGCATTGGCCGTCTGCTGAAGATGCACGCCAACAAGCGCGAAGATATTACGGAAATCTACGCCGGCGACATATGTGCGTGCGTTGGCCTGAAGCACATTACCACCGGCGATACGATTTGCGATGAAGACCATCCGGTCGTGCTCGAATCCATCGAATTTCCGGCGCCCGTAATCGCGGTAGCCGTCGAGCCCAAGACCAAGAGCGATCAGGAAAAGATGGGCATCGCGCTGGGTAAGCTGGCGCAGGAAGATCCCACGTTCAAGGTCAGCACCGATCCCGACAGCGGTCAGACCATCCTCGAGGGCATGGGCGAACTCCACCTGGAGATCCTGGTCGACCGCATGATGCGCGAGTTCAACGTGCAGGCCAACGTCGGCAAGCCGCAGGTTGCCTATCGCGAAACCATCCGCAAGCAGTCGCAGGCGGAGGGCAAGTACATTCGCCAGACTGGCGGCAGCGGCCAGTACGGCCATGTGCGTATTCGGTTGGAGCCGAACGAGCCGGGCAAGGGTTACGAATTTGTCAACGAAGTCGTGGGCGGCGTGATCCCCAAGGAATTTATCAAGCCGGTGGACCAGGGCATCAAGGAAGCCATGGAAGGCGGCGTTCTCGCCGGCTACGAAATGGTGGACGTGAAGGCCACGCTCTACGACGGCAGCTATCACGATGTGGACTCGAACGAAATGGCCTTCAAGATCGCCGGTTCGATGGCGTTCAAAGAGGCCGCGCGCAAGGCCAGCCCGGTATTGCTGGAGCCGGTGATGTCGGTGGAAGTGGTTGTGCCCGAGGAGTACATGGGCACCATCATCGGCGACTTGAGCAGCCGCCGCGGACGCATCGAGGCCCTCGAGCATCGCGCTGGGTCGCAGGTGATCAAGGCGATGGTGCCGCTGGCCGAGATGTTCGGCTACGCCACCAACATGCGTTCGAGTACGCAGGGCCGCGCGACTTTCTCCATGCACTTCTCGCGCTACGAAGAAGCGCCGCGAGCAGTGGCCGAAGAGATCGTGGCCAAGGTGCAGGGGAAGAGTCCGGCAGGAACGAAGTAGGTAAGGTTGTATGTCGCCAATCGTGAGCAAGATGCAATGGAATTGGGACCTTAGCATGCCCATTCCGAAATATGATCCCAACCGCAAAGACGGCGCTGCGGGTTATATGCAGAGTTCAAGCTCGATGGTAAGAAGTTGCAATACGAGATGCGTGTTTTAGAGTCTTGCCGACATGAGATTACGAAGATTGCCAGTCATGTCGATATCGAGTTGCACGACGCGGTGCTAGTTTGGCTGAAAACCAGGCTAGATGAAGAACCTGATTGGGTCCCAATAGAAGGCAGGTTCGACACCATTGCGTGCGAGAAGATCTTGGAAATTTTTCACCGAGAATCCAAGAACAAGATTTCGGGATTGGATTAAGAGGAGCGGGAGTAATGGCGAAAGAGAAATTTGACCGCAGCAAGCCGCACGTAAACGTAGGCACGATCGGGCACATCGATCATGGCAAGACCACGTTGACGGCGGCCATCACCAAGGTATTGCAGAAGCACAATCCCAAGATCGTGTTCCGCTCTTTCGACTCGATCGACAACGCGCCGGAAGAGCGCGAGCGCGGCATCACCATTGCCACGGCGCACGTGGAGTACGAGACCGCCAACCGGCACTACGCGCACGTGGATTGTCCCGGCCACGCCGACTACATCAAGAACATGATCACCGGCGCGGCGCAGATGGACGGCGCCATTCTGGTGGTGGCGGCCACCGACGGACCGATGCCGCAGACCAAGGAGCACGTGCTGCTGGCGCGCCAGGTCGGAGTGCCGTACGTGGTGGTGTTCCTGAACAAGTGCGATGCGGTGGAAGATCCCGAGCTGATCGACCTGGTGGAGATGGAAGTCCGCGAGCTGCTGACCAAGTACAACTTCCCGGGCGACGATCTGCCGGTGGTTCGCGGCTCGGCGCTGGGCGCGTTGAATGGCGAGGCGCAGTGGGAAGCCAAGATCGACGAGCTGATGGATGCGGTGGACAAGAACGTACCGCTGCCGGCGCGCGACATCGACAAGCCGTTCCTGATGCCGATCGAAGACATCTTCTCGATCCAGGGGCGCGGCACGGTGGTCACCGGCCGTATCGAGCGCGGCAAGGTGAAGGTAGGCGAAGACGTTGAGATTGTCGGCTTCCGCGAGACCCGCAAGACGGTAGTGACGGGCGTGGAAATGTTCAAGAAGCAGCTGGACGAAGGTCTGGCGGGCGACAATGCCGGGCTGCTGCTGCGCGGCACGGCGAAGGAAGACGTGGAGCGCGGCATGGTGCTGGCCAAGCCGGGCTCGATTACGCCGCACACCAAGTTCAAGGGCGAAGTGTACGTGCTGTCGAAAGACGAAGGCGGGCGGCACACGCCGTTCTTCAAGGGCTACCGGCCGCAGTTCTACTTCCGTACTACCGACGTGACGGGAGTGGCGACGCTGCCGGCGGGCACGGAGATGGTGATGCCGGGCGACAACGTGAGCCTGGAGATTGAGCTGATCACGCCGGTGGCGATGGAGAAGGGCTTGCGGTTCGCAATCCGCGAAGGCGGACGCACCGTGGGCGCCGGCACCATCACCGAGATTATTGCGTAGCGGCGGCAATTAGCTGTTAGCTCTTAGCTTTCAGCTAAAGCGGCGAATGAGTCCCGAACGAGCAGCGTAGGCGCGAAACAGCTTAGCCCAGCACGGAGCGCAGCGGAGTGCTGGGTAGCGCGAATAAAGGAACCCGAGTCCCATAGGGACGACAGGTCTTCTGGCAAAAAATCGGCTCCGAGTGGGCCTTAACAAGAAGATCTTTGAGAGAAAACTAACGTGATTGGCAAAGAACGAATTCGAATCCGGCTGAAAGCATACGACTATCGCGTTCTCGACCAGTCCACCGGCGAAATCGTCGATACGGCGAAGCGCACGGGGGCGCAAATAGCGGGGCCGATCCCCTTGCCCACGGTGAAGAACAAGTATTGCGTGTTGCGTTCGCCGCACGTGGACAAGAAATCGCGCGAGCAGTTTGAAATTCGCACCCACAAGCGCCTGCTCGACATTCTCGAGCCCACGCAGCAAACCGTGGATGCGCTGATGAAACTTGAGCTTCCCGCCGGCGTCGATGTGGAGATCAAGGCGTTCGGCAAGGAGCATAAGTAGAGCTGTCAGCCATCAGCTTTCAGTTCTCAGCTAAACCGAGAACGACCCTCATTAGCTGAGGGCTGACAGCTGATAGCTGACGGCCAGAAAAACAAAGCTTCCGTGGCGTAAGCCCCCGGTGCAATCAACATCGGAATCAGGAAGCAGAGTTGAGGACAACAAATGGCAGTGAGTGGAATTTTAGGCAAAAAGGTTGGCATGACGCAGCTCTTCGATGACAAGGGTGACGTTCACCCAGTCACCGTGCTGCAGGCTGGTCCTTGCGTTGTGACGCAGCGCAAGACCGTGACCAAAGACGGCTACGACGCGGCCCAGATCGGGCTGGTGGAGTTCGTGAAGGAGTCGCGGCTGACGGGGCCGATGAAGGGCCACTTCGCCAAGAACAACCTTCCGCCCATGCGTTTCCTGCGTGAGGTGCCGATCATCGTCGATGCCGACAATCAGGATGGCGCCAAGGTCGGCGACAAAGTTCTGGTGGACATTTTCGACGGCGACAAGTTCGTGGATGTGGTAGCAACCAGCAAGGGTCGTGGTTTCGCAGGCGTCGTGAAGCGCCACAAGTTTGGCGGCGGCGCCGCCTCGCACGGCTCCATGTTTCAGATTACCGGTTCGATCGGTTCGTCCGCCTTCCCATCGCGTGTGTTTAAAGGGATGCGCATGTCGGGACATATGGGCGTCGACCGCGTGACTGTCCGTAACTTGCGCGTGCTAGGCGTGGACAAAGACGAGAACCTGCTGGTGGTCGAGGGCGCGGTGCCCGGGCACAAAGACGCATACGTGATGATCATCAAGGCCAAGAAGCCGCCGAGAGAGCGCCGTGGATTTAGCGGTGCCGGTACGGTGGATCCGTTGAAGGCGTCGAAGCGCCAGGCGGCGAAGAAGAAATAAGGGACCAGGGGTAAGGGGCAAGTGATTTAGCTGAGAGCTAAAAGCCGACGGCGAGAGATCACGAAATACGCTGATCTGCAAAGTTGCAAAGGTTTGTGTCAGGGCACGACTTTAGTCGTGCCAAACGAAGCGCAGTAATGCTCGGGGCTTTAGTCCCGGTGCCCTGATCCGAAACGATCGATGAAGAAGCTGCCGGCTGATAGCTGACAGCACTGGGAAAATTATGGCGACGATTGATGTAGTAAATCTCGGCGGCGAAAAGGTAGGTTCCTTCGAACTGGCCGATGAAGTATTCGGCGCGGTGAACGAGGACCTGCTGTGGGAAGCGGTGAAGCACTACCGCGCCGGGCAGCGTGCCGGTACCCACGCCACCAAGAACAAGAAGCTGGTGAGCGGCGCCGGCAAGAAGCTGTGGAAGCAAAAGGGCACCGGACGCGCCCGCGTGGGATCTATTCGCTCGCCCCTATGGCGGCACGGCGGCACGGTCCACGGACCCCAGCCCCGCTCTTACGATTACGCTTTCCCGCGCAAGAAGCTGCTGGGGGCGTTGCGCTCGGCGCTGGCGGCCAAGTTGGCCGATGGCAAGCTGGTCGTGGTGGAGAGCTTCGACGTGAAGGAACCGAAGAGCAAGCAGTTCCGTCAGACGCTGCACAAGTTGAATGCGAAGGGTACGACGCTGCTGGTGGAAAGCTCGGCCAGCGAAAATCATAACCTTCATCTTGAGTTCGCGGAACCTTGCAGGCGTGGAATTGCTGGCGGGCAATCAGGTTCATCCTTATCACCTGCTTCGCTACGAAACTACGATCTTCGCGCGCCCCGCACTGGAGAAGTTGCAGGACTCGTTGAAGGCCACAGCACCCAGGCGCAAGCATGCGGAGGTGGCGTAATGAAATCGGCATATCAGGTCCTGCGCCGCCCGGTCATTACCGAAAAAGGTTTGGGAGTAAAGGAGACCGAAGCGACTCTGGTCTTCGAAGTTTCCCTGAAGGCGACCAAGACCGAGATCAAGCAGGCGGTGCAAAGCGTTTTCAAAGTGAAGGTGGATTCGGTGCGAACCGCCAGCTTTGCGGGCAAAGAGCGTAGGCGCGGCAAGTTCACGGGATACCGCCCCGATTGGAAGAAGGCTTACGTGCGGTTAAAGGCGGGCGAGAAAATGCCCGAGTACGCGGAGAACCTGTAGCAGTAGTGGTCAGTGGCTAGTGGTTAGTGGATAGAAAAACCTAGTCTTTAGAAACAAAGTTGTACCGCTGCTGAGTCCAGCCCCGAAGGGGCGAAAGAGCTTAAGCCCAGCGCTTCAGCACTGGGTAGCGAAGGAAAGTGATTCGAGTCCCGTAGGGACGGCAGAGAATCGAGTAGACACATGGCTATCAAAACTTACAGACCGGTTACTCCGACGCGGCGGTTCACCACCAGTACGGTCAACGATGACCTGACGACGAACCGTCCGTACAAGCCGCTGACCGAGCCCAAGCAGCGCACCGGCGGACGCCGCAATTCCGGCGATCTGACCATCTGGCACCGCGGCGGGGGACACAAGCGCAAGCTGCGCATCATCGACTTCAAGCGCGACAAGTTCGGCATTCCGGCGACCGTCGCCTCCATCGAGTACGATCCCAATCGCTCGGCGCGCATCGCCCTGCTGAACTATGCCGATGGCGAGAAGCGTTACATCGTGTATCCGATTGGGCTGCAGGTGGGCGCCAAGATTGTCAGCGGTCCCGAGGCCGACATCCTGGTAGGCAATGCGCTACCGTTGCGCAACATTCCTCCGGGCACCACGGTCCACAACATCGAGTTGAAACCCGGCAAGGGTGCGCAGATGGCGCGCTCGGCAGGGGCGCAGGCGCAGTTGGTTGCCAAGGAAGGCGACTACGCGCTGCTCAAGCTGCCTTCCGGCGAAACCCGCAAGGTGCTGGTCGATTGCATGGCCACCGTGGGGCAGGTCGGCAACATCGATCACGAAAACATTTCCATCGGCAAGGCCGGCCGTACTCGCTGGCTAGGAATCCGCCCGACAAACCGCGGTGTGGTCATGAACCCAGTCGATCACCCGCACGGCGGCGGCGAAGGCAAGACCAGCGGCGGACGTCATCCGGTGACACCGTGGGGCAAGCCGACGCGTGGCTACAAGACTCGCAACAACAAGCGGACCGATAAGTTCATCGTGAACCGCAGACAGAAGTAGGACTGAGACGATATGGCACGTTCAACGAAAAAAGGCGCGTTCATCGATTCGCACTTGCAGGCCAAGATTGACGGCATGAACGCACGCAACGAAAAAAAGGTTGTGCGCACCTGGTCGCGCCGCTCCACGGTGATCCCCGAGATGGTGGGGCACACCCTGGCAGTGCACAACGGCAAGAAGTTCATTCCGGTATATGTGACCGAGAACATGGTCGGGCACAAACTGGGCGAGTTCAGCATGACGCGCAGCTTCAAGGGCCATTCGGTCAGGGCTGCCACTGAAACCGCGGCCAAGCCCGCTCCGGCGAGATAAGGAAAACGACATGGAATTCACCGCCAAACTGAATTACGTGCGCGTCTCGCCGCAAAAAGCCCGCCTGGTATTGGACCTGATCAAGGGCCGCCGAGTGGAAGAGGCGCTGGACACGCTGCTGTATGCCAAGAAGGGCATTGCTCCGAGGCTGTACAAGCTGCTGCGCTCGGCGGTCGAGAACGCCAACTACGTGAGCGCGGAAAAGAACATAGATATCGATGTCGACCGGCTGTACGTGAAGCGCGCGGTTGCCAACGATGGGCCGCGCATGAAGCGCATTCGTCCGGCTCCGATGGGCCGCGCCTACCATTACCAACGGCGCATCTCGCATCTGGAGATTGCGCTGGAGGAAAAGGCGTCTGGTAACGGTAATGCCGGATTGGTGGAGAAGGTGGAAGAAGGCGCACCAACCAAGAAGGCAGTCCGGAAAGTCGTGAAGAAAACGCTGGCCAGGAAGAAGACGTCGGCGAAGAAACCGGCGGCCAAGAAACCGGCGGCTAAGAAGCCTGCCAAGAAGAAGTAGAAGATTTACAAGAGCGGCGATGCCACAGTGCGGTCGCCGCGGAGAAGAAACAAGACTATGGGACAGAAAGTCCATCCATACGGATTCCGTCTAGGCGTTACCAAGCCGTGGAAGTCACGCTGGTTCGTGGTGCGCGACTACGACAAACTACTTCTGGAAGACGTGAAGCTGAAGGCCGAGCTGAAGGAAAAGCTGAAGTCGGCTGGCGTCAGCTCCATTGAGATCGAGCGTCCTGGCAACAAGCTGCGCATCATCATCCGCACCGCGCGTCCGGGTATCATCATCGGCCGCAAGGGCACAGAGATCGACAAGCTGAAGCAGGACATCCAGAAGCGTACTAATCGCGATGTCTTCGTCGACATCCAGGAAGTGCATAAGCCCGAGCTTGATGCGCAACTGGTCGCCGAGAACATCTCGCTCCAACTGGAAAAGCGCGTGGGATTCCGGCGCGCCATGCGCAAGGCCGTGGATTCGGCGCTGCGCTTCGGCTGCAAGGGAATCAAGGTCCGCGTCAGCGGCCGTCTGAACGGCAACGAAATCGCGCGCTCCGAGTGGTATCTGCAGGGCCGGTTGCCGCTGCACACTCTGCGCGCCGACATCGATTACGGTTTTGCCGAAGCCCACACCACCTACGGCATCATTGGCGTGAAGTGCTGGGTTTACAAGGGCGAGATATTTAAGGAGAAACGCCGCGAACCCCAGGGTGTACAGAGCGGAGCGTTTTAACACCAGGGGCTAGTGGATAGGATAGTAAGAACTGCTAGCTGGCAATTGCCAAGCTAGGGAGTATCCCGAAGCCGAGACCAGTGTCCTAAGGCAGAAATTGGCGGTAGGTTCTGGGGTTTTGTATCAGGGCGCGACTTTAGTCGTGCCGAACTGCGGGCCAATAAAACATGGCCTTTAGGCCTGGGGCGAAACCCAATCGCGAAGGATCTAGTTGTCAGCGGTGAAGCAATCGCGAAGGATTAGGTTTTTCCGAGGTGAAGTGAGAACCGCAATAAGCCAGTGCCGTAGGCACGGCATAGTTTAGCCCAGCACGTAGCGAAGCGGAGTGCTGGGTGGAGCGTAGAAAGAATTCCAGTCCCGTAGGGACGGCAGAGTTTGTGTTTTTTGGGCTAGAGGTGGCCTGATCATTTCTATCCACCGACCCTAGCCACTGAATTGGGGAGATGCTGGCGGTGACTGGCCAGGGTGAAGTTAGAACAGATTCTTCTAACCCCTAGCCCCTAACCCTAGCTACTGAATCTTATGTTGATGCCAAAGAAAGTGAAGTATCGCAAGCAGCAGCGCGGCCGCATGTGCGGCAAGGCGTGGCGCGGCGGCGAGTTGTCGTTCGGCGACTTCGGCTTGAAAGTCATGGAGCCGGGCTGGATCACCGATCGGCAGATCGAAGCCAGCCGCGTGGCCATGACTCGCTTCGTCAAACGCGGCGGGAAGATCTGGATCCGCCTGTTCCCCGACAAGCCCGTCACCAAGAAACCGGCTGAAACCCGTATGGGCAAAGGCAAGGGAGCGCCGGACCATTGGGTCGCGGTGGTGCGCCCGGGCAAGATCCTCTTCGAAATGGAAGGCGTATCGGTGGCCGATGCCACTGAGGCGATGCGTCTGGCTTCGCACAAGCTGCCGCTGCGCACCAAGTTCGTGCAGCGCGAAGGCGTGCACTAAACGGGGCATGCGCCCCTGAGCTGTCAGTCGTCAGCTTTCAGCCGTGAGCTGATAGCCGTGAACTGATAGCTGAGAGCTGAGAGCTGATTATGGATGTAAACAAAATTCGCAATCTGACCGATATCGAACTCGCACATCAGCAACGAGAGCTGTCTGACCAACTCTTCAAGATGAAGTTTCAGTTGAAGATGGGGCAGACCGAGAGCCTGAAGAAAATACGCGAGTTGAAGAAAGACATTGCTCGCGTGCAGACGGTATTGCGCCAAAAAGAGCTGGCAGGCGGTAACGGCGCGGCTGCAAGGGCAAGCAATCCCGTGAAAGCAAGCGCCCCGCTGAAGACAGTGACGGCGAAGAAGGCGGCCCGCAAGAAGGCTGCGACGGAGAAAAAGTAAGCCATGGTCGAAACCACAGCAACCAGCACAGAAAAGACCCCCGGCCGTCGCAAGACCCTGATTGGCGAAGTGGTCTCCACCAAGATGGCCAAGACCATCGTGATCGAAGTCCGGCGGCAGAAGGCCCACCCGTTCTACAAGCGCGTGGTGGCCCGCAGCAAAAAGTTCTACGCCCACGACGAGGACGGTACGGCGCATCTGGGCGACTTTGTGAAGATCGAAGAGACCCGCCCGCTGTCTAAGTTGAAGCGTTGGCAGTTGAAGGAAGTCGTGCAGCGTGCGGCGCTCATCGCGCCGGTTCAAGAAAAGCCAGTCAGCTAGGACCCGGTATTTTGGGTACCCGCTGCGGCTGGGCGGGGTAGCAAGGAGACAAGATTATGGCAGTGATGATGAGAACCATGCTCGACGTCGCCGACAACTCCGGCGCGCGCAAGTTGCAGATGATTCTGCCGCTGGGCGGTTCCACCGGACTGGTCGCCCATTTAGGCGACGTGATTACCGCCTCCGTGAAGGAAGCCTCTCCCGACGGCACCGCTAAGAAGGGCACGGTGGTGAAAGCCGTGATCGTGCGCACACGCAAAGAGCATCGCCGCCGTGACGGGACCTACATCCGCTTCGATCAGAACGCGGCCGTGCTGATCAACGACGTCCACGAGCCCGTCGGAACGCGCGTGTTCGGTCCGGTGGCCCGTGAGTTACGCGAGAAGAAGTTTTTGAAGATTGTTTCCCTGGCGCCGGAAGTGCTGTAGAGCAGCTAGCGACTAGTAACTAGCAACTAGTGACTGGCGATAAGTACGAACTACGTTTTGCGAATATGAGAATAGCTAGTTGCTAATTGCTAGCTGCTAGTTGCTGAGGGGTTCGAAGATGCAGAAGAGTGTAGATATCCGCCGCAACGATCAGGTGCGGGTGATTACCGGGCGCGACAAGGGCAAGCAAGGCCGTGTGCTGCGCGTCATGCCGGACGAGTCCAAGGTGCTGGTTGAGCACGTCATGATGGTGAAAAAGAACGTGCGTCCCAACCCGCAGAAGAACATCAAGGGCGGCATTGCCGAACAGGAGAGCGCGATTTCCATCAGCAACGTAATGCTAATGTGCTCCTCGTGTGCGCGTCCCGTGCGGGTAGGCCACGAGAAACACGGCGACCGTCACTCTCGCGTGTGTAAGAACTGCGGCACCACGCTGGAGAAGTAGTCCTTGGCAGTTGGCATTTAGCAATTAGCAGTTAGCCAAGACGGAACGTGTTGTGTGCAGGCGGAATATCAAGGTTAGGGCAGAAGCTGAAGATCGAAGTGCTAGCTAAATGCTAAGTGCTAAACGCCAGCGGCTGATTGCCAAATTGATTTCCTCACGAACCGGTAGCAGCAACCAACCGAAACCGTGAGAAAGGTAGAAGCAGGGAATGGCAGACGAGAAGAAACCGAAGACGCAACAGCAGGGTAGTGACGGGAAACAGGGCAAGCCCCAGGGCAAGAAGGCAAAACCCGCGCAGGCCGAAGTCGCGGTGGAGGCGGCGTCGGGAAAGCCGGCGCGTCCCAAGGCGACCAATCGCCAGACTGCGCGCATGCGCAACCGCTATTACAAGGACGTTTTGCCGGCGCTCATGAAAGAGTTTGAGCTCGACAACCCCATGGCGGCTCCCAAGCTGGAAAAGATCATTGTGAACATGGGAGTGGGAGAGGCGACGCAAAACGCCAAGTTGATCGATCCGGCAGTGGGTGAGATTGGTCAGATTACCGGTCAGAAGCCGGTGATTACGCGGGCGCGCAAGTCTATCGCAGCCTTCAAGGTGCGTGAAGGAATGCCCATCGGCGTGATGGTGACGCTGCGCGGCGACCGCATGTACGAATTTTTTGACCGCCTGGTGAACGTGGCGCTACCGCGTGTCCGCGACTTCCGCGGAGTGCCGACCAAATCGTTTGATGGACGCGGTAACTTCACGTTGGGCGTGCGTGACCAGTTGATTTTTCCGGAAATCGATTATTCCAAGGTCGAGAAGACGAAAGGCATGAATATTACGATCGTGACCTCGGCCGGCACCGACGACCAGGCGCGGGCCTTGTTGAAACACATGGGAATGCCGTTCCGGCAGTAGTAAAGCAGTGGTTAGGGGTTAGTGGATAGTGGTTAGTTAGAGCAACCAGAAATTAACGCCAGAGCTACTCGCGAATAGCGAATAGCCAAAGGCGAATAGCGAACGGCGAAAAGCGTAAAGGAAACAATGGCGAAGACATCCAGCATTGCAAAGGCGAACAAGAAGCCTAAATTCCCGGTCCGGCAGCATAATCGCTGCCATATTTGCGGACGTCCGCGCGCCTTTCTGCGCAAGTTCGGCATTTGCCGTCTGTGCTTCCGTGGTCTGGCTCTGAAGGGCGAAATTCCCGGGGTGATGAAGTCGAGTTGGTGAAGAGCAGTGGCTAGTGGATAGGGGCTAGTTTAGTACGTCGCCGACGGGTTCTTCTTGCCGTAAAAAGAAGCGAACGGGCGACGATTTGAGGAGATATAAAGCATGAGTTTGACCGATCCGGTCTCAGATTTTTTGACCCGCGTTCGCAACGCCATCAAGGCCCGTCACCAGAAGGTGGACGTTCCGCATTCCAAGCTTAAGGTCGAGATGGCCCGCATCCTCAAGGAAGAGGGCTATATCGCGAACTTTAAAGCGGCCGAAGAAGAGGGGCGTAAGGTCCTGCGGGTGTACTTGAAGTACAGCCCTGACAATTCGTCACCGATTTCGGACCTGAAGCGGGTTTCACGTCCCGGTTGCCGCGTGTATGTGGGACATACCGAGATTCCGCGCGTCCTCGGCGGGCTGGGGATCAGCATTCTGACTACTCCGCGGGGCGTAATGACCGGACGCCAGGCGCGCAAGGAAGGCGTGGGCGGCGAAGTGCTGTGCGAGATTTACTAGGCAGCCGTCAGCTAGCAGCCGTCAGCTGTCAGTTAGAAACCCGCAGGCGCCTGATCACGATTTACTCGCGGCATTGACGCCCGGGACAACAAGCATAGGCTGACAGCTGAAAGCTGACAGCTGAGAGCCAGGAAAACAAGCTGACAGCTGAAGGCTGACAGCCGAGAGCCAAAGATTATGTCAAGAATTGGTAGAAAGCCGATCCCGATGCCGAAGGGTGTTACCTACACCGTAGAGGGCAACACGGTCCGGGTGAAAGGGCCGAAGGGCGAAGTTACCACCCACATGCCTCCCGGCGTCAAACTGGAACAGAGCGATGGAATCTTAACCGTGGTTCGCGAAGACGATTCCAAGGCTGCAGTGCACGGACTGGTGCGCGCTCTGGTGAACAACTCCGTGGAAGGCGTCACCAAGGGCTGGACCAAAGAGCTGGACATTGTTGGGATTGGCTACCGTGCGGAAATGAAGGGCAAGAACACGGTGGTGTTCACGCTCGGATATTCCCACGCCATCGAGTATCCACTGCCGGCGGGCATTGAGGTCGCTGTCGATCCAAAGCTGACGCACCTGACGGTTAGCGGTATTGACCGGCAAAAGGTGGGATTCGTTGCTGCCGAGATGCGTAGTCTGCGCCCACCCGACCCGTACAAGAACAAGGGCGTGCGCTATACCAACGAGCGCCTGAAGAAGAAGGTCGGCAAGACCGGCGCGAAGTAGTGACTAGAGACTGAACCTACAGAGAGCTGAAAGCTGATAGCTGACGGCTGAGAGCTAATAAGATGATTACGAAGACTTCAAAAGATCAGACGCGGCAGAAGGTCCACTCCCGAATCCGTAAGAAGGTTCTGGGCACAGCGGAGCGTCCGCGGCTGAACGTCTATCGGTCGGTGAACCACATTTACGCTCAGGTAATCGATGACACCAAGGGCGCGACCCTGGTCTCGGCAACCTCGGTAAAGAAAGTCGGCAAGGGCGAGAAGCGTCCTACTGGCGGCAATGTCGGTTCGGCCAAAGATGTCGGCCAGATGATCGCCGAGCGCGCCAAGCAGAAGGGCATCGAGAAGGTGGTCTTCGATCGCGGTGGATATCTTTACCACGGACGCATCAAGGCGCTGGCCGATGCCGCACGCGAAGCAGGGTTGAAGTTCTGAAGGCAGCGGCTAGTGGTTAGTTGCTGGCAATTAGCTAGCACAAGTTAGGGGTGGGTTGAGCGGTTTAAATTTGGCCGCACGTCAACAGCCACAGACGCTCCCCTTGAGCCGGGAGATCAGGCCGAAGGGCGAAACAATTTTAGCCCAGCGCGTAAGCGCTGAGTACAGCGGATAGCAGGGTCAGTCCCAAGAACGGCACGTTTTCCACTGAGTGGCTGAGAGCGAAACAAGATTAGCCCAGGCTTGCAGACCGGCAAGAGTGAATTTGCGGTTCTGCAGGGCGGTCGTGGTTCCGACGAACCAGCTCCGCAGGCGCGAAAGAGCTTAGCCCAGCGCTTCAGCGCTGGGTAGAGTAAGAAATTGAATGGGAGCCCCGAAGGGACGGTAGAAAAGTAGGTCCCTCGACTCATCGCTGAAGCGGGCCGCTCGGGATGACAAGATCTGAAGGGCGTTGGAGACGACGCCGGGAGACATAACGGTAATGCCAATAGTAAAGAAAAAGCTTGACGCCGGTCAGTATCAACTGAAAGACCAGGTGGTCTCGATCAACCGCGTCACCAAAGTCGTCAAGGGCGGCAAAAATCTGTCGTTCGCGGCGCTGGTGGTGGTGGGCGATCCGGCCTCCGCAGTGGTGGGATACGGTTCCGGCAAGGCGAAGGAAGTTCCGCAGGCGATCCGCAAGGGAATCGAAGCAGCCAAGAAGAACCTGCTGCGCGTGAACCTGACGCAGACCTCGATTCCTCACCAGGTGCTGGGCCGCTATGGCGCCGGCATGGTGATGCTAAAGCCGGCACCCGAAGGTACCGGCGTTATTGCCGGTGGCGCGGTCCGTGCGGTCATGACTTCGGCGGGAATTCAGAACGTGCTGACCAAATCGATCGGCACCACCAACCCGCACAATGTGATCAAGGCCACGTTCAACGCACTGTCCCGGCTGCGCGATCGCAAAGACGTGGCCAGCGCGCGCGGCAAGGCAGTCGAGGAGCTTTAACTATGGCCCGTACTCGTAAGAAGGCTCAAACAGCGCCGGCAAAAGCAGGCACAAAGATGCAGCTCAAATGGGTGCGTTCGGCAATTGCGGCCCCCGTCAAACACAAACTGGTGGTCAAGGGATTGGGTTTCACTCGCTTGAATCAAGTCATCGAGCGTGAGGACACGCCGTCGATTCGTGGCATGGTGGCCAAGGTCCCGCACCTGGTGAAAGTTGTCAGTAGTCCGTAGCCAGTTGTCAGTGGTGGCAACGGCACCGGCAACTAGCCATTAGAGCAGAGCTAATGCTGGTATATCTGGTTCTGAAGGGGCAGGGCTTCAGCCGTGCCGACGGGAGCGCACAAAAGAATTGGCCTTTAGGCCGTGAGGGACTGTCCCTCAGCGGCTAAGGCCTGGGCTCTCTGGTTGATTCAACAGCACGCTTGAAGGCGTGCCCTTTCTAAGCAGGACTACACCAACTGTAGTGCTGCCCTAGAATGTAGTCGGGGTGATTCCTGACTGAAAACTGACGACTGGCAACTGAGGGTAAACGATGAATCTCAGCAATTTACGTGCACCGCGAAAAGCGTCGGAGAATAAGAAGCGTGTCGGCCGAGGTATGGGCTCGGGTATGGGCAAGACTTCAGCCCGTGGCCACAAAGGCCAGAGGTCACGCAGCGGTTCGCGCATGATGCGCGGTTTTGAGGGTGGCCAGATGCCGCTACATCGCCGCCTGCCGAAGCGCGGCTTCACTAATATCTTCCGGGTTGAATATGAAGTAGTAAACCTGGTACGGCTGGCCAGCCTGGGGGAGAGCGAGATCACGCCCGAGTTGTTGCGCAAAGCCGGTGTCGTCAGTTCCAAGAACACGCTGGTGAAGGTGCTCGGACAGGGCGAGTTGTCGAAGGCAATTACGGTGCACGCCCACAAGTTTTCCAAGTCGGCCCAGGAGAAGATCGAAAAAGCCGGCGGCAAGGTCGAAGTTGTCAGTAGTCAGTAGACACTTGCCAGCACTGAACCTGCGAACCGACTACTGATAACTGGCAACTGGCAACTGGATACTGACTATTGACTACTGGTTACTGGCAACTGAGGTTTTCGTTCCATGCTTGAGAAGTTAGCCAACGTATTTCGCGTTCCCGATCTGCGCAAGCGCATCTTGTTCACGCTTGGGTTGCTGGCGGTTTACCGCTTCGGCGGTCACATTCCTACGCCGGGCATCAATGCCGATCTGCTGTCACAGTTCTTCGACAACAACCGTGGCACCTTCCTGGGCTTCGTCGATCTGTTCAGCGGCGGTCAGTTGCGCCGCCTAACGATCTTCGCCCTGGGCATCATGCCGTACATTACCGCCTCCATCATTCTGCAGTTGATGACGGTGGTGTACGAGCCGCTGGCCAAGCTGCAGAAGGAAGGCGAACTGGGACGCAAAAAGATCACCCAGTGGACCCGCTATCTCACCCTTCTGTTGAGCGCCGTGCAGTCGCTGGGCATTGCTATTACGCTGCAACGTCAGACGGTCAGTGGGGGCATGGCCTTCGTCAACAATCCTGGCATCGGCTTCGTGCTGATGACCATGTTGACGCTTACCACCGGCAGCGTCTTCATTATGTGGCTGGGCGAGCAGATCACCGAGCGCGGCGTCGGCAATGGCATGTCGCTGCTGATCTTTGCTGGAATCGTAGTTGGCCTGCCGCGGGGCGTCATGGACTTGTACGAGAAGGCGCAATCCCAGGCTTGGGGCGCGTTCACCGTTCCGGCCATGCTGCTGCTGGTCGTACTAATGCTTGCGGTGGTCGCGTTCATCGTGTTCGTCGAGCGTAGTGAGCGGCGCATTCCGGTGCAGTACGCCAAGCGGGTAGTCGGGCGCAAGATTATGGGCGGGCAGTCCACCCACCTGCCGCTGCGAGTAAATTCCGGCGGCGTTATGCCGGTCATCTTTGCGTCGTCGGTGTTGACCCTGCCGCAGACTGCGGGCGCGCTCTTCAAAGACAACCGCTACTTCGGACCTCTGCTGCGCGCTTTGTCCTGGGGCGAGCCGCTCTACACTTTGCTGTATGCGGTCGGAATCATCTTCTTCGCTTACTTCTATGTTTCCATTGTCTTCAACCCCACCGAGGTTGCGGACAACATGCGCAAGTATGGTGGATTCATTCCGGGCATTCGGCCGGGCGCACGGACAGCCAACTACATCAACGACATTCTGACCCGCATTACCTTGGTAGGTGCGCTGTATCTGATCCTGGTCTCCTTTATTCCTGAATGGATGATCACGGGCATTCACCTCAATCACTTGCCGGGCGTCCTGGGAGCATTTTTCGAACGCTTGCCGGCGTGGGTGACCAATGGTCTGGGGGTGAACTTCTACTTTGGCGGTACCTCGCTGCTGATTGTGGTAGGCGTGGCTATGGACACCGTCAACCAAGTCGAATCGCAATTGGTGATGCGACACTATGAGGGCTTCACCGCGCGCAGCGGACGTGTGCGCGGACGCAGGGCGACGTGGTAAAGAGCAGGAGCTAGGGATTAGCGATTAGGGATTAGGGTTAGTTCGATAGGAGAAACATCACTGCTAGAGACGTTGGTTGCAATTTTAAGAGTTTAGAGACCGACCCCTAGCCCCTCCCCTGACCCCTAACCCCTAGCACATGCTTTTGGAGGGTACGAGGCATGGGAGTGCAGACTTCCTCGGCAGTGAGCGTTAAGACAAAACAAGGCGTAGTCGGTCCTATCGTGCTGTTGGGTCCGCCGGGCGCCGGCAAGGGAACGCAGGCGAAGCTGATCGCAGAAACGTACGGCATTCCTCAGATCTCCACGGGAGATATCTTGCGGGACAACGTGGCCCGAAAGACGGATTTGGGGATGAAGGCCAAGGCGATCATGGAACGCGGCGACCTGGTCCCCGACGAACTGGTTTGTAGCATGGTGGTCGATCGGCTGGAGCAGGCGGATTGTGTCCGTGGCTTCATTCTGGACGGTTTTCCGCGTACCGTGCGGCAGGCCGAGTGGCTGGATGGGCAGTTGGAAAAAATGCGGGCAGGTAAGGACGGCAAGGAGAAGCAGGCGTGCGCGCCGCCGGTTGTGATTCAGTTGGTGGTGGAGTATAATCAATTGCTGCAACGGCTTACCGGGCGTCGTTCTTGTCCCACCTGCGGACTGATTTACAACGTCTATTACCAGCCTCCCAAAGTCCAGGGCATCTGTGATGTCGATAGTACGCCCTTAGTGGCGCGTCCGGACGATGCGGAAGAAGTGATCGCCGAGCGCCTTAAGGCCTATGAGCAGCTGACGCTGCCTTTGGTGGAATATTACGGTGCTCGGGGCCGCTTGATCGAAGTGAACGGCGATCAACCGGTGGAAGCGGTAATGGCGCAAACGTTTAATGCGATAGAGAATGTCAATCGTTTGTAAGTCGGCCTCGGAAATTGACAAAATGCGCCGCAGCGGGCGCATCGTTCGGCAGGTGCTGGAGGCGGCACGAGAAGCGGTTGCGCCTGGGGTTTCGACCATGGACCTGGAGCGCGTCGCCGAGCGCAAGATCCGCGATTTAGGGGCCAAGCCGGCATTCAAGGGATATTACGACTATCCCTGCGTGCTGTGCACATCGGTGAACGATGAGATCGTGCATGGTATTCCGTCGGCGCGGCGGATGCTGAAGGCCGGAGACATTGTTTCCATCGATTGCGGCGTCGTGTTGGACGGCTACTACGGCGATGCGGCCATCACCGTTCCGGTGGGCGACACGATAACGCCAGAGTTGCAAAAGTTGCTCGAGGTGACGCGCGAGTCTCTATTCCACGGCATAGAAGCGGCGCGCGTCGGCAATACAATCGGGGACGTAGGAGCCGCGGTACAGAAACTGGTTGAGGCCAACGGCTTCAGCGTGGTGCGAGAGTTTGTCGGGCACGGCATTGGGACGAAGTTGCACGAAGATCCGCAGATTCCGAACTACGGAACTCCCGGACACGGGCCGAAGTTGCGCGACGGCATGGTCCTGGCAATCGAGCCGATGGTGAACGTAGGCGGCCCAGGCACTCGAGTGCTCGACGATAAGTGGACGGCAGTGACCGAGGACGGCAGCTACAGTGCGCACTTCGAACATTGCATCGCGGTGACCAGAAATGGGCCGATGATTTTGACGGAATAAATTAGGGGCTAGTGGTCAGAGGCTAGTTATTGGCACACTGGAAACTAACCACTAACAACTAGCAACTGGAGTTGAATGAGTAAGGAAGACGCGATTGAAGTGATGGCGGTGGTGGTTGAACCATTGCCCAATGCGATGTTCAAGGTGGAACTGGAGAACAAGCACCAGGTGCTGGCGCATGTTTCCGGCAAAATGCGCAAGAACTTTATTCGCATACTTCCCGGCGACCGGGTTGCGGTGGAGCTTTCGCCCTACGACCTCACTCGGGGCCGCATCGTGTATCGGTACAAATAAGCAGTTGCCAGTAGCCTGTAATCAGTAGCCATTTGATTACGCGGCTTCGGGAGCAGGAATTCGTAACTGGCAACTGACTACTGGCTACTGACAACTGGCTACTGACAACTGAGGTTTTCATGAAGGTACGGGCATCAGTCAAGAAGATTTGCGATAAATGCAAGGTGATTCGCCGTCACGGAGTGGTTCGCGTGATCTGCGAAAACGCGAAACACAAGCAACGGCAGGGATAACGAAGGGGTCAGGGGCTAGGGACAAGGTGTTAGAAACCCGAAAACTAGCCAGCTGAAGGATAAAGGGAACGTTAGCGACTAACCCCTAGCCACTAACCCCTAGCAACTGTTTTTTGGAGCAACTATGGCACGTATTGCAGGCGTGGATCTTCCGCGCAACAAGCACATCAGCATCGCCCTGACCTATATTTTCGGGATCGGGAACTCGCGCGCCAGGAGCATTCTCGGCTCCGCGAACGTGCAGACCGACAAAAAGGTCAGCGACCTCAACGAAGATGAGGTAAACCGCATCCGGCAGGTCATTGAAGAGGGCGGCAACGTCGAAGGCGATCTCCGCAAAGACGTCTCGATGCACATCAAGCGGCTCATCGAAATCGGCTCCTATCGTGGGTACCGTCACCGCCGCAGCCTGCCGGTTCGCGGACAGCGCACCCACACCAATGCTCGCACCCGTAAAGGTCCGCGCAAGGGCACGGTGGCAAACAAGAAGAAAGCAGCAGGGAAGACATAGAACATGGCGAAACCAGCTGGGTCCGCCGGCGCGGACAAAAAAGGCAAGAGCAAGAAGTTCAAGAAGAAAGAGCGCAAGCACGTTCCCAACGGGCTCGTGCATATTCAGGCTTCTTTCAACAACACCATCGTCACTATCACCGATCCGAACGGAAATACGGTTTCGTGGAAGAGTTCGGGCTCGCTCGGCTTCCGCGGGTCGCGTAAAGGCACGCCGTTCGCTGCGCAGCAGGCTGCCGCCAACGCCGCCAACCAGGCGCGCGATCACGGCATGCGGGTGGTGGATGTGCGGGTCAGCGGTCCGGGTTCGGGACGCGAGTCTGCGGTGCGTGCGTTGTCGGCGTCCGGCTTGGACGTCCGCTCGATTAAGGATTCAACGCCGGTTCCGCATAACGGCTGCCGTCCGCCAAAGCGGCGCAGGGTCTAGGGATCAGGGGCTAGAAGAGTAACTAGCACTGGACCGCTGGCAATTTAACAATGGCTGAATCGGTCCTTTCCAAGCTGGCTAGGATCAAAGGGGCTGGAAGAAACATCCAATTCCTGACACCCAGCCCCTAACAACTGGTTTTCGTTCGGGACGAAGGGACGCCAAGCGCCCGTAAACCGATCGACAAGCAAGTGAGCAGTCGCGAGTTGATAGAACGGTGACATCTGGAAGAGTCTTTCGGTACTAGCCACTGCCCCCTATCCACTAACCACTGGTTCACTAAGGAGAACGTAACTTGGCACGATACAAAGACGCAGTATGCCGCCTTTGCCGCCGTGAGGGCATGAAACTGTTCCTCAAAGGTGCAAAGTGCTTCACCGACAAGTGTCCGGTGGAAAAACGCAATTTCGCTCCCGGTCAGCACGGCAAAGACCGCAAGGCGAAAATTGTCGGCTACGGGTTGCAGCTTCGCGAGAAACAGAAGGCGAAGCGCATCTACTTCACCCAGGAAAAACAATTCCGCAACTACTTTGAGCGTGCCGCCCGCACCCGCGGCGTCACCGGGGAGGTGCTTCTGCAACAACTGGAGCGCCGCCTCGACAACGTGGTCTACCGCCTTGGTTTTGCCGTAGCCCGGCGACAGGCGCGGCAGTTGGTCCGCCACGGTCACGTACAGGTGAATGGCAAGAAGGTTGACATTCCTTCTTACCAGGTGACTGCCGGCGAGGAAATTGCCGTGCGCGAAACCAGCAACAAACTTGGACTGCTGGAGATTGCCAAAGATTTTGCCAGCCATCAGGCGCCGCCTGCATGGCTGGAAGTGGACCGCGACGGCTACAAGGGACGGGTGGTTGCGCTGCCGACGCGGGCCGACATCAACTTGCCGATTAACGAGCAGTTGATCGTAGAACTTTATAGCAAGTAGTACACCCGGGGCGCGGAGAAATCTGCGTCCGCGTTTCCTACAATCTTCGAGCCAGATCAGCCGGTGTGCGCCTCATGAAACGCCACCCGCGCAGCATGGCCGAACTGACAGACAGGAGTAATGAATGCTTTGGAAAGGATTTCAGAAACCAAAACGGCTGGCTACCGACACCGAGACCTTGACCGATCAGTACGGTCACTTCTGGGCGCAGCCGTTTGAGCGCGGTTTCGGTACAACCATCGGCAACGCGCTGCGCCGCGTGTTGCTTTCGTCCATCGAGGGCGCTGCGGTCACCGCGGTGAAAATTGAAGGCGTGTTGCACGAGTTCCAATCGATCCCGGGGGTGGTGGAGGATGCGACCGACATCATTCTCAATCTCAAGCAAGTGCCCTTTCGCCTCAACGGCGACGCGCCTAAGGCCATTTATATTCGCGTCGAGCAGCCCGGAGTCGTCACTTCGGGAATGATTGAAGCCGACGCTGACGTCGAGGTGCTCGACAAGGACGTTTACATCGCCACCGTCAGCGAAGGCGGCAAGCTCGACATGGAGATGCGGCTGAAGCGCGGCCGGGGTTACGTTTCGGCCGACAAGAATTTCGACGAAGACCTGGGGCTGGGATTCATTCCCATCGACTCCGTACACTCGCCCGTGCGCAAGTGCAACTACTCGGTCGAAGCCGCTCGTCTGGGACAGATCACCGACTACGACAAGCTGGCCATCGAAATCTGGACCAACGGCTCGGTGACTCCTGCCGATTCTTTGGGACTGGCCGCGAAGCTGCTGAAAGATCACATGAACATCTTCATCAACTTCGAGGAGGAACTCGAGGCACAGGCTGCCGGGCTCGGCGACAAGCCGGAGATCCGCAACGAGAACCTCAATCGCTCGGTGGAAGAGCTTGAGCTTTCGGTGCGCAGCTACAACTGCCTGAAGAACGCCAACATTCAGACCATCGGCGAGCTGGTGCAGAAGTCGGAAGCCGAGATGCTGAAGACCAAGAATTTCGGCCGCAAATCGCTGAACGAGATCAAGGAAATTCTGTCGTCCATGGGTCTTGGTCTGGGCATGAAGATTGACGATCAGGGCAATGCGGTTCCGGGCAATTCGTCGGGAGCGTCCAGCCTGTCGCTGCCGTCGAGCTACGGAAACGATACGAATTACTAGTTTTGAAGGGGCGCATCTTCAGATGCGCCATTGAGGTCCCTTATTCTTGTCACGAGCGAGCTTTAGCTCGCGAGGGATCTGCTTTTTGACTTTTCGCTGTCAGCTGGCTGCTGACTACTGAAGGATCATACCTATGCGTCATCGTAGAGCAGGATGGAAGTTAGGACGGAATACGTCACATCGACGCGCACTGTTGCGCAACCTGGTGACCTCGCTAATCGTGGACGAGCGCATCGAAACCACCCTCACCAAGGCCAAGGCCATGCGTCCGCACGTGGAGAAGATGATCACGCTCGGCAAGCGCGGCGATGTGGCGGCGCGGCGGCAGGCGATGTCGTACCTGATGACGCGCGATGCCGTAGACAAGCTGTTTGACACCATCTCACCACGTTACGGCGATCGTGAAGGCGGTTATCTCCGCATCGTTCATGGCGGCTTCCGCCAGGGAGATGGCGGCGACATAGCCTTCGTCGAACTGCTCGGCAGCGAGAAAACGCTGGACGAAAAGCGCCAGAAGCGTGCAGAACTTCGCGCCAAGCGCGCCGAAGAAAACCGTAAGGCCATGGAATCGGCCGAGGCTGAAAACAAGCAGATGGAAGCGCAGCAAGCTGCGAACGAAGAGAAGAAAGAAGAGTAAGAACGCATCGGTCGGGTGCCCCACTCAACCTTCTTTTGGTTGAGTGGTTTTTTGTCAGTTTGACGGCTCGTCCCGACTTAAACCTAGATATCCTGTGATCTCCCACTCATTCGCAAAAGGCGCGAATCAGTAAACCCGGCAACAACATGCTTGGCACACAATTCCTGCCATCATATTGATCGCCGTGACAGGGCTATTGTTAGGTGAATTTGTTGTACTCGGGGTAAACGCCGAGCGGTTCAAACTCGTTGCTCAAGGATATGCACCAACCGAACGTGGTAGTTCTGGTGTCGGAAAAGGCGTCGCGATATTTGACAATCCCGTAGACGACAGTCATGGTTCCGTCATGTTCGCCGCCGGATTGCCAGCCGTCGCCCGTGAGCGAGAAATCTGTTCCCTTGCCTCGACTTCTGCGTACACCAAGGGCTTCAGACTCGATCTGGATCACATCCATGCAGGACAAATCTGGAATCGCGGGGAGCTCCTTGACAACCTGAACGCAAGCTCTCTTTTCGGTAATCCAAGCTGGCGTTTGCCTTCATTTCGGCAGGTCAGCCTGACGACGACAATCGTTCGGTTGCCGCCTTCCCGCATTCTGTGGAGAAACATGGGCGTCCAATCAATGTTCACCATTACCCACGCACGCTTGAGCATTCCTCCGGGCCTCCGCGATTTGATGTGCAGCGGTGGGTAAACGCCTGCGATACAGACCTTCCTCTCGTCTTTCCCAACATGCGACCGGAGATGATCGCGTAGGCGGCCGTGGCAATGAGTATGAGGAAGGTACTCCATTCCGGACTGGGGACGAGGCGCATAATTGCAGGTGATGAAAAGATAATACGAATACATCGAAGACCGGAAAGCAAGGGAAAACTTTGAACAGACGATGACCGCGATCCCGCTTCGGTATGAGTTCGATACGAACCTTTTCGATGCGAGACCGATGGTTTAAGGTTTGGTGTTTCCGCTCTGGCTCTATTGTCCCGAATATCAGGGCACCATTGCAGGATCAGCTTTTGCGATTTTCTAGGAGGATTGTCAACGGGGTTTTGCTGTCCAAGACGAGAGCCAGAATACTCGAAAGTTCTCCTCCTTCGAAGTTTTTGCTGGCAGCAATCCTATATTCTCCGCGTTGTTGTATTTCACGCTCCAGTTCTGCATGGACTCTAGGCTCCATGGTTGCCGTAGCGCCTGATAAGCAGTTCAGTTTTATGTCTCCGGGATAGGAGGTAGTTGCATTGGGGATTAGGCGCAGAGCAACTCTTAAACCCCAACTTCCCCGTTCGCGTCAAGATTGCAAACGAGTACGTAGTCACCAGCAGTATTTCCAACCGTGACGTGCAGTGTTCTGTCAACCGTTTCGATGCTCTTTAGTTGGACTACCTCCGGCTCTGGAGCGTTTGGGACTGGAGTGCCGTCAGCATCAATGAGATGGGCAATCAAGGGCATCGGCACATCGGCAATTTGGGGGGGTGCGGCGTGGGAGAACAGACAAGTAACAGCAGAGCAAATGCCCGCACACTGTCAGCCGCCATGGCAAGAACGATTGCGGCGAAAACAAAGAAAAATCTTCTGACCAAAATCTTCATAGCTCGGCCAGTTCGCCATGGTAGAAATATCCCGCGTTCGACCCAGCTCCTTGGAACGTTCCACATTCTTGTTCCGTTATCGCGGGCGCTTACGGTGGTTCCGCAATTGGCAACCGGACACTTGACTTCATTGGATCTCCGGTTCTGGATGTGAGGTGCGCTTGTAATCGAGGATGAGCCACGCATGACAGCGCTTGCAACGAGTGCATTGGGCGGCATCGACAGCTTCGTTTATCATGATGAGCCGATGATACTCTGAGCGAGGAGCGACCTGCCGGGTTCCACCCAACCCGGTTTTGTTGGGTGGGAGAGTTTGCGGTAATTCCGTGCATCGCGGTCCTGAAAACGAATCACCGTGTCGACGAAAGCTCGGCCTGTTCGACGCGGGCGCGCCGGCGCTTGAACGCTCGCAGCGATAGGAAATAGACGATCACCTGCAGCACCGCCGCCCCGCAGGAATCGAGTACCACATCCTGCCATCGTCCGGTGCGGGAAGGGATAAACGTTTGATGGATCTCGTCGAACGCGGCGGTCACGACGGTGACCATCATCCCGAGCAGCACCCACTCCCAGCGCCAAAAATCGTGCCAGCAAGTCCCCCAAGCGCGACGCAAGAGGGAGCGAATCCGATCATAGTTGGTGTTCTTGAGCGCGAGAAAAACTAGGACGCTGAGGATACCGTAGCCGGCGAAATGTCCTGTTTTGCGCAGAGCTTCGTCGAGCCGTGCGACGAAGGACTCCTGCACTTGAGGTACTACCGCTGCAATTACCGTGTACAGCACACCCGTGGTGTTGTTGGCCGAAGCGAACTCGGTGGATTCCAGCCGAATGACCCCCAGCCATACCAGCACCGGCCACCAGCGGTGGGCCAACGCGCGAAATGAGGGTTTCAGGCGGCCATGGTCCGGCAAGAGCGGAGTTTGACTCACGATAGCTGCCGAGCTGGGCTGATGGTTACTCAACGCGGTAATTGGGGGCCTCGCGAGTAATCATTACGTCGTGCACATGGCTTTCGCGCAGACCTGCGCCGCTGATGCGCACGAAGCGCGCCTTCTGCTGCAGTTCGGCGATGGAAGAACAACCTACGTAACCCATTCCGCTTTTCACTCCACCCACTAATTGGTACACAATCATGCCGACGGTGCCGCGATAGGGAACGCGTCCTTCGATGCCCTCGGGAACCAGCTTCGCCAGACGATTGCCGCCGTCGCCGCCGTCTTCCGACAGGACTGGAACCGAGGAATCCGCATCGGTGTTTTGGAAGTAGCGTTCACTGGAGCCTTGCGCCATTGCGGCCAAAGATCCCATCCCGCGATAGGCCTTGAAGGAGCGGCCCTGATACAGAATGGTCTCGCCCGGGCTCTCTTCGGTGCCGGCAAGCAACGAGCCGATCATCACGCAGTTTGCGCCCGCCGCAATCGCCTTGGTGACGTCTCCGGAATATTTGATGCCGCCGTCAGCAATGATGGGAACATCGGTGTCACGCACGGCGCGGGCAGCTTCGGCGATCGCCGTGATCTGAGGAACTCCGGCGCCGGTCACGATGCGAGTGGTGCAAATTGACCCTGGGCCAATACCAACTTTTATGGCATCGGCTCCGGCGCGCGCCAGGTCGCAGGCGCCATCGAAGGTGCCGACGTTACCCGCAATTACGTCGACCTCGGGGAGCGCCGACTTGATGGCCTGGATGGCTTCTATCACCCGCGTCGAGTGTCCATGCGCACTGTCGATCGCAAGCAAATCAGCCTTGGCGCGAACCAACTCCTGGGCGCGTTCGAGGAAGTCACCGGTGGCGCCGATCGCTGCGCCCACCCGCAGCCGGCCGTGATCGTCCTTGGCGGCAGTGGGATACTTCAAGCGCTTTTGAATGTCCTTAACCGTGATCAGGCCCTTGAGATTGTATTGATCGTCCACCACCAGCAGCTTCTCGATGCGATGTTGATGCAGAATCGCCTCGGCATCGCTCAGCGTAGTGCCAACCGGAACCGTAATCAGGTTTTCCTTGGTCATTACTTCACTGATCGGAATATCTGTCCGGGTTTCGAAGCGGAGATCGCGATTGGTGAGGATGCCGACCAGCTTCTTGTTCTTGGTCACGGGCACGCCTGAGATGCGGTAGCGGCGCATGACTTCCAGTGCGTCGGAGATCTTTTCGTCGGGCGACATGGTGATGGGATCGACAATCATGCCGCTTTCCGAGCGCTTGACCTTGTCCACCTCGCTGGCTTGCTGCTCGATGCTGAGGTTGCGATGGATGATGCCGAGGCCGCCCTGCTGCGCCATGGCGATCGCCATACGCGACTCCGTCACCGTGTCCATGGCCGCGCTGATCAGCGGGATGCGGAGCTCGATGTTGCGGGTCAGGCGGGTCGTCGTATCTGCCAGGGCCGGAACCACATCGGACTTAGCAGGCAACAGCAACACGTCATCGAAGGTAAGCGCCTCAGGCACTGGAAAATGAATCATGGCTTTGGTTCCGGGGAAGGATAATTTCTTATTGTAGAGTTGCGGGGACGGTTAAGCAACCGCAGCCTGGCGTTAGGTGCTGGCGTTAGGGTTCTGGTACTCCGGAAGAAGCGCTCGCCGCCTCAAGCAATCCGCCGGTTCCCGTGTTTCTCGTTCCGTCAGTCGTGGTCCCACAGGAGACTAACGTTGTGATGTACCCGCAAGCGCCAGGTTTTGAGGCGAGCGTTACGAAAGTCGAACCATTTCGTATCGATGAACGGTTGCTAGGCAGAAGAGGGTGAGGGCGCCAACTTCTCGTTTCCGCGACTGGAAGCCCTCTGCATCCGGCCTCTCATTTACAATAGAACACGCATGAACCTCTCCGATATTCAAGCTGCACTGCGCGACAGCCATAACGATTGCTGGCTCTTCTACGACCACCACCATCGCGATGCGATTGCCTATAGCGTATTGGGCCTATCGCCAAAGACGATGGTCACCCGCCGCTGGTTCTACGTGGTGCCTGCCACCGGGGAGCCGGTTAAGCTGGTGCACCGCGTCGAAAGCCATCATCTCGACTCGCTGCCAGGCAAGGCGCTGGAGTATTCGGCGTGGCAGGAGCTGTGGCAGAACCTGGAGTCGATGCTTAAACCCTACAGCACTGTGGTGATGCAGTACTCGCCCAACAACCAGATTCCCTACATCTCGCTGGTTGACGGTGGCATGTTGGAGTTGGTGCGCAGCTTCGGCAAAGAGATTGTCAGCTCGGCCAACCTGGTGGCGCGTTTTGAGGCTACCTTGACCGACGCGCAGATCGCCACCCACTTCAAAGCACGCGATGCGGTGGACAAAATCACCGCCGCCTTCTTCCCCGAGATGGCTCGGCGCGTACGTAACGGCGGTACTCACGAATTTGAAATGCAGCAATGGGTCATGGAAGCTTTCAAGCGCGAAAACTTGACCACTGACGATCCACCCATTGTTGGTGTCAACGCCCACAGCGGCGATCCGCATTACGATCCTACGGCAGCGACGTCCGCCCCAATTCGCGAGGGCGACTTTGTGCTGCTCGATCTGTGGGCGAAGACCAGCGATCCCGACGGCGTCTACTACGACATCACCTGGACGGGCGCGATCGGCAGCCCGAGCGATAAGCAGCGCGAGGTGTTCGAGATCGTGCGCGACGCTCGCAACGTCGGCATCGACAAGGTCAAGCAGGCCTTTGAGACCAACCAGACAATTCAGGGCTGGGAAGTGGACGAAGCGGTCCGCAGCCATATCGTCAGCAAGGGCTACGGAAAATACTTTATCCATCGCACGGGACACTCGATCGGACGCGACATTCACGCCAACGGCGCGAACCTGGATAACCTCGAGACCAAAGACGATCGCCAGATTCTACCCAATACCTGCTTCTCGGTCGAGCCCGGAATTTACCTGCCGGAATTCGGAGTGCGCAGCGAAATCAATATGATGATCCGCAACGGAAAGGGCGAAGTGACCGGCCGGGTGCAGAACGAGTTGGTGCAGGTCTGATGGCGAATCCGCAAAATACAGCTACCGTGGTCCGGCGTCCTGGCAAGGCGGCCGGCGCCAGCGACAATTCGATGGCGATCATCGCTCCGATCGCGGGATGGCTCTTCCCCGGGCTCGGGCACTTCATTCAGCACCGCTGGATTCGCGGGCTGCTGCTCATGTCGGCGGTGCTGGTGATGTTTTTCGCCGGGCTCGCAATGCAGGGCAAAGTGTACTCGCTTAATACCGGTGACTTGCTCGACATGCTGGGATTTGTCGGCGATTTAGGCGCTGGGGCGATTTACTTCATCGCCCGCAGCATGGACTGGGGCATCGGCAACATTCATCGCGCGGTGGCTGACTACGGAACCAAGTACATTGTCGTGGCAGGATTGCTAAACGTAATTGCCGCGGTTGACGCTCACCACATTGCGATTGGCAAGAAACCATGACCTTCGAACTCTCTCACTTCAATGCGGCCCTGCTGTTCGCGCTCTGCGCCTCGACGGTCTTCGGAATCACGCAGCGCAACAACCCACGCGAGATGTTTCGCTATGGGGCATACTGCTTCGCGCTGTTTGTAGGCGGAGTGATCGTCGCCGCCTGGGCCATGTGGCTGATTAAACACTAGGAACCAGGGGCTAGGGGCAGAGCTAATGTTGGTATATCTGGTCCTGAAGGGGCACGGCTTTAGAGGCTGCTGAAAAAGTCGGTTTCGGCGGATTTTTTGAAGGAGCGCACTTTCAGGTGCGCCGTTAAGCTCTTTATTTTGTCACTCCGAGCGGGCTTTCAGCCCGCGAGGGATCTGCTGTTTCGATTTTTCAGCGGCCTCTTCAGCCGCCCCTGACCCCTAGCCCCTGCCTTCCTACCCTTCCCACACAAACGCGTCAAACACCCGCAGCTCGACGAAGCCCAACTGCCTGTACAGATCTACCGCCCGATGGTTGGCCTCGGTCACGGTCAGTGACAGCAAGTTGAAATTCCGGCTGCGCAGCGAGTTATAGGTGCTCACTATGAGATCTTCCCCAATACCCAGTCCCCGATACTCCGGAACGAGGCAAACTTGGGTGACGTGCCCGACATCATCTTTCACCCGTGAGCAGAGGATAAGTCCGATCAGCGCATTGCTTGGCCGATGAATGGCGACGAATGAAGAGTCGGTATCGAAGACGCCGCAGCCCGGAAATCGCACAATGTTATTGAGGAAGCGATTGGAACCGGCGTTGGTGCGGTATTGATCATTGATCTCAGAATCGATATGGCCGCGGTAGGCGGCGGTGATGACGCCGGCTGCCGGTTGATAGTCCGGTTCGGCCCAGCGGCGGACGAGGATATCTTCCGGCACGCTCACAGGTGCAATATGCGGAGCGCCGGCGCCTCGCAAATGCAAGCCGAGGAAGAGCCTGCGGTGCCGCTGAAAGCCTGCGGAAAGGAAGTTTGCAGCCAACTCTCCGGTCCGATGCGTCAGCAACTGGGCCTCCACGCGGAGAATCCCCGGCGACGACTGCAAGGTTTCGATTACGTGCTCCACCATTTGCAGCTCGATTGCTCGCACATCTGCGCGGCGCGGTGAGACGAAGAGGTCACCCACGACACCTTTGCTGCCCTCGTAAACGAAGAACGAATAGCCGATAATGCTGCCCCGCTCGACCGCGGCATAGCCCGGCAGAATCTTGGCGTCCACGTAACGCAAGATCATCTCCGCCGAACCGCGATAGTCCCAGGCGAGCAGGTTGCCCCAGACTTCGACTTCTTCGTCGAGCAGGGGGCGCAGGTCGGCAGACGAGAAGTGCCTGAGGTCGAGAATCTCCACGTTAATCAGTTGATGCGACCGGCGATATACCGTTGCAGCCATAGACGCGGCGTCCAGAGGCGCTGAGTCAGTCTAGTGCGGGTTGCCGTCTGAGGCAAACTGGCAGTGCGTTCTTGATGCTAAAGGGGGCAGAAAAAAGGGACGCCGCGCTAGAATAACCTATCGGTGAGGTTCCATGGCAACCACAACGCGACTGGCGGTTCCGGTTAGCGAGTATCTGCACAGCAGCTACAGTCCCGATTGCGACTACGTTGACGGCGAGCTGCAGGAGAGAAACGTGGGCGAACTGGATCACGCAGAAGTTCAGAGTGCGCTAGTGCCATGGTTTCGTAACCATGCCAAAGAATGGAATATTCGGGCTTTCACGGAATTGCGAATGCAGATCAGCCCGACGCGCTTTCGCATTGCGGATGTATGCCTGATTTCACGCAGCGAACCGGCAGATCAGGTGTTGCAGCGGCCTCCTATTGCTGTCATCGAAGTGCTGTCGCCGGAAGACCGGGTCTCGCGTTACCACGAACGTTTCCAAGATTATCGCCGGATGGGAATTCGCCATATCTGGGTCGTTGATCCGCAGACCCGACATGGACACGACTGTTCCACGGAAAGCTGGATCGAAACTACTTCATTCACCGTCGAGAATTCTCCCATCACCGTTGATCTCTCCGTGATCTTCGCGGAGCTTACCTAGCTTCCGACTGGTGCCGGCTAAACGCGGCTTCATCTACCGCAGAGATCATATCGGCTTGCCATCAAAACCATGCAACGCAGCAGCTTCGCGCAGCCGCTGATCGGCTGTCAAGAAAACTCGCCCTTGTGGGACGTTCTCGCACCACGCGAGTGCTGCCGCCAATTGCAGGGAGTCCGCGGCCCGCAAATCATAGCGATCCACCAGGCGCATTGCATTGGCCCGCAGCAAGTCCGAGGGTTGAACGACGGACCACTCGCGGCCCACCATCAAAGCGAGCTTCTGCGCCTCGCGCCACTGCTGGGGATCAAGTTGCCCCACGCGCACCAATCGGGCAAGGGCGCTTGCGATCTCGACCGATGTGGCCCACCACACGACCGCGTCATAGCTTCTGTACAGCGCGATCGTCGCTTCGGTGAAGGGTTGGCGCACGCACAGCGGGACCAACGCACTTGAGTCCCAAAAAGCCGGAACCCGAGTTACCGGCCTTCCCGCTCTTCTCGCCATATTCGCTCCATAAGCTCATTGGGAGCATTCCCTGGCGGCATTGGCCAGGAGCGAGCGAAAGCCCGCCTCTTCAGCGGTGGCCTGAGAACGCCACGGGCGATCAAACGCTGGTCTTGCCGCGAATATTCCTCAGCCTGGCATGGTACGATTCGCGCCACGGGAGTGTTTCGATCGCACACCACCACCTCTTCCCCTTCGCGCACCGATTGGATGTGGGCACTGAGTCGCGCCTTCAGGTCGCTGATCTTCACAGTCTTCATGGGCGCCATTATACAGCAGACGTGACTATGTTGGTCATATTGGATTGGCATCCAGGCAAGCGCGAGATCATTTCCCCTTCGTCCACTCGTCCACCCAATCATTCACCGTCTGGTACCATAGGCGGCTGTTCTGCGGCTTCAGCACCCAGTGGCCTTCGTCGGGGAAGTAGAGCATCTTCGACGGAATCTTCAGCCGCTGCACGGTGGTGAATAACTGGAATCCCTCCGACACATCGAGCCGGTAATCGAGCTGGCCATGCACCACCAGGATCGGCGTCTTGAAGTTCGTTGCCGACAGATGCGGCGACCACTTGCGATACATCTCGCGGTTGGTCCACGGAGTGCCTTTGAATTCCCACTCGTTGAACCACAACTCCTCGGTGGTGCCGTAAGCCGACTCGGTGTTGAACATGCCGTCGTGCGACACCAGGCACTTGAAGCGCGCGGTGTGGCCCTCGATCCAGTTGATCGCGTATCCGCCGTAGCTGGCGCCCAAGGCGCACTCGCGCTCCTTGTCAATGAAGGGGTAGGTCTTCTCGGCATAGTCGAGGCCCAGCATCAGGTCGTGGAAGGGAGCGCCGCCCCAATCGCCATTGATAGCGTCGATGAACTTCTGCCCATAGCCGGTCGAGCCGTGAAAGTTGATCATGATGACCACGTAGCCGTTAGCGGCGAACAGCTCGGGATTCCAGCGATACGACCAGTCGTCGCCCCACGCGCCTTGCGGGCCGCCGTGAATAAGAAACTTCACGGGATATTTTTTGTTGGCGTCGAAGTTTGGCGGCTTGACCACGAATCCCTGCACTTTCTCCTTTGCCGCGCCAGTGAACCAGAAGTTCTCCAGCGGCTGCATCTCGATCTGCGAAAGCACGGAGCCATTCAGATTTGTTACTGCCTGCGCTTTCGACAAGAGGCAATCCGGGACGCTGTAGGCATTCGGAGGTACGGCCATCCGGCACTGTGGGAAGAGCAGCGGCGCGCTGTAAATTTCATTCGGCGCAGCAACCGACATGCGATCGAAGAGCAGCGTCTTGCCGTCGGGCGTCGGCGTGGGACTGTCATTGAAGCCAGCGACCAACTCCTGCGGCCAGGGGTTTGGCGCGGTCACGTTGATCTGGTAGATCGGCGCTTCGCCTTCGTTCTCCGCAGTGAAGTAAATCGTCTTCGAATCCGGCGCCCACGCCATCGAATCGACCCAGCGGTCGAAGTTCGGGGTCAGCGTCGGTGATCTTGCCGGTGGCGCGCTCGTACAGCATCAGGCGGAAGCGGTCGCTCTCGTAGCCGCCGCGAAGCTGCGAGCGATAGGCGATGTACTTGCCGTCCGGCGAATACATGGGTGTCCCGTCGCTGCCGGGATTGGTGGTGATCTTCTTCGCCGTTCCGCCGGCAACCGGCACAATGAATACATCGCTGTTGGTGCTGGTGGCCTGCACCTCGTCGATGTTGCTGGTGAAAGCGACCTCCTGCCATCGGGCGAAAATTGATACTGGTCCTGCCCGCCGAGGCTGAAGGGCGGCACGTCATGAGCGCCGGGCGTCAGGTCGCGCGCAACGCCGCCATCAGCCGAGACCAGGAACAGATGGCTGTACTTGCCATCGAAGTAGCTGGTCCAGTGGCGAAACATCAGTTGGGTAAAGATCTTGGCCTTTACCTTCGACTTGGCTTGTTCCTCGTCGCGCTGCTTGTTGCAGGCATCGTCTTTGCAATCGGGATAGACCGATGAGACGAACAGGATGCTCTTGCCGTCGGGCGACCAGAGTCCGCCTGAAGCTTCGGTCGAGATGTTGGTCACCTTGCGCGGCTTCGCCGGTCAACGTTCCGCTGGAGGTGTCGAAATCTTGTACCCAGATCTGCGAAGCTCCATCGCGTGATGCCTCGAACAGAACGCGCTTGCCATCGGGCGAGAAGCGAACGCGATCTTCGCCTGCGCCCGCTGGCGGAGTGAGACGGCGCGCCTCGCCGCCGCTGACGGCGACGATCCACAGATGCGGCTTGCGCGTGTTTTCATCGAGGTTGACGTCCACAGCGCTGAAGGCCACCCATTTGCCGTCGGGCGAGACGATGGGTTCGCCGATGCGCTTGAGTTGCATCATGTCTTCGAAGGTGAAGGGACGTTTGCTCTGCGCGAAGCCGCACAGCGAGCAGCAGACAAGAAAGACAAGCGATACGACGCAGCATGAGGCCTCCGGGGGCGCGTAGAAGTCATAAAAAATGACAATGAATTGCGAATGCAAGCGCAAAACTGCATAGTCTAGAACAATTTCATTCAGTGTGTCAGCGGGCAGGGAACTGGCCCTTCAATCAACTCCGCGCCACCAACACTTCACTCGGCAGATGCTATGCTATGGCCGGGCTAGTAGTGCGTTCAATTCCACGGTGGGCGAAGCGGATCGCCGACGACATGTCCTGAGAAGGCTTTTCGATGATCTGATACATGATCCACGCCACCCAACCGGAGGCGGCCAAGCCGATAACATCCAGCACACCGATATAGCTGCCGGAGTACGGCAACCAATGCGAGAGGCAGGCAATCACGCCAACACCGATCGGCAGGTGCAACAGATACAACGAGTAGCTCACGTCTCCGACAAGGTCCAGTGCACGGTGGTGGAAGGCGGAAAGTGCAATCAGGAGTCCGGTCGATACCGACACTGCTGCCACAATCCAGCCGAGCGGCCCGAGCATGGCGAGGACCATCACCAAGCTCAGCCCGAGCATCTCGCGCAACCCAATCAGTCGTGCCCGGTATTGAAAGACAAAAATACCGATCAGGAAGACGGGAAGATGATGAAAGATCAGCCGGCTGGAGGGGAACGCGAAATATGCGATCGTCATCGCTACTATACCTGCGAGGCGCAGCAGCTGGCGGCTACTTGCCAGCAGCGGAAGCATCAGCCCAACCAACAAGTACCACTGCAATTCGATGGCCAGGGTCCAATACGCGACATTGATCCAGCGCACGCCAACCAGGTCGTTGAGGTAAGCGAAGTGGAGCAACAAATCGTGCCGACTGACCATCATCCGCGGTATGTGAGAGACCGGCACCAGTACCAAGTTGATCGCCAGAATGGTCACCGCGATGGATGCAAGATAAGGCGGATACAAACGCAGGTTGCGCTTCAGCAGAAACCGGGGATAATCGCGCAGGACATAGTTGGCCCGATGCAGGCTCCAGGGGATCACGAAGCCGGAGATGACGAAAAAAACGTCCACGCCCAGGTAACCATATTTTCCCGACCAGGCGAGGTATTTTCCCTGGCCGGCGACGAAATGTCCCCAGGCGACGGCAATCGCAGCAAGGGCCCGAAGTGCATTGATGACACCAATGCGTTGGTTGGGACCGGGTTTTTGCACTTTACAACTATGTTAAATGCGGGCGGCTGTAATTGGGTTATCAAACATCACCAAGGGGTGTGACACGCGACCTGAAAGCGGATCGCGGGTGCTACTGGGCCCCCAGGCTACTGCCAGGAAGGGAGCGATGCTACGGCCCCGATCCTGCCCTCGAATCGAATACAATAGTCTCAAAGGACCATCCCCAATGAAGTTCTATCAAGCCCCCTCGCGTTTCCTGACGTTCTCGCTCTTATTGCTTATGTTGTGCCCGGCGCTTCCAGCGCTGGCGTCCGACCGTGGCGAAGGCCAACTCGACTCTTCGCAGCCGACCGGCATTACGGTGGACGAGATCATTCAGCGCTTTGCAGCCAAGGAAAAGCAATTCAAGATTGCGCGCGAGCAATACACCTATCGCCAGGACGTGATGGTGGAAACGCTCGACGGCGACAGCGTGGATGGTGAGTACCGCCAAGTGGTGGACGTTTTGTTCGATGACCAGGGCCGCCGCATCGAGCAGGTGGTGTTTGCCCCGCAGTCAAGCTTGCAGCGCATTTCCATGACCCGCGAGGATTTCGACGACATCCAGCATCGCCTGCCTTTCGTGCTGACCAGCGACGAAATTCCGGAATACTCGATTCTCTACGTCGGCAAGCAAAGGGAAGACGAACTCGGAACCTACGTGTTCGACGTCGCGCCCAAACAAATCGAGAAAAACAAGCGTTATTTTCAGGGCCGCATCTGGGTCGATGATCACGACTTCCAAATCGTCAAGACCTACGGCAAAAACGTTCCCGACATCGGCGTCGGCAAGCACCACGGAGATGGCGAGAACCTGTTCCCCAAGTTCACCACCTGGCGGCAGCAAGTTGACGGGCAATATTGGTTTCCGGTTTATACCAAGGTGGACGACGAACTGCACTTTAGCAGCGGCGACGTTCATGTGAAGCAAGTGGTGAAGTATACAAACTATAAACGCTTTGGAGCCAAGTCGAAGATCATTTACGAAGGCCAGGAAATTTCGAAGGACCAGCCGCAGCAGCCGGGGACGCAGCAGCCAAATAAGACGCGCCGCCGCCGAAGCAGTAGGGACGCGGTTCGCTATTCGCGTTTCGCTCTTCGCTATTCGCTAAGACGCTGCCTCAAGAGGGCGCGAGAGTTGTGCCGTCCTAGAGAGGAGTTTTTCCTTTTTTTACCTAATCCAAAGTTTGCAAGATTGTGTCGCGACTGGGGTCGCCGTGACACTTCAGGTCTGAGAACACAGACGGTTCATCAGCCATCTCTCTGACAAGTTTTGCGAAAAGCGAAAAGCGAATAGCGAAAGGCGAATAGCGAAAAGCGAACGGCGGGCTCTCACGCTGCCGGAGCCATGGAGCGCTCGGCGGCCTGCTGGATGAAGCGTTTCATCACATTGGCCCACATCACCTTCTTGCGCACGGCCGTCTCCTTGATGGCCCGTCCTTGCGCGAACATCTGCAGAAGTGCTCTGATCTTCAGCACCGTCAGCAACTGCTGCTCCTGCTCGCTGACGCCGTAACCTTGCAGGAACGATTCCTGCACCGGCAGGGTTATGCTGCGGTCGCAGAACGGATATTTCTCCAGCGCCTCAACTGCAGCCAGAAACATGCGCTGCGTCACTCAGCGAGTTGCCGCGTTGATGCAAGTTGGCAAATTCGCCGAAGCCGATTCCGCTTTCCGATACCAAAACGTTTAGCGGCACAAAGTCATTCAGCACTGCCGAAGTGCGTAGCGGTTTCTTATGTCGGCTAAGCGTAGCGCTGGCGTTGTTCAAGATGGCCTGGGTCGATTCCGCCGGCAGCCCATCTTTCCGCGCCTTGACGCAAAGCTTTTCCATCTCCGCCAGGATTCCGCTGCGATCCAACTCCATGATTGGAGTGGCCGACGTTGCTTTGTGAAATTGTTGCAGCCAGTTGCCGGCTTGGCTTGCGGCCATTTTCAAAAGTAGGTGATTGCCGGATTCAGGCAGCAGGGCCGCCTTCATAACGATGCTTTGCAACGGTAGGCCATTGACCTTGGTGCTGACCACCGCTCCCAACTCCGTGAAGTCGCCGACCGGGCGCGGCACTCCACTGAGCTTTCGTTTGGCGAAAGCCTCATACGCGAAACGCAAATTCTGAGCTTCATTCCTGGCCGGGGCTTGCACGTCCGCTGACGCCGCTTTTCCGGTGCGCCAAATCTTGGCGCTAAGGCGTTCACTGCCACGCTCAAAGTCCAAAACAATTTCGTAGGTGCAGTAGTCAACTTTAGGGGTGTGTCCCACCACGCGAACGTCTTTCAATCCGGAATGTTCGGAAAAATGCTGGGAACCGGAATTCCGTAAAGCGTCTACGATTTGGTCTAGAACGCTATCAGACATTAACTCTCCAGCGTGCAATGAACTGCCCTAAGGTAAGATGCAAAAACCAGCGACCCCGCAATCTGCCGCTGCATTCCACCGTGCAGGTTGGTTGCCATTACCGTAAACCAGGCGGACTTGTAAGTGATTGATTTCATTGTAGCTAGGTTTATGTCTACGTAAACCTGAAGAGTATCCGCGTGGGGACGTTGAGAACTTTGGTGCCCATCCTTGGCAATGCCCGCAACTAAAAAAAATGAAGCAAGGCGGGCATACAGAAAGCGCTTGCCGGAAGAAAATGGGGGAGAACTGTGTCGTCCCTGGAGGAGACTGTGTTGCAACCGCGGTCGCCGCTACGTGGCTCGGCGACATTTCACGCCTTAACCGGCGCTTGCGCACCGGGGCTCAAGCCAAAGGCGCCCCTGTGCGGCTGTTTTTGGCGGGGCTGACTGCACACGAGCCAAAAGCTAAAAGCCAAGGTGAAAAGCGAAACGCGAAAAGCTGCCTGCTATTTCTTGAACGCCACATTTACCAGCAGCTTCTCGCCTTCCACGTCGACAACATTGCAAAAGGTGCGATCGCCGCGGCGGGTGAAGTCGAGTCCCACGCGGCTGCTGCCGATGCGCAGGTTGCGAATGTGCAGGTGGTCCAGCCAGTCTGGCAGACGCGGATTGATGATGTTCAGTTCTTTGCGCGGCGCGCTCGGCCGAATTCCGAGCACCGAAGTCAGTATCAGAAACATCGCACCCGAGGCCCAGGCCTGCGGTGAGCACGACACCGGATAATGCACCGGCTCATCGTATTCGCGGCGCTGCACTCCGCAGAACAGCTCGGGCAGGCGGTAGTCGCGGAAATTCCACCGCCGTCTGGTAAAGCGAAGTCAGAATGCTGAGCGCGCCGTCGCGCAATTCATTGACCGCCATGCCGTGCGCGATGATCGAGTTATCGTGCGGCCACACCGATCCGCGATGATAGCTGAGCGGATTGAAGACCCGCTCTTCCTGCGACATGGTCCGCCATCCCCAGCCGCTGAACATGTCGTCGCGCATCAGGCGGTTGGCCACAGTCCGGGCGCGTTCCTTGCTGATGATGCGGCCGAATAGCAAATGTCCGGGGTTAGAAGAGATTACCTCCAGCGGCTTCTTATCGGCATCGAGCGCCATGGCGTAAAAGCCGCGGCTGGGCACCCAGAAGGAGCGGTCGAAGCGGCGCGCCAGTTCCAAGGCTTCGCGCTTCAGCCTGTCGGCGGTCTTGACGTCGCCAAAAGTGCGCAGCAGCGACGACATGCGATACTTCGCGTCATATACGTAACCCTGCACTTCGCACAGCGCGATGGGCGGCTTGGCGATGGTGCCATCGCGATGCATATTGGCGTCCCAGGAATCCTTCCAGCCCTGATTGACCAGGCCTTTGGGTGAGCGGCGCAGATATTCGACAAAGCCATCGCCATCCAGGTCGCCATACTTGTCAATCCACTCCAGCGCGGCGTAAGCATGGGGCAGCAACTCTTCCACCAGATGCTCGTCGCCCGTCCAATTGAAGGTCTCGCTCAGCAGGACCAGGAACAGCGGCGTGGCGTCCACCGATCCGTAGTATGGCCCGAAGGGCATTTCGCCGTGGCGGGTCATCTCGCCGTCGCGATACTCGTGCAGAATCTTGCCCGGCTCCTCGTCGCGCCAGTCGTTGTATTCCTTGCCCTGGTAACGGGCCAGCACGCGCAGCGTTTCCACCGCAAGTTGTGAATTCAGCGACAGCGACTGATAGGCCGCGATGATGGAGTCTCGCCCAAACATGGTCGCGAACCAGGGAATGCCGGCGGCGATGATGTGCTGCTCGCCCTCGGGAATTTGCAGCGCGTGAAAATCGCCGATGCCGGTCTTCAGCATTTCATCGAACACTTCGTTGTCGCTGCGGAAGCTGGTGGAACTGGATTCCCAGCGCGCAAAATTGGCGCGGCGTTGGCGGAGTTGATAATCGAAATCGTAGTTCTGGGCGCGTGATTCGCGGCCTTCCACCAACGGGCGTCACCGATATCTGCAAGCTGCACCCGCTTCAGCGGCTCCAGGCGCAGCTCCCAGCGGACCGCCCGCTCCTGAACTCTCCGTGGGCTTCGGCGCCAGCTTGACCAGGGTCTGGCGCATCACGTTGTCGAGCCCGCGATAGTAGAATGCAATGCTGTCATCGCCGACGACCGGCTGATAGTACTGGCCGTGTTCCTGCCGCGCCACGCCGCGCACCTGAAACACATCCACAAAGTCGGCGTCGAAGAGCATCTCGACCGTGAAATCCACCGGCTACCAGGTTGAAGTTTTCAAAGGTCATCCGGTCGAAGAGGATCTCGGCGGCCAGCACTTGCTCGCGCCGCACGTGCACCGTGTTCTCAGGAAGGTCAAAGGAATCGCGCAGCGTAATGTTGCCGGTGGTCAGCTCGATCTGCGCGGAAAATGTTTTTTCGGTGCTCGACGACAGCACCATGCGCGCGATGACCGCCGATGCGCAGCTCCAGATGGCTGAGGAAGCGCGTGTCGTCGTGAAAAAATCCAACGTCGGGCGAGCCCGCGGGATGAATGTCTCCGGCTACATTGGTAGCGCTGAAAGTTTTGCCGTCGATGAGCGTGAGATTATCGACCTTCCGCGGCTCCATCGCTGGGAAGGCAAAACGCGGCTCCACGTGTGGCGACGGAATCTCAATCAACTGCTCGTCGGGAAGTGTGAGATACGTACTCATGCACAACGAATATTGTAACGTCAGGCCACCATCGGGACGGTGCTCGCAGTTTTGCCAACCGGAGTCTCTTCGCCGGCCATTTCCTCATACAGCGCAATATAGTCGGCCACCATGCGCTCCACCGAGAAATACTGCTGGCAGTATTGCCGCACCGTGGCCGGCCTGAAGGTGGCCCGGCAGGTTGCGGGTGCGTTGCGCCATCTCGCTCAGGCGTGCTGGCAAACGAATCCCGAAATTCCATCGCGTACAACTTCTGCCACCGAGCCGCCCGGCAAGGCCAGCACCGGAGTGCCGCAGGCCATGGCTTCGATCATAACCAGCCCGAACGGCTCGTCCCATTGAATGGGAAACAGCATCGCCAGGGAATTGCCCAGCAACTCGTTCTTGGCCGCCAGATCAACTTCGCCCACATACTCAATAAATTTGCCGTCAATGTGCGGCTTGATCATGGTATCGAAATAATCCTGAAAGAGGGGCTGCACTTCGCCGGCAATCTTCAGCGGGATGCCACTATTCTTCGCCACCTCGATCGCGATGTGAGTGCCCTTGATGGGAGCGATCCGTCCCAGGAAGCTGAGATAATCCTGCTTCTTGGTCTGCAAACGGTACAGGCTCAAATCGATGCCATGGTGAATGGTGCGCATGCGGGGCATGCTCTCGCGCCGCCGCTGGAATTCGCTGATGGTAACGAATTCGACCTCCGGGAAAAAATTGTAGATTTCGCTGAGGTCCTCTTCGTGTACATGGTGGATGGTGTAAACGAACTTGCTCTTGACAAATCGCGTGAACATCAGCGCGGGCACGTTGTGCACATGAATGACATCGCAATCGGCAGCCGCGTCGTTGACCGCCCAGGAGGCATGATTGAAGTCCTTCAAGATTGTCGTAAACTTCGCCGCTGACCGGCCACTGCGGGTCTTTGTAGAGCCACGCGTTTCTCCACCCCGACCGTGGATTCGCCATTGGTGTAAACCACCACATCGACGCCGGAATTCTTCAGGCCTTCCGCCAATTGCGCGATGAAAAGCTCGGTCCCACCGTATTTCTTTGGGGGAACGGGAAGGAATGGGGGTGCAACCAGAGCAACTCTCATGTAGAAGTCCCTTTTTTCCTTTCGTTTAGTTTCGGAAGAACTGGTTCGGAGATTTGCTTGCGCGTTAAAACTTGAGAGCTAACTCGTTTTATAGAATATAGATGCAGAAAACGGCGGCGGGGTGTCCGCACTCGGAGTGAACTTGTAAAGTGGTAGCCCTGCATTTCCGAGGGCGAAGAGTTTTTCTCGTCGTCCTTCGCCACGCGGCAATTAATTTCTCCATCTGACGTATAGGCGATAATCCCCAGTTGCCGTTCTGAAGGCGCCCACTTAACATTTTTTTAACTGTTACTAGGAGTGGCATCGTTTCTGTTTGGAGATCGTGGTTCGCATGTTGGCCATAACATGGATCATTAGCCATAGCGATCAGCAGATACTTAGTCAGCATAACGAGTTCGGCAAGTCTAGTTGTCGCTACACCCTCCCGTGCCGATGGAGGCGTCACCGTGTCCGAAGACGAAAGAAGTGAGCCTGCTCTCCCCTCGTTTTCTGGATGGTTCAAATTGCGATTTTCAGCGTCAAGGTCTGCGGGAGCGAGCCAGCTGGCCATGACTTTCTCCTCCGGCGTTTAACAGTAGTTTGACTACTGTCGTTTATTGTTGTGTAGTTTTTACATTTCAATAGCTAAGAACCCAACAAATGCACTCAACTACATGATAATGATAGAGATATAAAGCTCCAAATTCGCGGACGGTGCCCCATCGAATGTGCTATACTGTAACTGGAATTGAGAATGAGAAAAGCCCAGCGGCCCGTTGGGCTTTAGTATTTTCTGGACTCGATAACGCCTGTACTCCTGTCCAGTTGCGAACATCAGCGTTTCGCTGCCGGACAGCCCTCGCACTTGCCCATCCCTAACTTATTGATAATTAAGCTGCTAACATGGCCAGCACCTTGCATTGCTATCGGTGGACGCGTTGACGTTGAACTCGGCGTGGACAATTGGCAGCGAGAGCCGCGAGGCTAAACAAGTTTGCTGGAAACTCAAAAAGCAGATATCTCGCGGGCTGAAGCCCGCTTGAGCTGACAAAAACAAAAGCTTATCGGCGCAGCTAAAGCTGCGCCCCTTCAAAGCACTCCGAAATCGGCACAATCGAAAGCAACCACGGATTCTCACAAAGAACGAATTAAAAAATCTGACCCGTGTTCATCTGTGACAGTCGATGATCAAAACAAAACCGGTCGCGACGCCACGAACGAACGCGAATAGCGAATAGCTAAAGGCCAACACCATGCACACGATCTTGCATGAATTTCGTTACGCATTGCGTCAACTGCCCAAGGCGCCCGGCTTCGCTGCGGTTTCAGTGTTGACGCTGGCCCTGGGCATTGGCGCCAACATTGCGGTCTTCTCCGTCACCAACGCGGTGCTGCTAAATCCCAGCGGCATTCCTCACGCCGACGGACTGGTCGCGTTGCGCGCGCGCTACGACGCCATGCCCGATCTCAGCAACATCAGCGTATCGGCGCCTGACTTCGGCGATGCGGCTGACGGCAAGAGCATCTTCTCGTCGGGTGCGGTCATGCAGCCCGGCAGCTTTAACTACTCTCGTGAAAACGGCAACCCCGAACTGTTGAATGGCGCCAAGGTCTCCTCCGGCTGGTTCCAGACGTTCGATGTCCGCCCCTACATGGGACGTGTCTTCACAGCGGAAGAGGACCAACCCGGCGCCGGCAATGAAGCCGTGCTGTCCTATCGCGCATGGCAGAAGCGCTTCGGTTCTGATCCCAACATCGTTGGCCGGAGCCTGATGCTCAACAACCAGGCGTATCGCGTGGTGGGCGTGATGGGGCTGTCGTTCAATTGGCCAAATCAGGCGGAGCTTTGGGTGCCGATCGCATTTCCGCCTGCGATCTATCACGACGCGAACTACCGGCACAATGAAAACTTGTTTGCCGTGGCGCGGCTGCGGCCGGGAGTTACCCTGCAACAAGCCAACGCTTATCTCGGCCGCAAGACCGACGAGAACATCGCTTCGGAAGGCAGCAATAGTTTCAGCCGTGCCAGTGGCTGGGGTATGTTCGCGATGCCGCTCACGGAATTTATCGGCGGCAGCCTGCGGAAGCCACTCACCATGTTGTTAATCTCTGTGGGAATGGTATTGCTCATCGCCTGCGCGAACATCGCGGGGCTGCAGATGGCGCGGGCGTCGGCGCGCGAACGCGATTTGGCCATACGCGTCGCCTTGGGCGCGCAACGTGTTCGCTTGCTGCGACAGGCGCTGGTGGAAAGCATCGTGCTGACCGTTGCCGGAGTCGCGCTCGGATTTGTCGTGGCGCTGGCGACGGCGCCACTTTTGCTTCGCTCTTTGCCCGACATGTTGGGCACGCAGATTCAACCTTCCTTCCGCGGGCCCGTTCTGCTGTTCGTGACTGGTGTCGCTGTTCTTTGCTCGCTGCTCTGCGGACTGGTTCCGGCGTGGCAGCGCACCCAGACAGGTTGGTTCAATGCTCTGCAGGAGGGCGGGCGCTCAGGCACCGGCAGCCTGGTGCGCCAACGCGCTCGCTCGTCGCTGGTGGTGGCGCAGATCGCGCTGTCGTTGCTTTTGCTGACCGCGGCGGGCCTGCTGCTGACCAGCTTGAAAGCGCTGGAGCAAGTTGAGACCGGTTTCCAGCCCAGTGGTTTGCTCACCGCACGGTTCTCACTGCCGCAATCGGTTTATGGTGTCGCTCAGCCCGTGTCCAGCGCTACCGCGGTGAAAGATGCAGTCGCCAAGGAAGCCGCCGCCAAAGAAGCGGCCGCCGCGCAAGCCGCCAGCGATGCCAAGGTCGCCGCTTTCTTCAGCGCCCTGCAAAACCGTTTGTCCAACATTCCCGGAGTGAAAAGCGCCGCCCTCGCTGACTCTGCGCCCTTTGACAATCAGGGTGGCTCCTCCAGCTTTTTCATTCAGGGCCATCCCCCAGGGCCGAATGATGCAGGACCGCATGGCAACGCCCGCGTAGTTACGCCGCAATACTTTTCCACGCTGCGGGTGCCGCTCTTGATGGGAAGGGAATTCGCACCGCAAGATCGTCAGGGAACGGAACTGGTTGCCATCGTTGATAGCGTTCTGGCCCGTCAATATTGGCCGGGCAAGAGTCCTATCGGCGAACACATTGGATTTAACGACCGCGTGAAAGGGCCCTGGTACACCATCGTCGGCGTAGTGGCTCACTCGCGGGCCTCATCGCTGGAGTCCGACACCAACGAGGGTTTTTATTACGGGTCGGTGGCGCAATTACCACCGGCTTCGGCAACCATCGTGGTTCGCAGCTTACGTTCGCCGGAGGATCTGAAGGGCGACTTGGCCGCCGCGGTAGCTTCGGTGGATTCCAGCGTTGCCATATACGACTTCAAGACCCTGGAAGCTCGCGTGAACGAATCGCTCGTCGGACGCCGCTTCGTGGTGCTGTTGCTGACGACGTTTGCAGGACTGGCGCTGTTGTTGGCAGCGCTGGGGCTTTACGGCGTCATCAGCTACTCGGTGAGGATGCGCACCCGCGAACTCGGTGTGCGCATGGCGCTGGGCGCACAGCGTGGCAGCGTGATGCAGCTAGTCTTGCTGCAAGGTCTGCGGCTTGCCGTGGTCGGAGTAATTTTTGGTGTCCTGGCAGCGCTTGCTTTCAGCCGTATTTTTTCCAGCCTGCTATTCAAGGTGGGGATGTTGAATCCTCTGCCGTGGATTGCGGCCATGGCGATTCTGGTGGCGACGGTACTGCTGGCGAGTTATCTGCCTGCGCGCCGTGCCGCTTCTATTGAACCGATGAAGGCGTTGCGAACGGAGTAGAAGCAATTAGCGACTAGAAACCACGGATTCCAAAAATGAACAAGGATGGTTTTTAGGGGAAAGCGAAGTCAAAAATTCAGTTCCTGTTCTTCCGTGAAAATCTGTCGTCAAAACAATCGCGCACGATTAAAAGCTAAAAGCTAGTTGCAAGAGCGTGTTTCAAAATGGTTCGACAACACCGAACTCGTTCCCTCAGGGGCTAAAGCCGGGGTTCTATGCGGCTCAGAACGGCGCGGCTGAAGCCGCGCCCCTTCAAGGAATCATTTTTGAAACACGCTATAGAAGCCATCTCATAAACAGCGGGCGGCCCAAAGCGAAGCACCGCAGGGGCTAAAGCCCCAGTCCGTAACGGGCTGCATGCGGCACGACTAAAGTCGTGCCCTGACACAAAGCGATTTATGAGATAGGTTCCAGTTTCTAATTGCTGATTGCTGGTTGCTAATTGCAGCTTTTGCTAATTGCTACTTTATTAGTTGCTAATCGCTGAAGGTGCAAATCATCATGCAGACACTTCAAGACATCCGTTTTGCCCTGCGCCAACTGCGCAAGTCACCCGTCTTCACCCCGGTTGCGGTCATAACTCTGGCGCTGGGCATTGGCGCCAACACCGCCATTTTTACCTTGCTCGACCAGGCAGTGCTACGTTCGTTGCCGGTCAACCATCCCGAGCAACTGGTGCGACTGCGCTACACCGGCGACGCTCCCGGCCACTATAACTCCTACGGAGGCGACGACAACGATTATTTTTCTTATCCGATGTATCGCGACCTGCGCGACAAGAACACAGTGTTCGCCGGTCTCATCGCCAACGATCAGCAGAACGTAGCCATCGAATGGAACAACAAGCCGAATATGGCGAGCTGTGAGCTGGTCTCGGGAAATTACTTTTCAGTGCTGGGACTGCAAGCGGCCATTGGACGGCTTATGCTGCCTTCCGATGAATCGCCCAGCGCTGCTCCCGTGGCGGTGTTGAGCTTCAACTATTGGGTCCGTGAGTTTGGCGCCGACCCGCATGTGCTCAACCAGACGCTGCACATCAACGCACATCCGTTCGCTATAGTTGGCGTCGCCCCCCCGCAGTTTCAGAGCATCGTGGCGGGCTCGCCGCAAGATGTGTTCGTTCCCCTGTCCACTAAGAACGTCATTACGCCCCGTTGGCAGGACTTGGATGACCGCAATTCTTACTGGATGACGGTGGTGGGCCGGCTTAAGCCCGGCGTCAGCCGGGAGCGCGCCGAGGTGTCGACGGGCCTGCTCTGGCACAGCTTGCGCGAAGAGGAGTTCAAGGCCTTCACGCACCAGGCACGCTGGCGCAAGCGTTTCCTCGATGACGCCAGGCTGCAAGTGCTCGACAGCGCTCGCGGCTTTTCTCCCTTCCGTGATCAGGTGGGCACGCCGTTGATGGTGCTGATGGGCATGGTCGGGCTGCTCGTCATCATGGCTTGCGTAAACGTCTCCAGTCTTCTGCTGGTTCGCGCCGCCGGGCGCGCGCGCGAAATTTCGGTGCGCTACGCCATGGGCGCGGGCCGCTGGCAAATCGTCCGCCAGCTGCTGACCGAAGGGATGATCCTCGGCCTGCTGGGCGGCCTGTTGGGAGTTGCGTTAGCGCCTGCGGTTACCGGCACGCTGCTGCGCCGCATGGTCGGCAGTACGGCCACCGATCTTCCTTTCACCACCCGGCCTGACCTGCGCATTCTGCTGTTTGCCTTTGCTTTGGCCTTTGTGGTCTCGTTGGCCTTCAGTCTTGCTCCCGCGTTGCGCTTCCTGCGGCCCAACCTGATGAATTCCTTGAAGCAGCAAAGTACAACCGGCTCCGGCGGTGAGTTGCGTTTCCGCCGGCTTTCGGTTGCCGTGCAGATTGGTCTTAGCTTGATGCTGCTGGTTGGCGCGGGACTGTTCGTCCGCACGCTTCGCAATCTACGCTCCGTCGATGTTGGCTTCACGGCGGAGCATCTGGTGGGCTTCGGCATCAATCCCCGGCTGGCGGGTTACGAACCCGACCAGGCATTCGATCTTTACAAGCGCGTTGAACAAAGCCTGGCGGCCCTACCCGGCACCCGCAACGTGGGCGCCACCGATGATCCTGACCTGGTGGGATCGTCTCAGACGGGCGGGGTGGCCATTGCCGGCTATGTTTACAAGGAGGATGAGAACAAGCAGGCGGAAGAGCCGGCGGTGACGCCCGGTTATTTTTCCGCATTGCAGATTCCGGTGCTGGCCGGCCGCACCTTCACCGACGAGGACGTAGCTGACAAGCCCCATGTGGCGGTGGTAAATGCCGCTTTTGCGCGGCGCTACTTCGGAGAGCCTCGCAACGCCGTCGGGCGGCTAATTTCGTTCGGTGGGTCCGAGTCCAAAATGGATACTGAGATCGTGGGCGTAGTGGGTGACACCAAGCACACGCTCCGCGAGCAGTCGCTGCCCACCGTGTTCCGTTCACGTTTTCAGTTGGCGGAACCCAACTATCTGTACTTCTACGTGCGCACCTGGCAGTCGCCTGAGCTCGTAATGGGAAACATCCGTACCGCCATGCAGCAACTGGATTCGCGGCTCGCGCTTAGCAATCTGCGCACCGTGGATGATCAGATTGCCGACAACCTCTCCACGGAACGGCTGATTGCGTTGCTCTCGGCAAGTTTTGCAGTGCTGGCTGTGCTGCTGACTGCCATCGGACTCTATGGCGTACTGGCGTACGCGACCGCGCAACGCACGCGCGAAATCGGTATTCGCATGGCGCTGGGAGCGCAGCGCGCCAATGTCATGCGGCTTATTCTCATGGATGTGTTGTGGCTGGCCAGTATTAGTATCGCGGTCAGCTTGCCGGTATCTCTGCTGCTGGCGCGGCTGTTGCGTAGCCAGCTGTTCGGAGTGAGTTCCAGCGATCCGCTCACTCTGTTTGTGGGAACGTTGCTGGTCTGCGCTGTGGCTTGCCTGGCGGCTCTGATTCCCGCTCGCAGAGCCGCTTTGGTGGATCCGATGAGGGCGTTAAGGAGCGAGTGAGGAGAGAAACAATTAGCAATCGGCGCTTTGCAGTTGGGGAATGAAGAACGCGGTTGCCCGTGCTATGAGCTGCTGAAAATTCGCGGATCACGCCGGCGTCGACACCTCATGGAGAGATCTGAGTTTTGCCGGCAGCTTCTCATAGATCCCAGCAAATCCCCCGTTCGACATGACGGCGACCACATCTCCCGTCCGCAACCCAGGCCCGATGGATTCGACAATCGCGTCGGCAGTATCGAGCAGGCTGGCCGGCTTGCCCAATGCTTGCAATGTCGCGATGACCGCCGCCGCATCTAGCCGCTCTTGCTCGGGAATTGCTTCCGATTTGAAGATAGCTGCCACAACCACTCTATCGGCCAGCGCGAGACTCCGCGCCAATTCATCCTGAAAGACCCTGCGCCGGAGCGTATTGGAACGGGGTTCGAGAATCGCCCACAAACGCCGGCCAGGATAACGAATGCGTAACGCCTTGAGCGTCTCCGCAATGGCGGTGGGATGGTGAGCAAAGTCATCGATGATGGTGATCCCATGCACTTCGGCTTTTACTTCGAGCCGCCGCTTCACGCTGCGGAAGCCGCGGAGCCCTTTGGCAATCGCGTCCTTCGCAATTCCGTAGTTCGCCGCCAGGGCCGCCGCGGCGGTGGCATTCAGCACGTTGTATTCACCCGCCAGGCTAAAGGCGAATTCGCCCCAAGGCGCACCGTCGCGCAACACGCGCCAACTCGTCACGTCGGGCGCGTATTCGACATCGGTCACTCGCCACTCCGATTGCTCCTTGAATCCGTAGCGCTCGACCCGGCAAAATGCGTGGCTCGCACATTCGTCAACATTCGGATGCCCGTCCCACGCGACCAGGAGCCCACGACCTGGAATCAGGTTTACCAGACGCGCGAACGCCGTCTTCACTTCGTCAAGATTCTTGTAGATATCGGCGTGGTCGAATTCCACCGAGGTAAGGATGACAGCGTCGGGAAAGTAGTGCAGAAACTTTGGTCCTTTGTCGAAGAATGCGGTGTCGTATTCGTCGCCTTCCAGGATGAACTCGTTTCCTGCGTCCAAACCAAACGAGCTGCCAAAATTTTCCGGTATCCCCCCGATCAGAAAACTGGGCGCACGTCCGGCCTGGTGAAACAGCCATGCCAGCAGCGAAGAGGTCGTGGTCTTCCCGTGGGTACCAGCCACCACCAGCCTCTCCCGCCCAATCAAGAATTCGTCGTGCAGCACCTGTGACATGGACTCGAACGGAATCCGCTGATCGAGTACGTACTCTAGTTCCGTGTTGCCGCGCGATATAGCGTTGCCCACCACCACCAGGTCAGGGTGAGGTCGCAAGTTGCGTTCGTTGAATGGCTGGGAGACGGGAATGTTCAGGGATGCCAGAAAGTCCGACATTGGGGGATAGGAGGCATGGTCGGAACCGGTCACGCGAAAGCCGCGCTGCGCGAGCATCCCGGCGAGGGACGCCATCGCGGTCCCGCAAATCCCAATCAGATGGACATGCCTCTGTTTCATGAGTGGGACACTCGCACGGATGCGGGTTCAAGCTGTACTGCGGCATCGAAATTTAGTTCGACGTTCTGACTGACACTGAGGGTGGCGCTCACCCCGATCGGCAGCGTAAAACTGTTGCTGGAAACGTGGCCGGATTTAAGCCCGAACGCGATCGGTGCTCCAAGGTCTCCAAGAATGCGCATGATGACGTCGCGAAGGGTCCGGTCCGCTGCGTCCCGTTGGCCACAATCGAGCATCTCGCCAAAAATAATTCCCAAGACTCCGTCGAACTTGCCGGCCAGTTTGAACTGCATCAACATGCGGTCGATCTGGTACGGTTTTTCCCCACGGTCCTCGAGAAAGAGAATCGAACTTTGGGTTTGGATTTCATAGGGGCTGCCAAGCGACGCACAGAGCAAAGATAGGCAACCGCCATACAGAATGCCGGTTGCGGTCCCTGCCACCAGCGGCTGCACTTCATCCTGGCTAAACGCCCGCTGGTAGGCCTTTCCGGAGGAGACCGCCCCGGTCCATGCATCCACGTCGATGCCGTCCGGCCGCGAAAAATCTCCCGCGACCATGGGCGCGTGAAACGTTATCAGTCCGGCGCGGTCGCACAAATAGGTAAGCAACGTCGTCACGTCGCTGCAGCCCGCAAAGATCTTTGGATTTGCGCGAATGAGTTCCAAGTCGAGGTGCGGCAGCACATAGTTGCAGCCGTAACCGCCGCGCGCACAGAGGATGGCCCGCACTTCAGCTCTGCTGAACATTTCGTGCAATTCGCTGATCCGTCGCTCCACGGAGCCCGCAAAATAGAGGTCGCGTTCAAAGATCGAGGGCAAATAGTAGGGTTGATATCCCAACCGCCGCAAATGGTCGCAGCCAGCCTCGAAATCTTCTCGCTGAAATCCGCTGGCCGGAGCAACAATGCCGACGGTGTCTCCCGGCCGCAACGCCGGAGGGCGCAAGCGTTCAAGCTGTTGGGAAGAAATCATCCGAATGTCCTTATCTTAAACGAAAAACTCACCCCGGCAGAGGAGCGTAGCCGAACCGTTGAGAAACACTTCGCTGTCCCATTCGACCGTCTGCACCCCGCCAGGAGAATGCACGCGCACTGGCGACTTCACCCTGCCGGTGTGGATGGAAGCGACCGCGGCGGCGCAGGAGCCAGTGCCGGAAGACAAGGTTTCGCCTACGCCGCGCTCACAAAAACGCACCTCAATTTCCATTTCATTCAGTATCTTTACAAGCTCTACGTTCATGCCATGCTTGAAGTCGTGATGAATTGAGATTTGGCCCGCTACCGCCTGCCAACCCAACTCAAACTCTGGCACATAAACCACGAAATGGGGATTACCCATGGAGACTGGGATGCCGGAAAACTCTCCGTAGGTGAAGGTGATGGAGAACTCATCACCTACCTCAGGCTCTCCCATGGAGCTGCGAAACTCAAAGCAGTTCCCATCGCGCGCGGTTAGATTACAGGTCTTCAATCCAGCGCCCGTGCGAATGACGGCCGAAGCGCAATTGTTCTCGGCGCAGTACCAGGCCGCAACGCAGCGTGTGCCATTGCCTGAAATCTCCGCCTCAGAGCCATCAGCATTCAGCAGCCGCACCCGCAAATCGGCATCGGTGTCTGGCAGCAGCCATTCCACACCATCGGCGCCGACACCATTATGGCGATCGCAGATGCGCCGGCTGAAAGAATAGATATCGCTGGGCGCGTGGACAAAATCGATGATCAGAAAATCATTGCCACAAGCTGTGGCCTTAACGAAGGGAATTCCCATCATTTCAGTCGCGCTCGGAAATGGTGCTTTTGGCTATGGTCATCATTATGGGACGATGCGCGGATTGTAACAAACCATGGGCGCGGGGCTGTTAACTGCGAGTGTGCGAGCATCCTTCATGGGCGGCGAGAAGGGAGCGCAGATCATTCCGCGAGCCGCCCCCGCTTGTAGATCGTGCAGCGCGATTGGCCCGGAACGTTGATGGACAATATCTCTGTCAATTCTGCGCGCTGAGCTCGCACTGCCGCCCACACTGGATCACCCTGGCAGGCAACTATGTACTCCGCGCGCCGTGCCGGATCGAGCAGCGCCCAATCCCAGTCAGGATGCTCGCCTTCGGAAATGACGCGGCTCCATGGGATCCCAGTTTGCTGCAGCACTCCGGGATGCTCGGCTCCATACATGAGCAGCGTCGCCGAACGAGGCAAACCCTCTAGAGAATTGGCCAGGGCTCGCTCCATAACGGTGCGGCCGCGGGAATTTACTTGTGCTTCCCGCAGGGTGATCGGAGTCTCGCGATACGCCGATACATAGCTGATAGCAATGATTGCGGTGAGGGCTGCCCACGGCGCTGTCTGGGTGGCTTTCCTGCTCATGCGCTCGGCTGCGAGACCAGCCAATATTGCGGGAAACACCGCGAAAACGGGCAGCAGTTCAAGTCCGTAGCGTACGTTGTAATACGAAAACGGATACCAGACCGGAAGGTATATGGGCACGCTGCCATAGGCGATCGAGAGCGCATAGAAGGGCAAGGGGAGCCAAAGCAGTAGGAACACTCCATACCTGCGGAAATTCCACACTGCGGCCACTGTCCCGGCCAAGGCGAGCGCAAGAACTGCCTGTCCCCAGAAGCCGGCTCCCATGTTTAGCTTCGCTGATTTCAGAAAGTAGAGTGCGGCGGTGAACAGATCGTGCTGCCCCGGATATGGTTGCGCGCCATAACCTGTCGTACGCAGCGCGATCGCCTTCGCCGAGTAAGGGCCATTTATGAAATCAAGTCCATAGCCTGAAACACAGTAGGTGTACACAAACCAGTAGATGGGAACCAGCGCATTCAGTACTAAAACCTCGACAAGCGATTTCGTGATCCCCTTTCGCTGTGCGCTGTTCTCAACGCGCCGCCACCGGCGCGCGAAGATACCCAGAATCACGACAACCACGACGACCGCGACAAACCATCCGTCATATCGCGTGTATGCTCCGCCTGCCAAGACCATGCCGCAAGCTTCCAGCGCCCGCGCTGGCTTCATTGGCGTCGGCATCGCCTGTGGGTCTGTCGCCTGCGGCGAAGTAGCGCGCAAGAAGTCGTCAAGATAAACCGCCGTCCAAATGAAGAAGGCCAGGAAGATCGGCTCGTTCATGGCCGTGGTCTGCAGGTAGAGCAGGTTCGGATTGAGCGCGTAGATGGCTGCGGCGAAATAGGCGGCGAACTTTGGTGCACGGGCCTTCGCCAACCGGAAGATTCCCAGCGTGCCCAGGATGTAGGCCACCATGCTGGGGATGGATCCGGCGATGCCGCTGCGCCAGAGCGCATCAATCCACACGAATGGCAGCATGGCAATGTGCTGTAGCGGCAGCCAAACGGTCCCCAGTTGCCCGTACGACTCCAGCGGATGCCGATTATCCACGACCCGGCGCGCGATGTTGATGTGCGCCACGGCATCGCCATAAAGCAATAGTTGCTGATGGGCGTAGTAGAAGAGCAGCGCTGCTATCGAGAGCGCTCCGATCAGCAGCGCCAAGCCGGCTTCGGTGCGCTGATGGCGGTAGCGCTCGCTCAGGGCTGCTCGATCACCCTTCACCGAGAATCACTTGTGCGGATGGACCCGCTCCGCAGGTTTGGCCGCGCCATGGCCAGAGTAACCGAGTCCGCGTCTTTAGAAAACCCCAGCCCCATTCAGTCTCCGACCCGAACTATTTGCCCTGGTTGGATACCGCGGAGCGCGGCGACAGCGGAGGGGATGATAGGCGTCAGATCCTCGATCTGATCGGATCGCATAGTCAGCACAAGCAAGGCAATCTTGCGACTCGCTAGATTCTGTTCATACTCAATGCCCTGGTCAACCGTTACCAGGACATCGAATTCTTTCTCCGCCAATAACAGAAGCGCCCCGTTCTGTTTTCCAGACCAACCTATCTCCTGCACGGTTCGACATTCATGTTCTGCCGGCAGCCGCTTCAATGCACGTGGCAAGCACTCGTCAATGAGAAGTTTCATCTCGTCTGGGCTAGGAGAAGCTCTTTAGCGTGCTCCAGAGCGGCAATCGCCGCCTCGCGGGTCACCGAGGGGAACTCTTCCAGAAACTCGCGAAGGGTATGGCCGCCTGCCAGATAATCGACCAGATTCTTGAATGGCACGCGTGTTCCGCGAAAAACCGGCATCCCGCCCAGGATTTTGGGATCTCTCATGATGACGGCGTTAGGATAGGCCCTTCGCACCTCCAATCGTGAGTTTACCCTCTTCGCCATTTTATCGTTCCCGGCACCAGCGATAAATTTTATGGTCAACTACTCAGACGGAGCAGATGTCAGTCCAAATGCGTCAACTCGCGAAATACCTGGAATCGCTTGTCAATCTCTTCCCGAGTTAGCGACTGCAGGCGTTCTGTGCCAAACCGTTCTACCGAAAAGGACCCCATGACGCTTCCATAAAACATGGCATGTTTCAGCACCTGGCGGCTCACTTCGCCCTGCGAGGCGATGTATCCCATAAAACCCCCGGCGAAACTGTCGCCAGCACCGGTCGGATCTCGCACCTCGTCCAGCGGCAATGCGGGGGCGCGAAATGGATGATGCCCGCCGGCGAATTCCCCGTCGCGAAAGAAAATGGTCGCCCCATACTCACCATGTTTGATGACTAACGCGCGGGGACCCAGTTCCAGCACCTTTCGCGCCGCCCGTGGCAAGTTGCTGTCGGCGGCCAGCATCTTAGCTTCGGTGTCGTTGATCAGCAGCACGTCAACTCGCTGCAACATCTCGCCCAGCTTCTCTCGATGTCCGCTAATCCAGAAGTTCATGGTGTCGCCGCCCACCAGCTTTACCTTCTCCATCGCATCACGCACCCGCGTCTGCAGTACCGGATCGATATTCGCTAGAAACAGGAAGTCCGAATCGTTGTACTCCGCGGGGATTTGCGGCTGAAAGCTTTCGAAGACGTTCAACTCCGTGTTCAGCGTCTTGGCTTCATTGATGTTCTCCCCATACTCGCCGGACCAGTGAAAGGTCTTCCCTTTCGCGTGCTGAATTCCGCGCGTATCGACTCCGCGCCTGGTCATGACTCCTTCGTTCTCGGTAGTGAAATCTTCTCCTACAACGGCGATTACGCGCACATCGGTAAAATAGCTGGCGGAGAGCGAAAAGTAGGTCGCTGCACCGCCCAGGATTTTCTGGCGCTCGCCGTAAGGAGTTTTCAGGGTATCGAATGCGACCGAACCGACCACAAGAATAGACAAATCCTATGTTCCCGCTTTCTCTTCAGAGTTGAAATATTTACCAACCAGCAGCTTCAGGCGCTCTAACGTTGCGGCAGGCACCACGTCTTTCTGCGTGATAATGGCATTCTTTAATGCCGAACCGCACTTGCAGCCGCGCGTCTTCGGCATCGCTGCCACCGCTTCTCGTACCACGTTACAAGCGTGCTCTGCGTTCTTCAGCAACACGGCGACGATCTGGTCCACGGATACGTGATCGTGTTCCTCATGCCAGCAATCGTAATCCGTAACCATGGCTACCGTGACATAACACAACTCAGCTTCGCGAGCCAGCCTGGCTTCCGTGAGGTTAGTCATGCCGATCACGTCCAGGCCCCAACTGCGGTACAGATTGGACTCTGCTTTGGTAGAGAACTGTGGGCCTTCCATGTTTAGATACGTGCCACCTTCTTTGACATTCACGCCGGCACGACGGCAAGCCTTAGCAAGGACGCCGGCCTCCTCCTCGCAAATGGGGTGCCCAAGTCCGACATGGACGACAAGCCCATCGCCAAAGAACGTATCGATGCGGTGGCGGGTTCGATCCACAAACTGATCGGGGATGACAAAGTCCAGCGGACGATGCTCTTCCTTCAGAGAGCCGACAGCCGACAGCGAAACGATTCGCGACACTCCGAGCTGTTTCAACCCGTGAATGTTGGCCCGGTAGTTCAGCTCGGTCGGCATAAAGCGATGTCCACGCCCATGTCGTGCCAGAAAAGCGACGCTTCGACCCGCCAGCGTGCCCAGAACGTAGGCATCGGAGGGCGCTCCAAATGGCGTCTGCAGCGACACCTCTCGCACTTCGCTTAGGCCTGGCATGGAGTACAAGCCACTCCCGCCGATGATGCCAATCTCCGCCTGCAGCAACAGATTCTCCTGAGGTAGGGTGTGCAAACTCACGATTATACAAAACCAATCTGGCTGGCTGGTGAACCATCAGCTTCAGTCGCCCGGCTCGAAGCGATATCCCACCCATGGTTCAGTCACGATGTACTTCGGCAAACTGACATCGGGTTCCAACTTCTTCCGCAATTGACCGACAAAAACGCGAAGGTATTCGTTTTGCTCGACGCTGTTGCTCCCCCATACGGCATTAAGGATGGAGCGGTGAGTTAGCACTTTCCGCGGACGTTGCGCCATATACACCAGTACATCGAACTCCTTGGGCGTGAGCCGCACCTCCCTGCCGGCGACGGCGATGGAATGCGCAGCGAGATCAATGTGGAAATCACCCAGGTCAATCTTGGTTTGCTGTTCGTCAGTGCTCGGCGGCGAGCGTCGGAGCGCCGCGCGAATTCTCGCCAGCAGCTCGCCCGTGCTAAACGGTTTCGTCACGTAGTCATCGGCGCCCGAATCAAGTGCTTCAATCTTGCTGCGCTCTTCGCCGCGCACCGAAAGTATCAGGATGGGGACTTGCGACATCTTCCGCAACCGGCGGCATAATTCGATGCCGTTCATGTTAGGCATCGCCAGATCGGTGATTACCAAGTCGGGAGCGAAGTCCTTCACAATCTCCAGCGCGGTTTCACCGTCGTTGGCCACGCGGATCTCATAGCCTTGCGCAGTGAGGCTGGTACGCAGCACCCGCGTGATTTGCGGCTCGTCGTCAACTACCAGGATGTGCGGGCGAGTATGCATGGTAACTGCAGGTTCTAGTTTCCAGTTTTAAGTTTCAAGCTCTCGAGCTAAGGACCCCTTAACGCGGGTCCTGAAGGGCCATGGCTTCAGCCCTGCCGACAGGACCGCACAAAAGAATTGGCCTTCAGGCCCCGAGGGATTGTCCCTCAGCTGCTAAAGCCGGGCTCTCTGTTCGAACCATTCTGGAAACACGCTCTAATTAGCCGCTGTACGTTATCAGCATTAAGAAAGTCGAGGTCTGCCGCGATCACCAGTATTAGGAAATCGGGATTTCGAAAACTTGAAACCGGAAACTCGACATCTGAAACTTTAATTCGCTTGCTGCTTCACGATGTGAACATCCACCGCCGGAGCATCCCGCAGGAAGCGATGCACCGCCGACATGAACAGGTACTTTCGCCAGCCGCTGGTTGCAGAGTGTCCGAAAATCATCTGCGTAATGTGTTTCTCGCGGACGAACTCCGCCATGGCCTGGGCAACGTCCTTACCCTTGAGTCGCACGATTTTCGCTCCCAGGTTTTCCGCAAAGTGAAGGTTGGCCTGCAGCGATCGCTGCCTCTCCGGGTCGCCGGTATCGACTCCAGTATCGATGTAGACGACGTACAGTTCGCCGTTGATCGCCTGCGCCATGCGGGAAGCCCGTGCCACCAGATACTGCGCGGCTGGATTGGAGCTAACGCCTACGCCAATGCGCTCCGCCACGTTCAAGTCGCGGCCTGGTGAAGTTTCCGTCTCGAGGTAGGGTTCCAGGCTGCGATCCACCACTTGCGCTACGTGGCGCAGGGCAACTTCGCGCAAGGCAATCAGATTACTAGGACGAAAAAAGTTCCCCAGAGCGCGATCGACGCGCTCCATCGGGTAGATATCGCCGCGGCGCATGCGTGTTTGCAGCGCCTCGGGCGTGACGTCCGACATTACAATTTCGTCGACTCGCTTCAAGACCCAGTCAGGTACCGTCTCGCGCACCAGTACACCGGTAATCTTATGCACCATCGGGGTGACACTCTCCAGGTGCTGCACGTTCATGGTCGAAACCACGTCAATCTTGTTGTCGAGCAACTCAAAAATGTCCTCATAGCGCTTATGGTGCTTGCTGCCTTCAATGTTGGTGTGTGCCAACTCGTCCACTAGCGCGACTTGGGGATGGCGTGCCAGAATGGCGTCAACATCCATCTCCTCAAACAGCGTCCCCTTGTAATCGATCTTCTTGCGCGGCACGGTCTCCAGTCGAGAGGCGATTTCCTGCGTCGCCTTGCGCCCGTGCGTCTCAATCACTCCGACGACGACATCTTCGCCACGACTTTGCCGCCGGATGGCTTCGCTCAGCATGGCATAGGTCTTACCGACCCCGGGTGCATATCCCAGGAACAGCTTGAAAACACCGTTCTTCTTTTGCGGAGCGGTTTCCTCCAACCATTGCTCAGGGGTTTTTTGCATTGCGCCACTATTCTGCTGCACCAGGGGGGAAAAGTCGATTCGATACAATCATGGCGTGAATCCACAACCACTGGAACACCGGCGGCATTCCTTTGGCGTCTCTGGGCAGCGCCTGAAGGCTGCTCTCTATCACTATGCCATCGCCATGGGAACCATCGCCGTCGTGGTGATTGCGTATCGGCGTCTGTCCGAAGTGAATCCCACTACCGTCGCGCTTACGCTTTTGCTGGTAGTTCTTTTGCTAGCCAGCCGCTGGGGGCTGACCGTTGCGATCACTACGGCAGTCGTGGCGACGCTGGCGTTCAACTACTTTTTCCTTCCGCCGGTCCATACCTTCACCATTACCGACCCGCAGAATTGGATTGCATTACTGGCATTTCTGATCAGTGCCATTGTGGCCAGCCGGCTCTCGGAGCGCGCCCGCCGTGAAGCGCTGAACGCCACCCGCCGCCGCAAAGAAGTGGAGCGGCTTTACTCCCTGAGCCAGCAGTTACTCGCCACCGATAACGTGATGGAATTGCTCAATTCCATACCTCACTATGTATGCGATGCTTTCGGATTAAAAGCCGCAGCTATGTTTTTGCCCAAACGCAAGGAGGTGTATCGCACCGGATTGGACCACGCCGAGCTCAGCGGGGAGCAGCTCGAGGCTGTAAGCGGACGGGGCGAATTAGTTATAGATGGGGAACATCAGTTGTGTTTCGTGCCGCTGCGCATCGGAGTTAAGCCGGTAGGGAGCTTGGGACTCGAGGGCGCCGTCCTCTCGCGTGAAACCCTGGAAGCCGTCGGCAGCCTTATTGCGATTTCCATTGAGCGCGCCGGGGCCGTCGAAACCCTGACCCGCGCGGAAGCTGCCCGCGAAAGCGAAAAACTCCGTTCCGCGTTGCTGGACAGCGTGACCCATGAATTCCGGACACCGCTTACGTCCATCAAGGCGTCGGTGACTGCCCTGCTTTCCCCGGCACAAATCAACCCGGAAGGACAAAGGGAGTTGCTCACTGTAATTGACGAAGAAACTGACCGACTCAACCGGCTTGTGGGCGAAGCCGCCGAGATGGCTCAGCTCGACGCCCAGCAAGTCGAATTGCGACGGGAGACATATGCCGTCCGGCAGGTCGTCGACGCTGCGCTGGAAAAATCGAAGCAGCTGCTGGGCGGACGCGAGGTGAAGCTGCAACTTCCCGAGTCGCTGCCCTCTCTCCGCATTGACCTGGAGCGCCTAGCCGAAGTGTTGGTGCAATTACTGGAAAATGCCGCCAAGTATTCGCCTCCTGGGACCCCGATCACCATCAGCGCTGAATCAGCAGGAAAAATGGTGGTTCTCAGCGTTGCCGACCGCGGCCCGGGTATTGACGATATGGAGCTGTCGCTAATCTTCGAGAAGTTCTATCGGGGACGCGACCAACGTTATCGCGTGCAAGGCACAGGCATGGGCTTGGCCATAGCCAAGGCCATAGTTGAAGCTCACGGCGGGACCCTCGGCGTCACCTCCCAGGTCGGCAGCGGCTCGGTGTTTCACTTCACCGTGCCGGCTGGATGAAGGGCAGGGCAGATTCACTGCTCCCGGCATTCCCGCAAGCGGGGATCTCAGAGATTTGATTAGTGCTTTCCCGGTCGGTGCAAGCCTGGATCCGCGATGCAGCCGAGTTCAGTGCGCTTTGTCGGATTCATCATTTATCCGGGTTTGGTCCGTAATCCAGTTCACTTCCCAAGTCTTGCCGCCATCGTCCGAAAACGACTGTTCAAAGTGAGGCGTACTGGTGGTCATGTTCGTCCAAACATATCGAATCAAGATGACTTTGCCGTTAATCGTATCCTGGGCGAAAAACTCACCGCGTTCATTCTTGAATTGTCCGACCTGAGGTGGATCCATGATGCCATTCTTGCTATTGGCCCAATAGAGCCTCCACTGGTGGGATTCAGGATCGTATGTACGGAGGGTCAGGCCTTCGATGTGGCCACTTGGGCCGTCGACCTCGATCGTGTCCAGTTGTGCGCGACCATCCCAAACCTTGAAGCAGACTCCAGTACCGTTCAATTCGACCCAGGTATTGGAGCCTGTTAAGGGATTCACGCGCTTCTTGAGGTGGTACTTCCATGCACCAATAAGAGGGTCAAAATCGTGCTGCCCATCCCGTTCCGCGGGAGTGTGTTGAATGCTTGTACCCGGTGTACCTGAACTCTGCTGTGCGATCCCAGGAATGGGCTGCAAGATGACAACCAAGCTGCACAGCATGAGATAAGCCCGAATGTGTTTGACGCTCACCGCTGTCTCCTTTGATTCGTCTGCGTACGCCGATCATATCCGATCCATCCTCACCCAATAAGAACGTAAACTGAGCAGTGCTCCGCCACAATAGCCACTGTGATCTGTTGCCATATAACCGCTTCAGGGTGCTCAATACGTATGTGGGCTGCCACCCACGAGGCGCATCTCAGCCAGTGTCCTCCTCTCCCATATCAGAGGCTTGGCGGCTGAGTTGAAGGTCTATCGCGCGGGCAAGGGAGCTTACCTAAGGAGCCTCTCTTAGCGTTTCTTCACCGCGATCAGGTTGTCATCTGGGTTGCGGTCGATTAACTTGTCCATCGGATCGATGCCAGCCTGTGCTGGTACCTTGTCTACCCTCACCGTGATGTCGGTTTTTTCCTGGTCGATCTTGTGCCTTTGCAGGTAGAGGTACTTCCCGCTGGCATCCAGCACGCCGAGGTCGATCCAGTCATGAAGTGGAACTGCGTGCTCCTGCCCACGTCCATCTGAACGCGCCTTCTTGGCCTCAACCGTCAGGTGCACATCGTATTTGCCATCGGGCCGCTGAACATAGTCGGCTGAGAGAGCGCGGTCATCGTACAGCGTGATGTTCTGGAACAGGTCCTCGAATAAGTATTGATATTCGGGCGGCGTGACCTTCCGGAAATAACCTTCCAAGTCGAGCGACGTCGGATACGGCGGCCCTTTGAAGGCGTAAGCCTTAAGAAACTCGCGTATGGCCTCGTTGACCCTGTCCTCGCCAATGTAGTCCTGCAGCGCGTACATCACCAGCGCGCCCTTGTTGTAGTGAATGTATCCCTGGTCGGGCTCAACTTTGTACAGCGGGTTCTCTTCGTTGCGCTCCTGTCCTCGGCCACGCAGATACCGGTCGAGATCATAACGCAGGAATCTCTTCATCGACTCTGGGCCGAAGTGGTGTTTCATCACCATAAATGCGGTGTATTGCGCCATAGTCTCGTCGATCGACGTGGCGCCCTCGACATAGGCGGAGATCACCTGGTGCGCCCACCACTGATGCCCGGTTTCGTGCGCGGTGACGTAGAAGGGCAGATTCACGGCGTCGGGTGCCTTGCTGACTTTGGTGATGAAGCCAATCGATTCCGAGAACGGAATCGTGTTGGCGAATGACTCGGCAAACTGCCCGTAACGCGGAAATTCGATGATGCGGAGCTGATGAAACTGGAAAGGACTGAAGTTGGCTACTGCAGTAGGAGAGTGTTTCCTTCATGCTCTCCATCATGGTGTCCAGGTTGTACTCGTGCCCGGGCTGGTAATAGATCTCGAGGTTGACGTTCTTCCAGCGGTCACGGCGCACGGTGTAACGTGCCGATTGGAACGAGTAAAGGTTGAGCATAGGCGCGTCCATTTTGTAATGGAAGTAGCGCCGGCCATTCTCCACCCACTCCTTCTGCAAATATCCCGGAGCGATGGCGATCTGGTCGGGGCTGGTACTGACCGTGGCGTCAAAGTTGATCCAGTCGGCATCGAAGCTGCCGCTGTTGTATTGGCGCGCGGCAACGTCGTCCAGCTCGGGCAGTCGCTTTACCTTCTCTAGTCCGTGCCGATGGCGCGTGCTGTCGTCGGTCAGCTCGATGTCGGGCGCGTACCCGATGTAGGGAAGGTAGCGATCATTGAGGAATGTTCCGTTGCGCACGATGTCGGTATCGGGCTCGGAGTTCACGAATCCTGGGTTGTCGTACTGCAACGCAAAATCAAGCTGAATTCGGCCATGCGGCGGTAACGGAGCCGGCAGGAGATACAGATAAAAGCCCAGCAATGGATCTTCGATCGAGCGGCGGTCTGCCCGCCGGCAAAGCTGAGGCGCTCGATCCGGATGTGAGGTAGCGGCAACGGGGACGAGATCGACTGGCAACATAGTCAGTGCAACGCGATCGATGTCGGCCGAGGTTTTGTTTTCCAGCCACATCGTGCCCTCGAACTGAGACCGAGCGCTTGTCGGGATAAATATCCACCTGGGTTGTGACGTCGGTAATGCGCGGCTGCGGCAGTGACCAGTACTGGCGATATTTCTTTTCGTACTGCGCACGTCCCTCGTCCACCTTAAACGTGGTTCGGTAGGGGTTCAGGACGTTGGTGTTGTAGAAGATGTAGCCGCCAACCCCGACGAACAGCACGAGACAGGCGCTCGCGCCCGCCAGCGCTGCCCGCGAAAGCCTGGCGCCGGCCAGATTCAGCCGGACCCGCCAACTGCTTTCTGTGCCTCGCACCCAGAACAGGTTGGTGACCATTGCCAGCAGAACTGCGGCGAGCCCCCAATAGAGTCGAATCCAGAACAGTGGCTGCACGTACGGCCCGTAGCCGTTCATGTCGGAATACGTGACATGCGGGGTCTGCCCGAAGCGATAGAGGTAGTGCTGGAATCCCGCCGCCGGCAGCGCGATGGTGGCCACGAGATACAGCACCATCACAAAGTGGCCGAGGTATTTGTTGTTGACGATGGTCTGCACGAACATGGCGAGAACGCAGAGGATCCAGAACTGCGTCAGCCGATTCAGGAACAGTTCCCTGAAGTACAGTCCAAATTCGAAGTGGTAATAGCCCTGCGCAATCTGGACGATCAACCCGGACGCCAGGATGAGCAGCACTACCAGGACCTGCACCAGCATCAGCGCGAAGAGTTTGGAGCTGAACAATACCCAGCGCTGCAGCGGGAAACGCGTCCATCACTTGATTAAGCTGGGCGTCCCGCTCCCGCCATACCAGTTCGCCGGAGTAGAAAATGATGATGGCAAGCGCGAAGATGGCGAAGCCAAAGCCCGCGTTCTGCAGCATCTGGTAGGTGACAGGGTAAGTAGCCGTGGCGAACGGGTCGTTGATTCCGATGGCGGAGAGGATGGCGAACAGTCCGCCGGCCAGCATCAGCACCAGGAAGAAAATGTTCTTGACCGTCTCCGCAAACTGAATTCGCGTTAGCGTTAACAACTGCCGGAACGAAGCGCCCGCCGAGAAGACAGGATGAGCGATGGGCAATGCTTCCACCGCAGGAACAGGTTCGACTTCTTCGATTGGCGGGCGGCGTCTTGCTTCGTTCCTCAGGATACGCGAAGCGAAACTTCCTGTAGGTGAGTACCAGAAAGATCGCTCCTACACCTAACCACAGTGCACGGTTCGCCAGCAGAATTCCCTGCAGCGGGATGAGTTGCGTGTTGCGCTGAAACGGCGTCCAGTAGCGTGTAATCCGATCAATCGCGTTTCCACCCAGGGCGTCGGCCAAGGCAGAGGTCACGCTGATATTCAAATTGTTGGAGAACTGACCGACGGTAAAGTAGGCGATCAGCACCAGCACGCCAGCGACGTATACCGGCAGCATCTTTCGCGTGAGCGTAGCCAGGGCGAAGAATATTGCGGTGATGACTAGAAGGTTCGGCAGCACCGTGATGAAATACGGCTGAAAATACGCGCTGATGATTTGTGGACCGAGCCGTGTTTTATCGAGCCAGGGCAACAGCGTACCGATCCAGGCTCCCAATCCCACACTGGAGAAAATAAAGATCTGCACCGCGAAGGCCGCCAGAAACCGGCCGCCCAGGTAGTCAAGTTTGGTGATCGGTGCGGTATAAAAAAAGACGGCGGCGTTGTTGTCGATGTCCTGATAAGTTGCTTGTCCGGCAATCGCCGCGGTGATGATGATGCCGAAGAAGCTGATGTAGGTGATGATGACATTTAGGGCATAGGGAGAGTTGATCAGCACCTTGCCGCCGGTGCCGAACTCGACGCTGGAGCCGGCAATAGCGCCGCCGGAAATCAGCGCGAACACGGCCCCGAGAACAAAGAAAACGAGAAAGTAAATGTAGGTTGAAAGCCGCCGTAGCCGCTGCGATAGTTCGAAGAGAAAAATGTTGCCCAGCATGAGTTCAGTTGGCTCGTGTTGCCGTATGAGTGAAGCCTTTGATGGTCGCGAAATAAAGGTCTTCCAGATCAGCACTTACTGACTCGAAGCCTGCCTCGGGCTGCTCGTCCTGCAGCACGTGCAGCATCGTCCGCCCGGCCGACAGATGCATCGAAATTACCTGAAACCGCTGTTGATAGTCGGGCAGATCCCCCCGTGTTATCGCTTTTCGCCATACCCTCCCGTTGAGTTCCGCCACCAGTACGCCGGGATCTCCCGTGGCGCACACCCGGCCTTGGTGAATGATCGCCATGTTGCGGCACAGGTCGCTCACGTCGGAGACAATGTGCGTCGATAGAATCACGATGACGTTCTCGCCGATGGCGCTCAGCAGGTTGTGGAAGCGCACACGTTCTTCGGGATCGAGTCCGGCCGTGGGCTCATCCACGATAATCAGCCGCGGATTACCCAATAACGCCTGGGCAATTCCGAAGCGCTGCTTCATCCCTCCGGAGAAGCTCCCCAGCGGCTTGTTGCGGTGCTCCCAAAGGTTCGTCTGCCGCAGCAGGGCATGAACCACATCGCGCCGCTCTCCTGGATTTTCGATCCCCTTCAAGGCAGCAAAGTGCGACAGCAGCTTTTCGGCGGTGATCTTGGGATACAAGCCGAACTCCTGCGGCAAATATCCCAGCACCTTGCGGACTTCGTCCTTCTGCCGTAACACGTCAATGTCGCCGAGTTGTGCGCTGCCGCTGTCGGCTTCCTGCAGCGTCGCCAGCGTCCGCATCAGTGTGGATTTTCCTGCTCCATTGGGGCCAAGAAGCCCAAACATTCCAAACGGAATGGACAGCGACACGCCTTGCAACGCCTGCGTCCCATTGGGATAGCGTTTTGAGAGATCTTCAATTTGTAGTTGCATTGGTCCTCGAAGCTTCTGACGTCTGGGTTACGAAAATGTAGCAAAACTTGTTCCGCAAATTGGCTGCTGTGGCCGAAGGGTTTAAAGTCGCGATGCAGTACCAGCGTCCCGAGTGCGAGATAGCACATGAGCACTGGCGGTCTCAGGTGACGGCTTACATTACGGGTTGAACCCAGGAAGGTCGACCCGCCTCGCAATGTGATCTTTAATCCAGTGTGCGTCCCACCATTCCTTCGGATCGATCTGGATGCCGTCGAGCTGCATCGCGAAGTGAATGTGGTCGCCTCCGGCCATGCCGGTCTGGCCGCTCACCCCCATCACTTGCCCTTGCTTCACCGTGTCGCCTTCATGGACATCAATCCTGCTGAGGTGGCCATAGATCGTCTGTAGTCCATAGCCGTGGTCGAGGACGATGCAGTTTCCATAAATTCCCAGCGGAGCCGCATAAACCACCTTGCCGTCATTCGATGCTTCCACACCGACGTGCTGCGTAACCGCCAGGTCGTATCCCAAGTGAACTTGCTGATCGATCTTCTGGCCGTGATAGATGTAATTCCGCACGTCGGCAAAACTCGACTCGGCCTGGGAGTGAGGCTGCCGGATAAAGGGCCGGGACCATAGAAAGCTGTCGGCGGTCTTGAACTGCAGATCGGAAAGCGTTTTGTTGTTGGCGCGGCGCATTTCGCTGTTGATCTTCACGAAGCGCGTGACCGGATCACCCGCTCCATTCGGGTCAAGTTCGTTAATCACCTTCTGCATGAAGGCGTCGCTCACCTGTAGATCATGAACCTTATATTTTGGCTGCTCCTTCTTCGGAAACACGACTACGAGGGGGCTGGTCACGTCGTTTCCTGCACCGTTCGCAGCATAGACCAGCGGCACGGTATCGGTCGGCATGTTCCAGGCGAACGCAAACATGGAAAACAAGCCCGGCTTGCTACCAGGCATGGGCCAGGAGCGAAATTTCTCATTGCCGACGCGCACCCCCGCCTCTGTCCAGCTCCCCGAGACATTGAAGGTGGCGAGGTCTGCCATCCCCAGATACAGGTAGTGCTGCTCGGAATCAACGCTGACCATCGGCGGTTGCGTAACCACGGTCAGGTCGCGTTCGGCGCGACCTGTCTTCCTAAGCAGGTCGTCCGAAGTCGCTTCAACGATCAACTTCGCTTTGCCCGCCTGCAACTGGGGAGTGGTCTTGACGCCAGCCTTGAAGTTCCAGGTACTGTCGGGCGACTTCGACGGCTGCGCCATCGCAAAGACTTGGTACCGAGCACCATTCTGCTCGACGAACGCTTGCAGCCTGCGAATGCCACGCGGATCGCGTACGTGAACCGTGATGGGAGTATCTTGCCCCAGGGAAACGACTGCAGGCGTGAGTTCGACAACGGGTGTCGCGGATCTTGCCAGTAAGAATACGAGCAGCAATACAACCAGCGCAATGACGACAATAATCAGTTTTCTCACATCCCAGTGTAGCTCCCGGCAAGCAAATTAACCGGTAGCCAGGGATGCCCAATTGGGTTCCTGCAATCGACCACCGTGCCTGGTCTCCAGCTGGTGAGCATCTATTCAGCGGATTCGACCATGCAGTGACCGCAGCGTCAAGCGAGAAATTGCACTGCGCCGCATAGCGGCGAACCTAGTTTCGTAACCGCCCCTTCAGCGCGCCACGTTGCTGCCAATCTTTAGAAACAGTCGCCATACAACGCCAGTGCCGAATTTTGATTCCTATTGCCTACGGCAGCTTGACTGACCGGAGGTGACAAGAATGCTTTGGACGATTTTCGCGATTCTGCTGATTTTGTGGCTGTTGGGGTGGGGCTTTCACATTGCAGGCAGTTTGATCCACCTGCTGTTAGTGGTAGCCGTGATCGTGCTGATCATCAACCTGGTAACGGGACGAAGGGCGGTGTGACGCCGCGTATTGCCGAAGGACGCGATTCGGGTGCGCCCAACATCTTAACAGTAGTGCTTGTCTCGCCCGCTGAACAATAACTCTGCTTGGCGTCCCGCACACGATGGCAATGCGAAGACTCAAGTCTTGATGCCTGGTTGGAGGGCTACCCGTACTACCGCTCGCCAGACATTTCCGGTTGTTAGGTCTGCATGTGGTCAATGGGACAGTAGCGGTAGCATGGGCGGGTTTTCACCACCACGGCGAACCTGGGAGGCTCAACCAGAAGTCGTTCAGGTTGATCCCGACAGCGATGCCAGCCGGGCTGGCATCGTGACCGGAGACCGCGTCATTGCCATTGATGGGCAACCTGCCAATGCCGCTCTGGACGACCAACTCTCGCAGATGCGACCGGGCACGACCGTGTATCTTCACATTGAGAATCGGAAAGGGCAACGTGACGTGAAGCTTCAATTGGCCGGCGCGAGCAACAAACGTATAGACTTCAGGATGTGCCGTCGGTCAGCCAGGATCAGCGTGCCCATCGCATGGCGTGGATCCACGGCGATGATGAGAGCAGAGGAAACCCTTGATCCGCGCCCTCGTGCTGTTGGCTTTCTGGGGTGTTTCCATTTTCATCGTCGGCCCGGCGCTATTGTTGTACGCGCTCATCACTGGCAACATCAATCCGCTTTACAACATATCGAACAGACTTGCATTGTTTGGCGTTCGCCTGGTCGGGGTGAAGCTCCAAGTTCGTGGAATGGCGAATTTGGAGGCGGGCCACAACTACATTTTTATGGCGAACCACACTTCGAACCTTGATCCTCCAGTCCTACTTCCCACGATCCCGGGTCGCTGTTCGGTGCTGGTAAAGAAGGAGCTTTTCCGCGTTCCTGTCCTCGGCGCCGGTATGAAAATGGCATCACTCGTGCCAGTAGATCGGAGCGATCGCGAAGCTGCTATCGAGAGCGTGAATGCGGCCATCGCAGTCCTGCGCCAGGGGCTGCACATGCTAATCTTCCCGGAAGGCACGCGTTCCAGGGATGGCAGACTGCTACCGTTCAAAAAGGGGCCCTTTCACCTGGCGATCGATGCCGGCGTATTCGTGGCTCCGGTGACAATCCTGGGCACGTACGAGTTATGGCCGAAGACCCGCTTCGCATTGCGGCCAGGAACGGCGACCGTGCTATTTCACCCGCCGATCGATCCGCGCCGCTATCCTGATCGTGATTTGCTGATGAAGGTGGTCGCTGAGACTATTGCGAGTGCATTGCCGCCGGAGCGACGGTGACGGACTGCGATGAGCCAATTGGAACCGCTGGAGCCGCGGCCGTCTGCCTTTGCTTCGGCAGGGTTGGAACATGGTGCAACATACTGGAGTCGCTCGTACGATGGACAGATCGTTATTGTCGATATGATTTTCGACCTCTTCGCCAACCATCCACAAGTTGGAGACCGCAGCTCCTGCGAAGTCGTGGTTCCATCAAGTGACATTCCGAGCAGAGCGTGTACCGCCAAGAGCGGACACATTCGTAGACAATGGTTTATTTCACAGGACTAGCCCCGTTGCCGAAGCCATGCCGCAGCAGCACGCCTTGCGTCCTGCTGTAACTTACATGACCCTTGCGATCTACTATAGCGTGTTTCAAAAATGACTCCTTGAAGGGGCGCGGCTTCAGCCGCGCCGCTCTGAGCCGCATAGAACCCGGGCTTTAGCCCCTGAGGGAACGAGTCCCTTGTTGTCGAACCATTTTTGAAACACGCTCTAGCCAGAACAGGGAGAACAGCTTAAGATGGCCCGTCCCTCTTCCGTCGCGAACTATTACATACGCCGTTGAGAAGGAGGTTGAGGATGACGACGAAACCAACCGCATTACGCAACGCGGTTGAACAACTTCATGCCGCAAACGGACTGGCCCTGGTTCGGCTGACGATCGGCGCAATGTTTGTGTGGGTCTTCTTCGAAAACCTGGGAAAAGGTCTCTACACTCCAGCAGGCTACGCTGGTCTAATTAACTATTACATAAAGGAGGGTCACTCGCCGGCCGCGTGGAAGGCGGTGATGGGGTTGGCGGCCAGCCATGCCGCCATGGCGGCTCCTCTGCAGGCGATGACCGAGATATCCCTTGGGATACTGCTCATCGTCGGTCTGCTCACACGCCCCGTCGCCTTTGTGGCGTTTCTCTACCTGGGCAGTCTTTGGGTCTCGGAGTGGGGCACGGCTTGGATCTGGGAACTACTTGTTCCCCTGCTCGCATCGCTTGCGCTCGCGGTGGGGCGGGCGGGACGGAAGTGGGGCATCGACGCACAGCTGGCGCAGCGGTGGCCATCTTCCCCATGGTGGTGATTGAACCAAATCAACTGCGAGTGTCGGTCGTCATTCCTACGCACAACGAAGCGCAGTCCATCGGCCGCGTCCTCGCCGACCTCCCATCCGATTTCGTTACCGAAGTTCTGGTCGTTGATAGCAATTCAACTGACGGGACACCCGAGATCGCTCGCAAGCTGGGAGCGCGGGTTGTCAACGAACCTCGCCGTGGATACGGTCGCGCCTGTTTGACCGGACTGGCTTGTGCAAGTAGCCCCGACGTCGTAGTGTTCCTCGACGGCGACTATAGTGATCGACCTGCGGAGCTGCCAATTCTATTGGCTCCAATCACCGACGGCAGGGCGGATATCACGCTGGGTTCGCGCTTGGGGAAGCAGAGCATTCCTGGGGCGTTGCCTTGGCACGCCGCGTTTGGTAACCGCCTTGCGGCCGCCCTGATCAGGCTTTTGTATGGTCTAAGGATAAGCGATCTCGGACCGTTCCGTGCCGGGCGAGCAGATGTCCTTCGCCGGCTTGAGCTTCAAGAGAAGACGTACGGTTGGGCGGTTGAAATAATTTTAAAGGGTACGATCGGCGGGTTCCGCATCGTTGAAGTGCCGGTCAGCTATTATCCGCGCCTTGGGAAATCGAAGATTAGCGGTACGCTCAGGGGCACAGTCGGAGCGGCGTGGTTCATCCTCTTCCTGATCGTACGCTATTATTTTTGGCATCCACAGGGGTAGATCCCCGGTCTCGAACGGCGCGAGACTGGGGCACCCGCACAGGCATCTTCTATGCAATCCTCCAGCGAAAACCCAGCAGGTTCGGCCAGCGGCAGCCGCACGCTGGTTGTGATGGCAAAAGCACCCAGACCGGGTATGGTCAAGACCCGTTTAGCTCAGAGCCTTCCCGTTGAAGCGGTCACCGAGATCTATCGCTGCCTTTTGGGCGACACAATGGCGCTGGCGCTCTCGTTGGACACTGTGGAGGTTGCCATTATGTGCCCTGCTTCGGATGTCGAAGAACTAACGCGGTTGGTGCCGGGTGGAGTGGGTGTCGTCGCCCAGAAGGGGGAAGGCCTTGCGGCAGGACTCACTTCGGCGTTCGCACATTTTGCATCTGGGCAGCGGCGGGTGATCGCGTTCAACAGCGACAGCCCACACCTGCCGGCATCAGTTTTGGAAAATGCTTTCCAGGCCCTTGCTGCGCACGATGTGGTTGTCGGGCCGACACATGACGGAGGCTATTATCTCGTCGGAGCCAAAGCCTCCCACCCAACGCTCTTCGAGGGTGACGGCATGGGCACTAAGAGTGCTCTTGAGGCCCTGCTGGCGCGCGCTCGCGCACTACAGCTTTCCGTTGGCTTCACGGATCCCTTCTACGACATCGACGTAGCGGACGACTTAACTCGGCTCGCAGCGGAACTCCGGATCGCTCCGACGAGGTCTCCACGAACAGCGATCTGGCTAGAACAGTGGGGACACGCGGTGGCGCAGTTGCGAAAGGGCGTGGGAGACCTGTGAAGTTCACACCATCCCACAGGCTGTACGGGCTCGGTGTCATCATACTTGCGGCGCTGGCCCTCTGCTCACGCAACTTCAGCAGCATGGGTGCACCGTCCTTCATCATTCCGCTGGCCGTTGCCGGCGTCGCGTACCTCTTGGCCGTCCGCGAGTTCTTCTCCACAGCAACATTCCCGAGGCACGTCATTGTCGTCGGGCTCGTATTGGCTGCTCTGTGGCATCTTCTATTCTTAATGAAGCCGCCGGGTTCCGATGATGACATTCATCGCTATGTCTGGGATGGCCGCGTGCAACGACTCGGCTATAACCCTTACATTGTCGTCCCCAACGACCCTGCGGTCGCCACATTGCACACGCCCGAGACCCGCACGTTGAACCATCCCGATCTGCCGAGCCCATATCCAGCGGGGGCTCAGCTTTTCTTCCGCGCCGTAACGGAAATTCATGGGTCTGTCTTTGCGCTGAAAATAGCATTTGTACTTTGCGATTTGGCGATTGTTCTCGTTTTGCTTGACGTCTTGCGTGGCAGCCGGCAAGCAGCGCACTGGGTCTTGGCTTATGCCTGGAATCCACTGTTGGCAACCGAAGTGGCGGGCAGCGGTCACGTCGACATTGTCGGCGCACTGCTGCTGTTGGTGTCGTTCGCCGCGCTGGGGCGCCGCTGGCGTGCGGTGGCGGCGGTGACATTTGCGTTGGCTGTTGCCGTGAAGTTTCTTCCGATTGTGCTGCTGCCACTCTACTGGAGGCGTGTTCGTGTACGAGACGGTGTGCTGGCGGCGGTCGTGTTCGGACTCCTCTACATACCATTTTTCGACCGCGGGCGGATTCCCTTCGGCTCGCTCGGCACCTACGCGCTGAGCTTCCGTTTTAATGATCTGGTATTTGCAACGCTCGAGCGAGTGGCGGCTCCACAGCTTGTAGTTGGATTGGCAGTACTCGTCGGCTTTCTTACAGCAATCTGGCTGAGTAAAAAGTCCCCGGCAGGCTCTGTCGGACGCATTTGCCTGGCCGATGGCAGCATCGCTTCTGTGCGCACCGGTCGTATATCCATGGTACCTGCTCTGGCTGCTGCCGTTCCTGCGGTCGGCTTCGACGCTGCCAATCATCATCTGGACGGTCAGCATGATCCCTACTTACTACGTTTGGCATCTGCGCAAGCTTGGACGTCCGTGGGTAGTTCCTGGCTGGATTATGCTGCTGGAATACGGGTCGGTGGCAGCGGCCGCGGCCATTATCGGGTGGCGCCGAAGCACACGAGCGGCTTCGGTGCAGTCCTCAAGCAGTAGAGGGGGCCATTAGGCTCGCGTTCTGGCCGCTATCCAGCGTGAGTCGGCTTCAGCCGACGACAGAGTATCGCCCGCTAAAGCGGGCTCTCCCGAGAAAAGTTCGTCGTGACGCGGCGCTAAAGCTGGATTATTCATGAGGTTCTCATGCTTTGAAGGGGCACGGCTTCAGCCGTGCCGTGAAACCGCTATGATCACGTTGGCTTTAGCCACTGAGGGACTTCGGTGTTTGAGACGAAGTGCGAGTCCCCTCAGCTGAGGGACTTCGCTGTTGATACGAACCGCGAGTTCCCTCAGGGGCTAAAGCCCGACTCTTTATGCCACGTAACGGCACGGCTGAAGCCATGCCCTTTCAAAACTTGTTCCCTTCAACGATCGAAACTAATGAATAATCCAGGTAAAGCGCCGCTCTACCGATACACGTCTCCGTATCCGGGAGCCCCCTCCTGTCATCCAACATCCGTCGTTGAATTCACCAAGGAGAACATCCATGACAAATTCGCGTTGTACTGCGGCGCTACGTGTTCTGCCCGTCCTTGGGATAATGTTCCTTGCTCTCACTTCCTGGGCGCAGACGCGTCCGCCAATCGTCGAAAAGCTCGCCAAGACTTATGGTCTCGATTCGTATGGGCAGATCGAAGCCATCCGCTACACCTGGAGCGCAACGTTTCCGGGCGTCAATATTTCTCGAACATGGACCTGGGAACCCAAGACCGGCCAGGTCACCTATGAGGGAAAAGATAAGGACGGCAAGCCGGTGAAGGTTACCTATCTGCGTTCGCAGCTCAGCAGCCAACCCGACGCCGTGAAAAACGAAATCGATCCGGGTTTCATCAACGATAACTATTGGCTGATGTTCCCCTTCCATGCTAACTGGGACACCAGCGCCACCGTGACCGATGAAGGTATGCAGAAACTGCCGCTGGGCAAGGGTTCCGCTCAGAAAATTGTGGTGAAGTATCCTTCCAACGTCGGCTATACGCCGGGTGATACGTGGACGCTATACCTTGGCACTGACGGGCGAGTCGAAGAATTCCGCTATGACCGCGGGGGCCCCAAGAAACCTAGTCTTGTCATCGCAACGTGGGCGGGCTACAAGAAGGCCGGCCCTCTGCTGTTCTCAACGGAGCACCGCGGAACCGCCGACGGCAAGCCCTTCCACCTTTGGTTCTCGAATGTGGCCGTCAAATTGGCGGGCTCTGACAAATGGATGGACGCGAAATAAGCGGGGTAGTTCTTGGCGTGTCTTGATAGAACGGCGTATTAGCGCCGGCAGTCAATGTCCAGTAGAGCGCTCTTTTAGGTCCGCGGTCAGTATCCGGTGGAGCAAGCGTTTAGGCGCACGGCAGTTGTTCGCTAGAGCGGACCTTTAGGCCCGCGTCAATCGCCATCATTATTACCTGAGTCGGCTTCAGCCGACGACAGAGTATCGCCGGCTGAAGCCGGTTCCGTTGGGAAAGAGGATCGGCATAACGCGGCGCTAAAGCGCCGCTCTACCCGAACCTGGTAAAAGTACAAGCGCAACAAGCGGAGTACCACCTAATCCGTTCCGAGGTTTTGTTGGCGACACATTGCTACGCATGGGTGAGCGGGCCGTGAAGGCCTGTTTCGGTGCGCCTCAAGGAGTTTTGAGATGCCACGATCTTCGACGCCAGAAAAGCTGCGGAAAGCTGCGGAGCACGTCAGCTATGAGATCAGGATGCTGATTTTCTCGGCTCAACACGCGAGTGATTGGCATGCGTCGCCTATGGCCCCTCCTGAGGGCGATGAAAAGCACATGGCTCTTGAATCGTTCCTGCTTCACTTCCGAAACCTGCGAGCCTTCTTGTGCCCGTCGCTCCAAACGTTTGTGTCGGCCAATGATGTGCTTGCTAGTGACTTCCTCGGAAATCCTGGCCGTACGGACGAGGGCGATGCCACAAAGGTTATGGCGAACCAGCAGCGACTCGATAGGATGTTGGCCCACATCAGCTATTCACGGACCGCCTACAGCGAAGGGGATGATTACGGTTGGGATACCTTAGAGATGTTGATTGTCATAACGGGCGAGTTGCAGAGGTTCATGCACCGGCTTTCAGACGAGCAACGCAGTTGGTTACCAACTACTGAGCAGCTAGAGGAAGCGAAATCTCGTGCCCAGTATGAGATCAGCAGCCGACGCGGCATGGTTCCCAATTCGACAGTGACAACTGAAGGTCCATTTCGTTTGAGCCATGACTGAACTCAGATTCAGGACCGGATTACTGCGCCGTTACGGGCGTAAAATCGCCATGTCTCTATCGGGCCATAACCACAGTAGTGCAACAACTCCTCATCTTGGGCAGATCGCGGGTGGCGGCCATGCGGACCGGCAGGCTGCGGCGTTCTCCGCGAACGATCGGACAGTAGTAGTCAGGCTCTGGCAGCGCGCCCTGGAGGCGTCGACGTCCGGCACAGCCGCCATGGCATGAGTCGCGGAACTCGCAAGGCTGGCACGCGGCTGGAAGTGTGCGGGCCTGTTCGAAGGGCGCGGAGTCAAGAATGTCGAGCCCCATCGAGATCAAATCTGACAACGGCTCACCTGATCCTGGCCAGTAAACACACGGCTGCGTGGTGGCGCGCGGCGTAACCCTCACGGTGCTTACGCCACATCCTCCCTGGAGCGGCGGGAGGCCCGCCATTGCTCGGACCAGTGGCTCACCAATAGCGATCACGTCGGTCTCCGCAAAGAGGCGGCGGAATCCCTCCCAGTACTCGTCGTACGACAGCGCATAAATGTCGGATCGCACCGCCTGATATACGTTCACACGGAGAGGAGCGTCAAACTGTTTGGCTAGTCGCGCCACATCCGCCAGGCGCAGGTAGTTCGCCTTCATCATGACGGCGATGATGGTGACGGGCACACCGAGCCTCACGCAACGTTTTGCTTCTTGGTGGATCAGCTCCCAATTGCCGTCTCCGCGTTGTGCATCCTGTTCGGCTTGCGTAGGGTAGTCCAGAGAAAACTCAATATCGTGAAAGGCGCCTAATTCATCATCCTGCAACACCGTTACGCTATGGCCATTCGAAGTGATGGTGAGTTTGACAGGCTGCGTGCGCAAGTAAGCCAGAATGCTTTTGAAATCCGGATGCATGCCGTTCTCGCCCGTGCCCAGGTTCACGGAGCGGACGGGTAGGCGTTCCATCACTGACTCAACTTGGTCCAAGGACAGCCGATCCGCGCGAGTTGGATCACGGTAGCAGAAGGCACAGGAAAGATTGCACTCGTTAGTGAGTCCCAGGCCGAGCGAGACCCCGGTGTCTGACGCGCTTTTGTTGAACTCATTCGCCACCCGCCGGCTTGATGGATCACTCATACGCGGTCCTCTTTGGCGGCGGCCGCATGGCGCAGGATGTGGTGAGTGTAGCGCGCGATGGCTGCAAACTCCGGGCGCCGTCCCAGCTTGCGCTCCAACTCGAAAATTCGCTCGTACTCGGCCTGCCGGTCGATTTGCGGCGGCAGGTAATCGGCAACCACTCGCACACCGCGCTCGGCAATCAATTCAAGCCCCGCTTCTTTCGACATGGCAAGCAGCTCATCAGGAGTGAAAAGCCGGACGCGGCCACCATAGAGAGATTCGTATCCCCACTCAGCGGTGAGGCTCTGTTCCGCCGCCTCCAAGTCGCCTGCCCGGATAGCAGCTTTTAACAGCTCGCCTGCCCGGTTGCGCAACAGGATGGACAGTAGCCCGGGTGGATCGTGCCGCATAAGTCGGGCGGCGTCGCTGATCACAGCTCCAGGGCATTCGAGGTATTCCAGTACATTGTGGCAGAGAACGATGTCGAACAACTGCTCAGCGAATAGTTTGCCTGCTTCGGCTACATCGCCATGTTGCAGCACAACTTTATCGTCAACCTCCGCTTTCAGCGCGGCGCGCTCTGCGATGTTCAGCATAGCGAGCGAGGAATCCAGCAGTGTAACCTCAACGCCGCGACGCGCCAGGTTCACCGTGGCTGCACCGGTGCCGCCTCCAAGGTCCAGCGCCCGCAATGGCCTCGTTGAGGGCAGGGGAGGCAGGAATTCTTCCACGCCGGCAAGGGTCAGGTCGAGTCGCAATCTACCCTCGGCGGTCTCTAGATAAGCGGCATACTTATCCGCCTCCTCCTGAAAGCCCGCGCCTACCTTGGTGGACAGGTTCATGCGATACTCTAGCGAACTCCATGGCTAATCCAATCATTAGCCAGAACTAAAGCATAAATCAGAAGCGTGAGTTTGCTCACGTCGCGGAACCATGCTGAACGTTGTCGTAGATTGCCGGCCCTGGCTAAAGTACAATAGGCGTCAACTCCGTTTTCAGCACAGCGTAGTTCTTCGCTGCCTCACGACTGCACCGGCTCCTGCTAAAATCTCGAACTATGTACCTAGTGGATCTCGCCTCTCCGCCTCATCGATTTTGTTTGAATCGCTTCAGTCTGCTTGCGTACCGACTCCCCGCCTCAAAATGACGGAATCACAAGGAGTAGCACAGTGACGCTTCGGGTTTTCTCATCGGTACTCCTGCTCTCTTTCTCGACGTGCCTGTTGATCGCCCAAGCCACCTCCAACGCCCAGAAGTTCAGCGACCCATCGCGCACGTTTCGCCTCACCTATAACTTTACCGTGAAAGATATTCCCGCTGGAACGAAACAAGTGCGCGTGTGGGTTCCGGTGCCGCAGACTGACCCCCATCAGACTGTGCGAGTACTCAGCATTAAGGCTCCCACCAAAACGCAGATGACGCAGGAGCTCGAGTACGGTAATCGGATGATGTATGCCGAGATCCATAATCCAGCGCCGGGAAAAGCAGAGTTCACTCTTGAGTACGAGGTCACACGCCGCGAATACTCGCGCGGCGATTATGCGAAACTCGAGCGCGAAGACCAGACGCCCGGCGCCGTGCCTGCGTCCCTGGGCCGACTGGTTGCGCCTGACAGCCTGGTTCCTACGGATGGCAAGATCAAGGCGCTGGCAGTCGAGGTGACCGGATCGCAGACCGGTACGGTCGCAAAAGCCAAAGCTGCCTACGACTATCTCTTCACAAATATGCGGTACGACAAGACGGGCTCCGGGTGGGGACGCGGTGACGCAGTGTGGGCCTGCGACGCCAAACACGGCAACTGCACGGACTTCCATTCTCCCTTCATCGCCGTCCTGCGGGCCGACCGCATTCCGGCGCGCTTCGACATCGGCTTTCCCCTGCCCGAGAACAAGGACAAGGGAGATATTGCCGGCTATCATTGCTGGGCCGAATTCTATACGCGCAAAATCGGCTGGATCCCCGTTGACATCTCGGAGGCGTGGAAAGCGAAACAGAAGGAAGATTATTTTTTCGGCAGCGTTGATGCTAATCGCGTGCAATTCTCCACCGGTCGCGACATCACACTCTCTCCTAAGCAGGATAGTCCGGCACTAAACTACTTCGTCTACCCGCATGTCGAGGTCGACGGCAAGCCCTACGAAAAGCTCGACAAGCAGTTCAGCTTCGAGGAAATAAAGCCTGAGGAGAAGAAGGCCGCCAGTTCGAAACACTCATCACTCAGGTCACCGTAAAACAGATGCTAGGCAGAAATTACGGCCGTGCTCCGGAACAACTTCCAGTCCGATCAGCGACGTTTGCAGGTTAGCCGTGGAAGCCGCCCGCTGCTTCCGCGAGACCTTCTTCCGCACAGAAACCTTGCCATGCTCGCCCCAGGATACCGAGTGTGAGGTCGTTCGGCACAACCGTGCTACCCTCTAGCTTTGTTCCCCGTCTAGAGTAAGGGCCTGCATTCCTAAGCAAATGCCCTTTGGAGCCCTGCGAATGAGACTCATCCGGAAATCCCTTGATTTCGTCCTTAAACTTGTTGGAATTCTCGCCTTCGGTTTTCTTGCCGCTTACGCGCAGGACGCGCCCCAACAAGACACTCACGGCATTTCTGTCGCTAACATGGACCGCTCGGTCAAGCCGGGCGATAACTTCTATCTATACTGCAACGGTGACTGGATCAAGCGCACCGAGATTCCGCCCGACCGCTCCCGGATAGGGGTATTTACAACTCTTGCCGACCTGAGCGACAAACGCACCTCCGCTCTGATTGAGGAGGCTGCAAAGAGCGGCGGAACTGTGGGTTCCAGCGCCCGCAAAATCGCCGATCTCTATAACTCGTACATGGACGAGGCTGCCATCGCGGCCAAGGGTCTGGCTCCTATCCAGACTCAACTCAAGGCCATCGCCGCCATCGAGAACAAAAAGGAGCTGGCCGCCGCGCTCGGAGAAACCCTGCGCGCTGACGTCGACGCTCTCAATAACACTAACTTCCACACTCCGCATCTCTTTGGACTGTGGGTCGCTCCCGGCTTCAACGACTCCGATCACTATGCCGCATACCTGATGCAAGGTGGCGTGCAGCTACCCGACCGCGAATACTACCTTTCCGAAAGCGAGCATATGCGTGACATCCGCAACAAGTATGAAGCGCACGTCTCAGCCATGCTTAAGCTGGCGGGATTCACCGACACGGATGCACGCGCCGAGCGCATTGTCGCGCTGGAGCACGCTATCGCCGAAAAACATCTCACCCTGGCAGAGAACGATGACATCCACAAAGCCAACAATACCTGGAAGCAGGCCGATTTCGTCACTAATGCTCCGGGCCTTGACTGGGCCGAGTATTTTCGCGGCGCCGGCCTCAGCAAGCAAGCCAGCTTTACTGTCTGGCAGCCCACGGCCTTTGCCGGCGAGTCCGCTCTGGTGGCCTCCACGCCGCTGGATACATGGAAAGACTGGCTGGCCTATCACCTTATCGAAGAATACGGCGGGGTATTGCCAAAAGCCGTAGCTGACGAGCGTTTTGCTTTCTTCGGCAAGGTGCTTCAGGGTGCACCGGAGCAGCGTCCGCGTTGGCAGCGCGGCGTGGTAATCGTCAATCGGTACCTGGGCGACGATGTGGGAAAAATCTACGCGCAGCGCTACTTCTCTCCGGAAGCTAAGGCGCAAGCGCAGGCGATGGTTGCCAACATCATCGCTGCCTTTCGCAAGCGAATTGACGCGCTCTCCTGGATGGCCGCTTCTACCAAAGCCGAAGCCCAAGCCAAGCTCAACACTCTGTATGTCGGGGTCGGCTACCCAGAAACATGGATTGATTACTCAGCCTACGAGGTGAAGCCGGACGACGCGTTCGGGAACCTCTGGCGTGGCAATCTTTTCAAGTATCACCACGATGCCGCGCGCCTGGGCGCGCCGGTCGACCGCAAGGAATGGTCGATGGATCCGCAGACGGTCAATGCGGTCAATCTCCCACTGCAGAACGCACTCAACTTCCCCGCTGCCATTCTGCAACCTCCCTTCTTTGATCCGCTGGCTCCTGCGGCGGCCAACTATGGCGCCATCGGCTCCGTAATCGGGCATGAAATCAGCCACACCTTCGACTCGGAAGGTGCGGCGTTCGATGCCAAAGGTCGCGTCCGCAACTGGTGGACGCCCGCCGACCTGGAACATTTTGAAGCGGCCACCGCTAAACTCGCCGCGCAGTATGACACCTACAAACCTTTTCCTGATCTTTCCCTCAACGGCAAGCAGACGTTGGCCGAGAACATCGCCGACGTCGCCGGGATTTCTGCTTCGTACGACGGATACCGGGCTTCGCTTGCCGGCAAGGGCGGGCCTGTGCAAGATGGTTTTTCCGGAGACCAGCAGTTCTTCATTGCCTTCGGCCAGAACTGGGCCTCGAAGTCCCGCGAAGCCGCGATGCGCCAACAGGTGGCGGTGGATTCCCACTCCCCTGGGGAGTTCCGGACAGACACGGTTCGCAATATCAACGCCTGGTATGCGGCCTTCGAGGTTAAGCCAGGAGAAACGCTCTACCTTGCGCCAGTGGACCGCGTGCGCATCTGGTAGCGCAACGGGAATGTCACGAAAGAGCACGATCTTTCAGAGCGCTGCGTAAAATAGGGCGCCTATCCCCAGCTTGTTTTTGCGTCGGTGGGAGTTCTTGTTATCGCGAGTCTTTCACCGCTGACGTGGTAGAGACGGATCGTCGGCTCTGGGGACATCATGATGGGCAGTGTCGTCAACGGCGGCATTATCGATCTGGACGGCGTCTCGACTCTCCCGGTCGATGGCACTATAAGCATTCCGGACAGCTGTCGACGACTTACTCGGCAGTGGCGGAAACACTATGATGGTCGGGGCAGGTTGACTAGGGCAGCACTACAGTTGGTGTAGTCTCGCTTTGAAGGGGCACGCCTTCAGGCGTGCCCGTTGAATCAACCAGAGAGCCTGGCTTCAGCCGCTGAGGGACAATCCCTTAGGGCCTAAAAGGCCAATTCTTTTGTGCGATCGTGTCGGCACCGCTGAAGCCGTGCCCCTTCAGGACCAGATATACCAACATTAGCTCTCCTCTAATGCTCTGCGGCGGGCTGGGTTAGAAACCTTGAAGGGAATCTAGGGCCGCCGTTCTCAGCCGCGCTCTCCCGGGCCGGCAGCTCTGTCCCGGGTTGGAGAGGGTCGATTACTGAGCGGCGCCTGGCAGTAGGGACAAACCTCGGCATCTAATTCGACGGCGCGATTGCAATTGGAACACAGGCCTTTGGGTTCTTCGGGATCCATAACTCTTAGAGCCCGGCTGCAAGGGCCGGGTTGCCAATCTTAGGAACGCCCGTCCGGGGGTCAGGGTACGTGCAAGCCAGCTTCGCACAATCGTGATTGTCCGCGATTTCGTTCTGACAACTCCCATCATGCTGCTGTCAGTCCTAGTCCTGGTCGCCGGCGGCCTGGCCCGACATGGCGTAGTTCTTTCGAGGATCGCCGAACAGCCGTTGCACAAGGGTCAGCAATCCCTGGGGACTATGGCTTTGAACCACATGATCAGCCCATTTCAACTGCCGTTCCGTCGGGGTAAGCGCGATGATGGGCAGCTGGGGGATGGATTGCTTCACCGATTGGATGAGGTCGTCCGCATCGAAATTCGGGATTCCGCAGTGAATGATCAGTGCCTGAACATTGGGAAACAGACGCACCAACTCAAGCGTTTCGGAAACCGAGTGAGCTGTGATCACGTTGAACTTGAAAGTTTCCAACAAGAGTTTGCGGGTAGATAGGGCCTGTTCCGGCTCGGGTTCGGCAACGATAAAGGCAGGTCGGGTCAAAATATGATCTCCTGAGTCTATTGTAAGATGATCTGCGGAATCGAGCCGGCAAGGCACGTGGCTTCCAGCTTCAAAACAAGGACGCGAACCGGGGGTACCAGGCCCCTGCGATCCTCACTTGCCCGCAGTCGTTGGCCCTATAATGAACAGGAAACTGGGCTCAGGATTAGTTTAGGATTTCCGTGCCGTCCTGCCCTCGAGGAGTTCATGGCCGCATTAATCGATGCCATCAATATCAAGCGCAAGACATTCTTTGAGTTTGAAAACACCCCATTTCACTGTCTGGAAGCAGAGGTGACCACCCCCTCCGCCCGCGGCGCACAGACCTTGGTGCGACTGAAGATGCGCAACCTCCTTACCAGCGCGGTCTTTGAAAAGACCTTCAAGGCGAGTGATAGGTTCAAGGAACCCGATCTCCAGATAGGCCCCGCCTCCTATCTGTATAGCGACAAAGATGGTTCGCACTTCCTGGACCAGGAAACCTACGAGACCCTCACCCTTAACGACGAGATGATTGGAAATGCCTTGGACTTCCTGGTGGAAGGCGCAGTGATCCACTTGCATAAGTACAACGGCAATCCCATCGGCGTGCAGCTGCCAACGCAGGTCGAGCTGAAGGTCATCTATGCAGAGCCCGGTGCGCGCGGCGACTCGTCGAGCGGCGGCGCGACCAAGATCGTCAAGCTAGAGACCGGCCTGGAAATCCGCGTTCCTCTCTTCATTAAAGAAGGGGAAAAGATAAAAGTGTCAACCGAAACCCGGGAGTTCGCGGGGCGGGCGTGAGTTTTTGTGCAAAAGGCCGCATAAGCCGCGGCTGAAGCCGCGCCCCTTCCTTCGAATTGTCAAAGCTACTCATGAATAATCCAGGCTAGACATAGCGCGCATTCGCCAGAATGCCCGGAAATGCCGGCGCCGTCGCTGTTTGGGTTGGGCGCGGCCAGGGCTAGAGCAGGACTACACCCCCTGCCATGCTGCCTTAATCCTGCCTTGACATTGCCCTCTGTAGAGTATAAATATACGTAGAGCTGTATATTTATGCTATGTCGAAACTCTCCCGCCACCGCGTGATTCGCGACCTGGTTGCCGGCCAGGAGGTGGCCAGCCAGGAAGAGCTGCGGCGGCGGCTGTATAAGCGCGGACATCGGGTGACCCAGGCGACGCTGTCGCGCGACATTCATGAGTTGCGGCTGGTGAAGACCGCCGAAGGCTACAAGCTGCCGCAGGGCGAAGTTGCCGAGGCTTTCCTGCCTTCCATCGAGCGGCTGATTCACGAGTTTGTTTATGACGTGAAGACGGCGCAAAACCTGGTAGTGGTGAAGACCAGCGCCGGTAGTGCGCAGCCGGTGTCGGCGGCCATCGACGCCGAGGAGTGGGAGGAGGTCGTGGGCACCATCGGGGGAGATGACACGATTCTGGTCATCGCACATGACACCAGAATCGCGGAGAAGCTGGCCAAGCGTATTCGGGATTATTTTGCGTAATGGGAGGAATGAACTCCGTGGCTAAAGCCACGACAAATGACAGCAACTTACGGCACGGCTTCAGCCGTGCCCGTTCAAAGCCAATTGACGAATACCAATGAATGCCACTGTACAACCCGCAGTCTTTGGAGCCACCGGCTACTCCGGGCTGGAGCTGGTGCGCTTGCTTGCGCATCACTACGGCGTCAAGAAGCCTCTGCTCTTTCAGCGCAACGGAGAGAGTGGCGGGTACGCCGATTTAAGCGAAGCGTATCCGCAGTTTGCGGGCAACGGCGGATTTCCCTTCGAAACCTTCTCGTGGCAACGGATGAAAGTTGCCGGAGTGGATGTCGTGTTCCTGGCGACGCCGCACGAGTTCTCGCGCGAATGGGTACCGGAGGCGATCAGCCGTGGCTTGCGCGTGATCGATCTGAGCGGGGCGTGGCGCTTGAAGCAATCTGCGAATCGTGAAGTGTACGGATTCAATGATGCCAATGCGCATGACGCGTCGCTCCTCGATGAAGCCGCGGTTTACGGATTGCCCGAGTTGCACGCAGAGGCGATCAAGGATGCGGTGTTGCTGGCGAATCCGGGATGTTATCCGACGTCGATCATTCTGGCTTTGGCGCCGTGGATCCGAGCCGGCTACGTGGATGTGGAGCACGGCATTATATGCGACTCGAAGTCCGGAGTTTCGGGAGCGGGCAAGACGCCGTCGGCCAAGACGCATTTTGTGGAGGTCGAGGGCGACTTCAGCGCTTACAACGTTTTCGGACATCGCCACACCGGCGAGATGCTGGAGCAGCTTGGGCTCGACGATGGATCGCTGCAATTCACGCCGCATCTGCTGCCGATTCCGCGCGGCATTCTCTCCACCATTTACGTGAAGCTGGCGAAGTTTGCGCCGCCGGAAGAATTGGAGCAATGCCTGCGCGAGTTCTACGCCGGCAAGTCCTGGGTGCGTGTCTTCGGAGCAGCGCGCTTGCCGCAAATCAAGTTCTCGCGCAACACCAATTTCTGCGACATCGGATTTTCTCTGTCACCCGACGGTAAACGGGCGGTCGTGGTGTCGTGCATCGACAACTTGTTGAAGGGCGCCGCCGGCCAGGCCGTGCAGAACATGAACCTGATGTTCGCCTTCGACGAGAAAGAAGGACTGCAATGAAACTGGTGATCAAGATTGGCGGCGCGGCGCTTGACGACAAAGAGCTGGTCAAGAAATTTGCCAAGACAATCCCCAGCTTATGTCGCGAGGGCCACAAACTGGTGATTGTTCACGGAGGAGGGGCCGCCCTCAGCCGCACCCTGAAACAACTGGGTTGCGAGACTACCTTTGTCAATGGTTTGCGGGTCACCGATGCCCACACCCGCGATGTGGCCGTGATGGTGCTGGCCGGACAGCTTAACAAGCAGCTGGTGGCCTCGATCGGGGCGGCGGGACAGCCGTCGCTGGGTCTGTGCGGCGGAGACTTGCAAATGTTTCGTGCCGCGAAAAAGAAGCAGCCGGACCTCGGGTATGTGGGGGAGATCTGCTCCGTGGACGCCCAGTGGATCGAGCGACTGTGGAAGACGGGCATCGTTCCGGTGATTTCGAGTCTCGCGCTGGGGGTTGACGGTGAGTACTACAACATCAACGCCGATCACATGGCGTCGGCATGCGCGGTGGCGTGCGGCGCGGATGCGTTGATCTATCTGACCGATGTTGCTGGAGTGAAGGATGCCGGCGGTTCCGTCATTCGCTGGCTCGACGTGAAAGAGATAGGTGAAATGGTGCAACAAGCGACGGTCAGCGGCGGCATGTTGCCCAAACTGGAGGCTTGCATCAAGGCGCTGAAGCGGGGAGTGGCACGGGTTCGCATCCTGCCCGCGGACCACGCCGAGGTGTTGCCCGGTTTCTTTAGCGACCTGATTGAATGCGGGACCGAGATCATTGCGAGCAGCTAGGGAGCCCGTGCGGGTAGTGCGGGCCTTCAGACCCGCGTGTCGGGCAGGCAGAAAATCGCTCAAGCCGCTAAGGTCGACGGCCTCAGCGGCTTGAGTACGGCATTTGGCTGAGGCAAACGCGGCGCTGAAGCGCCGCTCTACCCGGGCTAGTCGCTCATTGCTATCTAACGGAGGTATGAGGTGATTGCTACTCCAGTTCCCGCGGGCCTAAGTCCGCAAGGCTTTCCGCAAAGAAGCGTTTCGGGACGCGACCTGATCTCGATTCAAGATTTCACGCCGGAAGAACTCGCCTGCACGCTGGAGTTGGCGGCGGCGATGAAAGCGCGTCCGGCGGATTATCGCGGAACTTTGTCCGGCAAGCAGATTGTGTTGTTCTTCGAGAAGCCGTCGCTGCGCACGCGATTAACGTTTGAGGCGGGCATCAACAGTCTGGGTGGAGTGTCGTTTTTCGTCGATCAGACGCAGTCGCGGCTGGGCGCTCGTGAGAGCCTTAGCGACGTGGCCCATAATCTGGAGCGCTGGGTCGACGGCGTAGTGCTGCGAACATTTGCCCATGAGACCGTCACCACCATGGCCACGCACGCGTCGATCCCGGTGATCAACGCGCTCAGCGAATTGGAGCATCCCTGCCAGGCATTGGCCGACATGCTGACGCTACAAGAACATTTCGGCGACTTGCGCAATGTGCGTCTCGCCTATGTCGGCGATGGCAACAATGTGGCCCACTCGCTGATGTTGGCCGCCGCTAGCCTGGGAGCAACCATTTCGGTGGGAACGCCCAAAGGATACGAGCCCAGCGAAGCCATTCTGACCGCGGCACAAGAGTTGGCGGCAGCCTCGGGCGGGGGAGTGCAGGTCGTCAACGATCCAATGGAGGCGATGGCCGAGGCTGATGCCGTGTATACCGACGTGTGGGCCAGCATGGGCCAGGAAGACGAAGCGGCCAAGCGGCGGGAGATATTCCTGCCCTTCCAGGTGAACCAGAAGCTCTTCTCTTATGCCGCGAAGCATGCGATTTTCATGCACTGCCTTCCGGCGCATCGTGGAGATGAAGTTGCGCCGGCGGTGATTGATTCGTCGCGTTCGGTGGTGTTCGACCAAGCGGAAAATCGCCTACACATTCAAAAAGCCATCATGGTTTTATTGCTGGAGGGCGGCATCCATCGCTTTCCACCGAGGAGTGCATATGCGTGAGAAAGTCGTACTGGCATATTCCGGAGGTCTGGATACCTCCATCATTATTCCATGGCTGAAAGAGAACTACGACTGCGATGTCATCGGCTACATTGCCGACGTAGGACAAGGCGACGACCTGGACGCGGTAGTGGAGAAGGCGTACGCAACCGGCGCCAGCAAGACGATCGTGGAGGATTTGCGTCACGAGTTCCTGACCGACTACGTCTTTCCCGCAATCCAAGCAGGCGCGGTGTATGAGCACAAGTACCTGCTGGGCACGTCGCTGGCGCGGCCGATCATTGCAAAGTACCAGGTCAAGGCGGCATTGCGGGAAGGCGCGAGCGCGGTGGCGCACGGTTGCACCGGCAAGGGCAACGACCAGGTGCGCTTCGAGCATGCGTACCAGGCACTGGCGCCCGAACTTAAGGTGATTGCTCCCTGGCGGGAGTGGACACTGCAGTCGCGTGAGGACTGTCTCGACTACGCGGAGCAGCATGGCATCTCGGTGACGCAGAGTCGCGAGAAGATCCACAGCCGCGATCGCAATCTGCTGCATGTCAGCCATGAAGGCGGCGAGCTGGAAGATCCGAACAACCCGCCGCTTGCCACCACATGGACGTGGACGAAGTCACCACAGGAAGCGGCCGACAAAGTTGAGCAGGTTACGATCGAGTTCCAACACGGCGTGCCCGGTGGCGGTGAATGGCGTCATTCTCGATCCGGTGGCGATCATGGAAGTGCTGAACGAAATCGGCGCTCGCAACGCGATTGGCCGCGTCGATCTGGTCGAAAACCGATTCGTGGGAATCAAGTCGCGCGGATGCTATGAGACGCCCGGTGGAACGCTATTGCTCACCGCCCATCGCGAACTCGAGGCGTTGTGCCTGGACCGCGACCTGTCGCACTTCAAACAGCACATCGGTCTGAAGTACGCCGAGATCGTGTACTTCGGCTTGTGGTTCACGCCACTGCGCGAGTCGCTGCAGGCATTCGTGGAAAGCACCCAGCGCGATGTCAACGGCAAGGTGACATTGGATCTCTACAAAGGCAACATCGATGTCACCGGCCGCAAATCGCCGACCTCGCTGTACCGGCCCGATATCGCCAGCTTCACCATGGGCGCCAGCTACCAGCAGAAGGACGCGGAAGGATTCATTCGCATCCTGGGATTGCCGGCGCGCTCGCGGGCACTGGTGCATGCGGAGACGTTGAAATGAAGATGTGGTCCGGCCGTTTTGGCCAGGCACAGAATCTCGACTTCGAGCAGTGGCAGCGCTCGTTTCCATTCGACCGCGCGCTGCTTCCGTACGAGGTGGCGGCGAGCCGGGCACACGCCGCCGCGCTGGCAACGGCCGGCGTGCTGAACCAGCAGGAGCTGGCTGCGACCCTGTCGGCTCTGGATCAGATCGGGCGTGAAGGCGTACCAGAGGATGACGATCCCACGATCGAAGATGTGCACCACTTCGTGGAGAAGCGGCTGGTGGAGTTGGCCGGCGAGGTGGGTTACAAGCTGCACACCGGCCGCAGCCGCAACGAGCAGATTGCGACCGATCTGCGGCTGTATGTGCGCGAGCAGATCGATGCCATCTCGCAAACGCTGGTGGAGTTTCTGGGCGAATTCGTGAAGCAGGCGGAAGATGCCGGCGAGAACGCGATGCCGGCTTACACCCATCTGCAGCGGGCGGAGCCGGTCCTGGTGGCGCATTGGCTACTCGCCTATGTCGAGATGTTTCTGCGCGACCTGGACAGGCTGGCCGATTGCCGCAAGCGCATGAGCGAATGTCCGCTGGGATCGGGAGCGGTGGCGGGGACAATTCTGCCGCTCGATCGCGAGGCCATGGCGAACGCAGTTGCAGTTCGACTCGCCGACGGCCAACAGCATCGACGCAACCAGCGACCGTGACTTTGCGATTGAGTTCGTGCAGGCGCTGTCGTTCGTGGCGTTGCATCTGAGCCGGTGGGCGGAGGAGCTGATCCTGTACTCGACCACCGAGTTTGGCTTCGTGAAGTTGCCGGAGCAATTTTCGACGGGCAGCAGCGCCATGCCGCAGAAGAAGAATCCGGATGCGCTGGAATTAATTCGCGGGAAAGCGGGAAGCGTCTTTGCCAATGCCACGGAGCTGTGGATTGCGGTCAAGGGATTGCCGCTGGCCTACAACAAGGACATGCAGGAGACGCAGCAGCCGGTGTTCGCCGCGGCTGGTCAGGTGTCGAGCATGTTGCGCGTGGCGACGGGATTTCTGGCGGCGGTTTCGTTTGACGCGGAGCGAATGCAGCGGGCGGCGAGTGGCGGATTCATGAATGCCCTGGCGCTTGCGGCATATCTGGTACGGCGGGGAGTTCCATTCCGCCAGGCACACAGAAGGTGGGGCAAGCAGTTCGCCTCGGCCTGGAGAAGAATTGCGAATTGGAGCAACTGTCGAAGGAAGATTACGCGCAGTGTGGCATCGCCGCCGATGCCGAGCTGTATCGCGCGTTGTCGCTGGATGAAGTACTGGCGATACACGATGTTCCAGGAGGGACCGCGCCGTTGCGAGTTCGGGCGGCATTAGCAGCAGATCAAAGAGAAGCTATCTATCTATGCGGGAGTCGCCCATGCAAGCACGTAGCGCAACCCTTCCCGATGCCATCGAGCATCGAGCAAATGATTCAGGTACACGTGGCGGACGGAACCCTATTGCCGCGCTCGCTGGCAGAGATCTGCGAGAACATTCGCGACTTCGTCGTGGTCGAACACGATGGCGAGATCGTCGGTTGCGGCGCGCTGCATTTGTATGGAATGCACCTGGCGGAAATTCGGTCCATCACGGTGACGGCGAAGGCGAACGGCAGAGGAGCTGGTCGCGTGCTGGTTGATGCGCTGTTGATGGAGGCGAAGCGCCAGAGCGTGACCTGCATCTGCCTGTTCACGCGCATCCCCGAGTTCTTCGGGCAGATGGGCTTCCTCGTCGCGGACAAAGAAGCGCTGCCCGACAAGATGCACAAGGACTGCCTAAAGTGTCCGCGCCTGCATGCCTGCGACGAAACTGCGATGTTCCTCGGTACGCTGCCGAAACACGCGCCCGGCACTGTGTCGGCGCGGGCGGCCGCGGAGTTCGTGCAGATCGCATCTTCGGGCCAGGTCAATCAAATGCCTGTCGAGAGTATCTTTGGCGAGTAGGCCGACACACGTGTCCTCTCGCTAGCCGCGATAAGAGCCTATTCGTAATTTTGGCCGAAGCCATGCATAGCCGACCTATGTGCTACCATCTCGGGTCGCACTCTTACTATCAAGGAGTTCTCATGAGGAAAACCATCATATCGCTGGCTGTGGTTGGGTTGGTAGTGGTATCGATGTTCGACTTACACGCTGCAAATCTCGCGGGAGTGACGCTGCCGGATACGGAACAGGTTGGGAACACGAAGCTGGTGCTCAATGGCCTGGGACTGCGAACCAAGTTCGTGGTGAAGGTGTACGTCGCAGGGCTCTACCTTGAGCAAAAGTCATCGGATGCCAGTGCCATCATCAAGTCCGACGCACCCAAGCAGATTGTCATGAAGTTCGTGCACGGTGCCAGCAAGAGCCAAATGACGGATGCCTTCGACGAGTCGTTCCACGACAATACGCCGGATGCCGTGAAGACCATGAAGGCCGACATCGACCGCTTGCTGGGCGCGCTCGATCCCGTGAAGGTGGGTGACCAAATGGTGTTCACTTACGTCCCGGGCACGGGCACGACCTATGCCATCAATGGCCAGGAGAAGCTAACCATTCCCGGAGCTGCCTTCGCCCCAGTGCTCTTCTCGGTGTGGCTTGGGCCCAAGCCGCCTAACGCGGATCTGAAAAAAGGGATGCTCGGCCGGTAGAGCCGTGGCGGAGGAAACGGCCGCACCGTTGGTCTTGGAGCAATCCGGGGCAAGCACGAGAACTGTCAATAAATTTATGTGAGAGTTAATTCTACGTCGTTCAGCAACGTACAGATTATGGCGGAGAGGGAGGGATTCGAACCCCCGATACCCGTCAAGGTATGGCCGCTTTCGAGGCGGCTCGTTTCAACCACTCACGCACCTCTCCGCATCAACGGCAACCGAATTGTTCGTACTGCTGGCTACGGTCTTCGACGGGCGACGAAGACCGTAGCAGCGCATTCAGTTTAGCAAATGAGCTGCTGAGCGTCATACCGCGTCACGTGGGGCGGAGGGTTTCTCAGTGCTAGTCGCTCGCCGCCGCGTCAGAAGGGAACAGATACCTCGCCAACATGCGTTTCATCTCGGAGATTACGCGATCGCGATCTTCGCGGGTTGGCTGCTCGTAGGCGTACGCGATAAGCCGCTCGCCGGCCTCGCTTACGATGCGTAGCCTCAGGTCAAGCTCCGGCGTGTTGGGAATGCCCAGCCGCTCCAGCATGAAATTCTTCAATAGCGCGGGCAGTCCGACACTGGGCGAAGCCTGACGTTCTTTGGTGGCGGCGCTGATGTAGCGGCCAAATGAGATCGTCCGGAAGTCGGGGTGCGCGTCCAGATAAACGATGTAGGCATCCACCACGCCATCGAGCACGAGCGCCGGGTCGAAGGTCTCCAGGTTAGCGAGCTCGCGCTCCAGGATCTTCATCACCGAATCTTCGAGTGACGCGCGAAACTGTTCGACATGCCGCACCCCGATCGCGTCAATGATGGTCTGCTTATCGGGGAAGAAACGGTACAGCGCGCCAATCGAGAGGCCAGCCTCCGCCGCAATGCGGGTGGTGGTGACGTCCTCCAGCGGCATCTGCTCGAGCAAGGAACTGGCGGCGTCGAGTACGCGCCGCACGGTCTGGTGGCTGCGAGATTGCACCGGGAAACGGCGGGCCGGGGTCGGGGCCTCAGGCTCAACGGAAGACACATCGAGTTGATTCTTAAGGGACATCTTCGTTGCGCCGAGCGAAACTTCTATCCTTATCATTGACATAATGGCACAAATCCTGTAAAAGCGAAAGAGAGTTCGCTTTCTTTTTCTGCGGGCGAGGGCTGGCAGGATAGGTTCCTCCACTGCCCCTTGGGCTCGTCGCTCAAATGACAGATGGAATCCCAAGCACTTGAAGCGAAGAGCGCAGAGCGTAGAGCGTCTAACTGATGGCTGATAGCTGATAGCTAACGAGGTTTTACCGCATGGGTGTTCCGGTTTCGCAGATGTGGACGGTGGCCACGTACGTCCTGAAGCAGAAGATCAAGGGTCGCAAGCGCTATCCGCTGGTGCTGATGCTGGAGCCGCTTTTCCGCTGCAACCTGGCTTGCGCTGGATGCGGCAAGATTCAGTATCCCGCGCACGTGCTGAAGCAGAACCTCTCGCCCGAGGAATGCTTCCGCGCGGTGGACGAGTGCGGTGCGCCCATGGTGTCGATCCCCGGCGGCGAACCGCTGATGCATCCGCAGATCGCCGAGATTGTGGACGGCCTGGTCGCGCGCAAGAAGTACATCTACCTGTGCACCAACGCGCTATTGCTCAAGGAGAAGATTGGGCTGTTCAAGCCCAGCAAGTACCTGACGTTCTCGGTACACGTGGACGGCGAGCGCGAGCATCACGACTTTTCCGTCTGCCGCGAAGGCGGATTCGATATTGCCATCGATGGCATGAGGGAAGCCTTGCAGCGCGGCTTCCGCGTCACCACAAATACCACGCTGTTCGACGGCGCCGATCCCAACAGTGTCCGCGCCTTCTTTGACGAGATGATGGACCTCGGCGTCGAAGGCATGATGCTCTCGCCGGGATATTCGTATGATAAGGCTCCTGACCAGAAGCATTTCCTGGGACGCGCGCGCACGCGGCGGCTGTTCCGCGCCATGTTGTCGAACCGCAAAGCTAAGTGGGTGTTCAACCAGTCGCCGCTGTTTCTGGAATTTCTGATGGGCAAGCGCGACTACCCGTGCACGCCGTGGGGCATGCCGACGTTCAACCTATTCGGCTGGCAGAAGCCGTGTTACCTGCTGCAGGATGGCTACGCCGACACCTTCGAAGAGTTGATGCGCGAGACCGAGTGGCACAGATACGGCACCGAGTCGGGCAATCCGCAGTGTGCCAATTGCATGGTACACAGTGGATACGAGGCGTCGGCGGTACACGATACCTTCGGCTCGCTGCGCGGATTTCTGGGGACGGTGCGCGCCACTTTCTCCAGCAAGTACGAAGACGACGAAGCGCTCGCGATGCTAAACGAGACGACGCGTCCGGTGCATGCGTACGATCCGCTGGTGCAGATCGGGAATGTCGAATCCTAATCTAAAGAGTTTTTTCACCACGGAGGACACGAGAGCACGGAGGAAAACGAAGAAATTCCTCTGTGACCTCCGTGTTCTCCGTGGTGAACAGGGAACCCAGTTCTGGCGAATGGCGAATAGCGAACTCATGAGCGAGCCTCAGCACAATCTGACCGTTGACCATCTTGAAGTTGTCGATGGTCGTGAGCGCAACCAAATCGAAGGTTGGATCCCGCAGCTCGCAACTGAAGCCGAGTTGCGCGACGCGCTGGAGAAAGCCTTCGACTATCGCGGCGACGTGACCATCACGCGCAAGGACGGCTCGCGCGTGGAAGGTTACATCTTTGACCGGCGCAATGGCCCGACACTCGACGCCTCAGTCGTGCGTCTCATCCCGCAGAATTCCTCGCAGAAGGTTTCCATTCCGTATTCCGATATTGCCGCCCTGGCGTTCAGCGGCCGCGACACCGCCGCCGGCAAAAGCTGGGAAGCCTGGGTCCGCAAGTACTGGGAGCGGAAAGCCGCCGGCGAGAAGGGCATCGCGCTGGAACCGGAGAAGCTTGAATAGCGGCTTTACTCGCTTTCACGGGCTTTGCGGGAATACCTCTGCAACACGATCAGCGATCCCACCAGCACCAAGCTCTGGCGCTGTGCCAAGCCGCACGGGCCCGGTTGGCTCCGCTCTGGCGCTGCGCCAAGCCGCATGGGCCCGGGCGGCTCCGCTCTGGAATTGCGAATGCTCGAACCCCGAAGGGGTGGAGATGCAGTTAGCCCAGGACGGAGCGTAGCGGAGTCCTGGGTAGGCTGGTTATATTGAATCCCGAGCCGGCTTCAGCCGGCGACAGTCCACTCTGTGGTCGCTTTCCCACTCATTCGAAACCCGCGAATGAGTAGGGCACCCGGCTGTCGAAAGCCTCCTAACTACAGTCCGACGCGGTACAACTAACGGTTGCCTCGTGCTGTGATTGGGAGCACGCTATGCAGGTGATTGATGACGGATTTCCCGGGTCTCGAAAAGCGCGAGACCCGGGCCACCCGCTGTATGCAATACCTGCATTCGCGTGATTCTGGTCATGTCCAACCGACCCCTGATTGATTCCCTAGTCAGTGCGGCTATCGCGGCGAATCGCCCGCGAGGAGCGTGATCTCGTCATTGCGGAAACGAAGAAGATAGTGGCGGGCTATCTATTTTCCGGCAAGTGAGATCAGAACTCCCGAGACTTCGCTCAGGAAAACATCGACAGAAACCAGAAACCAAGTCACCCAAATCGCAGCGGCGAGAACGGGGCGAGGTCAAAATCTGGCTTGTGGCCCGTCAAAAGTTGTGTCATCACATGCGCAGTGACTGGCGCCAGCAGGATTCCATCGCGATAATGGCCGGTCGCTGCGAAATATCCTGGCAGCGACGTTTGCCCGAGGATGGGAAGATCGTCGGGCGAGCCCGGACGCAATCCTGCCCAGACTTCATGAATGCGCATCTCGCCGATCGCTGGCACAACATTGGCGGCGGCCTGGTGCAATCGCTGCACAGTGTCGGGATCGACGCGCTTGTCGAAGCCCGCCTCTTCCACGGTCGCGCCCAGCATGATACGTCCATCGCTGCGCGGAATGATGTACACCTCGGGTGTGCGGATCACGTGCTGAATCAGCGGACCCGGGCGATGCGGCCCCGGAGGCGGTACCACGCACACCATCTGTCCTTTCACGGGACGAGTGGGCATGCCTAAAGGTTTGATCATCGACGCCCAAGCTCCCGCGCAGTTTACGACCGTATCGCCAGCATAAAAAGATTTAGCGGTGCGTACACCGGCAGCGCGGCCTGCCAAGCACGGCGACCTCGGTGACAGGCGAGCCGGTAACGAAGTCCGCGCCCGAATGTCGCAAGGTCTTTTCCAGCGCGCTGCCGAGTTTTCGAGGATCGACGCTGCTCTCCGGCAAGAAGAAAGTGCGCCCACGCAGGCTGATGAGTGGCTCGGCTCGCGCCAGCTCGTCATCGGTCATGCGGCGAGCAGCATCACAGCCTGGCGAGTCGTCCTCTGCGAAGAATGCGATCGTGCCGATGTTGCGCAGGTCGGGCGACTCGAACGATGCCTCACGCAGCTCGCGGATGAATTCCGGATACATGCGGGCGCTGGCGGCGATTAGCGAAGCCAGTGCGGGTGGGTGGTGTGGATCGCAGTGGGCGATCATGCCTCCCGCAGCGTAAGTGGCTTCGCGAGCCGGCTCGCTCTTCTCGACGATCAGCACGCTGGCGCCGTCACGGCGCAAACGCCAGGCCAGCGACAGTCCAATGACACCTCCGCCGATGATGACAACGTCCCAGGTCTTCACCATTCGATTGTAGTGGAGAGTTCACATCTGGATTCATTGCCAGCGACGCGAGGAATTTGCCGTTGTATATGGCGGGACTGCGGCTCGGCGAAACAGCAGCGGATCCTTCACGGCCGAAAGGCCGTTCGTGATGACAAGAATAATGATGGGACTTTTAGCTTCGTTCCTACCCTTTTGCAAGAGCGGCCAAAGGACAGGCACCCACCGCGGTCTACTGTCTAAAGGGCCACTGGGTCGTCTAAAAAACATGCTCATTGACAGGGCATTCTGCCTCCCCGAGAATTGGGCTTAGCAGGAAAGGATTTATTGATGCAGTTTGACAGTGTGACTAATCCTCCCGAAGAAAGCCACGTTCCTCCCCCATCGCGCGCTGGACGAAATTCTCAAGTACGTTCTTATCGGAGTTGGGGTTATTTATGTGATTGCGTCCCTGTACCTCATCTACGACTTGAGGACGCGTTTGACGGCGATGGAACAGAAGCAACAAACGCTGGAAACCGCCCAGGTCGCGCTGGGCGAATCGCATTCACGCGACCTCGTCGGAGTTCAAACAGGCCCTGAGTTCGGAAGTGGGCATGACCAAGCAGGAGCTTGTCCGGCGAGCCGCCGAGTTGGATCGCCAGCAGAAGGCCGCAGCCGCCAAGCTTGAGCGCGGCGCAGAGCCAGCAGGGCCAGCAAATTGCGGCGGTCAGCGGCGAAGTCAGTGGAGTTAAGACAGAAGTCGGCACAGCCAAAACTGATATCCAGAAAACGCAGACCGACTTGGCCGCCACCAATGCCAAGCTGGAGCGCGCCATTGGCGACCTGGGCGTGCAGAGCGGACTGATCGCGCACACGGCAGCGGAACTCGATACTCTGAAGCGCAAGGGCGACCGTAACTACTATGACTTCACGCTGCACAAGGGCGCGCGCACTCCCGGTCTCAACCATCAGCCTGCAATTGAAGAAGGTGGACCCCAAGAAGAGCAAGTTCACGCTGAACGTGATCGCCGACGATCGTACCATCGAGAAGAAGGATCGCACGCTTGGGCGAGCCGCTGCAGTTCTATACTGGCCGCGACAAGATGCTCTACGAAGTGGTGGTATTCACCGCTGCCAAAAACACCATCACCGGGTATCTCGCCACTCCCAAGACCGCACCCACACCGGTGACGCCGTAGAGCGCGAGCCTGGGACCCATCAAGAAGAGGGACCTTCGAGGCCGCTTTTTAAGGTTGGCTTCAGCTTCGCAGATCGTAGTGCCGCTAACGCTGGCCGCAGCATCCAATGTATTAGCAGAACCCGAAACACCGCGCCACACTTCGGGTTTAAATGGATGTCAGTCACGTTAGTTCTCACGTGCTGCGGTTTGCAGGAAGTTCGCCTCCGAAACGGGACAGAAGTAAAGGTCGGAGGCGGAAGGAGCTTCAAAATGAAATCACGGCGGCTTGGATGGATACTCGCGGTGCTGCTCCTGTTGGCGAGTTCGATGGGCACAATTCTGGCGCAGGAGCAGGCGAGAACGCTCAGCTACCGGCCAACGCGTCGGTGCAGAGCGACGCTCCGGACAACAACGCTCCCGGGCCGTACGACAACATGGGCCGTACGACAACTGCCTCCGGGCCGGACAACGCTCCCGCGACAGCAAGTGCAGGATCCTCCGGGTCGCGTGGCGCGTGTGCAATATATGTCGGGCGAAGTTTCCATGCAGCCCGGCGGCGTGAACGATTGGGTGGCAGCCAGCATGAATCGGCCACTCACCACGGCTGACCGGGTTTGGACGGACAAGAACTCGCAAGGCCGAATTGAACGTGGGCGATGGTTTCATCCGCATGAATTCCGAGACCAGCCTGACGCTCACCAACGTCGGCGACAACACGGTCCAGATCGAACTTGACCAGGGCGTGCTGGAAGTCACGGTCCGCCACTTGGAGAAGGGCGAGATTTACGAAGTTGACACCCCCAAACTGCCTTTACGATGATGAAGTCCGGGCGTCTATCGTTTCGACGTTGATCCCAATGAAGATCAGACGCTGGGTCACCGTCCGCAGCGGATATGGCGAGGCCACTGGCAAAGGCGCCGGCCGTGCGGGTCAACTCCGGGCAACAGGTCCGCTTCAGCGGCGAGCAATTCGTTGCAGCACACGGCCCAAGCGCGCGCCTGCCTCGTGATGGTTTTGACGACTGGGCGCAGGTGCGCGACAAGCGGCTGGATAATTCTGTGTCCGCGCGCTATGTTTCGCCGGGCGTGATTGGTTATCAGGACCTCGATTCTTACGGCGTGTGGCAGACCTCTCCGCAGTACGGTTCGGTGTGGGTACCGACTTCGGTTCCACGCGGGTTGGGCGCCTTACCGCTACGGTCACTGGGCGTGGATCGAACCTTGGGGATGGACCTGGGTGGATGATGCTCCCTGGGGATTTGCGCCTTTCCACTATGGACGCTGGGTCGACTGGAACGGCGGCTGGGGCTGGGCTCCCGGACCGATCGGATACTGGAACCCTTATTACGCTCCGGCGCTAGTAGGCTGGATCGGAGGAGGCGGCTTCGGCATCGGCTTCGGATCGGCTGGGGTGGGGGCTGGGGTATAGGCGTTGGCTTTGGCTGGTTCCCGTTGGGCTGGGGTGAACCGTTCTATCCGCGCTATTGCGGATGGGGACGCGGCGGATATGGATACGGCGGATATGGATATGGCAGAGGTGGTGGCTATCGCGGTGGATATGTAAGTAACGGCTATCTGCGCAATGTCAACGTCACCAACACGCACATTTCGAACATCCACAACATTGCCAACAACTATCGCAACAACAATCTTGGCGGGACGCACTATGCTTTCCGTAACACGGCGGGCGCGGTCACGGCCGCTCCAAGATCTGCCTTTACCTCTGGTGCCGCAATCAACCGGGTCGGCACGGTGGTTCCTAAGTCAGGACTCGGTAGGGGACAGCTCGTCAGCGGGGCTAATGTGGCTCCCGACCAGACAATCGGTGCTGGCAGGAACGTGCGGCAGCGCGCGCGTGTTCCTCCTGCTTCGGCGACAAACCGCAGTGTCGTGACGCACGCTACTCCTCCGGCGGGGCCGGCACGCTTTAACGGAAATCAACCGGTGACGGCGAGAACGCAATGGTTCGCCCGCAAGGCCGGCAGAGGCAATATGAACACTGCGCACGCACCTGTCGCGGCGCCAAGCGCGAATCAGGGGAACACCGCGCATAACGTACCGCGTCCGCCATCGGCTGGCGGAACGGCGAATAATAATAATCAGGTTGCACGAGCCAATGTTCCGTCGAATCCGGCGGCGCACAATGTGCCTCGGCCTCCCGCCAGCAACGATAGCTTCGCGCGCGGCGGCACGAACAATCGCCAACGTTCATGGGACAATGAACGGCGGTCCGCAGGGCAATGCGGGCCCGTCGACGGCGCATAACTCCCAAGTGCCCCGGCCGCCCGCGAACTACACGTATCACGCGCCTGGCGGATCCCAGCAACAGTCCGCCGCATCAATCGGCGCCGGCACCACATGCGGCTCCGCAGGGCAACTCGCATGGCAGCTCGCAAGGTAACTCGAATGGGAGTTCGCACGGCAATTCCGGCCCGGCATCTCGAACTTCTGGCTCGGTGCCACGGCCGCCCTGCGGGATACAGTTATCATGCGGCTCCGGCGTAGTCGGCGCTTCGTCGTATGCTGCGGGCCGCGCGGGCACCGGCGCTTATGCCGGAAGCAGGGCGAATCGTATCCTTCGAGTTCCTATGGCTCCAACCGCACTTATCGAGTCCGGCCTACTCTAACCGGAGTTACGGATCGAGTCCGGCGTACTCAACCCGGAGCTATGGATCGAGCCCGGCGTATGCGAGCCGCGGCTACGGCTCTGGAGGCTCGTACTCCGCGCCGCGTTCTTCCGGCGGTTCGGCGGAGGGTACCGCGCTTCAGGGGGCGGTGGCGGCTATGGAGGCGGCGGGGGGCTATCGCGGCGGCGGTGGTGGCGGCGGCGGTGGCTATCGCGGCGGCGGTGGTGGCGGAGGACATAGTGGTGGCGGCGGACATCGATAACCGATTTTGAGCAGCGATCGCAGCACTTGGGCGGCCCGCAATGGCCGCCCTTTTTTTCAGCTGCATGGCCTGATTTCTGTGCTCTTCGACGGCCATGCCTGTGACCGCTGAACATGGGCCAACCGGTCTGGCAGCTTATAATCAAAGGGTGAACGGTCCTACTGTGAAGAGTGTCAAGAAGGTAGCCGAGGCCAATTTCCCCACTCGCTGGGGACAGTTCCGGATCTACGGCTTTGAAGGTGATTTTGAGAACTTGCTCGACAGCGTCTCCCCTGAAGAGGCCGACCGCCTGGGGCGTGAAGGCAAGGCGGAGCGCCGCAAAGAGGATGCCATTGCGCTGCTGATGGGCGACATCCACTCCGCGCCGCCGCTGGTGCGGATTCACTCGCAGTGCCTGACCGGCGACGTTTTTCATTCCATGCGCTGCGATTGCCGGCAACAGCTTGAGCTGGCGCTTTCCATGATTGCCGAAGCGGGCGCTGGCATCCTCGTTTACGAGCAGCAGGAGGGCCGCGGCATAGGCCTGATGGCTAAGTTGCAAGCCTACGAGTTGCAGGACAAAGGTCTGGACACCGTCGAGGCCAATGTCGAACTCGGCTATGACAACGATTATCGCCAGTACAAGCTACCGGCAGAGATTTTGCGGCAGCTCGGGGTGAAGCAGAGTTCGCCTGATCTCGAACAACCCGGAGAAAGTGGCGGCTGTGGAGAACGCCGGAATCAAAGTCGTGGAACGCGTGCCCGCCGATGTCGAACCCTACGAACACTCCGAAAACTACCTGCGCACCAAAAAAGAGAAGATGGGGCACCTGTTCACCACGTGGTAGGGAACCAGTCTGCAAGCCAGAAGGGCGAAACTGTTTAGCCCAGTGCGGAAGCGCTGGATAGACGATCTCATCACCCCCGAGCCTCTCGGGGCGACCTATCAGACAAACACAGGGTCCGGCTCAACCAGGATGTTTGCGGCCTGCAACATCGCCGGGTTCCCCAATTCTAACGTCGTGTCTTTCACGTTAGGGTAGTTGACGTTAGCGGGGACACCGCCTGGTGCCCCAGGTTCGCGTCCGTCTTTTGGACGCTAACCTGGGCAGAGGAGGGCCGCGTGCACTGATCCGGTTAGCCCTACAGAAGGACGAACCTGGGGCGTCAGCGGACTCATCAAAATCAGCGGTGAGAAAAGGACGAATTACTTACTGCCCTCCCGGCATCTCTATGAACTTCACCACGTCGCTGTTCATCTTCTTTAGACCATCCGTAGGTAGGTACTCAATGTGTCCGGCCTCATATGTCACGAACGAAATAGTCTGATCGTCGTTCGTCACACGTGTCTTGCCCCATCATCTCTTCGCGATGAAAACATCGGCAGGGAGCTTGAACCGGGCGCGCAATTTTCGCACCTGCTCCAGGGTCAGCTTCCGTTGTCCGGCGAGGAACATGGAAACCGCGCTCTCGGATCCGAATTGGGGAACCAGATCGCGCTGCTTAAGGCCCTGCTGTTCCATGAGGAACCGCACCACCGAGACCGGATTGGCGGCCGGAATCGGGTAATGCTCCTGCTCGTAGCGTTCCACCAGCAGAGTCAGCAGTTCGATCGCCTCCGCTTCGGCGGCTGAGGGCTTTTCCAAAGCCGTCAGTTGGAAGAGCGCAGCCGTATACGTCTCAAGCTCCTCGTCATTGTGTATAACGCGAGGGGCGCCGTGCGCGATCATTTTCGCCGGATTGGCAAGGACTGTGCTCATTTTGTACCAAATCTCTTATCCCAATTGCTGCGACTGTTGTACTCCTTGTGAGTCAGAAACGACCGGATGTAAACGTGCCCATCAGTCTGTGCGTACGCCGTCGACTTGGCGTAGTGGATGACGGTGATAAGCCTGTACCTGTTTTGCCTGACGTTGAAGATCAGGTAGCCATCCACATAATCGGCATCCTTGAACCAACTACGAATTTCGACGAAACTGTGCCATCGTACCGCCTGCACAATGCCTACCCATGCTTTGATCTCGCTCGCCGCATCCGGGTACCGTTCCATAGCCTCGCTCAGATGGCGACGGGTGACAATATGCACCTGTCTACCGTACTTCACATCTCGTGAAGTTGTCAACGGCGCATTCCCACTTCGGCGCACCTGAAAGTGCGCTCCTTCAAGAACTCTATTGTCCCCCCGACATCTCCATAAACTTCACCTCGTCGCTCTTCATTTTCTTCAGACCATCCATGGGCAGGTAGACCATGTGTCCTGCGTCGTAGGTTGCGAACGAAATATTCTGGTGATATTTCGGGCCGATATCTAGATGGTTCATGGTGTAATTGGCGGCGGCGTAGGGAGTGGCCAGATCGTAGTAGCCTTCCATCACGAAGACCTTCAAGTAAGGATTCTTGACCATGGCTTGGCGGAGCGCGGTGGCCGTGTCCGGGAAGCCTTGAATACTTGATCCCCAATCCCACTTGTCAAATCCCGCCTGCGCGGCGGAAACGTAGTACGGCATGTCGGTCTTGTAACCCAGCTCGGTCCGCACATAGTTGTTGAACACCGAGGTGAAGGGCGGCATCGTGGCCGATCCCGTCGGGTCATACCACGGAGTATCCAACAGTCCGTTGGGATCTGGGCCGGTGTAACGCCCATCCAGGCGACCGGCGCGCAGCTTCTGGTCGATTAGCAGGTAGTGGGTGAACTTGCGTACGTCGATCCGCAGGTTGGCCTGATCGATTACCTCCGGAGTCAGTCCGGTGTAGCGCGCCAACTGGTTCACAACCTTCTGCCGCTCGTCGGGCGTTAAGGCGTCTCCCTTGTCGAGTGCCTGCGCATAGTCGGTTGAGGCCCAGCGCTGCGATTCCTCGCGCGCCTTGTTCATGTCCTGGGCAAGATCGGGCGCAAGCTTGTGATGGTATCCCGCAATCATGGTGAACGTCGGCACCAGGAAAACATAAGCCTGGTCGTTGGTCTTGTTGCTGATCAGGGTTTCGAAATTCAGCACCATCGACAGCAGCGTGATGCCGTTGAAGGAAATGCCCTTGTCGGCAAGGTATCCCGCGATGCCCGCGGAGCGCGTGGTGCCATAGCTTTCGCCGAGCAGGTAGAGGGGGGAACTCCAGCGCTCATATCGCGTGATGTAGAGACGAATGAATTCGCTGAATGCTTCAACGTCGCCCTTCACTCCCCAGAACTTTTTGAACAGCTCGGCATCGCCCGCTCGACTGAAGCCCGTTCCAATCGCATCCACCAGCACCAAATCACTCTTGTCGAGAAGAGTGTAAGGATTGTCTTCCAGGCGGTAGGGCGCGGGCGGCATGAAGCCGTCAGGTTGCAAGACTACCCGTTTGGGGCCGAGCGCTCCCATGTGCAACCAGATCGACGAGGAACCCGGGCCGCCGTTGAAGGCAAATGTGAGGGGACGATTGCTGGCCACCTGCCCATCCAGGGTGTAAGCAACGAAAAACATCTCGGCTTCGATTTTGCCGTCAGCGCGCTTAATCGGGAGGCGTCCGGCGGTGGCGGTGTAATGCAGCAGCGTCCCATTTACGGTGATCTGGTGATGGGTCACAACCGGCGCCACTTCGGTCATGTCGAAATGTTCTTCTTTCTCTTTATCCTTGTCCCCGGATTCTTTGGTTGGTTCCGGTTTTGGTTCCTCAGTCGCCGTGGGTTCCGGCGGTTTCGCTGGCGGCTTCTTGGATGAAGGGTTCGTCTTAGTTTGCGGTTCGGTCGTGGGTTGGCTCTGCGACGAATCTGGCTGTTGGGCGAACGCCGGAATCAGCAGGACGGATAACAATGACAGGTTCAAGAGAAGTGAACGCATTCGAACTCCTGCAAAATATGGACTGCGACATTCTAAACCGCTTATACGATTGGTGCGTGACCGGTGCTGGTCGATCATTCCCGAGAACCGAACGAAGGGGCCTAGCTTCAGAGGCTGCTGAAAAAGTCGAAACTCATCGGCACGACTGAAGTCGCCCTGACACAAACCGTGCGCTAATCGAGTCTTTCCGCAGCCGGTAAAACTGCGACCTCTTCGAAATGCGATTCTGGCGACTTTTTCCGCAGCCTGTTCAGCTGTGCCATAACCCCTATCGAGAACTTTTCAACTCCCGCTCCATCGTCTGGCGGTTTTTGACCGGCAAATTCTTTATTGCGGCATTTGCCAAGGCAACATAGACCGCTCGCGCCTCCGGCACTACTTTCAGCTCTTCCAGATGCCGCCGAAGCGTAGCAACATCTCCACGAGCGAGAGGACCGCTGAAAGCAGAGGCAGCATCATGCTTTAAGTAGTTTCGCAGCGTCTGCCACAGCAGCGGAACCATCATGCTCTTGATGTCGTCAGCTCTGATGCCAGCGGCTTTGCCCACGCTTTCCAGCGACGTCATCAAGGCGATCACCATCGGAGAAGCCAAGCTGCCGAAAGCGTGGTAGAGCACTTTATTGCGCTTGTTGATCGCATACGTCGTACCACCCAGTTTCTCCACGATGCGTTTGGCCAGGCGAGTGGCAGCCGCATCTCCTTCGACGGCAAATGGCACCCCCGACATCTGGGGCACGGGGCCTCGTACGAAGGTCATACCAGGATGTACTGACGCCACCCTCGCTCCTTGCTTACGCAGGGGAGCCAGATCGTCGCTAGTCAGCGCGCCGCTGGAATGGAAGACGATCTTCCCACGCCAGTCCTGGGTGGGCGCAAGCTGTAGCGCAGTTGCGGCAATTGCGTCATCGGGTACCGTGATCCAGATTAGGTCGCTGTCCGGGGGCTCGTTACCTAGCGTGATCAGCCGTGCTTTTACTCTTCGCGCCAAGCCTGCCGTCTCGTCCTTGGCAATGCCCTGGGCGCGAGTGGCAATGAACTTCACGACGTATCCCGCTGACGGCAACGTTAGGGCTAACGCCGTCCCTAAGTTTCCGGCACCAACGATGCTGACTGTCGGGGCAGGGGAGCGGTGGGATTTCTTGGGCACGGCGGGCAGAATAGCAGATTTCGCGCAGTTTAACAGGCTGCGGAAAAAGTCGAAAAGCAGTTAATGATCGAACTCGCGTTCCAGCCGATACGAGAACTTGAACGCTGCCTTATAGTAGTCAGACTATGCGATTAAAGAAGCACACATCGAAGAAGGCAGACAGCAGCGGCAAATCGAAGGAGCCAGCCCGCAAAAAGAACTTCAAACTGCTCGCGTCTAAAAGGGTTTTCCAAGGACCTGCGTTCAGCGTGACGTCCGATCGCGTGCGTGAGCCCAGCGGAATTGTTGCACGCCGTGATGTGGTGCGGCATTCTGGGTCGTGCGTAATTCTCGCGGTGGACGATAGCGGCCCCGAATTGCGCGTCCTGTTGGAGCGGCAGTACCGTTATGCGGCGGATGATTATCTTTGGGAACTGCCTGCCGGCCGTGTCGATCCCGGCGAAAAGCCTTTGGCCGGCGCGAAGCGGGAGCTGCTGGAGGAGACTGGATATCGCGCAGCGACGTGGAAGCAAGCTTTGTTCTTCTATCCCAGTCCGGGATTTCTGGACGAGACCATGACGGTTTACCTCGCCCGTGGTCTGACATCCGGCGATGCGCAACCCGAAGAGGACGAATCGATCGAGTGCCACCTGACACCTCTGTGCAAGGCGTTGGAGATGATCCGCGCGGGCGAAATTTGTGATGGCAAGACGATCTCCTCGATTCTGTGGCTGGCGGAAGGCGCCCGCAATGGCGATCTCTGACGAATAGTGCCCCGGAGTGCCGGGCTCAATTCGAAGCCCGGGGGGTCGCGGCGGTTATCCCACTTTGCCAGCCAAGAGTCAGGTATGGGAAATACGCCTAGGGCACTCTGGTGGCAGCAATGGTGCCAAAAACCCGCGCAAAATGCGGCTCGCGTCTATATACTCTCTTGACAACACCACCAAGCGGGAGCAAAATTAAACTACGCTGTTCAACAGGCCAATCCAGTTGGCCAGATGTGATCTAGGAAAATTCCTCCATCGACTTGGCTTCTGGGCTCAGCCTGATTGACGCAATTCTAGACCGGCATCCTCGGGGTGGGGATGCTGTTGGGCTCTGCCCGGAGGAAGAAGAAAGTGAGAATGAAAGGAACCGTAAAGTGGTTCAATAACGCAAAAGGTTTTGGCTTTATAGGCCGTGAGGATGGTAGTTCGGACGTGTTCGTGCACTACAGTGCAATCAACATTGAAGGCTACAAGAGCTTGCAGGAGGGTGACCAGGTCGAGTTCGAGATCGTCGATGGTCAGAAGGGCCCGCAAGCAGGTAACGTGACGAGGGTCCAATAGGGTCTTCGCCGTTTTCCAGGAAGCCCAGCCCGCCGCGGCTGGGTTTTTTGTTGAGTGCACGTCTTGTCCGGCGAGCTGTACAATTCTGCTGGGAAGTCTGCCTGAACGTTACCTGCCCGTTGCAAGCTGGCGTCACAATCCGCAAAGCGTTGAAGGCTGATTCATCCGGCGTACTTGAATGCCTGAGAATCGCATTTGAACCTTATCGCACCAAGTACACGCCGGAAGCGTTCGCCGATACAGTCTTGACGCCGGAGACAATCCAGGACCGCTTGCGGCAAATGTCGGTTTTGGTTGCGGTCAGTGTCGACAATCAGATTGTCGGTACCATAGCCTGCGCGGTGATCAATGCGAGCGAAGGAAATCTGCGGGGCATGGCGGTTTTGCCCGAGTGGCATGGCCGAGGCATCGCGGAAAAACTATTGCAATCAGCTGAGGCCGAACTGGCTGGCAAACGGTGCTCGCGGGTGAGCCTGGACACGACGGAACCGCTGCACCGTGCCATTCGCTTCTATGAAAAGCATGGCTACGTCGCGTCGCATAGGAGCACCGACTTTTACGGCATGCCTTTGCGCGAATATGTGAAGGAGCTGGCCTTCTGAGGTACGCCTTGAATCGCTGCCCACCTTCCAGCCTGGTACCTCGCTAGATTGAACGCTTTTCCGGCATCATTCGGCAGGCGGCCGGCATCACACTGAACGGTACACGGGTTTGGCAATTGGCTGGTCAGCAATAGGATTACGTTTACGGCCACAAGCAACATCCAACGCCTGGTTCGATCGGTTCGTGCATTCTCGCGCGAGCTATCTCTTCCATCCACACCATTAATCGACGTGCTTCCTGCCCCGCAGCGGCCCAAACTCGGACTGGCGCTGGGCGGCGGGTTCGCGCGGGGAATACTGCACATCGGCGTGCTGAAGGTGCTGGAAGAGGCGAAGATTCCGGTGGACTTCGTGGCCGGTACCAGTGTGGGGGCGCTGGTCGGCTCTTTCTACTGTGCAGGGATGAGCGCCGGCGAAATGGAAGAGGTGGCGCGAATAGCTCGCTTCAAGGACTTCACCCGCTGGACGCTATCGCGGTACGGTTTTTGCAGCACGGACCGCATCATTCATTTCTGCGAGCGGGTGATGAAAATCAAAACCTTCGAAGAGCTGAAGATTCCCTTCGCCGTTATCGCTACTGAAATTCGAACTGGCGAGGCGGTGGTTTTTACCAAGGGTTCGCTGGTCGATTCCATCCGCGCCAGTTGCGCCTATCCCGGGAATGTTTCCGCCGGTGGAGATCGATGGCCGTTCGTACGTTGACGGAATGTTGGCCTATTCGGTGCCGACGACTCCGTTACGCCGTGATGGGCGCCGAGCGCGTGCTCGGCGTGTATCTTAGCGCGCACGTGGGTCCAGGAACGCCAACCACGCCACCTGTTCGAGGTGATCGGGCAATGTTTCTCCATCGCCCAATCCAAGATGTGCGAGACGTGGAGGAAGGACGCCGACCTGGTGCTGGACCCGGACGTAACCGGTTTTGCATTCGATTGCTTCGATCGCACTCCTGAACTGATCGCGCTCGGCGAAGCTTCTATGCGCGCGGCCTTGCCAGAGCTGAAGGCCCTGCTCAATATACCTGCAGTAGCTAAGGAAACTGCAGAGGTTGATCTCGCCGCGATTCCTTCGACGCCAGTATCCCCAGCACAGCCGCAACCAAATCTGGCGGTCTAGCTGGGACTTGCTTGAGTGCAATTGGAGTCTTGCCCTGCCGCGACTACACTGGTAGTGGACATTTCACCCCAGGATCGTTGCTTGTCAAAACGCTATTACTCTCCCCCAGAGTTGTTGAACGCTTGCCAGGAACTGCTGGACGAATTCTCTCCTGCTACCGACGTCTCGCCGTTGGATAAACTGCTTAAGCTACTGTACTGTCAGCGCCAGTACTTCTGGATTGGCATTTACTTTGTGCTGGGCGACAAAGTCGTGCGCCAGGCAATGCAGGGACCGACGCCGCCCTGCCACGAGTTCGAGTTTGGCAAAGGGAACGTAGGTACCGCGGGACAAAGTGGATTGCTGAAAGTAATTCCCGATGTCGCCGTAGATGCAACCTACAGCATGTGTTTCCTGCAAGTGAAATCGGAAATCGTGGTGCCCATTCGCATCGGTGGCCGCACGTTGGGCGTTATTGATGCAGAGAGCGAACATCCCAACAATTTCGGTAGGGCGGACCGCGTGCTGCTGGAAGGCGTCGCGGCAATATTGGCCCGTTTTATGACAAGCCGGGGCAAGGTGCTGGTGCGACACGCCAGGGAACGCCAGGAGGCACCGCCGCAAGCGCGCCATGCTGCGGCAAGATAGAGTGGCTGCTGAAAAAATCGGAAAAGCAGATTCCTCGCGGGCTGAAGCCCGCTCGGGATGACAATAATAGAGGGTTTGTAATGGCGCATTTAAAGGTGCGCTTCTTCAAAACCTCCGCTGAATCCGACTTTTTCAGCAGCCTCTAAATCGTGCCCTGATACAAAGCAATTTATGAGATGGCCTCCGGCTCGCTACAATTTCCCGATAGTATTTGGTCTGATCTAAGCTCACTACAATTTTCCGAGGAGTATCGATTTGATCCGCTTCTTCGCCGCTGTGCTCGGTTGCCTTCTCTTTTGTCCACTGTTTTTTCTCAGTCAACAGAAATCCCCGACTGCACCTTTCACGCCACCTGACAAGATATTCGGATACCGTGATCCCGGCCCCGAGTTGAACGCAGAGAAAACATTTCTAGCGGTACCCGACGCGCAGTTGGCCAAAGAGCATTTGCAATTTCTAACTGCCGCGCCCCATATCGCCGGATCGCCGGAAGACCTGAAGACGGCGGAGTACGTTTTGGATAAATACAAGGCTGCCGGGCTTGATGCCTACATTCAGCAGTACAAGGTTTGGATGAATTTGCCTCTGGACATCAAGGTCGAGGTGATTGCGCCCAAGGGTGTCAACATGACCGGCCCCTCGCCTGAGCGCGTCAGTGACGATCCTTACCAGGACGACCCGCGCATTGCGCCGGCCTTCAACGAATTCTCTCCGTCGGGGGACGTCACGGCGGATGTGGTGTACGCGAACTATGGCCGTCTCGAGGATTTCCAGAAGCTGCAAGAGATGGGCGTTGACGTGAAAGGCAAGATTGTCATCGTCCGCTACGGCGAAAACTTTCGCGGGGTGAAGGCGTTTGTTGCGCAGCAATACGGAGCGGCAGGCGTCATCATCTATTCCGATCCGTGGGATGATGGCTATTTCAAGGGCGACAAGTATCCCAAGGGACCGTGGCGCCCCGATACCGGGGTACAGCGCGGTTCCATCCAGTACCTGTTTCGCTATCCCGGCGATCCCACTACGCCAGGGATTGCCTCGGTACCCGATCTGCCGGACAGCAAGCGCATCACGCCCGAGAATGCCACAGACATACCGAAGATTCCCACCACTCCGCTCTCCTATGCCGACGCCACACCCATCATGGCGAACCTTGGTGGACCGGAGTCGCCGCGCGAGTGGCAAGGTGCGTTGCCTTTCACCTATCACGTTGGCCCCGGGCCGGTGAAGGTGCACATGGCGTTGAAGCAGAACTATCAGTTTGTCACCATCTACGACGTGATCGGTATGGTGCGCGGGTCGCGGCTTCCCGACGAGTGGGTGATCACCGGCAATCATCGCGATGCCTGGGTGTATGGCGCCGTGGATCCAAACAGCGGCACCGCCGCGCAGTTAGAAGCGGTGCACGGCGTGGGACAGTTGCTCAAGACGGGATGGCAGCCCAAGCGGACCATCGTTTTTGCCAGTTGGGATGCCGAGGAAGAAGGCCTAATGGGTTCCACCGAGTTTGCCGAACAGCACACTAAGGAACTCAGCCGAGCTATTGCCTACTTCAATATGGATGCCGCCGTTTCCGGGCCTGACTTCAGCGCGTCGTCGGTGCCGAGTTTGAAGCAATATCTGCGCGATGTTGGCAAGTCCGTGCCCAGTCCGAAAGGCGGCAGCGTGTACGACCAGTGGAAGGCCACGGCCGAGAAGAAAGAGCAGGAGCGCACCAAGCCGCCGGAGTCTGCAGGTGGCGAACCGGCGGCCCCGGTCCAGCACGATGTTCGGGTTGGCAACCTCGGCAGCGGTTCCGACTACACTGCCTTCCTGCAGCACTTGGGCGTGCCGTCCGCCGACATTGGCTCTCGCGGACCTTATGGCGTCTATCACTCGGCGTTCGACAACTTCGCGTGGTTTACCAAATTTGGCGATCCCACATTTGTTTACGAGCAGGAGATGGCGCGAGTCTATGGGCTGGAAGCCATTCGCATCGCTTCCGCGGATATTCTGCCGTTCAATTATCAGGACTACGGGAAAGAGATCGGCGACTATGTGAAGGCTGCGGACACGAAGGCGAAGAAGACCTTCGGCGAACAGGCGCCATCGTTTGCCGAAGCTTCGAAAGCCGCGGCCCGCTTGGAGAAGGCTGGGGCTGGCGTATTGCAACTGCAGAACACCACACTGGGCGATCCTGGCGGCGTGAACCTAATTCTTCGCAACACCGAGCGCGCGTTTCTTATCGATGGTTTACCTGGTCGTCCCTGGTACAAACACGCGATCTATGCACCGGGTGAGTACACGGGATATGCAGCCGTGGTAATTCCCGGGGTGAACGAGGCCATCGACAAGAAAGACCTGGCAACGATGCGGCAGCAGTTGCAGTTGTTGACTGACGCCATCAACCGTGCTGCGGAGTTGCTGGAGAGAGCGAAGTAGGGCATCTCTAGCCACGGACGTAGGACGTGCATCCTGTCCTGCCGACCGGGAATCCATAGAAGCGATGTCGATCACGACTCCTACGCCGCCAAGCCTGGGGACGCTGCCCAAAGCCGGTCAGCAGGCGCCGGATTTCGAGCTTCCAGATTCCACTGGCGCAATACGCCGGTTATCGGAGTTGGCGGCCGATGGTCCGCTGGTTCTGCTGTTCTATCGCGGCCATTGGTGACCCTTTTGTCTCCGCCAGTTGGCGGAATATCGCGATCATTACGAAGCTATTCGTGCCGCCGGCGCCAACGTGGTGGCCGTTTCCGTGGATGCGCCGGAGAAGTCGCAGGCGGTCCGGCAACAACTGCGGCTGCCGTTCCCCATCCTGTCCGACACCGAGCGTCTCGTCGTGCAGGAATGGGGCATTTACAACCCGAAGGAAAAGGGTGGCATTGCCAAGCCGGCGGTGTTCATCCTGGCCCCCGATCGTACTGTGCGCTTGGTCTCTGTAGACGAGGTGAGCGCTCGAGTTCCGGCAGCGGACATTGCCAGTGTGCTGCGGGAGCGCAAGGACATAATGCCTACCGGCCGCAAGCGACTGATTCCAAGCCCGGCGACTTTCGTCCGTGCCATCCGCAACGCGCTCCGCTTTAGCGCTCGCCAGCCAAGGGCGCATGAGTAGCAGATGGCAACTGGCACGACTCCGCCCAAGCTCAAGCGTGAAAAGCGAGCGGGCTGGTGATCGTCCGCTACTAACCCTGACCCCTAATCCTGAAGGCAGCACTACAGTTGGTTAGTCCTGCTTTGAAGGGGCACGCCTTCAGGCGTGCCGTTGAATCAACCAGAGAGCCCTGGCTTTAGCCGCTGAGGGACAATCCCTCAGGGCCTAAAGGCCAATTCTTTTCTGCGGTCCTGTCGGCACGGCCGAAAGAGGCTGCTGAAAACGTCGGTACAGCAGGTCTCGCGCGGGCTGAGGCCCGCTCGGAGTCACAAAATAAAGAGCTTAACGGAGCACCTAAAGGTGCGCCCCTTCAAACCGGCTGCGCAAAACCGACTTTTTCAGCAACCTCTGAAGCCGCGCCCCTTTAGGACAGGATATACCCACCTTAGCTCTGTTCTAGCCTCTGCCCTTCCTCCGATAGCGACTGAACTGGTGGTCGGCAGCCTTGCGGCAGCTCAGCCAGGTCCATCGGGTCAGGTTCTCTTTTGTATATCCCGGGCCGCCGAATACGGTGGGGCGGAGCAGTGAAGGAGTGGCTTGCTCGCTGCCCAGGCGCTCCTGCTCGGGTGGAACCACTTGCCCCACCTCGATGGGCGAGACCGTCATGAATTTCTCGTCCACCAGGTCGGCCCGCGCCAGGCTCCCGTAGAGAGTCGGTCCACCCTCGCATAGCAGATACTTCACGCCCAGTACTTCTCGCAGTTTGACGATGGCGACTCGCAAGTCGAAGCTTTCGCCTTCCCCGGCGGAAATGACAGCAACGTGCGGATGTGCACCGCGCGCACGTAATCGTTCCACTCCTGAGGGAGAGGTAAGAATCGCGGCGTCCACCACGTCGCCATCGAAGACTTTGTGTCGCGAGAGATCGAGGTCAACAGCGCGCGTTACGAAGATGTTCCGCTCCCGCCCTTTTCCGAGACGCTCGCGCAGCGCGCGCAGCTTCGGGTCGGCGACCTGGAAGACAATGCCACGGCTCTGCGGACCACGGATGCGCTGTTCCTCAAGCAGAGTGTTCATTCCCATCAAGAGGCCGTCAGCGTGGGCGCGCAACAGGTCCATCAGCCAGCGGTCTTCGGGTGACTGCGAGATCTCGCCACCGGAGGCATGCTTCCCAAGCAGCGTGGTAATGCCGTCAAGCGATTGCACGAAGTTGGAGTAAATCCAAGGCCGGTCGGTAGGGGGTGCCGGAAAGCCAAAGTTGCCGTAGGGCGCGTAAGCGTCATCCCTAATAAGGCTGGGTTCGGCATTGTCGAACAAGATTTCGAACTGTCGGCCCTGACTGGGCTTGTCCATGGCTGCGATTCCACGCTTATTCTATCGAAGGTTGCGCAAACGGATGGCTTCGAGGCACCAAAAGTAACCAACTATCAACCCAGGGTAACCGTAGTGAAGCCACGCCTATGGTTAACGCAGCAAGACCACAATTCCGCTATTTACCTTACATCGGTGTAGGAGGCGGCCTCATCAAAGTGGTCATGAGGTGGAGACGCGGTAACCGTCTGAAGCTGGTAGGCGAAGCCGAGGCTCCGGCGCGCACGCGCGGAATTTTCGACGAGGTTCGCCACAGTCTCGGATTGCCGGTGGTCCCCATCCTGTATCAGGCCTATGCCGCTTATCCCGAGTTTCTGGAAGTTCATTGGCAGGCCTTTCGCCCGGCTGTAGAATCCCGCCAGTTCTTTTTGCTGGGCGCGCGGCTGGCGGCCGAGTCATACACGCGAGTCCATAACTATTTTGACGTGGGCAGCCTGGCTTCGCGGGAGTTGCATTCCAATCAGGGGTCTGAGCTTTCGCTGGCGCAGGTGCTCGATTACTACCAGTATGTCGATCCACTGTTGTTACTGATTGCGACCGCGCAGATGCAGGCGTTCGAGGGACCGCTGGGCTCGGAGCACATGGCGGCGGAACGCCCTCAGCATCCCAGCTTCCCGATATCGCCACGTTTGCTCGACGCCGCCGCGGCCACCCCCGGGCTGCAGCGCATTTGGAACGAACGCCGTCGCACGATGGAGGTGGCCTTCATTTCGGACGAGCATCGCGCCATGGCTTGCTGGCCTGGCTTTTATGTTGAGTACTGGCGGGCCTGGCAGGAGTGGATGCGATCGCCGCTATTCACCGACTGCCAACATCGTATCGGCGAAAGCGCCTGGGGCCTGGTGCGCGAACTTCCGGCAAGAATAGAAACCGGACTTCCCCCGCTGCTCGATGCCGGACTGAGCGACGAGCAAGCGGCCTCGGTAGTGCACATCAATGAGGCTTTGTGCCATGCCTTCAGCGGGCTGGTACTGGATATCAGCTTCGCGCGAGTGGCTTATGAAGGCGGTACTCACCGCGAAGGGCGGGCCCATCCGCGACCTGTACCGGAAGCTGAGACGAAGGCGTCGGACTCGCCAACCCAAGCAGCGTAAAGCGAACGTTCGAACCGGATCAATCGTTCCCCGCGACGTGGGCGGAAAAGGGAACGACGCTCAACCAACCGGCACTTTCTCGCGGTAGGCTGCTACATGCACGTCCCATCCCAATGCTTTCACCATGGCGTCGCGCAACTGCGCGGCCGCCGGCGGTTCTCCGTGGACCAGATACGTTTCCTGGGGCGGACGTTTGAAGGTGTGCAGCCACTCCAGCAATTCCGGAGTATCGGCATGATCGCTGAATTGTTCCAGCGCCGCCACCTGGGCGCGAATTGGAACTTGTTGACCGAAGATCTTGACCTCCGAAGCGCCGCTCTTAATGGTGAATCCTCGCGTCCCCGGCGCTTGGAAGCCGATGAAGAGCACCAGGTTTTTCGGCTCAGGTAATCGCTGCATCAGGTGGTGCAACACACGTCCCCCGGTAACCATGCCGCTGGAGGACACAATGATCGCTGGGTACCGCGATTCGTTGATCTTCTTGGAATCGGCTTGGGTGACATCGAAGTGAAAGTTTGGCCACTCCAATGGCGAGCCGTATTTCTCGATCAGCGCTTTCGTCTCCGGAGTGAACTCTTCCGTGCGTTTCAGGAAGATTTGCACGGCCTTGATGGCCATGGGACTGTCGGCGTGCACGGGCACGCGCGGCACCTGTCCAGTCTCCATCAACTCCTTGAGCAGGAACAAAAACTTCTGTGTTCGCTCGACCGCGAACGCCGGGACAATCACGCTGCCGCCGCGCTGCAGCGTGCTGCGCACCAGTGCCGCCAGTTCCGGGCGCGGATCGGTGTGCGGATGCAAACGATTGCCGTAGGTGCTCTCCATCACCAGCAGATCGCACTCTTCACCTTCAGTGGGACCCGAGTGCACGACTTTGCCCGGTGCAACCTGGTTATCGCGGACACGGCCGATGTCGCCGGTAAAGAGAAGCTTCGATAGTTTTCTGTTCGAAGCGAGGGAGACCTCAGCCATGGCGGAGCCGAGGATATGGGCAGCTCGAACAAATCGGAATGACAGTGCGCGAGTGAGCTGTTTCGTTTCGCCGAAGTTTACCGGACGGAAGAGGGTCATGCACTGCTGCGCTTCTTCCATCGTGTAGAGTGGCAGCGCCGGCACGTGCTTGCTGGCCCGCGTCTTGTTGTAGTACGCCGCGTCTTCTTCCTGCAGGTGTCCGGAGTCGGGAAGCAGAATGCTGCAGAGGTCGATGGTTGCCGGGGTGGCGTAAATGGGGCCGTGAAAACCTTGTTTAACCAGGCGCGGGATCCATCCCGAATGATCGAGATGGGCATGGGTCAAGATGACGGCGTCCATCGACTTCGCCGGCACTGGAAGATCTTGCCAGTTGCGCTCGCGCCATTCCTTCTGCCCTTGGAAGAGGCCACAATCGACGAGTACCTGCAACGCCTGCATGCCATCGTTGTCCACGTGGATCAAGTGCTTGGAGCCGGTAACAACTCCGGCCGCACCGAGAAACTGGATGTAGCTCAAGGCGTCCTCATTGATCGCTCAAAGCGCGACTCAAGATCATAACAGCCTCGGGAAAGATGATTTATCACAGAGACACAGAGCACACAGAGAAAAGAAAGACAAATGAACGGTAGATTTTTAGGGATGAACACGGATCAATTTGTGAACAAAGACCAAAATATATCCGTGCAAATCGGGTCGATCCGCGGTTGATTTGTATTTGATTTGTATTTTTTCTTCTCGGTGTCCTGGGTGTCTCGGTGATGAACGCTTTTTATTCATGGTTTCTTGCCTGGCATTTCATACACGTTATTGCCCAAGTCGGCTTCTGGAACGCTTCCGTCGTTGACCGTGATTTGGTCGGGAGCAACTGGCACTTCGATGCGGCCCGCGCCTTTCTCTCCCGCCTTCACCAGCACGCGGACACTCTTCTCACCGGAGGGCGTCTGAATCAACACCGGCACCTCCGCTCCGGCGCCACCGTGGTTCTCGATGGTCGCGGTGACCAGGAAGCTCTTATTCGCCTCGTTCAGTAAGGGGCGGGTGTACGCCGATTCCACCTGAAACTCCGGCAAACCGCGATCGCGATAAACCCAGTCATCGAAGAACCACTCCAGATCACGTTTGGCGCTGGTCTGCACCAGTCGCTGAAAGTAACTGGGGTCTTTATCGGCACCCCCTCGATAAGCCAGCAATGGCGCGTTGCATGGCTTCATCGCTGGTCATGTCGCGCAGCATCCAGAACACGAAGCCGCTCTTGCCACGCAAATAGAGCTCGTCATTCGTGTTGAGCAGAGTATTGTTGGCGGAGTTATTGTCTGCTGAGGACTTCGTTCCTGCCTCCGTCTTCGGATGCGCCGCGTTTTCTGCTTCCACCAAAGGCCCGCGATATTGGTCGAGAAACTCGATTGCCGCATGTCGTCCGCTGCGGCGCTCTACCGCGAGGGTTTGCAGGAATCGTTCCATCCCATCCTGGATCCAGGGGTGCGGAGAATGGAACCGCGCCGCGACCTGCGCTGGAAGCAGCAGAAGCTGCAGGGTCGCGGTCGGCGCTTCGCGCAGCGGCGTAAAGAGCACCGGTCCATTTTGCCAGGGATTAGCGTTCGGATCGGTCAACTCGATGACTCGCGCTGGCGGGGTTGGCTCGCCCAGCCAGTCGTGCAGCAAGGGATCGTTCGCTTCCGCGGCAAGAGCATAATCTCGCGCCCGTGAGGTGTGATCGGCAATATGCGAGAGCGTCACCGTGGGCCTCGCCAGCTCGACGTAGTCGGCAACGGCAAAAGTCGGGACGGTTTCTCCCAGTCCGACCACGCTATTTTTGGACACCAACCTGTAAGAAGTCTTATCGCCGTGAGCCTCAGTCACCAGCTTGCTTTCACCCGAGTCTGCCATGTTAGTCACGATGTGCAATGGCTGCTTGCCATCCGCCGCGTCGATCTCGAACGCCGCGTCGAACTCGCTGCGGTCGTGCCGATACTTCCAGCGCGCAATCGCGTCGAAGACGGCACTGCCGTCGCTCAGGCTCACGGCTTCGATGGCCACGGGATACCAGACGACATAGCCCAAACCCCGCACAGCGGTGAACGGATCGCTGATTTCGTCCCAGTCGTTGCGTGCAGCCACATCGGCGGGAGCGCCCATGCGAGTTAAACGCGTTGCATCGGGCGTGATGGTCCCCCCATATTGCACATCGAGCGTAACCGTGGCCGCCGGAGCAACGTCCCGGGGCAAGGTGACAATAGCCTCCGAAAGGCTGCCCGTGTGATCAATGTCAGAGCTGTAGTTATCGCCGAGCCACTGCACAGGCTTGTCATCCAGCGCGATCGCGTTCCACGCCAGCGAAGACGACACCTGCAACGTAGCAAGTTTCTGTGGCTTGCTGGAATCGTTGCGCAGAGTGACCTTGCCGGTCACCGCGATCACATGCGTCGAGCGATCCACTTGCACTTCAAGCTGATATCGGGAGATGGTGAAAGCCTCGCGGTCAATCGCGAACGCCGGCGGCACTGCGGTAAGCAAGAGCATGATCGCCATCAAAAGCCGCATAGAAAACATCACCTTCGGAGAATTATCTGAATGATAAGGTAATCACCTGTGGAGAAGCAGAACTGCATGAATGTCGCCCTGCCGCCCGAGCTCGAGAAGCGCGTCCATGAAAGCCTTGACAAGAGCGAATTTGCCAACCCGGATGAGTTTTTCAAACAAGCCGCAGAACTGCTGTTAGACGTCCGGCACGGTGAAGGCCGGCCAATTCCCGTGGATGAGGGCTGGGATGGACGCGTGGAAGCTCTCATTAAAGAGTCCCAAGCGAGTGGAGAGGCGACCGAAATGACCGAGCATGACTGGCAAGAAGTAACGCCGGGGAACCGCTCTCCTCCGCGCCCGAAAGAAAACCTGAACCCCAATGGCGGGCTATCGTAAGACCTGCCGCTCGGCGCGACCTCGTTCAGCACTTCGCTTGCAATGCCAATCCACTACGGACTCTCACGGATGAACAGGGATCAATTCTTTCATAAACAAGAAAGGAATCCGTGTGAATCCGTGTCGATCGTGGTCAGCTTTTTTTGGACTTCTGAACGGTTGACGCAGCGCGGCGCTGGCGGGCCAATTCATACATCACCACGCCGCCCGCCACCGACACGTTCAGCGAGGGCACGTGACCGAGCATGGGAATTGAGACCAGGAAGTCGCATCGCCTGCGGACCAGGTCGTGCAGCCCCTTGCCTTCGGCGCCGAGCACGATTGCGCAATGCATGTTGTAATCCACTTCGTCGTAGCTCTGGGTTCCGCGTTCGTCGAGACCGACGGTCCAGACGTTGCGCTCTTTCAATTCGTCCAGCGTGCGTGAGATGTTGGTCACCCGCGCAATTGGCAAGTGCTCCGACGCGCCCGCGGAAGCCTTGACGGCAGTCCCCGTCAATCCAGCGGCGCGCCGCTCAGGAATAATGACGCCGTCCGCGCCGGCTGCATCGGCGGTGCGAATTAGCGCGCCCAGGTTGTGAGGATCCTCCACGCTGTCCAACACCACCAGGAAAGTATGCTCGGCGTGGCGTTGGTCGAGCAGCGTGTCGACGTCCGCGTATTGCTTACTGCTGGTGACCGCAATGACGCCCTGATGAGTGTTGGTGTTTGCGGTGCGATCAAGTTGCTCGCGCGGGAGGAAACGCACCTGCACACCGCTGGCACGGCAGTCGTCGATAATGCGCTGCACCCGCTGATCATGCCGCTCGCGCGCAATACCGACATATTCAAAGCTGCGCGCCCCCGATTTCAGCGCCTCGCTCACCGAATGGATGCCGTAAATGACGACCATGTTTCATCAGTTTACGACAAGGTGAGGCACATCGGTTTCTTCGCGGAGTCCTTGATCAACCGCATGGGAGCGCCGGGACTTGCAGAGTAGTCCTTATCGGATCTCCGTGAACGAGCTTGAGCCCATCTCTCGGCCCTTTCCTGCCCGATTCGGGTTGTGATAGGTTGGCGATGTCATGCCCGATGAGTCATCTTCAAACTTTGACGCGAAGATTGAGAGGTTAGAAAAGATCGCAGGCATTTTGCTGCCGTTTGTGGTGGCGCTTGTTGGCGGCTTGTACACACTCCAGAAAGACCGCAGCGATAGCCTCACCCGCGCGCAGCAGCAAGCTCGCGATGACTATCAACGGGAATGGGACAAGACGCAGCAGCAGTATTCCAATCTGACCTCGTTGGTGCCGCTGCTCACGAGCTCGAACCCTGCGGCGGTCGCCACCGGAATCTCCATCTATACGTCGGAGGCCAATGCCGGGCATGCCCCGGTCGACCTGGAGAACACCATCCGGCGCATTGGCAATACGGATCCGAATCTGGCGGGTCAGGTGCAGGCAGCGGTCGAGGCGACCAAGGTCCAAATGGCCAGCGAATGCAAGTTTAATCCCAATGGGATTTACATCCACGTTGCCAACAGCAGCGAGCAACTGGCGAGTGGTCAGCAACTGGCGAACTTCCTTCGGGATAGCGGATTCACGGTCCAGGGTGTGCAGCGGGTCGATGTTGCGCCCACAAGCACGCAGCTTCGGTACTATTTCAGCGACGCGAACACTACCCAGGCCACAGCAATCACCGGCGACCTAAAGAAACACGGATTTGGAAAAGTTGACCTGGTGAACCTGAGTCCAAAGTATCTGAAAGCGGGATGCCCACCCCCCGGCATATACGAATTGTGGATCGGCACCGCCACTCCCCTGGCAGCCGACGGGTCGGAAACAAAGTAACAGCTAAGCTTCTGCGGCTTGCCCGGGTGATGGTGAGCTTTGTCTTCGATCGGCCATTTTTGACGTCTGCTGAGACGGTTCGTTTTGCCGCGTTATACTTTGATTCGTAACTCCAAGTGCAGGAGCCTGAATGTCCCTTTCCGCAATCATTGTGGATGACGAGCAGCTTGCCCGTGACGAGCTTGCCTATCTGTTGAAAGAGCTTGATGTAGATGTCGTGGCGCAGGGCAAGAATGGCATGGACGCGGTGAACATGATCAAGGAGTATCTCGCCCGACCTCGTCTTCCTCGACGTGCAAATGCCGGGACTGGACGGCTTTGGCGCAATTAAGAAAGCTGATCGACAAGAAAGTTCCGCTGCCGCAAATCGTATTCGCCACCGCGTACGACCAGTACGCGGTGAAGGCGTTCGAAGTGAATGCGGTTGATTACCTGCTGAAGCCCTTCGACAAGAAGCGAGTTGCAAAGGCCGTGGAACGGGCGCGGCAAAAGCTGGAGACTGCCGGCTCGCCCGGCGACCAGATCGGGACCATCGTCAAGATGCTGGAGCAGCAACAGCGTCCTCCCGCTGCGAAGGTACTGCTCAAGTCAGGCGGCAGGCTCTTCCTGGTGGACCAGAAAGACATTTGCTACGCGTCGATCGAGGACGGAGTCATCACTGTGGTAGCTACTGGGATGGAAGGTCAATCCAACTGCCGCACTTTGGAAGAGCTGCTCGACTCCCTCGACCCCAACATGTTCTGGCGTGCGCATCGCTCGTATCTGGTGAATATCAATCGCATCAAGGAAGTCGTGCCCTGGTTCAAGAGCTCATACCAGATCCGCATGGAAGACAAGAAACAGACTGAGGTCCCGGTCAGCCGCGCCCAGACCAAACGTTTGCGGGAGTTGTTTGGCCTGTAGGTGAAATGGGACTGCTACAGACTGCTACAGAAGAGCATTTCACGCCACTTGTCCGCTGCTTTATAATAGAAGGTTCGCCCACCGCAACATCCTTCTGTAGTAAGGGGTATTGATGGCCACAACCGAATTCGCAGTACACGGTGCCGACCAAGGCGCCGTGCGCGAGCCTGTCGTCAACGACTTCAGCATCCAGGTTGCAACCGTAAACGGCTCGGGATCGCAGAGCGCCAACACCGTTCTGCTGCGCACCATTTTTCAGATGGGCGTCCCCGTCTCCGGCAAAAATATGTTCCCCTCGAATATTGCCGGTCTTCCCACCTGGTACACCATTCGCGCCAGCAAGAAGGGGTACATCGCGCGCAAGAAGGAAATCGATTTCCTGGTGGCGATGAATCCGGAGACCGCGCGGGAAGACACCGTGTCGCTGGCGCCGGGCGCCGCGGTGTTGTACGACGAGCCGCTCAAGCTGAACGAACTGCGCTCGGATGTGACGTTCTACGCCGTGCCTTACGACAAGATTTGTGCCGCGGTCTGCTCCGAGTCCAAGTTGCGCAAGCTGGTCAAGAACATGATTTACGTCGGGGTCATGGCGCAGTTGCTCAAGCTGGACATGGTCGAAGTGGAGAAAGCGCTGCGCAAACAGTTCGCGAAAAAGGTCAAGGCAGCCGACCTCAACTGGAACGCCGCTAAGGCTGGCTACGATTACGCTGCATCCTCTCTCACCAAGGCCGATCCGTTCACCGTTGAGCGCATGGACAAAACCACCGGCATGATCATCATTGATGGCAACGCCGCCGCAGCTCTGGGCTGCATGTTTGCCGGCGTGACGGTGGTGACCTGGTACCCGATTACGCCGTCGTCGTCACTTGTGGAAACCCTCATCGACTACATGAAGGAATATAGGATCGGAGCTGATGGAAAAGCTACTTTTGCCATCGTGCAAGCCGAAGACGAACTCGCGGCTATTGGCATGGTGCTGGGCGCTGGATGGGCGGGAGCCCGCTCCATGACGGCCACCGCCGGACCGGGAATTTCGCTGATGGCGGAGTTCGCCGGCTTGGGCTACTACGTTGAGATTCCGGGCGTGATCTGGGACATCCAGCGCGTGGGTCCATCTACGGGATTGCCGACGCGCACTGCCCAAGGCGACATTGAGTTTGTGGCTAAGCTCTCGCACGGTGACACTCGTCATCCCATGTTGTTGCCTTGCAGCGTGGCTGAGTGCTTCAGCATGGCGAGCGAAGCCTTCGACCTCACCGAGCAGTTGCAGACGCCGGTGTTCGTCATGTCTGACCTCGATCTCGGGATGAACAACTGGATGTCGGAGCCGTTTCAGTATCCCGACCAGCCGCAGAATCGCGGCAAGGTGCTGATCGCAGAAGACCTGGAGCGCGCCGGCGGTTTTGCACGATACAAGGACGTGGACGGCGACGGCGTTGGCTATCGCACCTTGCCGGGAACCGATCATCCGGGAGCGGCGTGGTTTGCGCGTGGTAGCGGACATAACGAGAAGTCTCAGTACAGTGAGCGGCCCGATGACTACGCCAACAACATGGACCGTCTGGCGCACAAGTTCGAAACAGCGCGTACGCTCGTTCCCAAACCGGAGATGGTGCGCAACGACGGCAATGAAGTTGGGATCATTGCGTACGGGACCTCGCATCACGCTGTGGTTGAGACCCTCGATCAACTGCAAAGCGAATACGGAGTGAAGGCCGATTACCTGCGGCTGCGCGCCTATCCCTTCACTCGCGAGACGCATGACTTTGTAGCCGCGCACAAACGCATCTACATGATTGACCAGAATCGCGACGCCCAGATGTTGCAGTTACTGAAACTCGACATCGCGATTGCAGAGATAAGCAAGCTGCGCAGCGTCCGCCATTACAACGGCTTGCCGATCGACGCGCGTTCCATCACCGACGACATCATCACTCAGGAGGGCAAGTAAATGGCGACCACAACCGCGCCACCGCCCCAGCCTCAACCAAAGACCAACCGCATCGGATTGACCGTGCTCGACTATCGCGGAGGCAAGACCACCCTATGCGCCGGATGCGGCCACAACGCCATATCCGAACGCATCATCGATGCCTTCTACGAGATGGGGATTGCGCCCGAACGGGTGATCAAGGTGTCGGGGATCGGCTGCTCCTCGAAGAGCCCGGCGTACTTCATGGGCCGCTCCCACAGCTTCAACTCGGTACACGGCCGCATGCCGTCGGTCACGACCGGCGCGGTGCTGGCGAATTCGAAGATCGTCGCCCTGGGCGTCAGTGGCGACGGCGATACGGCGTCCATCGGCATTGGCCAATTTGTACACCTGATGCGCCGGAATTTGCCGGTGATCTACATCATCGAAGACAACGGCGTGTACGGGCTGACCAAAGGACAATTCTCGGCAACCGCCGACCTCGGCTCGAAGTTGAAGACCGGCGTCATCAACGATCTGCCGCCCATCGATACCTGTGCGCTGGCGATCATGCTGGGCGCAACCTTCGTGGGCCGGTCGTTCTCCGGCGACAAGCGGCAGTTGCACACCATGCTGAAGGCGGCGCTCGCGCATCGCGGCACCGTGATGCTCGACGTGATCTCGCCCTGCACCACCTTCAACGATCACGAAGGCTCGACCAAGTCCTACAAGTTCGTCAAGGACCACGAAGAGCCGTTGCACGATTTGAACTTCGTTCCTCACTTCAACGAAATTGATGTGGATTACGATCCCGGTACCAGCCTCAACGTCACCATGCACGATGGCTCCACGCTGCGGCTGCGCAAGCTGGAGGAAGATTACGATCCCACCAATAAAATCGAGGCGGTCAAGCGGGTCATGGAAGCCCACGATGCCGAGGAAGTGCTGACCGGCGTGCTCTACTTGAACACCACCGCGCCGAACTTCATCGACATGATCAACATGACCGATCAGCCGCTGGCAACTTTGCCGGAAAGCGTTACTCGCCCCTCTCGCGAAGTGCTGGACGAGTGCATGGAAGCGCTGCGGTAGGACCGAGCCGTAAGCACTCAGCTTCAGTGGGCGGCCGATAAGGTGTACGCGAAAAGCCCTCCAATTGCCGGAGGGCCTTCGTTTTCATCCCGGAATTATCAGGCTTCAGCAATTTCCTCCAAGCTGAGCTGAGTTGCACACCGTGTTCATGATTTTCAGCACAATGCTATCGGTGTCAGCATCCTGATCATTGGTTAGCACCACCACCGCGAAACCGCTGTCCAGCAACACCGCAGTCTCCGCCGTAAATCCACCGATCTGACCGTTGTGCCAGATGACCTGACGACCGTTGAATGTGGTAAGGACCAATCCAAAGCCATATGAGCCCCCTCCTGGGATGGTGAAGCCGTTGGAGGTTGTCATCGCCTGGAAAGATCCCGGGGAGACTACTCTTCCGTGTATTAAGGCATTGTCCCACGCCACCATGTCGTCCACATTCGAGCTAAGAGCGCCGGCGGCAAACGCGGCTGAGCGGTCCCAAATAATGGCGGGAACAAAGCCTGCTCCGTTATTTGTATAGCCAGTGGCAGACTGGCCTGCGGGGGGAAGGACGTAGGAGGTATTGGTCAATCTCAGTGGTTGGAAAATGACCTGGGTGAGGTTGTCGGCATAAGACTTGCCCGTGAGCTTTTCGATAATGGTGCCGAGGGCGAAGAAGTTGCTGTTGGAATAGGAGTACTGGCTGCCCGGCGTGAATTGCAGCGGTGCTTGACTGACGGCGGTCAACACGGTCGCTTCCGAGACCCCATTGTGTATCCAGTCGCCCAATTGCGGGAAGTTGGTGAAATCCGCCAGCCCCGACGTGTGCGTCAGCATCATGCGCAGGGTAATGGCCGCGGGAAAGTTATATTCCGGCAAGTACATGGCTATCGAGTCGTCCACGTGCAACTGTCCCTGCTCCTGTAGCTTCATGATCAGAGCTGCCGTGAACTGTTTCGTGACGGAGCCGATCTCGAAGATTTCGTTGGTGGGAGTCGCCTGATGGGTCGTCAGATCGGAAACGCCGTAGCCCTGGACGTAGAGCATCGTGCCGTTCTTGGCGAGGGCTACCGTCATGCCCGGCATCTTTTGTTGATCTAAGGCGGCCATCGCCACGGCGTCCACCGTAGCCCCAAGAGAAACTTGTTGCTGGGGTGGCGGCGGGGCAGGAGCGGCTGCCGAGCCGCCGCAGCCGGTCAGAAAAAAAAGAATGATCAATGAAGCTAGAAAAATCGCAATCCGCAACCCAAAACCACGCCCCATAAAACCCCCACCATCTGGGAGTTTAGACCCTCACCGGGCAGATTTCTGAGATCGACCTGCGAGTGCACCACCCAAGCTTCTTTTGCCTGGGTGGGTTCTTGCCTGCCAAAAAAGGCCTTATTTCAGCGACGCCATATCGATCACGAAGCGATACTTCACATCGCTGCGCAGCATACGCTCGTAGGCTTCGTTAATCTTCTGGATCGGGATGATTTCGATATCTGATGTGATGCCGTGCTTGCCGCAGAAATCCAGCATCTCCTGAGTTTCCGCGATACCGCCGATCATCGAGCCGGAAAGCTGCTTGCGCCCTGGGATGATGCTAAAGGCGGACACCGCCAGCGGCTTTTCGGGAGCGCCGACCAGCACCAGCGTTCCGTCGCGCTTCAGCAGATTGAGATAGGCGTTGATGTCGTGCTCGGCTGAAACGGTGTCGAGGATGAAGTCGAAGCTGTTGGCGCGCTTCTCCATGTGCTCCGGATTCTTGGAGTGCGCGACCTCATGAGCGCCCAGGCGCTTGGCGTCTTCCGTCTTGTGAGTCGAAGTGGTGAACAGGGTCACATGTGCGCCCAGCGCGTTGGCGAGTTTCACACCCATGTGCCCGAGTCCACCCAACCCGACAATGCCGACCTTCTGGCCCTTCTGGACATTCCAATGACGCAGGGGCGAGTAGGTGGTAATGCCGGCGCAAAGTAGAGGCGCCGCGCCCGCAGGATCCAGGTTCGCCGGCGGACGCAACACAAATGCTTCGTCAACCACGATGGTCTTGGAGTAGCCCCCGTAGGTCATGCCGCCGAGGTGCTTGTCTTCGCTGTTGTAAGTGAAGGTGGCGGGACCCTCACAATATTGTTCCAGGCCGGCCTTGCAGGCTGCGCAGGTGCGGTCGGAATCAACCATGCAGCCCACCGCGGCCAGGTCGCCGGTTTTGAATTTGCTTACCTTGGTCCCCACCTTGACCACGCGACCGATAATCTCGTGGCCGGGCACGACCGGGTAAGTGGTGTTGCTCCATTCGTTCCGGGCGGTGTGCAGGTCCGAATGACACACCCCACAGTAGAGGATATCGATCTGTATATCCTTCGGACCGGGAATGCGGCGTTCCAAGGAAAATGGCTCCAGAGGTGAAGCAGAGGAATGCGTTGCGTAGCCTATCGTTTTTATACGTCCCTGTTGCTTTAGGGGAACCTCAGCAGTAAGAACGTCAGCATTTGCCATGAGTGAATTCCTTTCTCGACCAGCTGCAACGACGCAGATGATTGACCGCATCTCCGCCGTGCGGGAAATCCTATAGAACCATTAGATTCCCTGCGGCTGTATCGGTCACATCTTTGCGGTCAATTCCCGGCGGCTGGATTCCGATAGTTTGCGGCGGTACCTGGCCTCGACCAAACGCGCGCCGGACCTTGTCTACCCATCGCGGAGGGCTTGGTATGATGGCCCGTGGCCAAACGAATGGGGCGCGGCAAGTTCATCACCTTCGAAGGGCTAGACGGTTGCGGCAAGTCGACGCAAATGGAGAAACTCGCCGCGGTGTTGCGCCAGCACCGAATTGACGTTGTCACCACGCGCGAACCGGGAGGCACGGAGATCGGTGAGCGCATTCGTGCCGTGCTGCTGAACTCTCGCACCGCCGGGCTGGAGCCGCACGCCGAGATGGCGCTGATGTTTGCTTCACGCGCGCAGCTGATTGCCCAGGTGATCGGGCCTGCGCTGGAAGCCGGTCAGTGGGTGCTGTGCGATCGCTTCACCGATTCCACCGAGGCCTATCAAGGCGGGGGACGGCAGCTGGGCAGCCCAATGGTACTGCAATTGCACCAGGCGCTATGTGGTGGATTGTGGCCCGACCTCACCATCCTGATGGATTGTGACGTAAACTCCAGCGTGGGGCGCGCTCGCCGTCGCAACCTGGCTGCCGCAGAAAAAACCGACGAAAACCGCTTCGAGAAGGAGAGCTATGCTTTCTTTACGCGGGTGCGCAATGCGTTTCTGGAGATCGCCAAGCGCGAGCCGCAACGCGTGGTGCTGGTGGACGCACGGCCGAAGCTTGAATTCGTGCATCCAGAGATCGTCCGCTTGGTCTTCGAGCGGTTGATGGACGCCGAAGGCAAGCAAGCGACACTCGCATAAACCTATGCCTTTCTCCGACTTTCACGGCAATACCGAAGTGGTTCGCAGCCTGCGCGAGATGCTGGCGCTCGAACACTTTCCGCACGCCTTAATCCTGTCAGGCGCCCAGGGCTCCGGCAAGTTCACGCTGAGTCAGATGGTTGCGAAAGCGATGAACTGCCTGGAGCGGCCTCTCCCTGAGGGTCTCCCAGATTTCTGCGGCCATTGCGCCAACTGCATTCGTATTGCCGAGGCCGACGCTCTCGACGAGTGCTTTGCCGGAGCGGTGGAGGCGCGCGAGAACCTGCGCGACGCTGATAAGCGCGACACTCGCTTGTTTGTGCAGACCCATCCTGACGTGTTGATCATCCCGCCTGACCCGCCGCAGATGCTGATAAAGGTGGACCAGGTCCGCCACGTTATCCATGAGATCTACTACAAGCCGGTGGAGGGTCGCGAACGGGTCTACATTTTTAGCGACGCAGAATTCATGAAGGAGGCGGCAAACTCGCTGCTCAAGATTCTGGAAGAGCCTCCGGAGTTCGCTACGCTATTTCTTCTCACCGACAATCCCACGGCGCTGCTGCCTACGATTCGCTCACGATGCATGCACCTGCGACTGGCGCCGGTTGCCGCCGCCGACGTGGAACAATATCTCGCCCAGGTACGTCCGGAATGGAAGACCCGTGAACGGGCGCTGGTCGCCCGGGTTTGCGGCGGAGGGCTGGGCCGCGCCCGCACTTTCGATCTTGCCGCCTACGTGGCCGCGCGACAGGACGCGCTGGCGCTGCTGGCACCCGCGATGGGGAGCGCGGACCACAGCGCGCTGTTCCGCGTAACCGATACTTATCGCGCCGGTGCCGACGGCAAGGTGAAGACCGAGATCTTGATCCGAACCATGTATTCCTTGCTGGAAGACTTGCTGTTTCTGGGATCGGGGACGTCAGATTTAGTGCGCAATATCGACCTTAAAGCAGACTTGGAAAAGATGTCGTCTCAAGTTGAATTTGACTGGATTGTCACCGCCACGCAACGGCTGGGGGAACTGGAAACTGGCATGCGCAGGAATTTGCTACGCTCGCTGGCGCTCGACACGTTTGCCACATCGCTGCAGTTCTGACGTAGGCCACGTCGCCGCCCGACAAAGATAGTATTCCCAGTATGGATTGTTTTGCGGAATCGGCTGTGGTAGGGTATCCCCAAGTTCACACCTTTAACAGCCCGGGACAATTCAAGTCTGAGTCTTGCGGGACCCTGCCGCGCTCTCAGTCTTGAGTTGCCAGTATCTGTGAGGCTGGTGTGCAAATCACCATAGGAGCAAACACCATGAAAGATTCTATGGACTCCTCCGCTGTGGGTCGAGCTTTCGACTCCGAAGTGTTTGCCAATCGCAAGCTGATTCGTCCTGCCCTCAACCGCAACGACCATCCGCGCCAGGAGGTCCCCGAGCGTCGCGAACGCAGCGAGCGCCCCAGCCCAATGAATGGTGGCGGCAAGAAGGCCCCGCCCCCGGAGCAAACCCATGCCGAGAATTTCTACTACCAGAAGCAGATGCAGTCTAAGACACCGATGGTCCTGGTGCTGCAGGACGGCGAAGAGATCCACGGGGTCATCGAGTGGTACGACAAGTACTGCCTCAAACTGAACCGCACGGGTGCCTCCAATGTGCTGATCTACAAACCCAGCATCAAGTATATGTACAAGGAAAGCGAAGCCGGGCAGCGGAGGTAGAAGCAGGGGCAAAGGGCTAGGGGTTAATTGCCCGTGCTGAGGACTCGGCCAGTCAGCGTTCGCATGAGCAGATTAACCCCGTCATCCTGAACAGATCGCAGCCGAGTCAAAGGACCCCAAGTGCGATATTGCTCTTAATCTGTGGTGTTCCGCTTTAGGGTGGGATGTCCGTCATCCTTCTGATCGGTGGTGTTGCCGTCGTCCTTCTGACCGGCAGTGCCGGAGTCGCTGCCGCTGGAACTGGCGCGCCGCAACAGCACTGGACGGCCCGGGTCTCCCTTAGCCCCGCCAAGATGCCGGCTGTTCTCCAGGCGGGCGAGGCGTTCCTTGACGTCCTCGAATTCGCTGGTGTCCACCACGTACTCACTGCGGTCAGGCAGGTACTTGCGGATTTCGTCCTGTGCCGCCTTGATGCGGTCCGCGTTCATGGGATGGGTAGCGAAGGCCTTGGCGACGAAGCTTTGCTTCTTCTTCTCGTCAAGCTTCAGCTTTTCAAAAAACTCCACAAACGCTTCCGGATCGTAGCCTGAGGCGTAATCGTATTCCAAGCCCAAAAGGTCGGCCTCGCGCTCGGCGTCGCGCGAGAACTTGAGGAAGCCGAGCGGCACCGCCAAGCTGGCTACTTCGCTGATGGCATACGCCACCGGTCCGCCAATGAAGATCAGCGGCACGGAAGCCATGTTCCAGATCTGCGCCCGAGTCATGTTCTTGGTGGCGTGCCGGGCGGCGACGTGGGCGATCTCGTGCGCCATCACTCCCGCCAACTCGGCCTCATTGTCCGCCGCCAGAATCAGTCCGCTGTCCACGTAGAAAAAGCCGCCGGGAAGCGCGAAGGCGTTGACCTCGTCATTGTCGAGGACCTTGATGGTGAACGGCACGCGCGCGTCGGAGTTGCGCACCAGATTCTGACCGATGCGGTTGATGTATTCCGTGACCACGGGATCGGTGACCAGCCGGGCTTGCTGCTCCACCTCTTGAGACAACTGGTGTCCCAGCGCCACCTCGCGATCCAGGGAATAAAAGTCGAGACCGCTTCCCACGTTGCGTTGCCCGATCTGCGACACGTCATACTTGGCAGGCAGCGGCGCGGCATGTCTTTCGGGCTGCGGGACTTGGGGGACCTAGGTGACCTGCTGGACTTAGGCGACGGCGGATTCAGCCTTGCTGTGGAGCGACGAACTCTGCTTTCGCGTCCGGATCGTTGGAAGTGTCCCGCTGTCCGGCGGCCTCGATCTGGGCCGCCGTGGGAATCTGCGAACCAGTTGGCCATCCGGCTGCACTGGAGGAACTGTCGTCTGCGTCTCGGGCTGCCGGGTGGAGCAGCTTGTCCTTCTGTCGGGGCGAAGTTTTCGCTGAATCCGACGTCGCAGTCTGGGCGGTCGCCGAAGGTCTGCAACGCAAGAGCAGCCAGCAGCAGAGCGAACACAGAGATCAACTGGCGCGCGGAAGACGGAACAATCGATTGGCACGGGGCACTGACACGATCACACCCACTACATTCCCGATTATGCTGCCAAACTCGGGGTTATGGGAATCGAAAACTTCACTCAGCAAATGGGCAAAGAAAGTCAGAAGACCAGCGCGCAAGAAAACTGTTAGCGTAGATGCGCCTGGCCCTCCAGAGGATTCCCCCATTCTAGCGGCAGTTGGGTTTCCTTCGGTGCGTTATGCCGCAGGAATCTCTCCATGAATTCGCCCGGCACTTCCAGGATTGGCGTGTCTGCTTGCACGGGTAATGCGGCTCTTCAGGCTTCGCAGTCATCAGTCACGACTGAATGACGTTGCTTCACTGCGGCGTGCACGTCAATCGACTGATTCACTCCTGGACGTCCTGGAACTGAAGGATATTCGTCGCGATGGCTGGCCGTCTCAAGGCGGGCGAGGTCGTCACCCTGGCTAACACCGCTCTGGAAGCAGCTGCTAAGGTGCTGATTATAAGTAATAAGTTAAATGGTCATCCATATTTTGTAAGATATGAGTGGATTACGCTCATGCACCTACTTGACTTCCCAGAACGGGCAGGTTAAGATTAGCACTCGTTGATAGTGAGTGCTAGCAGGCATCCTAGCAGGCCGATTCGAAGGCACCGCGACCAACTTCCGGGTTAATCCCCAAGAGAGTTTATGGACATGCTGACAGCAACGCAGAAGACACGCGCCAGAGCCAGCCAACGTGTAACGCAATCCAACTTGAACTAACAAGCTCGAAAGGAGTTCGAAGAATGGCTACAAAGCTGACTCCCCTGCACGACCGCATCGTGGTTCGCCGCGTTGAAGAGGCCGAGACCACCCGTGGCGGAATCATCATTCCCGACAGCGCCAAAGACAAGCCGCAAGAGGGCGAAGTGATCGCGGTGGGCCGGGGCAAGACCAATGACAAAGGCGAGACCTTCCCGCTCGATGTGAAGGCAGGCGATCGCATCCTGTTCGGCAAGTATGCCGGCACGGAAATCAAGATTGATGGCGAAGACTTCCTGATCATGCGCGAGGAAGAAGTGCTCGGCATTCTGGAAGGCGCCAGCAAGCCGCAAAGCAAGCCGTCGCGCAGAAATAGTATCCCGTCGTGCCGGTTGCAGGTTTTTCTGACAACTGGCCACTGACCACTGACAACTGATTTTCAAAGGAGATTGAAAGCAATGGCAAAACAGATTGTGCATGGAGAGGATTCCCGCCAGGCGATCCTTCGCGGCGTGAATGTTCTGGCCGATGCCGTGAAAGTCACGCTGGGCCCCAAGGGCCGCAATGTCGTGATCGAGAAGAAATTTGGTTCGCCGCTCATTACCAAGGACGGCGTGACCGTAGCCAAGGAAATCGAGCTGAAGGACCCGCTCGAGAACATGGGCGCGCAGATGGTGCGCGAGGTTGCCTCCAAGACCTCCGACGTTGCCGGTGACGGCACCACCACCGCGACCGTTCTGGCGCAGACCATCTTCCGCGAGGGCGTGAAGACCGTGGCTGCCGGCGCGAACCCGATGGCGCTGAAGCGCGGCATCGACAAGGCCGTCACCGCCGTGTGCGGCTCGCTGGACCACGATGGCAACCGCATCCCGGGCGCGCTCGACAAGTATCTCGCAGAAGGTATCGGGCGAGATGATCGCCGCAGGTCGGCACCATCTCCGCCAACAACGATGAGACCATCGGCCAGCATCATTGCCGAGGCCATGAAGAAGGTCGGCAAAGACGGCGTCATCACCGTGGAAGAAGCCAAGACGATGGAGACCCAGTTGGAAGTCGTCGAAGGCATGCAGTTCGACCGCGGCTATCTGTCGCCCTACTTCGTTACCGATCCGGAGCGCATGGAAGTCGTTCTGGAGAACGCCTACATCCTGATCCACGAAAAGAAAGTTTCCTCGATGAAAGACCTGCTCCCGTTGCTGGAGCAGATCGCCAAGGGCGGCCGTCCGCTCGTGATCATCGCTGAGGACGTGGAAGGCGAAGCGCTGGCGACCCTGGTCGTCAACAAGCTGCGCGGCACGCTGCAGGTTGCGGCCGTCAAGGCTCCGGGCTTCGGCGATCGTCGCAAGGCCATGTTGCAGGACATCGCAATCCTGACCGGCGGCAAGGCCATCACCGAAGATCTTGGCATCAAGCTGGAGAACGTGCAGATGGGCGATCTCGGCCAGGCCAAGAAGATCACCATCGACAAGGACAACACCACCATTGTCGAGGGCAAGGGCAAGCACGCCGACATCGAAGGCCGCGTGAAGGAAATTCGCAGCCAGATCGACAAGACCACCAGCGACTACGACCGCGAGAAGTTGCAGGAGCGGTTGGCGAAGCTGGTGGGCGGCGTTGCGGTCATCAAGGTCGGTGCTGCAACCGAAACCGAAATGAAGGAAAAGAAAGCCCGCGTGGAAGACGCCATGCACGCTACCCGCGCTGCAGTCGAGGAAGGCATTGTCCCCGGCGGCGGTGTGGCTCTGGTGCGCTGCATCCCGGCGATCGAAGCGCTGAAGCTGGAAGGTGACGAGAAGATCGGCGGCAACATCGTGCGCCGCGCGCTCGAAGAGCCTCTCCGCCAGATCGTCGGCAACGCCGGCGAAGAAGGCGCCATCGTGGTGGGCCGCATCCGCGAGTCGAAGGAGAACAACTTCGGCTACAACGCGCAGACCGGCCAGTTCGAGGACCTGGTGAAGGCCGGCGTTCTCGATCCGACCAAGGTAGCGCGTACGGCCCTGCAGAACGCAGGCTCGATCGCGTCCCTGATGCTGACCACCGAAGCCCTGGTTGCCGAGATTCCGGAAGAGAAGAAGGAAGCTCCTATGGGCGGCGGACACGGCGGCGGCATGGGCGGAATGTACTAAAAACAGCAATTAGCCATTAGCAATGTAGCTAACGGCCAGCCAAGGCCTCGCAGAAATGGGTGCCCTGTTCTAGCCTTCATTTGGCTAGGGCGGGGCATTTGTTTTGCTGACAACTGGCTACTGCACTACTGGCAACTGCTTCCTAATATCCTTTCTCCTTGTCCACCACCCACAGCAGCGCTGTCGCCCGCCAGAAACCGGCGCAGGTTTCTGGTGTAGTGCTCGTAATGGCGCTCCCACATCTTCTCGGTCAGTCCGGCAATGTGCGGAGTAATCAGAACATTCTCCATCTCCCACAGCGGGGACTCTGGCGGAAGGGGCTCCTCGGTGGTGACATCGAGAGCTGCGCCGCCGAAGCTCTTCGCGCGCAGCGCATCCACCAGCGCAGCTTCGTCAATCAGAACACCGCGACCTACATTAATCAGATAAGCATCGGGCTTCAGCCGAGCCAGACGCCCGGCATTCATCAAATGACGAGTCTTGGGCGTGACGGGAACCGCCAGCACGATGAAGTCGCCGGCACTCAACGCCTGGTCGAGTTCCTCGAAACCATGGACGGCATCCGCCACTTCGCTTTCCCGCTCCGGATGCTCGCGCACGCCAACCACGCGCATACCTAGGGATTTTGCCAGTCGCGCTAGTGGAGTGCCGATCGCACCCAGGCCAACAATCGTCATCGTGCTGCCATTGAGCTCGCGGGGGCGAGGCAGTTCGTTCCACAGTTCGTGCTGCGCCCAATGCTTCTGCTGCTGATAGCGAGCGGCTTGGGGCAGCCGCTTGGCGAGCGCGAAAGCCAGCGCGATGGCGTGTTCGGCCACTACCGGCCCATGTACATCGCGCGCATTGGTCACGACAATGTCGCTGGCCCGCAATTCCGGCGTAATGAGCTGATGCACCGCTGCCGCCGTCGAATGAATCCACCGCAGCCTCTTTGCCGCCTTGATCTGCTCTCCGCGCAACGACCATGAGATCGCGATGTCAGCGTCAGCGATTTCCTCGATCACATGATCGTAGTTGGGCAGATGCACTACTTCCAGCTGCGGGAAATCACGCCGCAGCCGCTCAGGGAACCATGGCGGCATCTGCCACAGTTCGAAGCGGTGATGAAGAGCGATGAGAAGTTTCACGAATACAGTGTCGAGTTTCCAGTTCCGAGTTGCAAGCTGCGCTAGGGAAAGAGCGATTCACCACGGAGGGCACGGAGTGAACGGAGAAAAACGAATTCGAAAGTGAAACTTACAGAGAGCTTGAAGCGGATGTAGGCCGATCCTTCACAGCGTTCTTAACGGGTTCCTGCCCTACTTCCGCTTCGGTGCCAACTCGAAACACACGAAAGAAACTCGCACTCCTCCGTGCGCTCGGTACCTCCGTGGTGAATCAACTCTTTGCCTTCTCCGCCATCACCCGCAGATCGTGCCCCGTCAGCTCTTTCGGTTGTGGGATGCCGAGGATGCTGAGCATGGTACGTGCAATGTCTTGCAGGGCGCCATCGGGACGTCGTTTGCGGGCCGTTAGTTAGTCGCCGGATCAGTCATCTGCTCGGCATTGCCATGGTCGGCAGGTACGATCATGGCCTGGCGGCGTTGCCCCGAGCACAAGGTTCTGAGACTGAGCGCGTAATCGAGGGACGGAACCGGAATACCCCACCGCAGTCGGCGCTGCGGTGGGGCACCGTGAGAGCTATGGCCGGTTGGCCTAGTTCACCGTTATGTTGGCCGCGATCGATGGGATACCGTTGGCCACTACTTCGAGCGTACTCGCTCCCGTCTCCATTCCACCGCGGAACATCGAAATGGGTGGAAACCGGGGCCCTGCTAGCCACAGCCATACTGCTGTGATCGTGGGTCTTGGCGTAGAAAATGTGTCCGGTGGCGATATTGGTGATCCGCACCAGGGGATAGTTGGTCGCGGTCTCGAGCTCGTCTCCAAACGCATTAGCCTGGGAAAGGCCATTGAACAGCGTGCCGGAGATCAGGTAGCTTTGGCCACGGGTGACTGACGACGGAACCGAAGTGATGACCGGTCGCCACGCTGAAAGGTAAGTGCCGGTGGAATTGTAGACTTCTGCACCGCCGACAAGAATCTGGCCCGTAGGCAGCACCAGCAAGCTGCCGCCGTTACTAAATAATGTGGGAGTGAACGTGGTTCCGTTGAACTCGTAAAATCGGCTTGAGTTACCCTCCACCAGCACGTTGCCGCTTGTCAGCAACACGGCAAAATTATCGCCGGCATCGTCGCCATTGGGAAAGTCGGGGCCGGCGAGCCAAACGCCGCGGAAACCCGTCCCGGCGGGGACAGCCGATGCTACGCCAGGAGAGTAGATGGCGGTATGTCCGGTGGAAGCTCCCTGATGACGCGCGCCGGTGGCGAACACCGAACCGTCAGGCCGCAAGATGGCTGGGCCGATTTCACCCGGAGGACAATACTGGCCTCCGCCGTAAGGGATACAACCCTCCGACGGGCGGGCCCTGCAAGTTGGCAATCGTACTGCCAATGGTTGTCCAATGTTGGATGGCAGGGACATATCGCTCCGCGTTGGGATTGTCTAGCACGTCAACCGTCAACACCGAGCCGTCGGGCATGAGGGTCCAGCCCTCCTCGGCATTAAAATCGGATTTGCCGCTCGATCCCATTGCCGTCCACTCAAGCGTGGCCGGATCCAATTCCGCCATCTGCATATCGAGTTTGCGCCCGATAAGAAAATGGCCATTGGGCAGCACGGTGGACGGCGAATCGCCGATATAGTCCCAACCAAGAGGAGGATTCAGCGGCGTCCAGGTGTTGAGAGCGGGATCGTAAATCGCGCCCAGATTGGTGAGTGTAAATGCACCAAAGTTATATTCGCCGCCTTCAATCAGTACGCGGCCATCGGCTAAAGTCGCGGATGCAAAAGCATAAGGATCGTAATTGGAGGCCAGGCTGGCAACTTGCGACCAGGTTCCATTTACATAGCTCCCGTTAATGTCAGGGGTGAGCTTCCACCAGTCCTGTCCCTGGTCACCTTGAACCAGGATGGTTCCATCGGTCAACAGAAAATCGATTCCGGCCCCATCCGGAGGCTGGTGAGTGAGTCTGGTCAGCGTCTGCGCCGGCGAGAGGCCGCAGAGCGCAAGCAAAAGCGTGATGGCAGCAAGGGACAGCTTCTTTGTCAAGACATACCTCTTTCTCAGGAGTCGCAATAGCGACCGTGGGTGGAAGAATCTTTCGTGAAAGTTCGTTTCGAATGGCAAAACCATCGGGTGGGTGCTGATGTCAAAGTAAGATTGTTGGAAGCCCACTACGAGGCGGCTCGGACGCGACAAACAGGCTGACAGAATTTTGCTTGAAGCGCGAAGGAATGTTAACTCAGATCGATTTTCCAGTCTACCCAGCACTCTCGCCTTCGTGTCATTAGCACATGATATGTCCGGTTGATTTAGCAGATGAAGTGTCCGCGGGGCAGGCGGCGAGGAACCCCGCTCGTAAATGCCCGCACGAACGGCACGAGCGCTGTCAATGTTGGAGTGACCGTACTCCAACTCTCACTTCCCGACCCTCGGCAACACTATGGCCACCATCAGCGCTACATCGGCGGCGAAGACCGTGCTCACAAAGTTGACGGAATCGTTGCCCATTTTGCCGGAGGTCTCCCACGTCGCTCCCAGTATGCTGTCGAAGAACATGCCGGCCATGCCCGCCAATGCAATCAACGGGCGTCCAGTTCCAGTTTACGACCTCGACGAATGCACTCATCCAAGCCACCAAGCAAGCCGCCAGGCATCCGGCCAAAGTTCCTATTACGCTGATTGCGCCATTGGCGCCGATCGGAGCTTGGTGGAAGCCCGTGATCATGTAAGCGTGGCGAGCTGATGCCTGTCCGATTTCGCTGGAAGCGGTATCGGCGGCGGCTTCTGCCAGGACCGCCATTGCGCCGACCAAAAGTATGCCGGAGAGCCGCGGAAACCACACCGTTGGAAGCGCGCACAAAGTCGCTGCGCCAAGATTGGCCAGCACCTGCGAGGCGGTGCGTCCCGGCTCCACGCTCGGCCACCCCAAGGTGCTGTTTCCTTCCGTAGCCCCAGCGGGTTGCCAACACGGTAATGATGAATACCGTGACTAAGGGGAACAAAGCCAGCCAGTCCGGCGGCAAGCATTAGGACGAACGCCACCAACACGCCCGTTAGCGCTCCGCCGTCGGTCACGGCGCCCAGGGCCCGGGCGATCACCGCGAACCCAATAGCCACGACAGCGGCAGGCAAACCCCTTGAATGGAAGAGACTTGTCACGCGTCCACGGCCAGTATCGCATGAGCCGGTGATTCACTCCAGCCGAGCAAGCACACCGGGCGATACGGCCCGGCTGCCGCCTCGAAGCATCCCAACCGGATGAGTCTGTGCCCTTTGGACTTGACATTATGCGGCAGACACAGCACTATGCTGTCGCAGATTTGGTGCAATCCCAGTACCCAGGAATGGTAAGAATATGGCGTCTTCGGTTTGGTCTGGATATCTAACCTTCGGCCTCATCTCCATGCCGGTGAAGTTGTTCTCCGGCGCGCGCAGCAATCACATTTCCTTCAACATGTTGCACCGAGATGACAACACTCGTGTCAAACAGCAGCTCTGGTGTCCGCATGACGAGCGCGTTGTGGAACGCAACGAGATCGTGAAGGGCTACGAGTACCGCAAGGGCGAGTACGTCATCATCGAGCCGGAGGAGATCAAGAAGATCGAGCCCAAAACCGCGAAGGCGATGGAGATCCTGGAGTTCGTCGAGTACAAGGAAGTGGATCCCATCTACTTCGAATCGTCTTATTACCTGGTGCCAGATGAAGCGGGCCGCAGGCCTTATGCGCTGCTGACACGGGCAATGGAAGAAACCGGCTATGTGGCCATCGCTAAGCTGACCATGCACAACCGCGAATACACGGTGTTTCTGCGGCCTCACGCAGGCGGGCTCATGCTGCACACTATGTACTACAGCGATGAGGTGCGCAAGTTGGAGAGCTTCGGTCCCGTCGATGTTGAGTTGAAAGACGCCGAGGTCAAGGTTGCTCATCAATTGATCGAAGCGCTCGCCGGCAAATTTGAGCCGGAGAAATATCACGACACCTTCGAGGAAAATCTGAAGGAGCTCATCAAGGCCCACATGGAAGGGCGCGAGGTGACGGCGGTAGAGAAACCCCGCAAGCTTGCTCCCGTGGTTGACCTTATGGCTGCACTAAAGGAAAGCCTGGCGCAGATGCCAAAGAAACCGCCGCAACGGGTAGCCACAGCCCAAAGGGAGTCGGAGGTGAAAGTAGCTGCGAAGAAGGCGGGCAAGGGCTCACGCCGCCGGTCGGCCGCATAAATGCTGCTTGACTGCGTCATGATTCGCAGTTCGAGTCACCGCGCCCGTAAATAGCACTATTGGGCTATCGGGGTATCCACTAATGTTCTGATGCGGTATTCTACGGGCACCTTGACTGGCCGAACGAAACCGCCTAAGAGCGCCATCCGCATCTCCGTGGTGGAGAGCGACCCGCTTCGCTTCCTTGGATTTCGCGCCATATTATCTTCTGACGAAGGCTTCCTGATACGGGCGTGCACCATCCCGTCGATCTTAGAATTCTCCCGACGATGACGTCATCCTGATGACTTCCAGTGGCGGAGCCGCATTCTATGCGGCGATGTCTGCGCTCAAGGCGTTGCGCCCTGCCATACGCATTATTGTCACCGGCACCGAAACCGGCGATGAAGCGATCCTGCGGGCGATCGCGGCTGGAGCGAAGGGCTATATTGGCGAAGACGCAACCCCGGAAGAATTCAAACAGGCGATCCGCGTAGTGCACAGCGCCTCAGTGTGGGCGCCCAGGCGGGTGCTTTGCACCTTCATCGAACGTGCTACGGCCTCTCCCCGCAGAGTGCTCCCGCAAGGAGAAGACAAGATCAGCGACCGCGAGCGTGAGGTCCTGAAGTTATTGGTTGCAGGCCGCTCTAACAAAGAAATCGGAGACGCGCTTGGTATCGAAGAGCGCACCGTTAAGGCGCACGTCGGGCAACTCATGCGCAAGGTCGGAGTGCAAAACCGGATTGCGCTGTCGGTCCACGCCATCACGCATTCGCTGCTCTCCTCGCGTCCGTAATTCAGCTCGTCAAGCGCTGGGCAACGGCGGAGCTCAACGATTCCGCCGTTTTTCGTTCGTGAAATAATTTTGGGCTTGCGGGCATGAAGTTACCTACTTCTGTGACTGTTACGAAAGTACAATTACCGGACCTGACCCTCCGTTACTTGACCGAATCCGGCTCCCATTCCATACTGCCCTCACCTACCACAGAACCTGGGAGAAAGGGTCGGAAGAGGTTACGAGGGTCTCCTCTTCCGACCCTTCGTTTTTGCGATCAGCGTCTTAGTTGAGAGGCAAAAACTGCCAGGCTGGCCGCGTTTCTTCTCCTGTCGCTTAGCATCGGGTCACTAAAGAGTAACCGGTCTCAAACCGTCTTCAGTCTCGATATTCCGTCCAACACCCGTAAGATGAGTGCAGCCGGCGTGGGCTGGTGGAGCACACTGTTTTGGATCGGAGTTGAGCCATGAAGAAGATTATCGCGGGAGCGTTGTTTATTTTTTCGATGAGCACCTGGATCTGGTGCCAGAATCGAAACGCACAAGTGGATCGGGTTCAGACTGCGAGCACGATTCTCAGCCAAATCATGTCTGCTCCTGATCGGGCCATTCCCGATGGAATCATGTCGGGAGCAAAGTGCATAGCGATCGTGCCCTCAATGCTGAAAGCGAGTTTCGTCTTCGGCGCGAACTATGGCAAGGGCGTGGCCACGTGCCGCACTGAGCATGGCTGGAGTGCACCGGTGTTCTTTAGGGTGACTGGCGGCAGCTTTGGATTCCAAGCGGGCGGCCAGGCGTCTGATCTAGTGCTGATCATCCGGACCGATGACGGCATGCAGCACCTGCTGCAGAGCAAGTTCAAGTTGGGAGCGGATGCATCAGCGGCGGCCGGCCCAGTAGGACGCGATGCTCAGGCCTCGACCGACCTTACCTTGCGCGCCCAAGTGCTAACATACTCGCGTTCGCGTGGATTGTTTCTCGGCGTGTCACTGAGTGGCGGCGTCATTCGCCAGGACGGCGGCGACACTCGCGCGTTCTATGCAGGCAAGGACTGGACGTTCTACTCACTGCTCAACGGGGAGGTTCCCGCGCCGCCGGACTCGATGGTTCTACTCAACACAGTTGAGAAGTATGCTCCCACGCCCAAAGTTCGCGCGCAAGCCACCGCTCCGTCCGCGATAGGAGCGGCTTCGACCTCGCCGGCACCCACGGCCGCGACGGTTGAGACACCGGCAACAAACTCCCAGGCGACTCCCGCGCAAGCCCCCGCAGCGGCATCCGCTCCGGCGGCAGACGAACAACCGGCTGCTCCGGCTACGACATCAAGTTCAACAACCGCGACCCCAGCTGGGGCTACACCAGTTAGCAGCGGAACGGTCAATCCTTAAAAGCAGTGACGAATGAGAGCGGTGGCTGCGGCCACCGCTTTTCTAACCCGCATGCAATCGTAGCGCCCACCAGGTTTGACCTTGGGTTTTTCGCAGTGCTACCGTCAAACCGACCATCGTGATGCGTCACAAATTGCAGTACGTTCCGGTTGCGCTGCTGGTGCGCCTGATCGGCGCCTTGCCGCGTCCGATGGCTCGTGGATGCGGCATCATGTTAGGCGGAGCTGGTTTACCATCTGCACCGCCGGCTGCGCCGGGTTGGGATGCGCAATCTGGAGCTGGCCTTTCCGGAAAAATCGGCGAAAGAACGCCGCCAGATTCTGCGTGGCATCTACGTCTCGTTAGGACGCCTGCTGGGCGAAGCGTGCCTGTTTCCCAGCTACTCCAGGGAAAACGCCTCGCAAGTCGCGGTGTACCAAGGCTTCGAGAATTTCGAAGCGGCTGAGAAGCGCGGCAAGCGGCGTGCTGTTCCTTACCGGCCATTTCGGAGGATGGGAGGTCGGTTCGTTCTTCCATTCACTGCAGGGCCACCCCATGAAGATCGTGGTGCGGCCCCTCGACAATCCTTACGTCGATGCCTTGGTCGCGCGTTATCGCGGTCTGCACGGCAACGTAATGATCGGCAAAGATGAATTCGCCCGCGGCTTGCTTGCCGCCATGCGCAACCGCGAAACCGTAGGCGTCCTGATGGACACCAACATGACTCCGCCGCAAGGTGTCTTCGTGAACTTCTTCGGGATTCCTGCCTGCACCGCTAGTGGTGTGGCGCGCGTGGCGTTGCATACCGGAGCGGCGGTGGTTCCAGCATTCACCATCTGGGACCCCGTGCTGCGCAAATACCGCGTAGAGTTCGACCGCGCCGTGGACTTGGTGCGCACCGATGATCCCGAGGCCGACGCCGTCACCAATACCGCGCTCTTCAACAAGATCATTGAAGACTACGTCCGCCGCTATCCCGACCAGTGGCTCTGGGTGCATCGGCGGTGGAAGACCCGGCCGCCGGGTGAGCCGCCGCTGTATTGAAAGCAGCGGTGAGTGGATAGTGGCTAGTGATTAGTTTCGAGTGTGGAGTATCTGCGCCTGCAGATCGATTCTTCTATCCACTATTCACTGTCCACTACCCACTGCTATAACAACCTCATGCCGCAAACTCTGCAATCGCTGGCGGAATTCACTGCCACCCGCCTGATCGGCGACGGCAACCTCGAAATCACAACGGTCGCCAGCATCGCACAAGCTCAACCGGGCGCTCTGGTATTTGTGCAAGACGAGAAGCACCTGGAACCGGCGTTGGCTTCGTCAGCGAGCGCTGTCATCGCTGGAGACTTCGCAGCATCGTCCGCCGGACGCAAGCCACTACTGATCGCGACGCATCCCCGGCTTGCCTTTGCGCGCGCGGGGGAGCTGCTTCATCCGCCGAAAACCTACGCCGCGGGCGTTCACCCCACCGCGGTCGTGCACGCTTCCGCGAGAGTCGCAGCCAGCGCGGCCATTGACGCCCACGCGGTAATCGAGGCCCACGTTGTAGTGGGCGAGCGCTCGCACATCGGAGCGGGTTGCTGCATCGGCAAGGGCGTCGTGATTGGCGACGATTGTGACCTGTATCCGCGCGTCGTCATCTATCCAGGCACGACGCTGGGGCGACGTGTGGTGGTGCATGCAGGCGCGGTGCTGGGCGCGGACGGCTTCGGATTCGTTCGCGACGAACAATATGGCCGCTATCACAAATTTCCCCAGATCGGCGAGCTCGTCATCGGCGACTACGTTGAGATTGGGGCCAATTGCACGATCGATCGCGGCGCGCTCGAAAAGACCGTGATCGGACCAGGAACGAAGCTCGACAACCTGATTCACATTGGCCATAACGTTACTGTCGGCGCCAACGTCGTGATCGCAGCGCAGACAGGAATTTCCGGCAGTGTAGAGATCGGTGACGGCGCAGTCGTGGGAGGGCAGGTTGGAATCGGCGACCACGCGACGGTTGAACCGGGCGTCATTCTCGGATCGGGCAGCGGCGTGCTGTCGCACAAGATCGTTCGCGGGAAGGGCCTCGTCTTCTGGGGCAGGCCGGCGCGACCGCTCCGACAGTATTTGAAGGAATTGGCAATGCTGGCTCGGCTAGGGCGAAAAGGTAAATAGGGGAGTTTTAAGACTTGGCACTTGGCAACTACTCTTCGGCATCTAACGCTTTCGCTAAATGCTAGTTGCTAGTTGCTGATTGCTGATTGCCAGTTGCTGTTTTTCTCATGGCCATCATCGTCATTGGCGGGCACTCTCGCAGCGTGGGCAAGACCAGCGTGGTTGCTGGCCTGATCGCCGCGCTGCCGGAGTTTCACTGGACGGCCATCAAGATCACGCAATACGGACACGGCATTTGTTCCGCTAATGGCGAACTTTGCGACTGCGCCACCGACGACCACAGCTGGGCGGTGACCGAGGAGCGCGACCGCAGCGGCGAGAGCGATAGCTCGCGCTTTCTCCTCTCTGGTGCGGTTCGCTCGCTCTGGGTACGCACTCGCCAGGGAATGCTAGCCGAAGCCATGCCTCGCGTGCGCAAGGAACTCGCGAGCGCCGAGAACGCCATCCTCGAGTCCAACTCGATAATGCGGTTCCTGCGTCCTGACCTTTACCTGACGCGTGCTTGACGCGGCGACCGCCGACTTCAAGACCTCGGCGCAGGAATTTCTCGACCGCGCCGATGCCGTGATTCTCCACGATGGCTGCGAGGATGTCGCCTGGACGAACGTCTCCTTGAAGCCAGTTGCCGCCAAACCAACATTCCGCATTCAGCCGCCGCTGTATGTAACATCTGAGTTGATCGATTTTGTGCGGGAGAGAATGCTATTGAGAATAAGTTATCTCGGTAGCTAAAGCCCCGGAGTTACGGCAGCTTTACGGCGCGCCTGAAGGCGCGTCCCTTCGAACCAGCACGTGAGGCGGGCCGAATGCCCAGGGATCCGTTTTATACATAAACGTTTTGCAATCTTTCAGGAGGACGCATGGCCACATTTGAATTCATCGAGTACAACGATGCCAACCCGAAGGTACGGGCGGTGTATGACGACATCATGGCAACGCGCAAAACCGACCGGATTAACAATTTCTGGAAGGCCATCGCTCACGATCCGGAATTGTTAAAGCGTACCTGGGAAGATACCAAGCAGATCATGGCGCCGGGAGCGTTGGATGCGGTAACGAAGGAACTGATTTACGTTGCCGTGAGCGTCACTAACGGATGTCCGTATTGCGTTGCCGCGCATACCGTCTCAGCTCGCAACAAGGGGATGAGCGAGGAGATGTTCCACGAGATGATGTCGATAGTCGGCATGGCGAATGAGAACAATCGGCTGGTAAACGGTTATCAGGTCGAGATCGACGAGGCTTTCAAGACGCCGGTGAAATAGCCATCAGTCGTCAGCCATCAACTCTTGCATTCGATCGTTGATGCGCTTACGCCATGCTGGGAGTGGGGACCCGCAAACGCCGTGGCGAAAAGCTGATGGCTGATAGCTGACAGCCGGCGGCTTGCCAAACCCTTAACCGCTATAATGGAGTTTCTTCCCATGAAAGCCTACGTTTACGTCTCGCTGAAGAAAAGTGTGCTCGATCCTCAGGGCAAAACCATCCACGGTGCGCTGAAAAAAATGGGATACCGCGGCATTGACGACCTGCGGCAAGGCAAGTACTTCGAGATTGCGCTCGACGCCAGCGTCACCCCCGAAGCAGCTCAGGCGGAAGTGGAGCGCATTGCGCGGGAAGTGCTCACCAATCCTGTCATTGAAGAGTACCGCTTCACCATCGAGGGATAGCGCGACTGCCAACCGGGAATCTACTGGCTGGAACACTCACTCCGCAGTACAATGGGTGGCCCAATGCGCTCGACAAGGCCGCGAAGAACGGCTAGCTCCAGCAAGGAGATCTTTGGATGGCGAGTCCCGCGTTAGCTCCTACAGCCTTTCCGACCACGATCCTCTCGACCGATTCGGCAATGCTGGCGCAAGCCGCAGCAGCCGGTAGCTTCAGGCCGTTCATCGAAGCCGCTGCTCAGCAATTCGGTTTTCAGCCCGCAGTAATTTGTGGCATCGGTTCCCGCGAGTCGGGCTGGGGACGGCTCTTGAAACCGCCCGGTCCAGCCGGAACGGGGGATTTCGCGCCCCGAAAAAATACCAAGCCGTTTCGTCCCGGCCCCATGCCTCCCGACGGCGGGGGCTACGGACGCGGTTTGATGCAAATTGATTTTGACGCCTTTCCCTTCGCTCAGACAGGTAACTGGCGCGATCCTCAAGCCAACATCCAGACTGGCTGCCAGGTGTTGCACAATAACTTGGTATTTCTCTCCAGCCGCACTTCTCTGCAAGGGCTGATGCTGCTTCGTGGCGCCATTGCCGCCTACAATTGCGGGGCGGGGAACGTCCGGAACGCCATCCAGCAATCACGGGACGTCGATTTTTTCACGGCACACTCTAACTACTCGGCCGACGTTCTGAATCGGGCGGGATTTTTCCAGCAGCAGGGCTGGTTGTGAGGTCAGGGTTAGAACTCGCCGATATTCGCAAGTTCTAACTAAACTAGTTCCGCAATAGATATGTCCGTGTGCACGGGTGGTGCTGGCCTTGAGGCCCACGTATAGGGCAGTACGAAAATCCCTCAAGCGGAATGTCTGGCGGCGGCGAACGCGGCGCTAGAGCACCGCACTACCCGAACGGCGGATACACTAATCCCGCATCCGCTCTAATATTCCCAATATTGCGCGGAGAACCAATTCTTCCGCATCAGGACCTCCCGCCGACTCATCAAATCGACTAAGATTGGCTAGCTACACGCATTCATCTTGATCAACCAGGAAGACTTCTGTCGGCCAGCACGACCCCATTGGGTTGCGCTGTGGCGGTTTTCACGGGCTCTTCATGACCTTCGCAAGCCAGGCGGCGAAACTGGCAACCACCGCTGGCACCGGCAACTGCCGTTTGGAGTTGAACTATGTGCGGGATTGTTGGATACGTGGGGAAAAAACGGGTTGTGCCGGTCATCATTGACGGCTTGCGCCGCCTGGAATATCGCGGCTATGATTCAGCCGGCATTGCGGTGGGGGGCAACGGCGACGGCTTGCAGGTGCGCCGCGCCGAGGGCAAGTTGCGCAACCTGGAAGAAGTCATTCGCCTGAAACCGCTAGACGGTACCTACGGCATTGGCCATACGCGCTGGGCCACGCACGGACGCCCCACGGAAGAGAACGCGCATCCCCATCGCGACTGCAGCGGCAACATCGTGGTCGTGCATAACGGCATCGTGGAGAACTACGTCGCGCTGAAGAAGAAGCTGATCGATGAAGGCCACAAATTTCGCACCGAAACCGACACTGAAGTGATCGCGCATCTCGTCGAGAAGAACCTCGCCGCGCCTGATCGCAAAGTCCCGTTGGAGGAAGCGGTGCGCAAGACGGTGCAGTTGCTGACTGGCGTGTTCGCCATCGCCGTCATCTCGGCAGACGAGCCCAACAAGATTGTGGCCGCCCGCAATGGGCCGCCGGCAGTCATCGGCCTGGGCAAAGACGAATACTTCGTCGCCAGCGACGTGCCCGCAATCCTGTACCACACCCGCGACCTGTTCTTTCTGGGCGACGGCGACCTGGCCGTCATTACGCCCTCGGGGGTACAACTCACTGACTTCGAAGGTCAGCCGATCACCCGCCAAGTGCAGCACATCACCTGGGATCCGATCATGGCGGAGAAGGGCGGCTTCAAGCACTTCATGCTGAAGGAAATCTACGAGCAGCCGCGGGCCGTGCGCGACACCACGCTGGGCCGCGTCTCGCTCGACTCCGGCAGGGTATTCCTCGACGAGATGGACATCACCGACGAAGATTTCCGCAAGCTGGAGAAGGTGTACATCGCGGCTTGCGGCACCAGTTGGCACGCCGGGCTGGCCGGCAAATTCATGATCGAACGCCTGGCTAAACTTGCGGTGGAAGTGGATTATGCCAGCGAGTTTCGGTATCGCGATCCGCTAACCGGACCCGGCGATCTGACCATCTTGATTACGCAGTCGGGCGAAACTGCCGACACCATCGCGGCCATGCGCGAGTCGCGTGCCAAGGGCTCGAAAACCGTAGGTATCTGCAATGTAGTCGGTTCCATGATCGCGCGCGAAGCCAACGGCACCATTTACACCCATGCCGGACCCGAGATTGGCGTCGCCTCGACCAAGGCATTCACGGCTCAATTGACTGCGTTGTTCCTCTTCGCTGTTCACCTTGGGCTGGTGCGGGGGACACTCGATCTTGACCATTCCAAGCAGCTGCTTAACGATCTCACTCTCATTCCCGGCAAGCTGGAGACCCTGCTTACCCGCGACGAAGAAACCGAAGACCTCGCCAAGCAGTATCATCGCGCGCACGACTTCCTTTTTCTGGGACGTGGCATTCACTACCCGATCGCCCTGGAAGGCGCTCTGAAGTTGAAGGAAATCTCTTACATTCACGCCGAGGGCTATCCCGCCGGTGAGATGAAACACGGCCCGAACGCCTTGATCGACGAGGATCTTCCCGTGGTGATTCTCGCTACGCACGATAAGACGGACCCCGGCTCCGTGCTGCGGTATGAGAAGACACTGTCGAACTTGAAGGAAGTGAAGGCGCGCTCGGGGACCGTGATCGCCATCGCTACCGAAGGTGACGAAGATATTCGCGAAGCTGCCGACCACGTCCTATACGTCCCCGACGCACCGGAACTGCTGGCTCCGATTCTGGAAGTAGTGCCCTGCCAGTTGCTGGCGTATCACATCGCCGTGCGCCGTGGCTGCGACGTGGACCAACCGCGCAATCTGGCGAAGTCGGTGACGGTGGAATAGCAGAAAGGATATTATCGCAACAACGAAGTGTCACGACCCGCCGCAACCGCATCCTCCGCGTCCCTCGCCTGCCATGTCGCATCTACATAACCAGACATCATGAGCACGCTACCTCAGGAACGCACCACGTTCGAACGCCAATTGGTCGATGCACGGCTGACGAAATCTATTCTGCTGTCGCCGCAGACCAAGCATCTCGAACTCAAGGTCGACGGATGTGATGAATTTCACTTCGTGCCGGGACAGTTTGTCTCGATCAAGCAACCGCGCCCCGATGGGAAAGAACATACCCGGGCGTACTCCATCGCTTCGCCGCCGCGTCCGGATGGCACCTTCGATCTTTGCCTGAATCGCGTGGACGAGGGTTTCCTGTCCAACTGGCTTTGCGATCTGGAAGTCGGCACGGTGCTGAAATTCCACGGGCCACACGGCCTTTTCACCTTGCGTGAGCCGCGCAAGAACGCAGTTTTCATCGCTACAGGGACGGGCATCGCTCCCATTCGCGGCATGCTTCATTGGCTCTTCGAACAGCCGGAGCGCAATCGCGGGCACGAATATTGGCTGGTCTTCGGCACTCGCTATGAGCACAGCGTTTACTACCGCGATGAGTTCGAGCGCATCGAGCGTGAGAATCCCAACTTCCACTACGTGCCGACGCTCAGCCGCTGCGGCGATCTTTGGACGGGCTGCCGCGGCTACGTGCAGGACCACGTGCGCGAAATCGTCGCTGGCCGCAGCGAGATGCAAGGATACATCTGCGGCCTGCATCAGATGGTGGACGCCAATCGCAAGCTGCTCAAAGAAGAGATGGGCTGGGACCGCAAGCAGATCGTCTTCGAACGGTATGACTAACTAGAACTCGTCCCATAAATCCCCATGGGATGTATCAGGGCACGACTGTCAGTCGTGCCGAAACCACGTGCAGCAAAGGGCCGGGCTTTAGCTCTCGCAAGAAATAGGTTCCTCCAGGGCTAAAGCCCAACTCGTTATTGACACCCTTTGCGGCACGTCTAAAAGACGTGCTTTGATACAAAACAAATGTCGGAGGGCTTCCCACCGTCATTAGGTTTTGCTGGTCATGTGTCTCGGTGTCTCTTAGGGTGCCTTAGCGTTTCACTTCGGCTTCGGCCATCACACGCAGATCGTGCCCCGTCATCTCTTTCGGTTGCGGGATGCCGAGCACGCCGAGCATGGTAGGTGCAATGTCTTGCAGGGCGCCATCGGGACGCAGCGTGAAGCGGCGTGTATCTCCCTTAAAATCGCCAGGCGTAACCGCATGCTCGGCCACCACGATGAACGGCACCGGATTGGTGGTGTGCGCCGTCTGCGGGCCGCCAGTCGCCGGATCAATCATCTGCTCGGCATTGCCATGGTCGGCGGTTACGATCATGGCCCCACCGCGCTGCCGAAGCGCGCCGTAGATCTGGCCCAGGCACCCGTCAACGGTTTCGACGGCCGTGATTGTCGGCGGAATCCTGCCGGAGTGACCTACCATGTCGGCGTTGGCGAAGTTCACCACCATGACGTCGAAGGTGTCATCCGCAATGGCCTTGATCACGGCATCGGCAACTCCTTGCGCCGACATCTCCGGCTTCAAATCGTAAGTTGCGACCTTCGGCGACTGCACCATAATGCGGTCTTCGCCGGGAAATGGCTTCTCGACGCCGCCATTGAAGAAGTACGTCACGTGTGCATACTTCTCGGTCTCAGCGACACGCAGATTCCGCATGTGGCGATCGGCCATCACGTTCGCCAAAATATTGGTCAGCGACTGGGGCGGCGAAACGACCGGCAGAGTAAAGTTTTTGTCATACCGCGTCATGCAAATGTAGGTCAGGTCCTTGGGGACACGGTCAAGCGGTATGATGCGGTCGAGATCCTCCCAGCCTTCGAGTTCGCGCCCGTCATGCGGGGTGAAGTGGCTGTTGCGAGCCAGACAACGCGTGATTTGCCGCGCGCGGTCGGCGCGAAAATTAAAGTTGATGCAGACATCGCCATCGCGAATATTCCCCAGCGGTTCGCCGCGATTGTCGGTGAGTACGAACGGGATGATGAACTCGTCGGTGACTCCGCGGTTGTAGGAGTCCTTCACGCCCTGCACCGGGTCAACGCAGCGGCCACCCTCCGCGTCTCCAAAAACCATTGCGTCGAAGGCCTTCTTCTCGCGCTCCCACTTCTTGTCGCGGTCCATCGCGTAGTAGCGTCCGCTGACAGTGGCGATCTGCCCGACGTTGTACTCGCACATCTTCTGCTGTAACTGCTCGATATAGCCCGCGCCGTTGGTGGGCAACGTGTCGCGCCCATCCATGAAGCAGTGCACAAAGACGCGGTCCACACCGTCTTGCTTGGCCATGCGCAGCAGTGCATAGAGATGGTTCTGGTGTGAGTGCACGCCGCCATCGGAAAGCAGTCCGAAGAAATGCAGCCGCCGGCCGCCGATCCGCGCCGTCGTCATCGCCGCGAGCAAGGCAGGGTTGGAGAAAAGCTCGCCATTCTCAATCATCAGGTCGATCTTGGTGATGTCCATGTACACCACCCGACCCGCGCCGATATTGAGGTGGCCGACCTCGCTATTGCCCATCTGCCCGGTAGGCAGGCCGACGTAGAGCCCGCTGGTGTGAATCAGCGTGTTGGGAAACTCGGCGAGCAGGCGATCGTAGTTGGGCTTCCGCGCCAACGAGATGGCATTGGCCGGAGACGGCGGAGCATAGCCCCAGCCGTCGAGGATGATGAGGATGAGCGGACGTGAAGTGCTCACAAGTCTTTCTACCTTCTTGGCGTTCCTCAATCACAGAACTCCACGACGACTAGAGGAGCTCGAAGTACCGTTCCCGGCTCATGCCCGAGGTGCGCAGGAGATTCTTGATGATGAACACTGGAACTTCCTGATAAACGGGAATCACCAGCGGGCGCTTCACTCCTGCCTTGGTGTAGATGAGATGGTCACCGTGCTGGCGGCTGAAACTAAATCCATCCCGCTCGAAAATTCTCACCAGCGTGGTATAAGGAACCGGATGGATGGCCGGCATTACGGCACGCTCGCCACCAACCTGTCAAGCGAAACGAACTCCGGAGCCCGCCAGGAATCGCCTTCCTGCGCGTAGCCGGCCTCTTCGAGGATTTCCCCCAGAGTACCCATCTCGGCGCTGGTCTCAAGGAATCCCTGCACCGCATCCCGGATGTTCCTTCTCGCCTGGTCGTTCGTGGCCGCGCAGCTTGAAAGATCAAGCTCCGGAACATGAGCAACGTAAGTCTTTCCTTCCTTAAAGGTGTGAACGGTATATGAAATGTCGCGCATAGGGTCGTGCCTAATTATAACAACCGCTGGCTGCGTTCACCGACGGCGCGTAGCCGAAACTTGAGACTCGAAAACTCGAAACTCGATCTCGAAACTATCCCCTAACCTCTAGCCCCTATCTCCTGCTTTTGATAGTTCAGCGCTTTCAATCCCAGGAATCTTGCCGCTGGGCCGAGCTCTTCTTCGATGCGCAGCAACTGGTTGTACTTGGCGATGCGATCAGTGCGCGAGGCCGAGCCGGTCTTGATCTGCCCTGCTCCCGTGGCGACGGCAAGGTCGGCGATGAACGTGTCTTCCGTCTCGCCCGAGCGATGTGAGATGACCGCGGTGTAGCCGTTCTGCCGCGCCAGGTTGATGGCGTCGATGGTCTCGCTGACCGTGCCAATCTGGTTCAGCTTGATGAGGATTGAGTTGGCCACGCCAGCATCAATCCCGCGCTGGAAAATCTCGATGTTGGTCACGAAGATGTCGTCGCCGACTAGCTGGATCTTGCCGCCGAGCTCGTCCGTTACCAGCTTCCACCCATCCCAATCATTTTCTGCGAAACCATCTTCGAGCGACACGATGGGATACTGTCGCACCCACTCGGCCCAAAACTTCACCATTTCTTCGCTGGAGTGCTCACTCTTATCCGACTTCTTGAAGACGTACTTCTTCTTGCTGCTATCGTAGAACTCGCTGGCCGCTGGATCGAGCGCGACGGCAATTTGCTCCCCTGGCTTGTAGCCCGCCTGGGTGATGGCTTCGAGGATGACTTCGATGGCTTCGGTATTCGACTTCACCGATGGCGCAAATCCACCTTCATCGCCGACCGCGGTGTTGTAGCCGCGCTTCTTCAACACACCTTTGAGGACGTGGAAGGTCTCGACACCCCAGCGTAGGCCTTCGCTGAACGACTTTGCGCCCACCGGCATGACCATGAACTCCTGAAAATCCACGTTGTTGTCGGCGTGCGCTCCGCCATTCAGGATGTTCATCATCGGTGTAGGCAGCAGGCCGGCCATGAAACCGCCCAGATATTGGTAGAGTTCGATGCCCAAGTGGTCCGCCATGGCGCGCGCGGCCGCCATCGAGACCGCCAGAATCGCATTTGCGCCCAGCTTGCTCTTCGTCGGTGTACCGTCGAGCACCAGCATGGCGTTGTCGAGGTCGCGCTGTTCGCTGGCGTCCATGCCCTCTAGTTCCGGCGAGATCACCTCGTTGATGTTTTCGACTGCCTTCAGGACGCCCTTGCCCGCGTAGCGGCCCTTGTCGCCATCGCGTAGCTCCAGCGCCTCGTGCTCGCCGGTGGAGGCGCCACTAGGGACGGCCGCTCGCCCGCGCGCGCCGCTCTCTAGAATGACATCAGCTTCGACCGTAGGATTGCCGCGCGAATCCAGAATTTCACGGGCCAAAATCAGTTCAATTTGAGTCATGGGAATGAGTCCTAAGTCTCTCGCCGGTAGATTTGCTTGCGCCTCGCCGAGAGGTACGAAACCGGTAATTATACGGGAGCCAGAGACGGATGGCGGTGACGGCTAACCAAGACGGTCGCGAGCCCAGCCAAGGTGGCCCCGGGAGTCGCTCCGAAAGTCACGGCAATTTTGCGGTTTTATCGGCAAAAGAGTTTGCGGCTGCGCTGCTTGTTGGGTATGCTCTTGCAAGCGGTTTACGCGCACCCAACGAGGAGCGCCGTGGACGCCTGCTGGCCGGCGCCGCGACCGCGTGGAGCTCAAGAGTTATGTGGAAGCGCAAAGAAGATGAATACACGACCCCTGTTCCTGAAGCGGGCCCGCCGGTCGCAGCTTTTAATCCGCCTCTGAGTACGCCACCGCGTCCGGCTGAAGCAACCCGCAGCGAGAGCTATCGCAGCAGCGAGGTTGCCACTATCGGCAAATCGGTCGTCGTGAAAGGTGAACTTTCGGGCAGTGAAGATTTAATCGTCGACGGCGAAGTCGAAGGATCTATCTCGTTGCGCGGTCAAAGCCTCACGGTGGGTCCTAATGGACGGTTGCGGGCCAATATCGAAGCCCGCAATGTAATTTTGCATGGCCGGGTGGATGGTGATATCCATGCGACCGAGCGCGTTGAATTGCGCAAAACTGCGTCCTTAACGGGGGATATTTCCACCGGGCGCATCTCCATCGAAGACGGCGCTTTCTTCAAGGGGATGATTGACATTCAGAAGCCAGAACCTGCCGGCAGGCTGGAGACGAAACCGCCGGCCCCCGCGCTAGCCGCCGCAGCTCCCGTGCCCGGCGGCTCGGCACAAGGATCTCTGCTCGAGCCTAAGAAGCTCTAGAAGCCAATCGCTTGTTTTCGCGGGGCGCCGCGCAGACGCGCCCCGTAATCGTCCGGGCCCATTGCAAACCCTTCCCAGTGGCGCCAGCGCGAAAAGATTGATGGCGGCCGCGTCCTGCCCATACAATGGAGCGCAGTGGCTCCTGGTATCTTCAGCAGGCTATTCGGTGGCTCTGTCCGGCAGAGCTCGGATGACGACATTGTGCCCGGGCAAAGGGTTAGCCGTCGCTCCACCGGCTTTAGCGAGTTTATCCGGTCGATCTCTCGCGAAGAGGGCCTAAGAGTTCTTGACTTAGGCTCGACATCGCCTGCCAGCATTACCTTCATGACCGGCCTGGGGCATAGGTTCCACCAGGAAGACGTGCTCCGCTCTGCGACCGACAAGTCCCTCGTAATCCCCAATGGCGATGGTGGCGCCACCATCGATGTTGGCCGCTTTCTGCGTGAAAATCTGGCCTTCGCGAGAGAGGAATTCGATGCGGTCATGTTCTGGGACCTTGCCGATTTCCTACCCGAACCACTAGTGAAGCCTCTGATCGAGCGTATCCAGGTCGCTATGAAGCCTGGCGGCATTATGTTGGCCTTCTTTCACACCAAGGATGCCGGGCCCGACGCTCCGTTTTACCGCTACAACATCGCTTCCAAGGATACCCTGGAACTGCAGCCCGCCCGCGCCTACAAACTGCAACGCATCTTCAACAACCGGCATGTGGAAAATCTGTTTCGCGAATATTCCTCGATCAAGTTCTTCCTAGGCCGGGACAACATACGGGAAGTGCTGGTGATTCGGTAAAGGTCCTGCTTCAGCCTGCGGCCCGCGCCCCTCTGCCGCGCGTTATTCCCTCCGCGTCCAGGGAAGTCTTGCGCAAGAACTGCGTGGGCCTGCCGGCGATATGTTCTGGCCTGGCGAGCAGCGGGTTCAACCACTCAATGACGGCCGCATATCCCAGACTTTCAGGATCGTCGCTCAGATAGCGAGGAACCACCGCAAGAACGTGAAACCCTTCCTGTAATTGGAAACTGAGCGTTGGATCGTGGCGGACGCCTTCCACCACCTCGATTACGTAGTCTGCCGGCTTCACGCGGTCGGCGCATTGATGATATCCCCGGAGCCGTGATCCCGCGCGAATCCTTCTCAGTTGAAGCGTTTCCGTCAACCCACGGCGGGCCTCGTATAGTTTGTCGCCAATACCGTGATGCTGCAGGTTCGGATCGACGATTACTTCGGCACCGTACAGTGTGTGGCCCCGCCGCGGATCGTGATTTATGAACATGCCATCCGCGGTGAATCGCTCCCAATTGTCCAGGATCTGGTAGTCATCCCAATCCACGATCAGGCTGGCTGCCATCCCGACCACGGTTTCGTCCAACCCATACACCGCCACGAATTGGCCTTGGGGAAAAAGTCGCAAGTGCGATGAAAGCTGCTCTGCATTCCATGGCGCAGTGTCGGGATAAATTCTTTTGCACAGCTCGGTGATGCCTTTGAAATCGCCTGGGGTGGTGTTGCGGACATATACTTGCGGTGTCGGATCGGCCATTCCTTTTGTCCCCAATTCGGCTTGCGAAGTTAGGTGATGGTGAACTTTAGCTCGAATCCCCAGGCCTCATCCAGCTTGACGTGTCTTGCGGATCACGAAGGGTAGCAAACCAGGGAAGCGGAACAATTCGAACACGGCGTATTGGGCGAAATCTGGCAACGACAGCAGAGGGCGCACCCGCGAAGCCGCCAACAACAGCGGCGCAAACTGGTGGGAATACTCCCGTTGGTACTGAGTCACCGCTTCGCACAGGGCAGCGGGGCCCATCAGGAATTTGCAGATGCATTCCGCCGCCACCCGTCCGCTACGCAAGGCGATGGAAATACCGTCGCCGGCGAACGGATCGATAAACGCGGCTGCATCGCCAATGAAGATGGTGTTTCCTCGCACCGGCTGCGGCGCGCGATAGATCAGCGGCGCAGTGGTGACAGGTTGCATGACCGCGCGCCATTTCGCGGCGCGGTGTGTCAATGTGGATGAAGCTCGCAACAGATCTTCCAGCGACGTCGCGCTGGTCGGAGCGAACCATCGCACAGGCATTCACGACGCCCTCGGTTACTGGCTGCACGCCGCAGTAGCCGTTCGCGAAGAAATAGAGATCGGTGCGGAGGTTCCGTCCACGGCTCCGAGAAATGCGCCTTCAATCCGATCCACTTGGGACCAGCAGGAACGCTCCGTTCAGCAGCGAACTGTGACCACCTGCCTGCTGCGACGACCAGCGCTTTCGCCGTGAATTTTCCGGATGGACGTTTCCAGCACGAACGGGCCGTCACCATCACTGCCGACTATCTCGCATTTGGGATGAACCTCCGCCCCAGCTCGGCGCGCAGCTTCCCACAGTAATGCATCAAGGTCATATCTAGAAATGCTTAGCGCCGGAGGAGTGACTGGCGCCTCGATTACCCGCTCGCCCAGAAGCAAACGCATACGCCTGATCAGAGGCGCGACCTGGAAGAGGGTCTCGGCCGTGGATACATGCCGCAGTAAGTCGGCAAGGACATCGAGCGATTCCGCCGAAACAAATTCTCCGCACACCCTGTGTCGCGGGAAGTCTTTTGCCTCGAACAAGCCAACTCTTGCGCCTAGGCGCGCCGCTGTAATCGCGCAGGAACTTCCTGCGGGACCCGCTCCCACGATCGCCAAGTCAAATTGGGGATCAACATTTAGCATTTGGCACTTGCATTTAGTAGACAGCAGTTAGCAAAGCTTAAAACTGTTCGCGATATTGAGTGAAGCGATGTGGTTGCTGGAATGCCAAGTGCTAAGTGCTGGCTGTTAACCGCCGCCTTTCTCACTTCCACAGCAACACACCCATGCGGAACAGATAATGCCGGGAAACCTGAAATTTTCTTGCTCCCATGTTCGCTAGCACACTGCTCATCTCGTCACAGCGGTAGGCCCTCCGGACCGACGCCGGTGCATCATGCCACGTAATGCGGCTGCGGAAGAGGGGGAGTCCAAGATACACCAACGCCAGATGCAATCGGCTGCGGATCAGATCGTTGATTAGCAGCGCTTGCCGGCAGACGCGCAGGGATTCCTTGGCAAACTGCACCAGCGTCTCAGGTTCAAAATGATGGGCCAACAAAGAACAACTTATGACATCGAATGAGCTATCCCGAAAAGGCAGCCGCAAGGCGTCGCCCGCGACGGAAGCTGCACCTCCGCGTGGCAAATGCGACCCCACGCGATCCAGAAGGGTCACCTGCAACCGAATGCCGTACCCTGCAAGCACACGTTGCGCCGCGAAAGGAACGTCCCCGTTTCCAGCACCCACTTCAAGCATCGAGAGCCTTCGCAGGCTACTCTCGCGTGCGATTCGGCGCAGTAGCTCGGTGGTCGTACCCATTCCACCGAACCACTGATTGATATGCCGTAAATCGGTGAGCGCTGACGCAATCTCGGCGGCCGTGCCGAGATCGTCATCGAGCAACTCGGGAATGACAGTTCGTCGCATTAAATGTGGAAGCCGTACGTTCGGCCAGCCGATCCCAATCTTCCCGGCACGAGGTCGATATCGCGCCTTTTCCGCAAGACGGGCCCGCCTCACGAATCCATGCCCGCCGGTACAGATTTTAACGGGCCTTCCTGAAATCAACTGGCGTATGTCCCCAGAATTAAACGAAACGCCCACTGTGGCGCGACTGCATGCTGACGCCACGTTCCGCGCAGACCTGGAGGCAGCCAAGGCTGAAGTCGTGGCGATTCGCGCCAAAGGTCTCCCGGCGACGAGCGATTGTAAAGCGGAAGCAGCGGCGCTGGCCATGGGCTACCAAACTGACGGCGTCACCGCTATCGACATCCTGCTCGATCCCGACGCAACCATGATGAAGCACTCGGACGCGGTGAACGCCCGTCTGCGTTCGGCCTACCCGAAGGGCTTTGCACTCGACGCCTCTCACCGTCCGCACATCACGTTGTTGCAGCGTTTCGTGCGCACGGCAGATCTCGATCAAGTCTATGCCGCCGCTAATACAGTCCTGGCGGGCGTGAAAGCCAGCGACCTCCAGTTGAAGGCATTCAAGTACTACTACATTCCCGTCGGTGAGCTTGGTCTTTCGGGCATTGTCGCGGCGCCGACCCCGGAGTTGCTAAAGCTGCAGCAGGACCTGGTGGCCGCCGTGGCTCCGTTCACTGCGCCGACTGGCACAGCGGGGGCTTTCGTCACCACGCCGAAAGAGCCCGGCATCCAAGCGGCGACGATCAACTACATCGCGGGGTTCGTGCCTGAATATGCCGGCACGAACTACAGCCCGCACGTCACCACAGGTCTTGCCTCCAAAGAATACCTGGACAAGATGCTGGCCCAGCCGTTTGAGGAGTTCACATTCTCGCCAGCAGGCGCGTCCGTCTATCAGCTCGCTGAATACGGGACTGCCGCGAAGAAACTCAAGGACTTGGACTTGCAGCGATGAGTCAAACAGCATCCTCAAGAACCGACGAGCCGCCGGATTTCTCGCTGGTCCTGGGCGGTCCAGTTTTCCAGTTCTTCCGGCGCGCTCGTCTCTCCGGAAGTGCGCTTGAGTTGCTGCATCGTCGTATCGTGGCGATAGTTCTGATTGCCTGGCTGCCGTTGCTTGAGAGCCGTTCGCTCCGTGTCGACTCTTTTGCGTCGGGCAGGAACGTAGTAGCCAACCGTATCACCGTGCCGCGTGATCGCCACACGCACTTCACTTTCCAATAGATCGCTGGCCAATTTCTCGCGGAATTCACGAATTCCAACCTTTACCGCCCCCATACCTGGGACCTCGCTATGTACGTTTGTGTACACTTATATATAGAAGATCCGAGGCATCATGCTCAGGGTCTTCAAGGTCGGCGTCCTTCACGAATATGTCTCGGTCAACCCGGTCGAGCACGTGGAAACACGCTGCAAGATCAACTACCGGGCAATCGTCCTCACCCCGAAACAGACGCTTGCCATTCTGCATCTTCCCAACCCACTCCACTACGCACTGGTACTGACGTGTGCGGCGACGGCTCTGCGCTCGTCAGAAATTCTGGCGCTTCGTTGGGCTGACATTTTGTGGCTGGAAGGGAAGATACGCGTGTCGAAGAGGTGGGCGTACGGCAAGGACGGAGAAACCAAGACCGAGGCGTCGGACGGTTACGTTCCCATGCATCCGGTCCTGGCTCAGCAGTTGCGCGGATGGCACAGCCAGACGCCCTATGCAAAGCAGTCCGACTTCGTCTTTCCGTCTATCAGAGAACATGGCAAGAAGCCGCTGTACGCTTCAAGCTTTGTCGCTGATTACCTGCGGCCGGCAGCAATCACGGCTGGGGCATCTATCGCAGAAGGCCAACGCTTCGGACTGCACAACCTGCGTCACAGCTTAAGCAACTGGCTGGTCAACAAGGCGAAAGTGCAGGCCAAAACTGTGCAGTCGCTTTTACGCCACGCGCAAATCAAGACAACGCTCGGGCTCTATACGCAGGAAGACGGGGATGAAACACAGGCTGCGCAGGGCGAGTTCCTGGCAGCTTTGGGAATGAAATCGGGGGCAATCCAATGAAATTGTGGGTTGGATTGTGGGTTGGAGTATCTACTACTTCGGGTTGCCATTTCCTTGTAAGTACTTGAAAGGAAATGGCGGGGTCGACGGGACTCGAACCCGCGGCCTCTGCCGTGACAGAGTAACGGGATTATTGTTTTCAACAACTTACAAAGCGCGCGGAGACTGCCAAAGCTCGCGAAAGTCATGTAAGACAGCGATTTTGTGGGTTGAGTTGTGGGTTGAGAAAGCGCACTTCGATGGACGCCATATTCTCGGTCCGGGTAGGGCTGGAGCTATCGAATTGGCTCTGAATTTGTTAATTCGCGTCCTGCCTTGGCTGCTCTAGTGATCAGATGTTTGCCTCGGGCGTATGCCGCAGGTCATGGCCCAGCGAGTAGTTTAGGAACGTTCGAATCAAGGCAATCGCCGCAAGTTGTCCGATCTCGGACCAAGTGGGACTGATCGCGCTTTTCAGGATATCAGCAGCGAGCATCGAACTCAAGGGCTAAGACGAGCCAGCCCGCGAATTTTCGGAAAACAGTAGCGGGTCGACAATTGTTCTCGTTCGGACGAACGCCTGGAAGGAGTCGCAATCGCCTGTTCCGTCCGATTACAATCACCACGACTGCTATCAGCTCGCTGAATTCTGCGACTACACCCGCGATGCTTTTTACAGTTTCCAACATGCCGTCTCACCTGTGTGTACATCCTCAACGTCTTCAGAGATACAAACTCAGGAGCATTGTGTGATGCGTGGGCACAATTCCGAAGCACCCAGGGACCTTCGGCGGAGTGTCCCGCCTGACCGCACCTAGCCGGGTCGCCGCCCGTCCGGAGTCACGCTGGCAGCAGACACCGTGCTTTGGGCAGATCTCTTTTGAAATAGACGGCGCACCAGGCGGGTGATTGGGCCGCGCACGAGTACGTAGGGCACGACAGCGCAAACCACGGCTACGATGAAAAGCTGACCAATGTGGAAAGATCGCAAGACCCACAGCTGGTAAGTGGTGTCGAGCACGAGAGCGACAATGAATATCCGCCCGACATCTTTGACGGCCAAACGGAAAAGCCGTCGTCGCTCGATGGGGTTCGTGATGAAGGCTCCCAAGGGAGCTGGGCGTCCTTCGCGAGCGTCTCTCAGGTCAGCTCGAATCGCGAGAATCGTCACCACCGTCGGCATGACGAACAGCCGAAAATTTAGGGGCCCGCTGAAGCGCCCGAGCAGTTGCTCAAATCCGTGGGACAGCATGTGCAAGATCGTGTCCATGTTTCACTCGTTTTCACCCCGCCCGCCAGAACAGCCTTTCTCATTCGGTACTCGTCGAATAGGGGAAGGCCCGCCCGCACCGATGAGATCAGCCGAAAGGTCCGGACCGGATAAGAATGCTTCCAAACAGCAGCGCGCCCAAGATTGCGATAAGGCAGGCGACGACGAAGCTCAGGTCCCATGGCTTGTAGGGCTTGTCGGATCGAAGGTTCTTTACATAACTCCAGTGCTGAATCGAAGCGATGACCACGACGAACGTTCCGAGGCCGGTGAGTACGAGTCCAACATTCCTCGGCGCATTCGGCCGCAGAACAGGCACCGCGCTTTGTTCGTCTATCACCTGGAGGAATTTGTAGATGGTGAAACCGAAGCTGATCATGGAGAGCGCGGTTCGCACCCAAGCCATAAGGGTGCGCTCGGCAGCCAGCCGATTGCGGTCGAGCGCTAGCATATCGACCAGCTTGAGTTCCGGTTGCGACATCGTTGCTCCTGCATCGTCCAGCCTTGTGCCCATAAGAACCTCGCCTCGTCAGACTCCCACCGGCTCGGCTGCCTCAGCCAGCTTCGACTTCATATCCACGGTCAGCATGGTGCGTGACAACATTCCGCCAGAGATTGTTCGCGCTTTGAATCCTTCTTGCAGCAGGATGCGTGTCGCGTAGTAGGCGCGCTGGGCAGAGCGGCAGATAACGTGAATCTCGCGGTCGCGTGGAAGCTCGCCAAGCCGTGAACGCAACTGACTCACCGGAATGTTGACCGCGCCGGGTACGCTCTCCACCGCGAGTTCGACCGGTTCGCGCACATCCAGCAGGAATGCGTTGTCTGCGGAGTCCCAGTGTGTGAGCGGCATGTCGCCTCGCAGAACGTTGGCAGCCACCATACCAGCGAAGTTCACCGGGTCTTTTGCGCTCCCGAATTGCGGCGCATAGCAAAGCTCGGATTCCTCGAGGTCGTATACCGTGGCGCCCATCTGAATGGCCACTGCCAAGGCGCTGATGCGCTTGTCGACCGCGGGCCCGTCCTGACCAACCGCCTGCGCGCCCAGGACCTTGCCGTTGGATTTGCGGAAGATAAGCTTCATGCCGATGGGCACAGCACCGGGGTAATATCCGGCGTGCGAGTTGGGGAACAGATAGATCTTTTCGTAATCTGTATCGCCGCGCCGCTTGAGGGTCTTTTCGCTGATGCCAGTCCACGCCGCCGCGCCGCCGAACAGTCCAATGATGGAGGTGCCCTGGGTGCCGCGATAGCGGGAATCGCGCCCGGCTATGACATCGGCGGCGATGCGGCCTTGGCGGTTTGCCGGGCCGGCCAACGCGATGAGGCTCCACTCGCCAGTCCCAAAATCCTTCACTTCGACTGCGTCGCCCACGGCGAAGATGTCCGGCTCGCTGGTGCGCATGTGCTCATCCACGCGAATACCGCCGCGTTCGCCGATTTCCAGCCCAGCGGTTTTTGCCAACTTGGTGTCGGGACGCACGCCAATGGCGAGAATCACGATGTCGGCCGGGAACGTCTTGCCGGAAATGGTCTGCACGTCGAGCGCGCCGCCGTCCTGTTGTGCGAAGCCGGTGACGCCGTCGTTGAGTACGAGCTTGACTCCATGCGCGGTCACATGACCTTCGACAAGATTCGCGACTTCCTTGTCGAGCGGTCCCAGCAATTGATCGAGCTTCTGGATCAGGGTGACGTCGAAGCCGAGGTGGACCAGGTTCTCTGCCATCTCGAGGCCGATGAAGCCGCCGCCGACCACAACAGCGCGCCGCACCGGCTTCACCATCTGAATGCCAGAGTAGCGATACATTCCGGTGAGGAACGACGTGCCGCGTTCAATCCACTCAAGGATGGTCTTGGTATCGGGTACTGTCCTCACATGAAAGATGCCCGGCAGATCAATGCCGGGTAGTGGCGGATGGACGGACGGAGCGCCGGGCGAGAGCACCAGCTTGTCGTAGGACTCGGTCGTTACTTCGCCAGTGGCGACGTTGCGCAGTTCCACCGTCTTAGCTTTGGGCGAGATGGAGATGGCTTCGCAGCCAGTGCGCACATCGATGTTGAAGTTCTGGCGAAAGAATGGAGG